>CATXZD010000007.1 GCA_958403905.1 uncultured Ruminococcus sp.
GCGCATGACTGTTAATCATGATGTCACTGGTTCGAGCCCAGTTGGGGGAGCCAAATGAGGCTCATAGTTTTTCTATGAGCCTCAATTACTTATATACAAAAATTTATTTACGGTAGAAGTGATAATTGATTTATCGGAAAGGAAAGATATGGAGATCGAAAATATGACAGATAAACAATTTGATGTTTTAATGAATTCTATTATTCAGATTGTAAAGGATTCTGAAACTAAAGAAGAAGCTGTTGATAAACTTCGTAATTTAATTAAAGACAAAGAAAACTGATTACTTTTTCTAATCGGCTTAATTTAATATTATCAAACATATGAGTCAATCATATATTTCTATTATAGAGATATATGAATTGGCTCTTTTTTTATTGGCAATCGTTTTAATTTTGATTAGAACGGTTGCTTTTTTTATTTGCAAAGAAATGAAAGGAATGATTTTAAATGTATTTTACCGACACACCTGAACTCAGGAAGTTTGAAAGAGAGATGCGGCAGAAGCCTAATTTTGATAGGCGAAATGATGATTGCAATGATAATAATACACATTTCCCTGATAACAAAAATTTCAATACAAACAGAAATAAGAAAGACGGAGGTTAATGATATGGAAACAAAAATCAGAAGTCCTACTCAAATGCAGTGCAATTATAAAATAAAATTTAAGGGGTGTATAACTTGAACGAATATGAAAGACAGCGCAGAATTGCTGAAAGCACAAAGAAATTGTATCCTCCGGGTACAAGAATTGAGCTTATCAGTATGAAAGATCCTTACGCACCTGTTCCATCAGGGACAAGAGGTACAGTAAGATTTGTTGATTCAATGGGAACGATATTCCCTGAGTGGGACAATGGTCGAACACTTGGAGTAGTTCCCGGTGAGGACTCATTCAGAAAGCTCACACAGGAAGAAATCGAAGCAGAAAACCAATCCTCATCTGATGTTGAAGATGAAGCTCCTGATGAGGATAACGGAATGACTATGCGAATGTGAGGTGTTTTGTTAAAATATAAATATTCGTATGGAATGAAGATTTATGGCTATCAAATTTTTTGATATGTTTGCAGACATCGGCGGTTTCCGTTCGGGACTTGAAGCCATAGACGGTTTTGAGTGTGTCGGCTACTGCGAAATCGACAAGTATGCAAAGCAGGCATATGAAGCAATGTATGATACGGGAGGTGAACTTTATTTTGATGACGCAAGAAAAATTGTACCCGAACAGTTACCCGATTTCGACCTTCTTCTGGGCGGATTCCCTTGTCAATCGTTCAGCATCGCAGGAGCAAGGAAAGGATTTGACGATACAAGAGGAACGCTGTTTTTCGAGATTGCTCGAATTGCTGCCGTTAAAAAAACCTAGGTATCTCTTCCTCGAAAATGTTCCCGGTCTGCTTAACCATGACTCAGGCAGGACATTTGAAACAATCCTCCGTACATTGGATGAGTTGGGGTATGATGTATGCTAGCAGGTACTTAACAGCAAAAGTTTTGGAGTTCCCCAATCACGAAATCGAGTGTTCATTATCGGCTGTCTTAGAGGAAAATGTGCCGGAGAAGTACTATCTTTCACGCAAACAAGCGGAAAAGCTCTTATACAAAGAAAACCCAACGCAAGGTTAGCGAATCTATTCATCGAAAGGACCAAGCTGTACCCTTACAAGCGGTTCGGGCGGATTCGGCGGTCATTCGGGACTTTATCTTATTGAAGATACTGAAAACTTTGGCTTGCCGATAAAATCTAAGACCAAAGACGGTTATCAGATCGCATATCCCGGTGACAGCATTGATACAGCTTTTTCGGGATAAAATTCAAGGCGTGGTAGAGTAGGCAGTCATATAGCACACACGCTTACTACTTCTGCAACACAGGCGTATTATTTCATAGATCTGAACCCTGATCCTAGGCTGACAGAAATTGCAAGGTGCATAACTGCAAGGCACGATTTGGGAATTAGTAACCGCAAGGCTGAACATTCGGGAGTTTTTGTAGAGAATTCAGATGTTCTCGATGACAATGAAAAATTCGCGGTTGCTTTTGTTGAGCCAAATGGCGAAGTTCATATCGGCAGAATCAGAAAGCTTACTCCTAGAGAGTGCTGGAGATTGCAAGGCTTTACGGACGAGCAGTTCGACAAGGCAAAAGCGACAGGATTATCCGACAGCAGGCTGTACAAGATATGAAATCTCGGGCAGGAAAGCATATGACGATTACATTGCTACCCGTCCTCGTGCCGAAAGATTCGGCTCACACGGACTGTTTACAGATGACGGTGTGCAGGTTCAGTTGAGTAAAGTAACTGAAGAGCTTGACAAACACAAGGGAAATATCTGGACTGCGATAATTTCTATTCGCAGAGAAGATGCGGAACGGCCTGGTTTTAATACCGGAGTTCGGTGGAGAGATATGCTCCGCACACAGACAGAAGCACTTGCGAAAAATTTGAAAATTCCTATGCAAAATCTTCGTTGGTATGCGGCTTTTCATAATGAATCGCATCACCCTCACGTGCATTTAATTGCATATTCAACTGTTGATAATGAAGGGTATCTCACACAAAAAGGTGTGGAAAATCTGCGTTCGTCATTTGCAAAAGATATTTTTCAGCAGGATTTAATGTGCATTTATGAAAAGCAAACCGAACACAGAGATAAGCTGAAAGCCGAGGCTCGTGACATTGTAGAGAATTTGGTTTCAAAGATTAACTCTGAAATATATATCAGAATGTCAATTCAGAATAAGCTGTTAGAGCTTGCCGACAGACTTTCAAAAACGAAAGGCAAAAAGGTATATGGTTATCTAAAACCTGATGTAAAAGCAATCGTTGATTCCGTTGTTGAAGAGCTTGCCAATGACAGCAGAATCAAGAAGCTCTATGATCTATGGTATGAACAAAAGGAAAATACAATCCGAACCTACACGGATGAAATGTCCGATAGGATTTCGCTTGTCGATAACAAAGAGTTTAAGTCAATAAAAAATGCAGTAATAAGGGAAGCGATGAAATTAAATCTCGCCGAAGATGAAGCGGAAGAAAGTGAGAATACAGACGAAGAACCTGTTTCAAATCCTTTTGAATATGAAGAAAACACCTCTGCCGAATCAGTCTTTGATTCAAACAGAGGTGTTTTGTATCCTCATTATTCAATTAAAACAAACCGCAACAGCGTTGCAGTTTCCTCTCTTTATCTCCTGTGTTACCTTTGCAATATAATCCAAAATCAACTCCGTTTTGAAGAAAGGCAGAAAATGCAAAAGACGGATAAAAAATTACAACAGAAGATGGATGATAAAAAACAAGTTTTGGGATTGCATTAAACTTGATGTTTAATTATCCATTTTGTTAAATCAGCAAGGTCAAGTTTGTCATCCGCTATATCTAATATAATTGAGTAAAGTTCTTCTTGCGTGTAGTCAAGTTCAATTCCGTTAATTGCAAGAAAAACAAGCATAGTGTGAGCGCCAATGCGCTTGTTTCCGTCAACAAATGCGTGGTTTTTTATGATTCCATATCCAAGTCGTGCGGCCTTTTGCTGTATGGTTGGGAATAAATCTTGGTTGTCAAATTTTTGAAAAGGCGCATTTATCGCAGAATCAAGCAAGCTCTCGTCCCTGATACCGTCAAGTCCGCCTGTTTCTTTAATCAAAGATTTGTGCATCATAAAGATTTGAGATTTATTTAAAATTATCATTTTGCAAGGACCTCATAGGCTTTTTTGTTTTTCGCAATCAGTCTTTTTGAAATAGCCATAACATCCTCATCAACAGCGAGCTGTTCATTTTCTGCCTGACTGAATTCAACGATAAGGTAACGAGGAATATTATTTTTCAGAATAACGGCTGAACCGTTTTCGTCAACAAGCCTTGCAACCTTAGAAAAATTTTGGTTTGCTTCCGTGATTGATACAAGAGATTTTGTATTGACATTCATAACGATACCTCCAAAACTATTATGTGCAAATAGGATAAATATATCCTATTGCTATTATAATCAATAAAATTTAATATGTCAATAAAATTTAAAAATTCCACCAAGGGGTAATTGCACCCAATCGCTGATAGGTGCTACCTGTCACGATGATAAGAGAAGAACTACCCACTATAAGATATTACAGCAGAAAGAAAAAATATATACGAGTCCAGTGGTGAAATGTCAAGACGGTAGATAAGAGAAAACAGCTATTGAGACACTGTTTTAGCAAAAAACGGGAGTCCCACCTAAGCCCCGGGTTGAAAAATTTTTTCAACAGGGCGTAAGTCAGAGCAAAGTCATCACAACTTTGGAATATACAGACGATTGTCTTTCAGCAGTCGAAAGACCAACCGCACAAATTTACGTGCAGTTAAAGCGAGGGCGCGTTTGTGTTGAAACTTGTTTACCTCATTGTATTTGAGGTGATAGAAGCGATTGTACTCTGCGTCACATCTCGCAAGAGAAAATGCAGCTTCGCACAAGTAATACTTCAGAATACGATTGCCGGAATGAATAAGGTGAGTATTTTCAGACTCAAAACCACCTGATTGGTGTTGTTTCCAAACAAGACCGGCATATTTCGCTAAGGCAGCTTGATTGTCAAAACGGTTAATATCGCCGATTTCAGCAATAATTCCAGCCGAATAAACCGGACCAATACCGTTAACAGAGGTCAAAGTATTAGGTATTAAATCCATCTGTTCAGCAATAGCTTTTTCCAAGTCTTTAATTTGAGCCTCGATCGATTTGATGGAGTTAATAGATATAGAAAGCACCTGATTTACAGAATCGTTAACCGTTTTCGGTAAGCGATAAGAGCTTCGGGCGGCTTTCTGAATGGCTTTAGCAACTGAGACAGGGTCAGAGAAATGATTTTTACCTCTCTTTTGAATAAACTCAGAAGCTCATGTAAGTCCATATTGACAAGAGTATCAGCCGAATCAAACTCGGTGTAAACAGCGAGAGCGGTTGCACCGAATTTATTGGAAAATACCTTGTCCTGCGTTAAAGAAGAATACTTCTTGAAAATGATATTGATTACGCGTTGTTTTTCCTTAACAAGGTTTTGAACAGCGTAAAATCTGGCTCTTGTTAATGTTTTCAAAGCCGCATACCGGTAATCACAGAGATATACCTCTTTGTTGATTCTTCCGAAACGCAGACAATCAGCTATGACAAATGAGTCAAGAAAGTCATTCTTTGACAGGTCATTGTAGGCGTCTTTGAATTTTTTCACTTGTTTAGGGTTTAAAACGTGTATTTTGGTGAGGCATTTTGAAAGAGAACAATCCTCACGAAGGAAATATACAAGATTATCACCGTAAATGGATGTAGCTTCAAGACCAATGATGACCTTGTCAAGAGAATGGTTTTCTAATGCTGATAAGATGATTTTGACGAGCTTTTTAGACCCGTCAAGAGAATTGGCAACAGAAAAGTTGCTGATTTTGGAGCCGTCAGGCTTCATTAAATAAACAACATTAATTTTGCGGCTGACATCAATGCCAACGTAAAGCGGGTTCATAGAATCACCTTCTTTCGTAACGGATTTGAAGTCAATCGGCTTGGCAATGCCCGTGATTGCGGAGCATCAACACCCTCGCATATCAGAATCCGGTCGGAGACGGTTTAATGTGAGCATCACTGCTGAAAGGCAAACCGCAGCTTCGACAAACAGCCAGTAGGTTTGAAGTTAACTTCCGCATCAGGGGAACAGACTAAACAATGAAGCAACCGTGTGGTTCAACAAGGAGAAACAGAACTGTTTGCCTGATTGACTATGTCAATTATATCACGGACAGCACCAAACCGATTGACACAGCCAGACTAATGATAATTTTTTCTTGGTAAAAACATTATACGAGGAGAATGAATATGTCGGAAGATATGCTGGTGCAGCATTGCTCGCCTACACTTGCCGGAATAAAAACTGGAAATATGTTTAGCTGTAAATTTGCAAATGATACTGAAATGAGAAACTGCGTCCGATGCTGGAACCGTATTTTCGTAAAGAAAGGATTGCGCATGCTACCGCTGCGCTTTCAGAATAATCGAGCTCTTGTGTATGTTTACCGCCCGTCAAGGCTTTTTTCTGACTTAAAGCATGATGCGGCATACAAAATATTAAAAGAGCGCGGTTACGAAACAGATACGCCGGAAAGATGTATTTCCGAGTTAATCAGGCGTTTGCGTGAAAAAGAAGATTTTCCCCACGAAATCGGGTTGTTTCTAGGTTATCCGCCGGAGGATGTTCAGGGCTTTATCGAAAACAGAGCGGCGGACTGTAAATGCGTGGGATGTTGGAAAGTCTACGGCGATGCAGATACAGCACAAAAGTTGTTTGCACAGTATAAAAAATGCACAGATATTTACTGCGCTTTGTATGCAAGCGGAAGCTCTATTGAACGGCTCACTGTTGCCGTTTGATATATATTTTTTTGAAAGGTTGGTAACAACATATGAGTAAAATAGCAGTAGTTTATTGGAGCGGTACGGGTAACACCGAAGCTATGGCGGCAGCTGTCAAAGCAGGTGCGGTTGAAAAAGGAGCAGAGGCAGTAATGCTTCAGGCTTCGGAATTTGATACTTCTATGATAGACTCTTTTGATGCAATCGCTTTCGGTTGTCCGGCTATGGGTGCTGAGGTGTTGGAAGAAGATGAGTTTCAGCCTATGTTTGATTCTGTGGAATCAAAATTGGGCGACAAAAAAGTTGCCCTGTTCGGCTCTTACGGCTGGGGTGACGGCGAGTGGATGCGTAATTGGGAGGATACCTGCAAGGGTGACGGAGCTGTTCTCATCTGTGACAGTGTAATCTGTAACGATGCTCCGGACGATGATGCCATAGCCGCTTGCAAGGCACTTGGCGCAGCACTTGTGTAAAGTATAGAATATCTGAGGGACGGCAGAATGCCGTCTCTTTTTTCTGAATTTATCGCAAACCTATTGGCGGCATCTTGACAAACAGGAATTTTCTGTGATATACTATAGTATCGGTTAGCAACCGCTAATGCATGGCGGTTGCTTTTCTTTAAACGACAGGTTAGCTATTGCTAACTTACATGCTTTTAGGAGGTAACACGGTATGACTGATAACAAAACCTTTTGGAATAAATGGGCAAAAAGATATGACCGCGCAATGTCAGGCGACGGCAAAATGTACGCACAGATTGTAAGCCGAATGAAAAAGAAATTGAATCGCAATATGACCGTACTGGAGCTTGCCTGTGGGACGGGACTGATGTCGGTTCAGCTTGCCGAAAGCGTAAAAATGATGGAAGCGACAGACTTTTCTGAGGATATGATAAAGCAGGCTAAGACGAAATCTCATTCCTCACATCTGCACTTTTCGGTACAGGATGCTACAGACCTGCCATATACAAGCGAAACCTTTGATGCAGTAATTATTTCAAATGCATTACATATTATGCCGAATCCCGAAAAGGCGCTTTCAGAAATCAAGCGTGTGCTGAAAAAAGACGGTATTTTAATTGCGCCCACCTTTACGGCGGCGGGTAGTTTGTCAGGCAGAATAAGAATGCGGATAATGGAGCTTTCCGGCTTTAAGGTGTTTCATAAATGGACTCCGGAGAAATACATAAAATTTTTAGAAAATAACGGTTTTACCGTGATCGACAAAGAAATTTACGACGGTGGACTTACATTAACCTATACCGAAGCAATAATAAAGGGGTGATACATATGTTAAAAATTACATTGAAAATCGATGGTATGATATGCGGAATGTGCGAGAGCCATATCAATGATACGATACGAAGAAACTTTGAGGTGAAAAAGGTCACTTCTTCCCACAGCAAAGGAAAAACAGAAATTATTACAGAAAATCCTATATCGGAAGAGGACTTGAGAGAAGCAATCAGCAAAACAGGATATATGTTTGTTGATATGCAGATAGAGCCTTATGAGAAAAAGGGATTCTCACTGTTTCATAGATAAGAAAGGATTGAATTAAGTTATGTCAGAGCAAGAAAAGAAATTTTTGGAAATTGTCGATTTAAAAAAATCCTTTGGCAGCGGAGATACAAGGCAGGATGTCCTGCGCGGACTTAACTTTTCCGTTGCAAAGGGAGAATTCTGTGTATTGCTTGGTCCTTCGGGATCGGGAAAATCAACCCTGCTGAATATTATAGGCGGTATAGACTGTGCAGATTCAGGATATATTTGCATAAACGGCGACAAGCTTGAAGAATTGGGAGAAAAACGGCTGACACAGTACCGTCGTAAGCATCTCGGATATGTTTTTCAGTTATACAATTTAATCGGGAATCTCAATGTAAAAGAAAATATTGAGGTGGGGGCTTACCTGTCGGATAACCCTCTGGATATTGACGAACTGCTGAATACGCTCGGTTTGTATGAGCATAGGCATAAGCTGCCGAATCAGCTTTCGGGTGGACAGCAGCAGCGTGTTTCCATTGGTAGGGCAATTGTCAAAAATCCCGATATTCTTTTGTGCGACGAGCCTACGGGCGCGCTGGATTATACCACTTCAAAAGAAATTTTAAAGCTGATTGAAGACATCAATCAAAAATATAAAAACACGGTTATTATGGTAACACACAATGAAGCAATAAAAGATATGGCGGATCATGTAATTAAGCTGAGAGACGGTATGGTTCGCCGCAATGAGGTCAATGCAAATAAAATTTCGGCTTCAGAACTCGAGTGGTAAGGAGTGCGGCGGAAATGACAAAACTAAAAATCAAAAATCCGCTTCGCCGGAGGATACCGCGTGAACTGCTCGGTGACTGGAAAAAATATCTTGTTGTCGCTCTTTTTCTGATTTTGACAATCGGATTTGTGTCCGGTATGTATGTTGCTAATGAGAGTATGATGACTGCGGCAAACGAGGGCGTTACAAAATATAAGTTAGAGAACGGACATTTTGAACTGAAAAGCCAAGCTGACGCTGAACTGCTCAAAGAAATATCTAACGGTGAAAAAGCGGATGTAAAAGCTTACTATCTGGACAAAGCAAAGACCGAGCTTGACGAAAAATTCGAGGATGAATTTAAGACCGAGTTTACAAAAGAATTTGATTCGGAATTTGCTAAAGAATTTGATTTATCCTTTGAAGAACAGGTTAAAAGCTCTTTATCTGCACAGGGGTTGGATGAAAATACAGTTTCTTCTATGCTGACTACTGCAATAGAACAGGCTAAAAAAAGCGGAGAATATCAAACTGCCTACGATTCCGCATATAAAGATTCATTTCCGTCTGCTTATGATGAAGCATATCAGAAAGCCTATGATGAAGCGTGGGAGGATGTTTTAACCGAAGTCGATGAAAAATACGCTGATGCGGAAGAAAAATATGAATTGAACGATTCTGATTTTCAGCCTGTTCCGGTAACGGTTTACGAGAATTTCTACCGCAATGAGGATGAGGACAATAATAACGACGGAACAGTTGACGGTACTGTCCGTGTTTATGCTAAAACAGAAGATATTAACTTAGCCTGCATTTTGGACGGTCGTTTTCCCGAAACTGAAAATGAAATCGCAATCGACCGTATGCACGCAGATAATGTCGGCGTAAAGGTTGGAGAAAAAATTACAATCGGCGAAAAAGAATGGAATGTTGTTGGGCTTATTGCCTATGTGAATTATTCCACACTCCACGAAAAAAGCTCCGATTTTATGTTTGACGCCTTGAAATTCAATGTGGCTATGGTTACAGAGGACGGTTTTGCAAGACTTGAAAATCCTGTTCATTACGCATATGCATGGCAGTATGTCAACGCACCTGCGGATGAAAAGGAAGAAAAGAAGCTTTCGGATGATTTTATGAAAGCGTTGCTGACGCAGACCGTTGTCGGCGATAACGAGATTGAAGATTATCTTCCTGCCTATGCCAATCAGGCGATTCATTTTGCAACGGACGATATGGGTTCGGACGAGGCAATGGGCGGTGTGATTCTTAATATTCTGATTGTGATTATCGCCTTTATCTTTGCTGTAACCATCAGCAATACAATTACAAAAGAGTCGAAAACCATAGGAACACTGCGTGCATCGGGTTATACCCGAGGAGAACTGATTCGGCATTACCTTGCTATGCCTGTAATCGTTACGCTGTTTGCTGCGGCAGTCGGGAATCTGCTGGGATATACGGTGTTCAAGAATTTTGTGGTATCTATGTACTACAACAGTTACAGTCTGCCGACATATGAAACTGTCTGGAATCCGACAGCATTCTTTAAGACTACGGTCATTACGCTTTTGCTTATGTTCGTTGTAAACCTTGTGGTTATCTGTAGAAAAATGAGGCATACGCCGCTTGAATTTTTGCGACAGGATTTGAAAAAGAATAAGCGTAAAAAGGCAATCCGATTGCCGAACTGGAAATTCTTCAGCCGTTTTCGTATGCGTATTATCTTTCAGAACATTCCGAATTACCTGATTTTGTTTTTCGGTATCTTTTTCGTCTGTGTGATGCTGGCAATGGCAATCGGAATGCCCGATACTTTGGATTATTACAAAGAAAATGCGGGCAATATGATGTTTGCAGACTATCAGTATGTTCTGACATCGTATGAGGACGAGGATTCTAAACTCATTACGACAGCGAACGAAAATGCTGAAATTTTTGGAATGAAATCACTGCAAAAGAAAAGCGATGCGATTGATGAAGAAATTTCCGTATACGGAATTACAGATGGCAGTAAGTATGTAAAAATCAATGGTTTAGATGCTTTGGGAGCGAACGAAGTCTATATTTCAAACTCTTTTGCGGAAAAGTACGGTATATCCGCAGGCGACATAGTTTCACTTGAAGAAAAATATGAAAATAAAAAGTACGAATTTAAAGTCGCAGGATTTTATGACAAGTCTTTGAGCATTTCTGTGTTTATGCCGATTGAACAGTTCCGCACAGTATTTGACTTGGAAAAAGACGAGTTTGCCGGGTATCTGTCGGATACGGAGATTACTGACATTTCGGAGGATAATATAGCAACAGTTATTACCGAATTGGATGTCACAAAAATGTGCGACCAGCTTGACCACTCCATGGGATCGTATATGCAGTATTTTCAGGTGCTGTGTATTCTGCTGTCGGCAGTGCTGATTTACCTTCTCACAAAGATTATCATTGAGAAAAACGAAAACGCCATTTCCATGACCAAAATTCTCGGCTATGAAAACGGCGAAATAGCAAAGCTGTATCTGCTTTCTACGACCATTGTTTTGATAATCGCTACTGCAATAAGTGTTTTTCTTGGCGCACTGGTTGTGAGTTTTGCCTGGAAAACGATTATGTTCAGCTACAGCGGCTGGTATGATTTTACAATGAATCAGTTTGGATATGCAAAAATGTTCCTGTTTGTGCTGATTGGCTATCTTATCGTTTTGGGCTTTGATTTCAGAAGAATCAAAAAAATTCCGATGGATAAAGCTTTGAAAAACGCAGAGTAATACTTCTGCACTCTAAAAATTAAAAATGATAATACTCACTGAGCTGTACCTGCCGTTCATATTTGATGATTGCATCTGTGCGGCGGTGCAGCTCGCCTGCTGTATGAATATAGTTGTTATGCTCATGAAGCTTTAATTGTATGCTGACCGGCAGTGAGAGGAAATATCGGCGAGAACTGCTGCTTTCACGGATTAATTGATTTAAACTCTCATATCTCATACGCTCACCTCAAGGATAGTGTTTGAGATATGAGAAAAAGTATGCAAAAAAATTATTTTGAACAACTGCTTAACAAAATGTTTGTCGAAAAATATTCGTATAGGCACGGTATTTATTGCATTATAATTTATCTTTATGATGATTATTGATGAGCCTTTGCGATAAATGCTGCAATATGAATCAAAAGTAGAAAATTGAAAAATCATTATGATAGGAGATGTTACAAATGCCGGACCCCCCGGATATTTTAAAACTTCGTGTATTACTATGCTTTTTGAAATCCGATGCGGCTGACTGTACGGTTACGGGAATAGCAAGAACCTTGAACGAAAAGAAATATTCAATCAGCAGAGCATTGACAGCACTTGAAAATAAAGGTTATATCAACCGTGATAATGTACGCAATCCTATGCTGACAGAAAAAGGCTATGCGGCAGCGCTGCGTTATTCAGAGCGTCTTGAAATTTCACTTAATCATCTTCTCTATGAAGGTGTAGATGTTGAAAACGCCAAGAAGGATGCGTTTTATTGGGCCCTTTATTTAACCGATAAGACAATGGATGTTGTCAGGGCTACAGAGAATCGATACAGAGTAAAGTATGAATTGCATGAGCAAAAGCAGTTCAGCGGCTCTGTATTGTGCAGGAAGCTTAATAACGGCTGTTATCAGTTGCCTTTTTTGATTTGCAGTGAATATGTTAATAACGGTAATAATCTTTCTGTATTAAATGAGGGTTTTGAACACCCTTGCAGTCTTTGCGTGGAAAACGGCGTCGGTACTATAAAGCTTTGCTCTCGGATAATGACAGTAAGGTCCCGTCAGAGCGGTGAATTGGTACAACAGCGGATAAAATGTATGAAATACTCTTATTTTGACCGTTTTGTCAGCGCAGAGTCGAATGGCTCTGTCTTTACTTTTTCTGCTGACTGTCTTAATTTTGTAAATATTGGTTCGGGAGTCGGTCAGATTCTGTACGGAAGTGTTTGCCTTCAGATGGAATACTCAGGCGGTTCAGTTCATATACCGGAATCAACGGCAATATTCACAATTTTGATTTGATAAAGATAATTTTAATATACAAAGAATAGAAAGTGCTTTTTTAGTTTGCAGTATTGCAACATTCTTAAAATCACATCAGAACTGATTATTTTTGTTCTTATCTTGTTCAGCAGCTTAAATTTGTAGCACAACTGCAACAAATAAACTGATGTAAAAAGAAAATATATATGTTATAATCTCATTGTAACAAGGGAATTCCGTAGGACGGAATTTTTTAAACGCTCAAAGTTAGCATACACTAACCTTATGGTAATATCGGGGGTTCTGAGTAATCGTGCCCGATATATATTTTGTTAGCAAGGTTAGCTGTTGCTAACCTGTATAAACGGAGGATGTCGGATGAGGAAAATAAGCAGGATTATAAGTCCCGTTTTACTGTGTGTTATTTTAACGATTATCAGCATTTTGAATACATCTGCACTTGAAGTTGAAAATTTATCTGAAGGTACATACAGTATTGACGCTTCATTAAGCTGTTATGTAAATGCGATGGGAGGAGTTGAGTTCGGAGCACCGCTGTTAACAGGCTCGTCGATAAAGGTTGATGCCGACGGCAGAAAAACAATGACTCTGAATTTTACGAAAAGCAGTGTAACAATCTACAACATAACCTGCGATACATTTATTGACGCATCGCCTTCGGCAGAAGACAGTAAAGGCGGAGTTAAAAACGGAACGCTCGGATATTATGACAAGAACGGAAATCTGCAAACAGATTCCGTAGAATATACATTAAGCGACGATACGGCACTTAACTCCAAAAGCGAAGAAGTTCATTATGTTTCTTCAATGTCATTTCCAATTGAGAGCGTGAAAGATACATATGAATTAACACTTTATATCAACAGCAATGTAATGGGTGTGCAATTCGGTGCAGGGGAAAGCTCTTCGCCTGCTACTCTCACTGTTGACCGGAACAGTCTGAAATCAGGAAATGCTGGCACAGAACAAAAGGAACAGTACGAAACGCTCCCGAAAGAAACGAAGCAATCGCAGGTAACAACCGAGGTAGTTGTTGAGGAGAAAAAAGACGATAATACAGTTGAAAAAAACGGGCTGAATATTCACTATGCAAACGGCGAGGGTGAAAATACAGAGAAAACAAGTGTACGGTACACAGCGTACCTTAATATGCCTCTTCTTTGGATTATTCTCGCAATATCTGCCGCAGTTATAATTGTAGGCATTGTATTTATAATCAGCAGTAAATACAGCAGAAAGCAGGAAAATAAATGATAAAAAAGATTATGTCAGTTATGATGTCGGGAATAATTGCAGTCAGCATTTGCAGTTGTGCCTCAAGCGGCAGTGCTGAAAACAATGGCACTTCGGATAATCCGAAAGTAGCTGTTACGTCGGTTGCGATATGCAGAATCCTTGATGAGCTTGAATACGATAATGTAGTGGCAGTTCCCGAAACTTCTTCGGAAAATATGCCTGAAAGGTATAAAAATCTGCCTTCGATAGGGTCGCCTATGTCTCCCGATTATGAAAAAATCAAATCGGTATCACCTGATATGGTGCTTTCACCTAAATCGCTTGAAAGCTCGCTTTCACAAGACTATACATCGGCAGGAATCAGTTCTGCTTTTCTTGATTTGAGCAGTGTGCAGGGAATGTATGATGCAATACAATCTTTAGGCGAATTGCTTGACAGAGAGTCGCAGGCGCAGAAGCTGACGGATGACTATGACAGCTATATGGCTGAATACAAGACTGACGGTGAAGAAAAAAGCGTTTTAATTTTAATGACGTTCCCTGACGGTTTCTATCTTGTTGCAACAGAAAACTCCTATGTGGGCAATCTTGTTGAGCTTGCAGGAGGAAAGAATGTTTACGGAAAAGATACGAGCGGTGACGAAAACGGTTTTGTTTCAATCAATCCCGAAGATATGGTTCAGAAGAATCCCGATATTATAATGGTGTTTGCTCATTACAATGAGGAAAGTGCTTTTAAATATATGAAAGACGAATTTAAATCTGACTCTGCTTGGCAGTATTACGATGCAGTAAAGAAAGATAATATCGTTTATCTTCCGTCGGAATACTTCGGTATGAGTGCAACGCTTGACTGGAAAGATTCTCTTGATTATTTAAAGCCTGTCTTGTACGGTGAATAATTATGAAAACACATACAAAAGCAAAAACTGTAACGGCATTTGCACTGACGGCTGTCCTGATTTTAATTATGTTTTTTATAGCAATAAATACAGGCGGTCTGAGCGTGAGCGTTGAACAGCTTTTCAGAGGGTTGTTTTTGGAATATGACAAAACGGTAGCAATAATTCTTGAACTTCGTTTTCCTCGCATAATTGTTGCATTGCTCGGTGGTGCTCTTATGGCTGTTTCGGGCGTTCTTATGCAGGCAGTTATGAAAAATCCCCTTGCCGACCCCGGTATTATAGGAATTACATCGGGTGCGGCGCTGGTGGCGGTTGTCGTATCAGCGTTTTTCCCTTTTCTTGCAGCGTTTACACCCGTGTTTTCATTCATAGGCGGTATGATAGCTTTTGCAATTGTATATTTACTTGCATGGAACGGTAATGTAAGTCCGCTTAGATTAATTCTTGTCGGTGTAGCGGTTGATGCGTTCTTCACGGGATTATATCAGGCTTTTTCTTCCGGAACAGGCGGAAGCTACAGCGGAGCGGCAAATATCATTAATTCAAATATATCTCTAAAAACATGGGACGATGTTTATCTTCTTCTGATTTATGCGGCTGTCGGTGCAGTGTATTGTGCGTTGGTTGCAGAAAAATGCAACTTGCTCTCTTTGTCGGACGTCACAATGTACAGCCTCGGCGTAAATGTAAACAGAGTCAGGATAATTGTTTCGGTAATCTCGGTAATGCTTGCAAGTGTATTCACCTCCGTAATTGGTTCTGTGAGCTTTCTCGGACTTATTGTTCCGCACATTTCAAGATTACTTGTCGGCAGTAATCACAAGATATTGATTCCATACAGCGCATTACTAGGTTCATTTATCTTTTTACTGGCTGATACAATAGGCAGAATGATTGCATATCCTTATGAAATCAGTGCGTCAATTGTTATGGCTGTTATAGGCGGTCCGATGTTTATTATTCTTCTGAGAAGGAGCAAAAATAGTTATGGAAACAGCAATACATAATTTGTCGGTGGAAAACTTAAGATTTGGCTACAACAAAGACAGAGTTATTTTAGATGATGTTTCATTTAAACTTACTCCAAATAAAATCACCTCATTGCTTGGTGCAAACGGAAGCGGTAAATCGACCCTGTTTCATTTGCTTACAGGCAGACTGAAACCGCAGAGCGGAAGAATTGTTTTTGACGGCAAAAGCATAGATGAAATTAAAAAGAAGGAATTTTCACAACATATTGCAGTGGTTCATCAATATAATACGGCGCCCGATGACCTCACGGTAAGAAAACTCGTTGAAATGGGACGTACGCCGTACAAAAGTATTTTTTCCTACGGACAAAACCTTGACGATGAAACAGCTGTTGAAAATGCGCTTAGAATTACGGATACCTATAAATATGCCGACAGAACGATAAGCGCATTATCCGGCGGTCAGAGACAGAGAGTATGGCTTGCACTTGCACTGGCTCAGAATCCCGATATTCTTTTGCTTGATGAGATTACAACATATCTTGATATTCATTACCAATACGAGATATTAAACCTTATAAAAGAGCTTAACAAGGATAAAAAACTCACTGTTTTAATGGTGATTCACGATATAAATCAGGCTATCGAGTTCAGTGATAATTCGATAGTTATGAAAGACGGTAAGATTATTTCGTGCGGAGAAACGAAAAATGTTGTAAACAAAAGCGTTATAGATTCTGCATTTGATGTAGATACGCAAATAGTTGATATAGCAGGCAGAAAAATTTGTGTTATAGGAAATTGAGAGGAGTGCTTATTTTGACTCGTGACAAGAGAAAAAGACTTGGAATAATTCTTACAATTGCAGGTGCAACGGCACTTCTGATTACTTTATTCTTTATTTTTTTCGGAAGTAAGCTTATATTGAATCCCGAGCATGAATTTGAGCCTGAACAAAGTGTGGTGCAGTCCTCGCAGCAGCTTGATTTTGATTCAATTTCCATCCCCGGTAAAGAATCAATGAAAATACAGGCAGAGGAAAAAAGCGTATCAGTTGACTTGTATAACCCCGAAGATAACAAATGTTATTTTGAAATTTCAATTCTGCTTGAAGACGGTACAGAGCTTTATAAATCTAAGCTTGTAAAACCCGGACAGAATATCTATAAAATTAATCTGAATAAGGAGCTTGCAAAGGGCACTTATAATGCAACAATACATTACAGTACCTATACAATGGACGGAAATTATACTCCTCTCAACGGAGCAAACGTACCTGTAAAGCTTATTGCAGAATAGCAAAATTGCAGTAACATTACTGTGAATTACAGTGATATTACATAAATATTTTATGGCACGAATAGTGCAGAAAGGAGTGCATTAATAATGCATAAGAAAAAATTTAGAACAGGCAAAATCGCAGCTGTTTGTACAGCTGCCGTTATGATGGTGTCATCCCTTGGGATAAGTGCGTTTGCCGCAGAATCTCAATCACTTGATGCAGGAAAGTATACAGTTGATTCAGAACTTTCCTGTTATGTAACAGCAATGGGAGGCATTGAATTCGGTGAACCGCTTCTGTCAAAAACCAAGGTAACCGTAAATGATGACGGTACTGCAAAGTTTGACTTAAGTTTTACAAAGAGCAGTGTTACAATCTACGGCATTACATGCGATACTTTTATCGACTCAACTGCCAATGGTGCAGTTCTTAATTATAAAGATGGCTCTGAGTGGAAAACTGCTGAATATACTTTAAGCGATGATACGGCTCTCAATGCCAACAATGAGGCTGTACATTATGTTGATTCAATGTCTTTTACGGTATCATCTCTTACTGATACATATAATCTCGGTATGTATGTAAACAGTAATGTAATGGGCGTACAGTTCGGCGGCAGCGACAGCGAAAAATATCAGGCAACTCTTACAGTTGACTGGAGCAGTGCAGCAGAAGTTAAAACAGCAGACAAAACATCTTCACAGAGTGCAACAGTAAAATACAGCGTTGGAGAGGGCTACGAGGTTAGCATTCCTGCTGAAATCTCAGTTGATACTGAAACAAAAACAGGAAATTACTCAATAGAAGCAAAGAACTTTGTATTGCCTGAAAACGCTTATGTTACAGTAACAGCTAACGAAAGCGGTTCACTTTCTAACGGAAAGGACAGCCTTGCATTTACAAACGAACTTGCATCCGGCAATCTCAAGAAGACAGGTGATAAGCTAAGCGGTAAAGTTACAGTAACAGATAATCCTGCATCTGCGGGAGAATATTCAGGCACAGTAGACTTTACAATCAACTACTTTGCTGAATAATTATATAGATAAGAAAAGTTATAAAAAGGTGGCGCATTTTGATAAGATGCACCACCTTTTGCATTTGGTTCACGTCGTTTAAAATGAAAAATTTTCTTATGAATCTTGACATAAAAATACTTTTTGGTATAATGTATAATTGAGTTAGCGGACGCTAATTGATTGGTGTTCACTATTATTTTTTGTTTTAAAGTTAGCTTTAACTAACTGAATATTTCCATATTTTTATTCAAAATTCATAGGTAAGGTCGGGATAAAAAATGATGATAAACAAACGGTTGATAAATACTGTGGGGGAGAGTAAAAAATACATTGCAGGAAATGTAGTTCTGCAATGGTTCTCGCTTGGTGCTAACATTGTTATGATGTTCAGCATAACAAAATTGCTTGAAAGTCTGTTTTATATGACGGTGACTCCGGCAATGATGACAGTCTGTGCAGTTTCCATTTTTGCGGCAATTATAGTTCGTTTTTTGTGTACATCTTATTCCTCAAAAATGAGCTACCTGTCATCAAAAGCAGTTAAAAAGTCGCTTCGAGAGCTGATTTACAAAAAACTTTTAAGGCTTGGTTCTTCTTACAAAGAAAAGGTAACCACCTCAGAGGTTGTTCAAGTTGCCGTCGAGGGAGTTGACCAGCTTGAAACATATTTCGGCGCATATCTTCCGCAGTTTTTCTACGCGATGCTTGCACCGCTCACGCTGTTTGCAGTGCTTAGCTTTGTAAATATTCTTTCGGCTGTAGTACTGCTTATTTGTGTTCCGCTTATTCCTATAGCAATAGCCGCCGTTCAGACTTGGGCAAAAAAGCTCCTTTCAAAGTATTGGGGACAATATACGGCGCTCGGCGATACATTCCTTGAAAACTTGCAGGGACTTACTACATTAAAGATTTATCAGTCCGATAAATTTAAGAACGATGAGATGAATGTCGAGTCCGAAAAATTCAGAAAAATTACAATGAAGGTACTGACAATGCAGCTAAACTCCATAACGATTATGGATTTAATAGCCTACGGCGGTGCGGCGCTCGGAATAATTATGGCGGTTTCGCAGTACGGTGCAGGAAATGTTTCTCTGTCGGGTTGCCTGCTTATTATCCTTTTGTCAGCTGATTTCTTCATTCCAATGCGCCAGCTCGGAAGTTTTTTCCATATTGCAATGAACGGTATGGCGGCAAGCGACAAGATTTTTAAATTGCTTGATTTGCCTGATGATAACAAAATAAATACCTCAGCATTCCCGAAAGACTGCGATATTAACTGCAATAATCTTTGCTTTTCATATGACGAGAACCGTGAAATTCTGCACAAAATCAATATTCAGTTTCCTTGCGGAAGCTTTACTGCAATTGTGGGTGAGAGCGGATGCGGAAAATCAACTGTTGCCTCGATTTTAATGGGACGAAATAAAAATTACAGAGGTTCTGTTACCATTGGTAATGCTGAACTTTGTGATATTTCCGAAGATGACCTGATGAAGAATATAACATACATAAGTCACAACAGCTACCTTTTTAAGGGAACGGTCAGAGAAAATCTGCTTATGGGCAAGAGCAACGCCACCGAAAAAGAAATGTGGGAGGTTTTAAATCAGGCAAAGCTTTCCGATTTTCTGAAAAGTGAGAACGGACTTGATACAATGCTCAACGAGAAAGCATCAAACCTGTCGGGCGGTCAATGCCAAAGGCTCGCTCTTGCACGTGCACTCCTGCATAACAGTCAGGTGTATATCTTTGACGAGGCAACCTCAAATATTGATGTTGAGAGTGAAAACGATATAGTTGAGCAAATCCATAAGATTGCAAAGAGCAAAACGGTGATTATGATTTCGCACCGTCTTGCAAATACGGTGGACGCCGATAAAATCTTCGTTATGGATAACGGCAATATTGTCGAGAGCGGAACACATTCGCAATTGCTCCAAAATGACGGCGCCTATGCAAAGCTTTGGAGTGCTCAGCAAAACCTTGAGAATTATGCTAAGGACGGTGAAGTGAAATGAAAAAACGCAGTAATTTTTCCGTAATGGCTCGACTTATCGGACTTGTAAAGCCGCTTACGGGCTATATGATACTTGCAATTTTGATGGGTATAATCGGCAACCTCTGCGCAACGTTTATTACAATTTTCGGAGGTTATGCAATACTTGATTTGCTCGAGTTTTCCGTTCCGATAACAATGACAGTTGCTTTTGTCAGCGTAGTAATCTTCGCCGTGTTGAGAGGTGTTCTGCGTTATGCCGAGCAGGCGTGTAATCACTATATTGCGTTCAAACTACTTGCGCTGATTCGTGACAAGGTGTTCAAAGCATTGCGCAGGCTCTGTCCTGCAAAACTTGAAAGCAAAGACAAGGGTAATCTTATTTCGGTAATAACTTCCGACATTGAATTGCTCGAGGTGTTCTACGCACACACAATTTCACCGTCTGCGATTGCTTTGGTGTTTTCCGTATTTATGTGTATTTTCATAGGATGCTACCACCCGATTTTAAGCCTTATCTCGGCTGTTGCATATGTAGTTGTCGGTATAATAATTCCTGTAATAACTTCAAAACTCAGTGGTGACAACGGAATGAATTTCCGAAAAAAGTCGGGAGAACTGAGCAGCTTTGTGCTTGACAGCCTGAGGGGACTTTCGGAAATAATTCAATATGGCACAGGAGTAAAGCGTGTTAAAGAAATGAACAGAAAAACCGATGAGCTTTCAATTGAGGAAAAGAGCATGAAGGTAATTTCGGGGCGCAATATGGCTGTTACCAATACGGTAATTCTGCTATTTGATATTGCAATTCTGTTTGCGTCAGCCTTGCTTTATCAGAACGGACAGATAGGCTTTGACGGAGTGCTTATCCCCATAATTGCGCTGATGAGTTCCTTTGGCCCTGTTGTTGCTCTGGCAAACCTCGGCAGTACATTGCAGAATACCTTTGCCGCAGGAAACCGTGTGCTTGACATTCTCGAGGAAATTCCCGAGGTTAAGGAAATCAGCGGAAATAAAAACATAACTTTCAGCGGTGCAAGTGCAGAGAATATTACATTTTCATACGGTGAAGAAACAATACTTTCAGATATTTCTGTAAATATCCCTCAAGGCAGAATTGTAGGGATAACCGGAAGAAGCGGAAGCGGAAAGTCCACTTTGCTCAAACTTTTTATGCGTTTCTGGAATGTACAAAGCGGCAAAATCAGAATTTCAGAAACCGATATTGACAATATAAATACCAAAAATCTGTGTGAAATGGAAAGTTTTGTAACGCAGGAAACTCATCTTTTCCACGACAGCATTAAAAATAATATGCGTATAGCAAAACTTGATGCAACAGACGAAGAAATCATTGATGCTTGCAAAAAAGCCTCTGTTCACGACTTCATTATGAGTCTGCCGAACGGTTATGATACGCAGGTGGGTGAGCTTGGCGATACGCTTTCGGGCGGTGAACGCCAGCGTATAGGACTGGCAAGGGCATTTTTGCACAATGCGCCGTTTATGCTCCTTGACGAACCTACAAGCAATCTTGACAGCCTCAACGAAGCGGTGATTTTAAAATCTCTGCGCGAAGAGTCCGACGGCAGAACGGTGGTTCTTGTGTCGCACAGACAGTCAACTATGCGCATTGCCGATAAAATTTACTCTGTTGAAAATGGGAGAGTAAGCTGATGAAAGATGTTGAAAGTAAGCGTGAGCGTGAAAAGAAGCTTGTGTCGCAGATGGTAAGGCTATACTGCCGCAAAAAGCACAAAACCCAAAACGGTCTTTGTCCCGTGTGCGGAGAACTTGATGAGTATGCAAAACTGCGAAGCGACAAATGTCCCTTTATGGAAACAAAAACCTTTTGCTCAAACTGCAAGGTGCATTGCTATAAGCCTGAAATGCGTGAGAAAATACGAGATGTAATGCGCTTTTCGGGGCCGAGAATGATGCTAAATCATCCTATTCTCGTGGTAAGACATATGATAGAAAGCCAAAAAGAGAAGAAAAGATTGGAGAATAAAGAATGAAAGAAAAACTTTTTGAACCATTTAAGGTAAAGGATATTGTATTTTTAGCGATTATTTCGGCGATAACGCTTTGTACC
Organism: uncultured Ruminococcus sp.; assembly: GCA_958403905.1. Classification (GTDB taxonomy): domain Bacteria; phylum Bacillota; class Clostridia; order Oscillospirales; family Acutalibacteraceae; genus Ruminococcoides. The sequence continues at coordinate 22,189 of CATXZD010000007.1, forward strand.
TGTGCAGTAATGCCGCTTGTCTCAAGTCTGCAAACTGTTGTTTTCGGAATTGCACAGGTAGTAACGAGTTTGCAAATTTCAATTTTCTTTGCAATAGGACTGATTAAGACGGGTAAGACAGGCGCATTATTCATAATGTCGCTGTTAACGGGACTTTTTCAGCTTATGATGGCACCTCCTATGTTCTTTTCAAATATCATCATCGGACTGTTGATTGAAATACTTATAGCGATGATTTTCAAAGGTTACAAGAAAGACATAGCCGTATTCTTTGCTGTTGTGCTGTACAATACCCTTTCACTGCCGTTTAACTATATTTACAACCTTTTATTTGGCAGAGAGGCAATGGCGGCAGTTGCGACTAAGGCACCGTGGATTACCGTCGGAATGACGCTTGCTGTTATCGCAATCTCGGCACTCGGTGCATTTATTGGAATAAAGATTTCAAAAGAACTTAAAAAATCGGGAGCTATGAAAAAATGAGCGAAAAACTGTTGGTGAAAAAAACTGTCTATCCGTTAATCGGTCTTCTCTCGTCTGTAATAATTATTGTTTTCGGACTGATAGCGGCAAAAAATATGTCGTGTATTTTCTTCCTTGGAGGAATGTGGCTGTTGTTTTTGTTGTTCGGTTATTGGCGCTCCTGTCTGGCTGTTATACCGATTGCAGTTGTTATGTGTGCAATTTTTGCAGGAATTACATATGCGATTTCAGGTGACGCTCAGGCAACACTTGCATCGGTTAACCGTATTCTTGCTGTTTGTATAGCCGTTATTCCTGGCATTGCATTGTCACCGATTGTTCTTGTTCGAAATTTTTCGGCACTCAGACTTCCTCGTATGCTAACGCTAGGTATGATGATAACGCTGACATTTTTTCCGCTTCTCGGTACAGAAGTGCGGCAGGTGCGTGAAGCAATGAAAACACGAGGTGCAGGAAGTCTTTTAAGTCCGAAAATTTTCTACCGTGCATTTCTGATTCCTCTTGTAATGCGCCTTGTAAATATATCAGACACGCTTGCACTGTCGGTTGAAACAAGAGGATTTTCAAATAATGCAGAGGATTGTTCGGTATATAAAACTGTAAGGCTAAGAGCGGTTGACATTATATTTTTATTGCTCGTTTTATCGGGTGCAGTTTCGGTGGTAATACTATGAAAGCGATTGAAATGAAAAATATCACATTTTCATATGAAGGCTATGATTCAAAAGTACTTAAAAACGCCTGCTTTTCGGTGGAGTACGGCGAGGTGGCTCTATTCTCAGGTTTTTCGGGCGAGGGGAAAAGTACGGTGCTTTCCCTGCTTTCGGGAATCATTCCTAATATTACATATGGTGATGTTTCGGGCGAGGTTCTGATAAACGGTGAAAACATAATCGGACGGAAAATGAATGAAGTCTGCCGTAAGGTCGGTGTGGTTTTGCAGAATGCTGAGTCGCAGATTATACAGCAGCTTGTCGAAGATGAAATCGCTTTCGGGTGCGAAAACTTTGCATTTCCTCGTGATAAAATAAAAAAATGTATTGACAGTGCCTGTTCAAAAATGCAGCTTAAACCGCAGTGGAAAACACGAACGCTGTCGGGAGGGCAGAAGCAAAGGTTGATTACAGCGGCAACTCTTGCAACAGAGCAGAAAATCCTTATATTGGACGAACCCCTCGCAAACCTTGACAAAGAGGGAGCCGCTCTTCTGATGAATACCTTGCGTGAGCTTGCACATTCGGGTTATGCTGTTTTGGTTGTTGAACACAGGCTTGATATGGTTTTGCCGTATGTTGATACGGTGTGGAGCATTAAAGACGGTACAATCAACAAGATTGAAAATAAGCGTGAATATCTTAACAAGCAATCAGCACATATAAAGGACTCCTGTTCTGAAATAAAAAATGATGATACAATTTTCAAATTGAACAATGTCGGATTTTCAGTCAAAGGCCGTGAAATTCTTAAGGACATCAGCTTTGAAATAAAAAAAGGAGAGCGTGTTCTGCTGCTCGGTGAAAACGGCTGCGGAAAAACAACTCTCCTGCGCTTGTTTGCAAAGCTGTACTTGCCTACAAGCGGAAGTATTATTCAAAACGTAGATTCAAAATTAGGTCAGAGGTCAAAGGGAACAAGCAAGTGGTTTAAAAAGGTCGGCGTAGTGTATCAGAACCCAAACTATCAGCTGTTTATGCCTACTGTAGAACAGGAAGTGGCTTACGGTGCGCAGTCGGAGGAATATGCCCGTGAAATTATGCAGATGTTTTCCATCTCTCATCTTGCGCAGCGGCATCCGCAGTCGCTTTCGGAGGGGCAAAAGCGGCGTGTGTCTATCGCCGCTGTGGTTGCATCTAATCCTTCTGTGCTGCTTTTGGACGAGCCTACGGTCGGTCAAGATTATTCGGGACTAAGCGAAATGGTTCACATTCTCAATGTGCTTCACCTAAAAAGCGGAAACACAATGATAACAATTACTCACGATATGCGTTGTGCCGAAGCACTTTGCGACCATGCCGTTTGTATCGAAAGCGGAGTTGTTGCAAATGAAGGCGGCAAAGAGCTTGCACATAATTATTTTTATAATACAGATGTGCTGACAAATCCTTTGCTGAATTAAAATGCAATTATTTCAAATAAGGTCGAAAAATTACAGTGGAGTAAAAAACTGAATATTTTTTATATACCGTAGTGTTAAATTGCACTGCGGTATTTTTTTCGACTTTTTCTGTCTTTTTTTACATCGTTCTATATTTATTATTGCAAAGAATATGTTTCAAAAGCTTGCAACTGTTAAAAATAGCTTTTTTTGCTCATAACTGCGAAATTTGTTTTATTCGAGGACCTCCAGTTCTATTTGAACACAAAAAGTCAAACAGAACGGAGGAAAACATCTTGGATAACAACGATGATTATTCATACAGAATTGAAAGTAAAAATGAAACAGAAAGATATTATGTGTCGTTTGTTAATACTAACAATGAACTTACAGAAACAGAAGTGCCTCAAGATACATTTTTAGCATTGCAGGAGTTTAACAGAAAACGAGAAGGTATATCTCGCTCTGACCGAAAGCATATTGAAAGAAGCGAGCAAACAGAAATTTCTCTGAATGTAAAAAATATTGCCAAACAATTGACTATTGACGAAACAACAATACGCAATATCAGAAACAGCGATTTGCATCAGGTTATAAGCAAGCTGACACAGATTCAGCAAAGAAGAGACAGAATGTACTTCTTTGAAGGACAGAAACTCAGAGAAATAGCTGTTTATGAAAATTGCTCCTCACAAGCGGTACATAAATCCATAAAAAGAGGATTGATAAAATTACAGGGTATATTATCTAAACTCAATTAGTAATTTTTGTTTAAAACGCTGAAATTGAAGAAAAATAAAAATTTTTTCAAAAACAGGGTTGAAAAAATGCCTCTAAGTGTCCAAACAGGTGGAAGCGTTAAAAACTTTCGCCTGTTTTTCTTTAACTTGCCAGGAAGAAGGACCGGATGTTGTTCTTTGAAAATTAAATATCAGCACATCAAATACATTCCTTCTGCTGTTCGGAACGGACAAGCCACATGAGCGAACATATTATATATATCTTCAGGACACAGACATTGAACGGCAAATTCAATGACGGCGATGACAGGCAGAGGGGATAATGATACTTTCGTCAAGTCAAAAGTCGAGCGTGATAAAACCCTCGCAACCAAAGATGGCGGCCGTGGGAGATCCTCACAGTGGTGAAATTCCAATGAGGCTATCAATGCAATAGCCGTCTGATGTGTTCCCGGTTGGGGGATATTGAGGATAAATACCAACCAAAAGGTAAAGGTTTGAGCTTTTGCTTTAAAGTTAAAAAAGTCTGCATTGAAATTTAATCATTACTCGCCAATTGATTTAAACAGATAAGCAGATGATTGCTAAATAAACGGTTGATAGGACAGCAAGTGCTTAAAAGGTACTTGCTGTCTTTACATGTCTATGGGAGGTAATAATTTTGATAGTCAAAAAAAGGGGAGGTTTATTACGCTGACCTCAATCCGGTTATAGGCTGTGAACAGGGTGGATGCCGACCTGTCATTATTGTTCAGAACAATACAAGCAATTTTATGTTTCTTGATTTAAACTTGACTTTTACAACCTCTATTCTCATATGCATCAATCAGAAGTTCCTCTACCTGTTTAATGACAAATAAAAATGCCGTATAAGTACTTGCGTATCTATACGACAAAACATAATATATTTTAACTTCTTTATTGTCTTATAATAGAAATCTCTGTATTTTCATCTGTTTTCATATTTCATTTTAGAAAGCTCAAATGTAAAAATCATATTGGCGACCTGAAATAATTTATACTGATACATATAAACATATAGTAATTTCTTTCAGACTAAATTCTCAAAAAAATAGCGGGGAGTCTCCCCGCCAAGTGATGGAACTGGAACGCAAGGTTCAGCCCAAATACAACAAACACATTTCGTTTTTATTATAATTTATTTTATTATAGATGTCTATAATTATAATAACTTTTTCTGTATTTATTAAGGATGGGAGTTTCCTCAGAAACTCCCAAGGTTGCAGGTCTCTCAAGCTTCTGCAACACGATCACCAAGTATTATTATACAGATAAATCTGCACTTGTCAATCACAACATCAATGCTCAATATATTAGCTTTCTCAAATTTAACGCAAAATCATAACGGTGCAAAATTTCAATCGAACACAATTAAGAGAATTTTGCAAAATCCAATCTACTGCGGATATTATAACCGAGGCGGAGTCACCTCGAAAAGAGTCAAAGAATTGCAGATAATTGATGATGCAGTGTTTGATGAAGCGCAGAAAATTCTTGAACAGAGGAAGTACACCAACGAGAAGAAAACTCAGCTTGCCCGAACAGCTAAATCTTCAACAATGCTTTGCGGTAACATTTATTATGCTCACTGTGGCAAGAAATTATGTGCCAACAGCTTTGTCGACAGATACACTACAAAAGACGGCACATCTTATGACGGCGGCAGAAGATTTCGTTACCTATGCTCAGGCAAAGCAATGAAACGCAACGAGTGTGACGGACAGTCGGTATATTCAGCCGCAAAGGTAGATGAAATTGTGCTTGACGCCTTGCATCAATGCTTTGATAAAATCAAAGTTACACCAAAGGATGCAGCCATTGAGAAAAAGTACAGAACACAAATATCGCTAATCAAGTCTGAAATCAAGAGGTTGAATAAGGAAATCGAAACTCTGAAAAGAAAGCTCGGTGAGCTTACAGGGGAAATCGCAAATTCATTGTTGGGAGACAGCAAATTCACTCCCAATGTGCTTTCAATGGCTATTGAAACTACAAAGGGTAAAATCGCAGACAATGTTCAGCGAATAGCTGAAAAGCAGAATCAGCTCAATGACAAAGAAACCGATATGAGAATGATAATCTGTAAATTGTTCAAGGAAATTTTGGTAGGAAAGGGATACTCAGTACAAATCCTTATGGACTCTTCATATGAGCAGTTTTTGATATAATTGACATTGACAATTTCAATTGATATAATTTAATTATAAAACAGAGTACAATAAGAATACAAAAGGTTTAGCTACTGCCTTTGACAGGTATATGAATATAACCTGACTGCGTTCATCTTTTGAAAATGAGTTAAAGTATTTTGTGAGATAACTTTCATATCTTTTCGGAAGAATATCTAGAACCACTTTGTTAACAGGGTCAGTGAGAATACATTGATATTTTTCACCGTTTGTATTTCCTTTAAATTCTTCAAAGTGGTGACCAACGAAAATATGGTTGCCCATATCAAATTTGCGCACGATGTCATAAATCCTATTGGGATACGGACATTAAAGAACCAGCTCTTTATGGATTTGAAAATTTACATGAAACAAAGGAAAGTGTCAAGCGAGGCGTTTCACTTGTTTTATATATCCCGATAGGGATAATAACATTATGCCTTGGCATCTTTCTTTTAATAAATGCAGAAATGATGGGCATATTTTTACTTGCAATTGGGGGATATATTGCATGGTTAATTGGTTCGTATTTTAAACAGAAAATCTATGATAATAAACATATAAATGATATTATAGAAAATCGACAAAAAGAATATGATGAATCTATGATGCGCTTAAAGGATATTAATTATCTTACAGCTCTATCAAAACACGATGTCCTTGCTAAAAAATTGTTAAAAGAACGTACGCTTGGTGAAGTTGAACATTTTGCAAAACGTCCATAATGAAGCGAGAAAAAGTGTGGGAATAAAATACTATGAAACGGTATTTGTTTTTTTAGATATTGAAGAATTAAACAGTTTATTGATAAAAATTTAAGCCGATTAAACATAGCATTACTGTTATGATTAATCGACTTTTTTATTTATGGAGGTGATTCAATGAGTGCTACCATAGGTGCGGCACTGAAGAAAATAGCAATTTATCTGCTTACAAATTCAAAAGTATTAAAAACAATAGGCGGTATAATAATCGGCATAATCATAATTGTGGTTATGCCGATTGTTGCTGTTGTTTCAATTTTCAACGGCAGTATGAATATTGATACAGACAAACTCAACCAGTCCATACAAGAAAATATCTCAGCTGAGCAGATGGAAAATCTACAGCTTATCAACGACACGATGACAGAGGTTGAAAATCAACTCAAAAGCAAAAAACTGTCCGACTGCAACACGCAGGCAGAGGTTATATATCTGTTCTCCTTGTCCGATAAATCAGAGGACAAGGACTTTGTAAAAAAATTTGTATCCTGTTTCAAAAAGAATCAGTCTGATGAGGATTTGATAAAAGCTGTCAATCAGAAATTCGGAACAGAGATTAATTATGACGAGTTCCAAAAGATGATGCAGTCAATCAAGGGTGCAGAAATCAGCACCGCAGGCTTTACCGACAAGACCACGAAAAACAATCTCGACCTTGTTAAGTGGTGTGAAAATGCATACAAAAACGGTTGGGGTTATGTATACGGCGGTTACGGTCAGGTCTGCACCAAGCAATATCTTGATGGGCAGGCAAGTCTGTTTCCCGGTAACAACGAGGCAGGTGGTGAAATGCGACAGGTCGGAGAGAAGTGGCTTGGCAAGAGAGTCTGCGACTGCATAGGCTTGATAAAATCCTACGCTTGGTATAACGCTGACAGTGGACAAATCACAGTTGGCTCAAATGGATTTACTGATTGCAGTGCAAATTCCATTTGGAGCAATGTTACTGAAAGCGGATCAATTTCAAATATGCCCGAAACGTATGGACTTGCCGTCTGGATGGACGGACATATTGGTGTGTATATAGGCAATGCTGTTTCAATCGAGCGCAGACTTGCTGCCATGAAAACCTTTCACGATGCAGGTGTGTGTACTACTTGCTTTATATTCCCAATTTTTCCTGGCGTTACCGATGTGGAAGCAATCATTGAACGTGTGAAAAAACAATGTAATCTGATATGGCTTGAAAATCTCAATCTTCGTGGGGATTACAAGAAAGTCATTCTCGACTATATCAAAGAGAAGTATTCAAGACTTGCACTTCTGTATGAGGAAATCTATCAGCGTGGCAACAGAACTTATTGGGAGATGCTGGATGCAAGAATAAAAGCATACACAGAAAGGCAAGGAGATTATAATCTTTGCAAATTTATCTTTAGATTATTATATGGAGATTAAAATGCACTGGATAATATTTGAGCAAATATAAAAAGTATCAGAATCAATGTTTGGCGGTTATTTAATAAATTAAGCGAGTTTAAAAGCCTCTTTAAAAATTCAGATTGCAATTCAAATGTTAAAACTGCGTTTATTCAATAATTAGAGAAAGTGATGCTATGAACATAGAGTACAGAAAAGCAAATATGGAAGATTTATACGAAATAACAAAGCTTATCAAATCTGCTGTAATTTGTATGGAAGAAGCAGAAATTTATCAGTGGGATGAAATTTATCCCGACAAAGTTACTATAAAACAGGATATTGAAAATAAAGACTTATACATAGGAACTGTTGACAGAAAGATTGCTGTCATTTGTGTAATAAATAAAATTTGCGATGAAGCATACAATGACGGGGATTGGCAATATCTCGATACAGAATATAGAATTATTCACAGGCTTTGCGTTCACCCTGATTTTCAAAATAAAGGGGTCGGCAAAATTACAATGAAATATATTGAATCCAAGCTTCGGAATGAAGGTATTAAATCTATACGCTTGTATGTATTCACTAAAAATCCATACGCGGTAAAGCTTTATAAAAACCTTGGCTACAATATCGCAGGAATTGCTGAATGGCGTATGGGAAAATTTTATTTCATGGAAAAATGTCTGACAAGTAACTGATTATAAACTTCAAGCATATTAAAGCTTTTATGGCTGAAATAAAAAGGTGAGCAATCAATAGTGTTGCTCACCTTATTTATATCGACAATTATTCTAATTCAGAAAAATCATTAATAGAGGCTGTAGGAGATTGAATGTTTTTCAGCTTGCGCTGAATTTGTCTGGTTCTTACTCCGACAAGCTTATCAAGTTCCTTATTTGCTTGGTCAAGACGTTGCTGGGTAAGGACAAGAACATCATTAAATTTATCAAATTCCTGTTTTACTCCGCCTAAAACCTCCCAAACCTCTGCACTGCGTTTTTGAACAGCCAAAGTTTTAAATCCCATTTGCAGTGAATTCAGCAGTGCAGCCATAGTGCTCGGACCTGCAATATTTACCTTGTATTCTCGCTGTAAAATTTCAACAAGACCGCGGTTAACAACCTCGCTGTATAACCCCTCAAACGGCAAAAACATAATTGCAAATTCAGTGGTATTCGGAGGGTCAATGTATTTGTCGTGAATATCTTTTGCTTCGCTTTTTATTCTTGAAACAAGAATCTTTACGGCTGATTCAATGTCATCTTTGTTGCCTTTGTCGATAGCGTCACGCAGGTTTGCATATGTATCACCCGGAAATTTTGAGTCAATAGGGAGATAAACAACGCCGTCATCATCAGCAGGAAGTTTGATTGCAAACTCTACAACATTTTTTGAACCCTTTTTTGTTGCAATATTTTCTTCATACTGCTCGGGAGAAAGTATTTCGGACAAAATGCTTTTTAGCTGAATCTCACCGAGAATTCCTCTTGTCTTCACGTTTGAAAGAACTTTTTTTAGATCGCCTACGCCAACAGCAAGATTCTGCATTTCTCCGAGTCCTTTGTAAACCTGTTCAAGACGTTCGTTGACAAGTGAGAATGATTTGTTCATCTTTTCTTCAAGCGTTTTTTGAAGCTTTTCGTCTACTGTTTCTCTCATCTTTTCAAGCTGACGGTTGTTGTCGCTTTGCAGATATTCAAGCCTTTTCTCAACTGAATGTCTGATGTTTTCAAGCTTTTGTTCGTTTTCAAGCGAGAAAGTTTTAATTCTCTCCTCAAGCTGTGACATTTTTTCAGTTTGGTTTGCAGAAATCATATCGCCCATATTTTTAACAGTGCTCTGCATCTGAGAAGAAAGCTCCTGCCTTTGCGTGCTCATTTGTCTGCCGATTTCATTTCTTACTATGCATGAAAATTCATCAGGGCTTATCTGCTTACCACGGTTGTCTTTCTTAAAAATCAGAACAACGCATATAATTCCGACTATCAGTGCCGCGCTGCACAGAACAATTAAAAGTATTTCTGTTAATTCCATAGTTTTCTCCTCAATAATAATATAATATTATCATATCATTGGAGTAATTTTGTGTCAACCTAAAAAATTGTTTCAATCCGTCTTGTGCAGTTGTGCGGTGAATAGATGAATGTATTGATGTGATTTTCAGAAAAATAATATTTCGGTTTTTGAGGATTATATTTGTAATCAAAGGTATCTATTATTATAAGTTTGATTTTCATTTTTTCAGGTAAGATACTTTTTATGTACACACTTGCCTGCTGCCCTGCTTTTACTCCTTCTTTACACTCTGCAAGCCCTGCAAGATTTGGAGAAAGCTCCACAAAAGCACCGTAGTTTTCCACGCTTCTTACTATTCCTGAAACTGTTTCACCCGGCGTAAAATTTGCAGCGTTTTCTTCCCACGTGCCGAGAAGCTCCTTGTGACTCAGACTTATTCTTCCGTTTTCGATTGTCTTGATAATAGCTTTTATATCCATACCTACAGTAAAACGTTCTCTCGGGTGTTCAATGCGTGAAACTGAGATTGTGTCAATCGGCATAAGTGCTACAATTCCACAGCCGATGTCCGCGAATGCACCGAAATTTTCAAGGTGAGTTATTTTTGCGTCTACAACATCGCCGCAAACAAGGTTTGATATGTAGTTGTCAAGACACTGTCTTTGTGCAGATTCTCTTGAAAGTACAGCGTATTTTTTACCGTATTCGTCTGTATCAAATCCTTTCACAATAAAGCAAACCGGACGGTTTACCCGTGAAATGACCGCAATGTCACGCACTGTGCCCTCACGAATACCAATTGCTCCGTCCTCACGGGGGATTACCCCCTTCATTGAGCCGAGATTGACAATAAGGTTGTGGTTTGAATCACACATAAAAGCTTTTGCTTCAAGTATTTTTTTGTTGCACATAGCCTCGTACAAAAGCTGCTGTGAATGAATAATATTTATGTTCTCCTGTTCAGAAATGAGTTTTCCCTCGGGTAAATATTCTGACATTTTAAAACCTCCGTAATATTTGGTTACAAATAAACATATGAACAAATGAAGTATTTTATTACATTTTTAATATGCACAATCCCTGCAAAATTTGCGCAAACTTGCAATTTTAAAGCGTTTATGCTAAAATATACTTGTGTGTTTTAGAATATAATCCGGAAAGGAAACAGAATATGAATACGAATAAGTTCAGAAAGCTTTCTGGCGTTGTTTTATGCGCTTTGATTTGTATTTCTTCAGCTATTTCGTTTTCAGGATGCGAAAACGGAAAAACACAGCCTGCAACAAGCGATGAAGTTGCAACAACCTTGCCCTTGGCTGCAAGTACTGCTGATGAAGCAACGGCAGTCGGAGCGCTTGAAAGTCTTGGAATTGATGCTTCAGCACTCGGAATTGAACCGAATATTTTCTATGACACCGAAAACAAAGTCGGATTTCAGCTTGATATGCCAAACGAGGGTGATACTATTGCAGTGGTTCATACTTCGCTTGGTGATTTTACAATGAGATTTTTCCCTGAACAAGCACCAAAGACAGTTACTAATTTTATTAATCTTGCAAAAGAGGGAAAATATAACAACACAACTTTTCATAGGGTTATAAGGGATTTTATCGTACAGGGCGGTCATTGTGGAAATGATGAAAACGCTCCAAACGGTATAAGCTCTTACGGTACTGAATTTGAAGATGAATTCTGCGACAAGTTGTTCAACATAAGAGGTGCTGTTTCTATGGCAAACTCTGCTCAGGATGAAAACGGAAGTCAGTTTTTTGTTAATCAGACGAGCGCAGAGGCTTTTGAAAATAACGGCGGTTGGGCAAGATTTGAAAGCTTGTGGGATTCCGTTAAAACTCAGCTTTTAAACTATAAGGATTCAGATCTTCTTTCTGCTTTTATTCAGAAAAACGGAAACAATTGCTATGATACCGACATAGTATCTGATGAAGTTCGTTCTCTTTATGAAGTTAACGGAGGTAATCCGTATCTTGATGGCGCATATAATGCAGTAGACAGAGGTCACACTGTTTTTGCACAGGTGATAGACGGAATGGACGTTATTGATAAGATTGCTGTAGTCAAGGTAGATGATGACAACAAACCTGTTGAGAATGTTGTTATTGAGGCTATTGACGTTACAACCTATTCTTCGCAGAAAACACAGACTGTTTCGTCGGGTGTCAGTGAAACATCAGCTGAATAAATATACGATTTATATGCAGTTTCAGGAGTGTTTGTCAATGTGTGATTTACCTATTGTTGCAATTATGTATGACTTTGACCGAACGCTGTGTACCAAGAATATGCAGGGTTATAGCTTTATTCCGAGTCTGGGACTGACTGAAAAAGAATTTTGGCAGTATGCAAATTCACTTGGTCAGCGTGAACATATGGATTCGATTCTTGCGTATATGTATGCAATGGTCAAAATTTCTAAGGATAAGAACATTCCTCTTCTGCGCCGAAATCTTGTTGAAATGGGAAAAAATGTTGAACTTTTCAAAGGAGTAGAGGGTTGGTTTGACCGAATTAATGAATTTGGCAGAGCCAACGGTATGCAGATTGAGCATTACGTAATTTCTTCGGGAATGAAAGAGATTATTGAGGGCACAACGATAAGCAAATGCTTCAAAAGTATTTTTGCCTGCGAGTTTCTGTATGACGAAAACGGCAACGGAGTGTGGCCGAAAACCGACGTAAATTACACCAACAAAACCCAGTTTGTTTACAGAATCAACAAAGGTGTGCTTGATGTTGCGAATGATAACGACCTCAACCGTTCAATGCCTGACGACAGCAAGCGAGTGCCGTTTTGCAATATGATTTACATAGGCGACGGACTCTCAGATGTTCCGTGTATGAAGATGATGAAAGCATACGGCGGTTACTCAATAGCTGTTTATCAGAACAAAGACAGTAAGGTTGAGGATTTGCTGAAAAGGGGCAGAGTAGATTATATTTATCCTGCCGATTACAGCGAAAATACCGGGCTTGACATTACCGTTAAGAATATTATCAGAAAAATGTCAATTTCAGAAACTTTGTATGATGAATATACAAAGCAGAAAGGCTTACTGTAATTAATAAATGTGTATAAAAACAAAAACTGACTTTGAAAAATCAAAGCCAGTTTTTTAATGCATTATTTTAGATAGAGAAAAGCAGAATAATCAGATTTTATTTGCAAGCGCCCTTTCAAGCCAGATGTCCGCAATATCCATTGCAAGGAACATACCTTTTTTCTCGCTTGACTTAATGAGCTGCTTTCTTGGTGAAAGATAAGGGTCGGTAGCCATAAGCTGAACGGTTACCTTATCAGGAAGCTCGTTGCCGTTGACTTCTTTTTTTGATTTGATCTGCATTCTTATAACATACGGTTCTTCCATATTGCCGTAGTAAATCTCATCTCCGCAGCGCACAAGCGGTTTGCCCTTGTAGGTAGGAAATTCCTGTGCCTGTTTTTTGGTATCTGCCACAAGGCATCATCCTTTCTTAAACATTGAGGTATGATTTTACCAGTGCTTCAAGTAAGTCGTCACGGTCGATTTTGCTTATTATGTTACGAGCATTGTTGTACGTTGTAATATAAGTAGGATCCTCGCTCAGAATATAACCTACAATCTGGTTAATCGGATTGTAACCTTTTTTTCTGAGTGCGTCATAAACAATAGTAAGACTTGCCTTAATCTGGTCATCCTTTTCCTCGCCGAGTGAAAAAATCATTGTCTTGTCCAACATACTGAAACACCTCCTATTTGACTATTATAATATATTTCAAAGCAAATTTCAAGCATTTTAAATAAAATGATTATAAAATACAGTTTTATTTTTGGAAAAAGAACAAGGGGCGAGCTGACGTCCCTTGTTTGTTGATTTATTATGCGTTTCTTAACTTTACATCAAGCTTTTCAAGATTTGCAATAACCTTGTCCATAATCTCTTGGACTTCGTTTGATGAGAGCGTTCTGCTGTTTGACGAAAATTCAAATCTTACGGTTAAGCTGTGGACGGTTTCAGTGTCATAGGTGTCAATAATCTTTGTGTTTTTAAGAATTGCACCACCTTCGTTTTTCCAGCATTCAGCAAGGTCGCTGTAGAATACTCCGCTTGGAATTTCAAGGCTTATGTCGTAATCCATCGGCGGGAACTTTGAGGGTTCTTCGTAAACGATGGCACAATTTTCAGCCTGTGTAAATTCGCTCATATCAATCTCGGCAAATACAATGCTTGCCTTTTTGTCAATCTTCTTGCCGACAACAGGGTGAACAATTCCAATTGTGCCGATTTCTTTTTCTCCAATCATAATTGCGTTGAGGTTTATCGGGTGCTCATAGCTGTGTGCAGGCTCTGCTTTTTTGAATAAAAGTGTTTCGTGCTTTAAGTCATTTGTGATTACTGCAAGCATATCTCTTAATTCAAAGTAAAGCGTCTTAATGTCCTTAGTCTTGCTGAAAAGTGTAACTGCAAGCTTTTTGTTTTCAATGCAGAGGTTGTTTTCGTCAACGCCGTTTACAACACGTCCGATTTCAAAAATGCCAAAGTCGGGGGAGTAGGAGGCATTTGTCTTAACCTGACAAAGCTGAGTGGGAATGATTGAATTTCTGATTGTTTCAATATTTGGGTTAGTTGCGTTGGCGAGCTTAATATTATTCTCAACGGGAATATTAAGTGCTTTCAATTCATCGTTGTATGCCCATACATAGGAATGAAGTTCGTGAAGATTATATTTCTTTACAAGAATATCTTTAATTTTGTCCTCGTTGCTCTTAACAGCGTCTACTCTGACAGGGTAGAGAGGAGAACGGGTGGTGTTGATTTCAAAGTTATCATAGCCGTAAATTCTTGTGATTTCCTCAATTATGTCAGCCTTGAGCGTAACATCCTTTGTTGCTCTCCATGATGGAACAACAACCGAGAAATTGTCGTTGTCAAGCGTTACCTTAAAACCAAGGCTTGTGAGAGTTTTAACAATTGTATTGTTGTCAATTTCAATTCCTGTGTAGCGGTCAACGAAATTTTTGTCAAAGCCGAGGGTAACAGTGTCATAGTGAAAAGCGTACTCGTCTGTAAGCGATGATACAACCTTAACATCGCTGTCGTATTTTTTGAGAAGATATAAGAATCTTGCGATTGCAACGTCTGTCATTTCCGGGTCAAGGCACTTTTCGTAACGCATTGAAGCGTCGGTGCGGTGAGCAAGACGAACGGTAGATTTGCGGATTGACACAGCGTTGAAGGTGGCTGATTCAAGCGTAAGAGTAGTGGTGTCGTCAACAATTTCCGAATCAAGACCACCCATAATTCCTGCAATTGCAACGGGGGTGTTATCGTTGCAAATCATCAGCGTGTTTTCGTCAATGTTGCGGTCAATTCCGTCAAGTGTGCGGAAAACAAACGGCTTGTCAAA
Organism: uncultured Ruminococcus sp.; assembly: GCA_958403905.1. GTDB lineage: Bacteria > Bacillota > Clostridia > Oscillospirales > Acutalibacteraceae > Ruminococcoides. The sequence continues at coordinate 37,248 of CATXZD010000007.1, forward strand.
ACGCTTGATTCTAATTTTTTCAACCTTGCGTGAGTCAAATGCGTGCATAGGCTGTCCCATTTCGAGCATAAGGTAGTTTGTTAAATCGGCAAGGAAGTTGATTCCTCTCATACCGCAGTAATACAGCCTTATTCTCATATTAACAGGACTTATGTTTCTCTTGATGTTTTCAACCTGTAAGCAGCTGTAACGCTGACAGAGGTCGTCTTCAATTTTCATATCTATTTTTTTGAGTTCATCGTAAGCCTTTAAATCTTCAACGTCAAGAGGTTTTAATTCTCTGCCTGCAAGAGCGGCAAATTCTCTTGCAATGCCGTAGTGTCCCCAAAGGTCAGGGCGGTTTGTAAGAGATTTATTGTCAACCTCGAATACAATATCGTCAATCTCATAAATATCCTTGATGTCTGTGCCGTTTGCAACTTCATCGGTAATATCCATAATACCCGAATTGTCGTCAGAAATTCCAATTTCAGCCTCGCTGCAGCACATTCCGTTTGAAGTAAAGCCTGCAAGCGGACGGGGAGAGATTGTAATATCACCGATTTTTGCGCCAAGCTGTGCAAAAGCTGTTTTCATACCTACTCTTACATTCGGAGCACCGCATACAACGTCTGTAAGCTCGCCGTTTCCTGCGTCAACCTTTAGAAGATGGAGCTTTTTTGAATCGGGGTGCTCTTCAACCGACTTGATTTCAGCAACAACAATTCCACTTATGTCCGAGCCTTTATGGAAAATCTCGTTTTCAACTTCGGCAGTTGAAAGAGAAAATTTGTGAATAAGCTCAAGCTTGTCAAGACCGCTTAGGTCGACAAAATCCTGAATCCAGTTCATTGATAAAAACATATTATATACCCTCCTTATTCATCATCGGTAAACTGTGAAAGCGACCTCAGGCTTCCGCTGTTTAAATCTCTGATGTCTTTGATTCCGTATTTCATCATTGCAAGTCTTGTAAGACCAAGACCGAACGCAAAGCCTGTGTACTCTTCGGGGTCAATTCCGCCCTCTCTTAAAACATTAGGATGAATCATTCCGCAGGGGCAAAGCTCAAGCCAGCCGCTGTGTTTGCAGGACGGACAGCCGTCGCCGCCGCAGATAAGACAGCTTATGTCAAGCTCAAAACCCGGTTCCACAAACGGGAAGAAACCGGGGCGAAGACGAACCTTGATGTCTTTTCTGAATACCTCGGAAAGCATAGTTTTCATAAAGAAAATGAGGTTTGAAATCGAAATGTCCTTATCAACCATAACGCCCTCCATCTGGAAGAAGGTGTTTTCGTGACAGGCGTCGGTCGCTTCATTTCGAAAGCATCTTCCGGGGAAGATAGCCTTAATCGGCACTCCGTTTTCAATAAGGTTTTTGCCGTATTTTTTGAGAATAGCGTTCTGTGCGGCAGAGGTCTGCGATTTTAAAAGCTGACCGTTTTCAAGGTAGTAAGTGTCCTGCATATCACGTGCAGGGTGGTGTTTGGGAATGTTGAGTGACTCAAAACATTCGTAGTCGGTTACAACTTCTTGGTAGTCCTCAACGGTAAATCCCATTGACTTAAAGATTGCCTCACACTGACGCTGAACAAGAGTAATCGGGTGATAAGAACCTCTTGAAAGGTCTACGGGAGTTGTGATGTCAAACTGCGGCATTGACGCAATTTCACGCTCAATTTCCTTTTCTTTAAGCTCAGTGATTTTTTCTTCAATTTTTTCAGCCGCAAATGTCTTGAGCTTATTTACCTCTGCGCCAAAGGACTTTCTTTCTTCGGGAGAAAGATCCTTCATTCCCTTTAGCAAGGCAGTAATACTGCCCTTTTTACCGAGATAAGCAACCCTGATTTTATCAAGGTCGAAAAGGTCGGCAGTTTCAGAAAGCTTTTTAGTAATTTCTTCTTTTAAAACAGCAATTTTGTCCATAAATACCTCCGTTAATAGTTAATAAAAAAAGTCCCTGCGTAAAAACTACGCAGGGACGAAATAATCCGCGGTACCACCCTGATTTTTGCATCAATTAGAAGCAAACACTTCCTTGACATATAACGGTGTCAGCCGTTGAAGCCTAATACAATTTTCAACTTCACCGCTCGGGAGCGAACTTCACATTACAGGCACCGCAATGCGCTTTCAGCCAAGGCACATATTCTCTTTAGCGGTACGCATTGAATGCTACTTTCTCCGTCAATGCGTTATTTTTTCTAATGATAACACCATTTGACGATTTTTTCAAGTGGTTTTATAAAATTTTTGCCGTAATAAATCTGCGTTGTAAATAGATGTGACCCAATTTGGATAAAAATAAAGTAAAGATATGGCATAATGTTTTCGAAAGGATTTGGAGTGGAGCGTAGCGGAACGGAAAAGCCTTTCAAAACTGCGGCTCACGCAAATGGCTTTTATTTCAACATTTGAGCAGGGCTTTTTACGCCGAGCGTTCGCATTGTCTTATTATTGCTCCATTCTAAATGTTTTTCTAATTTTTCGTTCAATTCATCGACATTCCTGAAAATCAATATCAAGTCGGAAGTAATGCTCAAATTAACTTTAAAATACCGCAATTATTAGTTTCAGCAACTGGAATTTTACATATTGTAGACCGTATTGCTAATGTTTCGTTATAATTACATTAACAGTGGTTTTACAATTTATTTGATGACAAGCTTACTCCGTATTTTCGGCTTATCTTGCTTTTTCCGCTTTTGCATGTATATTTTACTATCGTTTGCTTTTTCTTTGTTTCTTGTGTTAAAATGTTCATGAGAAGTACTTCTTTTGAAGTTACTTCTCTTTTTTATTGGGTCATATCATTTTAACACATAAATTTGTAAAATATTTTTATTTTAATTTTCTCTGTATAAAACAAAACAGACTGCGAAAAATTCACTTCCGCAGTCTGCAAAATTTCTATTTTTAATTTATGCCCATCTGAGAGTATCGTTGTAAAGATTAATATAATCCTGCGCCGAACGCTCCCAACTGTTATCGCTCATCATTGCGCGCCACATAAGCTGTTTCCAACCGCCTGCGTCGCGAATACCCCAAAGAGCACGTCTTACCGCGAGCTGCATATCTGCCGTATAGTAGTTCTTGAACGTAAAGCCGTTGCCGTAGTTGTCAGCACTGTCAAATACAGAATCCTTCAGTCCGCCTACCTCACGCACTACAGGAATTGTTCCGTAACGCAAAGCAATCATCTGTGCAAGTCCGCAAGGTTCCTGAGCAGAAGGCATAAGGAAAATATCTGCGCCCGAGTAAATCTTTCTTGCAAGTTCAGGAACAAAGCCGTGACAGAAGCAAAGTCTGCCCGGATATTTTGCCTGCATATAGTTGAAGTAATCTTCATACTCCTTATCACCAGAACCGAGAATTACAAACTGCATATTCTCGGTGTTCATAAGCTCTTCCAGACCCATTCTTACGAGGTCAAGTCCCTTGTGTGATACAAGACGCGTAACCATTCCGACAACAGGAACATCCCAGCGCTGCTCAAGGCACAAGCGCTCCTGCAATGCACGCTTACACTCGCCCTTTCCGCTCATATCATCCTTTGAGTAATTGCGGTAAAGCTGATAGTCTGTTTCGGGATTGTAACTTACATTATCGATGCCGTTCTTAATTCCGCATAATTTGTAATGTCGGAGATTAAGCTCATCGTGAAGTCCCCAGCTAAACCACGGATCTTTAATTTCAGCCGCATAACTAGGCGAAACAGTTGAAACACGTGTTGCAGTTTCAATTGCGCCCTTCATCATATTGAGTTTACCGTTCATTTCAAGAATCTTTGTTTCAGAAGCAGGGATACCTACACATTCGGTATTAACTTCCCAGCCATATTCTCCCTGATACTGAATGTTATGAATTGTAAACAGGCTCTTGATATTATAGTACCAAGGTCTGTGAGAATAGAAAAGATAGTAATAAACAGGCACGAGAGCTGTCTGCCAGTCGTTGCAGTGAATAATATCGGGGTGGAAGTCGATATACGGAAGCATTTCAAGAATTGCACGCGAGAAGAAAGCAAATCTCTCGGCGTCGTCATAATGTCCGTAAAGTGTTCCGCGTTTGAAGTAATACTCATTGTCAATAAAGTAGTAAGTACAGTCATTCCATCTTGCCCAGAAAAGGCCGCAGTACTGATGACGCCAAGCAACGGGAACAGTAAAGTTTGTAATAAAGTTAAGCGAATTTCTAAGTTCCTGCGGTATAGTACCGTAAAGCGGAACTACTATTCTGCAATCCTGTCCCTTTCTGCAAAGTGTATGGGGCAGGCTTCCTGCTACGTCGGCAAGTCCGCCGCTTCCGCAATATGGATTTGCTTCAGAAGCGCAGTATAAAATTCTCATTTGTTTTTCCTCCAGTTAAACAACAGATTTTTTAGCAATATAGATAGGATACGAATCGAATCCCATAAGCGAACGTCCGTCCTTGATTGTAACATCCTTATCTATAATAACATAATTGAGATTGGTATTGCAACCTATTTTTGTATCCTGCATTACTATGCAATTGCTGATTTTTGCACCCTCTCCGACATAAACGCCCTTTGAAAGCACGCAGTTTTCAACCTCGCCTTCGATAACACAGCCCTGTGCAATAATTGAATTTTTGACGCTGCTTGTAAGACCGTATTTTGACGGGGCGTCATCTCTTACCTTGGTATAAATCGGACGTTTTGGGTTAAACAGCTCGTCTCTTACTTTCTTTTTCATAAGATCCATATTAAACTCAAAGTAATCGTTGATTGAGCTGATAGCAGCACAGTAACCTGTATTTTCATAAGCGTATACGTTGAATTTTTCGATTGATTTCTGAATAATACGCTTTACGTCAAGCTGATTAAGGCTGAGAGAATTTCTGATTTCCTGCATAAGGAGATCCTTTTTTATTAAAACCGAACCATAAAACTGGTTTACTTCTTCATCACCTGTTTCGGGCTTGATGAAAACCTGATTCACCTTGCCGTTTTCACCAACATCAATTGTAAGCGGTCTGTCATATCCGCCGGGCACAACACCGTGTTTATAGATAAGCGTAATATCCGCATTATTTTTTGAATGAAAATCGAATACATTGCTGTAATCAAAATTTGTCACAACATTTGAGGGTGAAATAAGAATATATTCCTCACGGCTGTTTTCAATATAACCGTGCATATTGTAGATTGTTTCAACGTAGCTTGAAAATGTCTTTCCGCCGTAGGGAGGAAGAATTGTAAGATTGCTTCTTCTCTTTGAAAGGTCGTATGCACCGCCTGAACCAACGTGGTCCATAAGAGAGAGAAAATTACTCTTGGCAACAATACCTACGTTATTAATACCTGAATTTGACATATTTGAAAGCACAAAGTCAATAAGTCGGTATTTTCCTCCGATGGGAACACTTGCCATTGTGCGGGAAGCTGAAAGCTCCGGAATTTTTTCATCAAGCGTACTTGCAAATATAAAACCGAGAACATTATTACTTCTCATTTGCATTCACCTCCGTATTGCCTTCTATCATTTCCTTTGCCTTGATAACCGTGTTTTCGCCGATAGTTGTGTTTGCACCGATTACGGTAATTCCCCATTTATCACGATCGGCAACATCTTCGGGTTTTTCGCCGACTACGGCGTTTTTGCCGACCACTGTATTTTCTGCAACAATTGCGTACTGAACAACAGCACCCTCCTCAATTACCGCGCCGGGCATAATAATTGAAGAATTAACCGTTGCATTCTTGCCAATGGTAACGCCTGCAAAGAGAATTGAAAATTCAAGATTTCCATAAACATTGCAACCATCGGCGATAAGCGAATTCTGAATACTTGCGTCACTTGAAACATAGTGAGGCGGCATCATAGGATTGCGTGAATATATATCCTTTAAGTCAAGAGTAACGTTTGGGTCAAGCAAATCCATATTTGCCTCCCACAAGCTGTCAATTGTTCCGACATCTTTCCAGTAACCCTCAAACGGATAAGCAAACATTTTCTCGCCTGCGTCAAGCATTGCAGGCAAAACATCCTTGCCAAAATCGTGACTTGAATCTTCCTTTTCTTCGTCCTCAACAAGGTATTTTTTTAGCTCTTTCCAACTGAAAATATAGATTCCCATAGATGCATTTGTGCTCTTAGGATGCTCGGGCTTTTCGTCAAACTCATAAATTTTTCCGTCTTTGTGTGTATTGAGAATACCAAAGCGTGAAGCCTCCTCAAGCGGAACGTCAATTACCGCAATTGTGCAAGCCGCTCCCTTTTCCTTATGAAATTCGAGCATTTTGTTGTAATCCATCTTGTAGATATGGTCACCCGAAAGAATTACAACGTATTCGGGGTCATATCGTTCAATATAGCTTATATTCTGGTAAATTGCATTTGCCGTACCCGAATACCAGTCGGCACCGTCAACAGCCTGATAAGGACTTAAGCAGTTTACACCCGAGTGCATACCGTCAAGATCCCACGGCTGACCGTTGCCTATATACTCATTAAGCACAAGCGGTTGATACTGAGTAAGAATACCCACAGCCTCTATACCCGAGTTTACGCAGTTTGACAAAGGAAAGTCAATAATGCGATACTTTCCGCCGAACGGAACGGCGGGTTTTGCAAGCTTTTTTGTAAGTGCGCCAAGACGTGAGCCCTGACCACCTGCAAGCAGCATAGCAACTACTTCCTGTTTTGGAAACATTTAGAAATACCTCCGATTTATTATTATAGCATATGTATATTATAAGCAATTTTCCGCATTAACCAGTGGCGCTGCGAAAAACATATGGTTTAAATATAAAATAATCGTTACATTAATCGTCGCAGCTCGGCTCAAGCTCGCCGGTACATTTCAGATAAATAACGCTAAGCGGCGGCAAAGCAAGCGGAAGCCCCTGATTGCATCCGTGAATTTTCATCATTTCGGGCATAATTTCACTTCCGTTTAAAATACCCGTTCCGCCGTACTCCTTGGCATCCGAATTAAACACTTCACTGTACAAGCCGTATTTGGGCACGCCTATATAATACTTATCGTGCTTTACAGGCTGAAAATTGCACACGGCAATTATTTCATTACCATCACTGTCAGTTCGCTTGAACGCAATTACACTGTTGGTGTAATCGTCATGGTGAATCCAGTCAAAGCCTTTCCATATTACATCAAGCTCATACAACGGCTTGTTTTCAAGATAAAACTTGTTCAAATCGCAAAAGAAACGTTTTAGTGCCGAATGTTTTTCAAAGGAAAGCAAATCCCACTGAATACCCGAATCAGCATCCCATTCATCAAACTGACCGATTTCGGTACCCATAAACACAAGTTTTTTTCCGGGATGAGCATACATATATGTAATAAACGCTCTGACAGCCGAAAATTTATCGTCATATTCACCGGGCATTTTGTTTATTAACGAGCCTTTTCCGTGCGAAACCTCATCGTGCGAAATCGGCAGGAGAAAATGCTCGGAAAAAGCATAGAAAAAGCTGTAGGTAAGATTGTCATGATTGAACGGTCTCCAAAGCGGATTAAGCGACATATAGTGGAGCATATCGTTCATCCAGCCCATATTCCATTTATAGTCAAAGCCAAGACCGCCCTCCTCAACAGGATGAGAGAGCTTTGGCCAAGAAGTGTTTTCTTCAGCAAACATAAGCACATCAGGGTGGAACATATGCACCGCTGTATTGAGGTGCTTAATAAAGTTTATAGCCTCAAGGTTTTCCTTTCCGCCATACTGATTTGCAGTCCATTCACCGTCTTCTTTACCATAATCAAGGTAGAGCATAGACGAAAGCGCACCTACACGCAAGCCGTCAATATGGAACTTTTCAATCCAGAACATTGCCGATGAAACAAGAAAGCTTATAACCTCGTTTTTTGAAAAATCAAACAGGCAGGTTCCCCACGAAGGTCGTTCACCCTTGCAGGGATCATCGCTTTCGTAAAGAAAAGTTCCGTCAAATTTTACAAGTCCGTACGGGTCTTTCGGAAAATTTGACGGTACCCAATCAAGAATAACTCCTATATTTTCCTGATGGAGCTTATCGACAAGGTACATAAAATCCGCAGGAGTACCGTAACGCGAAGTGGGCGCAAAATAGCCGGTTGTCTGAAATCCCCAGCTTCCGTCAAACGGATACTCTGTTATCGGCATAAGCTGAACGTGTGTATAGTGCATCTCTTTAAGATATGGCACAAGCTCGTCTGCAAGTTTACGGTAATTAAAAAAGTTGCCATCGGGATATTTCCTCCACGAGCCTGCATGAATTTCATAAATATTCATCGGAAACTTAACGCCGCTGCACTTTGAGCGGTAATCAAACCAACTCTCATCGTTCCACACATATTCTGCTATATTATAGACAATCGACGCATTGTCGGGACGTGTTTCGGCATGAAAAGCAAATGGGTCTGATTTCAGAAATTTTTCAAACCACGGTGTTTCAATGCAATACTTATATACGTCATAGGTTTTAATACCCTCAATAAATGCTTCCCAAGAGCCGTTTCCGATTTTATACATATAATTTGAGGTTTTATTCCAGTTGTTGAAGCTTCCTACAACCGACACGCTCTGAGCATTAGGCGCCCATACTCTGAAAACGACGCCGTCTCTTCCGTCACGATTAACGAGGTGTGCGCCAAAAAATTCTCCGGCACGAACAGAATCGCCGTCACAAAATAACTCAAGCGCATTGCGAGCCTCGCTAAAGCTGTAATTCATACGTTCAACTCCTTAAAACACAATAATATCAATTTAAATCAACTATATTTCATTCTTAATAATATAATACCAAAATTATATGTTGATTTCAAGCAAATTCAAAAATTTTTAAACTAAATTTTCGTGTATTTTTTATAAACTGTTACTAAATTTTACAATATAACAAAGTTATTTACACAATAATATAAAATATTTTGTACTTTTGCTGTAATTGTGTTTATTCAAAAAATCCGTACTTCACAACAATTGCAATCATATAACTGAATGTAGATAAAATATTTTCCCATCGCTTCAAAACAGTTTTCTATAAAAAACAAGCGGTGACATAATTGCCACCGCTTGCATTAAATATGAAATCTGTTTTTATTTTGCTATCGTCTTCTGAATTTCTGTTGCGTCAAGTACGTTTATTACGCCGTCGCCGTTTACGTCGCCGCGACTTACCTGTGAGGGCACAAAATAAACAGCACCCGCAGAATACTTTTGGATTTCGGTTGCATCGGTAATCGAAAGACTGCCGTCCTTGTTTACGTCACCGAGACACCCCTCCGGCGGAGTATAATCCCTAGCCATTTCGCTTGACAGCCATGCCGCACGGCTTGTCATCCAGTCAACGCAGTAACTGTACATTCCCGTAAAATTCTGTTTATAAGTTGTTGCCTTTGTATCAACAGTATATTTATTTGCCGACATATCGTAATGAGCCTTGTAAAGATTTGAATGGTCGCATATCCACGGGCTTGTATAAAGCAGCCATCCGCTCTGATAGTTCATCTCTGCACTGTCTTTTAAAAGGTTGTAATAGTTATACGCTCTGTACATTTCTGTTGTACTGCCTGTTTCGGGAACACTTCTGTCAGATGCGAAATCGTTGATAACAGGAACAAAATCTTCAAACCATATCGACACTGACTTTTCATAAACCTTATTGTTGCGTGAAATAAGGTTCATTATGTTATTAACGGACTTTGATCTTTTAGTTTTACCCTTATACTTGCACCACCAGCCTGAATATTCCTCATAGTCGGATACACCCATCTCATCAAGCTCTCTTTCAACTCCTGTTGCATTGCCAAGGGAATTATCATAGTCCCAAACAGGAGAACCGTAAAACTTGTATTTTCCGTTTGCATCCTGTTTATAGACAAAGAACAAACTTGATACGCCTGAATCCCAGTTTTTACCAAGCTCATTGATAAGATATATTTTTGCAAGCGACTCAACATCGGCATAATCTGTCGGGTCGGAAGTCCTGCTCTTTACAGAATTATAGAATGCGTCAAACTTTTCCTTTACATAAGCCTTGACCTCTTCATATCCTGTGTCACCCTCTTCAAGCTCGGGCACTTTAATTGTAACATTATTTCCGCTTGAGGTGTTTACAAAATAGTCCTCGCCCTCTTTAGCCCCTGCGTCAACCTCGCAGACAAACGGAAAATCACTGTTAACTGTTCCGTCATCATTAAGATATGCAGTATCGTCAACGTCGCTTATCAAACTTGATTTGCCGGCTTCAACCTTTTCAGCTATCTGATAGGAACCCCAATAATATCCGTTGGCATAGAAGTCAACATATCTTGAATCAGATGCATAAGGCATTCCGACTGCATCTGCAAGGTCATAAAGCAACCTGTTTCTTGAAAGAGAATCGTCCTGATAGTTAGCAAGAATTGAATACTTTTTGCCCTTTTTCATTCCTGCAATTGAAACAGCATCGTTGTATGTAATATTATATGCTTTCTTAGGCTTGTCCCATGTTGTGTTGCCTCTGCCCTTAATTTTCTTAATAGCTGTATTATCAATGCTGCCATTTGAGTCAACTATTGCTCCTGTTGCCTTTGCACTTCTGCTTTTGTCAACATTAAGGTATTGCATAAGCTCGGTTCCGTAACCGTCGGCATTTGTGTTATTTACATATATTGCAGCCTCGGCATTTGACTTCATAAATTTAAGCGTAAAAGTTTCGCCCGAAACAGCAACAGGATACGACTTGTTAATTTCATAGCTTACGGTTTTTACCTCATTCGGCGCAATTTCAACTTCGTTTACGGTGACAGCGGATTTGTAGGCATTGTAAATGTCAACCTTTTTGCTGTCTGCCGAAGCAGGCAAAAAGAAAAATTTTATTTTTGAATTTACAGCGTTAAAAGCTGGATCGTGCTCACACTGCCAAGCCTGCCAAGCCTCACTGTCATTTGAACCTGATACAGCATGAACATAAAGCGCCTCATAAGTATCAAAAGAAATTGGTTCATTCTGCGCTGCATTTACAGAGCAGACCGACAATGCACTGAATGCTAAAATCAGCGCAAGAATAGCGGATGTTACTTTTTTCAATTTCATCACTCCTAAAACAACTAATATTTTTAGCAAATTATGCAATTATATTGTAACATTAACAAGCTTTTTATTCAAGTACATATTTTATTAAAAAAATTCACTATTTTAATGTTTGGTGAAATTATTGTGAAACTTCTGTGAAACCGCTTTATTTTTAATAATGCCTTTGCTATAATCATTATGCAATCCAATCGGACTAAATATTAATAAAGGAGTGGCGGAATGCACTACAAAAAATCTAAAAAATCAAAACACATACTGACGGTTGTTTTGGCATCGTTAGTTGTACTTACAGTAACTTCAGCGGCAGTTATGACCGGCTGCGGAGAAAATTCCGAATCAACTAACGAAACAAAAGTCGTAACTGAAACCGAGCTTGTAACGGTAGCTGTGGACGTAACAAACGCCACTGATGCAAACGGAAACACCGTTTCAGCTGAAAACGTAAATTCTAAAACATCGTCAAACGAAAACGGCGGTAACAGCAGTAACGGTTCCGCAAACAACAATAACAGCGGCAACTCATCAAACAAAAACAACAATAATAACAGTAACAACACATCAAACAAGAACAGTAACAGCAACAACACAGCAAGCAAGAACAACAGCAGCAATAATTCATCAAACAACAATAATAACAACGGCAATTCCGCAAACAACAGCAATAACAACAATAATTCCGAAAGTTCAAACATTCACAAGCCTGTAACAGATTCAAATTACTGCAATCTTGACGGACACAAATATGCCGTGGGTGACACAGTAACCTGCGTTTACAAGCTCTCATCTCCCGAAGTTCTTGAAAACTATCAGGCTTATATCTCTTATGATACAAAGTATCTGTCAGTAAAATCGGCAAGGCTTGACGGTCCTGCCAAATCAGGCGGATTGCTCAACTTTAAGCTCAACGGCAAAATCAAGTTTAACGGTTCAAACATATCAAGCGGATATGACTACACTGACAAAGACAACTTTGTTATTGTAAATTATGTAATAAAAGCTACCGGCTCAACTACCCCATCGTTTAAATGGGAGGTTGCAACCGGCGAATCCAAAAAAGCATATGTTTCCAACAACAAACCCGCAAACGGACTTAAAATTACAAAAGAATATTCTTAACTGTCATAATTGTTTAACAAGCTGATATGCACCAATTAAACATGAAAATTCAAACTAAGCCGTTTTTCAGAAATGAAAGACGGCTTTTTTACACAGCAAAAACTGTACTTATATTCTTTGTTAAAACTGTCTATTTTTAAATATACAGTTTTGTGATAAAATTCGACTGTACTGAAAAACATTTCAGCAAAGCAGTTTTAAAGGAGGACAGTTATGATTAAGAAAGCCGCCGTCATCAATGACCTTTCAGGATTCGGCAAATGTTCGCTCACAGCAACAATTGCCGTGCTTTCTGTAATGGGAGTACAGCCCTGTCCTATGCCTACAGCAGTGCTTACAAATCAGACGGGATATAAAAATCATTACTGTATTGACCTTACAGGCGAGCTTTGCCACTATAAAGAAATGTGGGGACTTAACAACGAATGCTTTGACGGAATTTACTCGGGATACATTGCCGACAAAAAGCAGGTTGACATAATCTTTGATTTTATAAATACGTTCAGAAAAAGTAACACTGTTGTTTTGGTTGATCCTGTTATGGGCGATAACGGCAAACTTTATTCGGCATTTGATAATGGAACCTGCAAAAAAGTTTGCAGTCTTGCAAAATCTGCTGACATAATCACGCCAAACCTTACAGAGCTTTGTATTCTTACGAATACCGATTTTGAATCGCTGAATTCACACTGCAAAAGCACTGATTTTCTTGAAAGAATCAGTAACATTGCAAAAAGCGCAATTTCCCACAGCGAACAAAGAATTGTTGTTACGGGAATAAAAAAGGACGGCTGTCTTTACAACGGAGTGTTTTCTAAACGGGATTGCAGTTTTGTCAAATCTGAATGTCACGGCGACAGTTTTTCGGGAACGGGCGATATTTTTGCTTCAATTGTATTTGCCTCAATAATAAACAGTGAAAGCCTTATTTCCGCTGTTGAAAAAGCTTCTTCATTCATAGAAAAAGCAACTGCCGATACGGTTAAAAAGCCGTATGACAGGAACGACGGTATTAATTTTGAAAAATTTTTATATCAGCTTCATTAACACTAATGCTCCATAAAATTCCGAAAAGAATTTTGCTGTTCTGCGGAGTAAAAATATAGTTTCAGGAGGAAAAATATGAACAACCAAAACGTTAAAACAAGTTCAAATGTAAACGTAAAATTAATTACAATGACCGCTATGTTCGCGGCACTTGTAACGGTTACAACAGCATTTATAAAAATTCCTTCTCCCCTCGGTTATTCACACGCAGGTGATTCAATGATTTACCTCGGTGCAAGCATTCTTCCGGGGCCGTTCGGAATTATTGCCGCATCAATCGGCGGCGCACTTGCCGACTTGATTTCCGGTTATCCGCAGTGGGCAATTCCTACGGCAATTATCAAGGCTTTAAATGCAGTTCCGTTTGTTGTCTGCGCAGTTATGCTTAAAAAACGCGGAAAGGATAATAAAATAATCAACATTCCAAATCTTCTTATGCTGATTCCAACAACTATGGTTACTGTAGGCGGCTACTTTATTGCAAACGGTCTTATGTACGGGTGGGCTGCCGCAATAGGAGAGCTTGCAACATGGTGGCTTCAGCCGGGTGTCGGTGCGCTGATCTTTATTGCATTAGGAGCCGGTCTTGACGCAATTAAATTCAAGCAGAAAATGCTTCCGTTAGTTTTGAGGTGACTAATATGAAAAATACAAATGAAGAAATACTCTACACCTACAAAAACAAGGTTTATCTTAACATAACAAACAAATGTCCGTGCGCCTGCACCTTTTGCATACGCAGTAAAAAGGACGCAATCGGCGACGCGTCTAACCTCTGGCTTAATCACAATCCGAGCTTTGAGGAGGTTAAAAATGCAATTGATGCCTTTGACTTTAACGGATACAACGAAATAATCTTCTGCGGTTACGGCGAACCGACAAATTCATTTGACGTTTTAGTTAAAACTGCACAGTACATTCGCAGTAAACTTGATGTAAAAATCAGGGTAAATACAAACGGACTCGGAAATCTTATAAACGGTCGAGATATTACAGATGAGCTTTGCAAAAATGTTGACGCCGTTTCAATCAGCCTTAATTGCTCAAACAAAGAGGACTACCTCAAAACAGTTCGTCCAAAATTCGGTATCGAATCGTTTGATGAAATGCTCAGTTTTGCAAAAAAATGCAGAGCATTAACCGAAAACACTGCACTCTCTGTTGTTGATGTAATCGGTGAAGAAGAAATTAAAAAATGCAAAAAAATTGCTGAAGATTTATGCATTTCGCTTCGAGTCAGAAAATACGACAACTCATCAGATAACTGATAACAGTCTATAATATTCTCCATTTCTTGACAGACACCTCAAAGGTGTCTGTTTTGTTCCAAATATTTTAACTAATTAAAAAACAATTTCTGCTTATAATAAATTTAAAGATTTTAAAGGGCAGGTTTTTGTTGTGAGAAAAAGAAATTTCAGGCTGGCAATGTCGCTTATTATAAACATAGTCATTATTGTTCTTGAAATAATAGGAACTACAATCTGTGCAAACAGTACAGGACTTGAGATGTTCAATTTCTATACTACCGACAGCAATATTTTTGCCCTTACCGTTTGCATAGTTTTTGTTTTTTTTACTGCTCGTTCGCTTTTTTCTCCCCAAAAGCCTGACATACCAAAACCAATCAAAACTCTTAAATACATTTCTGTTTGCTGTCTTAACGTGACTTTTGTTGTGGTTGTTACAATTTTTGCACCCGTGTTCGGAGAAGGCGGATACGAATATATGCTGTTTAACAGCGATTTCCTTTATTTTCACTTTTCCTGTCCGCTGTTGTCGCTGATATCGTTCGTGCTTTTTGAGGGCGGAACAAAGTACAACATCGGCTTGTCGTTCGCCGCCACAATTCCCACTCTTATTTATGCCGTCGCTACGGTAAGCTTAAATTTACTTAACGTTATTAACGGACCATATCCGTTTTTGTACGTTTATGAACAACCGTTACATCTGTCAATTTTATGGTTGATTTTGTTTATTGATATTGCTTTTTTGTCAGCATCTCTTATTCAGAAGTTAGGAAGCACGTTTACAGGATTTTCCGAAAAAATTGAAAGCTGAAAATGTCTTACACAAAAAATGACTGCAATCAAGGAAAACTTCTCTGATTGCAGTCATTTTTTTAGTTTTTATTCGCCTTTAAGCACAACTGTTACTGCGCTGTGATTAACGGCTTTAAGGTATTTTCCGAAAACGTCCTCTGTTTTCAGCTTCAGGCTTGAAGTGTTCACGCAGGGATGACAGCCAACATATTCATCCTTGAGTACATCTTCATCAACAAGCAGTTTCACGTGATTGTCCTTATCGTTCATAAGTCCCATAACACTGACAGCACCGGGCTTTATGTCAAGGTACTCAAGCATTGCATCGGGAGGGGCAAACGAAAGTCTTGCACTGTTAATCTGACTTGAAATCTCCTTTGTCTTAAAAGGCTTATTGCTCGGCATCATAAGCAGATAAAAATCCGTTTTCTGCCTGTTGCAGAGAAATAGGTTTTTGCAGATAACAACATCAAGCACAGCGTCAATTTTATTGCACTCTTCCATTGTGTCTGCGTGCTCGTGGTCGGTACGAAAATACTCAATTGCAAGGCTGTCAAGCAAATCATAGACCCTTACTTCTCTTTCTTCTCTGTCGTCTGTATCTTCGGGACGTCCCTTGTATAACTTCATAAAATCTTGCCTCGCTAAATATTAACCGTAAATATTCTTGTAATATTCACTGTTTTTATTAATAGTGTTATCACTGTTAAGAACACCTATTTCTTTTAAAGCACTTATTGTATTTTTATAGCTTTCGGGAATAAGATATACTTCCGTTTTAGGCGTATTATATATGGAATAATTTCCGCTGGCAAGCAAGGAGAATATACTGCTGAAATTTGAGTAATCATTACCTGCTGTATTTACTATAAGCAAACAAACTGCATCGGGATAAAGCTCTTTGTAATCGCTGAATTCTTTGTTGTAAGCATATGAAGATGACAACAAATAGTCATAAGAATTGAAATACTCATATTCGGCAGGTTCAAGCACTTTGGAAATATTGCTGTTGTCAGCCTTAAAATCCTTTCTGAAAGCTTCAATCACCTTTGCAAAGTCCTTCTTACCCTTTTCAGTATTTTCGGATGTACACGCTGAATTGGTATATGTTTCTACTTTTACACTTGAAATATCGTTTTGATTTGCGTTTAGCGCCACCGTATATTTTTCGGTGTATGTTTTCGTCAGAACAATCGGACTTGTATCTATATTCATAGAAGAGAAGAAATGGTCAGCAGAAAGTGAATACGTTCTTGTTACCACTCTGCCGTTATTCATCTTATATGCAAAGCTGTATCGCATTTCGTTTAATCCAATGTTCATATTATCAACGAACATATTGTACCATACGTTCTGGAATTTTTTATCCGAAGAAAAATCTTTTCCATCAAGAACGCCGTTATGTGCAGTAATAATTGAATTAATGCTGTCTTTGTCATCAAAATCTTCTGCCGAATTTCTGATAATCTTATTCAAATCACTGTTGTTTTCTCTGTAGAAACAATTTGCGTCAATAAGTCCTGCACTCTTTACGTCATCTAAATTCGGTATAAACTCGTTGTAGCCGAAAACATCATAATTACATACAGCCATAACGGCAATTACAAACACTACCAATCCACCAAGCGGAATTGATGTTTTAACAAGATTTGAAAAGCCCTTATAGAAAATCAGATGTGCGATTACAAATGCAGGCACACTTCCGAGGATAAATCCAAAGACAAAGCCTAAATATCCATCCCCGAAAACATTGAGCGAACCGAAAAGCACACCAAGGAACATTCCGGCAAGGAATGCTACCAATACCTTTACAATGTGACAGGGCAGATAATATGCAAACGATGCCTGAGCACGTTCTGCCTTTCTCCTCTTTACAAGGAAAGCAGACGCCACAATACACACAGCCGTAAAAATCAGCCAGTAAACAATGTTTATACCGTCATAAGCTGCAAGGGGATTTAAAGCGTTCATTATAAAATGGTCTTTAAAAATTCCCGAATATGAGCCAAAGAAAAATCCGTTGGCTACTCCCTTTATGAACATTGCAGAAATCGGATAAGCAATGCAAACGGTAATAAACATAACTACCGAATTAACTGTTGTACCGCAGCAAACGGAAATAAGACCGTATGCAGAAATGCTCGCAAGCGTTCCCATAAGAAGTTTTACGTATATGTCAATTGCCTCGTTAACTATCGGCTGACCGAAGCAGGCTGAAATGATAAATATAATTCCCAAAAAGAACATTGCGGGAACAAGTGTAAATAGAAATGCTGACGCTGATTTTGAAGTAAACAGCATTATTCTGCTTATCGGAAGTGCACCGTACAGGTCTGCCTTGCGCTTATTGTGCAAATATGAATAAACCTTTACTGTATAGATAATTGCAAAAATTATAGTCAGTAAGTAAACTACCTGAGAGGCAGCAATCTGAAAAAATCTTACTGCTGCTGCAACTGCGTCAGTTGTATTTGGAACCATGCTGAGCGAAGAATAATATAAATCATAAGCAGTATTATTCTGTGAATAAAATCCGACTACAAGGCAAAGCGTTAAAATAATTGTTGTAAAAACGGTTGCCAATATTGCATAAACCGCCATTGTTCCGGTACAGGACTTTAAATCCCATTTAAAAACGGAGTATGCCTGCTTTAGCTTTTCTTTAAAGGATACTGTTGACGTCATAGCCTGCTTCCCCCATTTCACTAATAAATATTTCTTCAAGAGTGAGCGGCATAGCCGAAATATACGCAGGATCAAGCGCATTGAGCTGCGGCATAAAATCTTCTTCCGTTCCTCTGATTGTTACGTTGAATACATTTCCGTTCTGCCAAACATTCACAACGTCAATTCCCTCAAAAATATTTGGCTCTTCGGGAATCTGTGAGAACGCAACCTGAACCTTTCTGAAGCAAAGCCTTAATGAGTCTATTTCACGCTCCATAAGCATCTTTCCTCTGTGCATAAGGCAGATTCTGTCGCACAAATCCTCAAGCTCACGCAGGTTGTGCGAGGCTATGATAACAGTCATACTATGCTCAGACACCTGTTCGATAAGTATTTTCTTTAACAGATGACGAACGACCGGATCAAGTCCGTCAAAAATTTCGTCAAGGAAAAGATATTTCGGACAGGTTGACAAAGCAAGAATAAGCGCCGCTTGACGCTGCATACCCTTTGACATATTGATTATTTTGGCATCACGCTTAATCGGGAAAACCGAGCAAAACCGGTTGAATTGCTCCTCGTTCCAGTTTGGGTAGAGATTTCTGTAAAGATAAGCGGTGCTGTTAATTGTGCTGTTGTTATAAAAATACGGAAAGTCGGGAATAAAGTAGCACTCACCCTTTGCCGCAGGGTTGTCAAAAAGCTTTTTTCCTCCTACAAGAACTTCTCCGCCGTCGGGTTGATACACCCCCGATAAAAGTCTTAACAGGGTTGACTTACCGCTGCCGTTACTGCCTACAAGACCAACAACAGAGCCGTCGTTTATTGCAAGGCTCATATTATCAACAGCAATAACTTTGCCAAACCTCTTCGTTAGATTTTTTAACTCAATCAAAATTTTACCTCCTTTTAAGGAATACAAGTAAGCTGCACACCTTTGCACTGCATTTACTGTGCGGTGATAAACTGCACGCACAATTATAATATGCAATTAAACTGTGCATTAAGTCATATAAGGACTAATTGCGCTGTGAGGATTTAAAGGTGTTTTCAACAATCTCAATCATTTCATCCTTGCCCACTCCAAACAAGCAGGCATTTTTAGCTGCTTCTTTAAAATTATCAAGCGCAATCATTTTTTTGGCGTTGCTCTCAGTAAGCTTGTCGGTAAGGAAGCTGCCGCGGCCTACCGTGGAAAAAATGTACCCTTGACTTTCAAGCTCTCTGTACGCCTTTGCAACAGTGTTTGGGTTTATTCCGAGCTGTGTGGCAAGAATCCTTACAGGCGGAAGTTTATCTCCGGATTTGAATACTCCTGCCGAGGCTAACTTAATTATGTTCGTACAGAGCTGTTCATAAATAGGAACTCTTGAAGCAAAATCGATTTGAAACATAATTAACCCCCTTTGATATATTGTATTAATGGTTTTAGTACACTTTTATAATAATACAAAACTACCGCAGTGTCAACTGTTTTGCGTGTTTTTGATAAAATAATATTATTTTTTGTCTGAAATTTTGATCGGTTTATTACGTCAAAAATTTTATAAATTAAAATAAAAATATTTTACAAAACGCTTGACAATACGACTTTTTTTTGATAAAATACTAACTGTTGTATCGGGATGTAGCGCAGTTTGGTAGCGCACACGTCTGGGGGGCGTGGAGTCGCAAGTTCAAGTCTTGTCATCCCGACCATAAGAGGGTAACAAAATAGATGTCACCCGAAAAAGCTCGATTTTATCGGGCTTTTTTGCATTTTATGAAGCAATTATTTTAATAAGAAAAAATAGATGTCAAAGCTGATTTTTTGCTGACAGTCAGGATTTGAACCTCTGAAAAAGCGATCTAAAGTATATATTTTATATATCTTAAAACTTAATATTGTATAAAAGAGCCAATTTTATAGAAATATAGAATTGGCTCTTTTTTTATTTGCAAAAAAATTTGAAAGGAAATTGATATGTATTTTACTGACACAACTGAACTTAGGAAGTTTGAACGAGAGATGCGTCAAAAGCCTAATTTTGACAGACGCAATGATGATTGCTATGAAAATGATGATATTTGTTTTTCATTAACTCAATTATAACACAAAAAAGACTGCATTCCTACTTTTTGACGAAAGCTGTTTGCTATAATGATATTTCATTTGATGAAATGTTTCATGGAGAAGTTTTATGACATTTGCAGAACAAGTTATGTTTGTCCGAAAAAAATTGTACCTTTCCCGTTCCAATATGGCAAAAGAAATGGGCGTAACCGAACAAACAATTTACAGATGGGAGCAAGGCTTATCCAAACCGCATATTTCATCAAAAGGCAAGCTTATGTTATTATGCAAAAAAGAAAAAATCAAGCTTGATGAATGAAAATTTTATATTCAGCAAATATAAAACCGTGTCTCTCTTAATCTGAGAAGCACGGTTTTTCAACAGACTGAAATAACTATCATTCACTTTACTTTATGGATGAATGTGGAAATATAAGAGATTTTGTTGTTTAACGCTCAATTGAAAATAGAATTTAAAACTTGAAAACCATGTATCCTTTTGTATGAATATAAATAATCGATATAAATCACGTGTGAACAAGGCTGGTGCATAGTATGATAAATATAGTGGTTGTAGATGATGAACCTGCATTTTTAGACACTTTGATTAATAAAATTGCTGATTATTTTAATTCATTAGAAGAAAAATATTCAATTGATAAATACTCTAACGGATATAGTATACTGGAAAATTACAAAAAGTATCACCTTATTTTTCTTGATATTGAGATGCCGTTAATTGACGGAATTACCATTGCTGAGAATTTCAAGGCTGTTGACGCCTGTTATAAAAAACTGGAAATTTATCAGGTTGATTGCCGAAAATACATACAGTATTATGATTCATTAGATGCTTGGTTATATGAGCGTAAAATGGCTGTTTTATCTATTAAGCTATGCAATACCATGGTTTTCCGATTTTAATGTTGCAAGTATGAGAACAATAATTTGGTATTATTATCTGCCAAAGGGTTTGCAGCAATACGGTATGCTGTATTTGGCAGGAGGTATTTTACTCCCGATCGGAATCAAGAAAGTGTGTGATTTGCTTTATAATGTGGGAATAATTGTGAAGAAGCGTTTTTTTAATAGGCAAGCTGTCAAGTAATCAATTTTGGCTTCACTGCTCTGCTGCCTTATTTATGCAGGCAAGGGCATTTAAACTGCGGGGATAACCGATATAAGGCAAGCACTGTGAAACAACCTTTATCAAAAAATCCTTGTCGTTGCCCATATTCATATTTCCCTTTGCGTGAGCGATTAGCTGTGGTTCACAGCCGCCCTGCGCCATAAGGAAACAGAAGGTAATTAGTTCACGTTCTGCTAAATTCAAGCCGTTTCGTGTATAGTAATCACCAAAACAGTTTGCCGCCAGCCAACGGTTGATATGTCCTGCTTTCCATGCCTCTTTCATATGTTCACCAAAGATTTCTGCCTGTGCTTCGATTCCTTTTTTTAGTCTATCATCAAGGGTGGTCGTTGCCTGTCCGTCCAGCGGAAGCTCTATGCCTCTCTCGGTCAATATTTCATTGGTAACTTTCAGGAACGGCAACATTCTTCCATAACCCAAATAGTCGGTCGCCTGATAAACAATCTCCTTTGCGGTTATCGGGTTAATACCGTTTTCCAACGCTTTCGGGAGCATTTCTTTATAAGCATCCACACCTGAGCAGCCAATCAGCGTCGCCAAAATCGCCATATAGCGGGTAGAGGGTACTAACTGTTGATTTTCTTCGTTTACAACTTCATTAAATGCAAAATGCTCAAAGCGTTCTGCAAATTCGGGGTCCGTTCTATACAAATCCATTTTTCTTTCTCCTTTCAGATTCAATATTTTCAATGGGCAGGCTGTTATACACCGTTCTTTTGTTCAAAGACTATTCACCCAGATTTCCAGTTCCTGATTTGAAACACGGTTCAGCATTTTACCTTTCTCCCAGTTTGCGGTTGGGCAGAGAGGTTTTAATACTTCTACGGTCTTACCCATTCCGCTGCCGCCGCTGGTGGCAAACGGAACAACGGTTTTTCCCGAGAAGTCATAGCTTTCCACAAAGGTATTGATGATAGTCGGGGCAACATACCACCAAATCGGAAATCCGATAAACACGGTGTCATAATTATCCATATTGGATACCTTTTCCGCAATTTCAGGGCGGGAATTGGGATTGCTCATCTCAACAGAGCTGCGGCTCTTTTTGTTCATCCAGTCAAGGTCGGCACGAGTGTAGGGAACAGCAGGCTTAATTTCAAATAGGTCTGCACCTGCCGCTTTAGCTAATTTCTCAGCGGCAGCCTTGGTAACGCCGCTTGCGGAAAAATATGCTACTAATTTTTTCATTTTACTTTGCCTCCAGTTTATTATATTCTTCATCGCTTACAGGCTCACACCATTCATTTGAGGTATCTTCACCCGGAACTTCTACGGCGATATGAGAGAACCAGCTGTCTGTTTTTGCACCATGCCAATGTTTTACCTCTGCCGGAATTGTGATTACTGTACCAGGTGTTAGGCTTACAGGCGGTTTGTTTTCTTCCTGATACCAACCCTCGCCTGCTGTGCAAATAAGGAGTTGTCCGCCGCCGCTCTTTGCGTGGTGAATATGCCAGTTATTGCGGCAGCCCGGCTCAAAGGTCACATTGGCAAGAAAAACGGCTGTATCCTTAGGATTTGTAAGAGGATTTAAAAAGGATTCACCGATAAAATACTGTGAAAATGCTTCGTTAGGTGTTCCTGTTCCAAATACATTGATTTCTTCAAATTGATTTTTATCTATGATTTTCATAATTTAACATACCTTTCTTTAATTTGTTATTTGGTTTTATAGCGGATTATTACGAAAAAATAATATAACTGCAAGTCAGAAACTATAAGAAACGAAATTACAAAAGTAAAATGCGATGCTATAGTAAATGCCGCAAACGAGTCACTTTTCAGTGGCGGAGGTGTTTTGTATTCCATTTATTTAAATAAATAAACCGAAAAATTGTTTATAGCGGACGGGTGATTTTATCAGTTGCAGTAACAACACGGCACTGGCTTAAGCCGTCAAAAATCACCGATACTCGTTTGGCGTAGCTTTCGTTGTCAATATTTTCATCAATAACAAAGCTTGCATTATGTTTTCTCAGCTGTTCAGAGGTTGTCATAAGTCCGATACCGCTGCCGCCTGTTGCTTTGTGGGTGGTAATTCTCTTTTTGCCGAGGTTTTCAATTACTTTCGACTCAAACGGCAGACCGCTGTCGTAAACACTTATGATAAAGCTTTCGTTTTCAATGCCGAACACAACTAAAACATTTTTTATTTTTGTTTCACGAACAGCGATAAGTGCGTTTTCGCAAAGGTCAAGAATAAGGGTGTTTAAGTCGTTTTCACAAATCAAGTCTTTTACAAACTCTTTCAAATCGCAGGTGACGGATAGTTCGAATGAAATGCCGTCATTATTTGCCCTTTTCATAAGATATTTAAGGCTAGCGTCTATTGATAAAATTCCTGTTTGCACAAGAACTTTGTGCAGATTTTCATAATCGGATAGAATAGTGCTTCTCTGTGAAGACATTGCTTTAAGCTGAGGGAGCAGTAACTTTGACTTTTCCTTTTGTTCATCGGGAGAATTGCAGGCTAAAATTTCCTCAACAGCCGATTGCATAGCGGGAATCAGCTTGTTGTCACGGTGGATAATACTTGATAATTCCTCGTTGCTTTTAGTAAGTTTGCTGTTGATTTCCTGCTGTTCCAAAAGTGAATTTTCGAGTATTTCAATATTTCGATTATGTACCTTTTCAAGATAGATATTTTGAATATATCGTTTTATCCATAAAAATAGTAAAAGACCGACAAGCAATACACAGAATAATATTATACTTTTTATTATATCGTTATTATTTTGATTATCAAAAAGAGATGCAACAAGTATAATCACCACACTAATAAAAACACCGGAATCACTTGCTATTTTAGGTCCGTAAATTTCAATACCTTTTTTCAGCCTTTTTACTCGGAACAGTAAATAGCATAGTAACGTTTGAAAAAGTCCTATAGTAAGTATAGAAATATTATTGAGTAAGTTGCGGTTAATGTCATTCAACAATAGATAACAAAATGGTGCAACTACAAAGCTTGAAATTGTATAGCTGATATAGCTCACACCAACGGATATTGAGGTGAATGTTAATGAATTATTTATATTGTTTTTATAAACAATATGATGAAAGACTATAAGAAATAAAACAATAGTAATTAAAGTAAGAAATCTCCAATTTTCATTTATAAAGTACATTGCAAAAGAAGAGATAAATGAAAATAACAATGAAGTAATGAATTTTTTGAAATCCAAAGAATAGTTCTGCATTTTTTCAAATAAATATGTACTGCAAAAAAAGATGAAGAAATATTTTAACATAAAACTGATCATTTTATCCTCCGAAAATAAAATACAAATTACAACACAAAACATATAATATAATCAAATTCAAAAATAAACCTCCTTTTCTTAAAATTTTATTAAAGAAAACTAAGATAGGAGGTAACTTTATGCGGGATTTCTGGCATTGGTTTCTTTATTTATTTGGTATCTGATTTCAAAAACAGGTCGCATTTTAAAATGCGGCTTGTTTTTTATGTGCTAATACTCATTTTTAATCTTATTTGCGTAGTAAAATATAAATTCGGTAAGTGTAGGAACGCCCTTTGACGAGCTTATTTTTGCGGTGTAGTTTGCAAGCAAATCATCAATGCTTGACGTTGCCCACGTTCGGTTTATTGCGTTTTGCATTGCACGTTCAACGCTGCATTCGGTTTTGCCGTACTTTTTGGCAATCACACTGCAAAGGTTCTGAGTCGGCTCTTTTATGGTAATCATAATTGCGTCAGTCAGATATTTATATCCAACGGATTTTTGATTAACCCCTATAAGATTCAGCTCTGCTATAATGCGCCTTGTGATTCTCTTTTGATAGTAAACAGGCGATTCGTTTTCTTCTGAATCGTATTTGTGAATTTGTTTTCTGCTCTTTATTACGGGTGTGAGCATTCGAAGAAAATCCATTACCGACTTTTCGCTGTACCCCTCCTGATGTTTTGACATAATATAGTCGGCGCCGAGCTGTCTTGCCGATTCGTAGGTAACGGCACTTGAATTGTTTGTGGTAATAAGGATATACGGCACTTTGCTAAGCGACATATCTTTAATTCCGCTAAGCACATTGAGTCCGCTTCCTGTGCCCTGATGAAGTTCCAAATCAAGAATTACAACATCGGGCAGGGTGTCGCGAATATAGTCAATTGCTTTAAAGGCATTGTTTGTTACTCCCACAAGAAGCATATCTTCGGAATTGTCAGCAAGATTAATGATTTGTTTGCAGGCATATTGGTCGTCTTCAACAAGAAGTATTGATAATTTGTTATCCATATTTACCTCGTTAAATCTATTTATCATTAGTATTTTTTACTAAGTTTATTTTACCACCTTTTTCGACAATAAGCAACAAAATCCAACAAAAAACAATATATTTGACTAAGTTTATTTGTTTTAATTTTAGGATAAAATATTACTTAAATAGAAAAATTATGTTTTATTTATCTAAAAAATTCCCTGTTAGCAGATTTATTAATAAAATGGACCTTGGGTGATAGTAATATATGCAAATGACTTTCGGCTCTTTTATTTTTGAGAAAAGAACACAAAAGAACATTTCTCTTCGCGGATTTGCAGAGATGATTGAGGTATCTCCCGTGTATGTGTCAAGTATGGAAAAAGGCAGGCGTGCTGCACCGACAAATCGGGTTTTGATGAAAATTGCTAAAGTGCTTTCACTTAGCGAAGAAGAAAAAGTTTTGATGTTTGATTTGGCGGCAAAGTCAAAAAGAGCATTAACGCTGGCTGATGATTTGCTTGAATACATAAATGATAATGAAATTGTACACAAGGCTTTGCGAACTGCAAAAAAGCGCAATGCTGACAATGAGGTATGGCAACGGTTTATTGACAACCTTTACGAAAATGAAAATAAAAATTTGAATAACTAATACTGATATCCGATTAAAAACAGACAATCTTAATGGTCTGATTTTCGTCTGATCTTGTTATCGTCCTTGCACGGCGTCCTCTGCCTTACCACACGAAAATCATTCTCGTTAATCTTAGTCTGCTTTTAATCAAATGTCAGTATAAGGCGCTTGTTTTGAGCGCCTTTTTGTATTTATAACTATTATTTTTTAACCGATGTGATAATAGAGAAGTTCCTGTAAATAATATGTTTGATTAATAAGTACATATTTAAAAATTCAGGAGGCGGTACAATGAACATATTTACATCGGTAATTTTTCAGATTGCCGTGCTTTTTTCATTTATCCTTATCGGCTTTATCCTTTGTAGGCTGAATTTGCTTCCCAGAGAAGCGTCAACCGTATTTTCAAGGCTTGAAAACAGAATTCTTATGCCTGCCGTTGTAATCAATACTTTTCGTACTAACTGTACAATTGAGAACATCACCGAAAAGTGGGTTTTTATCGCTTACAGTGCCGCAATACTTGCGTTTTGTATTCTTGTGGCTTTTATAGTCGGCAGGTTTCTCGGAAAAACTCCGTATCTTCAAAAAATCTATAGATATTCAATTGCTGTTTCTAACTTCGGCTTTGTCGGTACGGCTATGGTTTCGGGAATATACGGTGCAGACAGTATAGAGCTTTTTGACTATCTTATGTTTACGCTTCCGCTGAATATGTTTACCTATTCAATAGGAATTGCATGGCTTGTTCCGAACGGCGGAAATATTTTTTCATTTAAAACATTTTTAAATCCTATTTTTGTTTCTCTGTTTATCGGTGCGGCGCTTGGTTTGCTTGCTTTGCCCAAAACCGAACTTGTAACCTCGGTGATTTCATCAGCGGCAAGCTGTATGTCGCCGATTGCAATGATTCTGACAGGTTTTGTAATAGGCGGCTACAGATTGCTTGAATTGTTCAGACAGTGGCAGACGTATGTTGTTGCCGCAATAAGGCTTGTTGCACTGCCTGCCGTTGCAGTCACTGTTTTAAAACTGTTGAATACACCGCAGGAAATAATTATTGCAACGCTTTGTGCTCATGCAATGCCGCTCGGACTTAATACTGTCATAATGCCGTCAGCGTACGGCGAAAATCCCGAAACAGGTGCAAGTATGGCGCTTGTGTCGCAAATTTGCTCTGTGTTTACGATTCCTGCATTATTTTTTATTTTCGGTTACGCATAATTGACAAGGTAAAAATATTATGATATTCTAAAATCATAGTATTTATATATGAATTAGGGTGATGACTTGAAAATATCAACTAAGGGGCGCTACGCAGTCAGGCTTATGGTGGATCTGGCTCAAAACGATAACGGCGAAAATATCTCGCTTAAAGATATTGCAAAACGTCAGGATTTATCTTTGAAATACCTGGAACAGATTATTACCGTGCTTACAAAGGCAGGATTTGTAATGAGCACAAGAGGCGCAAACGGCGGCTATCGACTAACCCACAAGCCTGAATACTACACAGTTGGAATGATTTTACGCCTTACCGAGGGAAGTCTTGTACCTGTTTCGTGCATTGACGGTGATATTAATACCTGCGAAAGACGAGAAAGCTGTAGTACGCTGTTTGTTTGGGAAGAGCTTTACAAAGCTGTCTGCGGAGTGGTTGATAACATAACTATTGCTGACATTATTAATAAGGGCGCTGATAATTATATTATATAAGCCGAATTAATTTACTGTTAAAAAATCAAAATGGCTGATTTTTTAAAATAAATTCATACTATAATAATATGAAAAGTATGAATTTTTAATATTCTATTGACAAATGTAAATAGTATGGTATTATATAGATACAAAAGCAAATCCTACTAATACAATAGGAAATATAGGAATGGTGATTTTATTATGATTTTTGTAAAACGATGTTGTTTTGATACTCGAATGTGATGCTTAGAGCAATTCATTTCTAAAACTTAAACATCAAACAAAACTATCAAAATAACATTGAAAAGAGGATTTAAATTATGAGCACTTTAAAAGAAAGAAAATTACACTTTGAAACAATTCAGCTTCATGCAGGTCAGGAACAGCCTGACCCGACAACAGACGCAAGGGCAGTTCCTATTTATGCAACAACTTCTTACGTTTTTCATAACAGCGGTGACGCCGCAGACCGCTTTGCCTTAAAAGCGGCAGGCAACATCTACGGCAGACTGACAAATCCAACACAGGCCATTTTTGAGCAGAGAATTGCTGCTTTGGAAGGCGGTTCGGCGGCTCTTGCAGTTTCTTCAGGTGCGGCGGCAGTTACATACACAATTCAGGCGCTTGCAAAGGCGGGTGATAATATCGTTGCGGCAAAGACCATATACGGAGGTTCGTATAATTTACTTGAACATACCCTGCCTGCATACGGCATTACAACAACCTTTGTTGACCCCGACGAGGAAGACGCATTTGAAAGTGCAATTAACGAAAACACAAAGGCTGTGTACATTGAATCCCTCGGCAACCCGAATTCAAACATAATCGACTTTGAGAAGGTTGCAAGGATTGCACATTCGCACAATATTCCGCTTGTTGTTGACAGTACATTTGCTACTCCTTATCTTTTAAGACCGTTTGAAGTCGGCGCAGACATCGTAATCCATTCGGCTACAAAATTTATCGGCGGTCACGGCACTGCAATCGGCGGAGTAATTGTTGAAAGCGGAAATTTTGATTGGAAAGCTTCAGGCAAGTTTCCGCAGTTTGCAGAACCGAATCCATCTTATCACGGAGCAGTGTTTACCGAGGCAGCTCCGGGTGCGGCATTTGTAACATATATTCGAGCTATTCTTCTTCGCGACACAGGCGCAACGCTTTCGCCTTTCCACGCATTCATATTTTTGCAGGGACTTGAAACTCTGTCGCTAAGAGTTGAACGCCACGTTGAAAACGCGCTAAAGGTTGTTGATTTTCTTAAGTCACATTCCAAGGTGGAAAGCGTAAATCACCCGTCGCTTGCCGACAGCAAATATAATGAGCTTTACAAAAAGTATTTTAAAAGAGGTGCAGGTTCAATCTTCACCTTTGAAATAAAAGGCGATGCAGAGAAAGCAAAGAAGTTTATTGACAATCTACAGGTATTTTCACTTCTTGCAAATGTTGCAGACGTAAAATCGCTTGCAATTCACCCTGCGTCAACTACTCACTCACAGCTTAACGAAACCGAACTTGCTGAGCAGGGTATCAAACCGAACACAATCAGACTTTCTATCGGCACAGAGAATATTGGCGATATTATTTATGACCTTCAGGAAGCATTTGATTCAATTTAATTTTATTTTGAAAGGATGAAAGCTATGTCAAAGGTATACAAAAGCGTTACGGAGCTTATTGGAAGAACACCGCTTATGGAGCTTAAAAACATTGAAAAAGCAAATTCATTAAATGCAGAAATTGTTGCAAAGCTTGAGTATTTTAACCCTGCAGGCAGTGTTAAGGACAGGGTTGCAAAGGCAATGATTGAAGATGCAGAGGCAAAGGGAATTTTAAAAGAGGGCGCAACAATTATTGAGCCTACTTCAGGCAATACGGGAATAGGTATTGCTTCGGTTGCAACTGCAAAGGGTTACAAGACGATTCTTACAATGCCTGAAACGATGAGCGTTGAAAGAAGAAATCTGCTCAAGGCATACGGAGCAGAAATTGTTCTTACAGACGGAAGCAAGGGAATGAGCGGTGCAATTGCAAAGGCTGATGAACTGAAAAATGAAATTGACGGTGCAGTTATTCTCGGTCAGTTTGTAAATCCTGCAAATCCCATGGCTCATTTCAATACAACAGGCCCCGAAATCTGGGAAGATACAGACGGCAAGGTTGACATTTTTGTAGCAGGAGTCGGTACGGGCGGTACATTGAGCGGTACGGGCAAGTATTTAAAAACACAGAATCCTAATGTAAAAGTTGTTGCGGTAGAACCTGAAACCTCTCCCGTGCTCTCGGAAGGTCACGGCGGCCCGCATAAAATTCAGGGTATAGGCGCAGGCTTTGTGCCCGAAACTCTTGATACGCAGTTGTATGACGAAATTGTAAAGGTTCCCAACGAAGCGGCGTTAGAAACTGCAAACATAATCGCAAAGGCAGAGGGAATTCTTGTGGGTATTTCTTCGGGTGCGGCTTTATGGGCAGCGTTACAGCTTGCACAGCGCCCTGAAAATGCAGGAAAAACAATTGTTGTAATTTTCCCCGATACGGGCGAACGCTACCTTTCAACAGGAATTTTTAATTAAATACCGATAAAAACTACAGATAGAAAACATATTAATATATTATAATAAGCTGTTTCGACATGCGGTAACCGTTTTGTCGGAACAGCTCTTGATTTAGGAAAATTGTTTGCCAAAATTCGATTAAAATATTGCAATATGTCCCAAGATAAAATATAATTAAATTTGAAATAAAATGTAAAACAGCGAACACTGATTCCGTATTCCATACGGCAGAACGTATAGATGTATTATAAGCACAGAAGAGTTAGAAAAATGTAAGACTCCTGGGATACCGGGCTATAATTCAAATCCGTACCATAGGGCGGCTTAAAAAAGGTGGAATTATGAACAATTTTCAGTTAATAGTAAATGAAGTAAAAAAAGCGGTAAACGGCAAGGACAGGGCAATTGTAACCTCTTTGCTTGCAATTCTTGCTAACGGAAACATTCTGATTGAGGATATTCCCGGCGTAGGCAAAACTACAATGGCGGTTGCATTTTCAAAGGCTCTCGGTCTTAGGTACAACCGTGTGCAGTTTACTCCTGATACTCTGCCGTCGGATATTACGGGTTTTGCCATATACAACAAGGACAGCGGAAAAATTACCTTTAACAAGGGCGCAATATTCTGTAACATTTTCCTTGCGGACGAGCTTAACAGAACTTCAAGCCGTACGCAGGCAGCTTTGCTTGAAGCAATGGAGGAACAGCAGGTGACAGTTGAGGGACATTCCTATCCGCTTGAACGTCCGTTTTCGGTTATTGCAACTCAGAATCCCGCCGGTGCGTCGGGAACTCAGCTTTTGCCTGATTCGCAGACCGACCGCTTTATGGTAAGAATTTCTATGGGTTATCCCGACAATGAATCGGAATGTAAAATGCTGTTAAACCGCAGTCGTAAAAATCCGCTTGATGATGTAAAATGCGTTGTGACGAGAGAACAGCTTGTTGAAATGCAGAACAGCGTAAAAGAAGTTTTTGTAAAAAGAGATATTGCAGAATATATAGTTGCTCTTGTTTCGGCAACGAGAAACAGCAGCTTGATTCAAAGAGGAGCAAGCCCGAGGGCAACGCTGTCGCTTACCGATATGGCAAAAGCGACTGCATATGCCACAGGCAAGGATTTCGTGGCGCCTAATGATATTCAGAATGTATTTTTGTCAACACTAAGCCACAGAATTATTTTAAGCTCCGAGTCGATTTCAAGGCGTCTTAACAGTGAACAGGTGTTAAAGCACATTTTGTCAAAGGTAAAAGCGCCGAGGATTTAGTTATGATTAAAAATATTGCAGTCTGGTTTTTGCTGTTATTTTCTGCCTTTGTTTTCAACATATTTTATTACGGCTGGTTTTCGTGGTTTTTGCTTGTTTTAACAGTTGCAATTCCGCTTGTATCGCTTATAGTCAGCCTGCCTTTTATGATTAGCAGTGCAGCAAACAGTATTCTTGTTTTTACCCATGAAAGCGTAAAAATCGGCGATGATTTTTATATCGGTGTTACGGGCAAAAAGGGAAGAACGATATTTTGTCCTCGCATTAAAATCAAGCTCAATATAAGAAATGATTTTTGCGGACAAAATGAAAAACAGAAAATTCTATATTCGGGTACGTTGAAAAAACCGTTTTACAAAAAATATAACAGGTTTGCAAAACACTGCGGATGTGTAACTATTACGGCTAAATATGCAAAAATTTACGATTTGACGGGGATTTTCTTTATACCAATAAAAATAAATTCCTGTGTCAGCTGTGACATAATGCCAAAGGGGAGAAAACCCTCTGTTTTACCCGACAGCAGTAAAATTTCTGTGTTGGGTTACAAACCGAAAAACGGCGGTTTTTCCGACTATTACGAATTAAGGCAGTACCAAAGCGGTGACAGTCTGAAAAATATACACTGGAAGCTATCGTCAAAATACGATGATTTAATTGTGCGTGAGCCGAGTACTCCAATTTACAGGCAGTTTTATGTAAGACTGTTATTTACTCAGAATGCCGAAACAAACGACAGTATTCTGGCTCGGTTTGTGTATGTGTGTAATTACCTTAATAAAAATGGTGCGCCCTGCCTTGTGTTTAATAACGACAGAGAGATTTCATCAATTTTCGATTCCTCAGAGCTGAAAGATTTTATCAGTGCATTATACAGAAACCACTCTTATAACACTTACTTTGCCGATACAGCTCCTTCGCTTGTTTATGCAATTGCAGAGGATTTTGAGGAGGTGAGCGAAGTATGAAAAACAAAACCGAATTTTTTGTAAGCTCAGCAGTTTCGCTGTTGCTTGTTCTTACCTTAATTTGGTGCTTTTCGTCATCGTTTTCTATTTCTGCCTCACCTTTTATTGTAATAACGTCGAGTTTGATTTTTACCTCGTATTTTGCGCTTTTTGCAAAGCTTGTTAAGCGAAAATCAACCTTTCTATTGTGTCATCTTGTAACGGCGGCGGTGTTTGTTTTTACTGTACTGTTTTCACTTGAAGTACTTTTGCCGCAGATAAATTATGCAGTAAACAGCGTGCTTGCAATTTACTCGAATTATTTGCCTTGTCCGTATGCCGTAGATTTTTCTTCAATGAATGCAGACAGCGCAGACTATTTGTTTGTACTGCTTTCATTTTTGCTAAATGCGGCTTTTGTAAATTCTCTTGTGCGGATAAGAAAGATTTTTCCGATAATTATGTTGTCGGTGCTCGTACTTGTACCTTGCTTTATTATTGTTGACACGTTACCTCCGATTTTTCCGCTTGTAGTTGCAGTTTCACTGCTTTTTGCGCTGTATATAACATCGTTTGTGCGCAGAAAAAATCCTTCTCAGAGCGGGGTAGTTATGTTGAGCGCAACTGCCGTTATTTTGGGTGTATCAATAATTATCTGCTATATATTTCCTGTGGAGAATTATAAAAGATATGAATGGCAGGATAATTTGCAGCATTCAGCTGAGAAAATAACGGGCTTAAAGGGAGGACAAAATTCTGATTCTGCGATTTCCTCTGTTGGTAATTTAATAACCGATACGCAGCACCTTTCACACCTTGGTAAGATTGAGCAAGAGGGAAAGAAGGTTATGAGAATTCTGACCGACAAGGGCGGAATTATGTACCTTAAAGGCGTTTCATATGCAAATTATTCTGATAACAAATGGACGACTATTACCGAAGAACAGGACAATTTGCGTCCGCAAGACTACGACTCATTTACGATGGCTAAGAACGGTTCTGAAACTTCATCGTCACTAAGTATCATTACTGAAAATAAAGAAAAGATTATTTATACCCCGTATTTTACAAAGGGAATACCGACAGATTTTGAAATTGTCAGTGATGTGCTTATAAAGAATAATTATGAATATATTTCTTATGATTTGGATTATACGCCGTATTCCGAAGATGAGGGTTATTATTCAAGCATTAGTTCATCGTATTATGATTACAACGATTTTGTTTATGAAATCTACACTCAGCTTCCCGATAAAACAAGGGAAAAGCTGATTGAAATCGGCGAACAGAATGAAATATATCTTCCGAAATCGGGCGGAGATGAAGATGATGACAGTTCTTTATACGGCTATAAAACGAATGCGCGGTATGCTCAGCTTGTAAAAGACTTTGTTTCTTCTGTCGGTTACTATTCTCTTGACGCAGAGATTATGCCCGAGGGAGAGGACTTTCCGGTCTGGTTTCTAACAAAAGCAAAGTCGGGCTATTGCGTTCACTATGCAGCGGCGGCAGCGGCAATGCTCAGAGCCTACGGCGTTCCGACAAGGTATGTAACCGGTTACTGCGTCAATGCAAATTCAAACGAGTGGACGGTAGTATTGTCCGACAATGCGCACGCTTGGGTTGAGTATTTTGATGACAAAATGGGTTGTTGGATTCCGCTTGATGCCACACCTGCTTCTTTTGTGCCGGCACAATATAATTCGGCTACAGAAGAAACAAAAACAACGCAGAATAATACTCAAGCTGAAACCGAGCCTACAACAATCGCTCCATCATCAACAACAGCACCTCAAGAAGCTTCTGAAACTCCTTTAGTAATAAACAATAATCAAAATAAAGGAAATAAAAGTTTTGGAGCAATTAATTTTGTTTTGTCTGTGATAATCATACTATTATTCCTTGCGGCAGTTGTGTTAATCAGGCGTAAAATTCTGCTTGCAATCCGAAGTAATCGTTTTTTAAAAGGCAGTAATAACAGCCGTGCAGTATATATTTATCGTCATATTGATTTATTAGGCGGATTTTCAAATAATATAATCCCCGATGAAATAAAAGAAATAGCGCTGAAAGCGAGGTTTAGCAGTCATATGGTAAGTACAGAGGAGCTTAAAATTCTTATCTCATATCACGATGATGCTGAAAAAGAGCTTTTGCGCAACAGCTCAAAATTAAAAAAACTATATTATAAATTCGTTCTTGTTCTAACTAAATAAAACAGGACTGCACAATGTACGGTAAGATTACTGTACTTGTGCAGTCCTTTTGTTTGTACTGTGTCAGCTTGCGTAATATGACGCTATGTTTTGCAGTTTTCTGCGTGCAGATGAAATATGTCTTGAAACCGTTGAGGCATTAAGTCCAAGCTCAAACGCAATTTCCTTTTGCTTTTTATCGTTAAGATAGTGCTCGGTCAGGCATAATCTCTGCATATCGGTAAGCTCTGTTATGATTGCTTTTGAAATAATTTCTTTCATTTTTTGTCTGCTTTCAGTATTAGTTGTGCCGTCCGGGTTGTAAGCAGAAAAAAGAATCTTGTTTGTGTTCTCGTGCGTAAAATGAATAATTTTAGTTTTCATTAAGCCACTCCCTTATGTCTTGCAAGAAGATGATTTGCAATGTCAAGACATTCGTTGTAGTACGAACGATATTTTGCAATTTTGATATTAAGCTCTTTTTGTTCGTAAGGCGTTTTACCCTTGCGTTCTTTTTTCAGTTTTTCTATAACAACGGCGATTTCTTCCGCCGTGTTGTAATATTCCTGTGACCATTCAAAGTAATTCATCAACTTTATTCCTCCGCATCATTCGTTTTCTTTGAAACAGTCGGGGCGTTCTGTTTCAAGCAAGCGCATTTAAAGCTGAAATTATAAATCCAGCGTTGCTGTTTGCTTGCCTAATTTAATTATATTTTGAATTTTTGCATATTTCAATAGAAAATAGAACTAATGTTCGAAAATACAATATCAAATAGTATCATTGTGTCATTGTCAGGACAATGATAGTGATTTTTTTTCAGTTTTAAAATAAAAAATAAATATTATACGATAAAATGAGTTTACAAAAAATTTTTTAAATTCTTCCGATTTTTCTGCAAACATGACTATTACATAATTTTGCGAAACATTGTATAATAAAAATAAATCGTGTAGCTTTAAAGCATAAATCCGGATTGCTTTAAGGCTGCACTTTTTTTGTTTTTTAGGAGGTAAAAATGAAAAATATTGCAGAGGAAACAAGACAAATGAACAAAATGGGTATTGCTGACATCAAAAAGCTTATGCTCTCTATGGGATTGCCAATGATTGTTTCAATGGCACTTCAGGCTGTGTATAATATCGTTGACAGCTATTTTGTAAGCTGTATGCCCGATACCGCGGAAATTCAGCATATGGGTGATCTGGCTGTAAATGCGCTTACGCTTGCATTCCCGGTTCAGATGTTTATGATAGCAATAGGTGTTGGAACAGGCGTTGGCATAAATGCAATACTGTCAAGAAGTCTGGGCGAGGGAAACCATGAAAAATGCAGTAAAATTGCAGGTAACTCAATCTTCTTGGGCTTGTGTATGTATATAGTATTTTTGCTGTTCGGATTTTTCGGAGTGGATGCATATGTCAGCTCACAGACGGAAAATCAGCAGATTGTATCAATGGCGTCATCATACCTTAGAATTTGCACAATCGGTTCTCTTGGCGTTAGTATGTACATAACTTATGAAAAACTGTTGCAGGCTACGGGCAAGACAATGCAGTCTACTATTGCGCAGGTTGCCGGTGCGCTGACAAATATTATCCTTGACCCGATTATGATTTTCGGTTGGTGCGGATTACCCGAAATGGGAATCGACGGTGCCGCATATGCAACAATTATAGGTCAGTTCGTATCATTTGCACTTGACGCAATTTTCCATTACGTTTGCAATTCCAAGGATTTCAGCGCAAATATAAAGTATGTAAAGCCGCAGCTTAATATAATCGGGCAGATTTACCGCGTTGGTGTTCCCGCAATTCTTATGCAGGCGCTTATGTCGTTTTTAACTTACGGCGTAAACGTAATATTTGCAAATGTTTCAACCGAAGCGGTAACCGCATATGGAATTTATTATAAAATTCAGCAGTTTGTGTTCTTTGCCGCATTCGGAATGAACAACGCAATGATTCCGATAATAGCATTCAATTACGGTATGAAAAGCAAAAAGCGTATTAATCAGGGAATAAGGTACGGAATGATTTATACGCTTATCATAATGTTTTTAGGAGCAGTTTTGTTACAGATATTTGCAAACCAGATTCTCGGAATCTTTTCGCTTTCGGATAAAACAAGAGGGCTTGCTGTTTTGGCTATAAGAATAATTACTCTCGGTTATCTGTTTGTTGGTGCAAATATTGCTTATCAGGGAATCTTTCAGGCGCTTGGCTGCGGAGTAAGCTCGCTTATGCTTTCGCTCATAAGGCTTATTGTTGTTCCTCTTCCGCTAGCCGTGGCGTTTACCTGTTTTGCAAATGCTGAAGAGCTTATATGGCTTGCGTTCCCTGTTGGAGAACTTGCTGCGTTCTTGATTGCTCTTGTGATGATGAAGTTTATCGGAAAAAGCAAAATTGAGCCGATAAAA
Organism: uncultured Ruminococcus sp.; assembly: GCA_958403905.1. Classification (GTDB taxonomy): domain Bacteria; phylum Bacillota; class Clostridia; order Oscillospirales; family Acutalibacteraceae; genus Ruminococcoides. Next base: position 74,285 of record CATXZD010000007.1, read on the forward strand.
GCAAGTGCATAGGCACAATAATCCAATAAAAATTATGTTTCATTTTTGTATCATTTGTCGGGTTTGAAATACTCAAAAATACTTAAAACAACTTATTTGAGAGTTTGCTGAAAAATATTGCACAAATTATATTTTAGATTATTGTGCATATTGTCGTTTTGTCTGTTGATAAAAGACAAATCCGCAGGTATACACTTGAAATAAGGTCAAAAAAATAGTATAATATATGAAAATGAAATGCTCACATTGAACATTCATTTTCATAAAACACACAATCGCAAAGCAGACCGTCGGGAGACGGTCTGCTTTGCTTTATGCCCGGAAAATGACTGCATAAAAAATCAGCGGTTCATTTTGAACCGCTGATAAGTTTATACTGGTATTTGATTAAAAGTAGACTAAGATTAACGATAATCAAACTATTTAAGATTGTTTATTTTTAATCTGATATCATTATTAATATGATTATGATACAAACTGTAGGGGATTGAGCTTATTTGAATTATAGATGATTTCAAAATGGAGATGAGGCCCTGTTGAATTACCTGTAGAACCAACATATCCGATTGTGTCGCCCTGTGAAACGTGCTGCCCGTATGATACTGCAACCGAACTGCAATGACCGTAAAGCGTTTTATATCCGTTGCCGTGGTCAATAATTACATAGTTGCCGTAACCGTCACCGTTGTCGCCTGCCTGAACAACTGTTCCGCCGTCAGAAGCAACAATAGGCTGTCCGTAAACTCCGCCTGCTGAAATATCAATGCCCCAGTGCATTCTGCCCCAGCGCCATTCATAATTGCTTGTAATGTTATGTGTGTAGGGAAGAGGCCAGCAGAACGTTCCCGACGTAGATCCGGAAGAGCTTGATTTTGAGCTTGAACTGCTTTCCTCAACAATTCCGTCCTTTGAGCCTTTGACAACAACCTCGTCAACTGCCTTTGAAAGAACCTTGCTGTCAGTTTCAACAGCGTCCGTCTGCATACCGTCGGTAAATGTGGTGCGGATTGTAACCTCTTCTTTGCCGTTTTTACCTTCGGTTTTAACTTTTTTGTAAGATGATGACTTTGAATCATCATATTCTGTCTTTATTTCGTAGTTAATATCCCTTGTGTAAACAATGTCGGTTGACAGTGCAATTGAGAAATTACCCTCGGCAGCTTCCATAATTTCGGAAACTGTCATTATATCTTCTTCCGTGAAGTTTCCACCCTTAACAACAACGTCATTTGCAAATTCTGTTGTTGTTTCGTCGTCATAACCCTCTTTGTAGTCGTTAAGCACCTTGTCCAATGCGGCGTTAAGTGCGTCGGTTTCGCTTGTCGCGCCGATAAGCTTGCCGTCAATATAAAGTCCAGAGCAACCGTTTCCGATGTTATCGTTTATAAGCGCCTTAGTAATTGAAGCATATGCGCCCGAACCGAGAGAGCTTGTTGCCTCGTCAGCGGTTGAGGAGAACACTGCGTTTGAATTTAAAGCATTTTCTTCAATGTTTTCATTATTATTTGTTGTAGGAACAGTGCTTGCCGCAACAGAGGAGGTGATAACCTTAGGTGTGTTTTCAGGAGCGTTAAGTGCGCTTGCTACTGTTACGCAGGAAAACATAATTGCTGTTGCACATGCAACAACTGCAAGAACAGCTCTTTTCTTAAGAACAGTATGAGTACGGTAAGTTGCTGTGGGAGCGCTGTGTGCGTGCTTTTTATTAGCCGAAACAACTGATATTCCCGAAACAGCGTCTTTTAAAGAGCTTGTAAACTCACCTTTTGCACCGCTTCTGTTTTCATTATAAAAATTGTCAAGAACAGAGGTGGATTTTTTTACCTTAACTGACTTAGCTGTAAGTCTGTCGGATTTTTTGCCGATAAAATGAGCAGATATTTTTAAAGCCTTTGCACGTGCAGATTTTGCAAGGCAAACCGAGGCTCTTTTTACAAATCTGACTGTTTTGTATGCGACAGTCGGCTGAGCAGATTTTCTCGTCGCATTTTTCCTTTTTGTTGAAAGACTTTCTATTTCATTGAAACCTTCCAAACCAATGAATTTTGTCTTCAAAATAAATTCTCCTATCTCATTAACCGTTACATTTTTGTAACAAACTCAACATCTTAATTATATCAAATTGTAACGATTTTGCAATAAGAGAATTAAAAAACGTAATCTTTAACAGAAAAAATACCAAATATCGAGGTGATTGTCTGTTAAAATGCACAATATTTCTTCAAATCAATTATACTCTAAGTTATCAATATTATAATTCTTCAACAAAGAGTAATATTCTTTTAAAGCAGAAACAGCACCGATTTTGTCGTGTTCCTTGTAATTTCCGCATTCAATAGCGGTTGTTCCGGGAATTTCACCAATGTGCTCACTGCATTTTTTTATCGTTTCTTTAATGAGATCAAGAGCCTGCTGGTGGCTTAAATTTCTCACGAGGAAATAAAACCCTGTTCTGCATCCCATAGGGCCAAAATAAATTACGTTGTCGGCATGTTCACTGTTGCGTGCATATGTTGCAAAAAGGTGCTCAATAGTGTGCATAACGGCGGTTGGCAGAAACGGGGGCGTGTTCGGCTTCACAAAACGCATATCATACGTTGTGATGTCGCCGTCAATTCGTGAAATATATACTCCCGGATTTAGCGTGTTGTGGTTCACGGTGAAGCTTGCAATTCTTTTCATTATAATTTCAGTCCTTTAAAATAAAATATGATAGCCGAATCAATTAAGCTTAGATTAAATTTAATTAATATGCAATATGTTGTCAGTCGTAATCGGCAACGTTAGTAAAGCATATGTTCAAATCTACTGTACCCTCAATTCCGTCAACAGAGCCTGTTGCCGAATATTGCCACATTGAGAACTCATAATAAAATGTGGGCACGTTTGCATATTCGCAGTACCAAATATCAATATCAGCAAGGCGTGACAGGTCGTACTTGAAGTAAAGCTCACGGCTCGGGGAATAGATAATAGGTGTGTAGCCGTTCTCCTTTACTCTGTCGCAGAATGCCCTTGCACACTCGGTAGCCTGACTTGCGCTTACGTTGTCTGTCCTTGCGTCGTCATCTTTGATGATTTCCCAGTCATAGGCTACGGGGTAGTCAAGCTTTATGTCGCCGAGGATTGTTTTTACATAATCAGCCTCTTCAACAGCCTCTTCGGTGCTGATTGCCTGTGAGAAGAAGTAAGCGCCTACCTTGATTCCCTCTGCTTTTGCACCGTTTATGTATTCAAGCGCTCTTTCGTCGGTATACATTTCACCTTCGTCGCCGTATCCTCTGCCGCCTACTCTTATCATAGCAAAGTCAATTCCGCTTTCCTTTACCTTTTTCCAGTCAATGTCACCGCTGTAGGAGGACACGTCAATTCCCTCGGTTGAGGCTGATTTTCCGTTTTCATTATAATATTTAAGGTTTGAATCAGCTGTAAAGTTGTTATTGTTAAGTTTGTTTACTGAAACGCCGTCAAGCTCGGTAATCCATATTTCGCCAAGTGTGCTGTCGTTAATGTGAATTTTGTTTCCCGTTGTTTTGACGGTTGTGTCGGTGGCTTCAGTTTCAGACTGAGAGCTTGAACTGCCGGTGTTTTCATCTGAACATCCGCACATTGCCCCTGTAAGCAGTATAGCAGAAGCTATGAGCAGACAAGTTATCCTTTTCATATTAATTCTCCGTTTCCTTATTATTTTGTAAAAACCCTTGAAATTATTAAAAGCATATCATATTTTTGTTTTTATGTAAATAAATTAAGTCGAAAATTGTATTGAAAATTATGTGAAGATTAAGTATAATAGATATATTATCCATTAAAATCCATATTTTAAAATAGTGGATATAGATTTGTGTTTTATGAAAGGTTGGTGAAACGGGTGAAAAGTGTCGGCGTCAGCGGTTATCGCAGAAAAACTAAAGAACAGCTTTTGAAAGAAATTGACGCCTGCAAATCACTTAGCCAGCTTTTTGCATTGATTCAGCATGAGGGAATTGTTATGAGGATGTACAGTCAGCCCGGCGCGTCAAACCTCACACCCAAAAAGCTTTATCCCAAGGAGATTATCGACAACAAAGAAGATACCCCGTTTGAACGTATGCGTATAAAGGTTAAAAAAGCCGTTGAGCAGTATGACGAGAGGATTTCCTCCAGCGTTTGTCCCGATAATTTAAACGAGGAAAAATAGATTTATTATATTTCTAATTACGCAAAATTATCTTCGTTTTTCTATGATGACAAATGAATATACAATATTTATAAGAAAAACTGAAAAAATTAAAAAATATTTACATAAAAAAGCCTTTGTTTTTTGCAATATTTATTATATACTATTGATGTTAAATCTTGTTTAGCGATGATATATTGGAGAAAGAGGGAATCAGAATGAAAAATAAATTTAAACGTGTTTTTTCAGCTTTGCTTGCTGTGATTACTGTGTTTTCCACATCTGCGGTGTTTAGTACAAGCGCATATGCGGCTGAAAGCGAAACTTTGCCGGTTGTTTCGGGCGAATCTGTAGAAGGCGCAGAGGCAACAACAGAGCCTACAGAACCCGCAGAACAGCCGTCAACAGCTGCAACCGAGCCGGCTACGGTTCCGACAACAGCTCCTGCTACTAAGCCGACAACAAAGCCTGCGCCTAAGGTAGGAAATGTTAAAAATATTGCAAAAACAAGCTTTTTAACTGACCAGATAGCACTTAAATGGGACAATGTAAGCGGAGCTTCGGGATATTATATATATTACAAAAATGCCGACAGCTCAAATACGTTTAAGAAGATTGCCGAAGTAAAGTCAAATTCCTGCACCATTAAAAAGCTTTTGCATACAACTCAGTATCATTTTAAAATATCTGCATTTGTTGTTCAGGACGGTAAAAAGTACGAGGGTGCAGGCACTGTAAAGAAAACCGCCACTCAGGCAGGCAAGGTGCAAAATTTAAGAATGAACCGTTCTTCAAATGTAATTCAGTTTTCGTGGAATCGTAACTCAAAAGCAACGGGTTACAGAATATACCGTGCAAGCGGCAGCACAAACGGAAAATATGTACTTTATAAAACAATAAAGGGCAATTCTACAACTACTTATTCAGATACGAATGTTGAATTGGGTCGTGCATATTATTACAGCGTAAGACCGTATCGTGACCTTTACGGCACTACATACAATGCTCCGTCGGTAAGCATAAAATTTATCTGCGGTATGTGCGCTGTGAACATCAATATGACGTCGCAGGTATCAAGGGTAAGTCTTACCTGGCACAAGAACAAGTATGCACAGGGCTATGATATCTATTATTCAACTTCAAGCAACGGCACATTCAAGAAGCTCGGAAGTACGACAAACGATTATTACAATACTCCGAGATTGTCAGACAAAAAGACATACTATTTCCGTGTTCAGCCCTATAAGCTTAACGGCGGCAATAAGACTAAAGTGGTAGGAACTTATGTAACACGTTCAAAGACAGTTACTAAAAATGCTTACGGTACAAATTTCGGTAATACATATATTGAAATCAGCATTAAGCAGCAGCATATGTGGTATTACCGCAACGGCGAGCTTTACTGCCATACAAATGTTGTAACGGGTAAAGATGACGGTTATCACAACACACCAAAGGGTGCATACTCAATCTGGCAGCGTCAATCACCGACAACGCTTGTAGGTGCAGGATATTCGTCATATGTAAACTATTGGATGGCATTTACGTATAATGGCGTCGGAATTCACGATGCGAGCTGGCGTTCAAACAGCGAGTACGGCGGAACGACCTACAAGCGCAATGGCTCACACGGGTGTGTAAACACACCCTACAACGCAGTAAAGAAGATTTATCAGAAAGCCGGAATCGGCACAAGGGTTGTTGTTTATTGATAGATAACTAAATAATACAAAAACGGGACTGTTTATTGACAGCCCCGTATTTTTGTTTTTGGTTCAATTCTGTTGAGATGCAGTGACAGCAGTTGTTGTGTTTTGTTTTGGGCACATCTTGCCTTCAACGTCGGTGTAGTATTCGCCTTTTAGGAGTATTTGAGAAATCGGAACAATTTCATAGCCCTTTTCCTTGATTCCCTCAATTACCATAGGGAGTGCTTCGGGAGTGTTTTTTGCTCCGTTGTGCATAAGTATAATGCTGCCGTCTTTTAGTTTGCTGACGATATTTTTGGTAATCTGTTCGGGAGTAGGGTCTTTCCAGTCGAGTGAATCAACGTCCCACTGAACGCAATACATATTGCATCCGTTTACTGATTTTACAACATCGTTATTATAGTCGCCGTAGGGCGCACGAAACAGGGTAGGCATTTTGCCTGTAATCTTCTTGATTTTTTCGTTGCAGGACTGAATCTGCCCTGTCATATCCGAAGTTGACATCTGGGTCATATGTGGATGAGTGTTGCTGTGATTACCTATGTCGTGTCCTTTGTCAGAAATTTTCTTTACGCTTTCGGGGTATTTGTCAACCCAATCTCCGACAAGGAAAAAAGTTGTCTTAACCTTGTATTTATCAAGGGTGTCAAGAAGATTGTCGGTTTGTTCGTTGCCCCATGCGGCGTCAAACGAAAGAGCAACCTGCTTTTTGTCGGTTTCTACATAATAAATGGGGATTTCACGGGGCGTTGAAGCTGTCTGAACTGCTCTGACAGTTGAAGTTATTGCAATTGCCGCCGTAACTGCACCAATTAAAAGACAGAATCCGATTGAAATAAGACTGCGCTTTGTGAGAATTAATAAACGCATAAAATCCCCTCCGATAAATTGTATGAGAAATAAATGCTGATTATGAAAGAAATTTTATGCCGAGTTCAAAGGCAACGTTTTATTTATATTCATCCGTTTCCAAATATATCAATTTTAAATTCGGACACATTAGTTATCCGATATAGCTAATCTATCCGTCTCGATTTGCGTGTCGAGGCACTCGACCGAACGCAGTTCACCGCTACAGTATTTAAACGAGGTTTGTTTATTACTTACTTACAGGACGATTAAAAAAAGGTTCTATAATAAATGTTGGGGTAATAACAAACGGAACCTTAATAAAGTTCTGCGTAGAGGACGGCTTCCAGACGTCCCAAAACCTTGTCTTAAGATGTCGTTTTCCCTGATTGCTGTTGGCAATCAGACGGGACGTCAGGGATGCCGTCCCTTACTACCTTGTAAAATCTAAAAATTCACACTTGAAAACGATAATGCTGAATCATATATTGTAGGGAACAGTCTTGACTGTTCCGCAGGACTACAGATAACCCTTGTGTAATCGGAACGGTCAAGACCGTTCCCTACATTAAAATTGATTTAATTATCATTCCTGATTTGACAACTTTTAGCATTAACACTGTACTACGAATACCAAAAGATAACTTCAGTAATACTCTAAAATTCCAAATTTTAAAATAAGCTATTCTTCTTTATATTTTACCCCAACTATTGACATTGAACCTAAAAAAAGAAACACGGCAGACGTAAAGTCTGTCGTGTACAGTGCAAAAATAATTTAAGTATAAATATATTATTCAGCAGCTGCTTTTCTCTTTGCGAAGCAATCGCTGCAGTAATAGCTCTTGCCCTCCATCGGCTGGAAAGGAATCTTTGCAGGACCGCCGCATTCAGCACATGTTGTTTCAAAATACTGACGTTCTGCTTTAGCAGCGTTCTTGCGTGCCTGTCTGCATTCTTTGCAACGCTGCGGCTCATTTACAAAACCTTTTTCAGCGTAAAATTCCTGCTCGCCTGCGGTGAAAACAAATTCGTTTCCACATTCTTTGCAAATGAGTGTCTTGTCTTCGTACATTGGATTTTACCTCTCTTTGGTATAATTATAATTTCGTCCCGTGCGGAGTTGCACCGCAAAACTATTCAGGACATATCTATATTGCAGATTTTTCTGCGAGCTCTTTGCAGAGCATTATCGGCGGATTTTTCGGAAATTGAAAGCTTTTTTGAAATTTCTTTATAGCTTAAACCGTTGCCGTACAACATAACAACCTCAAATTCAGTCTTTGAAAGCACGGTTTTAAGCTTGTTAAGAGCCATTTTAAGGTGCTCACGGCACATCAAAAGCTCCTCGGGTGTCTGCGACAAATCTTCAAGCTTATCACCCAAAGCGTCAAGTTGAACAAGCGCTGATTTAGGCACTGCCTTTTGTGTGCTGTTTCGGCGAATTATTGAAATAAACCTGCGCTCAACAATAACTGACATATAGTTTTTAAAGCCTGAATTTCCTTTTTCGTCAAAAGTGCGGCAAGCGTATAAAAGAGCAAGCAGCCCCTCCTGAACAAAATCGTTTTGCTCATAACCTTCGGCAGAGTATTTATGCGCAATAAAGTTGATTGTATTCAAATAGCGCATTGCAAGTTCATTAAATGCGTTGTCATCGCCGTTTTTAGAAAGTGCAGCAAGTTCGTTGTCATTGAGTGAGTTGTAGCATGGATATGTGCTTTCACTCATTTTCTCACCTCTGGCAATTCTAATCTACTCAAATATAATATATTACAAAAAGTGAAAAATGTCAACGGGAGTTTTGTATTTTCTGTAAAATTGCATTATTAATATAATAAATTTTATGAAAAATAGATAACATTTTGTCAAAATACAGCGAGTTTCTACTTGTAAAAAATCGCTTATAATGATATAATTTTCTAAAAGTATAAAAAAAGAGAGGCAAAGCGGTTTATGGTAGTACGGTGTAACAGCTTCGGAATAAACGGAATGGACGGTTATAAGGTTGAAATCGAGGCGTCAATGCAGAGTGGTCTGCCGGGGTTTGATATGGTCGGTCTTCCTGACGCCGCCGTGCGTGAAAGCCGTGACAGAGTAAAAAGTGCGCTCAAAAACTGCGGCTTCAGACTGCCTTCAGCGCATATCATTCTCAATCTTGCTCCTGCGGATATAAAAAAGGAAGGCCCGATTTATGACTTGCCGATTTGCGTTGCATTGTTGAAACTTACAGGGCAGATTGTTTCCGATATTTCCGATTGTGCTTTTATTGGTGAACTTTCACTTGGAGGGGAAACAAGGGGAGTTAACGGTGTTCTGCCAATGGTAATTAAGGCGAGAGAGTGTAAAATCAAGAAAATCTTTGTTCCATACGAAAACGTCAGTGAGGCGTCTGTGGTTGACGGAATCGAGGTTTATTCCGTAAGAGAAATAGTCGAGCTTAAAAATATTCTCAACGGCAATGAAAATGTTCAACCTGCAATGCCGAAAGTGCACAATACCGAACACTCGGCTGGATTTATTCCCGACTTTTCACAGGTAAAGGGGCAGTTTGAGGCAAAGCGTGCGCTTGAAATTGCCGCCGCAGGAGGTCATAACATATTGCTTATCGGTCCTCCGGGTTCAGGCAAAAGTATGCTTGCAAAGCGTGTGCCGTCAATTCTGCCCGATATGACGTTTGATGAGATGATTGAAACTACAAAAATCCACTCAATAGCAGGCGTACTGCACCGTGACGGACTTGTTGAAACACGGCCTTTTCGTTCACCTCACCACACCGTAACGGCAGTTGGACTTGGCGGAGGAGGAACGGGGAGCATAAAACCCGGCGAGGTGTCGCTTGCACATAACGGTGTGCTTTTTCTTGATGAATTGCCCGAATTTTCACGCAATGCTCTTGAGGTTTTAAGACAGCCTATTGAGGATTCGCAAATTACCATTTCACGTTCGGGGCAAAATTGTACATACCCCTGTTCAATAATGGTGGTTGCGGCAATGAATCCCTGCCCGTGCGGTTATTACGGTGACGGAACAAACCGCTGTACCTGCTCGGACGTAAAAATCAAGCGTTATCTGAACCGAATTTCAGGGCCTTTGCTTGACCGATTTGATATTCACGTTGAAGTGCCGCCCGTAAAATTTGATGAGCTCAGAAGCACTGAGCTAACAGAAAGCTCTGCTAAAATTAAAAAGCGTGTTGACCTTGCAAGAGAAATTCAGCGTGAACGCTTTAAGGGCAGTTCAACGCTCTGCAACGCAAAAATCAACGCAGAGCAGTTTGAAAAAGCTTGCGTTATCGACAAAGCGGCCGAAGGTACCCTGAAAGATGCATTTGAAAGCCTTGGGCTTACCGCAAGAGCGTATGACAGAGTATTAAAGGTTGCAAGAACAATTGCAGATTTGGAGCAGTCGGAGGTTATCCGCTCCGAACACGTGCTTGAAGCTGTGCAGTACAGAAGCCTTGACCGAAAGTACTGGTCGGCAACGTAATATTCTCAAAATGTATTCTATTAAAATTTGTCTTTTAAACACTATTATTTTATGGTATAATAAATTTGCAGATTTGCTGATTTTCTGCGGAAGTTAAATAAAACTTTGGAGGTAAAAATTATGGCTATAACAAAAAATTCAATCATCGGTGACGTTCTTGACAAACACCCTGAAACAGCAGAGCTTTTCTTCAGCATCGGTATGCACTGCCTTGGCTGTCCTGCTTCAAGAGGAGAAACAATTGAAGAGGCTTGTATGGTTCACGGCGCAGACGTTGACGCTTTGATTAACTCACTCAACGAAGCTGTTGGCGAATGAGTACATCAGCTTCACAGCTTGATAATCGTTTAAAGCTCTGTTCGGACTTTGTCCGAAAAGGAGCAAAGCTTGCTGACATCGGCACAGACCATGCGTATTTACCCGTGTGGCTGTGCCGTATTGGCAGATGTCCGAGTGCACTTGCTGCCGACATAAACCCCGAGCCTCTTAAACGCGGCGAGGGTACGATTATCGAGTCGGGATTCAGCGACAGAATTGAAACACGGTTAAGCGATGGACTTAAAGAGATAAGGCGTGACGAAGCCGATGATATTGTAATTGCAGGAATGGGCGGAGAGTTGATTGCAAAAATCCTCTCTGAGTGCTCATTTGCAACCGACAGTTCAAAACACTTTATTTTACAGCCAATGACAAGAAGTGAAGTCCTTATTGCGTGGCTGTGTGAAAACGGCTTTAAAATAATTAAGCAGGATTGCTGCGTCGCATCGTGTAGATGCTACACGGTGCTTCTTGTTAAATATACAGGTGAAAAGAACAGCGCTGATGAGCTTTACTGCTACCTTGGAGAGCTTTCGCCGAAAAATAACGAAACGCATCTTCGCTTTTTAGAAGGTCATTTAAACAGACTTTTAAAACAAGCTGCCGGAGATGTGCGTTTTGCTGTGCTTGCAGACAGGTTACGGGAGAAAATTTATGACAACGATTAAAGATATTGCTGATTTTTTTGAAAGCTTTGCGCCTTCCGAAAGCGCAATGGATTTTGACAACGTCGGACTTCTTGTGGGTGACAAAAATACGGAATTGACAAAGGCTTTGTTGTCGCTTGACATAACAGGCGAGGTTATAGAAGAAGCTAAAAAGTTGGGCTGTGAGCTGATTATAAGCCACCATCCCGTTATTTTTAACCCTATAAAAAGGCTCGATACCGGCAGTGCGCCGTATCTTCTGGCAAAATACGGGATTGCTGCGCTTTGTATGCATACAAATCTCGATTTAAGCGAGAGTTTTGGTGTGAATATCTGTCTTGCAAATGCAATAGGCGTAAAAAATATTGTAAAAAGCGACATGGGCGAGTGTTTGTTTGTCGGTGAAACAGAGAGTGAAACCGATATTAAATCCTTTGCCGAAAACGTAAAATCAGCGCTTAACTGTAACGGACTGCGTTACACAGATGTTAAGAAAAGTGTAAAAAAGGTTGCCGTTTCATCGGGTGCAGGTGGTTCTGAAATTTTTGCAGCGGCGCAAATCGGCGTTGATGTGCTTGTTACAGGCGAAATTAAGCACCACGAAATCAATGCCGCAAACGAGCTTTGCGTAAATATTGTTGACGCAGGACATTTCAAAAGTGAAGATATTGTAATTTTGCCGCTGATAAATAAACTTTCGGATAATTTTTCAGACGTTATTTTTACAAAATCGAAAGCATATTCGGATAATATTAAATTTGTTTAACCAAATATTCATATATCATAAAATATTTATTGCATAATTTGTAACTATTTGATATAATAGTACGATGAATAACAATATGTAGTGGTGCGCCCGATTAAGGGTGTGCAGATGGTGAAATATGAGAATCAGAAAAAAGAAATGGGCAGAGCCAGAGCTTTCTGTATGCGACTTTTTCGTGAAAAATCCCGAGGAGCATACGGGACAGTGGAAAAAAGCATTTGCAAAAGAACAGCCGATATACCTTGAAATAGGCTGCGGCAAGGGCGGATTTGCAGGCAGGCTTGCACTTGAAAATCCCGATAAAAACATAATTGCGCTTGACATAAAAATTGATATGCTCGGCGTGGGCAGACGAACAATTGTAAAGCTGTTTGAGGAAAACGGCAAAATGCAGAACGACATAACAAATCTTTTGCTTGTGAATTACAATGTGGAACAGCTCGACAAAATCATTACTAAGGAAGATGAAATTGAAAGGCTGTATATCAACTTCTGCAACCCGTGGCCCCGTCCTAAGCATAAAAAACGCAGGCTTACATACTATAAAAAGCTCGAAATGTACAAGAAGTTTCTGAAAAAGGACGCTGAAATCCGCTTTAAAACCGATGATGACGAGCTTTTTGATGAAAGTCTGGAGTATTTTAAGCAGAGCGGATATGAGATAATTTATATCACACGTGATTTGCATAACAGCGACGTAAAGGATAATATCGAAACCGAGCACGAAAAAATGTTCTCGGAAGAGGGTATCAAGATTAAATATCTGATTGCAAAGCAGAAAACAATTAAAAATTAATAATGAACAATTAACAATAATTTTAAATTGTTCATTGAAAGGGGGCTGACGTTTGAAAATTAAAAATGTACTTTCAATTTTTTTAATTGCCGCATTATTTGCCGTTTCGGCGGTTGGATGCGATATTACGGACGTAGGCTCAGACAGCCTTTTAAGACCTCCGAAAACAATGGGCGATGAAGCCGAAATTGAACAGCTTATTTCTGATACTGCAAATAACGGCTATACTTTAAAATATCCCAAAAACGGCAGTTACCGCAGTGCAATTATTATGTGCGACCTTGACAGCGACGAAATCGATGAGGCTGTAGCCTTTTTCCGTGAGGGAGAAGACGTTGCAAGAATACATATGCTTGTTATGTACTCGGACAAAAACGAGTGGAAACTATCGTCGGACAACATAACAGAAACTACGGATATTGACAGCGTTGATTTTGCCGATGTTTCGGGCAGCGGTACGCTTGAAATTCTTGTAGGATATTCTACTTATACACAGAATATAAATCTCTTGTCCTGCTATTCATATTCCAATGGCAAGACCAAGGAAATAGATGCAGGGCAGAAATATTCCGCATTTTACTGCGGAGATTTCAATTCGGATGAAAAAGACGAGATTATGACGCTTTCGCTTTACACATCGGAGAATGAGGCGAATGCATCTATGATTGAATATAACGAAGACAAAAGCTCGCTTTATTCAAAGGCTGTTGTTGCAATGGACCCCAATGTTATTAAATTCAGAAATGCAGTTGTTTCTGATATGGGCGGTGCAACGCAGGGGATTTTTGTTGACGGTGAATTTGCAACAGGTGAAATTAACACCCAGATAATCTATTACAATAAGGAACTTTCTCTGCTGAGAAATCCCCTTTATAAGGAAAAGACAAAGAACTTTACTCAACGCAACTGCAACGTAATCTGTACAGATATAGACAATGATATGATGGTTGACTTTCCGTCAGCGGAAAAACTTCCTTATTCTGATAAGGTGCCTGCTGAAACGGTTGCGGACAAAATAACGTGGAGTTCGTTTTCGGCTGAAAATGAGTCTTTTGTTCCTAAGTGCAGTATGGCTGCAAACTACAACTTTGGTTTTACGGTAAAACTGCCCGACAGCTGGCTAACAGGTGCTGTTACGGCAATTAATTCAACAAAGGATAATATAACTGCCTTTTACGAGTGGAAAAAAAGCGATGTAGGAGATAAGCTTTTTGAGATAAAGGTTTTTGACGTTTCCGAATGGGAAAAGGGCAGAGATAACGGTGAGTATACCCTTATTTATAAGGATAACAGATACGCATATGCGTTTATAAATTCAGATACGAACAGTCAGTATGCAATGACAGATGACGAAATTAAAAAGTCGTTTGCGATTCTTACCGAGACATCTGTCTGATTTACTGAAAATTGGAGGTTTTGTTATGAAGAAAATACTTGTTTGTGAAGACGAGTCTGCAATCCGTGATTTTGTTGTAATCAACCTTACCCGCGCAGGCTACGATGTTGTTGAGGCTGACTGCGGAGAAGCGGCATTGCAAAAGTACGACGAAAACGACGGCGATTTTGACGTTGCAATTCTTGACGTTATGATGCCGGGAATCGATGGTTTTCAGGTGTGCAAAGAGCTTAGAAACCGTAACGGCGGAATCGGAATTATTATGCTTTCTGCAAAAACGCAGGAAATGGACAAGGTAACGGGACTTATGCTCGGTGCCGACGACTATGTTACAAAGCCGTTTTCACCCAGTGAACTGCTTGCAAGAGTTGATTCGCTCTACAGACGTGTGGCTCTTGCTCAGTCGCATTCCGAGAATAATTTTAAAGAGGAATTAAAGTCCGGAGAATTTACGCTTAATCTTCGCAATCGTGCGTTGCTTAAAAACGGAAAAATGATTGAGCTTACACAGGTTGAATTTCAGATTATGGAATACTTCTTCTCAAATCCGGGTGTTGCACTTGACAGAATCGACATTCTCAACCACGTTTGGGGTGACGCTTATGTAGGCGAGGACAAAATTGTCGATGTTAATATCAGACGTTTAAGAATGAAGGTTGAAGACGAGCCGTCAAATCCCAAGCATATTATTACTGTGTGGGGACTTGGCTACAAATGGGATTCGGGTACAAACTGATACTGACGAAAAATATGCTAAACGTAAATTTGGAAATAAGGGGGATGGCAACAGAATGTTCAAAGGTATTACAAAACGCTGGATGCTTAACACGCTCAGCGTAATACTCACAATAATCATTTCTATTGTTATCTGCCTTATCTTTCTTGTTACCTACCTTTTTCAGAGCAGTGTTGAGCAGAGCCTAAGCAATGCAAGCAGCGAGCTTTCGCTTGTTTTTTCAGGCTATACGAGTGACAGTTCAACAAATTTTGCCTCCTCTGCAAGAGATTATGTGGAAAATTTCAAGAAAAAAGAACAGATGGAGGTTATGGTAATTAACTCAACTGGAAGGGTTGTTATGACCTCAACGGGATTTATTCCATCCGACGAAACAAAGCTTACAGATTTTGAGCAGGCAAAGGAAAACGGCGACGGATTAGCTTTCTGGAACGGCAAGTTAAGTTCGGGAGAAAGCGCAATGAGCGTAACACGCATTATCACAAACGACAGCGGAACGGTTGTCGGCGCAATTCGTTACATAGTTTCTATGGAGCCTGTCAACGGCAGAATAATGCTCGTATCGGGTTTAATAATTGCACTCGGACTTATTATAATCTCGCTTGTAATAATTTCGGGACTTATGTTTATTCGCTCAATTGTTAAGCCTATTCGCAATCTGTCGCTTATTGCGGCGCAGATTGCCCACGGTGATTTTTCTGCTTCGGAAAAAATTGAGCATAAATATGATGATGAAATCGGCGACTTGTGCGACGCCGTCAGCGGTATGGCTAAGGATTTGCAGACCACTGAGCAGATGAAAAATGACTTTATCTCACGTGTTTCTCACGAATTGAGAACACCCCTTACCGCAATCAAAGGCTGGGCTGAAACCATGCAGCTTTCCGAAAGGGGAAAGCTTGACCGCAAGACCTTTGATAAGGGTATGGGAGTTATCATAAAGGAAAGCACAAGACTTACAAGTATTGTTGAAGAGCTGCTTGATTTCAGCCGTATCCAGAGCGGCAGAATGGTTCTTATGAATGAAAAGCTCGACATACTTGCCGAGTTTGACGAAACCGTCTATATGCTCAAGGAACGTGCCGTAAAGGAGGGTAAGCATCTGCTTTATGACGAGCCGGAAGCAGTTTATCCGCCGGTTTACGGCGACAGGAACAGACTAAAACAGGTTTTTCTCAATGTAATAGACAATGCTTTGAAATACACTCCAAAGGGCGGAGTGGTTGCAGCTCAGGTTATCTACAGCAAGGACGAACCTGATATAATTAAAATTGTAATTACCGATACGGGCTGCGGAATTTCCGCCGAAGATTTGCCCAAGGTAAAGGAAAAATTTTACAAGGCAAATCAGACCGTCAGAGGTTCGGGAATCGGACTTGCGGTTGCAGACGAAATTATGAACCTGCACAACGGTTCACTTGACATAGAAAGCGGCGAAGGAGTGGGAACAACCGTTACACTCACTTTTCCGGTATATAAAGAGGGCGAAGTCCAGACTATGCCCGACAACATAAAGCTTTAATTTATACTGATATCCGATTAAAAACAGACAACCTTAATGGTCTGCTTTTAATCAAATACCGGTATTAAAGCCTAAACGAAAGGAAATTTCAATGGCTAAATCATCTAAACAGACAAAGAAAATTACGTCAATCGGCGGCAGTGCATTAATTGAAGGTATTATGATGCGCGGACCCAAGCGCACTACGGTATGCGTAAGAACAGGTGAAAACGAAATATACAGCGAGGACATAGGCATTAATACATTAGCGTCAAAATGCAAAATTTTCAAGTTCCCGTTTTTAAGAGGTATTGCAGGTTTGATTGACTCTATGCGTTTGTCATACAAATCTCTTATGCTTTCAGCCGACAAGGCAATCGAGGCAGGCGAAGTCGAAGAGGAAGAACCGTCAAAGTTTGAAAAATGGCTTGATGAAAAATTCGGCGACAAGCTTGTAAAAATTCTTATGGTGTTTGCATCAATTCTCGGCGTTGCGCTTGCTGTAGGACTTTTCTTCTTTTTGCCGTCGTTTTTGTTTGATCTTTCATCAAACGTTATTCCTGTTTTCAAGGGTAACGGAGAGGTTGCGGTTTTCTGGAAGTCTGTGTTTGAGGGTGTCTTGAAAATAGTCCTTTTCCTGCTTTACATAATTGTATGTTCGCAGATGACCGAAATGAAGCGTGTGTTTATGTATCACGGTGCTGAACACAAGACTATATTTTGTTACGAAAATGAAGAAGAGCTTACTGTTGAAAATGTTAAAAAGCAGAGCCGTTTCCACCCTCGCTGCGGAACAAGCTTTATGGTACTTATGCTGATTGTCGGAATTGTAATCGGTTTGTTTATTCCCGTTGCGCCATTTGGAATTGCGGTTTTGCGTCCTATAATAAAAATCCTTCTTTTACCTGTTACCTGCGGAATCGGTTACGAGCTTATTAAAATCTGTGGCAAGCACGACAATGCATTAACAAGGATAATTGCCGCTCCCGGACTTTGGGCGCAGAGAATCACAACAAAAGAGCCTGATGAAAAAATGATTGAGGTTGCAATTGAAGCAATCAAGTCGGTAATTCCCGATGACGGCTCAGACATAGTTTCAAAATGATGACCGTCAAAGAGGCATATGCAAAATGCAAGGAAATCCTTGCAAAAGAAAAAATTGAGAACGAAGCTTTTGAAGCGCTGTGTATATTTGAAAAGGTAACAGGGTTAAACAGACTCGGAATAATCTCACACGGAGATAAATCAATTTGTGACGAAAAGCTTTCTGAGCTTTTATATCTTGTCAAAAGGCGCTGTAAGCACGAGCCTTTGCAGTATATTTTAGGAAAATGGAGCTTTTGCGGATTTGATTTCTGCGTGGGGGAGGGCGTGCTTATTCCCCGTGACGACACCGAGGTAGTGGTTAATTTATGCCTTGATTATCTGAAAAACAGCAGCGGAAAAAAGGTTCTTGATTTATGCGCAGGAAGCGGTGCAATTTCCATTGCACTTGAAAAGTTAGCGAATGCAGAGGTTACTGCACTTGAATTGAGCGATGTTGCTTTTAAATTTCTTGAAAAGAATATTAAACTGAATAATTCAAAAGTCAAAGCTTTAAAGGGAGATGTTTTTAAATCCTTTTGCGATTTTGAAGATAATTCATTTGATTTGATAGTTTCAAATCCGCCGTATATAAAATCAGATGATATTCAAAGTCTTCAAACAGAGGTTCAGTATGAGCCAAAGCTTGCACTTGACGGCGGAAAAAACGGCTATGACTTTTATGAAGAAATCATAAAAAAATGGAGTTCAAAGCTAAAGAACGGTGGTGCACTTGCGTTTGAGCTCGGAGAAAATCAGAGTGATTATGTTGCTGTGCTTATGAAGTCGCAGGGCTTCGATACTATCCTCACTTCACTTGATTTAGGCGGAGTGCAAAGGGCTATAATTGGGACAATGGTTTAAAAATAGAAAATTTGTTCGATATATTTCTCTCTTTTGTATTGCAATTTTTATCTGTATATTTTATAATCATAAATGAAATATGAATCCGTTTGCAGCTTACGGCAAAATGGGTTTACGGAGGTATATGAAATGGCAGTTGATAAGACAAAAGCGCTTGAAACAGCGCTTACGCAAATTGAAAAACAGTTCGGTAAGGGTGCAGTAATGCGCCTTGGCGAAAATAAGCATATGAGCATTGACCATATTTCAACAGGTTCATTGTCGCTTGACATTGCTCTTGGAATCGGTGGACTTCCCAGAGGAAGAATTGTCGAAATCTACGGCCCCGAATCTTCCGGTAAAACAACGCTTTCGCTCCACTGCATTGCAGAAGGACAGAAAAACGGCGGCAATGTTGCGTTTATCGACGTTGAGCACGCTCTTGACCCCACCTATGCGGCGGCTCTCGGCGTTGACGTTGATTCGCTTCTTGTTTCTCAGCCCGACACGGGTGAAGACGCTCTTGAAATTGCCGAGGCTCTTATCCGAAGCGGCGCAATTGATGTTATAGTAATTGACTCCGTTGCGGCCCTTGTTCCAAAGGCTGAAATTGAGGGTGAAATGGGTGACAGCCACGTTGGTTTGCACGCAAGACTTATGTCACAGGCGTTAAGAAAGCTTGCAGGTGCGATTTCAAAGTCAAACTGCGTTGCAATTTTTATCAACCAGCTTCGTGAAAAAGTCGGTGTTGTATATGGCAGTCCCGAGGTCACAACCGGCGGACGTGCGCTCAAGTTCTACAGCTCGGTGCGTATTGATATCAGACGTGTTGAAACAATCAAGGTCAACGGCGAAATGATAGGCTCACACACAAGGGCAAAGGTTGTTAAAAATAAAATCGCTCCGCCTTTTAGAGAGGCAGAGTTTGACATAATGTACGGCGAGGGAATCTCTCGCGAGGGCGAACTGCTCGACCTTTCCGTAAAAGCTGATGTTGTTCAGAAAGCAGGTGCATGGTTCAGCTACAACGGCAACCGTCTTGGACAGGGACGTGATAAGGTTAAGGAATTGTTGAAAAATGACAAGGAGCTTGCAAAGCAGATTGAAGATGAGCTGTGGGCGAATATCGACAAGCTTTATGCCCGCAAAAAGCCTGCTCCTAAAGCAAAAATAACCGAAGTTCCTGCGGCAGAGCCTTCGGCAAAATCAGCGCCTGCCGAAAGCGCAAATAAGAGCAGTGCTAAAATTGACGTTTTAGTTGACGACTGATGCTGATTACCGCTATTGAGCCGAGAAGAAAGGCGATGAGCGCACTGTATATCGACGGCGAGTTTGTAATGAACCTCGACACACGCACGCTGATTGAAAACCGTTTTGATGTAGGCAGAGAAATTGACGATGACGATTTGCACGAAATAATTAAACTCAGCAACGAAAGAAGAGCAAAGGAAAAGGCGCTATGGCTGATTTCCTACCGTGACCACTCCAAAAAGGAACTTACTGACAAAATTATGCGTACCTGCGATGAGGAAAGCGCAGAGAAAGCAGTTGAGCGTATGGAGGAGCTTGGCCTTGTAAATGATGAGGTGTTTGCCGAAAGATATGCAAGAAAGCTGCTGTTTACAAAGCATATGTCAAAAACAGCGGCGTCCTTTGAGCTTGCCCGCAAGGGAATTGACAGAGAAATTTCTGACGAAATTCTTGAAAGCATAGACGTTGACGAAAGACAGCAGATTCGTGAAGTAATCGACAAAAAATACAGAAACTTAAGTGATGAAAAGATAAAACGCAGAGCGTTTTCGGCTCTGCAGCGGCTCGGCTACCGCTTTGACGATATTCGTGCCGTACTTGAAGAATACACAGAGGAAGACTGCATATGAATTATAAAGTCGGCATAGTGTCGCTTGGTTGCGCAAAAAATCAGGTTGACGCCGAAATGCTCTTGTTCACACTAAAAAACAGAGGATTTACAATTGTAAATGATCCTGCGGACGCTGACGCGGTAATTGTAAATACCTGCGGATTTATTGATTCTGCAAAACAGGAAAGTATTGATGAGATAATTGAACTCGGCAAATTAAAGCAGGAGGGCACAATCAAGGCGATTGTTGTGACGGGTTGTCTTGCCGAGAGATATAAAAATGAAATTACAAAACAGCTTTACGAGGTTGACGCCGCAATAGGAATCGGTGCAAATCAAAAGATTGCCGATGTTGTACTTGAAGCGCTAAACGGCAAAAAGACAGAGCTTTTTCCTGATAAATCGCTTCTCCCTATGGAGGGCGGCAGAATTCAGTCAACACCTTTTTACACAGCATATATCAAGATTGCAGAGGGTTGTGACAATTGCTGTTCCTACTGCGCAATTCCGCTTATCAGGGGACATTTTCGCAGCAGACAGCCTGACGAGATTGTGAAAGAAGCAGAACAGCTTGCCGCAAGCGGTGTTAAGGAACTTAATGTAATTGCTCAGGATACTACACGCTACGGCGAGGATTTGTTCGGCGAGCCGTACCTTGCAAAGCTTTTAAAACGACTTTGCAAAATTGACGACTTTAAGTGGATAAGGGTACTTTACTGCTATCCCGACAGAGTGACCGACGAGCTTATTGATGTTATCGCAGAGGAAGACAAAATTGTAAAGTATATCGACATTCCGCTACAGCACTGCAACGGCGAGGTTTTAAAGAATATGAACCGCCGTGGCAACAGAGAAAGTCTTACGGCATTGATTAATAAAATTAAGTCAAAAATTCCGAATGTGATTTTCCGTTCAACCTTTATAACAGGTTTTCCCGGAGAAACTGAAGAGCAGTTCGAGGAGCTTGCTGACTTTGCCGCAGAAATAAAATTCCAGCGGCTCGGTTGCTTCCCCTACTCAAAAGAGGAGGACACCAAGGCTTCTCTTATGGAAAATCAGATTGAAGATGACATTAAGCAGAAGCGTGCCGACATAATTATGGAGCATCAGCAGAGCGTCATGGCTGAGTACTGCGAAAGTCTTATCGGAAGTGATGTTGAAGTTCTCGTTGAGGGCTACGATAAGCTTGCAGAGTGCTTCTTCGGCAGAACCTACGCTGACGCACCTGAGGTTGACGGCTGTGTGTTCTTCACCTGTGACGGCGAAAAGCCAAAGGCAGGCAACTTTGTAAAAGTTAAAATCACCGACTATATGGGATGCGACCCTGTTGGTGAGTGTGTAAATGTAAATTAGTTATTAACTTGAGGTTAAGTGATTATGAATATCTATGATAATTGCCCTATATTAGAAAACAACAATTACTTGCTGAGAATAGTTGAAAAGCAGGACTGTGAAGATTTGTTTGAGGTTTACAGCGATAAAAATGCTTTGCCGTTTTTTAACAGTGATAATTGTGACGGCGACAACTTTTACTATCCTACAAAAGAACGAATGTCCGAAGCTGTGTTATTCTGGATTTCAGCATTTGAAAACAAGTGGTTTGTAAGAATGTCCATTGTAGATAAATCAACCTCAAAGGTTATAGGCACGGCAGAACTATGCTATCGTGTATCTGAGGACGCTTTCAATAATATGGGAATTTTAAGAATAGATGTCGGAAGCGCTTATGAAACTGAAAATGTATTATTTGGAATTTTTTCGCTTGTTACCCCTGAGATGTTTAACTTGCTGGGATGCAGTGAAATAATTACTAAAGCTCCCATTTATGCTGTTGAAAGAATAAAAGCGATACAAAAAGTTGGATTTACCAAATCTCAGAACTTACTGATTGGTACGAACGACGGTTATGCTTATAACGAATATTGGACTATCAGCAACCAATAAACTGTATTTGTTTTTTTAGTGTATTTGCTTGTGTCAATATTATCCTAATAAAAATATGTAATAATTGAGGTAACAAAATGAATTTACCCAATAAACTGACAGTAGGACGAATAATTCTCGTTCCGTTTTTAGTTGCGGCAATGCTGATTGATTTTCCGCTTCATCACCTTGTCGCACTTATAATATTTGTAATTGCCTCGCTGACCGATATGCTCGATGGCAAAATTGCAAGGAAAAATAATCTTGTAACAGATTTCGGAAAGTTTGCAGATCCGCTTGCCGACAAAATTCTTGTTACGGCGGCACTGCTTTGCTTTGTTCAAAACGGTTACTGCGACTGTGTAGCCGTAATAATTGTTATGTTCAGAGAATTTGCCGTAACGTCAATAAGGCTGACAGCTGCCGCAAAAGGCAAGGTTGTAGCTGCAAATATCTTCGGCAAAATCAAAACTGTTTCGCAGATGATTGCTATAATCGCAATTCTTCTTATGCAGCTTGTCCTTGATTTACCGTCAATAGGGTTTGCATTCTCTTCGGGACTTTCCAATACACTCAGCGTTGTTTTTTTTACAGTCGGAGAGGCTTTAATCTGGATTTCAACAATTTTTGCCGCAGTTTCGGGCATTATTTATATTATAGAAAACAAACGCTTCTTATCTGAAATGTAAAATTGAAATGTAAAATCGTTCGGAAGTGATAATTTGTTCAGAACACTTAAATCCGACCTTAACGCCGTACTTGAGCGTGACCCTGCCGCAAGAAATAAGGCAGAAGTGTTTTTTCTCTACTCGGGCTTCAAGGCGGTAAGGTCGCACAGAAAAGCCAACTGGTTTTATAAACACAATTTCAAATTTATTGCACGCTGGATTTCACAGCACAGCCGTCACAAGACGGGAATAGAAATTCACCCCGGCGCCACAATAGGAAAAGGTCTTTTTATTGACCACGGAATGGGCGTTGTAATCGGTGAAACTACGGTTATCGGCGATAACTGCACTATTTATCAGAACGTAACGCTCGGCGGTACGGGAAAGGACGCAGGTAAACGTCACCCGACGCTCGGCAACAATGTTCTTGTAGGTTCGGGTGCAAAAGTACTTGGACCGTTTAAAGTGGGCGACAACGCCCGAATTGCTGCAGGCGCAGTTGTGCTTAGTGAAGTGCCTGCAAACGCAACCGCTGTAGGAGTGCCTGCAAGGGTAGTAAAGGTCAACGGAATCAGAAGCGAAGCACTCGACCAGATTCACGTTTCCGACCCTGTTGCACTTGCACTTTGTAATCTTGAACACAAAATTAACCTGCTTAACGAGCAGATAGAAGAATTAAAAAAAGTCAACAGCAAGGAGTAATCAATATGATTTTATATAACTCTCTCGGACAGACAAAACAGGAATTTGTACCCCACACTCCGGGCAAGGTCAATATGTATACCTGCGGACCTACTGTTTATCACTTTGCGCACATCGGCAATCTCCGCACTTATATTATGGAGGATGTGCTTGAAAAGTATCTCCGTTTTTCGGGATATGATGTTAACCGCGTTATGAATATTACTGACGTAGGTCACCTTTCAAGCGATGCAGATACGGGTGAGGACAAAATGCTTGCTGGTGCAAAGCGAGAGCATAAGACAGTGCTTGAAATTGCAAAGTTCTACACAGACGCATTTTTTGCTGACTGCGAAAAGCTCAATATTAAACGTCCTGATGTTGTAGAGCCGGCAACAAATTGTATTGACAGCTTTATCAATATGATTTCTGTTCTGCTTGAGAAGGGTTATGCCTATATTGCAGGCGGCAATGTTTATTTTGATACTTCAAAGCTTGATTCCTACTACGTTTTCGGCAATATGAATGAAGAAGACCTTGCAGTGGGAGTTCGTGACAGCGTTGAAGAAGACGAAAACAAGCGCAACAAGGCTGATTTTGTTCTTTGGTTCACAAAGTCAAAGTTTGAATCGCAGGAGCTTAAATGGGAAAGCCCGTGGGGAATCGGCTATCCCGGCTGGCATATTGAGTGTTCGTGTATAAGCTATAAGCACAACGGCGAGTACCTTGATATTCATTGCGGCGGAATCGACAATGCTTTTCCGCACCACACAAATGAAATTGCCCAGAGTGAAGCCTTCCTCGGTCATAAATGGTGCAATTACTGGTTCCACGTTCTTCATTTGAACGACGCAAGAGGTAAAATGAGTAAATCAAAAGGCGATTTTCTCACAGTTTCGCTTCTTGAAAGCAAGGGTTACAATCCGCTTGTTTACAGAATGTTCTGCTTGCAGAGCCACTACCGCAAGCCTCTTACGTTTTCGTATGACAGCCTTGACAATACCGCAAAGGCTTATGATAAGCTTGTCAAGAGAATTTCTTCGCTTGACAAAAACGGCGAGGTTGACAATGCAAAGGCAGATGAGCTTATCAAATCTTTCAAGACTGCTCTTGACAATGATTTAAACACATCTTTAGGTCTTACCTGTGTTTACGACGCTTTAAAGGCTGATACAAACGACGCTACAAAGCTTTATGTTATTTCAGAGTTTGACAAGGTGCTTTCACTCGGACTTATCGGCGCAGAGAGCGAAGAAAAAGCTGATGAAAGCGATAACGAAGCAAACGCAGAGATTGAGTCGCTGATTGCTCAAAGAACAAAGGCTCGTGCCGAAAAAGACTGGGCAACAGCAGATGCAATCAGAGATAAGCTCAAAGAAATGAAGGTTGTTGTTGAAGATACAAAAGACGGTATCAAGTGGCATTTTGAATAATTTTAAATTAGTGTCGGGGCGGCACTCAGCTGCCGCCCTGATATAAAAGTAATGTTTACAATTTAGACGGTAAAATTCCGTCAGGAAACGGTTCCGACATTTACTCGGATAATTGAGAATTCGGTGAGAATCCGAAACAACAGTCATTACTGTGTTTGACAATCAGCGTTTTGCTGCTTGTCATAAGTCAGATCGCATCCCGTTTCCTTGGTTTTGCAATCTCGGACAAAGGAGAAAAGCAGCCGATTATATCAAGATATGATTTGTTTTTATCTATGCTTGGTATTAAACCTCTCGTTTTTCGAGGGGTGTTTGGTGTGCTTTCCTTTAGAGGAGGGCACTTTTTACGTTACAGATATTTTTATGCTTAATGTTTAGCCCTCTGAATATATACAGGAAAGGTGATAAAAATGAAAGAAAGATTAAAAAAACTAACCGCTCTTTTTACTGCGGCAATTATGGTGACAGCGCTTTTTACGGCGTCACTTACAGCCAATGCCGCTGATACCGACAAGGTGAGAGTAACGGTTAAAAACGAAGTGTATTCAGCTGCTGACGGTGCCGCTTGGGATGGAACGCTGATTGACGAATGGGTAAGCATTGACGAATCTTCAACAATGATGAGCGTGCTTGTTTCTGTTCTTGACAGTAAGTATTACACACAAACAGGTGCAGAGAATAACTATATCACTGAAATTAACGGACTTAAAGCAGGCGACGCAGGTAATATGAGCGGCTGGATGAGTACGATAAATGATTGGTTTGCCGACGAAGGATGCGATGCGTTCAGCGTTGCAAACGGTACGCTTGAAAGCGGAGATGAACTATGCTTTGTTTACTCAAATGCGTGGGGTGCTGACGTAGGAAGCCTTTGGGGTAACAGCGACACTTCGCTTGCCTCTCTTGAGGTCAGCGACGGAACACTTTCGCCCGAGTTTTCTTCTTCAGTGAATGAGTACACACTTACTCTTGACGGCGAAACGAGCGTGGTTGTTACTCCGACAGCCGTTAATAAAAACTATCAGGTGAGAACCTACAAAAACGAGTATACACCTGATGTTGACGGTTCGGAATATAAGCGCTCGGATTCAATCGACGTAAAAGACGGCGATACACTTTATGTTGCAGTCGGCGACCCTGCATGGCGTTCAATGAATGAAAGCGAAAGAGCTAATGTTTATACAATCAATGTAAAGGTTAACGACGAGGTTTCAGAAAAAATTGAAAACACGGGTAATTATCTACTTTCACTCGGCGTTCCCGAGGTGGGTTCAGTCGGCGGTGAATGGCGTGTACTTGGACTTGCAAGAGCTGAAAAAATTACAAGTGAGCTTGCTGACGGATATTACAAAAAGCTTGTAAGCTATGTTGAAGCTAACGGCAGCGGTAAGCTTGATGCAAGAAAATCAACGGAAAATTCAAGGGTAATTATAGCGCTTTCTGCAATAGGCAAGGATGCAACCAGCGTTGCGGGTTATAACCTTATTGAGCCTCTTGCAGACTATGATTTTGTAACTTGGCAGGGACTTAACGGGCCTGTATTTGCTTTAATCGCGCTTGATACATACAATTATGAAATTCCGGCTGCAAGTGACGGAGCAAAGCAGACAACACGTGAAAATCTGGTTAATTTCATTTTGGAAAAACAGCTTGAAAACGGCGGCTGGACTTTCTTCGGAAGTACTGCTGACCCAGATATGACAGGTATGGCTATTCAAGCTCTTGCGCCCTACTACAGCAAAAATGCTGACGTTAAAGCAGCCGTTGACAAGGCTCTTGATGTTTTATCATCCGCCCAGCAGGACAATGGCGGATTTGCTTCATGGGGTACAGTAAATGTTGAAAGCTGTGCACAGGTGCTTACTGCGCTTGCAAGCCTTGGAATTGACGCAGATACAGACGAAAGATTCATCAAAAACGGCAATACTCTTGTTGACGCAATTATGGATTTTTCCGTTGAAAACGGCTTTGCTCATATTATCGGCGGCGGATATAACCAAATGGCAACCGAGCAGGCATATTATGCGCTTGTGTCATATAGCCGAGTTAAAAACGGCAAAACCTCTCTTTACGATATGTCTGATGTTAAAAAACTAAGATATGACGTAAACGGTGACGGAGTTATAAATATCAACGACTGCACTATGATTCAGAAATATGCCGCAAGTCTTGCAGAACTTACAGATGAACAGCTTAAAAAGGCTGACTGCAATAATGACGGCATAGTAAATGTCATCGACGCAACAACACTTCAGAAAATAATTGTTGAATAATTTAGGACTATTATGATTGAATTATTAAAAAAACACAAATACAAAATTATAGCCGCAGTATGCGCTCTGGCGGTTTTAACGGGAGCATTTTTAGCTGGTGCAAGAATTGGCGACAATGCCCCTGCAAATGTAAAATCATCAACTGCCGATGTTGCGGTATTAACTGAAAATACAACAGTTTCGCAGAGGACAAATGAAAGCACTGCTCCAACTGTAATTTCGACAAAAGCAACCGAGAAGAATAAGTCGGAGCAAAAGACAACTGTACCGACAATTGTTTCGCAGGCAAAAAGTGAACAGCCGGCTATATCGAATCAATCAAGCATATTATCAAATCCTTCTTCAGGCGTATCTTCAAAAACGAGTTCTAAAAGTACGCAGTCATCGACAAGCACAAAGCAGGATAAGTATAAAACGGATCCTATCCCCAAGGGAAAGCCGCAGCCTGTTGAACCGCAGGATAAGGAAATAACTGACAATACGCTTAAATGCACATTTTCAATTTCCTGTGCAACAGTGCTTGATAATATGGATATGCTTGACAAATCCAAAAAAGAGATTATTCCCGATGACGGCTGGATTTTAAAACCCGTTACTGTCACCTTTAACGAGGGAGAATCTGTGTTTGATGTGCTCAAACAAGCTTGTAAGGACAATAAAATTCACCTTGAGTTTTCATTTACGCCGATTTATAATTCGGCATATATTGAAGGAATAAACAATCTTTATGAATTTGATTGCGGAAGCCTTTCGGGCTGGATGTATGAAGTAAACGACTGGTTTCCGAATTACGGTTGTTCAAGGTATGAAGTTAAAAACGGCGATGTTATAGAGTGGCAGTATACCTGCAATCTCGGCGAAGATGTCGGAGGAAGTTACACATTAGGTGAGTAAACTATGACTGACGCATTTTTTAAATTGCACCCTGCTGTAAATTTCATATTTTTTGCGTTTGTACTTGCGCTGTCAATGTTCATTATGAACCCGATTTGTCTTGCGCTGTCGCTTGTCTGCGCTTTTGTGAATGCAGTGTATTTAAATGGTATAAAGACGGTAAAGCTCTGCTTAAAATTCATTCTGCCTATGGCACTGCTTATAGTCCTGATAAATCCTGTGTTCAATCATCAGGGTGTAACGATTCTTACGTATTTTCCGTGGGACAATCCGCTGACGCTTGAGTCAATCGTCTACGGGATAGCGTCAGCGGCTTTGCTGTCCTCGGTAGTGTTGTGGTTTTCTGTGTTTAACAGCGTAATGACCTCCGACAAGATTGTCTATCTTTTCGGCAAAATAATACCGTCACTTAGTCTTGTGCTGTCAATGTCACTTCGCTTTGTACCGAAATTTTCGGCTCAGCTTAAAAACGTGAGAAACGCTCAAAGGTGCATCGGCAGGGATGTTTCCGATGGTTCGGCTGTGAGTCGTATAAAAAACGGAATAAGAATCATTTCAATTATGCTTTCGTGGTCAATGGAAAATGCGATCGAAACTGCCGATTCAATGAAAAGCCGAGGGTTCGGTTTAAACGGCAGAACGGCTTATTCAATCTACAAATTTGACAGACGAGATTTAGTTATGCTGATTATTGTTGCATTGCTCGGTGTTTCGGTGAGCGTTTCGGCAATAATGGGTGTTATTGATTTTACCTACTATCCGTCAATAAAAGGCAGTTTAACAGATGTGCCGTCACTTATTGTGTTTTTTCTATATGGAATATTAATGCTGATTCCGACAATTTTAAATATAGGGGAGGGGATTAAATGGAAGCGTTTAAGGTTAGTAATCTGACGTTTCGCTATCCCGAAACAGGCGAAGATGTTTTAAAAAATGTCAGCTTCACCGTAAACAGCGGTGAATTTATTACGCTTTGCGGACCTTCGGGGTGCGGAAAAAGCACCCTTTTGCGGCATTTAAAACCCACCCTTGCTCCGTTTGGCGTAAAAAGCGGTGAAATCTTATTTGAAAACAATGAAATTTCCATACTTTCGCAGCGTGATTTAAGTCAGAAAATCGGCTTTGTAATGCAGTCGCCCGACAATCAGATTGTTACCGATAAGGTTTGGCACGAGCTTGCGTTCGGTCTTGAAAGCCTGGGGTATGACAACGCAACAATACGCAGACGTGTAGCCGAAACGGCAGGCTTTTTCGGAATAGAGGGCATATTTGACAAGAGTGTTTCAACACTTTCGGGAGGACAAAAGCAAATTTTAAATTTAGCCTCAATTATGGCGCTTCAGCCATCCGTGCTTATTCTCGACGAACCTACAAGCCAGCTTGACCCGATTGCGTCCTCCGAGTTTCTATCCTGTGTTTCAAAAATCAATCGGGAGTTTGGCACAACTGTTATCATTACAGAACACAGGCTTGACGAAATTTTCCCTCTGAGCGACAGAGTGCTTGTGCTTGAAAACGGCGAAATCGTTTCTGATGACACACCCGTTAAAACAGGCGCAAATCTGAAAAAAATAAACAGCAAAACATTTCTCTCCCTTCCGTCGCCAATGCAAATATGGGACAAGGCTGACGTTGACAGCTCACGCTGTCCTGTAACGGTTGCACAAGGCAGAGAATGGCTTGAAAAATACTCGCAAAACCATACGCTTTATCCGTTATATGATGAGAAAATACCAAAGCATAATGACAATATTGCCCTTGAGTTTAAGGACGTATGGTTTCGATATGAAAAAACCTCTCCCGATGTGCTTAAAGGGTTAAAGTTTAAGATATATAAGGGCGAATTTGTAGCGATACTCGGTGGAAACGGTGCAGGTAAAACAACTGCAATTTCTCTTATAAACGGACTGAATTCACCGTACAGAGGAGAAGTAAAACTGTTCGGCAAAAGTGTAAAAGAAGTTAAGCGGTCCGATTTGCTAAAGGTTGCCTCCTTACCGCAAAACCCTCAGGCTCTTTTTGTAAAAAAGACGGTTGCCGAGGATTTGGAAGAAATCTTTGACGGAGTGAAAATTGAAACCGAGGAAAAAGAAAGGCTGATTGGTTCGGTTGTGTCGCTTTGCAGACTTGAAAATCTGCTGAAAAGACATCCCTATGACCTTTCAGGCGGTGAGCAGCAGAGGGCGGCGCTTGCAAAGGTTTTGCTTTCAAGACCTAAAATTTTGCTTCTCGATGAACCGACAAAGGGGATAGACGCAGAATTTAAATCAGTGCTTGCAGACATAATTAATACGCTTACGCAGTCGGGTGTAACTGTTGTTATGGTTAGTCATGACGTTGAGTTCTGCGCAAAGTATCCGCACAGATGTATGATGTTTTTTAACGGCGATATTGTATCACAGGCAACTCCGAGAGAATTTTTTGCCTCAAATTCATTTTACGCAACGACCGCAAACAGAATTTCACGCAGTATTATTGAAAACGCTGTAACTGCTGAGGACGTAATATACTGTTGTACGGGCAAAAAAGAGCAAGGAAATTTTGAAAATCATACAGATCTTTACAACTACGATTCAGATGAATTTACAAAATCGCAGAAAAATCAAATGCAGAAACTTCCGCTTTGGAAAAAACTTCTCGGATTGTTTTCTACAGTGGCGTTTGTTTTTTCGCTGATAATAAATCTCGATTACTTACCGAATTTAAATTCAAAGGCTCTGCCGAGCTGGGCGGATTTTTTGATAGTTGCAATACCTGTTGCTTTGCTTATGGTATCGTTTGGTTCAAAGTCGAAACGTCCGCTTGACGAGGTAAGGGTTGACTGGCGAAAGCAGAAAATACCGAAGCGCACAGCAGCGGCGGCTGTTATGATTCTTCTGGCAGTTCCGCTGACAATTTTTATCGGTGTAACATATCTTGAAGACAAAAAGTATCTGTTTATATCGCTTCTTGTTATGCTTGAATGTATGCTGCCGTTTTTCCTTGTTTTTGAAGGGAGAAAGCCGCAGGCGAGGGAGCTTGTAATTATTGCGGTGTTGTGCGCAATTGCAGTTGCAGGCAGAATGGCATTTTACTTTTTACCGCAGTTTAAGCCAGTTATTGCAATTGTAATAATTTCCGGAATCGCTTTCGGAGGTGAGAGTGGATTTCTTGTCGGTTCGCTTACAATGCTCTTGTCAAATATGATGTTTCAGCAAGGCCCTTGGACTCCGTGGCAGATGTTTGCGGCGGGAATAATCGGATTCCTTGCCGGTTTGCTTTTTAGAAAGGGATTTTTAAGCCGAAGCAGAATACCGCTTTGCGTGTTCGGATTTGTTGCAACAGTTGTAATTTACGGCGTAATAATGAACATTTCGTCGGCAGTAATGGCTCGAGCCCCGATGAATTTTGAAACTATTATAACCTATCTTGCACTTGGCTTTCCGTTTGACATAGTTCACGGACTTTCAACTGTTGCATTTTTATTTTTCGGTGCAGAGCCTATGCTTGAAAAGCTTGACAGGGTGAAAGTAAAATATGGCTTGCTTTCATAGCAAAAATAAAAGGAGCGCTTCAAGTGGATAAAACAGAAGGTGTTGGAAATTTCCAAAAAAGAATAAAGCAAATAATACTTACCAAGGAACAAATAGATGCAAAGATTAAAAAAGCGGGCAAACAAATCAGCGATTCATATGACGGAGCGCCGTTGTTGCTTGTCAGTATCCTGAAAGGTTCGTTTGTGTTTTTGGCGGATTTGTGCAGGGCAATAACTGTGCCGTGTGAAATCGGATTTATGTGTGCACAAAGTTATTTTTCGGGAACGGTTTCTTCGGGTGAGGTAAAAATCACAATGGACCTTGACCGTGACATAAGCAAATATCACGTCATAATTGTTGAGGATATTATTGATACTGGCAGAACGCTTAAATATGTTGCCGAGCTTCTTAAATCGAGAAATCCGTTGTCGTTGAAAATTGTAACGCTGCTTGATAAGCCGTCAAGACGAGTTGTTGATTTAAAAGCTGATATTTCTTTGTTTACAATTCCTGATTATTTTGTAATAGGCTATGGACTTGATTGCGGAGAGTATTACCGAAATCTTCCCTACATTGCGGAATATGATGAAAGTATGCATTCAAAGTAAAAAACTGATTATAAAAAGGACTGTAAAAAACAGCTCATGAGATTACCTCGCAGATTCTCACTAAATGATAGGGGTGCGTCGTTCTCGGCTTTCTATCAAAATTATAGTCTTTTTCCAATGAAAAACTCGAAGTTCAGTTAACCTGAATTTCGAGTTTTTTTGATATGCAGTAAAAAATAACAGAATACAAGACGCTTATTTTTTGCCCGTAAGGTAGTAAATTGCAAGTTGTGTTCTGTGATCCATTTGTCCCTTTTCAAGTATGTTGCTGATGTGATTCTTTACTGTTCCCTCACTGAGAAACAGCCGTGATGCTATCTCTTTATTTGAAAGTCCGTCAGCAACTGCTTCGATAATTTCAAGCTCACGCTTTGAATACGGCGTCGAATCAAACTTATCACTTTTAAGGGACTGTGTTCCCATTTTTTCAAACACACTTTCGTCAAGCACGTTAATTCCGTTATGTACAGATTTTATAGTTTGCTTGAGCTTTTCGGGAGTATGATTTTTAATAAGATACCCTTTTGCTCCATTTGCTATTGCTTTTTGCACCAAATCATAATCGTCAAAGGTTGTGAGAATAAGAACCTTTCCGAGATTATCTTCGGTAATGATTTTTGTAGCTTCAATTCCGTCCATTTCAGGCATCTGAATATCCATAAGTATTACATCGGACGGTTTTTCTCGGGCAAGGCTTACACATTCTTTTCCGTTTTTAGCACATCCGATTACTTCAAAATCACTGTCTACTCCTAAAATTATGCTCATTCCCTCGCGAACAAAATCGCTGTCGTCTGCAATTATAACTTTTATTGCCATTTTACGTCCCCTTATTCTATCGGAATAAGCATATTGATTGAAAAACCGCTTGCTCCGTTAATGTCAATTATTCCGCCGACTGTTGCAATTCGCTGTTTCATTCCCTGTATTCCCATACCTTCGATCATATTTTCACAACCTCTGCCGTTGTCGCTTACACAGCAGCGCAGTATTTTGTTGAGCACAGATATTTCAATATCTATCCTGTCACAGAAGGAATATTTCAAAGAATTTGTAACAGCCTCACAACAGTTGTCGAGAATGATTCTCCAGATTTTATCGTCAATTCGGTCGCTTTCTCCTGTTACGCTGAGATTGGCAGAAATTCCATATTGCTCACGACAATCATTGCACAGTGACGAAAGTTGTAACAGCGTTACCCTTTTGTTGTTTGGACGTTCTTTCCTAAGCAATGCTCTTATGTCGTCCATTCCTGTACGTAAGCTGTCAATAACTCTTTTTAGTATTTCGTCTGACTTTTTGGGGTCAGATGAAATTATAAGTCTGCACGCTTCAAGCTGATATATCGAGCCGTTTACTCTGTGACCGAGCTTATCATGCAGTTCCTGAGAAAGCCTTGCCTTGTCCTGAAGCATCATATTTTCATAGCGCAGATTAGTTCTCTTGATTTCATTTTTGAATTTTTCGGAGTTTATGTCTATTGAATTTTTTAGTTGTAATTCCTGCTGCTCATAGCTTTCGTTTGATTTGCGGTAGCTTTTTATCTGTCCGTAATGCTGATAATATATTACAGTAGTCAGAAGGCACAGCATAATCATCATATATTTATCGTCTGTAAAAATTATGCAAAGCAGTGATGAAAGCAGAAAGTACAAAGGTGTATTGAACCTTGTTATAGTGTCTGAAATTACTACAGGCAGCAGCATTAAAAACACATTTGAAAAGAAAGCTATACCCATAATTACCGTAAGCCATTCTAATACGAGCAAATACAGCTTTTTGTTTAAAATTTCATACAGACTCATAACAGCGGCACATACGGCTGATAAAACAAATATTTCAGCCGAAGCAAAAAAGCTCAGCTTGTTTTGATACATTATGTATGCTGTAATAAGCAGGGCATAGCCGAACTTTACAACTGCAAAATAATTCTTTTTAAAGTTGACGCTTAAATTTCCGTTATTCAAAATCGTGACTCCTTAAAAATAACACTTTTAAAATTTTAACACATAACAAATATTTTGTCACGGGATTTAATAATTACAGAACTTCAAGGCAGCACCTGAAATGCAGATGCTGCCGATATTTTAGTCATTCGTATTATTAAGTCTTGTGCCTATAAATCCGGCTGTGATTATAAGTATCAGAAAGGCTGCGGCTGCGGTAAAAAATGTTAAATAAACTCCGCTTTGGTTTTTCATAAGCATTTCTGAACATATCATAACCCATCTTTGGGGAGTGAGCATAGAAAGCTTATCCATCCAATCAGGCAGCGTTCCGAAGTTAAAATAAACCTTGGAAAGAATATTTGTTAAAACCCATACTCCGAATGATGTGTAAACTGTGCCGAGTATGTTTTTGCTGAACATAGCCATTACCACACAGAAAAGATTGAAGATTATGCCGATTACCGCTATAAACATTATGTATGACATAAACGGTATTCCTATGTCCGTTCCTATCATCAAAATTATTGTAATGGCTGTGATTCCTGTTTGAATAAGCGATACCAGCACTGCGGTAACTGCCTTTGCAAATATATAATTTACCATTGATGAGCCTGACATTTCAATACGCATCAGCGTTTTGTTATCCCGCTCGGATACTATAATATTTGCAATAAAACAGCCTGTAAGTATGAATGAAAGGGATAATATTGCAATTGAGTAGCCAATGTTTGAAAGACTGTTTGTTTGCTTTAAAGTAAGCCTTTCGCTGTTGAACCCGGTTACAACGCTTTGTGATTTTGGCATATTGTTAAATACTTCTTTTACTGAGTTGATGAAAACATTTTCATTTTTTGCATTTAATCTGCATTGGCGCATAACGGAAATGTTCTGATTAATAATGCTCGTTACAAGCTCAATTCGGTCGTCATCACGTCCTTTTATGACATCAATCTTCGACGTGCTGTTTTCCGTAATTATATCATCGAAATCAGCAGGAATATATACAACTGCCGTTACCATTCCTCTTTCATAATAGTTTTTTGCAAGCTTATTTATTTCTTCATTTGAAAGCTCGGGTGTTTTATATCTGTAAATTCCGCAGATGTTTTTCTGTGCAAGAGAATTTAAAAGTAATTCCGAGAGTTCATTGTGTGACGCATCTATTACAACAACGTTTGCCTTGTCAAACATTGAAGAAAGCGACGCAGACATTACAGATGTGTTTGATTCTATTTCAATTATCGGCGTTTTGCCGTCGTTTGCATATGCACCTGTTTGCTGTACCAAAAGAATTGACGCCGCACCTATTGGAATTAACAAAGCACATATAATAAAGCCTATATTTCGCATAAGCAGTTTAAAATTGATTTTTACCATTTTAAGCATTATTCTCATATGATTATCACTCCCTTCTGAGTTTAACGGCAATTATTCCAAGAGGGATACATACGACAGTAATTGCGCTTAAAATAAGAATAGTCATGCAGATATAGTCACTGTGTCCCATAGTATTAAGCTCTGCCAAAGAACGAATCATAAAATAAATCGGTGAAGTTTCCCTTAGACCATCGGCATATGATGCAATTAAATAGCTTGCAAATGCTCCGCCGAAAAATCCCCAGTACATAAAAAGGGAATATAGCAAAGCTATTGAAACAATAACATTCTTTACCAAACTGAATATTACTGTGCCTATAGCTGCGGAAGCTATACAGCTGAGGAATATAATGAAAAATGATAAAATCGGAGTTTTCCAGTTTATGGAATAAAGAGGCGTGCAGACTGCTGCTGAAATTCCTATAAGCAAAGTAATTACAATGCTTAACGGCACAAACCTTGAAAGATATATTCTGAATGAGGAAATAGGTGAGCTTTTGAATTTTAAGCCGATTTTATTCTTTCGTTCACTTGATATTACAACACCTAATATTATTGATGCACACCATGTGAAATATACAATATATGCAATTGTATAGTAAAGCTGTGAATCAGGCGTAGGGTCAACCTTTATCTCGTACTGATTTGTATAATCCGTTGTTTGTGTTTCTGATGTGTTTGAAATAACGGAATATACTATCATCCTTGCAATTGAGCTTTCATTAGCATAATTCTCGTCAGAATATACAGTGCATCCGTCATCTGTAATTTCAATAAAGACATCAACAGCACCTCTATTTTCCTGTTTGCCGTCTGTTACACCCTCGCAGTAAACAGTCTTAAATCCGCTTTTATCAAGGACAGTTTTTATTAAATCTTCAGCCGGCTCAAATTTGCAACCCTGACTAAAGCTAAAGCCTGCGGTGCAATTTTTGATTTCAAAATCGTCTGTCATCATTTCTTTAAATACAGATGACAGCAGACCTGTTACCACTATCATAAGCAGTACAACGAGTATAATAGCCTTGCATCTCAGCATTAATTTCAGGTTGTTTTTTATCATTATCACAGGTAATCGCCTCCTGCATAATCACGAAGTTTTTTGCCTGTAAGTGTAAGGAACACTTCCTCAAGTGAAATATTGCTGTCAGGCTCTGATGTAACCAGCCTCACAAGTTCTTCTCTTGTGCCGACCGCAATTATTCTGCCGTTGTCCATTATGGCTATTCGCGAGCAGATTGCTTCTACCTCCTCCATATAATGACTGGTGTATATTATGGTAGAGCCATAATTATTGGCGGTTTTGATTTTTTCAAGGATAAAGTTTCTTGACTGAGGATCAATTCCGACTGTGGGCTCGTCAAATATCATAAGCCGGGGATTGTGGCCGATTGCACAGGCTATGTTTAAACGGCGTTTCATTCCGCCTGAAAAGTTTTTTGCAAAATCGTTTTTTCTGTCAAGAAGTCCTACGAATTCCAGAGATTTATCTATTGCTGACTTTAATTCTTTGCCCTTTATTCCGTACAATGAAGTGAAAAGCTCTACGTTTTCCCAAGCTTTTAGATTGCCGTGAATTGCAAGCTCCTGAGGAATATATCCTATCTTCTTTTTGATTTTCTTCATATTGTTAGATGTATTCATTCCGAAAATTTCAATATTGCCTGAGGT
Organism: uncultured Ruminococcus sp.; assembly: GCA_958403905.1. GTDB lineage: Bacteria > Bacillota > Clostridia > Oscillospirales > Acutalibacteraceae > Ruminococcoides. Next base: position 111,430 of record CATXZD010000007.1, read on the forward strand.
TGGTTTAAGAAGTGAGCAAACCATATTAAGCGTGGTGCTTTTTCCTGCGCCGTTAGGACCAAGCAGACCAAAAATCTCACCCTCCTTAATTTCAAGTGAAATATGGTCAACCGCTGTTTTATTGCCGAATTTTTTACTCAAGCCGCTAAGCTTTAATATCGTGTTGTTTTCCATAAGAATTCTCTCCTTAATTTTCTGTAATCAGATTTTATCATATTATGTAAATATCCGTAAGTGAATTTAGAAACAAATCCGATATGACTTTCGTCACATAATTAAATGAAAATAAAAACACAACTGACTTTGCTTAAAAAACAAGGTCAGTTGTGCCTGAATTTTAATTATTAAATATAAGATAAGTTTTTTTAATCAGTAAGGTTATCTCAAATACCTTAACCGTACAATATTGACAGCGAAACGTAATGTTACACGTTGAATCTGAACAGTACAACATCGCCGTCTTTCATAACGTATTCCTTGCCCTCACTGCGTATAAGACCTTTTTCCTTTGCGGCAGTCATACTTCCGCACGCAATCAAATCGTCATAGGCAATAACTTCGGCTCTGATAAATCCTCTCTCAAAGTCGGAGTGGATTTTTCCTGCTGCCTGAGGTGCTTTTGTGCCGTTTTTGATTGTCCACGCTCTGACTTCCTGCTTGCCTGCGGTGAGGTAGGAGATAAGTCCGAGAAGTGCATAGCACTCTTTAATCAGTCTGTCAAGACCGCTTTCTTCAAGCCCCATATCGGCAAGAAACATTTGTTTTTCTTCCTTGTCCATTTCAACTATTTCTTCTTCAATCTGAGCGCAAATCGGCAGAACACCGGCGTGTTCTTCAGCGGCAATTTTTTGAACATCCTTGTAGCCTGTATTGTTGTCAATTCCGTTTGTAAAATCTTCGTCGCTCATATTAGCCGCATAGATAACGGGTTTGTTTGTAAGCAGTGCAACGTCTGATAACAAAGCCTTTTCATCGTCGTCACACTCAACGCTTCTTGCGGGTTTGCCCTGTTCGAGAGCGGCTAAAACTCTTTCAAAAAAGTCAACGTCTTTTTGATATTTCTTGTCGCCCTTTAGCATTTTTTTCGTTTTATCAATTCTGCGTTCCATCATTTCAACGTCAGATAGAATCAGCTCAAGATTAATTGTTTCTATATCTCTTGCAGGGTCAATACTGCCCTCAACGTGGATAATATCGTCGTTTTCAAAGCAGCGGACAACGTGAACGATAGCGTCGCACTCACGAATATTTGAAAGAAATTTGTTGCCAAGACCCTCTCCCCTTGAAGCACCCTTTACAAGACCTGCAATGTCTACAAATTCGATTGAAGCAGGAGTATATTTGTCGGGATCGTACATTTCAGCGAGTACATCAAGACGCTTGTCGGGAACTGCAACAACACCAACGTTAGGCTCAATTGTGCAGAACGGATAGTTAGCGCTCTGTGCTCCTGCGTTTGTAATTGCGTTAAAAAGTGTGCTTTTACCTACGTTTGGCAGACCTACTATACCTAATTTCATTTTATCTCAATCTCCTTTATTTATCGGCTTTTTTAAGCATTTAAGATTTGATTTTACGCCATTTTACGCCATTTCAGGCTATTTGACTTGAAGCCCTCTCAAAAGTTTGAACGGCGTTATTAAGAGAATCAGTTGACACATGAACATATCTATCCATAGTTGTTTTTATAGAGGAATGTCCTAACAGCTTTTGCAAACATTTAGGTTGTACTCCATACTCGATTGCACGAGTAGCAAAAGTGTGGCGTAATGTGTGCATACAAAATCGTTTTATTCCTGCCGTGTCACACAGCTTGTATAGGTGAGTATCATAAGATGAATTTTTAGTAGGCTCACCTGTTCGCCAGTTAATAAATACCAAATCTCTCATTACTAATTTGGCGGCTCTTCCTGTTTTTCTGTCGGTATATTCCAAAGTTTGGTTAAGCAAATCAGCTTCTTTCCGTGTTGTGCGTTCCTCGTATAGTTCTTTTAAAATGTTATACGCACGGTCAGTTAATGGAATAGTGCGGTAGCTTGTCTGTGTTTTAGGCGGCCCTGCTCTCCAATATTTTTGACTATACCGAAATTCAAGCGTTTTAATAACTGATAATGTCCGATTTTTCCAATCAATGTTGTCCCAAGTCAAACCGATAAGCTCACCTGTGCGAAGTCCTGTTTCCAATATAAGTGCATATTGTCTATAGTTGTGTGATGATTTTGCTGTGTCAAGGAAAATCTTTTGTTCCTCGACTGTTAAGAAGTTAATGTCATCAACCGCACGAATAGGCTTTGAATACCGTACGCCGTTCATAGGGTGTTTTTTGATTATATCGTTCATTAAAGCCGCTTTGAACATTGTACCCATAGTTATGTAGGTTTGTTTGATAGTCGAGCCTGCATATTTTTTGTCCATTTGTTTAAGGACTTTTTTGCAGTGCATTGGCTTAACATCAGTAATGTTCATATTACCGATAATAGGCTGAACATTTCTTTTATAACGCTCTTCATAATTTCGGCGAGTATTAGGGGCAAGGTCAAAGATGATATTTTCCCACCATTCATTAAACCACATATCAACTGTAATGATTTCGGATAAATCAGTAGTTGTAGATGTAATGCCGTGGCGTTCTTCATATCTTGTATCTTCTAACCATTGGCGAGCTTCGTTTGGAGTATCAAAGTATTTTTCAATTCTTTTACCACTTGAAGAAACGAAACGAGCAGAATATCTTCCATCTTTTCTTTGACTTATACCTTTGCCGAGTTCTTTGCCTTTTAAATTTTTAGCCATTGTATAATCTCCTTTCACAGAAAATGAAAAGAGCCTAATACAATTCAATATTATAGCACAATAGATAGCAAATCTCAATGTGTATTTATAAAATAGATATAGAAAAATCAAACTGTCAGGCTCTTTGATAGATATTCTTCAAATTCTTTACGCTTTACAAGTTTTCGGTTGCCATTGAACAAAACAAATGGGCAATAGGGGTCATTCAGCATTCTTGAAATGTGATTTATGCCGATATTGGAATATTCAGCCGCTTCACGGATTGTTAAGTTTAGTTTTTGAGAAATTGGTACTTTTTCTGAATTGTTAGGAGTAGCCATAGTTATTGCTCCTTTTCAATTTGTTCTACAATTTCAAGGAAGTGTTCGGCTTTTTTGTTGCGTGTTGATTTTTGCTTTTCCTTGTTTTTTAGTTTTCTTAATTCCTTAGTCAATTCTTCATCGTGAAGCGGAAAGTCTAAAGGGGCTAAAATACATCTAAGCTCATCGAATGTGTAGCCTTGCTCATAGCCTACAATCTCATTGGTTCTCATATCGTAAAGCACATATTGCTGACACGGTCTGTATCTCATAGCCTTATACCAATTAAAATACGGGCGAAGCTCAATACCGTAATATTCTAATAATATCTGCTTAATTCGCCACTGTGAATACGGCTTATAGTTTGGTCTTACCGCACCCTCAAAGTCACCTTGCTCAAATACTTTTTGCATTTCTTCATCAATGATAACTTCATCATCAAAATCGTTTAATTCTAAATTATTATTATTCATAATATATACCCCCATATAGTTAAATTATAATTCTGTCATTAACCGTTCAAATTCTTCGTCAGAAATTACTTTGTACTCGGAATTGTCGGCTTTTATCGGTGTTAAATTAAATATACTCTTCGCTTTAGACTGATTTTTCAAAATCTCGTCAATGTCTCCTTTGCTTATATCGGCACTCAAGAAACAATCTTTTAGCTCCTGTTTTGATAAACTCAGGGCGTTCTTTTTTAGCCAGCTGTGTATTTGCGGCTTTTTATCAAATTCTTTTCGGTAATACCTGTCATACACATCATACAGCATTTGAAAAAGCTCTTTTTCTGCCTTAATACCCCATATCATTCCTACTTTGTAACATACAGGAAATAACCCTGAACCTGAAATAATATGAGCTATACTTTTATTTAGATTGTTATTTGCAGGATTTTCCGTACGCAAAGCAGGATAGTCACTGTTGCCGACTAATGCAAGCAAGTCATTTGTAAAATCTGTATATCTGCCTGTTGATACATCAAAAAAACGGTATTTATCACAAATTTTGCTAGCTATAAATTGTGATAACTCAATATCGCTTTTGACTTTTTCAAGTTGTTGCGTTACTATATTCGCATAAGACCCTCTATACACAACCTCAAGCCGTGACCATTCTTCACACTCTAAGGCTTCATTTAGCCGAAAACCGTTTGTATTGATTTGTTCGGATTTTTTGTTATACACCCTAAGCAACAATTTTGAATTTTCCTTGCGAGAGCCAATGTAAAAAGTTTCGGTTTCCATATCGTTCTGAACAGCAGAGATTTTTCTCTTTGTATTCTTACCATTATGGTCTAATACGCAGTATGTTTCGTCTTTCAGCTTGTTATAAATGGTATGCGGCGATAAATCGTTATAATTTATGTAATCTGCCGCCAAATCAATTCGGCTTAAACGATATGTATAAAGCAAGCTTTCTATCATCTTTAAAAATTCAGCTATGTTTATTTTTTTGCCGAAATGTTCGTAATACTTTTGCTGATAAGTTGCCCACGCTTGACCTGTGAAACGAACCAAAATACCCATATGCTGAAACATATCGTGAAAAGCAATAGCAAAATAATACGGAACATTTTCAATGGTAAATGCCTGTGAATATGCCTGCGGCTTCTTTTCGTTCATTTCCGTCACTTTGCCAAGTAACACATCAATCTTTGACTTATCAATAAATTCATTCATCATAAAATATGCGGCTTTAACCCAATTTTCGCATACTTCTTCGGTAGGGAGAAACAGCACTAAACTAAATTCGTCCACAGACACTAATAACTTCTTATCCATTCAATAAAATCAACTCCTAATTTATATAATTCTTAATAAGAATTATAATTTTATCTTTTTTTAGTTTAATCCCCTTCATTAAAGTAAGGGGATTTCGGCTTCCGCCGTTTGGGCGGCTTGCACCTTTGCGGTGCTACCGCCCGCGGCGAAGCGATTACTTTTGCGACTTAATATTTTCATTAATTGAATGAATTGCACTTGCTTTAGCCGCAACCTGATGACCTGCATTAGTCCAATACAGCGATAATTCAAGATTATCAAAGCGAACATAAATACGGCTGTTGCCGTCCATAGGCTTTTCAATTTGCTTATCGCCGTCAATACGAACGCTAAGTTTATCAAACATACGCTCTTCAAGAACAACAGTGTATTTATATCCTGTTACGGTGCTTGTCCTGTGACCGTCAACATAAGCATATGAAGGTGTAACATCTACCAACAATAGTTTACTGCCTACAGAACCCAATACATCAATTTTTACATTTTTAATATCCATTATTAAAACTCCTTTTTATTGTAAACTTTTGGCTCGTTAAGAGCATTTTTTATAATCTTTTTTGTATTTGCAACATCTCTTAACTGCGGTACAACAATTTCGGCAAGCTGTTTGCCATCTGTTCTAAGATAGCCTTTACCTCTCGGCTTTGGCTGAATAAGCTCTTTATCATCATTAAAAAGCATAGAAATGCTTTCTTTACTTAGACAGCCTAAACCTATTGCGTTGCCGAAATTGTCACGCCCTGTTATATAATTTGCGTCTGCTCGTTGGAGTGCCATAATTACAAAGATTTTGACACCTCGCCCCAACATAAGAATATTTGATAGCTTTTGCTTATAGCTGTCCTGTTCCTTTTTTGTAGATAATGAACTGAGAAATCCCGACCATTCATCAACACAGAAATAAATCGGTATAAAATCTGTATTATTGTTTGCATTTGCCATTCTTTCCTGTAATGCACCGAAAACATAATCAAGTGCTTCTCCAACAGCACTATGTTTGTAATAGCTTGCACAACCGTTAAACTCAATAAAGTCAATGCCCTTGAAGTCTGCCAAAATTAATTTGACAGGCTTCTGTGCAATTTGCCCCAAAAGGTATGTAAGCAGATAGGTTTTTCCACTTCCGCTTGGTGCTACAATCAGCAAATGCGGAACTGCCGAAAAATTAATCTTAACAGGGAGAACAAATCCATTTGTAAGCCCTGTTTGATTAACTCCGACAATAAGCGTATCATCATAATTCTTCATCATATACTGACCTTTCGACCTGAACCTTTTCTTTATCACGCTGTCTTGCTTTGATAAGATAATTTACATCATCTTCAGCACAAGCGTAGATAAGAGCAAAATTCAGCATATGTTGACTTTCGTTATAATAAGCTCTGTCAACATATACGCTTGGAACAGCACCATAAGCACGACTGTTGAAGTAGGACTTTAAACCTGCAATACCATAGTTAATTAACTCGCTGTCAACATAGGACTGGATAAGCTCTTTAAGTGTTTTTTCGTCATAAGCAGGCTCTTCAGGCATCACAAGCTGAAAAATGTAAAATACTCTGTCTTGCCGATAAATTGGTTTGTATCCGTTCGGAATAAGTGCAGAACAGTCTTTGCCTAAAGGCAATTTCAAAAATTCGTTGTTGCGTTCTAATACAAAGTAGAAAAATGACAGCAAAGGTGGATATATTGTGTTTATGTTTTTAGTACTAATATGCTCCGATAGCTTTATACACCAAGATTGAATTTTTGTTTTTATATCTTTTTTGCTGATAAATTTAGATAAACAGTAAATAACAGAAATCAAAACTATTCCTGCTAACACGCAACAGAAAAACAAACCCAATCCGCTGAATACTCTACTTGCTGTAATAGGGATATTATTTTCATACGAGCTACATAAAAATTGCGTTCCGTAAATGACAAACAAAAATAAAGTTACAATTACTAAAACCAAATGTTGATTTTTAAAATTTTTCATAATATTACCTCTGTTTTTGTATTACTGCCACAAGTAACTTATGACAGTAATACTTATTTTGATGATTAAGATACTTTTTCGCCAAGTATACTCTATCTGAGCATTGAAACTACAAAAAATATCAGTCATCTTCGTTTTCTTCATTATCAGGTATGACCTCACTATGTAACAGAAGACTTTGAATATAACCTACCGAATACGCAAAACTCTGTGCAAGACTTATCTGATTAAAATCAGCACTAAAAATCTTAACAGTAATCTCACTATCAGTTGGATTAACGCTAATTTCATATGACTTGTCTTTGTGATTTGTAGATTCTTCTGACGATAAATCAGACTTACAATCATTTAAATCAAACTGAGATTTAATACAGCGTAACATAACCTTAAAATCGTTAATCATATTGCTAAAGTTAATACGATTATGATGAATGAAAGCAGAAATATTAACTACACCGCTTTCTTCAATATCTGCACTAATGTAATAATCGAAGCTATCAAAATTGCCAGAGAATTGCTCAAAATAAATATTTTTCATATTAATTTCCTCCATTATAATTTAAAAATATATCATTTTGCTTTAATTTTTAAATAAATTTGTAGGTGCTCGTATGTTTTTCACAGTTAAATTACTCCCTTCACTATACGGACAAAATTTAGGCATTTTTTGGGGTGTTCTCACAAAGATTTTTTTATTTTTTTCAAAGCCGATTGTACTGACTCATAAACTGTTTTTAAGCCAACGCCTTCTTTATCTGCAATTTGTTCATATGTATAATCTTTCAAAGCATACATCATAAATCTGCGCTGTTGTATTGGAGTAAGTTTTTTTAATGCAATGAGGCATTTTTGAACTAATTTTCGTTCTTCAAGTATTTCTTCAATTACCTCACAAGGATATGTTTCGTAAAAACCAAATTCACTGCCCTCGTAAACTATTGCGTCTAATGAATAATTTTTGCTGCGTTGCAGTCTATTAAAATTCTCAAATTCGTCATTGTTTTTTTTATCAAAATCGTAAACTTCTTTTGATACTTCAACCTCAACAAATCCGTCTGGTGTGTTAACGCTCATTGTGTATTTTTTTCCCATTGTGTTGTCCTTTCCCCTGAGTTGTCAGTTAGGACGAGGAAGAAAATATACTTAGAGCTTTTCGGTACCTACACCGTTAATACCCAAAAAAGAGCGTACGGAGGTAAAGGGTACCGATTTTGCACTACTACAATAAATTTTGTAGTTTGCAAATATATCGTATCCTCGCCCTGATGTACACTCAGGCTTGAATATTTAAATTTTATTTAAACATGATTTCTCATGCTTTCTACTATATGGATAATTTCGACCCAAATTTTGGGGTCTTTTGCCGAAAAAAATTTAATTTTGTGTTTTGTTATCTTATTTGCTTTTACAAACACATATTATCAGGTGTATTAGAAAAATTCTTTTACAAGTTGAAGTGTAAAATTCTATTTATCTGCTTTTGCTTCAACTGACACCCATAATATACACAAAAAAACCTTATTTTTCTTTTACATCACTAAATGTAAAAAATATTACTTATAATTTAAAAGGATGACGGTTTTTTGCCGACATCCAAATAATAAACTATATTGTATTTTTTAACTTTTACACAAACAACTGTAAGAATGGAGAATGTAAAAATGATTGAACACTGTATTTCTTGTCCGATTGCTCACCAAGTTATTAGTAACTACTTACAATTTTATCCTTTGTATTTGAAATATAACAAAGCAGATAAAAAAGAAAAATCTGAAAAACTAAATGCTATAAGTGATGTTGTCAACAAAATCTCGGACACGCTTAAGATTAAGGGTGATATAGAAGAACGATGCGAATATTTAGGAAACTTATGCAGTGTAACAATGAAAGAAAAAAGCAGTAAATTTAATGTTGATACTTCTAATACTCCTAATTGTTGTTTACAGAGTTTAAATGAAATTATTGCTCCTGTAAAAATTCTTTTTGAAAAAAGGTATCATTATAGAGATAAAAGCGATATATATGGGCTATACCTAAAAGGTGGAGAACAAGTAATATTGTTAATTAACTCATACCTTAAGAGAAATAATATTATCGTAAGCGAAAAAAACGAAGAATTTATCAAAAATATAAAAAAGTATAATAAAGTAGTAAAAACTTTAAAAGACGAAGATTCAGAGAAAATTAAAGGTCTATATATAAATTTCTATAAAATTATAGATAAATATTGCTCAACACCTAATGAAAATTTAGAGTTTAAATATTGTAGTTCAGCATATGATGAATATAAAATGTTGAGAGATTGCCAAAGCGAAAAATTTCTTGATTATATTAGTTCTTTAAACTCTTCACTTGACTATAAAAGAATATATAATTTGAAAGATGAATACATTAAAATTATTGAGAATTATATAATTAAAACGCCCAAGATTTTTGGCTATAATTTTTCAAGAATAATGGAAATTCAAGGCTTAACTGAAAATGACATAGCTAAACTATTTTGGGATAAAGATACAAATAAGATAAGTAAAATTCAGAAACTTTGCGAGTGTAAAGAACCAAATTTGCAAGAAGATGAGCTTAAGTTGTTATCAAGAATTTTACTTGTATCAGAAGATGTATTGTATTGTGGTACGGGAAAAATATATGGTAATTGGAAGTTAGCATTAGAACAAGGTAAAAATAAGGAATTTCAAGATAATTACCAAACAAAAACATCAAGAGATACCACGGAAGCAATTAGAGATAAAATAAAGGAATATATAAGCTTAGAAGATAAAAATTTTGAGGATATGATAAAGGAAAATGAATTCTTTTATGAAGAAAATATTTGCTTATATGAATATGAAGATAAAGATGACGGAGAAATGTACTATGACTTTAATATGATGTATCAATCAGCTCTCCACCCCGAAGAAATAGATGTGTTAATCTCCGTTCTTGAAGAACTGCAAGCAAAAGAAAATAACTAATAATAAAGAAACCGCAGAGGATAATCTCAACAAGACTACTCTCTGCGGTTTGTTATATATAAGTTTATAAGGTTTACGCTGTGGTTTCACAGCGTTTTATTTTTATGTCCGATATTTTGGCATTATCACGCTCAGCTTAGTTTCTGTTCTGAATATTCAAATCGTCACGCAGGCTTTAGCTCATATTTTGCTACGGTCGCTATTGTAAAGTAAAGTATTGCCCTGACGGCGTATCGTTTTACTTGCTACTTGACTTTTCAATGCTCCCTACGCTATTTATGAGCCAGCCCATACGACGACGATTTGTACGAATATTTCAAAATACAGAAAGGAGAGCAAAAATAGCGTGATAACTTAATATTGGACTTTTTTTAAGCCCACCAACTCAGAATTACCGAATATTAAATTTTAAATTCAAAGGAGCAAACAAAATGAAATATTTTACAAACTGCAAAACAGCCGAAGAACTCAAAAAAGAATACAGAACATTAGCAAAAAAGCTTCACCCCGATTTAGGCGGTGATACGGAAGAATTTAAGATTATGCAGAATGAATTTGAAGCTATGTGGGAACGATTAAAAAATGTTCACACCAATTCAAAAGGCGAAACCTACACCAAAGAAACCACAGAAACACCAAAAGAGTTTATACATATAATTGATGTGCTGACAAAGCTAAACGGAATAGAAGTAGAGATTTGCGGTTCTTGGATATGGGTATCAGGCAACACAAAGGAACATAAGGAAGTTTTAAAATCTTTAAAATTCCGTTATGCTAACAAAAAACAAGCTTGGTATTTTCATACAGAGCCGTACAAGAAGAAAAGCAAGCGAGAACTAACGCTTGATGAAATCCGTGATATGTTCGGTTCTCAGAAATACAACGCAAAAGATGAAAAAGAGCTTGCATTACATAGCTAAAAGCAAAAAAATAAGGGAAACAACATTTTAGCTGTTTCCCTTTTGACATAAAGTGTATAATTTTCAAGTTATTGTATTTTAAAAATCAGTATGTTATAATTTTGTCGGATAAGGTGAGCCTAGAACGGTAGGCGGTTAAGTCTTGCCCCTGCAAGGGGGTGTTGCCAATGGAGTACATAATAATAGCTTTAGCAATTATTCTTTATACTGTCATTGCAATAAAAAAGAAATAAACCGCCAACCTCCACAGTAGACGGTTTATTTTTTTAAACTCGATATTTGGGGCTAACCGCTTATCGGTTCGCCTTATCTACTTATATTATATCATTAATTCAAAAACTGTCAAGCGTTTGCTCGGCGGTTTTTGTTTTGCAGATTTACTATTGTATTTTTAGATAAATATGTTATAATTTTGTCGGATAAGGTGAGCCTAAACGGTAGGCGGTTAAGTCTTGCCCCTGAATGGGGGTGTTGCCAATGGAGTACATAATAATAATTTTAATTATTGTTTTATATACAATCATTGCAATAAAAAAGAAATAAACCGCCACTCTCCAAAGTAATGCGGTTTATTTCTTAAATCACTTATTGGGGCTAACCGTCTATCGGTTTGCCTTATCTACTTATATTATAGCATTAAATAAGGAACTGTCAAGCATAAATGCTTGCGGTTGTGTTGTTGCTATGAATTTATTAAGTTGACATTATTCTGCCGTTGTGATAATATAATAGTGTAAAGGAACGGTTTTGGCTGTTCCGCAAGCGATATTTTTACTTAACCGCTCTGTTGGCAGACAGGGCGGTTATTTTTTTATGTATTTAATAACTTCAAGGATAACTACTAATAGAATAATCAGCAATACCGTATCTGTCATACATACCACCCCTTTAAATGGGGCTGGAACAACCGCCGCCGTTCCTTTACTATGTCATTGTATCATATCTATTGTAATCGTGCAATAATTGGAAATATTTTGTAGAAATTTTCAAGAATGTATTGATGTTTTTATTTCAATGTGCTAAAATATAGTTGCTACACAAATTGAATTATTACTATTTCGCAGAGGTGTGTATTTTTATTTAGGTAAAAATACAGGCTCTTTTAAGCATACTTTTGCGGTATAGTTTGAAATTTGTGTAGCAACAAATGGGCTATGTGTTTTTCTGCGTAGTTCATTTGGACTACGCATTTTTTATTTCTGATTTAGAATATTAATTGCGTTTTAAAGGCTAAATTTAGAATTTTCAAAAATTTTAAAAAAATTTATCGAAAAAATGAACCTTTTTGCAAATTCAATCGTCTATATTATGAAAGGAAATGAAAGGAGGATTTTAAATGGATATTTCCGAATTAGTAAAACAAATAAAGAAAGGAGATAACAAAGCCTTTGATAAGCTCTACAAGCTGACCGAAAAAGAAATATGGTTTACTTGTATCAGCTTTTTAAAGAATGAAACTAATGCACAGGACATTATGCAGGAAACTTACATAACGGCTTTTTTGAAAATTCAGACTTTAGAAAAAACCGCTCAGTTCAGAAGTTGGCTTAACAGAATTGCTGTAAATAAGTGTAAAGACTATTTGAAAGGCAAAGGTGAAATAGATCTGAGTGAAGAAATTTTAGAAAATGCAGTTGTCCAAGATGAAATTGCAATTCCCGAAGAATACATAACTAACAATGCAAAGCGAGAAATTATTTTACAGCTTATGGAAAATACGCTTTCATACGCACAATATCAAACGGTATTTTTATTTTACTTTAGTGAAATGCCAATAGCTGAGATTGCCGAGGTTATGGAAGTTTCAGAGGGAACAATCAAGAGCCGTCTTAATTCATCTCGTGCAAAGATGAAAACTGCAATAGAAAAATACGAAGAAGAAAACAACGATAAATTGCACGGTGTTGTATTTGTACCGTTGTTCGGCTCAATCTTCAAAGAGGAAGCTAAACATCTTAAAGTTCCGAAAATCAGTCTTGAATTTCTCGAAAATCCAAGTGCTGTGGGAAGCTCTGCAAACGGTGCTGGAAAATTATTTAAAGCTGTTACAGCAACAGCCAAATCAAGAGCTATTGCAATAGCTTGTTGTGCGACTATGGTATGCGGAATAGCAACTGCATTGATAATCTGCGTAGGCTGTAACCCAGATGTTCCTGCAAGCTCAGCAACGGAAGAAACTATCGTTGAAACCGTAGCTCAAGATGTAGCCGACACCGTTAAGGAGAATAACCTCAAGGTTGATGAAAACGGCAACATTACCGACAGCGAGGGCAACAAGCTTGAAGTAAATGAAAAAGGAGAAGTCGAAGTCAAGACTGAGGACGGCAAGGTAGTTAAGGTATCGAGTGACGAGGTAAAGGCTGTTAATA
>CATXZD010000008.1 GCA_958403905.1 uncultured Ruminococcus sp.
CGTTCATTGCAGCCTGACGAACTCTCCAATCCTCGTCTTTAAGCCAACGCTCAATTGTTTCTAAACTTAATTCTTTTCTTATGTTTTTGTTAAAAGTCTTGTTGTTTTTCATCTTAAAATTCTCCTTTTAAGTGTTGAATTTTTCCGTTTATATTATGCGTTCGCAATCTGAGTCATAGCTTCATCAGTAGTAACAAAACCATTGTTATAACTATCTAAGGCATTTTTAATAGTGTTGATGATTTTTGTTTTTGCCCAGCTAACCATCAAAGGATTTTTCTTTATTGCGTTGATTCTATCTGTAGCATATTCCGCTACATAACGTTTTTTATTTGTCATTATTTTCCCTCCGACTTTATTTCTATTAATATTTTCATCTATTTATCTTTGAATAATATATAAACATTTTTTTTCATTATCGGGATTTACACGATAATCATAATGGATATTTTTATCTCGTAAGAGTTTTTGAAAAGCATTTGCATCCTCAGCAAAAGGAATTTCAATAACCATAAAATCACTACCGTTATACCAACTTGAATTGTTGTTCCTTTGTCATTGTAAACCTCTGTTAATATTCAAATCAAAATCCGCAAATACTGGCACACAGCTTTCGCATTTCATTTCTATTTGTTCTTTAATTAATGCTTTATTAAAATTTTCCGATGATGGATTTTTACAAATGCATAAACCATTATCACTCAGATAATAACAACAAACTCTGCAAGTATAAGTAAAATCATTCATTGTAATTCCTCCGTTAAATTTTTAGTCCAACCGCTTCAATATTAAATACATCAGCGGTATTCACTTTGTGATCTTGTCCGTCATCATCTATAAAAATAAGATTTTGTCCGTCACAAGTAATTTCAGGATATTCCAATAAAATTATTGTCAAACTTCTATTGTTATCTTTATAAGTGGATTTTAATGCTGTTTTTATTTATATTACCTCCCATTCTGTTTCATTGAATTTTTCTATAAACTGTTTCCAGTTCAATTCTTTCCAATGATTAACAATTTTTCTTTGCCATTTTTTGTTTTTGTATTTATATACACTTATTCCGTAAATTCCAAAAGCCACATAACAACTACTTGAAATATCCATATACTCAGCGTGTTGAAAATATTAGAGTTGTTTTCTTTTGTCCTCATAATTCGCTTTTAGTATTGTTATATCGTTTCTATTCAATTTTAACCTCCGTCAAATTTTCCGATATGCGTAATGCTCACACATATTATAAAATGATTTTTCCGCTTCCTCCCATACCTCATCAGCATCGTACCAAGACAAACCGCAGTTATTCCAAGCGGATTTATCCAAGCCGTTATACAGACAAGTTATGGCGTTCCTGTATGCTTTTTCTTTTAGAAAATTTCCGAATTTGTGTTGAGTGAACATTAATACCTCCTGTTAGTTTAATATATAGGTTTACCAATTTCCCGATAAAGCACTGCCGTTACTTTGGATATAAGGCTTGTAGCTTTGTGTTTTGCTTTTAGATTTTCCGCTTGTCATCAGCTTTATGTTATGGAGTTTTGCGTTAGTTAGTAACTCTATATGTAATTTTACTATATTTTAACATATAGACTTGTTATTTGTCAATGGATTTTCCACTGATTTCTGTTACAATATTGTAATTTCCCGTCAAGCGTAATAGCGTAACAGTATGATATTAAAAAATCATTCTTGCGTTTTCAAAATTATCTACAATATTTTCCGCAATAAAATTCTTGACATTCTGCATATTGACTTCGATTCCGAGTTTTTCCATTATCCTACCAAGATTGATAATAGATTCTGAATAATATTGATTCCAGCTATTTTGCCCGATAGAGTAAAATTCATCAGTCCATAATTCACCGTTCGATTTATCAAACATCAATTCTCCGTATTTGGGAGAATAATAGCCGCCTGAATTATAACGCTTGTATTCTCCGACTGCTTTTTTAAGTCCTTTAATTTTTAATGTTGTTGTCTGATTAGTTGTTGTTGTCATTCTGTTTTCCTCTTTTCTTAATCGTTATTTTATTTATCAAGCATATATCAAACTCTTAGCAATTTTTAAATATTCCTCATCTTTTACATAGTTAATAAATCTATCTTTTATAGTTTGCGCAATTTCTGATATGTCGTCGCTTTGTGTTTCTGATCCTGTCGCAAAAACTCAATTGCTTTATATTTCATTTTTGTTTCCTCCTGTTGTAAATAAAATTTCAAATAGTCTTTGATTTTCCGATATTTAAAAGATAAAAGACGGTACAAGAGTAAAGCGAAAAATACAAGCTATAAGCATATTTAAAATTTTGTTCAGTATTATCCGCTTTACTCCCAGACTTTAATTATCCGTTATTCCTCTGTTGATTCTGTTTGTTCTGAGCCAATATCAGGAATATACAAATAAAAATCATCTATTGATGGTAGCTGCATTACTTCCTCTAATGGAATATCGGAATTTTTAAAAGCTTTTTGTAGTGTTACGTTGCCGATTCTAACTTCCAATATGTAATTCCCATTAGATTTTGACTGTAGCATTCCCATACTTTTGTACCCTCCTTTTCTTTTTATTCCGCTTATTAAAGCGGTTGTTCCGTCATTTTATGACGGTTTTAGAGTGTATAAGCACTCATTCCAACCTACAAGATTTTTGTTGTTATATTATCTTATAAGTTGAGTCAATGCTTATACTTTACTTATTACCTTATTTTTCATATAAATATTTATTGCCATCAACAATTATGTAATACATATTGTTATAATCGGTACATTCCTCCATATACTGATTTTTTACAACGTGATTACAACCTATGGCAAAGCCAACATAAAAGGCTACAATGGTAACAATAAGCATAATAATTGTTACAATAATAGTTTTCTTTTTCATTTTCTTTGACTCCTTTTTATATTTTTTCTCTATGCAATTTCATTCTAATTGCTTTTGCATATGTATCATTATTAATATAATCTTTTTTAACTCTACGAGATTCTTCTATATCTTCTGTGCAATATACAGACTCAAAGCCATATCCATAATCAATTTCAATGTGGTAAACATCTTTTGTTTTTCTAATATACATTTTTATGCTCCTTTATTTTCTGAATAGTTAATTAAAATACTTGCAATAATATTGAATTACGTGCAATAATAGCGTAAAACTTATTTGTTTTATTGTCTTTAAATAAACCGCCGTTCAAGCCGTTTATTCCTCTGCTATACGCAATTTTTTCAATATTAATACTATTCAATAATTCATTTGTTTGTACAAAAGAATAGTTAGTTATATCAATTGCAATTCCCTGATTAACAAGCTCTTTTAGTTGTTTTTGTGTATATTTTTTCATAATTTAATCATCCTTTATTTTTATTTTTTTTAGGCTTTAACCCTTAATACTATACAATAACAGTTGCTATTATATAGCGGTTAAAGATTAAATTAAAACGCAAGTATCAAGTGGATTTTCGCAAGGATCGCATCCAAACCAAAATCCATCCCCTTTTATATTTGTATAGCTGCCCCATTTACAAGTTTTTATTTCAAAAGTTGCAGCCTCCATCCCCTTTTGTACATAAAGTATATCGGAAGTTGAAATATTATTAAAGCGGTTTAATTTGTTCTGTACTTTATTAATAAAGTCAAATGCTAATTGTTTTGTACGCTTTTTTGCATCTGTACAATAAAAACAATCTTTACCATACATACGTATATAATAACCTTTTTTCATTTTTACCATCCTTTCCCTTTTTTAAATTTTTAAGTGTTAGTTTAAAGTTTAAACACTCAATACTAAAGTCAATTAGCTTGACTTTAGCGGTTCAATGTTTAAAGTTTGTTTAATTCTAAACATATAGGTTTGCTAACTTATACTTAATAATTTTCAAAATAAGTATTCAATAACTCAATTTCAGCATCTGTAAATAATCGATCAAGTGCTTTTGCCGTACGTTTACAAGCATTATAAGCCTTTCTGCCTTTACGGATATTTTGCGAGTTGTCAGTATATCCAAACTCAGTTAAAAAATCGTCAACGTTTGCGGAGCAATTAAAGCAGCTTGCATCAGATAACAAACAGTATAAGCAGTCTTTTTTATTCGGCTTTTCGTACTCAATGTTACATTGATAATTAAAACTGTATTGTTTGTTGTTATACTTGATTTTACATTTATAAAGCGTATGCGATGGAGTAAATAAATCTTTTTGTTCCTCGGCTATTTTAGTCGTAAACTTAATGTTGTTTAAAATAGTATTAACGTTTAACATTTTAGTTACCTCTTTTCTTTTATTTTTTTAATTTTAAGTTTAAGTTTTTAAATCTTAATATATAGACTTGCTAACTTTAACAAGTTTGTGCCGCTTTTGTTAGCGGTTTGTTTTGTGTATTCCTTTGTTGTGACTACATCTTACCATATAGGTTTACTAATTGCAAGTTACAAGTTTGTAATCATTAAGGCTGATCAAGTGATTTATAGGTTATTTTGAGATTTTATATAAGATTATAAAATTAAAAACGGCTTTAATATGCGATTTTTTAAGGTTACAATATTGTAATAAATTATTTTTGAAAAAGGTATTGAATTTATACCCATTAAGTATATAATAGGTGTATAAGAGAGGTGATAAAAATACAACGCACTTACAATTTACCCGATGAATTATACGAACGTGTTAAAAAATATGCTAAAGAAAATTATATTGATGTGACAACGGTTTTAAAATTAGCGTTAAATGAATATTTAAAAAAACACGATTCATCAAATTCAAAGGATAAAAACAAGTAAAAACAAAATGCGCTATCTGTTTACCGGTCAAAGTAAGAACAGATAACGCAGCTAACGCAAAGACAAAGAGAAAATCTTTATCTAATGCAATATTATTGTATTGTATTAGCTTCTTTTTGTCAAGTGTTAAATTACATTTACAAAAGGAGGTTATTTTTTTATTGTGGAAAATAATAATTTAAGTATGCAAGTTTTCAATGATCCGAGTTTTGGAGAATTACGAACAATAATTCTTGACGGCGAACCTTATTTTATCGGTAAAGATGTAGCGGATTCTTTAGGATATAGCAATCCGAGAGATGCACTAAATAAGTATGTTAGTAAGGAAGATAAAAATACCGTCGCAATTTACGACGGTATTCGAGGCAATCCAAATAAAGTTATTATTAATGAATCAGGTTTATACAGTCTTATTCTTTCTTCTAAATTGCCGACAGCTAAAAAGTTTAAACACTGGATCACTTCCGAGGTATTGCCGACAATTAGAAAATCAGGCGGCTACATAAATAACGATGAATTATTTATCAATACTTATTTACCAAATGCAGATGAACAAACAAAGATGATGTTTAAAACTCAACTTTCAGCAATTAAAGACTTAAATTCAAAAGTCGGCAAGCTGCAAGAAGAGAATACAAAACTTAACTCTTTAAATAATATTCTTATTGAAGATACGCAAGAATGGGAGTATAGCAAAATAATTAATGCACTCATACGCAAGTACGCTTCAGAATGCTGTAGCAACAATTTTCAAGTTGCATGGAATACATATTATAAAGCATTGAGATACAAATATAGTATTGATATACTGCGGCGAAAAGGCAAAGAAAAAAGTAACAACTCTGTATTTGATGTTTTATCAGATGATGAATTAAAAAAAGCTGTTAAAATAGCCGTTGCATTGTGTGAGAAAAACAATATTAATGTTGTTAATACAATCAATGAAGTTAATTATAATTTAGTTAAAGATTTTTAAAGAAAAAAAGGAGATTAAAATATTATGAAAGTAAAAGAGATATACAATAACAATAAAACATTACTTGTAAACTACAGAAATAATGCAGCTTCTGAAATGCAACAATTTATTGATTCTTTACTCTTGATGGAGAAAGTAAAAGAAGATATACCAAAGGCAAAATTAACAATTAGTATAGGAAGAAAATACAATGATAAATTTGTATCTGTTTTATCTTCTGTAATTAAGAACCCCATTATTTCAATAGATTCATATAATAAGCAGGAGTCGCAAATTTTGATTAAAGACAAATTACATAATGAAAATATTTCTTTATTCAATTTGACGGCCGTTAAAAACCTTGAAACAAAAGTTTATGAAACCGAAAATTATAAACAGTTGTTCGCAAGTTTTAGATATTGTCATAATGATTATAATCTTTATTTGACAATTTACAATTAAGTATCACAAGTTACAATTGAATATCAATAAGATTTAGTATCAATAAGATTTTAATTGAATAATGTATAAACGCTTTAGCTTTTCTGATGGGGAACTGGAGCGTTTTACTTTTGTATGGTATGATACAAGTTAGTATGTTCAAAGTGTCATTCAGGATACTAATTGATATTAATATATTAACTATCTTAAGTACATTATAAGGCTTGTATTGCGTGTTTAAGTAAAAAAATATTTGATATATTAGATTAGCGGTATAAGTGCAATAGAGGTTAATTATAAGCTTTATATAAGGATACAATAGATATAATTGATATAGTTTTTTAATTGATCAGGCAAGGCAGGACGGCACAAGCAACAGACAGTTAATAATTAATTTGATTGATTTGATATTAGTATATTTATATCCTTTTAATATTGATATATGATAGTATCTGATTATAATAATTAATTTTGGTATTGTATATTGTATTACGTATTATGTTACAACTTGTATTATTATGTATAATATAATTATAATCAATTGACTTTGCGGTGATTATACTATTTGTTATTACTGATTTGTATTATACTAATTGTATATTGTGTTAATTGTACTACCTTTGTATTATAATTGTAGTACAGTTATTTACTTTTTGTTTACCGTTGCTGATTGCTGTATATAACAAGTAATTTACAATTAATTTTTACATATTATCACTTGTAATTGTTTAAAAATCGGTAACAGATCAATAATAATATTTTAACTGATGCTGATTTGATGGTAAAAAGTGGTAAAATTCAATTTGATAAAAATACATAATATCAAATTGTCTTAATTACCTTATTTTTAAGCAATTATTGGCGGGGATATTTTACACTTTTATTCTAAAATAGAATTATAATATACCTCATACCGAGTTCATCTATCACTCCACAATCACAAAAATTTACCATTTACCCAATTTCTCTTCCACATCTCCCTACTCACTAAAATTTATCAAATCCCACTACAATCCAATCGGTTTAGCGAACGGTAAACACCAACCCAAACTCTAATCCAAACTCTTTAAAAGTCCCATTCCTAAGCCATTTTTAACACTTTTAAAATTTTTAACTCTACTCAAAAACCTCTCAAAATCTCTATTCAATACCTCTCAAACGAAGTATAATCCCATTTCTAACAAAACAAAAACTAAAAATCCATCTTCAAATACACCTCTTAACCCCATAATTCTAATCCTTAAAAGACCTTATATATAAGTCATTTTTAGTCTCTTATATATTCAATTTAATAACATTAACTTTTCTTTATTTGCCTCTTCAGAACCCTCTTAAACCGTTCAACAGAAACCGATACCCTATTCCCTATATCTCAATTTTATTCTTAATTTCCTTAAATCAAAGTAATTCATAACTATAATATGTAATTTTAGAAACGGTAAATATCAATTTTAAAATAGAAAAACCGTTAGACTGAATGACAACTACATAAATTTTCTTATCAATTTTCATATCATAACAGATTAAGTTAAACTACACAGTTAATATATCTCTATACAACTTAAATAATATACCAATCTAAATAGCATATCAACTTAATCTAATACAAATTCAATTTAACATAACATACTTATGACACATCATATATATGGTGAAACTATCTAATCATAAAGTTACTATTCATAAAACTATTACTAATGAAGTCTACTAATCAATATGAATAATTATTAATCAAGAAAGAACTAATCAAGAGGAAACTGTTAATTAAGAATAATCTTTCTATAAGAATATAGCATACTTAGGAGTGTAGTTCTATTAGAAACAAGCTCTATCAGGAACATAACTTACTAGTCTATATCTCGTACTGGTTCATATAAAATCCTACCTTTATCACTTACCTTTTTTATTGCTTATTGGATACGAATAAAATTTTTAAAAATAATTTTAAAAAATTTTTTATTTTTATTTGTTAAATCAGAAAATAAATTGTATAATAAAGTATGAAGAATTTTTTGAATAGGATTAATGATTGGACTTATCATATTGACTTATCAAAAAATATTTGTTGTAATTAAGTTAGTAAGTCTATATATTTAATTTTCTTCTCTAACAACATTAAGTCTATTCCTCAAACGTGACCTTCCGCAGGAAGTCACTCCTCTCATTTAGGTAACTATATGGATTTAGGTTTAGATGTAGATATTTTCGTAGGTTTTTACGACTAATTTTTTATTTTATTCATAGTTTTTGTGAAAATAATGATTGGAGATGCTATTTATGAAAAAGAATGAATTAAGAGGTTTACAGTGTAACAGAATACTGATTCCTGAAAGTGTTATTACAAATACAAAATTACAAAAATATCGAGTATCAACATTAGCTTACATTTGTGCTATGACAGGTGTGGCGTATAAAATCAATTTTTCAATAAAACTAATTGTGAATTGGTTAGGGAAATGTGATGATAGACGTATAACAAAAAATGGGTGCAATACAGCCAGTGGGATTAAAGATTGTATTGAGTCGTTTAAGAATAGTGGTATTCTCTCATATAGCAATAATGAATTAAAGTTTGCTACTTCGATAGAAGGACAATTTGATAAAGAAAAATATAGCGAGTATTACACTAATGAGAGATTTGCTAAAATCTATATAGATGAGTTGTTTAGTGTTATAAATTATCAAAATTCAAACAATGAAGAATATATTGACAATTCTATTCTACTTCTTGTGTTTGCTTATTTAAGAATGAGAATACCTGTAAAAAATAATTTGGCTGGTGCAAGCGAAAGACCTGATGCTTACGATACTAATTATAATATTATTGGTAACGAATTAGGGTTGTCGGAGAGACTAGTATCAAAATCAATAAAGACGTTAGTGCAATTAGGACTTTTGTATGAACAGCGTAGAGGTAAAGAAATTTATTATCTAACTGACGATAAAGGGAATAAGATTACACATCGAAAAGAAAAAACAGTTATATTCTGCAATACTTACAAGCGTATTGATAAGAATGGTAAAACCTATTTAGTAGCTGAAGGAAAAGACTATTATCTCAAAGAGGCTAATGATAAAGAAAATGAATTAAATCGAAAAGGAATGTAGGTGTTTATATGAGTGAACTATTATTTAAGACAATTATTATAATTAGTTTAATTTTATGGATTTGGGTACTTATGACGGATAATAACAAGCCCAAAATACCATAGTTTAAAATATCTAATATAGAAAGGTGGTGGTTATTATGCAAGAAGATAAGAATAATTTACAATGCAAAAGTAAACAGACAGACAAATCAATATTAAGCGAAAAAGATTTCTATCCTCCTAAAGACAATAGATATTGGGAATCTGGTGTTCAAGATATAAAAGGTGGAGATAACTTTGCTGGTTATGCGGAGTATTACTTTACAATGTATGAAGATGAATGGTGGTGATAAATTATGTTGGATTCACAAATTTCTATCCTTGGAGTCGACACAGGTAATTTTTACTCTAAACACGAAGAGAGATTACATAAGTTAAATCATAAACTGCGTAATGAGAGAAAGCAATTGCTCAATGGTTATACTGTAAAAATGAAAAATAAAAAAAGAGTTATCAGAGGTATTGTTGATGTTGAGAAGGATTTAGAGAAATTCGGTATAACTACTTCTGATTTAGAAAAAGTTAATTTTGAAGGTAGAACAGATGAAGAAATTGAAATAATTGAGGGTTTAAAGACAGAATATTTCAAGATTAAACACCAAATTGAAATAAAACGAGAAAAGATTAAAAAAATTAAATCTAATTTATTACAGTTACTTGAAAATAAAACTAACGAAAATATCAAAACTAACGGCAAACATCATATTAGAGAATTAAGAGATAATAGTGTATCTCATATAAATATAATTTCTGTATTTACATCTTCCCTTACTCGAATGATTGGTGCGGAGATAGATTGTTTAACTAAGGATTTTATGGTAGTACAGGTCTACTATTTTCAGATATTACACGATATTTTACTTTATGGTTTTATGTATGAGGGTGAGAAGTATATTTACTTTACCTCTTCGGCAGGACAGATTAGGACTAAAAAATGTGTATTTATTAAAGAAAGTGTTTGGAAGAAATATGAAAAGACTATAATGTGTGGTTTAACTGTAGATGAGATAAACGCTAAGGGTGGAATAAACAAAAATAAATTTTTAGCGTACACTGCCCTCAATAATAGTGCGACCGATGTTTGGGAAGAGTTTGATATAGATAAAAGTATTGTTATTGATGACTTTGAAACGAATGTTACTGGCGAAGTAGATTATATTGACGGAGAAGATTTTTCAATAACAAGGAAAGCTATGGACATTCCTATCCCTCATACAGATGGCTGCGGTATGATTTTGCCTAACGCATTTGGAAAAGAACAAAGAAATATGATGATTAGACTTCCATTCATCAAAGGACTTCTTGGTGTTATGGATTTCCGAAAATTTATTGAAGTTAATGGTGGTAATCCTGTTATTAAAGATATTTACGGCGAGGAACATAATGTTATTGATGAAGATATACAAGTTATTTTCACAAAGAGTCAGTTTAAACTCTACAAATACTACGATAACTATGAAGACTACAAGAGTAAGTACAAACAGTATGGTTGTCAAGCTGGATTTACCAATATGGAAGAAGACAGAATTAAGAACGCAACTATTAACTATCAAATGTTACAGAGTTTGGTTGACATTACAGATGATGAGTTAGTTAAGATTGCAAGTGCCTCAGTTGAAACATTAACAAATATGACTGCTTCAATAGATGGTGTAAAGAATGTATTGAATATTTCGCCTTACAATACAAACAAGACCTATCTTCAAAAGGCAATAGCAATTTATCCTGAGTTGCTTAATGATATTTTTATTAAAAATAGATTAAGAAATATAAAGGATAGTTTAGTTAAAGGTTTTAAGGGCGGCAAGCTAAAGGTCAACGGAAAGTACACATTTATTCTCCCCGATTTATACGCAGCTTGTGAATATTGGTTTTTGAATAATAGTAATCCTGATGGATTACTTGAAGACGGTGAGGTATTCTGTTGGTTATATCGTAAAGCCGAGAAGTTAGATTGTTTGAGATCACCTCATCTTTTTATGGAGCATGGTATTAGAAAGAATGTCGCTTGTAAAAATTATAATAAAAGGCAACAACAAATTAGGGAATGGTTTTGCACTAAAGCTATTTATACCAGTTGCCATGATTTAATAAGTAAGATTTTGCAATTTGACTGTGACGGTGACCGCGGACTAATAGTAGCCGATAAAACAATTGTTCAAGTTGCAGAGCGTAATATAGAAAAATATGATATTGTACCTCTTTATTACAAAATGAAAAAGGCTTCAGCTTCGCAAATAACCAATGAAGTAATTTATCAGGGGTTAATATTAGCTTTTACCTCTGCCCCTATAGGATTATATAGTAACAATATCTCTAAGATTTGGAATAGTGATATTTTCGTAAATGGTTCGTATGAAGATCAATGCCATGCAATAGATTGTGTAAAAAGATTAACGGCATACTCAAATTTCAATATTGATTACGCTAAATCTCTTTATAAGCCTGAGTTTCCTCGACAGATCAAGAAAGATGTTCAAGAGTTTGCCAAACAATTATTACCCCATTATTTTATTTATGCAAAAGATAAAGAAGAAAAACAAGTTAGAGATGTGAATAATACGCTTGTAAATAGATTATCCAATATTATTCCTAATCCTCGTATTAAATGTAAATATGTAAATGCAGACGGTAAACATAAGGCGTTATTAAAACCTGATTATAGGTTATTAATGTATAATCCTGATTTAGAAGTTGACATTATAAAATCAAATAACGGTAGATTATTAGAAGGTACAAATCCTGTAATTCTTAAATATAATGAGTTGGCTTCTTCGTATGGATATAAAATAAGTGCGATAAATGAGCAAGAAGATTTGAGTTATGTACCAAGAGAAACTATGTATAAATCTCAAGTAAAGCAGATGGTGTTGTATCGCCAACTAATTGCGGAAATAAAAAATGAGTTTTCTCACTTCGGATATTCTGATAAAGAGATTGCTGATATTTTAGTTAAATATATATATGGGATTAAAGATAGCAAATATAAAGATTTACTTTGGGTTTGTTATGGCGAGTATCTATATGAGAATTTAAGGAAAAGAATTAAATCGCCTACAAAAGAAGTTCAATGTGTGGATTGCGGTGAGTGGTTTGAAGTTGGAAAATTTGACTCTGCTACTTGTCGATGTGAGAGTTGTTTGGAAGAACATAAAAGAGAATTGAGAAGACTAAAAAAGCAGAGGTATAGACAAAGAATTGCTATGTCTACCATACCCTCTAATGAATAAAAATAACCTTAAAACAAGGTAATATGTAAAATATAGAAAAATCAAGAATGACCTAAAATTAAGGTAATTTATGTAATGTAAAAATATCGCCTTATGGGAGAATACCCCTATAAAAGAAAATATCTCTTCATTCTAAATTACCTTAATTGTTTGACAAGAATGGAGGCGGTTACTATGAGTGACCAAGATAAGATTGTGACTACCCAAGTCATAACGAAACGAGAAGTAATTAAATCACTTGCAGAAGAATTTGATATGACCATAAAATCAGTTAGTTCGATATACAATAGTTTAGAAAATAAAATTAGATTGATGTTAGCTAATGCAGACGAAAAAACAAATGTTGAGATACATTTATTTGATGGTATAAAGATAGAGAGTAAACTATTACAAAGAAGAGAAAAGTTAAATAATTTAACTGGTGAAAGACTAATGTTAGACAAGAGAATTAAAGCAAAAGCCAGTTTGTCACGAAGATATGTCGAAAAGTTAAATCGCAAGAAAAAAATTACTTAATTATTATGTTATACTCAGTGGTAACACTGTGTATATAAACCATTGTTCCTTTTGCTGGTTTTAAGTGGTTAATTTGTTCATATTTTATACCTTTCTAAAGTAATACGCCCCATCAGTAGGTGGGGCGTATTCGTGGGAGCGTATTTTATGTAGAAGGCTCTTTTGAGTGGTTGAGGTTCAAATCCTTACACTTCCACCAACAACGGCACTATAGGTGCAGTGCATTAAGCACAGTTATACATTAAAAAACACGACATTCTGTAATACCTGATTATAAATGATAGGTCAGCAGAATGTCGTTTGTTTTTATTTTAATTGTGAAAATTATATATTACGGTGTAGAGTAATGGTAGCTCGGCTGTTTCATAGGCAGTTAATTTGCAAGGTCAAGTCTTGCCACTGTAACCAATTATTATATTTAAGAATTTGTTTTAGAAGGAAGTGAAAAGAATATGAATACATTAGAAATGTTAGGTCAATATGGATTAACAAAAGAACAATATGAAGAATGTTTACAAACTATTATAGATAAGCGTAATGGTAATACTGATATTGATTGGCAAGAGATTATAGTAAAGTACAATCTCCCTTTTGCAGTAGATAGTCTCCGTAGAGTTAATAACGGCATTTTCGGCGGCGGTTTTGTTGCTGAATATATGAAAAAGTTTGCTGGTAAATCTTTAAACAATAAAACCGATGAAGATTTATCCAATAATAAAGATATTTCCTTCAATAAAGATGGTTCTATGTCAAGTTCTATGCTGTTGAAGATGACAGAGGAAGAAGCAAAAAATCCTGAGTTTATGTTAAAAGCGCATGGCTTTAGTATTGATGATTGGGAACTTGCAAGTTGTCGAAATACAGTCAGACAAGTTGTAAGTAAGGTAGTTAATCAGGTTGATGATAACGGCAAATTGGTAAATCAGTACACCGAAAAAGGCAAACCTGTTTATACTACTGATGTTAGGACTTTATATGCCAGTTATATCACTGTAAAGCCTAAAAAGGATAGAGATGTGTCGCTTAATAAAATTGGAGAGTTTTTTGATAGACTTGATAGGAATTATTCTTTGCCTAAAATCAAAAAGGATTATTCTTTTATTACTGGCGATAAATTGTTGTTAATTGATATTGCTGATTTACATATGAATTTACAAGCTACTATGCTTACGACAGGAAATAATTATAACTGTGAAATAGCAGAGCAATTATTTTTCTATGTTATCAATGATGTCTTATCTCGGACTGAGAGGTATGATTTTGATGAGATTGTATTTATTATTGGTGGCGATGCACTAAATTCGGACGGATTATCGAGTACTACTACAAAGGGTACTCCGCAGGATAGCGATTTGCATTATTACGAAGCCTGTGAACGTATGTACGCTATGACAATTAAAGCAATTGATATTTTAAAAGATATTGCAAAAGTCAATGTAATTCTTTGTATGGGTAATCACGATGAAGTTACTGGTTATAAATTGGCAAAATATGTAGATGCTTGGTTTAGAAACGATAACAGAGTAGAGGTAAATTATACTCCCTTTGCTCGTAAATACAAATTGTATGGTAAGACTTTATTTTGTTTTGCTCACGATGGAAAAATACAAAAACTTCCTGCATTAATAGCAGATGAAGCAAGACAATATTGGTCGCAAGCTGATACTGTTGAGGTATTTCTTCAGCATTTACATACTGAACAAGTACTTATGGAGGACAATAATATTAGAATACAGAGATTACCTACTATAAGTGGCAGAAGTAAATGGAGTGCCGATAAAGGATATTCTTCAAAAAGACAATGTAAGTCTTTTATTTTTGACAAAGAAGATGGACTTACAGATGTTATTTATACTCCAATTAAAGTTAAGTAACTATATCTTAACTGGTCAAACAAATATGTTTTGCATTGTACGGAAAACAATGTTGATACAATTACGTTTCACAATGTACGGAATAACATTGTTGAGCCAAAGTATATAGTTATTCAGTTAGAGGGCGGTACATTGTACTGTCCTCTATATATATAAAAGAAAGGTGGTGTCGCTATGGCAGGTAGAGGCAATAAACCATTAAAAAAGGTTGAAGGCATATTAGATGTTTCTGAAATTCATTGCTTATGTTGTGGTAAAAAGTATGATAGTGACACTTACTATGCTTCGGACAGTCTACAATATAAGGCGTATGGCAAGATACCATATTGTAAGGATTGTATAGATAAGATGTATCAAGGATATTTAGAAAAATTTAAAGAGTTACAATTTACTTCTCCTGATAGAAGAGCAACGCAAAGGCTCTGTATGGTTCTTGATATATACTATGATGATAAAATTTTTGATAGTGTAGAGAAAGAATATAAGAGAGATATTGAGAAATTTCAGAACAACGATTTAAAATTTATTTTTTACTACATAAAACAATTAAAGATGTATCAGTATCGTACAAAGAATTATAATTCTACTATTGAAAATGAATACAAATTAGCACAAACTCAAAAAGGTTTGTTGTCTATTTTTAATAAAGAAGATGAACAACAAGAAGAGAAAGTTTCTGAAGCTGTTAAGATATTTGGTAGTGGATTAAAAAGTGACGATGATTATTTATTCTTAATGGAACAATATGAGGATTGGACTTCTCGACACGAGTGTAAAACCAAATCTCAGGAAGAAATTTTTAAAGCTATTTGTTTTAATAGATTGAAAGCGCATAAAGCAAATATTCTTGGTGAAGACACAAAGGATTTAGATAGGACTTTTAAAGATTTACTTGATACAGGTAAATTGCAACCAAAACAGAATAAAGAAAGTATTGTTGCTGATAAAATGCGTATGGGCGAAATGATTTCTATGTGGGAGAATGTTATTAAAAAACCAGTTCCTAAACCTACTGGACATTTAGCTGATATTGACCACATAGCAGAATTAGATGGGTTTATGCGTGGGCATACCATTGTTTCTGTCGGTGAGAGTCCTAATAGTTATTCAGAGGTTTATCAAAAAGTAATGAAACAATTTACTGTTAATAGACCTGAATATACTGATGATTATGATTCTGATGAGGCTTTTGATAAAGTAGTAGGCAAAGCATTAGACAAGAGATTATCAGGAGATGGTGGTGCTGACGATGGTTGACACTACAATACAAAATACTGATGTAATGGTGTTACAAGATAATGGCGATGGTGTAGTAGGCATTAATGAAGAGTATTACAAAGTGCTTGAAATAGCTGCTGAATTTGCTGGTATCTTTCGTGCTAACCCTCATTATTTTGTTAAGTATTATTTGAACATTGAACTTAAAGATTTTCAAAAAGTAATACTTTGGGAAATGTTTAATAACAACTACGGAATGTATATCGCTAGTCGTGGTCAAGGAAAAACATTTGTAGATGCGATTTTTGCTGTTACATACGCAATTTTATATCCTCGTACAAAAATTGTAGTTGCAGCCAGCACAAGAGAACAAGGTAATCAATTATTATTGAAGATTACTGAAGACCTTATGAAAAATTTTGGTTGGGGTTCTGATAATCTTTGTAAAGAGATTGAAGGTAAGCCTGTTGTTACTCTTAATAAAGGAGAAATACATTTTACAAACGGCTCTTGGATTAAGGTAGTCACTCCTTCTGATACTGCGAGAGGTGCAAGAGCAAACATTCTTATTGTTGATGAGTTTTGGATGTTGGATGTAAACACTATCAACGGTGTATTAAGAAGATTTTTGACTGCGCCAAGAAATCCTGCATATCTTGATTTACCTCAATATTCTCATTTAATTGAGAGAAATAAAGAAATGTATACTGGTTCGGCTTTTATGAAGTCACATTGGGCTTATATTAAAGCACGAACCTTTTTTAAGAATATGCTTAAAGATGATAAGCGATATTTTGTATTTGATCTACCATATCAAATTGCTATTTGTAATAATCTTTTGTTACGAGAGCAAATACAAGACGAAATGAGTGAAGATGATTTCGATGAGATTAAATTCTCTATGGAAATGGAAGGGTTGTGGTATGGCGATTCAGAGGGAGCGTTTTTTAGTTATGATGATATTTTAAAAACACGAAAAGTTGAAATGCCATATTATGTTTGTTCAGATTTATCACGAAATATTAATGTTCCTGAAATACCTCCATTAATGCTTAATGAAAGAAGAATATTGTCTTTAGATGTTGCATTAATGGCTTCACTTCGTCATAAAAATGATGCCAGTTCTATTATATTAAATCGTGCAATTCCTACTAACAATAACTCATATATAGGTAATTTTGTATATTTGAAAAATATTGAAGGTATTATTGGTAGTAATTTAGCTTTAAAAATACGGATATTATTTGATTATTTTAAAGCTACAGATTTGGTTGTAGATGGTAAAGGACTTGGTTTACCTGTTGTTCAAGAATTGTTTAAGGATTTAGTTGATGCTCGTACAGGAAAGCTGTATCCTGCTTTAGCTTGTTGTGATTGTGATAAACTACCTTTAAATAAGGATTTAAATACACAATTTGCTATGCGTAATGCCGAAAAAGTTATTTGGGCTATAAGCGCAAGTGAAAGTTTTAATACTGAGATGAACACCTTATTAAGAAACGGTATTCAAAATAATAAAATAAATCTGTTAGTACCTTATGAAGAAAGTAGAGAAATACTATGTGATAATATTTCAAATTTTAATTCTTTATCGGTTAATGATCGAGAATTATTGCGTATGCCATATCTTGAAACAGATTTATTGACACGAGAATTAGTTGGCTTACAGCATACAGTAAAGGGTACACAGATTAAAATAAAGGAACGCACAGGCGCAAGAAAAGATAGGGGCAGTTCCGCAGGCTATAATTATTGGGTGCAAGTTCAAATTGAAAACGAATTAAAAAAGAAAACACCTAACAAATACACAATGAAAGACTATGCACAAGGTTTGCGTAGATTAAATCATAGACCAACAATGTATTAAGGAGGTGAAGTGTATTGAGTGATAAAAAAGAGATACTTGTTCCTATTTATACAAAAGCACAAAAAGAAACTGATGAGCAAGTATTTACTAATGCTTTGGATAAAGATAAAATTGATTGGTCTTCTTTTTCAAGACTAATGATTAACGATTTATGTACAAATACTGAAATTCTTAATGATAATTCTATCGGTGGAATTAAAATGAGAGAAATAAAAATAGCTCTTGACCACCCCAAAATTTATTGGAGAACTTTGCTTGACTTATCAAACTATCTAATGCACAGTTCACCTCATTATTACAGACTAAATACTGTTTATAGTAATATGGCAAGATTCTGTTGGTGGATTG
This sequence comes from uncultured Ruminococcus sp., assembly GCA_958403905.1. Lineage (GTDB taxonomy): Bacteria > Bacillota > Clostridia > Oscillospirales > Acutalibacteraceae > Ruminococcoides. Next base: position 18,377 of record CATXZD010000008.1, read on the forward strand.
ATTTGTATGGTGTTGAAAGCGATGTCAACATAACAGCATTAAAGAAAGTGTATAATAATCTTTCAAAAAGATTTGAAGATATGCACATTACACACGAGTTTAGCAAGGTAATGAAAATTGTGCCATATAAAGACTGTTATTGTGGATTGATAGTAGAAGATTGGTCTGGTTCTAATTCAACATTTTATTTGAAAGAAGTGCCACATAAAGTCTATCGAATACATCAGGTTCAAGATGGGTTGTATAATTTTGAAATTAATCTTAATGCAATTAAACCACAATACATAGGTGCTTATCCCGATTATGTTCAGCAAGCATTTGTTGATTATCATGACGGTAAAGACAAAAATAACGGCAAGCCTATTATATCACAATGGTACACTCCCCCAACTGAAAAACAAATTTGTATTAAATTAAATAGTCAATGGGAGTATCCGTTCCCTCTTCTTATCGGGTTAATTAAAGATTTATTGGATTTAGATATTTATAAGAAATTAAAGCTTCAATCTGCTCGTACCGACAACTACAAGGCAATTATGATTAAAATTCCTATTGATGAGAAAGCAGTAGATAAGCCGTTACTTACTCCTGAAACACTCGCAGAATTTGCGGAAATCAACAGAGAAAATATGAGCGATGATATTGGTCTTATTCATACTTTAGGTTCTACAGGTGAAGCAATTAGTTTTAAGGATTCCAGTAATACACGAAATAATGTATCTGATGCAGTAGATGAAATATATAATTCATCTGGTGAAACAAAAGAATTGTTTAATGGTTCTGCAAGTGGTACAGCAGTTATGATTTCTATTGAAAACACTTCAGGATTTATATATGGCATTTATAGACAGATCGAGCGTTGGATGAATAGGTATATTAAACTAAACAAATATAATAAACCTAAATTCAAATTTAAGTTTGTACTTTTAGATGTTACTATATACAATAACGACAATATAACAAAAAAATTCAAAGAAGCATCTACTCTTGGTGTTGGTATTGAGAGATGGCTTGCTTCACTTGGCTTGACTCCTTCAGTAGTGCAGGGGTCTTTTATTATGTCAAAACAAATATTTAATTTTGCTGAAAATTTCACGCCATTATCTTCTACATATACGCAAAGTAGTGATGAGGCTGGTAGACCTACTAATGCTTCAAAAGGCGAACTACTTGATGAAGAAGGCGAAAAAACAGCCAATGGCGAAAAAAATGATAGATAGGAGGGATTGTTATGGCTGATGAAAAGAAACAAATAAGTAAATCAAGATTATCAATCCCTGTTGTGTTTGAAAAAGTTGCAGATTATACAAGCGAAGACAAGAGATTTACTAAAGTAAAAATCTACCTAATGCATACGGGGCTTAATGCAAATGGCTCTATTTTTAATAAAGATGTTGTTGACAAAGCACTTTCTACTCTCGGCTATATTCCCATTCTTGGTTTTATAGAGAAGAATAGCAAAGGCGAAGATGATTTTAGTAATCATAGATATATTCTTGTTAAAGATCAAAACGGATTACATAGAAAATATGTTGGTTCTGCTTATGGAGTTGTAATGTCTAATGAGGATAATAATGCTCATTATGAAAACAGAATATGTGATGATGGTGTAGAACGCACTTTTGTTGTTGTAGAAGGACTTATGTGGAACTTTCTTAAAGGTGCTGAGATTATGAACAGAGACATAATCAAAGACCATTCTATGGAATTGTTTGATGATGGTGAAGACTCTTACGAGGGCTATGAAGATCAAGACGGTAATTTTGTATTTACAAATTTTTCATTTAGAGGAGCTTGCATTCTTGGCAACGATACAAAATACCAAGCGGCTATGACTGGTTCAACTATTGAAGTTCAGTTTACTATTAGTGATTTTGTAAAAGAAATTCAGAGTGAACTTAACGATACATATACAGCGTTTATTCAATTTATGAAAAAAGAAAGCGAAAAAAATGACAATGAGAGTAAACCACAAAACAATACAGAAGGAGGTAATGACGATATGGCTACTGATTTTTCTCAGACAGTAATGGAACAGTTTTCAGATATTGCAACGATTGTATCAGATTATGCAGTAATCAAAGATAGATGGGGCGATGCTGTTCCGAGATATTATCTTGCAGATATTCAGGAAAATGAAGTTATTGTCGTAGATAGACAAAATAACTATCAGTATTATGGTTGTGAATTTAGTATTGACGGTGATAAACCTATTATTAATTTTGAAACCGCTAAACGCAAGAAAATTACATATGCAGATTATGTTGAAGGAGAAGCACCTGTTGAGGGTGCTTTTAATTTTGGCACTCATATTTCAGATATTGAGAATACCGCATTTGCAAAGGTGTCCGAAGCTGAAAAGAGTGTTGAGTCTGCTAATGAAGCGAAGACTACTGCGGAACAAGATTATTCTAATCTTAAAGCTGAATATGACGAGATGAAGCCTAAATACGAAGCATATGAGAAAGCTGAATCTGAGCGTATTGCTGCTGAAACAAAGAAAGCAAAAGAAGATGTAATTGCACAGTACGAGGTTGCTTTGAAGGATAATGATGAATTTATTGCTTTAAAGGATAAACTGGACGAGTATTCTACTGCCGATGATGTAGAAGCGAAGTGTGCGATTATGTTTGCAAGAAAAAATATAGCCACTAATTTCTCTGCCAATGGTAAAAAGAGTGCTTCGGTACTTGGTGCTACGGCAGATGAGGACGAAGTTCCTGAAGGCTATGTAAAAACAAAGTACGGTATGGTTCGTACTTCTAAAAGATAATTAAAACATCAAAGAGAAATTAAAAATTAAGGAGGTAATTTGTATGTCATATACAATTTTTGAGAGTTCGAACATGGGCAGTAGTAGATATGACGGAAAGATTTTTGATGCTGTTTGTGCAACAGATACCGAAAATGGTACATTCGGCTACATCTCTGGTATTGATACTACTAATGGTGAGCCTGTTTATACTTTTGTTAAAGGTTATGAGGCTGGTAAGTCTGTGTTCGTTGTAGACCAGCCTGCATGGGATGAGGATACTCATCATCGCACTAACCAGCGTAGAGATAAGTTTATCAATAAGGCTGGTTCTGTATTCCGTATTCGTGAGGTAAAGAGAAACGATAAGTTTGGTATTACTATTGAGGGTATTACTTCTGCTTCTCAGTCTGCTATGGATACTGGTGCTTATGTAACTATTGATACTGCTACTGGTAAGTTGGTTGCAAAGAGTACTGCTACTGAAGGTGCTACTTTTGAGGGTGTTGTAGAGGGTAAGCGTACTTCTGGTGCTACTCTTGTTACTGCTGCTCATACTTACGGTGATTCGACTGTCATCTACAAGATAAGAGTCGTTACCTATAACGAATAATAAGGATAGGAGGTAATTTTTATGGCTAAAACTAATTTTTCTCAGACTCAGAATGAGATTTTGGAATTATTTTTTGATTTAGGTCGTGGTGATTTTTCTCGTCATATTGACGAAACTAAGGTAAGTCAGAAAGACCTTGAAAATCATCTTAGAGATATGATTACGAATGATATGCTTGGTGGTAAGACTCTGTATCAGGCTGTTCGTAGACATAAGATTGAACTATATGAAGTTGTTGAAGAGATTGTTAATATTACTCTTAGAGAGGAAGTTCTTAACTCTCCATTTATTGATGCATTTGTAGAGACTAAGGATCGTGGACTTGGCGACACTACTGAGTTTTATGCAGAGGGTGGTCTGCTTTCTGTAGCTACTAATGCTGGAAACCATTGGGATACTGACAGACAGCTTCTTGACATTGGTGAGGTAATCACTCTGCCTAAGGAATGGATTTATATCCATGTTTATGAAGATTTAGAGCGTTTCTTGCTTGGTATCTGTACTCCTGAAAAGATTATGGATAAGATTCGTAAGTCTATCAATAAGTTCCTTCAGGATAGAATTTATGCTCAGTTTAATAATGTTTCTAACTCTATCCCTTTAGAATTTACTGCAACTGGTAATACTGAAGCTGCTCTTGGCGATCATGTTGATTTAATTCAGGCTGCTGGTGGTTTTACTTCTATGACTATCGCTGGTACTAAGGGTGCACTCCGTAAGTTGGCTGCTGTTGTACCTGATAAGATGTTTGCTGCTTCTCAAAAAGAAGCTAAGGCTCAGACAGGCTCTATCGGTGAGTGGGAAGGTAATACTCTTATGGTTATTCCCCAGACTTTGAAATCTGGCACTTTCCAGCTTGCTCTTAGTGATAGTGATGTATTTATTCTTGGAGGAGACAGTAAGCCTATTAAGTTAGAGATTTATGGTGATACTCGTACAAAGTCTAATACTGATGGTCAGGATAATAACGATATGTCTATTGATGCTCAGGTTCAGACTAAGATTGGTCTCGGATTAGTACTACCTATAAATGGATTTGGTAAATTTACTTTCCAGTAATAGTTAGTAAGTCTATATATTAATAAAGAGGTGTAAACAATATGGCAAGACCTAAGAAAACTATTACACAGGAAGAGGTAACTGTTGAACAGACTATTACCTCTCCTGCTGAAGAAACAGAATTAGAGAAAGAAAAAACTACAGAAGAAAAAGAAACTGCTAATAAACCTGAGCTTACAGATAATAAAGAAATTGAAGTTGTTTCTCTTGTTGCTAATGTAAGTTATTGGGATAAGACAACTGACGAAACTTATAAATGGGTTGAAGTTGGTGAGGTTGTTTCTATGCCGTTTTCTGTTATTAAGAATATGTGGCGTAATCATAAGAATTATTTAAGGAATTTCTGTCTTAAACCTCTTGATGAGAGAGTAATTGAGAAACTTGGATTGGATAAGACTTATGAAAGATATGAGTTCCTTACTGATAGTACTCAATATACTAAAGCCAATTTGAATAAAATTCTTAATACAATTGATAGTAGTAACAATGCTTTTAAATCTGCTATTTGTAACAACATTAAGAGTATGATTACTGATGGTGAAATTACTGATGTGTCTGTTATTATGACTCTTGGCAAAAAGTTTGATGTAGATTTCATTTCTCTGCTTGACTAATAGATTATAAAGGGGGTAAAAGAAAATGACTTCGTATGAGAAAATATACGAGGCTTGTTTGCCGAAGTTTAAAAATTTCGACATTCCTCTTATGGACGAAAATGAAGTTAAGGATTTCTTACACGATTTTCTTGCTCCTGCAATTGCTAAATTTCATGTTTGCAGAACTAATTTAGCAGATAGAGATGAAGAGATTAGGTGTTTTAATCAAGACTTGACTGATATGGAGATAGAGATTTTGAGTAACTATATGGTTATCGGGTACACCGATGCTGAGTATATTCAAACTCCTACTCTGTTAAAACTTCATCTTACGTCTACTGATTTTCATGCCTTAAAAGCCGAAACGATGCTTAATAGGCTTATGGATATGCACGACTACTATATTAAAGAAAACGATACTTGGCTTTCACGATATGCTTGGAAAGATGCATTTAAGCGTGGTATAAGGCTGGGTACGACTGGATATAAAAAGAACTCTTAAAATAGGAGTTTTAAATTAAATGGAGGTGTTGTTGTGAAATGTTTAGACAGATTTAGAGCTAAAATGGCTCGTACTGGTTCTTCAATAAGAGAGGATAAAATCAAAAGCAGTAAAATGATTTTAGATGAAACATTTTATGACGATGCCTCTTTTCAATCGGATAATCCTGTTTATTTTTGGCATTTAGGATTAATAAATCATTATGACTATTTAGGCGAAGAACCTATTAAAATTCGTTTATATAAACGCACTTTTTCTAATGCAAATGGTTGGACGGTTAAATTTCAAACGCTTTCTGATACTCCTGTTAAGATGGGTGATATTATTTATTACTCTAAATCTCAGGAGTATTTAATTTGTACAGAGTCGTTCAATATTGATGATATACATTATCAGGGAAAACTTACATTATGTAATTGGATTTTGAAATGGCAGGACAAGACTGGTAAGATTTTGCAATATCCTTGTTTTGTTACAAACGCTACACAGTATAACAGTGGTGAGCAAAGCACAAAGCAATATACAGTTGGTTCTTCTCAACATATGATTAAACTTCCCTGTGATAAGAATACAGTAACTATTCGTACACCACAAAGGTTTATGTTAGATAAGAATGTTGACGATCCTATCATCTATTCTGTAACTCAAAATGATACTACTACCTACAATTACGGTAGCAAAGGTATTGTTGTAGTTACAGTTTTAGAAGAACCTATCAACAGAGATAAAGACCGAATTGATTTGGGTATATGTGATTATATAGATAACGCAGAAATAATAGATAATCCAAATGATAACACAACTGATGAAACTGAAAATACAAATGTTAAATCGGTTATTGAATATACTTCCAAAGTTATTAAGTCGGGCGGCAATGCAAGGATATTTACTGCTAAATTCTACGATGAAAATAACAATGAGATTGATATTATACCCAAGTGGAGTATTGTTTGTAATTTTGCAGACAAATTGGTTACTACTGAAACAGGCAGTAATATTAAAATTTCTATTGATGATGATAGTTGTATTGACGAAGATTTTAGGTTAGTGCTTTCAGATAATGAAGATAACTATGAGTCTTCGTTGATTATTACTATTAAGTCATTACTGTAAGGGGTGATTTAATGGCTAATAGTTCTATTATCGGTAAGGTTAAAAACAAAATCGTAAGAGATTTTATTAATGATAAGGATATTGTGGCAGCTATTGATAGCCATCATCCTAATGTACACGAGCCTGAAGATTTGATTTATACTCATATCTTTGATTATAATCAAAATCCATATACTTTACGTGAAGTGCAAACTTTCATTACTATTCAAGTACATATTCCTGAAGACCGTACTTTTTCTCGTTCATTAGATGGCAAAAGAACATTTGTTAAGCCTACGATTGAAATATGGATTACCTCAAATGAAAATCATATGAAGGTTGATAATATTCCAAAAGTCACTCAAAATCGTAATGATTATCTTTCTACTTTGATTGATAAAAAACTTAATGGTTCAACAGATTATGGAATTGGAGAAATACAATTAAAGTCAAATACTGAATCTTCGTATGAAAAAGATTATTTATTAAGGGTTATGATTTTTGAAACAAAAGATACAAATGATTCATTATGTAAAGATGATTGGTAATCAGGTGGTGTGAAAATGGAATATAGAAATGATGATTTAGGAATATATCGAGGAAGAGATATTTATATTACTGATAAGATAATAGTTACTCAGCCTACTCTTGATGAGATAGAAAGATTTGGCGAAGAGTTGTATTTCAAATCTGTACATACATTAACAAGTGTAGGAGCAGATTTAAAATGGCAATTATGGGATTATTATCATATTGATTATACACAAATTAGTGATTATGACCTTTTTGTTAGATATATTTATCGTTGGATTTCAAGTGGTAAGATAGTTTATCATAAATTAACCGAAAACCCTGAAAAATATGAAAAAGAGCTAAGTGAATTAACTGAAGAAAAAATAAAAGAATTACTTATAAATCCAATGGAATTAGTTTTAAAGGATTTGGATTTTGCAGATTTTATTCCTATGAGAAGAAAATATGGCGAAGAAAACGAACAAGTGGTTTTATATAACCCAGATAAAGACATTTTTATTGATAAATTAGTTTATTCTCGATTGGTAAAAACAATCAGAAAAATACACGGTTTCAAACGTAATAATGAAATGCCGTTGAATGAACGAACAAAAATGGATTTAATTGAAGACGCTCGTGATGATGCTATGTTTTCTTCTAAAGAACCATTTAAAAGTATCCTATTACCTATTGTATCTACGCTGAAAATAAAAACAAGTAATATAGATATTTGGGATAGTAAAATAAATGAGTTTTTTTATGATGCCAAAAGAGTAGGTGCTATACAAGAAACAGAATTATTATTGTCTGGTACTTATTCAGGTTTTGGTAGTTTGAAAGGCGTAGATAAAGAAAAATTAGATTTATTCCGTAGTCTAGATATGGGTTAATTATAAAGTAAATATTGATTATTTAGCTATCATTGCAATATGATGGCTTATTTTTTTAAGGAGGTAAATATTATGTCTGGTTTTAATATTAACGATATGATTCTTGATAGAGTTCGTAGCGTGTCTTATCACGATCTTACAACTGATAAGATTTTGTTTTTAGCAAAACAGATTGAAGATGCTTCTCTTAGTTGTACAGCAGAAGGCGATGAAGTAACAGATGCTATTGGTGCAGTCATTTCTATGCTTTATCGTGCTAAGAAAGCAGTTTTTAAAGCTACAGCTTCTTTGTTTAGTCTTGATATTGCGGCGGCTCAGTATGGTACTGAAAAGCAGATTGCTACCGATGAGAATAAGATTATTACACCTTATGATGAAATCTTGACAATTGGTGAAACTGACGGTACTGCAAATGATAAGGTAACTTTAACTAAGAAACCTTATAAAGCCAGTGATATTAAGTATATTTATTCTGTTGTTAAGGGCGGTATTGGCACTGCATATAAAGCTGGTGCTTCGGCTTCTGCAACTGAATTTGTTATTTCTGATGAAGGTGTTATTACTTTGCCTACTGGTCTTACTGGTAAGATTTATGTTGAGTATGAGTACGAAGCTTCTAAGGCTGTTAAGGTTTCTAATAATGCTGATAAATTCCCTGCTACTGGTAAGGCGATTATTTCAGCTTACTTTAGAGATAAGTGTGATGATAATCAGATACTTTCTGGTAAGATTGTATGTCCGAAGGCAAAGATTAATCCCGAATCAATTGAACATGCTTTAAATACTACTGGTAAACATCCGTTTGAAATGGATATTATGCGTGATTATTGTGACGAAGAATCTGAACTGTATTACATTGTTGTTTCTGAATAATTTATTGCAGAGAGGGGCGAGTACACCTCTCCCCTCTCTCTCTCTCTCTTATTCAATTATTATCGGAGGTGATTAATGTGGCTATTCAGAATAATGCTCGTTGTGCTATTTGTGATAATGAGTATTATGTTTGTCATTCTTGTAAAGAGTTTATTCGATTAGAGCCTTGGAAAATTCACACAGATACTTCTGAATGTTATAAAATCTTTCAAATTATACGTGGTTATTCTACTGGTGTTTATGACAAAGCAGAAGCAAAGGAAAAATTACAAAATGTAGATTTAACTAATTTAGATAAATTTAAAGATAATATACAAACTATTATCAAAGATATTATGGCAGAATCTAAAGAATCAACTGAAAATTCTGTGGATAATGAGACTGTTTTTCTTAACAAGAGAACAAGAAAAAAGAGCAAATAAGTTTAAAGTATGAACGTAGTAATATAATTTTTTAATCTAATAATTTAAAAAATAAGGGGAGGTATTATTCATACTTTAAATAATGCTTTCCCTTATTTTTTACTTCGGTTTTTAGATTATGAAAGGTGTTGAATAATATGAAGCAAATAAGTGAGATGACTGGTAAGACATATTATGATGAAGATGTCTATTATTATAGAAACATTACACAATGTATTTTTTGGATTGAACGAGGTGGCTGTAAACCAATAGATGTTTTTGTTAGTGGGGACCATAAGTTAGTTATGGCATTTAGCAAGGTAGACCACAAAAGAATGATGTCGTTATGGATGGCTAATAAGGAAAATAATACAGGTGACAATAATGCAGAATGTAGGAAAAAAGTTTGAACTTCAATTCAAAAAATCTGTACCTGAATATTGTTATTTACATAGATTAAAAGATTCATCGCAATCATTTATAAATAGTGGGTTGAGTGATTTTTCTTGGGAAAATCCTTGTGATTTTTTCCTTTTTGATACACAAAGATTTGTGTTTTGGGGATTAGAGTTGAAGTCAACAAAAGGACGGTCTATTAGTTTTCATATTGATAAATATGATAAAAGAAACAAAATGTTAAAATGGCATCAAATACAAGGTTTAACTGAAATCTCAAAATTTAATGGTACTGTTGCAGGAATATTATCTAATTTCCGAGATGAAATAAACCAAATGGAAAGAACATATTTTCAACGAATTGAAGATTTCCATACTATGAAAAAACAAATAAATAAAACAAGTTATAATGAAATGGATTTAATATTAAATAATGCCATTAAAGTAAAGGGTACAAAATTAAGAGTAAATTATGCTTGGAATATTGATTTATTATTAAAACAAATCAAAGAAAAGAGAGGTAATTTTTATGAGTAATATTAATAACGTAAAAACTGGTCAGTACAATTATAAAGGGAAAGAATATACTTTCGATTTTTATACTGATATTGATGTAATTAAAAAGAGTAAATTTGTAACAAATATTACTGATTTAATTGTTTATGAAGATAACTATCAGTCTGTGCTTAGAGATGTTATGTTTGATTTTGAAATTATTAAGATTTTTACAAATGCTTTTGAAGATACAGAAATAGATGAAAAGGGATATTTGCTTGCTGATGTAGTTGATTTTGTAGAAAACACTAAGGTTGTAGAAATTGTAAAAGCTAATGCTGTTGACGGTTTAATTAATGAGCTTAATGAGGCTGTTGACAAAAATATTGAATATAAAACAGGTATTCACAGAAATCCAGTTGGAGAAGCTACTGCAAGTCTTTTAAAAACTATAGAGAATAAGATTAACAATATTGATTTAGATAAATTAATGAAATTTGCAGAAGTGTTTAAGGATACACCAAAAGATATGACACTTGAAAAACTAATTGATGCTTATGGTAAATCTGATGTATTTAAGCAAATAAGAGAAGCTGCTGATAAGAAAAATGAAAAGCAGACTGCAAAATTTCTTGAAGTAGTGGCTGAATCAGAAAAAGAGAAGAAAACTGTTAAAAAGCCGAGAAAACCGAGAGCAAAAAAGGTAAAACCAGAAGAAAAAGTTACAGAAAAGCAATTGGGAACAGTAGAAAAAGATACAAATAATTAATCTTAGTAAGAGGTGATTATTGTGCTTATTCGTAACTCAAATGAGTTAAAGACGATACTATTGCCGAAGATTAAAAGTGCCGTAAAGCAAACGCAAGAAGAGGCATATACTATTATTCATCGTTTTGTTAAACAGTGGTACGCAGAGTATAGTCCTGCCTTATATGCACGAACATATCAACTTTTTCAATCTTTAGTTAAATCAGAGATTATAGAAACGCCTAATGGATACAAAGCAGAAGTATATTTTGATTTGGATAAGTTGGACTATTATATGAAGACGTTTCAAAATGGAGAAATAGTAAAAAACAAGAACTGGAATCCTAAAAGTAAATCTATCGAAGAAAAAGCATTACAGAATGTGGCTGAGTATGGCTATCATATTCTCAAAGGGAGAAAATTGCATGGTACGGAAATTTGGAATGAGTCATTAGCTATTTTAAATAAAGAAGCTATTAATATATTGGTGAATAATCTTAAATCGGTTGGTATTCCTATAAGATAAAATTTTTAAATATTTTATAGTGATTTTAAATAATTTGAAATACGCATTATGATATGTGAGGTGGTGAGAATATGCCGAGAAAAACTTTTAGAAAAATTATAACTTCTCCTGAATTAATCGAACAGATTAATCCTGAGAATAAACGATTGATGGAAAGATTTTTAAAAAATTATTCTACTAAAAAATCTCCTAATACAATAGTAAATTACAGAAGTAATCTCAATATCTTTTTCTGTTGGAATTTAGAAAATAATGATAATATCTCTATTATCAATATAAAAAAATATCATTTAATGGATTTCTTTGACTATGCCGCTACTGTACTTTGTTGGCATAGTAATCGTTACTGCCAATGTCATTCAGTTCTTTCAAGTTTTTGTGCTTGGATAGAGAGAATGTATGACGAACAATATCCTAATTTTCGTAATTTATTACCTATGATAGAAAAACCTGTCAAGTCAGTGGTTAGGGAAAAATCGGTATTTAAAAAATCTGAATTAGACGAATTGATGGAGCACTTGAACAGCCATGGAAGGATACAAGAAAAATGTTTGCTTGCTTTGATGATGAGTTCGGGAGCGAGAGTAAGCGAGTTAGCAAGATTTAGGACAGATATAATTGACGAAAACAATCTTGCCTTTGAAGGGCTGTTTTTGGAAACTACTGAAAAAGTAAAAGTAAAAGGTAGAGGTGTTGAGGGTAAATACATAGAAATGTATATTATTAAAGATTTGTTTTTACCTTATTATAAAGAGTGGTTACCTATTAGAGAAGAAATATTAAAGAAACATAATCAGTTTCATAATTATATATTTGTTACTCAAAATGGCAATCCTGCTACTGTAGCAACTATAAGAGGTTGGAACGAAAGATGGGATAAATATACTTTTGAGAAATTTGGAAAGCACTTTTATCCACACAATCAAAGACATTTCAATACCAGTTATTTATTAGGTATTGGTGTTGAAAAAGAATTAGTACAAGACCTCAAAAAATGGAGTAGTGATAGTCTTTGTGACCTTTATAATGACAATACAGCCAAAGAACGCAAATGGAAAGGTTTAGATAAACTAAAAGAAGCGTTGGAGCAAGAAAAGAATAAGTCAAATAATGTTGTAGAAAACGACACTTCCTCAAATTCTATTATATCTTAACTGACTAAAGGGTTATCGCAAACGAGAAAATGCGATAACCCTTATTATTTTTTATTTTACTGATTTGAAAGGAAGTGGTTAAATTGGCAGAGGAATACAAAATTGAGCTTGGTGCGGAGCTAAGTACATCTGCATTAAGTAGTCTTCAATCACAAATTAATGGGCTAAACATCAACCCTATTAAAATTAAAATAGATGATGAAAATATAAAATCTCAAATTAATAGTTTAAGAAAACAAATACAAAGTTTGGGTAATATTAAAATTAATCTTGGCGGTAATAGCGTTTCTAACGGTGGAGTCAAAAAAAATGTAAGTGATATAATTACTGCATATAATGACCTGGTAAAATTACAAAGTAGGATTAATTCAATAAGATTAAAAATTAGTGGATTAGATTCTACTAAAAATGCAGGACAAATTACTGAATTAAGCGGTCAATTAAATCGCCTTATGACAGATTACAATAATTTATATCAAACATTTGGTAAAAAGTTTTCTACTGAGCAAATTGATAATTTAAATAGAGCTTTTGAAACAACAAATGGAAAAATCACTGCACTAGATGCTAAAATGCAAGATACTTCTGTTATTAAACAAAGAGAAACTGCATATAAGCAATTACTTACAACCGCTAAACAGATAGATAGTTTAGAGTTAAAAATTGGTAGTTTGAAAGCTATTGGAGGAAATTCATCTCAAATTTCTGTATTAGAATCACAATTAGAAAGTTTGAGAAACGAATATTGGTCTTTAGCCACAGCCTTACAAGGGCAATTGTCTACTTCTCAATTATCTAAATTAGGACAATCTTTTTATGATACTCAAAGCAAGTTAGAACAATTAAATGCTAAAATTACTGATACAAAAGTTAAAATGGCTTCGAACATTAAAACAGATATTAGTAACGGTAGTTTAGAAAATCAAGTTTCGCAAATTGAAAGTCGCTTCAATTCTCTTAATATAAAAAGTGATGAAGTTTCTACTCATATTGAAAAACTCAAATCATTGATGTCTACAATGGATAGCTCTGATGATATAGAATCTGTTGTTGCAGATTATGAAGTTTTTAAAAATACATTAGAAACTGTTACAAACAAAGTTAGTGCATTACAAAGAGAACAAAAGTTTGCTAATATGGCAACTAAATTAGAGCAGTCTCGTACTGCCCTTAATTCTCAAATAGATGTTTGGTTAAAAGATAATTCTGCCGCCACCAAACAATTTGGAGCACAGTTAAGAGAAATTCAAGCTCAAATTAAAACTGCTGATGCAACTCAGCTAAACAATTTAAAAGCAGAATTTCAAGAGATAACTCGTCAAGCTAAGTTAACTGGTGTGGCTACTCAATCTATGGGAGATAAACTTAAAAAACAAATGAATGAGTTAAGTGTTTATTTCTCGGCTTCATTCATGATGTTGCAAAGTATTCAAACTATAAAGAAAATGTATGACAATGTTCTTAAAGTTGATACCGCTATGACAGAGTTATATCGTGTTACCGATTTAACTGGCGATCAATATGAATCATTGTATAAAAAAATGACTACTTCAGCTAAAAAATACGGTGCAACTCTTGATGATATTATAAGTTCGACAGCAAGTTGGGTTAGATTAGGATTTGATCCTGATGTATCGTCACAACTTTCGGAAGTTACTGCAATTTATCAACACGTAACTGATTTGGATTACAATACTGCCGTTGAGAATCTTGTTACAGCATACAAAGGTTATCAAGATGAACTGCTTGAAGTTACTAATGGAGACCAAGTTGCTGCCGTTGAAAGGGTATCTGACATTTTTGACAAGCTTGGCAACGAAATGCCAGTTACTGCTGCACAAGTCGGTGAAGGTTTAACAAAATGTGCTTCAGTAATGGAACAAGCAGGAGCGACTATTGAGCAAGCAACTGGTATGATTACTGGTGGTGGCTCTATTACACAGGATTTCGATGCTTTTGGTACTGCATTAAAAATAAGTACTTTACGTATAAAGGGAATGAAGGGGGAGCTTGAAGAATTAGGTGAAGATGTTGACGAAAATATCAATTCCGTTTCAAAAATGCAAACTCAAATATTAAACTTAACACACGGAAAAGTTAATATATTTGAAGATGACGGTCAAACTTTTAGAAATATTTATGATATATATAACGATATTGCAAAAGTGTATGGAGAACTGTCTGATACCGATGCTGCAAATCTTCTTGAAACTATTGCAGGAAAAAATCGTGCAAATCAAATACTTGCTATGATTACCAATTGGGATGATGTAACAAAAGCTGTTCAGAAAGCAAGTAATGCTGAAGGTACTGCTACTGAAGAAAATGAAAAGTATATGAATAGTATGCAAGGTAAAATTAATGCTTTAATTACTTCTTGGCAAGAATTATCTAATACGTTTTTATCTTCTGATTTTCTAAAAGGATTAATAGATGGTGGTAATACATTATTATCTATATTAGATAGCATTACAGGCACTTTTGGTACTTTACCAACCTTAATTACTGCTGTTACAGCAGCACTTTCATTTAAAAACATCGGTAGGACTAAAATGTTTGTCCTCAATAATAGTAGTAAAATGCCGATAGTAGTAATAGTTCTGTTTGGATATGAACAGTTTAGATACTACCAATGTTGAAATACAACAGGGTAAATCTTGTCTGCAATATCTGTTTGTAAATTAGGATATTGTGGGCGTAGCTCTAATATGCTGGGAAGTTGGTACAACGTAACTACTCCCCTATCTTGGTGACGAGAATAGGGTTGTGACAATGTTACGCTCCAATGGTCACGCAGGGATAGGTCTAAATTCAATAAAATAGGATTTTAAATGAATTAAGACAAGCCCCCACAGTAGCGACAACTTGGGTACACATAGTTATATGAAACGATGCTATGTGAATATGCGCTCGGAACTGCCGAATATGACGGTTAAATTTACAGTAGAAATCTTATCTTCTACTTTCATATATGTTTGACCTTGCGTGTAAAAGGTGATAAGAATACATAAAATATTATAATTATAAATCTCGCACTTGACAATATCGAATATTTGTTCTACACTTTAAAGTGAGGATTGGTAATTATATCAGATGTTTTAAATTTTGTCAATGATTTTTAAAGGAAAATTTTGTAGAAATGTATTATAATTAAGTTGAAAGTTGATACTAAATAAAAATAAAATGTTTCAACTTTATAGGTTGCATAAATAAAGTTATTATATTTAACCAAAAGTCTAATTCTGTTATTAAAACCGACACAATAATCGTATATTAAGTTATATAATTATATAAGATTTTATTGATTGGATTGTTGATTTTTGATTTTTTTTATATTTAACTTTATTTTTAACAATGAGAACAAAATGGGTGAAAATGGTATGTGTGATGTATTAAAGAAAATACGAGGGAAAGAGCCAGAAGAAATATTAAAGGAATTTTATCCAAAAGAGACTATCCCTATTGATGTAGTTGATTTAGCTCAAAGTATTGGAATGAAATTGTCTGGCGTAGACTTTACTAAAATGGAAGAAAATGCTTTATTTAAAAAAGAAGTTGAAAAAAAAGGAAATATATTGGGTTCAGTTTTTGTAAAAGATGAAGATGTTGAAATATCTTATAGTACAAAACTATCTAATGAAAGCGTATCTAATTTATCTGATATTGATATAGAAGATAAACTAAAAAAGCGACAACGATTTACCATTGCACATGAGATAGCACATTGTTGTTTACATATGAAAGATGGAAATGGAAGCCATATTGAGTATCGCATCGAGCAAACAGATTATAACGATACTAAAGAAAGAGAAGCTAACATATTTGCTGGAAAACTTTTGATGCCAAGTAATCTTATATCTATAATTGCAGATATTTTAGACTATAATTTATCATTAACATTTTTATCAAACTTATTTAAGGTATCAAAAAATGTAGTTGAAGCAAGACTAAATTTTCTTATTTATAATGAAAAAATATTGCCAATGGAAACTCGAATTTACAATTAACCAAAGGAATGATTTATTTTGAGGTTATTTAAGAAAAGAAAAAACAATGTGATTCAAAACACAAATCAAAATGACAATTCTGGAAAAGATGAAAATCCAGTAATGCCTGATTCGGAAAATTATAATCAAAACAGTACAAATGCAGAAATAGACAATGCAACAAAGTTTTTAAATAGTTATGTAAATCAAAATAGAAATACGAATCATATGCCTAATGTTAAATCACCTTTGGCATATGACGTAATAGCAGATATTAAAAAAGCAGATCATGAAGCATTAAATACTGTACTGTTGGATTGTTTAAGTCCAGAATTACAATTGAATGAACAACAAAAAAGGACGTTTAAACAGAGATTAATGAAATATATTATTGTTATTTTATCAATTCAACTTGGTTTCTTTTTGTTGATAGTTTTAATGTTTGCATTTTCATTTTGTTTTAAAACATCATTCACAAATAATATATCTATTGAGCAGTTAAAGCATATAATAGATTTTTTGAAGTATTATATTTGTGCAATTATAGCTGAGTTCATTGCTATGCTTTTCTTTATTGTAAAGTTTGTTTTCGATAAATCAATAGTTGTTTTAATAAAACAGTTGTTTAAAAAAGATAATTAATTACATAGAATTTTACCTCTATCTGTTTATTAGATAGAGGTTTTTCATAGTTTATATCTAAAACATTGCTTCCCCTCTACCCTACCATTTATTACCGCAGTTTTTACATCTGAATTGTGACTTTGCTGTTTTACTAAATAAGCCGAACATTAGTCCATGAGTTACTCGACTTGTTGTAGAAATTTTTTCAATATTTGTCGAACCGCAAGTAGGACATTTTGGTTGGTTGGGATTACTGTTTTGCATTTTATTTTTCATAATATCATCTAATATTTTTTGATGTCTTTTGTGTTGTTCTTCTGATGAAGGTTTATAGTTATGTTTTTCTTCGTCAAATAACGGATTCTCTTTAATCTCTGGTAATAGAAATTCGTTCCAATGAGAGTAATCCCCGTATTTTTCAAGAGATTTATTTCTATAATATTCATCATCGTGTTTTGACTCCACCATGTTTGTGTAGTTTCGACATTTAATGCAAACTACATTAGTTTCAAATTGTGTTGCTCCACAATACGGACAATAAAAATGTTTTCCCATACAAGCATCTCCTTTTTATGATTATATCATACATTTTTATTCATATCAATATATAAAGTTGCTATAAAAAATATCTCAAACAATATTTTTAATTAGTTCGATTTTTACTACTATTGAAGACGAAGCAACTTTATCTGGATTGAAACTTAAAAATACTCTTTTAAATATGGTTAAGTCTATAAAAACATCTTTTGGTATTACATTTGATAATGATTTTTTAAGTAATTTAGAAAATGATAAAGTTGCAATAACCGATTATGTAAATGCTTTAAATAGTGGTTGTAAGGCTGATGATGCCTTTAATAAAACCATGAGAGAAGCATCTACAACCGCACAGCAATTTATACAAAATATTAATGCTACTGAAATGTCTGTTTCTGAAATTAAACAAACAATTGATGATTATGTAGTTTCTACTAAAATGTCAGAAATTTCAATGATGGCACAAAACAAAAAACTCGGTAATGTAAAAACGCTTATTAATGAATATAATTTAGGTATGAAAAATTGTGGTTTGAGTCAAGACAAATTTATTGAAAGTGTTACTAAATCTAATCCAGTGTTAGGTAAATATTTATCAGGTGTTCAATCTGGCAAAGCTACTATGCATGGTTATGCTGGTTCGTTAGTTGCAAGTAAAGCTGCAACAATCGGGTTACAATTTGCCACAATGGCTCTTAATACTGCTATTAGTTTTGGACTCAGTATGGCAATATCTGGTTTTATAAGCTGGGTTTCTAATGCTATAAATTCCGCAAATGAGTTGCGAGATTCTATCATTGATACAGCCAAAGAAAGCACAGACCACATTAAAGAATTAGAGTCCTCATTAAAATCATATCTTGAATTAGATACAAGTGCTACAGAAGCAGACAAAGCAAATGCTTTAAAATCAGTTACAGAACAGCTTGATAACAAGACCGAAGCGCTTAAAAACGCTACAGAAGCAGAAAAAGGATATGCTGATGCTGTTAAAGAGTCTATTAAAACTGATTATTCGGATGCGGCAGGCAAAGCTAAAGATGCTGCTGTTGCAGTAAAAGAAAAGATTGCAGGACAATGGAGTACAGACTATACAAGAAATGTTCCTATAAATAAAAACAACTCCAACGATATAGATGTTTACAATAAAGTCAAAGATATATTAGGTGACTATATTTCTTATGATGAAAAAGAATATATGTCGGGTGGCAATCCGCTATACTACCACATAGGTAGAGATAAAAACTTTTCTCTTATTGACACAAACGATATAGAATCACTTTTAGCATACTATGACAAACTACAACAGGCACAAAATGCTATTCAGCAAAAGGCTCTTGAACTCGGTGAAGATGGTAATGCTTTATTAGAAAGTCCATTGTATAAAGGTATTTCAGAGATTTTAAGTAATGAAACAAACAAGACTAATATTAATGATTACATTACTAATCGTAGTGAAGAAATTTATGATACTGTAATAGCTAATAAGGGTATTCCCGAAACAGTAGAGCAATTCCAAAACTTAAAAGACAAAATGCTTGATGAAGCAAAAGGTTCACAACTTTTAGCAGATAGTATTACAAACAGATTAAATGGTGCATTTAGTTCTTTAGCCGATGAAGCTACAAAGGCAAGCAATAAAGTATCTAATCTTGACTTTACAATTGATACCGAAACATTCACAAAGCAGTTAGAGGAACAGCAAGACGAAATTTCTAAAATTGCCAATAATTATAAAAAGATAAGCGGTATTATAGATGATTACAACGAAAACGGCAATATGTCTATTGAAAATCTTGAAACGTTAATATCTGTTGGCGATGAGTATGTTTCAACTCTATTTGATGAGAACGGAAAGCTAAATCTTAACAAAGATTCATACAAAAAATTAGCAAAAGCAAAACTTGAAGATATTAGATATTCAATGCTTGAAAATGCTATTAGCAGTATAAATCAGTTGAGTAAAGACGATGAAACTACTTCAAATAACGAGTTAGCAACAAGCACAGGCAAACTAACCGAAGAAACATTAAAATTAGTAGCGGCTAAAAAACTTGCTGAAGGTGTGGATAGCACAAAAATTGAGAATATCATCAATACATATTCTCAATGGTCGGCATTGATTGATAACACCGAAGCAGGACTTGAAAACAATACAGATGCTACTCTTGGTTTAGAAAATGCTTCCGACAAACTGAAGGATAGTCTTGAAAACGAAAAGAAATCACTTGAAAATTCAAAATCGGCACTTGAAGAACAGAAAAAGGCTCTTGAAGATACAAAAGATAACTATGAAAACGCTATAGATTCTATCAAGTCTTTAATTGATTGGACTGAAAAATATATTAAGCAAACTAAAGATGATGAAATTAAATCTTTAGAGGACAAGAAGAAAAGCGTTGATGACCTTATAGAGTCACAAAAGGAGCTTTTGCAAGCACAGAAAGATGAATACGACTGGAATAAAGAAATTTCAGACAAGCAAAATTCTGTTGCTAAAAATGCATTAGCCGCTTCTATTGCAAGTCTTGATGACAGTAGTGCAGGCAAAAAGACATATAAAGAAACTGTAGATACATTAAACGAAAGCCGTTCGGATATGACGGATACTTTATATAAACATTCCATTGATACTCGTATGGATGCCCTTGATACGCTGAAAGATATATCCGATAAATACTATGACGGTGAAATTGAAAAAATCAATGAATTTCTTGATGATGAAGTTGCACTTTATAAAGCCGCTTGCAATATGATTGATAATGATAACGGCACATTATATGGTAATCTTCTTAATTATTGCAAGACCTATACAACGACAAGCGAAGCAGAATTTAATCATATGTGGCAATCTGCACAATCGGCTATGCAACAGTATAATATTGCTAATCTTGATACATTTAGTTTACTCAATGATTTACAAGGTCGTATATATGAAGTTGACGGAGCAATTGACACAGTAGCCGACAGTATTTCTTCATATGAGGATAGAATAAGTGGAGTACAAAGCAAGTTAGATAATTTGAGTAATTCCGCACAAACGGCAATATCTAATATTAATGCTGCGTTAAATGCCGAAAATGAGCTAAATAAAGCAAAATGGTATTATGAATGGCAAGGTTCAAGATATGAGTCAAATTTAACTAATAAAGACACGGCAATACAAGATATTATTCGCAAAATTGAAAATGATAATGGTGGCAGATTCCCAGCAAGTGCGGCTTCTATTTATGGTACAATCAAGCATTATGCAAAGGGTACACGTAATGCAAAAAGCGGTGTTTCACAGGTTAATGAAAATGGTTTAGAAACACTAATGAAACAAACTCCACAAGGTGATTTTGTTGTACTCAATCAGGGAGATCAAGTATTTACTAAAGAACAAACTGACAATCTACAAGAAATCAGTAGAAAGCCAGCTAAATATATTTATGATAATGTTGATTTAGATGCTCTTGCTAAAAAGGGACTTACACCATTAACAGATGAAGAAATTAATAATTTAGGACTTTGGGCGAATTATTCTGATGTGTTGGGAAATCTGAATAGTAGAATAGAAATTCCTAATTTATCTAAAAAGGTATTAGAAAATATTTCTAAAAATTCTGAATTGGGCGATAATATTAATCAGAATATAAGGCAGAATATAAATTATTATAATACAAATAATATTCATGGTGATACTACACCGCAAATGTTGAGATTACTTGAAAAGAAAGAGAAAGAAATTATTGATAAATCAGCAAAAAATATTATGAGTATTGCTTTGAGGAATAAGAATATTATAAAGTAAATTTAGAAAGGGCTATCGCAGACGAATAGAATTTGCGATAGCCCTATAAGTTTTGGAGGTGAATTTATGCTTAATGGATGCTTTTTTGAATATGCAGGACAATATTCTGGTGTTTATAATTTGAGGATTGTATATATTGAAAACTCATATGATAAGTTAGACTCTGGCGGTTCTTATGAACCTGTTGTTGATACTTTACCTAATTTAGCAGAATCTTTATTATATGGTTTAAAATACGCAGAAAAGCCTTTAGAATTTTCAGTTGAAATCATAAATCCCGACAAGGCTATCTCAATAGCACAAATGAGGAAAATTAAAAGTTGGCTTTTTGGACAAGACGGATGGAAGACATTTAGATTGAAAGACAAAGATTTTCAACCATATCACTTGAAATGTATGTTTATACCAGAGGAAGACATTGTTGATAGTTTAGGTTATCGAGGAGTTAGATGTAAACTAAAAAACATAAGTCCGTTTTGGTATGGAGAAACAAAAACAAAAGTTATCACAGAAGAAGATATGACAGGAAAACTTACTTCTGGTTTAAATTATGAACTAAATATAAATGTAGATACAGATTCAACGTTACCTGTCCCTGTAGTTATCAATTTTACTGAGCCAGATAAATATGATGGTGTTTCATATTTTAATGTAATAAGAAGCTTCTGGGTAAAAAACGTCACCAATGGTTCACTATTGTATAGATTCATTGAATACGATTATAAAGGTGCTTCTTGGTCTTTTGATACTCGATTTTTACAATTTAAATCTCTTGATAAGGATAGTACTGTAGGATATGCTCCTGTTAATGTAATTTCAGAAATATTTTATTTACAACAAGGGAACAACAAAATATCTATTGCCTGTCACGATGATAATAATAATATTATGTATTATAAGCAGTTTTCAATTAGCTACACTCCTTGTTATAGGATTGGGGGATTTTAATGAAACAAAGAAAAACTGCACCTACTATGTTTTTAATCTCACCGAATCGCAAAACTGGTATATGTGCTATAACACATTCTTACGAGCATTCGGTAACCTACAACTTCCCTTCTGCTTCAGAAATGTCGTTTAAAATACAAAAGAAAATATATGATGTTGAATCAGAAACTTGGGTGCAAAACCCTTGTTATTCTAAAATACAAAAAAATTTATTAATTTGTACTAACGATAATAATAATATATTCCACTTTAAAGGCGATACATTGTATTCTCAATATGATGATGTTTCTTTTGTTAATAGAAACGAGATATATACATCTTATAGTGGATTATCATCGTCAAAATGGCAAATCCAATCAGAAGCTGAACTTTTTGATATAGGATCTGATAGTGGTTATACTTGGCAGACAGGAGCGTACATAGACTCAGCAACTGGAGCTTTTATTGATGTATCGGACAAAATGTCTGCTCATTTTAAACAAATAGCTTGTAAAGATTTTATACCTGTTACAAATGGAGACATAGTTGCATATGTTATTCGCACCTCAGAAGGCAATAATGGTAAACGTATACCATCAAAAGATGGTAGATTAGATTTTGATTATGAAATACTTTATTATTCAGATGCCGATGCTTCAACATTTTTAAAATCAACTGGACAAGTTAGTGGAAATCCAATAGGTCGGCATTGTATAGATTTTCCAAGCGGATATAAAAAAGGATATATTAGAATTTCTGCTTGTTCTCATCAATCGGTTTATGATACCGATTCTAATAATAGAGTGACATATTATCCAGCATCGGATTATGTAGAAATTTATAGTGGAGAAAGACATTGTTCGAGAATATTACCTAATACTACTGATAATGATGTGTATTTACCTATAAGATGGTGGGTAATCACAGATGTACAAGAAACTTCTGATAAAATTAATTCAACAAAAACCATTTCTGTATATTCATATGAATATACACTTTCAAACAAAACTTTTTCGTTACAGGGTGGAACTTTGCCTTTATATATACCGCCTTCAATAACAAATTTAGTTAATAGTAGTAATTGGGTTTATGATAAAACAGATGGTATTGGTTATAAGCACAAGCAACATATGGAAAGTGGCATTATAAATCAAATATTAGAGCAAATACCAAATTGGAGTATTGGTTATATTTCAGCGAGATTATTAACACCAATGAAATATCGCACTTTTGATAGTGTTGATAATGCTAATATTTATTCTTTTCTTATAAATGATATTCAATCTAAATTTAATTGTTTTGTTATTTTTGATGTTGAAAAAAGGATTATAAATTTAGTTAATAAAGACGATGTTTGTGATGTCCCCTATTATTCTGAATTTGGCAATAACAAAACTATATTAACTTGGAATAATGCTATAAAAGAATTTAACATATCAACTAATGATACAAAAGTTATTACTGCTATGCGTGTGCATACAGGAGAAGATGAATACGGAATTGGTTTAATTAACCCAACTGGTAATTCTACAATTTATAATTTTTCATCAATGAAACAATATATGAATTATATTGCTGATACCAGCAAGTCAAGATCATTAAGTACAGCTGTTGAAAATACTCTTAATAAAATTGAAGAAAGAACATCAACGTATCGAAACTATGCTAAACAACTAATCCAACTAAACTTAGATATAATTCAATTAAAAACCAAACTGTCCGAAAGACTAGCTGATTATAAAACTATAGCAGACCAAATTAATATTGCTATTCAATCTGATTACGCTTATACTTCTGGTGGAATACCAGATGGATATATAATATCTGATAGTCCAAGAACTGTTAACAGTATGATAAGTGGAAAATATAAACCAATTAATGGTTTTAATAATTATTCTACACAAGAATTATATAATAAAATAGTTGATGCTTCTCAGGCTTATTATGGTGTAAATAATAAATTGAAATCGAAACAGACAGAATATAATAATGTTTATAATAATATGAAGTCTATTGCTAATAGCGTATCAATAACTGGCAAAGGTGATTTATCAAAAACCGAATCTAAAGAATTAAACAACTTTATTATTGAAGGTGATTGGCAAAACCCAAATGTCGTTTTCAGAGATGATTATACAGATACAGATATATATAATACATTGGTTGATACTTATAATGATGCAAAAGAAGATTTTGATAATATTTATAGTCAGCCAACATATGAATTTGATATAACATCTGCTAATATTTTAGCTATTCCTGAAATGCAAGAAAATATAGATAATATGTATTTAGGAAATAATTTATTGATGAGTAGTCCTACTGGTTTTATTAATCCTGTGCTTTTGTCAATACATATTAATTATGATGATTTAACTGATTTTTCTATGTCATTTAGTACAGACTACAAACGCAAACCAATGCAATTACGTTTTTGTGACTTATTTGGAACAATAAATCAGACAAGTATTGAAACACCATCATTTACATTTGGTGAATGATATTTAAAGTAATAATTTATACAATTTAATATTTAAACTTCAATATCGTCCTTTATTAAATTTTTTGGAGGGCGATGTTTTTATTTTAATAAATAATATTCAATAGCGAGGGTAGTCATAAAATGCTGATTTTATAGGGTGAATTTGTTAGTTTTATTCTTATTTTTGAGGTGAATAAAATGTTAACATTAAATAAAATTTAAGTATATTAGGCATGATTTGTGTGTCTTTCCTTGGTGTGATTATTGTTGGTTAGCCAAAATAATCAAGTCGAAAAAAAATAAAAGCTTTAAAAAGTGCACAAACTATGTTGCGTAGTCAAATGATTAACGACTATAACAAATAGTACAAAATAAAATTACGCACCAATATGGGCAAAAGATAATATTCAAAATGTATGGATATAATATGAATTTTAAGGAGAAATTGGTGTTATGAACGATATGCACAATAAGTTTATAGCATTGCTAATGGAACTATTCAAATAGTAATTTGTATTAAAAATTTACAAAGGAGGAATGTGTCATGCCAAATATTAATAGTGAGCTTTATATTTTACATGCATGGGAAGAAAATCCTATATATATTAAGTGTGTTCAAGGTGAAGGTGGCATTAAGATTGCCAAATTTAAATTAGTAGATGATAGCGGCGCTATTAATTTATCATCAGCAACATCAGTTACTTTTGATGGTATTAAAAGAGATGGCTCTGGTTGTTGTGTGACTTGTAATATAGTTGATGCCACGAATGGTATTATAGAATTTATAGAACAGACTGGAATAACAGATATTGATGGTAATGTCAATGGTACAATTAATGCTGTTTTTCCTGACGGTAACATTAAATTTGATGGTATTACACTGCATGTTGCCCCCAATAACACTACAAAACTTATCGAAGCTTCTCAGACTTTTTCTACTTTTGTTGAAGCTCTAAATAAACTTGCTTTAATTACACCCGAAGGAACAATTGCTCTTGATGATGCGTTGTTAGATGATGGAATTAACGCCGTTCAAGGCAAGGTTATTAAAGCAGCACTTGACGAGAAACTTGACAACTCCGAAGGCTCTGTAAAGCGTGATAATATTGACGTCAACGCAGTGGGCACAGACAAAATTGCAGACAAGGCGGTAACAAATGGCAAAATAGCCAACGGTGCAATTACCGCCACTAAAATTGCAGTTGGCGCAGTATCAGGCAGTAATATTGCTCAAGGTCAGATAGGGACAAATCATCTGCAAAACGGGATAGTCACGATTGACAAGCTTGCAGACGGAGTAAAAACATCAATAAACGGCAAAGCGGACAAAGCCACCACCCTTGCAGGCTACGGCATAATCGACGGCGAAAACATCGGCAATAAAGTCACTAAAAAAGGTAGCGTCACTGATGAAAGCGTTAATTATCCATCAATCAAATATTTGAATGATTATTATTATGACTTTGATGAGGTTAACGATGAATTGGCGAACAAGCTCGACAATACCGCAGGAGCAGTCTTATCCGACAATATCGCAGGCGGTGCGGTAAAAACCGACAAAATTGCAGACAAGGCGGTAACAAATGGCAAAATAGCCAACGGTGCAATTACCGCCACTAAAATTGCAGTTGGCGCAGTATCAGGCAGTAATATTGCTCAAGGTCAGATAGGGACAAATCATCTGCAAAACGGGGTAATTACAGCCGAAAAACTTGATAGTGTATTAATGTCTAAAATTAATAATAAGTACAATAGCTCAAATATCGAAGAAGGTTCTTCGGATTTGACTCCTTATTCTGGGTCTGAAGCGGCGATAAAATCTGCGAAATGTTTGTATACCAAAATCGGTAAACGAATTATTTGCAATATAAAAATTGTGATGAATGAATTTAGTATGAAGTACAATTACTCTATCCATCTAACGAATTTACCGTTTGCAACAAGTTTGCCTGATAAACTATCTTTTATTGCTATTACAAATGACAAAGGATATTTACGCGCTTCATTAAATATATCCTCTGCTTGGGTATCTATCTTAAATAACACTGGTAATGTAATTAATTTTGCGGAAGATGATACGATTGATTGCACCGTTTTATATAATACTAAATAAGATATGGTAACAAGTAATGGTGTAGTCGATAGTAGACGGAACGCTTATTTTTACATTTAATATCAAATATTGTTTTAAAGGGTGGTGTCATATGCTGATATTAAGATTAAATTCTAATAAGGAACTAAGTTACACTAATACAACTTCAATTTATTCAAATGAAAATAACTTTGATACTATTCGTATAGTTGCAAGTCCTACTGTTAATGGTAAGAGTATTATGGAATATAAAGTTGAACTGTATATCTATAATGTACTCAATCAAGGATGGAATACCTTTAATGACTGTATTCTGTGTGATTTTGTATCGGAAAACAATAAATATACTTTTGAAATTCCGATAAAATCTCAATATACTACTTGTCCACGTCTTGGTTTTTATTTCAAATTTACAAATCAGGACGGAGTTGTAGGCAAAACAAATGTTGTCGAAACCCCTATTTTATATCACAACGATAACACTATTGACGTGGACAATAGTATTCAAGTATTTGAAAAATATAAGAAAAATATATTAAAGAACGCTTCGGATGTATTGTATGACAGTTATTTTATCTACTTTAAGAAAGAGTGTGATAATTGGGACACCCCAAGGATTTACTTTTTCAACAAAGAATATTCCGAAGGTCAAATAGATTTTGAGTCGTGGGTATTTAATGATTCGCCATATATGCTTCAGAATGAGGATGGCTATTATTACTATCCACGAATCAAAGGATATGACAACGTAATTTTCTTCTGCGATAAAACCGATTCTGGTTGGAACTACAAAACAAATGATTTAACAATTCCTGCATCAACTTGGTATAAAACGCCCTTGTTCGTCCAGTCTGAAATTGGATATGACGGATTTTGGGCAGATTACAACACAAAAACCACAAAGCTATTGGTTCAACTTGATTGGACTACTGTAGTGCCTAATGTTTATAGGGATTCTAATATAAGCGCTGAGTATGTTAGTGATGAAATTAAAACTGTTTCTAAAATATGTGATTTTGGAATGGTACGTAACGGAGTATTTAACACGGAAATACGAAATCCGTACAAATACATAGAACTACCGATTGATTTTATAGATTTGTCTATTACTTTTAACGGTGTAAGTAATAATACGACATACACTAAAAATTACAATTTGAAAAGGCTTGAAATTTGTTATGAATATCCTGTGGCTTATTGTGGAGACTTGTATGATAATTCATATAATTTAGGATTGCACTATTTTAATGCTTATGTGGATGAAAATTTAAAATATAAATTAGACAATGGCATAAAAGTAAAATCGGATTTATATTGTTCCAGTGCTGCAATAAATAATTTAAATACCGATTTACGAATTATAAAACAAAATTTAGATGTTTCTTATGGAGATACAGGTAATATTAGTGTTACAACAAGGGTTGCTGGTGATGATTATACCGTAGGTTGTGTAAGAACCAGATATTATAAAATCGGAAAACTAATTACTTGCTTTTTTTATTATAATTTATCTTCGAGCCACCCTGATTTAGAAGATATTGATTCAATTCTATATACTACAAACGGTAAAAGTGTTTTGCCATATGCAATGAGTTCTCGGGCTTATAGTAATTTTAAAGTTGGAATACATAAGAATAGTGCTGGCAAAGATTTTTATATTGAAATTGATTTATTAGGTAGAATGTTATTTGTACCAATTGTTTCGGGAAGCTTTAATTTTTCTGAATACTTTAATGGGGCTAAAGGCAGTTTATCATTTTCATATTATATAGATTAGGAGGATTTATATGGAAAATAATGTAATAATAACTTTAGATGCGCTTTGTATAGATAGTGTTTCGATTTTACGACAGACATTTGATGAGAATGGTAATCAGATAGGTTACAATCAGCGTAATGCGTATATGAATACCGCACAGTCACGTTCAGAGCTGCAACAAGAGTTACCTGAGGATAAATATCAAGAATTAATCTCAGTATGGGGTGAAGTTCCGACAGTAGACGAAAGTATTTTAGAAATACCTGCACCTACTATTGAAGAGCAGAAATCTGCTTTAATTGCTCGGATGAGTGATGAATGCAATGCAATTATTATTAACGGCTTTGATGTAATTCTTGATGATAGCAAAACACATCATTTTTCTCTGAAAACCGAAGACCAGCTCAAAATTCAGGCACTTGGCTTAAAAGCAAAGTCGGGAGAAACAGTTTTACCGTACCACGCAGACGGCGAGCCTTGCAGATTTTTCTCAGTGCAGGAAATATTAAATCTAAACACACAGATGGAAAGTATAATTGAATATCAGACCACATATTTTAATAGCCTAAGAGATTATATTAATTCAATGGAAACGGATGAAGATTTGCGGTCAGTTAAATACGGCATGGAAATACCTGTTGAATATCAGTCTGAGGTTTTAAAGGTGTTGTTAAGTAATGAAAATTAGAAAACTGATTTTGTTTTTAGTAGGATTTTGTTTATACATAACATTGGAGGTATGCTTCCGTGGGTACTCATTTGTTTTAATGGGCATTTGCGGAGGCATTATATTTATCCTGCTGGATTGTATAAACGAGGTTTTACCGTGGGACACAGATATTTTGATACAAGGCAGCATAGGTTCGGCAATGATAACGCTTACAGAATTGATTGTCGGCGAGGGATTAAAATATTTAGGCTTATCGCAAATGTGGGACTATTCAAATCTACCCATAAATTTTGATGGGGTTATCTGTTTGCCGTATTCGCTTTTATGGATATTAGTTTCAATAATAGGCATTATTGTAGCCGATGCAATTAATTATTATGTGTTCAAGATTATGCCTGTTCCTTACTATAAATTATTTGGAAAAACTATACTAAAATTTAAGAGGTGAAATAATGAATGGAAGTTCATTCTATGAGATAATTAAAATTATAGGTTCTTGTATAGGTTATGTCATATCTGCTATTACATTGATTACAATAATTATTAAACCATTGCGAAAAAAGTTTATCGAATGGGTAAAACAAACTGGAGATGTGAATGCAACTAAATCGGAATTATTTGAAATTAAGAATATGTTGCAAGCACATCTTGATACAGATAAAGATAAACAGGAACTTTTGAAAAGATTAGCCGAAGCTGAAAAAGCAAGTCTAAGAAATAGTATCTTACACCTGTGCGATGCGTGTTTAAAAAAAGAAAGTATTACCTCTATTGAAAAACTAAATTTAATTGATATGTATAAAGAGTATCATAATTTAGGAGGAGATACATATTGCACAGATAGATATGAGTTGACATTAAGCTTACAAGAAAAAAATTAATATATTAAATTGAGCTGTCTCTATTTATATTAGAGACAGCTTTTATATTAGGAGGAATAATAAAATGAAAAAGATTTTTACAAAAGAATGGGCAAAAGCAATGGCAGTAAGAGCTGTTAAGACAGTAGCACAGACGGCGGTTGCAACAATCGGTGTATCTGCTGCAATGTCTGATGTTAACTGGCTTGCAGTCGGCAGTGCAAGTCTGCTTGCAGGTATTTTGTCGGTACTAACATCGGTAACAGGCTTACCAGAAGTTTCAGAAACGGAGGAATAAGTATGAGTAATTCAACTTTAGTAAACTACACAAAACTAAGCCCTAACCATTCGGGCACAAGAACACATAATATCGACCGCATTACGCCACATTGCGTTGTAGGTCAGTGTTCAGTTGAAACTCTCGGAAGTATCTTTATGACAAACGGTGCTTCGTGCAACTATGGCATCGGCACAGATGGCAGAGTGCTGCTGTGCGTAGAAGAAAAGAACCGTTCTTGGTGTTCATCGTCAAATGCAAACGACCAAAGAGCTATTACCATCGAATGTGCAAGTGATACATATGACCCATACGCTATGAACAGTAAGGTTTATGAATCGCTTATCAATTTATGTGCAGACATCTGCAAGCGCAACGGCAAGAAAAAGCTCTTGTGGTTTGGTGATGAAAGCAAAACGCTTAATTACTCTCCAAAGTCAGACGAAATGGTACTAACCGTACATAGATGGTTTGCAAACAAAAGTTGCCCGGGTGATTGGCTCTATTCAAGGCTTGGCGACCTTGCAAACAAAGTAAATAAACTGCTCGGCAGTAATACTATAACAAATTCAGAAAGTGAGGAAGATACAATGGAAGCAAAACTTAATGACAAGAATAACTTTGTGTGGGTTATAAAAAAGGACTTATTGTTACTCAAAAAGCTTGGAGTAATTACTCAGGGTGTTGATGATAACGGTTCGTTCGGCAACGGTACACTCGAAGCAATTAAGCAGGTGCAGAAAAAGGCAGGAATTAAGGTTGATGGTATATGCGGCACAAACACAATTAAGGCAATCGGAAAGCTATTAAATGACGCAGTATCGAAAACAAACTCTGCTGAGCTTAATAAATACAAAAAAGCTTTGTCAACTGCAAACACGAAAATCAGCAACGCTAAAAAGGCTTTGCAGTAAATTTCAATTATCAGTCCGCTCGTAAGTTTAATGTAGATGGTGTGACTGGAAACAGACCTTACATAAGGATATATAATATAGGGTAGAGAAAAAATCTCTACCCTATTTTTTACTATTATTTATGTTTCTTCTTTATCTGTACCCTTTAAATATCCTTCTATCCAAACAATATAATATGGTTTGTGATTAATACTTGACAACATTTGCAAAGTAATGTAAAATTATTACAAGAAGAGTTAGCAACTTTTCTTACTCATATACCCATTGCTTGCTGTTTTATAGTAGGCAACACCTTATTTTATAGGGAGTATATCTATTGTGGTGTACTCTCTATTTTTTATTTATAATTTTAAATTTATTAAAACCTCTTTATATTAGTATTTTTCATTGTTATATAAATAGATATTAAGTAATTGAATTAATATTAATATAAAAAGATTTAAGATGTACTTTGGCTTACGAAAACTTCTAACGTTAAAGGTCAAACTTTTTAGTTTTATAAAACCCTTCTAACTGGTCTTCTATCAAAATCGAAGAAAATCACTTTTTAATACCTATGCGGATAAAACAATTATATTAAGAGAAATAGCTTTATAATGCGTTTTTTATAACACAATATAACACTTGATGATACTATTTGATATTTGGTTATTAGATTTTAGAAATGTCAAGAGTAATTTGACTATTTTTGACCTTTATTTTTATATACATTATTTATTTAATGTACATTTAACTGATTTCAGCACAGAGAATTATGCAAGCATCTAAATAATTGGGATATTTTATACAAATAATTTTTAATAAATGTTCGTTTATTGTAAAAAGAATGAAATTTCATTGACATTGATTCGAAAATATATTATTATTTATTTATAAATAAAATTCTCAGGAGAATATGCTATGAAAATAAAAAAGATACTTTCAAAATTATTATTTACTGTTATAATCGGAGCTATGTGTGTAGCAACAACTGCGTGTTCATCTTCATCGAAGACTTCTCAAGAGATTAAAGTTCCGGCAGACGGCTATCAGTTACCGTATGAATACAGCGACGGCTACACGGCTAAGCTTAAAACAGTCGACGATACAACATACCTTACAGCTTCAACTGATTTAATAGGAAACAAGAATGTGCATTTTAAGACCGATGAAAGTGAAGATGAAGTAAGAGAATATTATGACAACTACTTTGCTACACTTGAGGAAGTCAAGCTAAAAAATGAAAAAGATAAAACGCCCGGTTATTATGACAAAGACAAAAGACTTATTATGTACAACCTCGTTGTATGGACTGCCGACGGCAAGACAAATTATCACTTAAGCTGTGAAGCCTGTGATAACCTTGCAGACAGTGAAAACTGGGAAGCTAAGTAAAACATACATATAAACTTAAGCGGTCGAATTAACGACCGCTTTTATTGTTTATTTTTAATTGTTTATTAATCTGTGCTTAACAACATTCTGTCATTTTCAAGCTTAGAACCACTTACCTGCTCGAACTTCTCCAAGAGATGTTCAACAGTAAGTTTTTTCTTTTCTTCACCTGAAATATCAAGAATAATTTTTCCTTCATTCATCATAATAAGACGGTTGCCGTGTGCAATAGCATCCTTCATATTGTGAGTTACCATAAGAGCGGTAAGTTTATTTTCGGAAATAATCTTGTCACTGAGTTCAAGCACCTTTGCCGCAGTTTTAGGATCAAGCGCAGCCGTGTGCTCGTCAAGGAGCAAAAGCTTAGGCTTGCGGATTGTTGCCATAAGCAAAGTAATTGCCTGTCGCTGACCGCCTGAAAGCAAACCTACTTTGGAGCTCATTCTGTCTTCAAGACCGAGGTCAAGCTCAGCAAGCATTTCGCGGTACTTTTCTTTTTCATCTATTTTTACGCCCCAAGAAAGTCCTCTGCGTTGGCCTCTTCGTGCTGCAAGAGCGAGGTTCTCGACAATTTCCATATCGGCAACCGTACCCGTCATCGGATCCTGAAAAACTCTGCCGATGTGCTTTGCTCTTTTATACTCTGACAGAGAGGTTACATCCTCGCCGTCGATAACAACGTTTCCGCTGTCAACCGGCCATACACCTGCAAGTGCGTTGAGCATTGTCGATTTTCCTGCGCCGTTTCCACCGATTACTGTACAGAAATCTTCATCGTTCAGGGTGAGGTTTATACCGTTGAGCGCCAGTTTTTCATTTATAGTTCCGGGATTAAAGGTCTTATAGATATCTCTTATTTCTATCATTTCGACTTACCTCCCGACGTTTTTACATTTTTTGCCTGAATTTTAGATTTCCAGTACGGAATAGCAAGGAACAGCGCAACAACAGTTGCTGAAAGAAGCTTTAGGTAATTTGCGGGAAGTCCAAGCTTCAATACAATTGAAATTACAATATAGTAAATTACGCCTCCGATAACTGAAGCAAGGAGCTTGAGTGCAAAATTTTTGAACAGCTTACCGAAAATAACCTCTCCTATGATAACAGCCGCAAGTCCGATTACTATTGCGCCTCTGCCCATATTTACATCGGCACTGCCGCTGAACTGCGCAAGCAGTCCCCCTGAAAGAGCCACGATACCGTTTGAAATGACAAGACCGATAATTTTTCTTGAATCGGTATTGATACCGTTTGCCCTTGCCATGGACTGGTTACAGCCTGTAGCTCGGATTGAATGACCAAGCTCTGTTCCGAAAAACCAATAAAGCAAAGCGATAATTACGATTACAAAAACAGCGCAGATGGTTATTGTCCAGCCCAAGCCGCTCGTCATTGAAGAAACAATCAAATCATAGTTTCTCCAGCTTATCGTAATGTTTGCCTTGCCTTCCATAATGGCGAGGTTGATTGAATAGAGGGCAAGCTGAGTGAGAATACCTGCAAGGATTGCCGGTATGCCGAACTTTGTATGCAGTATTCCTGTAACAAGTCCCGCAGCACAGCCTGCTGCAAAAGCGATTGCCATAGCAATCCATATATTTACCTGATAAACGGTTGTGAGCACTACGAGCACCGCACCGCCGAGAGCTATTGAACCGTCAACGGTAAGGTCAGCAAGGTCAAGAATTTTATAGGTTATGTACACACCTATTGCCATTATACCCCATATCATTCCCTGAGCTATAGGTGATGGCAGGGATTGGATAAATTCTAACATATTATATTTTCTCCTGTTAAACAATCAAAAAGCGATAAGAAAACTTATCGCTTTCAGATAATATTTTATAACTTACTCAGTTTATTCTTCTGTTGCGATAGCCTCATAGCCTTCGGGAATTGAAATACCGATTGCCTCAGCTCTCGTTGCATAATACTTCTTAACGGGAGTCTCATCATATTCAATTTCCATATCAGCAGGGTCTGCACCTTCAACAAGGATTTTGTAAGCCATCTCGCCGGTTTTCTTGCCAATGTTGTAATAGCTGATTGAAAGAGTAGCAATACCGCAGCCCTTGCAAATGCCTTCCTCACCGGTAATTACCGGAATTTTAGCAGGTTCAAGGATATTGTTGATAGCTTCTGTGTTGGAAGCAGCAGTGTTGTCTGTGGGAATATATATAGCATCGCACTTGTCTGTAACCATCTGCTGTGTTACTGTAGAAACGTCATTTGTATCTACAAACGTGTACTCCTTAGACTCTATACCAAGATTTTTAAGCTCTTCGGCAACTACAGTAGCCTGATACTTTGAGTTTGTTTCAGCCGAGCAGTAGAGAATGCCGACACTCTTTACATCGGGAACAATTTCCTTAACCATAGCAGCCTGCTCTTTAAGGGGAGCAAGGTCGGAAGTACCGGATACATTAAAACCTGTTTTACCTGTCCAGTCCTTGATTTCAAGAGCAGAAGCATAGTCTGTAATTGATGTTGCAAGAATCGGGATAGTGTCTGTAGCCTGAGATGCAGCAGCAAGTGCATCTGTTGCATTAGCCATAATAAGGTCAACATTATCGCTTACAAACTTAGACGTAATAGTTGTGCAGTTTGTCTTTTCGCCTGAAGCGTTCTGCTCATCAAACTTAACGTGGTCTGCGCCGAGCTTTTCAGTAAGTGCGTCTTTAAAGCCCTTTGTTGCCTCGTCAAGAGCCGGGTGCTGAACGAGTTGGCAAATACCAATATTGTAAACCTTGCCTTCTTCAGACTTATTTGAGCTGCCTGAACTTTCTGTAGAGCCGCCGCATCCGGCAAATGCAAATGACATTGTAAGAGCTGCAAGTAATACAGCCAATACTTTTTTTGACTTTTTCATAATTTTCCTCCTAAACGCTTTTACACTTTTATGTGTTAAAACAAATTTACAATTGATATTATACAACATATTACACTCTTTTTCAATAGTTTTGACAATATTTATTGAATATAGATAATTTAATATAATATTTTTTGTCTATTTCGCCACAACATTTGTATTGCCAAGCTGAAATTTAAGTTCTTTTATCATCACATCATTAAGTGTAACCCACATTGAGGAGGGGGCTTTAACCTTTCTGCCGGAGCTTGTTAAATAAAAAATAACAGGTGTTGGCCCTTCAAAAATGTCAAGCACGCGCTTTGCTTTATAATAAAGCTCAGTATTCAAATCGTCAATTCTGAGATACAATGCAGCTGGTATTGCACTGACAGGCTTTTGTGAAATATTTCGTGATTCTTGTGCAGAATTGCGTACATAGCTGTTGTTTTTACACTCCTCGTTTGAACGAGCTTTTTCAATTGAATCACAAATAAGTTTCGGCTCTTCGTTTTCTTTAAAATTCAAAGTTCCCCGAACTAAAATCACGTTACCGTCGCTTAAATTCAGTGCATACTTTTCATACACATTAGGAAAAACAACAGTTTCCATTGAGCCATATCTGTCATCAATATTTACAAAAGCCATCATTTTGTTGTTTTTAGCAATTTGCGTTTTGACCTTTGAAACAATACAAACAAGCGACACTTTTTTGCCGTCGTAATACAACCCCGAATCATTAGAAATGATTTCTCCCGTTCTGTCAGCCTTTATAATGCGTGAAAATTCAGTGTAATCGTCCATTGGATGACCGCTTAGATACATTCCGGCAATCTCATTTTCCATATGAAGCAGCTCGTTTTTCGAAAATTCCTTCAAGTCGGGAATCTGAGGTTCTGACGAAGCTTTTTCAGCTTCTCCGCCCAAATCGAAAAACGAAATCTGACCGCCCATATTGTGCTTTGACTCGTAATCTAAATCATCAAGAACAGTTTTGCTTATTGCAAGAAGCTGGCGTCGGTTTGCGCCGAGAGTATCAAAAGCGCCGCACTTTATCAGACTTTCTATTGCTCGGCTGTTCATATTTCTGCCGTAAAGCCTTTTGCAAAAATCATAAAATGAAGTATAGGGATTATATCTTCTTTGAGAAATAATCTCGTCAATAAACTGCCTGCCGAGATTTTTAATCGCAAGCAATCCGTAGCGGATATTTCCTCCAATTACAGAAAATCCGTGATTACTTTCGTTTACATCAGGCGGAAGAACTTTTATGCCAAGCCGCTGGCATTCGCCGATGTAAACAGCCATTTTATTCTGATTATCAAGAACGCTTGAAAGCAATGCCGCCATATATTCCTGTGGATAATAGCATTTTAGCCATGCAGTTTTGTATGATATTGAAGCATATGCTGCTGCGTGGGATTTGTTAAAAGCGTATGACGCAAAGCTCTCCATTTCATCATAAATGGAATTTGCAATTTTTTCGTCAATCCCCCGTCTTACACAACCGTCAACTATTCTATTTCCGTTTTCATCGGAAAGACCGTGAATGAAAATATTTCTCTCTTTTTCCATTACAGCATGCTTTTTCTTACTCATTGCGCGGCGCACAATGTCAGCTCGCCCAAGACTGTAACCTGCAAGCGTTCTGAAAATCTGCATTACCTGCTCCTGATAAACAATACAGCCATAGGTTACTTCAAGAATTTCTTTGAGCTTTGGGTGCTTATATCGAATATGCGACGGATTATGGCGGCAGTCAATGTAGGTAGGTATACTGTCCATCGGACCCGGACGATAGAGAGAAAGCACTGCAATCAAATCCTCAACGCTGTCAGGTTTTAGCTGTGTAAGCACATTGCGCATACCCTGACTTTCAAACTGAAAAACACCTTCGGTATAGCCCTTTGAAATCATCTTAAAGACATTTTCATCATCTTCTCTGACAAAATCGGGATTATATTCAGGGTGATTGTGCTTAATAAGCTTTTCTGCATCGTCAATTACAGTTAAGTTACGCAGTCCGAGAAAATCCATCTTAAGCAATCCAAGCTCTTCAAGAGTTGTCATAGTAAACTGAGTAACTACGTTATTGTCATTCTTTGAAAGCGGAACATAGTCGGAAACAGGTTTGTCGGTAATCACCACTCCGGCGGCATGCATTGTGGCGTGACGAGGCATTCCCTCAATACTCATTGCAATGTCAAGAAGATTTCTTGTCTGCTCGTCGTCTTTATAGCGATTATTAAGCTCGGAACTGATTTTAAGCGCTTTTTCAATAGTTATGTTTAATTCCATCGGAACAAGTTTTGCAATAACATCAACCGTTGCATAAGGAATTGCGAGTGCTCTGCCGACATCACGAATTGCACCCCTTGCAGCCATTGTGCCGAAAGAAATAATCTGGGCAACGTGATCCTCGCCGTACTTGCGAACAACGTAATCTATTACCTCGCCCCTGCGTTCCTTGCAGAAATCAATATCAAAATCGGGCATACTTACACGTTCGGGATTTAAAAATCGTTCAAAAAGCAGATTATACTTTATAGGGTCAATTGCAGTTATTCCGATACAGTAGGCACAAAGCGAGCCTGCTCCCGAACCTCTGCCCGGTCCCACGGGAATTGAGTTTGACTTTGCATACTGAACAAAATCATTGACGATTAAGTAATAGTCGACAAATCCCATTTTTGACACGGTGCTGATTTCATATTCAAGGCGGTCAACAAGGCTTTTGTCGGGATTATCGCCGTAGTGCCTGTACAAACCCTCATAGCAATTTCTTCTGAAATATTCAAGATGGTCTTCATTGTTTGGAACATCAAAACGAGGAAGCTTGCGAACGCCGAATTCAAACTCAACGTTACATCTGTCGGCTATTTTTTGAGTGTTATCAATTGCCTGCGGATATTTAGAAAAAAGCTCACGCATTTCTTCTTCTGTTTTCAGGTAAAATTCATTTGTCTGAAACTCCATTCGGTCATTGTCGTTTATTGTGCGGTTAGTTTGAATACAAAGAAGAATGTTGTGAGTTTTACTATCCTCTTTATCAATATAATGGCTGTCGTTTGTTGCGACAATATCAACACCGACCTCATCTGCTATACGAACAAGATTGGGTATTATCCTCTGCTGTTCTTCTATGCCATGATCCTGAAGTTCAATAAAGAAGTTTTCTTTGCCGAACAAATCTCTGTAATACTCAGCCTTTGCTTTTGCACCTCTATAATCATCATCGAGCAGCTTTTGCGGAATTTCACCTGCAAGGCAGGCAGAAAGACAAATTAACCCATCATGGTATTTTTCAAGCAGTTCATCATCAATTCTTGGCTTTGAATAAAATCCCTCGGTAAATCCTAATGATACAAGCTTAATAAGATTTTGATAACCAATGTTGTTTTCGCAAAGGAGCACCATATGATAATACTTTTCATATGACGAAGTTTTGTCAAAACGAGAGTGAGGTGCAACATAAACCTCACAACCGATAACAGGTTTTATATTTTCTTTAACACACGCTCTGTAAAAATCTATTACGCCGTACATAACTCCGTGGTCAGTTATTGCAAGGGAGGTCATACCTTTTTGACGAGCGGCAGACGCTATTTTGTTTATGCGGCACGCACCATCAAGCAGGCTGTATTCGGTATGAACGTGCAAATGTGAAAAAGCCATAATCAATCACCGTTTACTGTTGCATTAATTTTTCCGTCAGAAAACTCAAGAGTAAAGCTGTCGTACTTTTTGAGCTGTGAGCTTGAAGTGATTACACAGCCGTTTTTTTCTGCTATTGAGTAACCTCTTGACAGAACAGATATGGGGTTAAGACTTTCAAGTTTGGCGGAAATATTTGTTAATTCATTTGATGTCTTACTGTATTTTTCATTAATCATATTTTTTGATTTAGTCAGCAAAAGTTCAATATTATTTTCATACTTATCTATTTTTGACTGTGGTGATACAAGGGAAATTCTGCGCTGAAAATCAATCAGTTGTGAACTGCTTTTTCTGAAGCTTGAATCCATAAATGATGAAATATACTGAAGCTGAGAGTTATAATATGACATCAATTCATCTTTATCAGGAACTGCAAGCTCTGCCGCCGCTGACGGTGTGGGGGCACGCATATCCGAAACAAAGTCGCAGATTGTATAATCGGTTTCGTGACCTACTGCGGAAATTACCGGAATTTTACATTCATATATTGCATTTGCAAGCGCTTCATCGTTAAACGCCCACAAATCTTCAATTGAGCCGCCTCCCCTGCCGATTATTATTACATCGCAGGCATTGTACATATCAAGTGTTTTTACTGCACGCACAAGCTGTTCGGGAGCGCT
Organism: uncultured Ruminococcus sp.; assembly: GCA_958403905.1. Taxonomy (GTDB): domain Bacteria; phylum Bacillota; class Clostridia; order Oscillospirales; family Acutalibacteraceae; genus Ruminococcoides. Next base: position 58,469 of record CATXZD010000008.1, read on the forward strand.
TTCCCCCTGAACAAGCACGGGACACATAACAATATTTATACAAGGGAATCTTCTGTAAAGAATGTTGCGGATATCCTGAACAGCCGCGCCTGTCGGGGAGGTTATTACACCGACTGTTTTAGGAAATTTGGGTAAGGACTTTTTGTGTTTCGGATCAAAAAAGCCTTTTTCGGAAAGCTTCTTTTTTAGCTGTTCGTAGGCAAGCGTAAGCGCACCTATTCCGTCGGGCTGCATATCTTCTATATAAAGCTGATACTGTCCTGTAGGCTCATAAACTGCAACTCTGCCCCGACAAATAACTTTCATTCCATCCGTGGGTTTAAAGCGAAGATTTCTTGCATTACCCGAAAACATAACAGCGCGGATTACAGACTTTTCATCTTTTAATGAAAGATAAATATGCCCGCTTCTGTAGTGGTCGGTAAGATTTGAAATTTCCCCTGACAAAAATACAATATTCAGCTTTGAATCATTTTCAATCAGCGATTTGATGTAAAAATTAAGTTGTGAAACTGTAAGCACTCTCGGTGCTGTAAAATCAGGTGTGTACATTTTTAAACTTCCTGTATGCAAGATACGCAATTCCTGCCGCATTATCTGTTGAATAACAAGGCTTTGCAAAAACAGCGTTGTATTTTTTTGTAAAAGAATTTTTAATTATTGTATTTGACATTACACCACCTGCAAAAACAAGCGGGAGTCTGCCGTATTTTTCAAGCAATCTGTCTGTCATCATCATAAGAGTTTTTCTGATATATTCAAGGCAATATGCGGAAACATAACAGGGACTTTTACCGTCACTGAGCAGTTTTCGGCATATATTTTCAATTCCGCTTAAACAGCAATCGCATCCCTTTAGGCTTGGGTAAACACTTATTTTTTCAGTGTTTTTAAGTGCAAGCTTTTCAAGCTCTGCTCCGCAGGGAAAGTTAAGTCCGAGCATTACACCCACCCTGTCTACAGCCTGACCTGCGTGTAAATCAAGCGATGATGCGACAAGTTCGGCAGAAAAGCCATCACCGCACCCTTTTGCAATCACAGCTTCTGTTGTGCCGCCGCTGACGTGAAATGCAATAAAATTATCTGAAAACAAATCGTCACGCTTAGAGCTGAAAAGCGCCGCAGAAATATGCCCCTCTTGATGTGAGAATTGAAAAAGCGGAACTTTCAGAGCTGAGGATAAAATTTTTGCCGTGTTTTCTCCTACAGTGAAACACGGCATATATGAGCCGTCAATCGGACGAGGCTTAACTGACACTCCAATTGCGGCTATTTGATTAACATCAATATCTTTTACTAACTGAGAAAAAAGCGAGTGAAGCTGAGCCGTATGGTGAAACACTGCATCGCTCTGGCGTAAGCCAAGCTGACCTTGTTTTACCGGCAGCAGCTTTTTTTTCTGGAACATTTCATCCGTTTCGCTGTTAAACAGTGCGGTAGATGTAGTGTAATTTGATGTGTCGATTCCGAGAAAAAGGCTCATTTTGACTCCTCGTTACTGCGGATAAATGCACCTAAAATTCCATTGACAAACCTGCATTCGTCAATAGTATATTTTTTAGCAAGTTCAACCGCTTCATTGACCGACACGCTGTCGGGCACGCTGTCAAGATATTTTATCTCGTAAAACGCAAGCCGCAGAATGGCAAGAGAAGGTTTTGAAATTCTGGAAACAGTCCAGCCTTTTTTAAGAAATTTAGAAATTTCAGCATCAATTTCATCCTTTTTATCCTCAATTGAACTTACTACCGACTGTGCATAGCCGCATATTCCGCCCTCAAACATTTCAGAATTATCTTCAATTGTAGCTTCCAACGGTTCATCATCAAAGGATTTGGAAAACAACAGCATAAAAGCCTGTTCTCTTGCTTCACTTCTGGTAAGTTTAATCTGCTCGCCGTTTAATTCATTGCTCATTTTTCTACCAACTTTACAAATAATTATAATTAATTATACCATAATGAAACAAAAAAGTAAATTACTTTGACAAATAAATAAGTGCAGAAAATAACCATTCTCATTTTCTGCACTTAAAATTTATATTTTTATATAATTACTTTTTAACTCTGTCGCAAATCACCTTTATAAGCTGAATAACAACTGTAGGAATTACTGCGAGGAGTCCGATAAATCCGATTTGTAAGCCTGTCAGTACCTCAACACTGAACATCGAATGCATAAACGGTACAAAGAGTACAAATGAAAGCAGGAACACGCCTACAAAGAATGCTGCTAAGCTGTAAAGATTAGAAGTAAAGCCGAGCTTGAAAATTGAATGACGACTTCTGCAATTAAAGCCGTGGAAAAGACGTGCAAGCGTGAGCGTTGCAAAAGCCATTGTGCTTGCAGTCGCGGCATTAATCTGATAGCCAAGGTAAAATGCAATAATCGTTACAACTGCAATAAGTGCTCCCTGACCAAACATCAAGGCTATAAAATCTTTTGTCATAATTCCTGTTTTAGGATCACGAGGTTTTTGAGAAAGCAAGTCCTTTTCAGGTTTTTCCATACCGATTGCGATTGCCGGAAGAGAGTCTGTGAGAAGATTTATAAACAACAGATGAACTGCCTCAAACGGCTGAGGAAGCGCCATAATTGAGGTGTACAAAACTGCAAAGATACCTGCCATATTACCCGAAAGCAAGAACAAAACAGCGTTTTTGATATTTCTGAACACGTTTCTGCCGTTTGCTACGGCTTTGATAATTGTTGCAAAGTTATCATCCTGCAAAATCATTGACGCAGCGTCTTTGGAAACTTCCGTTCCCGTAATACCCATTGCAACACCAATATCTGCTTTTTTTAGCGCAGGGGCGTCATTAACACCGTCACCTGTCATAGAAACAATATTACCCTTTTTCTGCCAAGCGTCAACTATTCTGATTTTGTTTTCGGGCGATACTCTTGCATAAACAGAGATTTTTTGAATTTTTTCATCAAGCTCTTCATCGCTCATTGCATCAAGTTCAAGTCCTGTTACAGCAATGTCGCCGTCGTGGAAAATTCCGATTTGCTTTGCAATTGCGGTAGCCGTAATTTTATGATCGCCTGTTATCATTACGGGTTTTATTCCTGCACGAATTGCATCTGCAACAGCCTGCTTTGACTCCTCCCTTGGCGGATCAATCATTGAAACAAGACCGATGAATGTGTAGTTGTATTCAGTGTCAATGCTTAATGCTTCATCTGATTCCTTATAAGCAAAAGTGAGAACTCGGAGTCCCTCTTCGGAATATTTTTTATTCTGTTCAAGAATTAAATGCTTATCCTCTTCTGTTATCGGACGAACGCCGTCTTTAGTTGCTATATTGATGCATCTGTCAAGGATTACATCAAGCGCACCCTTTGTCAGGATATGAGAAACACTGTGCATTTTATACTTTGTGCTCATCATCTTTCTATCAGAATCAAAGGGAACTTCTTCAACTCTTGAAAGAGCATTTCTCATTACGTTTTCGTCAAGACCTACATTGCGGAATGTTTCAAGCAAAGCGTATTCTGTAGGATCACCTATTCCCTTTCCGTCAACTATGCTTGAATCGTTGTTAAGCACCATATCATAAAGAAGATGTCTGTGACTTTCAACATTTAAGTCAAGCTGGTCTTCTCTTATGCTTTCACCGTTGATATAGATTTTTTGTACAGTCATTTTGTTTTGAGTAAGAGTACCCGTTTTGTCTGAGCAAATTACAGAAACACAACCTAAACTTTCTACAGCCTTTAAATCCTTGATAACAGCATTTTCTCTTGCCATTTTCTGCGTGCCCATAGCCTGAACAATTGTAACAATTGAGCCTAGTGCTTCCGGAATTGCGGCTACTGCAAGGGCTACTGCAAACATCAATGCGTTAAGTATTTTTTCCTGATTAAGTCCTACAGGCGCTAATGCGTAATTTTGCCAAAGATTAAGACCGAATACAACAACACATATGATTATGATTACGGTTGCGAGCATTTTTGAAAACTTATCAAGGCTTATCTGAAGCGGAGTTTTCTTTTCTTTAGCCGCATTCATAAGCGATGCAATTTTGCCGATTTCAGTATTCATTCCCGTTGCAGTTACGGCCACTAGTGCTCTTCCGTAGGTTACAAGACTGCCTGAGAAAACCATATTTGTTCTGTCGGCAAGCGGAACTTCGCCGTTTATTACTTCATCTTTTTTATCAACATTTGTAGACTCACCGGTAAGCGAGCTTTCGTTGACCTGTAGAGAATAGTTATTTATAATTCTTCCGTCGGCTACAATTAAGTCGCCTGCTTCTAAAACAATTATATCTCCTTCGACAACATCGGTTGAATCAATTTCTATCTTCATTCCGTCACGAATTACCTTTGCACTGGGTGAAGATAGAGATTTAAGACTTTCAAGCGATTTTTCAGCCTTTACATGCTGAACTGTTCCGAGGATTGCGTTGAGGATAATTACAGCAAAAATTACGATTGTACTTTCGATATTGCCTGAAAAAATTGAAATTACTGCGGCTACAATCAAAATGATTACCAACAAATCTGCAAACTGGCTCAAAAAAACCTGCAAAACAGATTTTTTCTTACCCTCCTGTAAAACATTTTTGCCGTTCTTTTCAAGAAGTTCCATTGCCTTTTCCGACGAAAGTCCGTCGGTTGTTACACCGAGAGAATTTAAAACTTCGTCTTTGGACATCTGATAAAATTGTTTCATTAATCTTCCTCCTAAAATTCAAGGGAAAATAAAAAGACTTTTATTGCAAAAGGCAACTCGCCCATGCAATAAAAGTCTCGTTCTTAAAGATATAACCGATACCGCAAGCGGTATGTACTGACGATTAATATCACAGAGTATCTGCGAACTACTCCCCTTTAAAGTAAATTTATTCTAACACAACAAGTCGGAATTGTCAACAGAATTTTTCTCCTCAAAATCTTCATTGTTTTGCGCAGGCTTTTCTTTTTTAGGTTTGCTCAGCATAACAAATATTATTCCGAGAACAGCAAGAAATGCACCGCCGGCTGAAAACACAGCTGAAAAACCCGGTCTTTTCAACAAGTACGCTACAATTATTGAGGCTATAAGCATTACTATACACACCATAAGAAGTATAAAGCCGACTTTATAAAGTCCGTTCATTTTACGTTTTGGCATATCATCAATCCCTTTGTTACAGATTATTTGCTATATCGGCAAAGTCTTGTAAAGAAAGCTTTTCAGCTCTTGCATTAAGAGGAACTCCCGCTTTTTCAAGAATTTCAGCCGTTTTTTCTTTACTAAGTGAAAGTCCCGAGCTAAGTGAATTTGAAATAACCTTTCTGCGCTGTGCAAACGAAGCCTTTACAACCGAGAAAAACTTCTTTTCATCGTTTACCTTTACAGGCGGTTCGCTTAAAACATTTAGTCTTATAACGGCTGAATCCACCTTTGGAGCCGGCATAAACGAACCGGCGCTGACAGGAAACAGCATTTCAGGCTTTGCGTAGTAATTTATGGAAACAGTTACAGCGCCGCTCTGACGTGAACCGACTTCGGCACATATACGCTGTGCCGCTTCCTTCTGCACCATAACAGTAATTGCCGATATGGGAAGTTTTTCTTCTAACAGCTTCATTATTACCGGTGAAGTGATATAGTACGGGAGATTTGCACAAACAATGATCTCCATTCCTGAAAATTCATCTTCAATCAGCTTGTGAAGATTGATTTCAAGCACGTCCGCATTGATTACCTTTAAATTATCATACTCTGCAAGCGTTTCTTTAAGCACAGGCAACAGCCTTTTGTCAAGCTCAATTGCAACAACTCTGTCGGCAAGCTTGCAAAGCTCGTTTGTAAGTACTCCGATTCCCGGTCCGATTTCAATTACTCCTACACCCTTACCTGCTCCCGAAAGTTCAGCCATTCTCGGGCAAACAGAAGGGTTAATTAAGAAATTCTGACCGAGAGATTTTGAAAACGTAAAGCCGTGACGGCTTAAAATATTTTTAATTGTACCAATGTCGGATAGTTTGTTCATCTTAAAATTCTCAAGCCTTTCGGGTATTTATTTTTAAGTCTGCCGTTCGACGCTTTTCCAAATCCTGTTGTCATACCGTTTACACAAACGGACGTAAAACCTTTTATATTATTAGGAACAGCAATCTCTTCACCGTGAAGAAATGCTTTTATTTCATCACTGTCAACATCGAAATCGACAACACTGCAACAATCCTTTTTCTTTGCAGAAGTAAAAGCGCTGTGGTGAGGCTCTAGTCTGTTTTTAAGAATTTCACCGAGAATTACTCCTGCACGAAGCACTGACAGACCTTTTATATCAAATTTAAATTTCTTTGGAAGGATTAAGATTTTATCTTTGATAATTTTTATATTCTCACCGAACGGACGATTGTAAAAAAAGTTGTCATAAAAGTCAAGAACCTCTTTATCAACTTTACCAGTTGAAATATCAGGAATTGCTGTTTTTTCAATTTCACCTTTTTTACGCAGTCTTGCGGCAAAATGCCCCTCTCCGCCGTCCATTGGGAAAATTCTTCGCGCATAATCAAGCGTTGATCTGCCAAAAGCTACGCCTGAATCTTCAAGTTCAAAATCGGAATTTTCATTAAGAAACCGTGTTATTACTCCCTCGTTTTCTTCAGAAGAAAAGGTGCAGGTAGAATACACAAGCACTCCGCCGCTTTTGAGAGCCTTTTTTGCACTGTTCAAAATATTAAGCTGACGCTCGGCACAGCTCTTTACGTGTTCTTCGCTCCAGTCGGTCTGCGCCTCTTGATTTTTGCGAAACATTCCTTCACCACTACAGGGAGCGTCTACAAGAACTCTGTCAAACTGATTTGCAAGCCGTTCACATAAAACATCAGGATGGCAATTTGAAACAACTGCATTTAAAATGCCCATACGCTCAATATTAGATAAAAGAATATTAGCTCTGTTTTTTACAATTTCATTACTCCATAAAAGTCCTGTTCCGTTTAATTTTGCACCTATTTGCGTGCTTTTGCCGCCGGGTGCAGCACAAAGGTCAAGCACAAAATCGCCTTCTTCAACACCAAGCATTTCAACAGCTGAGGTTGCAGACGGTTCCTGAATATAAAATGCACCGCAATGATGCAGAGGATTGTTGCCGAGTGAAACAACATCATAGGGAATGTAGAATCCTTCTTTGCAAAAGGGTGTGTTTTTTAATTCAAAATTGAGCAGACTTTTCAGTTTTTCGGGTGTACATTTGAGTGTATTTACACGAAGCCCTCGAAAATTATCTGCCTCGTAATATTTTAAAAATTCACTGTATTCGTCACCTAAAAGCGACTTCATTCTAAATAAAAATTTATCCATTGAATAATTCCTAAATTTAGGTTAATAATAAGGTCAAAGGGAGGTGTTAATATGAATTTTAATCAGAATAACAACCAGAACAACAATCAGAACAATAACCAGCAGAAAAACAATCAGAATAAGAATCAGCAAAACAACAATCAGAACAAGAGCCAGCAGAATAACAAATAACACTGACTTTCAAATTTTCTGCGGAATTTCAGAAAAGCTACATTCTGCAAACAATCAAACATGCCGTGGACGCAATGGGGCGTTCACGGCTTGTTTGCTAATAAAAATTACAATTAATAACCGTATTCTTCGCCGATAATTATTACTTTAATTCTGTTTAAATGGCGCTGTTGCGCACACACTACATAGTTACAGCAGATTCTTCCGTCACTGTGACATCCCTCACAAAGCTCTGCATTTTCTTTACCGAGGGAAACACAGCTGCCTTCTTTTGCACAATATGTATCGCAGCTAAGGCGGATTGTATTCTGAGGAGCAGCTACGGTTTTTACACGCTTTACTGCTTCGTCAATATTCTTTACAATTTTATTTACTCCGCATACAACTACTACACTTTTCGGACCATAAAGAATTGCAGCTACACGGTTTGAATTGCCGTCAACATTGTAAAGCTCACCGTTTTCGGTTACAGCATTGGTACTTGTAAAAAATGCGTCAGCGGTAAAGGTTTTGCGATATACCTCCTCAACCTGTGCACGTGTTATTCCGGGAGCAGACCTGTCAAGATAATTGTAATCAGATGAAGTGATTATATCGTAAACACCTGTTTCTTTTAAAGTAACCGAGCCGCCGCTTGAAATTACATCGCCTTTATTAATAAGAGTTTTTACAAGTTCACAGGCTTCTTCCTTTGTGTTACAAAAGTAAGGCTCCATTTTGTTACGTTTTAAATTTTGCATTGTTTTGTCTATTCTTGCTTTAAGTTCTTCTGTCATTTAATTCTCCCCTTAAAATTTATTTAAATACTATTTAATTATACTATATCATTTTATATTTTGCAACGAAAATGCGAAGGTGCAGAACATTAACTTTTGTTCTGCACCTTTCTAAATATATTAAGGCTCTACAAACGGAACTCCAAAATACTGCGCAACCGACTGCGAAAGGTTGCGTGCAATGTTGTTTATATTATCACGAATCCATTGAGCTTCTTCGGGATTATCGTGGTATGCAACCTCTATCAGCGCTGAGGGTGCTTTTGTTCGCCGTACTTCAGCAAGCGTAGTTGTTGGAATTGTATCAACATCGGACGGGTCGGGATAAACTTTCTTATAATTATCCTGAATAATTTCTGCAAAACGCTTGCCGCTTGCACTTGTAGGATAATAATAAATATCAGCTCCTGTATATCTGCCTGCCGCACTCGGAGGTGCGGCATTGCTATGAATTGCAAGGTGCAAATCAGGATTTGCCTGATTGGAATCAGCAATTGCCTGCGAAAGAGTCATATCGGGTCGGTTACGGTCAACTTCAATTCCGCTTGCGGCAAGATACGGCTCCATTGCGTCAGCTATAAGATTCATATAATACTCTTCATTTCCTCCGTCAACGTATGGATTATATTCCTGTAGTGAGGGACTTAAATATACTTTTGGCACAAAATTTCCTCTTTTCGCAATAATCTAATCTTCATAATCTATAATATTCCTGAAGTTGATTTTTGCGACAATTCATATTAGAAAACACCGTTTCGGAAATATCTGTCTCCGAAACGGTGTTACGTATATTATTATGTTTTCATTCATTAAAAGTATATATTACCAATCAGTCAGGATACCTGCGATAACTTTTTGAATCATTGTGGCGTCAACAACAGTAACCTCATCGGTTTCACAAACTTTTGCGGAAGAATAATTAATTTCCTGTTCAGAAATCAATCCTGCCAAGTATCGCTGAACGCAGGTAGCATCCTTAACTGACAGCTTACCGTCACCATCGGCATCTCCTTTTACATAAACACCTATGTCATCAGGAGTTGTAGTTTCGGGCTGAACAGAAGGTCTAAAATTGACGTCAGTCGGATTAGTTTCTGGCTCTACAAACTTTGCAAAGCAAAGTATTTCAGCAATTTCATCAAGCAGCTCGTCAGATAATGTGCCGTTCTTGTAATCATCAACAATTCTTGTAAAGGCATGATTTTTATATATTCTGACATCATTTCCAAGGCAGGATGTGACATACAAATATTTTCCAATAACCATATAATCAAGAGCTGTAAAGTACGCACCACTGTCGACAAACACAAGCATACTGCCGTCACTCAAAGTTCCGTAATAGTAAACATCAAGAAAATCATACTCTGCTCTTGGCTGAACCTTACAGTAATCATCTTTGATTTGTGTTTCAGTCAATTCATCTAAAGCAAGCTTTTCGGGAATTTTGCCTGAAAATTCAACAGGATACTTTTCTGTATCTACGTCTCCATATGACCCTGTTTCAAGCGGAGGGTAATTTTCAGTTGTCGCCGATACCGCAAAACAAGTAAAAATACTCGTTAACATAATTAACGAAATAAATATTGAAATTAACTTTTTCATAACTATACTCCTTTTTAAAATAAATTTTTCGCTGTCACTTATTATCAATATCTGCCAGTTTTTTCTGAATGCAGGTTGAATCCAAAACATTTACTATTCCGTCATTATTATAGTCAAATACGGTATCAAATCCGTATTTAGTTTTTACGGTTTCAGCCAGACCTACTGCTGCCTTCTGAACTATGGTGGCATCTTTAACGGTAAGCACACCGTCGCTGTCGGCGTCACCGAGCTTGTACATATTTTCAAATGAAGTTTCAAACAGCTTGTCTTCATCAATTTTACCGTTTGCAAGTCCGTCTTCAAGAGTTATTATATCGCCTGTTTCGGGATTTACTGCAAGATAACCAAAGACCGACGGAACACTGCGGTTTACATCTTCAATAATATAATCGCCGTATCTTTCTGATATGGGCATAGGCTCTTCAATATTATATCTTGCATAAATAATAAAGAAGCCGTCAAAGTTTTTAAATATCGGTATTCCTACCATTGTTTCCATATACTGATTTTGTTTTTCATTGTCTAACTTTGTTTGTGCAAGCTCTTTTATTTTTAGAAAATCTTCAAATGAACAAATATCGGGATTTTGTGTTGTTAACTTATAATCAAGAAGTCTTTGCTTAATTTCGGCAACTGATTTGTTAAAACTTTCCTCATTATCCGGATAGAAAAAATCGCCTTGTATTTCAACTTTTATCTCGTTGAAAAAATTGTAGTCCTCCTGTGTCAACATATCGCCGAATTTATCAAGCAAACAGCAAACATAAGTATAACAGTTATTAATTACAGTTCTGTCATATACAACTTCAACAATGCCGTTTGTATTCTCCGGCAAACTTGTTGCACCGACACACACACAACTTGACACAGTGAGTGTTGCACAAATAGCTATTGAAACGAATTTTTTTATTGAATTCTTTTTCATAGTTTCACTTCTCCTTTGCTTTATGAATAAATGTGTACGGACTGATCACCAAGATAAGCAGAGTACTTATACGAATGTCCACGCTCATCATAGAATGTTAAATAATAAACGCCTTTATTAAAATCGATTCCTTTACTTACAGGATTATATTTTACCGTGAATCCTTCATATGTGTGAGTTACAACAGCTATTTCGGCAGACGAAAACATTTGAGAATAAGACTCACCATTTTCAGACTCGATATGACAATAGTATTTAACATCCTCTTCAAATGATCCGGATGAATGCTCTGAATGATAAAAATAAATTGTAGATGAAAAACTTTCACACGGTTCTTCAACCGGTGGGGTTTCGGGTTCGAATGGATACGGGCTAGTGGTTATTTCTTCAATTGGATCTGTTTTCGGTGGAACAGGATTTGTTATCAAAGGTTCAGGTACATCGGTGCTACCTGTATTGCCTGAACTTGCTGTTGTTTTGGGCGGCTTGGGTTCTGTGACAACGCCTTGAGAATTTGTCGGATTCTTTCCTGTAGTGCCTTGACCGGTTCCGTATATTAAGTCAGACGAATTTGTAGATTTCTGTACGGAGCCTGTCTGCTGTTGCGATGTGGCTGTAGCCGTTGGAATGTTATTTATTATGGGATTTGGAATTGTTGGAATAGCCGACAGATTTGAAGAAGGGTTTGTGCTGTTGGCTGTTTCCGAAACTGATGTGCCTGATGACTTTATCGGAGCAATGGGATTCGGCATATCAACACCGAAATTTAAAAAGACAACAGCGCACAGCGCACAGCAGAAAATAAAGCAGGCTGCCGAAGCGATTATATAGGGGTTTAGGAAAGCGGGTTTAATTTTATTCTTTCGTGGAATTTTAATTGCGTTTTCAATCCAGTTTTCAGGGGTTTTTAAGTCTTTGAGCTGATTAAAGTTTACCTTTTTCAAACGTTATCACCTCCGTAAACAGACTTCAAAATTTCTCTTCCTCGTTTGAGCAGTGATTTTACAGTATTCTCCTTTATATCAAGAATTTTGGCAATTTCATGCACCTTGTACTGTTCACAATAATGAAGATAGAGAACGTCACGATATTTTGAAGGGGTTTTCATAAGCGCCCACGAAATGTCGGAGCTGTCGTTATCATTTACAATCACTTCATTTTCAAGAGCATCAAGGGAGAAATGACGGCGGTTTTTGCGCATATAGCTTGTACATTCGTGAATTGCCACTCTGATAAGCCACGCTTTTATGTGCTCATCACTTGAAAATTCGGGGGATTTATAGTATAGCTTGAAAAACACATTCTGGTAGCAGTCCTCTGCATCTGCAAAATTTTGCAAACGCATTATACACACGCCCGTTACAGTGTCAGAAAACTTTCTGACAGCCTGTTCGTATGTAAGTCCTGCAAACAGTTTTTCTGCCACATTATCTCCCCCCTTCACTAATAATACGCTCAAAAAATGCTTTTGGTTGCACAAAAATAGAAAAATTTGTAAAAAACTGCAAAACCCGATAAAGCACTTCGAATTTTGCAGTAATACTTTCAGACTGATGATTTATTTTTTCGTATGTTTTTTCTTTCTTTTCAATATATTAGCCAAAGAGTGCAGGCTAAAATGTTTTATCTGTTCGTGGTAAACAAAATTTATTTCCGCGCAAATCATAAGGCAAACCATACAGAAATACAGCCATATCATAACGCCTGCAAGCGTTGCAAGTCCGCCGTAAATTGAAAAGCCGTTGAAATAATCTACATAAATTGAAATTCCAAGCGAAAGCACATACCACGAGAGTGTGCATAGAAAGGCACCCGGAAGCTGATATTTGATTCCGTACTCCCTGTGCTGTTTACGGCTTACATTCGGGAAATTGCGGTACACAAGCGCAAAAAGCACAACAAGAAACAAGAAAATCAGAATATAACGAAGGTGATAAATGAGCGCAACAATATCAGGCAAATATTTTAAATACGGCGACAGCAATTTGTTGATTGTAGAGCCGAGACCGATTATTACGAACGAAACAAGAATTATTGCAAAAAATGCTATTGTATAAAACATTGCACGTATTCTCAGAAAAAACCAGTTTCTGTTTTCGTAAGCATCATATATTCTGTTAAGTCCGTTTGTTATTGCGTGTATCCCCTGCGCCGCAGACCAGAGAGTAATTAGAAGAGTAATAAGAGAAATTCCCACTGTGTTCTTGTAGGCATTTGTAAGAAAATAGGACACTTCATTTACAATCTGCTCTGAAAAAATACCGCTGAAAACCGATTCGATAAGCTCTACCGAAATATTCAGATTTTGCAATATGGAAACAATAAACATTGAGAGGGGCACTGATGATAAAATCATAAAAAAAGCTGACTGCCCTGCTATCGCAAAAATATTGTCGTGCAAGCATTTACTTGTTATCGGTTCAAATCTGTCAATAAATTTCATTACCGAATCTATAAATTCTCTTAACTTTTTCATAGCGCCTCCTTTATTCATATGAATTACAAATCATTTTCCGTTTTTCTTCTTCTGAACATTATAAGAAATCCTGGTCAGCATTTTTTCGCTGACAAAATGTTCAAAAAACTTTGTCGCTTTCATTTCAAAACCCGGAGTGATTATCATCTTTCCTTTTAAAGTTTTTTCAACAGCATACTTTGCAACGTATTCCGGAGTAAGTCCTCTTATGCAGAATTTTACGTTTGCAACGTTATTAAAATTAGTCTGAACAGGTCCGGGGCACAGTGCAGAAACTTTGACGTTAATGTTATCTCTGCGCAGTTCTTCGTAAATTGCCTGAGTAAGACGCACAACATAGTTTTTTGAAGCATAGTAGCTTGAAAATGTAGGTCCTGCAAGAAATCCTGCTGCTGAACCGACGTTAAGAATACATCCGCTGTTTCGCTTTACCATATCCTGCAAAAACAGCTTTGTAAGCACATGAACAGCCACTATATTAGTGTGAATAAGCCCGATTTCCTTTTCAAGAGGAACTTCTGTAAATTTTCCGTATACACCGAACCCTGCGTTATTCACAAGAAAATCAATCTGTTCGTCTTTTAGATGCTCGTACAAGTCAAAGCTATCCTGTTCCCTGCACAAATCAATCGTAATTACCCTTACGCTTACATTGCTTAATTCATCACGAAGCCTGTTAAGTTTTTCTGTATTTCTTGCAACAACAATGAGATCGTATCCCATTGAAGCAAGGTATTTGGCAATTTCTCTGCCTATTCCTGAGCTTGCACCCGTTATCAGCGCTTTCATTTTTACTCCTTTTCGGCTGTTACGCAAAACCAGCCTGTACTGCTTTTTGAATAAGTCCTTATATTCTGGTAGCCCGCATGCAAAAGTATATCGGCTGTGCCGTCTTTTGAAACTGCTTCAATTCCCAATAATTTTTCAACCTTATCCCATTTATGAGGTTCTTCATCGCTTTTTACCATTTCAAAAACAAGCAAGAGCTTGCCGCCGGGCTTCAAAACACGATAAACTTCTTTGAGGTCATTAAGCTTATCAGGCCAGAAGTAGTAGGTTTCAACAGCGGTAACCAAATCAAATTTGTCGTCATCAAAAGGGAGCGACGATACAGAAGCCTGTAATATTGAGGCTTTGCCGCACATAATATTATTCTTGTTGAGCTTCTTTGATTTTTCTACACAAAGTTCGGAATAGTCAATCCCGAAAACCTTGCCGTTTCCTATTTTTGTGCAAAGCTTTGAAACTGTTTTTCCTCCGCCGCATCCTACATCAAGAACATTGTAACTGCGTTTTATCTCGAGGTGAACAAGTGCCCAATCGGTTAGATCCGAATGCCCCTTGTTCATGGATTTTATCATCATCTTTCCCCAAAAGCCTTGCGGACGTTCTGCGTTTTCTACTAACTTGTGGTATTTCATATTATCGCTCCCATATTTTATAGATTTTTCTTTAAGCGAATTTGTTTAGATTTTTACTTAATAACTTTTAATTCTGCAATAGCTCCATAATGTAAAACATCAAATTCATAAGGTACTGTTTCTGTAAGCATTCTCCTATGTTCATTTTCCCATGCTGACACTTCTTCAGCGGGAAGAGATGCTCCAACGCCTATGCACGCTTTCATTCTGCCGTTCCAGCTTTCACGCGTAAAATGCACATTTAAAGGATATTCCTCGTGATAAATAAGTTTAAAATTTTTGTTATAGCACTCGGGAATAAAAATCGGATGAATAGTTTCTCCTGCGCCGCTCCACTTTGGACTGTATTTTAACACCAGTTTTTCACTTGCTTCTGCAACCTTATCCTCGAAAGGCAGCCAAGCCATATATAAAACAAGAATACGTCCGCCAGGCTTGAGCATTTTAAAAAGCTTTGAATTAATCTGTTCATGATTAAAATACCAAAAGCATTGGCAAGCAGTAATTACATCGAATGAATTATCGGGGAAATCAATATTTTCCGCAGAAGTTACACAATAATCTATATTCATACCTTGAGATAAAATTTTAGCCTGTTCAATCTGATTTTCGGAAATATCTGTTCCCGTCCATTTTGCACCGTAACGATACATATTTCTCGGAATGACTCCTGTTCCCGTTCCAATATCAAGAACACTTTGTCCTTTGATACAAAGATTACGGTTAATTATTTTATCGTAAAATTCCTGCGGGTAAATATCACGGAATTGTGCGTAATCAAACGATGTTTTTCCCCAGTCAAACGCTTTACCGCCATCTATATTTTTATCTCTTATTTCCATAAGGAAATTTCTCCTATTTCTATTATAATTGCATAATCACAAAAATATTAGCAAAAAATGCGAAGCTCTGTTTATCTGAAAGCTCCGCATTTTTATTTTACTAATTTTACATGCTATTTTTCAGCATATTATTTTGATTTAATTTCCTGTGGTTTTTTCTTTTTTATCAAGGTTTTTATATCTTCAATGACAAGAATGATTGACAATACAATCAAAAACAGTGCCAAAACAATCTGTGCGACTTAATAAACATCTTACGACACTGCCCTTGTCAATACTGATAACATTCCATCATTTAGAAAGGACAATTATTTGCTATTTAATTATATCATATTTTTACAAATTTACAAGACAAAAAATTAAAATTTAGGTAAAGTAAATGAAAGTAGTTTCATTTATTTTATAAATTATGCACTCTTACAATCACGAATTTAAAATCATATTGCAAAAGGCTTTGATTTCATCAATTCTGCCCGCAACATCACCTTTGTATTCAATCGAGCACAAGCTCATATTACCGCTTGCATTTATTTCAAGATGTCCGTAAAAATGTTCTATGCTTCCGATTATTTTTTCACATTCCGCCGCACTTGGACCGGTTCTTAATGCAATTGTATAACCCTGTTTTCCTTTGGGAATTTTTGCATGAGGTTCATGCGTATTGCACCATGGAGTACATCTGTCTATAAACACTTTGAACTGTCCGGGAATGTCTGCCCAATATGATGGAGAAACCGATACTATCTTATCCGCCCATTCATAATATGAGATAACCTTCTTAACATCATCATGTTGAAAACATTCTGCTGAAGTATGGCATTTTCGGCATCCTTTACAATACTTGATATCAAAGTCATCTATACAAATTGTTTTGATTGTATTACCGTTATGTAAATATTGGCTGACTATATTTACAATTTCAGCGGTTGCACCGTTTCTTACAGGACTACAGTTAATAATTAAAATTTTCATATACATTCTCCTTGAATTTTGCCTTACAATTCCCTTGACATCAATACTACACACTCAACATGAGCGGTTCGGCTGAACATATCGCAGGGAGTAATTTCTTTTATAGAGTAATCGCCCTCGGTAAAATATTTTAAATCCCTTGCAAGTGTAGCCGGGTCACAAGAAACATAAACCACTCTGCTCGGTGACATTTCAAAAATTGTTTTTACAAGTTCCTCGCCGCAGCCCTTTCTCGGCGGATCAAGAATGATTACATCAGGTTTTAATCCAGCATTTTTTAACTCTTCAGCGGCTTTAGGTGCGTCAGAACAGATAAAACGTGAATTTTTTATTCCGTTCATCTTTGCATTTTCTTCTGCATCGTATATTGCGTCCTGCACAATTTCTACACCGACAAGCATTTTACACTCTTCTGCCATTGTAAGTCCTATTGTTCCCGTTCCGCAGTATAAATCAAGGAGAATTTCGTTGGATTTGAGATTTGCATATTCCTTTGCTTTGTTATAGAGCTTTTCAGCCTGTCTTCTGTTTACCTGCCAGAACGAAAACGGAGATATTTTAAATTTTAGTCCACACAATTCATCTACAATATAATCTCTGCCGTATGCTGTTCTGTTTTTTGCGCCGAGAATTACATTCGTGACCTCTCGGTTTGAATTTATAATTACACTTGTTAAATTTGGTAAGCTTTCACGCAGCATTTTTACAAGCAAGTCCTCCTGCTTTAAGCCATTTCCGTTTACAACGAAGCAAACCATAAGCTCGTTTGTTACTTCGCCTATTCTGATGTAAAGATGACGAAGCCTGCCCTTGCCAGTTTTTTCGTCATAAATATCGTTATTTGTCCGCGAAATAAAATTTCGTGTAATTTCAATTACCTTTGCAAAAATTTCAGGCTGCAAAACACAATCGCCGCAATTAACTATTCTGTGACTGTGAAACGCATAAAAACCGATTTGCACCTTGCCGTCTTTGTTAAGACCTATCGGAAGCTGTGCCTTATTGCGATAGCGAAGAGTATTGTTGCATGCAATAATCGGAGCAAAGTTTGCGTTCTTTATTCCGCCGATTCGGGTTACGGCGTCTATTACCTTTTGCTGTTTAATTTTACATTCCTCTTCATAGCTTATGTGCCGCCACACACAACCGCCGCATTTTGAGAAATTTTCACAGTCAGGCTCTATTCTTGCCGGAGAAGGAGTTATGATTCTTTCGATTTTTCCGAAAGCATAAGTCTTTTTTACCTTTAATATCCGCACTTCAAGCTCGTCACCTATTGCAGAGAGCGGCACAAATACCGGTATTCCGTTTGAAGTTCTGCCTACTCCGCTACCTTCTGCCGAAGCTGATGTGATTGTAAGATTTATAATGTTATTTTTCTTTAAAATCATAATAATTACCACCATATTGTTCTTAATATATTTTACCATTCTTATTCAAATTTGGCAACAGGCTTAAATTTTTATATTTTCTGTAAAATATACTATCATTTCTTATAAATTTATTTTTAGGTATTTATTTTTTTGCTTTTTAGCCTTATAATAATAAAGATATATATATTATTCTGATTAAAAAGGACGGTATGTTGTTTTGAATTACGATAAGCTAATGGATAAAATAAAAAGAATACACTTTATTGGAATCGGCGGCAGTGGTATGTGCCCGCTGGCTGAGATCCTTCGCAGTGAGGGCTTTGAACTTTCAGGCTCGGATATGAACGAGGGTGAAACCCTTGACAGAATTAGAAGCTACGGTATTCCTGTTTATATGGGTCATAAGGCTGAAAACATTGACGGAGCTGAGCTTGTTGTCTATTCAGCCGCAATCAAAGACAACAATCCTGAAAGAATGGCTGCAAAAGAACAGGGAATTCCCTGCATTGAACGCAGTGTTATGCTCGGCATTGTTACAAGAAGATACAAAAGAAGTATTGCCGTTTCGGGTACTCACGGAAAAACCACAACTACAGGTATGTTATCGCAGATTTTAATAGGAAGCGGCTTTGACCCGTCAGCCATTATCGGGGGAAAGCTTCCGTTTATCGGCGGCAACAGCTATGTAGGTCACAGCGACATTATCGTCTGCGAGGCATGTGAATATGTTGACACATTTTTACAGCTTAACCCCTTTATCTCGATTATTTTGAACATTGACGCTGACCATCTTGACTACTTTAAAAATCTTGACAACATCAAAAAGTCATTTAACAAGTTTTCTAAGCAGACTACAGGACTTCTTGTAATTAACGGCGATGACGAAAATACACTTGACGCTGTTAAGGATATTGAAATAAATAAGCTGAGCTTCGGTTTTAGCGAAAATTGCGATTACAGAGCTGTAAATGTCAGCGCAGACAAGGGTGTTCACGAACAGTTCGACTTATACTTCAAGGGCGAAAAGCTTACAAGCATAAAGCTTATTGTCCCCGGTAAGCACAACATTTACAATGCTCTTGCCGCAGCGGCTACGGCTCACTATCTCGGTGCAACTCCCAATGAAATTTCTGAAAATCTCCACAAGTTCGGCGGAGTTCACAGAAGATTTGAAATTCTCGGCACACCGTGCGGAATTACTGTTGCCGACGATTTTGCACATCACCCGACAGAGTTGACTGCTACACTCACGGCTGCAATGAATATGGGATTTAAGAAGGTATGGGCTGTGTTCCAGCCTCACACGTTTTCAAGAACAGCAATACTGCTTGATGATTTTGCAGAGGCTCTTAAAATTCCTGATGTTGCTGTCATCTCGGAAATTCTGCCTGTAAGAGAAGTTAACACATATAATATTTACTCCACTGATATTGGTGCAAAGGTTCCAAATTCGGTATGTCTTGATACATTTGAGGAAATCACTGATTATGTTTGCAAAAATGCAAAAGAAGGCGATTTGATTCTCACAATGGGCGGCGGCAACGTTTATATGTGCGCAAATATGATTTGCAAGCAATTAAAGTTTATTGAGGACGGACAGGAATAGTTTATTTTACTAAAATAAATAACCTTTTCTTTTGAAAAACATATTCTACACAGAAAGAACTCCCGACAAAATCGGGAGTTCTTTCATTTTGGAGAGGTATTTTATGAAAAACAACAATTACCAGCCAAACATCTGTGACCAAATGTCATCAGAATTATCATTAGCAGGTGTTGTTGATGACTGATTTTGAACGTTTCCGCTTGGAACATACTCTGCGAGTGTAAGCGTTAAGTCTGATGTTTCACCGTTACGATAAACAGTAAACTTGACTTTATCGCCAACTTTAGAATCTTTAAGCGCATTTTTAACATCTGCCGACGTGTTTATGTCTGTTGAATTGACCTTAGTGATGAGGTCGCCTGTATGAAAACCTGCTGCCTCAGCATTTGAGCCTCGTGTTACAGACAAAACATAACAGCCTGTTTGATTTACGCCATAGTAAAATGCAGTATCGTTTGAAGTAATGTCGGTTAGCTGCATACCGAGATCGATTTTTCCTGTAACATAACCGTAGGATTTAAGATCGTCTATAATATCAAGCACATTGTTTATCGGAATTGCGAACGCAATACCTTCTACCTCGGTTGCGCTGTCCTTTGCATTGACAATACCTACAAGTTCTCCGTTTGAATTAAAGAGTCCGCCGCCTGAGTTGCCGGGGCTGATTTGGGCATTAGTCTGGAGCAAAGTCATATTTTTTCCTTCAATTACAACATCTCTTGCAAGAGCGCTGATAATTCCATCAGTTACGGTTCCGCCGAGTTGACCGAGCGGATTGCCGATTGCTACTACATAATCGCCTACTGCAAGCTTTGAGCTGTCGCCAAATGTTGCAGGTGTAAGACCTTTTGCATCCACTTTAAGAAGCGCTATGTCATTTTCAGAATCGCTTCCGATTACTGCAGCGGTATAACTTGTTTTTCCGTCACGAAGAGTAACAGTTACGCTGTTTGCATCTTCAATTACATGGTGATTTGTGATAATATATCCATCCTCGGAAATTATTACACCTGAACCTGCCCCCTGTACAACATACTGTTGTGCGAAGCTTCCGGTTTTAACGCCCTCGGTTTCTATTTCAACTACGCTGTCAGCTGTTTTCTTTACAACTTCGGAAGTTGTATTTGCAGATACATTGCCCGATCTTGATGTATTGCTGGCTTCAACCTTATTGATGTTTACACCGTTAGAGCTTGATGAATTCATATTGTTAGCAAGATAACCGCCGCCAAAACCAAGTGCTGCCGAACAGAGAATTGAAATTACAAGCATTGCAGCTACAAAACCCCTTGAAGCAGGTTTTTTAGGCTTTTTAACTTTTGGTTTTTTTACCTTTGCCTTATGAATATTCTGCGGATGTCCGTAAGGAGATTGTCCTGTGGTATTTGAATAAGTGCCGTACGGACTTTGGGAATTGTAGTTGCCAGAAGCTCCGTATGAAGTATTTGAGCCGTAGCCCGATGAGGAGCTTGAGTAACCTGTATTTGTATATGAATCAGAATAACCGGTGCCTTGCGGATTAAAGCTATCGGTACTTGTCTGAGATGCCTTGGGAGCAGAATATGCATTTTCATAATTATTGGGATTGTGAGAAGCATTTTCATTATTACCATTTACATAAGAGTAATGGTATTCACCGCTTGAATTGTTTTGAGAACTGTTTGAATTCCATTCATAAGAACTTTCAGTTTGCTTTGACTCGTCAGAAGATATATCAGAGCTGCTGTATACGTCATTGCTGCCGGTGTTCTGATTTTCTAATGGGTTATCGCCGTTTTCAAAATGATTATTGTTATTGTAGTAATCAGACATTGTGTTAGCCTCCTATTAAATCAGCTTTTGCTGATATTTTTCATGTTGTACTCATAATAATTCGCTAAAGTGAAAACTGTATGAACTCGCTTTGAAATAAATATGAAATAATATATACATTTGTGAAGAGAATATGATTATTATCTGTAAAATCCATTGCATTAACTTTAATAATGCTATATAATGTAAGGTAAATAAAGATAGAGAGGTAATATTAATGAAAAAACGTCTAATGAAGGCAACGCTCTGCATATGTTTAAGTGCATTAACTGTGCTTGCTGCTTCTGTTCCCGCTTTTGCCACAGAAAACAGCGAATTAAAATTTCTTTTTAAAACAAAAACAAGTAATGGTTTTCAATATATTGAGGAAAACAATGATTTGAAAACTGAAAAAATAAATAACAACCTTTTAAAAGCGTCACCATTACCTGCTTCCTACAATCTGGCAGACAACGGTTATGTCAGTCCGGTTAAAGATCAGGGTACATATAATACTTGCTGGGCATTTTCTGCACTTGCTTCACTTGAGTCAAATATGATTAAATCAAAAAAATCTGATTCATCAGTTGATTTATCGGAAAAACATTTAATATATTACAATTACAATGGTATGTATGACAATCCTGATAAAAGTTTGTTCGCAGGCTTTGATACTTATGTTACAAATGGTACTTCCTCATTTATGCAAGGCGGCTCGATGTATATGGCTGCTTCAACACTTATGAGAAGATACGGTGCACTTGACGAAAGCAAAGCTCCTTATCCTAATAAACAAGATGACAGCTTAGAACTTGATTTGTCTTTACAGAATAAGTCTGATATTTACGTTAAAAATGTCGAATTTTTACCTGAAACAACTTCATTTGAAACAGATCGTTACGGCAGAGTTTCAACACAAAAGCTTCGCAGTGATAACATAGTTTCCGAAAGTATTAATGAAATCAAAACAACACTTTATAATAAGGGAGCTGTTGCGGCTTCGTACTATTCCGAAACATTAAATAAAAATCAGTACTGGAATGATACATATAACAGCTATTATTTTGACGGAATATTAGATTCCGGTAGGGATAATTATAATTTAGCTAACCACGGAATTACAATTGTCGGCTGGGATGATAATTTCTCAAAAAATAATTTTACTAAAACTCCTCCGAAAGACGGTGCATGGATTATAAAAAACAGTTGGGGTGACAACTGGGGTAAAAACGGATATTTTTATCTTTCATATTACGATTTAAGCTTCAGCCAACCTGTTATTTTTGAAGCAGAAAACGCTAAATACAAATCAAACGGCACAACACGTCACGAGTACAAAAATGTATATCAGTATGACGGAATCGGATTTGCTGATACACAGATTTATTATCAAGCTCCGGACTGCAAAGCAGCTAATTTCTTTACCGCAAGAGAAAATGAGACATTAGAAGCTATTTCGGTAATTACAATGCACGATAACTGCACAGTGAATTACGTAGTATATGATGAAATTGGTTCAAGCATTGATCCGACTCTGGGTTGTCTCCGTGTTTCAGGCAGTCAAACATTTAAAAACAAGGGTTATTACACAATACCTATTGACGGTTACATTCCTCTTAAAAAAGGTGAAAGATATGCTGTTGTGGTCAATATAACATTTGATGCAGGCGGAGAAACACAATCTATTCTCCCCTGCGAAACCAAATACCTCAACACTTCCCGCATTGAGGTCAAGAACAATCAATCAGCATATTATATGAACGGCAGATGGAAAGCCATTGACTCATCAACAACAATGTTAGATTGCAAAATCGGCAATGCTACTGTTAAGGCATATACAAATAACGCTGACGATAATTTGTATGGTGATGTAAACCTTGACGGCAAAGTGAATGTTAACGATGCTACACAAATTCAGAAATATCTTTCTGAATTGGCAACATTCAGTGATTTACAGGAAAGTTTAGCTGACTTTGACAATGATGGAAGAATTTTAATTACAGACGCAACCGAAATTCAACGCTATGCAGCTTCTTAATCACATAAACATTATTTATAACTAAAAAAACAACTGCCGGTACTTGATGTCCGGCAGTTGTTCATTATAGGGATAAAAACCTCCTGCAACGAAATTTTTGCAGGAGGTTTTTTATACATTTTCGTTGATTATGCTGTTGTCTGTTTCTTTTTGCTTTTCACGTTTTTCAACTATTCTCTTTTTTACAACAACTTCATCAAACTTCTTTTTAAATGATATTCTTCCTATAAATCTGCGATTACAGCGTTTGCAAAAGAACTCGGCTGAAAAGCTCTTGTTGTGAATTTTCCACTTTGTCATTCTTCTTGCATGTTTTCCGCAGCAGTCACATTTGAATTTCATCTGACTTTTATCAATTTCATCGCTGTTTAAGTCGGTGATGAAACGGGTTTTAAAAGTCATTTTTTCATAAAAATTGTTGTCATCCGCATTCAAAATAAAGCCTTTAAGCGGCTTTTTACACAAAAGCCGTTCAAGACATTTAAGGCTAAGCTCCGCATCGAAAAATGCACGGTGCTGCTCCTCCTGAGAAAATTCAATCTTAAGCAGTTTAGCGCAGCTTGAAAGTCCCAATTGGCTCGATGAATTATGCAAATCAAGACAACCCTCGCAGTACGCCTGTAAATTGCAGTATTTTTTAAGAAAAGGCAAATGAAAATCGCCCGTAAAATAGTTGTAATTCTCAATCAAAGCATAAATATCTGATGTTCCCCATGTCATTAAAACGCTGTCGCCCGAAAATTTGGTAAAGCGATTTACTGCTTCAAGGAAAGGGATTCCCTTTTCCTTTAATTCCTCATTCGTAATTTTGGTAAGCTCTTTTACCTTACTGCACAGCTTTTTGCCGATTTGAGGCTTTATCAGTACAGAAAACTTATCTGTAATATTAAACTCATCATCAACCTTTACCGCACCGAACTCAATTATTTCATTTACAAATCGATGCAAGGAGGTGCTGTATGAGCCGTTCCATTCCAAATCAAGTATTACAAAACTCATTATTTTTTACGGAAAGCCTGCTTCATACGCTGTTCTTTTGAAAGAATACGCTTGCGCATACGAATGTTTTCGGGAGTAACCTCCACAAGCTCATCATCTGCAATAAATTCAAGGCACTGTTCAAGTGACATCTGTGAGGGAGGCGTCAACTTTAATGCATCGTCAGAACCCGACGCGCGTGTGTTTGTAATGTGCTTTTTCTTGCAGACGTTTACGGTAATATCCTCCGCCTTGGGGCTTGCGCCGACAATCATTCCTTCGTATACAGGAACACCTGCACCAATAAACAGTCTGCCTCTCTCCTGTGCAGCGTATAATCCGTATGTTACCGTTTCACCAGTTTCAAAAGCAATGAGTGAACCCTGATGACGTGTTACTATTTCGCCCTTGAAAGGCTCATAGCCGTCAAAAACATGGTTCATTATACCGTTACCGTTTGTATCGGTAAGAAATTCAGGACGATAACCCATAAGTCCTCTTGCAGGAATTCTGAACTCAATGTGAGTTACGCCACCTTCACGAGTGCCCATATTTACAAGCTCGGCCTTTCTTGAACCGAGCTTTTCCATTACTGCTCCAACGTATGCATCGGGCACTTCGATAATAAGAAATTCTATCGGCTCATAAAGCTTGCCGTCAATAGTCTTTGTGATTACCTGCGGACGTGACACCTGAAATTCGTAATTCTGGCGGCGCATAGTTTCAATTAGAATTGAGAGATGAAGCTCTCCTCTGCCCGAAACCTTGAATGTATCGGCACTGTCGGTTTCTTCAACACGCAAAGCCACGTTTGTTTCTATCTCCTTGAAAAGTCTGTCACGCAGGTTACGGGAGGTAACATACTTGCCCTCCTTACCGGCAAAAGGAGAATTGTTTACAATAAAGTTCATTGAAACAGTAGGTTCGTCAATCTTAACAAAAGGCAAAGGCTCTATGCAGTCGGAAGAGCAGATTGTTTCACCTATATTAATATCCTGAATACCACTAATACACACAAGGTCGCCAAGCTTTGCTTCATCACATTCAACTCTTTTTAGACCCTCAAACTGATAAAGCTTTGCAATTCTTACATTCTGTGTTGTGCCGTCAGTGTGGCAAAGCACTGCCGACTGTCCGTTTTTGGCAACACCTCTTTCGATTCTGCCAACTCCTATTCTGCCGACGAATTTGTCGGAATCAATATTAGATACAAGAATCTGAAGTCCGCCGTTCAGATCGCCCTTTGGTGCAGGTATTTCGTTGATGATGGCATCAAAAAGAGGCTGCATATTCTCTGCAAGCTCGTGATAATCTGTTCCCGCATAGCCGTCACGTGCAGAAGCGTAGATTACCGGAAATTCAAGCTGATCTTCATCTGCGCCGAGTTCAATAAACAGGTCGAGCACCTCGTCGACAACCTCTTCGGGACGTGCGCCGGGACGGTCAATTTTATTAAGCACAACAAGCGGCTTTTTGCCGAGTCCGAGCGCCTTTTTCAGAACAAATCTTGTCTGCGGCATACATCCCTCGAATGCGTCAACAAGCAACACAACGCCATCAACCATCTGCAAAATACGCTCAACCTCTCCGCCGAAGTCAGCGTGTCCGGGGGTGTCAACTATATTAATCTTAATTCCATTATACATTACAGCCGTTGGCTTTGAAAGAATTGTGATTCCTCTTTCACGCTCAAGGTCGTTTGAGTCCATTACCCTGTCCTCGACATTTTCATTTGCTCTGAAAATACCGCTCTGCTTTAAAAGCTGGTCAACAAGAGTTGTCTTGCCGTGGTCAACGTGGGCAATTATTGCAATATTCCTTAAATCTTCTCTTACGTCCATAAAATCCCTCTGTTTCTGTAATCTGTTCGATTGTTTTCAGCATACTTTTTAATTATATCACTACAAAAGACAAAATTCAATTTATATTTTTCATCACCTTTTCTGCAATTCTGTAATATATTTTGAAACATTTTCATAATATCGGGTTTTTGACGGAGAAAAATGCATATTTTGTATTTAGAATGTAATTTTTTCTTTACAATAACTAAAGATTGTTATATAATTAACATAGTTATTTTGCATTTTCAAAGCAGAGTAATTTGAATTCACATTCAGGAGGTAATATTATGGGCTACACGATTGCACAGAAAATCATTAAAGAGCATCTGGTATGCGGCGAAATGATTGTCGGAAACGACATTGGTCTTAAAATTGACCAGACTCTTACACAGGACGCTACCGGCACAATGGCTTATATTGAATATGAAGCTATGGGTATTCCGAGAGTTAAAACTGAAAAGAGCGTTGCTTACATTGACCACAACACACTTCAGACAGGTTTTGAAAATGCTGACGACCACAGATTTATTCAGTCTGTCTGCAAAAAACACGGCATATATTTTTCAAGACCCGGTAACGGCATCTGCCATCAGGTTCACCTTGAAAGATTCGGTAAACCCGGAAAAACTTTGATCGGATCAGACAGCCACACTCCCACCGGAGGCGGTATCGGTATGCTTGCAATCGGTGCAGGCGGTCTTGACGTTGCTGTTGCAATGGGCGGAGGCGCTTACTACATAACAATGCCGAAGATGGTAAGAGTTAACCTTACAGGCAAGCTAAGCCCATGGGTTTCCGCTAAAGATATTATTCTCGCTGTTTTGCGTGTTATGAGCGTTAAAGGCGGCGTAGGCAAAATTGTTGAGTACGGCGGCGAGGGCGTTAAAACGCTTACCGTTCCTGAAAGAGCAACAATTACAAATATGGGTGCAGAGCTTGGCGCAACAACATCTGTTTTCCCGTCTGACGAAACAACAAGAGAATTTCTCAAGGCTCAGGGTCGTGAGGAGGATTACACAGAACTTAAGGCTGACGATGACGCTGTTTATGACGAGGTTATTGAAATTAACCTTTCAGAGCTTGAGCCGCTTGCAGCTTGTCCTCACTCCCCCGACAACGTAAAACCGATTAAGGAGCTTGAAGGTCAAAAAATTGATCAGGTTTGCATAGGTTCATGCACAAATTCAAGCTATCTTGACCTTATGAGAGTTGCTCATATTCTCAAGGGCAAAAAGGTTGCTGACAACGTATCGCTTGCAATTGCTCCAGGAAGCAAGCAGGTGTTTAATATGCTCGCTTTAAACGGCGCACTCGGTGATATGATTGCAGCAGGCGCACGTATTCTTGAAAGTGCATGCGGTCCCTGCATAGGTATGGGTCAATCCCCAAACAGCAAGGGTATTTCTTTGAGAACATTCAATCGTAACTTTGAAGGCAGAAGCGGTACGGCTGACGGCCAGATTTACCTTGTTTCTCCCGAAACTGCTGCCGTATCGGCTATCAACGGAGTTTTTACCGACCCGAGAACTCTCGGTTCAGCCGCTGAAATTGAAATGCCCGAAAAATTCCTTATAAACGACAATATGGTTATTGAACCGGCAAGCGTTGAAGAAATGGACAGCGTTGAAATATTAAGAGGTCCGAACATCAAGTCATATCCCAAAACAAGTCCTCTTACAGATTCAATCGAGGCTTCCTGTTCACTTAAGGTTGGCGACAACATCACAACTGACCACATTATGCCCGCAGGTGCAAAAATTCTTCCGCTTCGTTCAAATATACCGAAAATTTCTGAGCACTGCTTCACGGTTTGTGACAAAAACTTCCCCGAACGTGCGAAAACTCTAGGTAAGAGCATTATTGTTGGCGGTGAAAACTACGGTCAGGGTTCATCTCGTGAGCACGCTGCACTCGCTCCTCTCTTCCTTGGCGTTAAAGCCGTGCTTGTAAAGAGCTTTGCCCGTATTCATAAGAGCAACCTTATCAATGCAGGCATTCTTCCCCTTACATTTAAGGACGCAGCAGACTACGATAAAATCAAGCTTGGCGATATGCTTGAGCTTCCGAACGTAAAGAGCGAAATTGCCTCCGGCTCTGACGTTACTGTTGTAAATAAAACAACAGGCAACACATTCAAGGCTGACTGTGAGCTTTCTGACAGAACAAGAGCAATCATCATTGCAGGCGGACTGCTTGACTACACAAAGGAGAACAGCTGATATGGATAAGATTAAAATGACTACCCCCATCGTTGAGATGGACGGCGACGAAATGACAAGAATAATCTGGAAGCAGATTAAAGATATTCTCATTTTACCCTATGTTGATTTAAAAAGTGAATACTACGACCTCGGTCTTGAAAACAGAAACAAAACCGATGACCAGGTTACTGTTGACAGTGCTAACGCTACAAAAAAATACGGCGTTGCCGTTAAGTGCGCTACTATCACACCAAATGCTGCAAGAATGGATGAGTACAACCTTAAAAGTATGTGGAAATCTCCTAACGGCACAATACGTGCAATTCTTGACGGCACTGTTTTCAGGAGTCCGATTCTTGTTAAAGGTATCACTCCCTATATTCCTACTTGGAAAAAGCCTATCTGTATTGCCCGTCACGCTTACGGCGACGTTTACAAGAACACTGAAATACGTGTTATCGGCGGAAGCAAAGCTGAGCTTTGCGTAACAAAACCCGACGGTACTGAAGAGAGAAGTCTTATCCATGAATTTACTACTGACGGTGTAATTCAGGGTATGCACAACATTGACAAGAGTATCTCTTCTTTTGCTCGTTCCTGCTTTAACTATGCGCTTGACCAAAAAATTGACGTATGGTTTGCAACCAAGGACACAATCAGCAAAACTTACGACCACCGCTTTAAAGATATTTTCGCAGAGGTGTTTGAAAACGAGTACAAGGATAAGTTTGAGGAAGCAGGCATTGAATACTTCTACACACTTATTGACGATGCTGTTGCACGTGTAATTCGCAGCGAAGGCGGTTATATGTGGGCTTGCAAAAACTATGACGGCGACGTAATGAGTGATATGATTGCTACGGCTTTTGGTTCACTTGCTATGATGACAAGCGTTCTTGTTTCTCCCGACGGAATTTACGAGTACGAGGCTGCTCACGGCACTGTTCAGCGCCACTACTACAAATATCTTAAAGGCGAAGAAACTTCTACAAACTCTGTTGCAACTCTGTTTGCATGGACGGGCGCACTAAGAAAACGCGGCGAATTTGATAAACTCCCCGATCTTATGAAATTTGCAGACAAACTTGAAAAGGCAACAATTAAGACAATTGAGGACGGCATTATGACAGGCGACCTTTATGCAATTTCAACTCTTGAAAACAAAACTAAGGTCAATACTGAAGAATTCCTCAAGGCTATTGATGAGCGTCTTGCCGCTTCTCTTTAATTTTGAGTCAGCAAAAAACTGCACTAAGTTTTATTTCATTAAAGGAGCAAGTGAGTAATGTCTAAAAGTGACAGTATTTCAATGTCGGTTATCAGGCGTCTGCCAAGATATTACCGCTTTTTATCAGAACTTAACGACCAGAATGTTGACAGAATTTCTTCGACAAAGTTGGCGCAGATTATGAACGTGACTGCATCGCAGGTAAGGCAGGATTTGAACTGCTTCGGCGGTTTCGGCCAGCAGGGCTATGGCTACAGCGTAAGCCAGCTTAAAGAGGAAATCAAGAACATACTGGGACTTAATAACGATTATAAGGCAATTCTGATAGGTGCGGGTAACCTCGGTAAAGCTGTTGCAATGCATATGAATTTTGAAAAGCTCGGGTTTGAACTGATTGCTTGTTTTGACAACAACGAAAACAAAGTCGGTCAGAAATTAAATGATATCTATGTAAAATCTGAAACCGAGCTTGAAGAATTTTGCAAACAAAATCACGTTGATTCTGCTTTTTTATGTATTCCGCGTGTATGCGTTGAGAATATACTTGATAAACTGTATAATCTTGGTATTAAGAATTACTGGAATTTCAGTCATTATGATATTAACACCAGATACAGCGACGCATTAGTTGAGAATGTACATTTAAGCGACAACCTTATGACGCTTTGCTACCGAATGAATAATAAAAAATAAGCTGTTTCAATAAACGGTACTCTTTATTCGAGTACCGTTTATTTTTATAGTTATACATTTTATTAAGATAAAAAACGGGCTGACCTTATATGAAGGTCAGCCCTGAATTTATAGATTTTGTGTCTTATCCCACTGTAATCTGCTTTGCTATAGGAGCATCAGGATTAGTGTCAGGATTATCTGTGTAGAATGTAAGGAATTCGCCTGTTGCAAGTTTTGAATCATCAATTACAACCCACATTTCGTTATCAACGAAGCCCTTATAGTCGATGGTCTGTGTAGAACCTTTATTTGATACAATTACGTTGTATGTACCTGCACCTTTGTAGGTAAAGTTATACTCAAACCAACCGTCGCCGTCCGCGTCTGTAGCAGCTACGCCGGGCCATACTGCTGAATCATTCGGAGTATAGTTACCCTTGTCAACGCCCTTAAGGTCAGAACCCCAGATCCAGAGAGTGGGTGCCCAAGTGAGCGAACCGCTGTGCTTGAAGTGGAGGTTGATGTCAAGACTTGATGCGATGTAGTAGTAGTTTACTTCAAGAGTATCACCGTAAGGAATCTTACCAAGTGCCTTTGCAGGATAGTTTTCTGTATCAGCTGCATAACCTACAACCTTGAAATCTTCGGTTGAGTAGTCAGAACCAACACGACCTACAATTGTTTCGGAAGCTGTAAGCTCCTGCTGATTTCCTTCTGCATCTGTATAGTAGTGATTTACAACAACTTTACCTTCTGCAACACGATAGCCTGCGAGCTGTTTTGAAAGCATTGTACAGTCGCTTACGTTAGCGCTGTCATCATAGTTAAGGTCAAGAGCAGCAACCTTTTCATCAGAAAGCTGTAAATCGCCTACAAAGTATTTCTGCATTGCAGTAACGTCCATAATATTAACGTTGCCGTCACCGTTGAAGTCTGCATTGAGGATTGATTCGGGAACATAATCCTTATAGTAATAAGTTACTTCCTTAGTTGTTTCACCGAATGTTCCTGTAACTTCGCCTTCAACCTTTGAAATTTCATATGTATCTGAAATTGCTGCGCTGGGTGAAGTCTGATAGCCTGTGCCGACTGAACCCTGAAGAATTACAGATTCGTCAAGCTTTTCGTCATCTGACTCGTAAACATAGTTTACTAGAACCTTACCCATATCTGACTTGATGCCTGCTGCTTCATAGCCTGCCTTATCAACAGCGATAATTGCTGAATATGCAGGAACTGTGAAAGTTGAACCTGTAACTTCGCCGAGCTTATCAAGACCTGCTGACTGATTATTTGCAATAACAACCCAATCTGTAACAGATGTATCAGCAAGTGTAACATCAACAGCCTGATCTGCGCTGTTTAAGATTACAGCAAGCTTGTTCCATTCGCCTTCAGTATCATTTGCAATTGTATATGCAACCTGATTTGAGTAGGTTCTCTGTGTATCATTGAATGTGAATGCGTTCTGATATGACTTATCCATACATGTAAGAGGACTGAAGTTTGCCTTAATCTGCATCATACCCTTATAGTATGAAACAACGTCAGCATAGTCAACTGCATTCTGCCACTTAAGCATATTAAGCTTTGCAGGTGAATTGTAGCTGTTTGTGTCACCGTCTTTGCTGCGGCACATTTCCTCGCCTGCAAGCATAAACGAAATACCCTGTGAAGAGAAAACAATTGCACCGCCAAGCTTGTTCATCTTAACGGCTGTTGACTCGCGCTCGCCGTAAGGAGCAAGTCCAGTTGAACCCAGAATCTGGTCATAGAATGTTGCGTTATCGTGACAAGCTGCATAAGATACGCACTGTGAGGGTGCGCTTGCAAGCCACTTGTTTCTGCCCGAGGAGTTAGCTCTTACACCGTATCTGATGTCGGGTGCAGAAGTTTTTGCGCCCTGAACAAAACCCTGATTTGAAATGCTCATACAGCCACCCTTGATACCATCGCGGATAGCATCGTTAAAGAGAGCAATTCTATCACTGAGCTTAGATGCGTTAGCCTGTGTAGCAGGATAGAACTTTTCACCTGAACATGTATTTGCAGGGTGAGAAGAGTCACCGCCTGCCCAGCCTTCACCCCATGTTGTGATTCTTGCATCAACAGAGTCAAGAGCTTCTCTTGCCATATTCATAGTTTCTACGTCCATAATGCCCATAAGGTCAAAACGGAAACCGTCAACATGGTACTCATTTACCCAGTGAAGAAGTGACTGGATAACATAATCTCTATACATAGCACGTTCTGTTGCACACTCGTTGCCGCAGCCTGAACCGTTAGAGAACGCACCTGTCTTTGTCATTCTGTAGTAGTAGTTAGGTACTGTATTCTGGAAGCAGGAATCAGTTGAATATGTATGGTTGTAAACAACGTCCATAACTACTGAAATGCCTGCGTCATGAAGAGCCTTAATCATTGACTTACACTCTTTGATTCTTACGTTACCGTCATAGGGATTTGAAGAATAAGAACCCTCGGGAACATTATAGTTCTGCGGGTCATAACCCCAGTTAAACTGTGAATCTGAACCCATTTCGTTGATTGACTGGAAGTCATAGAACGGGTTAATCTGAACAGTTGTTACACCGAGCTCTTTGAGGTAATCAATACATGTTGAAATCTTGCCCTCGCCGTTGAGTGTTGTACCTGTTTCTGTGAAAGCCATATACTTTCCTCTGTTTGCTTCTGATACACCTGAAGCAGGGTCATAAGAAAAGTCTTTTACGTGAAGTTCCCAAACAGCTGAATCTGTTGATTCGTTCAAAAGAACGTGGCTGTCATTTTCCCAACCTTCGGGATCTGTTGAGTCAAGGTCACAAACCATTGAACGTCTGCCGTTTACGCCGGTTGCTACCGAATAAACATCCTGTGTTTCTTTAGTTGTTGTCCTTGTGCCTGTAGTGTTGGCTGCTGTGACTGTGTAGGTGTAGTACTGATTTTTGAGATCTCCCTCAACTGTTACTGTCCAAACACCTGTCCAATTCTCACCATCCATAAGCTTTTCAAGCGGATAAGTGCCGAGATCCTCTGCACCCTCCTCTGTGTCTGAACCGGTTTTGTAAAGGTTCAGAGATACTTCTGTTGCTGTAGGAGACCACACCTTAAATGTTGTGCTCTCTGGTGAATAAGTTGCACCCAAATCACGCTTTGTGTATGCATACTGGTTGTCAATTTCTTCACAAGCCTGTGTATAAGCAGAATCTGCAATTACATCAGCCGAAACAGGTTCGGAATCAGTTGTAGCTGCAAAACCTGATACAACGCTTGTAGAAGCTAGCATACAAACAGCGAGAACAGCAGCCATAAGCTTCTTTGTAGTTCTCATAGATAATATTCCTCCTTAAGATTCTTATAATTTATTCCGCAAAGCGGAAATAACTACCTTGATTATTCTTCAACATCCATATTTTCTCTGAATTTTTTTATTCCCTTAATATGAGAATAAATTGCAGAAGCTATGCAAAGTGCAAAGATTACTCCTGCTCCAACGTAAACGTATATCAGCATATCTGCAAACGGATCAGGGGTTGATGAATAGTTAAGCAAAACGTTAATTTCGCCTTTTTTATAATTTCCCGATGAATTCTCGGGGATTCTGACAAGTGACATATTCTCATACTCATTTTCAGGTACGGAATAGCTGTCACCTTCTTTACCCTTGTAGGTTTTTTTCTCAATGATTTTTCCCTTATCATCCATATAAATTGCATTAACAATGCATACAGACTTATCAGTATCATCGGTTACTCTGGTGTATTTATAAGTAACAACTGTTTCACCATTGCTTATTTTTCCTGCACCGTTGTCAGGAAGGCTGTTAAGGACAATGCTATAATTTTCAATAGACGGCAGTTCGGGGGTGAAGTACTGTTCGCCCTCTCTGTTGCGGATTACAAATGAATCTGCAAGCTCTGTATTGTTGACATCATCAACAAATTTAAAAATCACCTTTGACATTTTACCTTCAAATTCTTCAACATAAACACTTGCATGCTTTACGCTGTTTTCAAAAACATCAGATGTTTCACCGCTTGACTGTTTGATGTCATAGTTGAGAGAGTCGGCAAAATTAGTAACGTCATATGCCGTTCCAATATCACCGCTTACGGTCTGAGTTTTAATAAGCTCTTTAGTTTTGTTATCATAGTAGTTTACTACAACAGCGCCCTCATCATCACTGATTCCTGCTGTTTCGTAGCTTTTTTTATCAACAAGAATTGCTGCCGAATGAGCCTTTAGCTTAACGGAGCCGTTTACTTCACCAAGATTTCTGAGTCCTGCCGTTTCTTCATCGGCAATTCTTATCCATTCGCCGCCAATCTTAACAGACTGTTCATCATCACTTCCGTTGAAAATAACGCTCATTTTGCTCCATTTATTGTTGACGGTATTGTTTATTGTATAACCCGTCACGCCTTTAGGAACGTTTTCAATATACGTAAGATTATTTGCTGTCATCGCCGTGCAATCCTTAAACGCTTCAAAGCTTTCACGGATTTTGAAAAGTCCCCTATAATATTCAACTATATCACTGAAATTATCAAGATTCTTCCAATCAATCATATTCTCTTCCCGACTTGAGGAGAAAGAATTTTCATCTCCGTCCTTGCTTCTTGCAAATTCTTCGCCTGAAAGCATAAACGGAATTCCCTGAGAAGTTATAACAATTGCGGCAGAAAGTTTATTCATACTTACAAGGTCTTCATAGCGTTTGCGATACTCCTTATTTTTTCCGTAAACAGAATCGACAAGTTTATCGTAAAGACAGAGATTATCATGGCAGGAAGCGTAGGTTACGCACTGATTGGGAACATTTGCCCATCCTGTTGTGGTATCGGACTGACCGGCAATTCCTGTTTTAAGAGCTGCACGTGAAGAGCCTTCCTGAATAAAGCCTTTGTCAACACCGCCTGTGCTTCCTTTGATTGCATCACGAATTGTATCATCAAAAGCGCCGATTCGGTTGTCAAGCTTTTTGAGATTTTTCTGATTAGCCATAACAGTACCTTCATCGCACTTTGTAGGCATATCCCAAGCTTCACCGTACATTAAAATCTTTTTTCCGCTTCCGTCTTTATAGAGATTATCAAGAGCACTTCTGATGCTGTTCATTGTTGTGACATCGTGAAGTCCCATTAAATCAAATCGGAAGCCGTCAATATGATACTCGCTTGCCCAATAGGTTACGGAGTCAATCATGTATTTTCTGTACATAAGGTGCTCAGACGCTGTATCGTTGCTGCATCCCGAACCGTTTGAGAATGTACCGTCATCGTTCATTCTGTAGTAATAATTGGGCACTATGTCCTGAAAAGCAGAGTCTGTGGAATAGGTATGGTTATAGACAACGTCCATAATAACTCCGATTCCTGCATTATGAAGAGCCTGAATCATCTGCTTGCATTCTTTGATTCTTACGCTGCCGTTATAGGGGTCGGTTGAATAAGAACCCTCGGGACAATTATAGTTTACAGGGTCATATCCCCAGTTATACTGCTTATTTATATCCTTGCTTTCATCAACTGAGCCGAAGTCATAAAACGGCATAATCTGAACATACTTTACTCCAAGTTTTTTCAGATAATCAACGCAGGTTGAGGTTGCTCCCTGGATGCCGTCAACAGTTGTGCCTTCCTCGGTAAATGCAAGGAACTTTCCTCTGTTCTTTTCGGAAACACCGCTTGACTCGGAAGAAGAAAAGTCAGCAACTGAAACCTCCCATACAGAGGCATCAGTCTGATTATTGACAAGAATGTGCTTGTCATCTTCCCAGCCCTTTGGGTTAGTTTTTAAAAAATCAACAACCATAGAGCGCTTGCCGTTTACACCGCAGCCTTTAGCATAAATATCATAAGTTTCTTTAACATTTTTGCCGTGCTTAACTGTATAAGTATAGTATTTTCCTGCAAGATCTCCAAAAACTTTGCATGACCAGACTCCTGTTTTTTTGTCAAGAACCAAAGCCTTTGACTCAAGCACGCCGGCATCACCCTCATCGTCGCTGCCGTGTTCATAAATATTAACCTTTATACTTGACGCTTTCGGTGACCAAACTTTAAAAACAGTAGCGTCTTTTCCGTAAACAGCTCCTAAATCCGAGCCGTTATATGTTGTTTTATCCAAAGTAGCAGCATATGCCTGATAGTCTGTTTTTTTATTATTTGTTGCGGCAGAAGCCTCTGCCATACACATTGAACCAATCATCATAAATGCCATTACTCCCGTTAAAAATTTTTTGCAAAGCAATTAAGATGCCTCCTGACTGATTGCATTCCATTTAAATAATTTTATCATATTATGTTCAAGATTTTAATTCTGATTTAGAATAATTGCATTAAAGGAGGTATTTATACTGTAGAAAATCACATGAATTTTATGTGCAGTTTGCACAACTAACATTTGCGAAATTACGCTATTTATGGATTTAAAAAATAAAAAACTCCGAATGTAATTGATTAACCATACATTCGGAGTAACAACATATTAAATATCAAGTCCGTAGCGCGATGAATTTATCAGCATACTTTCTATTCTTAACAAACGATTGTATTTGCTTACCCTGTCTGTTCGACAGGGAGCTCCTGTTTTTATCTGACCTGCATTTACCGCAACAGCTATGTCAGCTATTGACGTGTCCTCGGTTTCACCGCTTCGATGTGAGATAATTGTGCTGTAACCTGATTTTTGCGCAGTGTCAATTGCTTCAAGAGTTTCTGTAAGCGTTCCTATCTGATTAATTTTTATAAGAATTGAATTTGCCGCACCGATTTCAATCCCGTGTTTCAGCCGATTGGTATTTGTAACAAATAAATCGTCACCTACAAGCCTTACTCTGTCGCCTATTTTTTCGGTGATTTTTGTCCAGCCTTCCCAATCATATTCGGATAGCGGGTCCTCAATAGAGATTATTGGATATTCGTTTACAAGCTTTTCAAAATATTCAGTAAGTTTCTCGCTTGAAAGCTCAATTTTACGTTTCGGAAGCTTATATGTTCCCTCACGGTACCACTCTGAAGCCGCCGCATCAAGAGCAATTTTAATATTGTCTGTTGAATAACCTGCAAGTTCAATTGCTTTAATAATAAGCTCAATTGCCTGTTCATCGCTTTCAAGACTTGGCGCATAACCGCCTTCGTCGCCGACTGCGGTATTCATATTATTCTTTTTTAGAACATTACCTAATGTCTGATAAATTTCACAACACTGTCTTAAACCTTCCGAAAAGCAACAAGCGCCTACGGGCATAATCATAAATTCCTGAATGTCAATATTATTTGTTGCGTGCGCTCCTCCGTTAAGAATATTCATCATCGGAACAGGCATTCTTACGGAATATATTCCGCCGATATACCTAAAAAACGGAATTTTAAGGTACCTTGCAGCCGCCTTTGCACAAGCGAGCGATACGGCAAGAATTGCGTTTGCACCGAGATTTTCTTTATTCTGTGTGCCGTCAAGCTCAATCATTTTATAGTCGATAGCACACTGGTCAAAAGGAGAATCTCCGCAAAGTTTAGGAGCAATTTTTGTATTTATGTTTTCAACAGCCTTTGTAACTCCTTTGCCCATATAGCGTTTTTTATCGCCGTCACGAAGCTCAAGCGCCTCAAAAGCGCCTGTTGACGCTCCCGACGGAACAGACGCTTTTGCATATGTTCCGTCTGAAAGACCGATTTCCGCCTCTACCGTAGGATTTCCTCTTGAGTCAATTATTTCTCTGCCGATTACTTTTTCAATTGTGATTTTCATATTATTACCTCCGGCTTTATTTTGCCGAAAATTTGTTGAATTATTCGCTGTATCAACAATGAAAATTCAAGCATATATTGTTATAAAGACAAAAAGGAGGATAATTAATG
This sequence comes from uncultured Ruminococcus sp., assembly GCA_958403905.1. GTDB lineage: Bacteria > Bacillota > Clostridia > Oscillospirales > Acutalibacteraceae > Ruminococcoides. The sequence continues at coordinate 96,559 of CATXZD010000008.1, forward strand.
GAACTTGTACCATACACCGTGCGCTCGGGAAATACACTGTTCGGCATTGCACAGTTTTTTCAGACAAGTGTAGAAGATATACTGAAATACAATAATATTCAGAATCCATCACAAATTTATGTAGGTCAGACACTTGAAATTCCTGCCGGCTCGGCAGAGATTGACTACTATGTAACACGCCCGGGCGATACGCTTTGGTCAATTGCACAGAAAAACAACACTACTGTTCAGCGATTGACTGACTTGAACAGACTGAACAATCCAAATGTGATTTACCCTGGCCAAATGATAAAAGTAAGATAAACAGCACAAAATTTCGGGCGGCTGCAATTACAGCCGCCCGAATGTTATTAAATTAATTCATTTTTCTCTTAACAATACTGTTAAATCTATTTTTTCCGAACGCTTAACTCCCTTTCTGCACACAACAAGCAATATTGCCGCAAAGAACAGGAAAATCAAGCAAACTACAATCGGATTTACTACGACAGACATTGACATAATCGTGTTTCCGACAAGCGTTTCAAGATACGGATTTACGACAAAAACATCAAGCAACACCGTGATTATCACACCAAAAGCAAGCGATAATATGCCAAAAAACAAATGCTCGGAAAACAATATGTAGAATATGTGCTTTGATTTATAGCCGAGTGAACGGTAAAGCGCAAGCTCGTCTGTTCGTCCGTTTACGTTGTTTTTTACAAACATAAAGAAACCCAACACTACCATTACAATAAAAAAAGCAAGCATAGCAAGCAAAATATAGAGAGCAGTATTATATGTATCTGCATCTATAAGGGTTGGCTGTCTGTATGCAGTTCTGATAAACAAAATATCATCGAGTGCTTTTTCGGTGTTTTCGGCATTGTCAATCAGAATTATATAGTTCTTGTCACTTGAAATAGACAAACCGCCTGAGGAAGCGTTTTTGAGGACTTCATCTGTGTATTTATTCAAATCCGCCTGCGGAATCAGTATTTGCGCACCCGAATACAAGGGGTCAGATGTGCTGTATGCACCGACTACCTTTACCTTGTGAGAAATCTCGCATTCGTCAGTAAAAACAAGTGTTTTTCCGATAAGGCTTTCTCCTGAAATATCATCAATTCTATTGTCAGCGGGATTGAAATCCCTTATGTTTTCCGGAACAAGCGCAACATCTGTTTCGCTTTCATCAAACGTTCTGCCGGATGTAATTACGGCTTCACTGCCCGTATGAATAAATCCGAATGAATAGCCATCGTGCAAAGCTCCGCTTTTTTCGGAAATACCAAGCAGCGCAGGCATTTTATAAACTTCTTCTACGTGTCCAATCTTTTTGATTTCATTAATATTCTGTTTTATAAGTTCATCTGAGTCATCTGCTTTAAACTCGGTTACAAGTTCTCTATTGGAAATATGGTCATTGATTTTTTCCTCAATATTTGCTTTGAGAGGTAAAGCGATGCTGACAGAGATAAGTATTAGAACAGTTGAGAAAATAATAAAAATGCAGTAAAGCGCAGTTGAAAGCCTGTTTGAGGCTACCGAAGATTTCAAAAGCATATTGAGATTTCTGTTCTTCATTTTACTTTTCCTCTAATACTCCGTCTTTCATAATGCAGACTCTGTCTGTAAAATCCATTACAGCGTCGTTATGACTGACAACAAGAACGCCTTTACCCGACCCTGTAAGCTTTTTCAGCTCTTCAAAAATCATCAGTTCATTTTTGCTGTCAAGGTTTCCCGTAGGCTCATCAGCAAGAATGAAGTCAGGATTGTTGGCAAGTGCTCTTGCAATTGCCACCCTCTGCTGTTCACCGCCCGAAAGCTCCGACGGATAGTGGTCAATACGGTGCGAAAGACCGACAGTTGCAGTAAGCTCCTCTGCCCTTTGCTTCATTTCTGCCTTATTTTTAAATTTATTATTTATCAGCATAGGCACCATAATATTTTCGTAAACCTTGAGATGCGAATTAAGGTGAAATGCCTGAAAAACAAAGCCTAGGGATTTCATTCTTACATCGGCAAGCTTGTTTTTATCGAGCTTTGATACGTTTTCGCCGTTGATTACCACTTCGCCTGAGGTGCAGGAATCAAGCAAGCCTGCAATCTGCAAAAGTGTACTCTTGCCGCTTCCCGACTGACCCATTACTGCGATAAACTCGCCCTCGCTTAATTTTAACGAAACGTTATCCATTGCGGTAACTTTATTGTTATATATTTTTGATACATTTTTCAACTCTATCGTGTTCATAATAACTCCATTTTAATTCATTACGTCTTTTGGTTGAATTTTTGATAGCTTGTGTATTGTGATAAGCTGGCAAAGCAGGGGCACTATTACTGCAACAGCAAATGCGATTAATAGAAAAATAAAATAATCTCCCCAGCTTACTATATACAAACGGTCATTGAAAGTCCTGTGATAGTTTATAAAATTGGCTATTGCTATAAATACTGCCGACAATCCGCCGCCGATAACAAATCCTTTAATCGTCAGACTAAGCTGTTCATAGCAAAGACAAAGTAGTATCTGTCTGTCTTTGTAGCCCACTGCCTTAAGCAAGCCGATTTCACTTTTCCGCTTATTAAGCGTACTTGTCGTTGACTGGATTATATTGATAATGCAGATTACCGCAATTGCAAAGATGAGTATGTAACACGGCAAGCTCAAAATGTTTGCCATATTTGCAACGCTTTCCGGAATCGCAAACATAGAGTCAGGAAGAAAGAAGCCAAGCTCGCCAAGTTCGTTTTGCACTTCAGGAATATTTTCAAAATCATCAACTTCAACATAATGAATTCTCAGGCTTTTATTTTTCCACCAGTTTGCAACTCTTGAGGTTTCTGAAGAAAGGTCAATGTCACTTGCCTCTAATGCCATTTTCTCAATTTGCCTGCCTGTTTCTTCGGAATAAAAAACAGTATCATAATTGCCGAACTGTGTGGGCGCATCATAATAAACCCCGACTACCTTTAGTTTGTATTCAAGAGCAGGAAGATTTGCAATATCACTTCCTCCAAGTCCTTCATCCACGCCCTCATAATTGTAGGTACATTCATAGTCACCGCCAAAAGGACCTACTGTTATAGTTTTTCCTATCAGACTTTCTCCGTCAATGTATTCGAGGTCGTGTTTTTCCCCTGTTTGTTCATTGTAGTGATCATCATACGGATAAAACAAATCCGGTACAATACAGCTGAAGGTTGGTGATTCATCAAGCGTTTTGCCTGAAATAACGGGGCGTTTTTCGTCGCCGATAAGTGAATGCGCTTCAATATAAACTTCTCTGCCGTCTGCATTTAGCATTATTTCATTGTTTGTACCGCTTTCATCCTCAATATTCAAAACAGTAAAGCTTGCCTCGCGTGTACCCATAAGAGGATATACACCTTTAACGTGGTCGATATTTTCTACACTCTTAACTACACTATCGGTTATTAATCTGTCACTCGGATACAGCTCAAGGCTGTGCGACCTGAAATCACTTTTATACAAATTCAGTGCGTTCGTCACTGTAACGGAAAAGCTTGAAATAATTGTAACCGACAAGGCAAAAACACACATCAGTGCAACAACAGTCTTACTTTTTTCGTTACCTCTAATGTTATTTTTTGCAAAAAATCTTACGTTTGTTAATTTCATTATAAACTCCAGAATAAAACTGATTTATCATTTAATTTTGAAATAATAGGCAAAAATTTACTATATTTATAATATTATCTTATTAAATAACAAAAGTCAATATTATTTAAGTTTTTGTAAATAATTATATATAAATTTATTGCATATTTTTGCTAATTTTTGAACAGTTTTTTCAAAATAAGAATCTCATAAATAATCGACACAAAATTATTTATATAAAAAGCGGCACGCATAAACGTACCGCCTAAAATTGATTATATATTGAGTTTATATTACTTTTTCTTGTGTTTATTGAGGTATTCCTGTATTTCAATTCTGTCGAGGTCGCCTAAGTCGTCACAACCTGCAAGATACTCGTTGTGATGGCGCACCTCGTGGTGCATAATTCGCACTAACTGTTTATAAAGCGCATCACGGCTGAGATGACCGTAAACGCGGTTTATTGAACCGTAGTAAAATACTATAGCATTGCCAAGCGAGTTGCGTATGTATTCGCCGAGAATAAACAAGTCATTGTGTAATGCTTTTGGATGCACTTTAAGCTGCGGAAGAAGTGAAATTCCTCCGTTTAAATCACGATACAGCTCATATGGCATTGAATCGGCTATTTCATCAAGCATTTGAGCACATTCTTCAAATTCAATCATAATTCGCAATAAAAATTAAAATATTAATAATCAAGGTAATCCTTGAGTTTTCTGCTTCTTGACGGGTGACGAAGCTTGCGCAATGCCTTTGCCTCAATCTGGCGAATACGCTCACGGGTTACGTTAAACTCTTTGCCGACTTCTTCAAGAGTACGGCTTCTGCCGTCTTCAAGCCCGAAACGAAGTCTTAAAACCTTTTCCTCACGGGGAGTAAGTGTTGAAAGTACGTCGGAAAGCTGTTCACGCAGCATTGTGTGTGAAGCGGCGTCGGCAGGTGCAGGTGCTTCATTATCGGGTATAAAGTCGCCGAGATGGCTGTCCTCTTCCTCACCTATTGGTGTTTCAAGGGAAACAGGCTCCTGTGCAACACGCATAATTTCACGCACCTTATCAACAGGCATATCAATTTCAGCCGCAATTTCATCTGCTGACGGTTCGTGACCGTTCTGATGAAGAAGCTGGCTCTGAATTTTTTTAACCTTATTGATAGTTTCAACCATATGAACAGGAATTCTGATTGTACGAGCCTGGTCGGCAATTGCACGTGTAATAGCCTGCCTTATCCACCATGTTGCATAAGTCGAAAACTTAAAGCCCTTGGTATAGTCAAACTTTTCAACAGCCTTGATAAGACCGAGATTTCCCTCCTGAATAAGGTCAAGAAACTGCATTCCACGTCCGAGGTAACGCTTGGCAATACTTACAACAAGTCGAAGGTTAGCTTCAGACAATCGCTGTTTTGCCCTGACGTCACCGTCTGCAATTCTGATTGCAAGCTCTATTTCCTCTTCTGATGAAAGAAGCGGCACACGTCCGATTTCTTTAAGATACACCTTGACCGGGTCATCAATTGTAACGCCCGGTTCGGGTGCAGCAGCAGAATCTCCCTCTTTGTTTTCATCAAAGCCAAGCTCAATGTCATCAATTTTTATGTCAACGATATCCTCAACAATTTCAATTCCCTGCGACTCAATTGTATCATAGAGTTTTTCAAGCTGTTCAGGTTCAAAATCAATCTCACCGATTGCGTCAAGAATATCCTGATTAGTAAGCTGTCCTTTCTGCTTGCCGAGATCAATAAGCTCCTTAACGATTGTTTTTTTATCCTGTGCAGGCATAATCCACTTTCCTTTCCTACTGCTTATTATTCCTTATCCTTGCGAGGTAGTCGTTAATCTGCTGCGGTGACATTGACTTAACATCATCACTTGAGGGTTTTTGACTTTCCTCGTTAATAACCTTTATGTACTCCATCATTGCACTATGAGTTGAGGCAGACTTTACAGACTGAGATAAAAGCTGATACAGCTTTGACGCTTCGTCCTGCGTAAAATCTGCTGCTATATTAGTTAGCGGATCATATCCGCTCTTAATTCGTGTAAGAAAATATTCGTAATATCGCCTGATAAGCGAGTTTTGAAACTGCACAGGCTCTATTTGTGAAGAAATTTCCTCTGCCGAATCTGGATTATTTATCAAATACACAACAAGCGCTTCCTCAGCACTGGAGCTTCGGGGCTTTTTGTAGTGTTCTGTATTAATTTTATCGTTTCTTCCGCTTAAATCAGTCTGAATTTTTCTGACTTCTTTTTTGGTATTTTCGCGATACCTGTTTTTGGTAATATTCGTAATCTGACGATTGAAAGCACTTTTGTCAATTTCAAATTCCGAACAGATTTTAGACGAATAAACGTCACGCTCTATCGGACTTGAAATTTCTGCAATCACCTTTGATGCCGCTTCAAGAAAAGCAACCTTGCCGTCGGTGGTTTCAGCATTATGAATCTGCTTTAGCTTTTGCAGACGGTATTCAACGTCATTGCCGCTTTTTTCAATTATTGCTTTAAAAGCTGCCGGACCGTCCGCACCGTAGGAACGTATAAACTCGTCGGGATCTTTGCCGTTTGGAACTGTTAAAATTCTTATGAGAAGTCCTGCATTGCGCAGAATCGGAATAGCCCTTGCGGTTGCCTTTTGACCTGCCTCATCGGCATCGTAGCAGATTATAACTTCATCCGCATAACGTTTCATAAGCACTGCCTGTTCGCTTGTAAGAGCCGTTCCGAGTGTGGCGACTGCATTTGTAAACCCTGCCTGATTTACAGAGATTACGTCCATATATCCCTCGCAAAGAATCAAGGTGCGGCTTCCTGAATTTTTGGCATTGTTAAGCGAAAAGAGGTTTGCGCTTTTTTTAAAAACAGGCGTGTCCGATGTATTAAGATACTTTGGCTTTTCATCAGTCATTATTCTGCCGCCGAAAGCGATTACATTTCCCCTGAGGTCAATAATCGGAAACATAACTCTGTTGGTAAACCTATCGTAAATTCCTTTGCCGTTTTTGCGCCTGACTGCAAGATTTGCCGCCACAAGCTCATCATCCTTAAAGCCTTTTGAGCGCAGATGACTGCAAAGAGAAGTCCAGTCATCATCGGCAAAGCCAAGACCGAAACGGCGAATTGTACGGTCGGACAGTGCACGAGAATGAAAATAATCAAGTCCTGACTTGCCGTTTGGTGAACAGAGAACGGAATAGTAGTAACGAGCAGCTTCACGGTTTGCCTCAAACACACGCGTACGCAGTTTGCTCATACTGTCGTCATAGGAATTCTCGGGCATTTCCATTCCTGCACGCTGTGCAAGAAACTTTACAGCGTCAACATAATCGAGATTTTCAATCTTCATTATGAATGTAATGACATCACCGCCGACTCCGCAGCCAAAGCAGTAAAACGAACCGTTTTCAGTGTAAATATTAAAAGAAGGAGTTTTTTCGCCGTGAAACGGGCAAAGCCCGACCATATTTCTGCCGCGACGTTTCAGGCTGACATAAGATGAAACAATTTCCGTTATGTCGTTTCGCATTTTCAACTCCTGCAAAAATGACTCAGGAAATGCCACAAAACTCCTCCTTTCTGTTTTCCTATTATCTTTTTACGCTTTTATTTCAAATATTCCTTTTTTGCTTTAAAAAAATACTGAAATAAAAACAAAATCGTTAATCAGAAATATTATTCTGTAATTTTGCCGCTTTTAAGGTGTTTTTCATAAGCGTTGCAATTGTCATTGGACCTACGCCTCCCGGTACTGGAGTTATAAACGAACATTTATCCTTGACATTTTCAAAATCAACATCGCCGCAGAGTTTGCCGTTTTCATCTCTGTCCATTCCGACATCAATTACAACTGCTCCCTCTTTTACCATATCAGCCGTAACAAACTTTGGTTTGCCGACTGCGGCTACTAAAATATCTGCATGTGAGCATACTTCGGCTAAATTCTTTGTTTTACTGTGACAAATAGTTACCGTTCCGTTTTCGTGAAGCAAAAGCATAGCCATTGGCTTGCCTACAATATTGCTTCTACCTATTACCACACAGCTTTTTCCGCTTACGGAAATATCATATGAATGCAGCATTTCCATTACGCCTGCCGGTGTACAGGGCAGAAAATCGTATTCACCGAGCATTATTTTTCCTACATTTACTGCATGAAATGCATCAACGTCCTTTTCGGGGTTAATTGCTTCGATTACTGCTTTGTCGTCAAGATGCTTGGGAAGCGGAAGCTGAACAAGAATTCCGTTAATATCGGACTTTTCATTAAGAGTTTTCACAAGCGACAGAAGTTCCTCCTGCGTTGTCTGTTCGGGAAGCGCGTACTCCTCAGACTTAAAGCCGACAGCTTCGCAAGCCTTTTTCTTGTTGTTTACATAAACTCTTGACGCTGAATCATTGCCCACGATTACAACCGCAAGTCCCGGTGTTACGCCGTGCTTTTCTATAAGCTCAAGCGTTTGATTTTTTACTTCTTCTTTTACCTGTGCCGATACCTGTTTTCCGTCTATAATCTGCATAAAAAGAATCCTCCCTTTTTCTGTTTATAATTAACAATATAATTCCTGCAACAAAAATCGCAAATGACAAAACCTGCGACACTCTTATATCCGTTCCGAAAAGTTGGAACGGAAGATACAGACTGTCTGTTCTTAATCCTTCAACTAACATTCTTTCAAAACCGTACCACACAAGGTATGAAAAGAAAATTTGTCCCGCGTATCTCTGTTTGTATTTACCGTAAAAATGGAGTAATACAAAGCCGAGCAGACACCAAAGCGATTCATAGAGAAAGCACGGATGAACACCAATCATATCTGTACCCTCGCTGACCATTCGCCATGGAAGATTTGTGGGTATGCCGAAAGCTTCCTGATTTGTAAAGTTGCCCCATCTTCCTATTCCCTGTCCGAGCAGGAAACCAATCATTGCAATATCAAGAATTGGTAAAATTTTCATTTTTTGAATTTTTGCAACCGTAAGCCCGCCAGCAAGAGCACCGATTATTCCGCCGTAAATTGCAAGACCTCCGTTATTTATGTAGAGAATCTCAATCGGATTTTTGCTGTAATAATCCCACTGAAAAAAGCAGAAATACAGTCTTGCACCGATTATACCCGTAACTATTCCTACAAGTATGCAATTTACAAGCTTGTTAAAATCTACATTATATCTCGGACTGCTCTTCCATGCATATAATACCGCAAGTAGAAGTCCCGAGGCAATTATAAGTCCGTACCAATAAATATGGTATGTGCCTATAGAAAATGCTACGGGACTTATTGTAAAGTCAAGTCCGAACCCCGGAAAACTGACATTATATTCCATATTATGCCTCCGTTTCGGGTTGTCTTACAACTGAAAGAGTACAGTTACAAACATCAAGCATATCTGAAAGTCTGTTTTCAATATCCTTAAATGAAGCGTTTGAAACAGCGTCAATATAAGAGAAAAGCTCGTTTCCGCTAAAGTGGTAATCAATAATTGAATTTGCAATTGAGCTTACCGAGTTAAGCGAAGAAACTGCGTCACCGTAAACTGCCTTTTGGGCAATTTCAAATTCGTTTTTATCAAGTCCGTCTGACTTTACTTTAGAAATATACTGCTTAATCATTTCAGCCGCCTGCTTCGGCGCACGTGACTCACCTCCGAAAATTACAGAGCAGTAGCCCGGACCTTCAAAAAGCTCGTAAGAAAAAGAGCTGTTAATAAGTTTAGCGTCCATAAGACTGCGGTAAAGTGAGCTTGTGTTTGACGCGAGCATTGAAAGCAAAATATCGGTATATGCAAGCGTTTCTGAATCAAGTGATTTGTCTGCCTTTTCCTTAAATCCCAGATTAAAAATCGGCATTGAAACAGGAAAAGTCTGCTCAACAAATGGAGTATTTACTTCGTAAGGCTCGTCTTCAAAATAATTTGTAATTTCGTGCTTTTTACAAGGTTTGAGCATTTTATCTGCAATTTTCAGAACTTGTTCAACTGTAACATTGCCCGAAACACAAAGCGCCATATTATTGAGATTGTAGAATACATTATACACTTCATACAACTTTTCAGCAGTAATTTTGGCAATACTTTCAACCGTTCCGGCAATATCAATTCTTACCGGGTGGTTCTTATACATTCCCTCAAGCATATTAAACATAACGCGCCAGTTGGGGTCATCGTCGTACATCTTTATTTCCTGACCGATTATGCCCTGCTCTTTTGCAACGGTTTGAGCTGTAAAATACGGATTGCTGACAAAATCAAGGAGTATTTCAAGACTTTGTTCAAACTTTTCCGTACACGAAAACAGATAGCAGGTTTTTTCAAAGCTGGTGTATGCGTTGGCATTTGCACCTGTTTCGGCATATCTTACAAACGCATCTCCCTCTTCGCTTTCAAAAAGCTTGTGCTCAAGGTAGTGGGCAATACCATCGGGAACAGTAATTTTGTCTTTTCCGTCAACCGAGAAACAAGTGTTTATACTTCCGTACTTTGTTCCGAAAATCGCATAAGAGGACTTATATCCTTCTTTCGGGTAGACATAAATTTCAAGCCCGGACTGATGATTAATCTTGTAGTAGCTGTCGCCCGTTAATTCGGACTTTATTTCCGTTATATTCATTCTGGGCACCTCTTTACTTATTTTTTAATACATAAACGGTATCAAGCGTCAGTTTTTTAGCTGCATCCACAAGCTGCTGCTTTGTTACTGCATTGATTTCGGCAGAAAGCTCGTCAATTGTTTTAAATGAGCCGCTGAACATCTGGCTCGTATACCACAAATCAATTCCGCCTACGGTATCATTTGAAGAATTAAACGAATTTATTACCGCCATTTTGGTTGCATCAATTTCAAAGTCACTTATATTGCCGTTTTGCATATCTTCAATTTCTTTTAAAATTGCCTTTTCGGCTTTTTCAAGGTTATCGCCCTCAACACCGCTGTCGACATACATTATACCCTTTTGCATGTCGAAGCGTGACGAGCAATAATAACAAAGGCTCTGCTTTTCACGAACATTGCAGAAAAGCTTTGAATTTGCAGTACCTCCAAGCACTGCGCACATCAGGCGTGTTGCAATCACGTCATCATCCATAACTGCGCTGTCTGTACGGAAACCCATAACAAGCTTTGACTGTGAAAGCTCCATTTCCTCAGTAACGTGATTTACGCTGTCTGAGTGGCGGATTACCTTATTTTCAAGTTCTACAGGGCTGCGGCTGATTTTTGAAAATGCGTTTGCAAAAACCTCCTGCGCTTTATCGGCAGAGCTTTCGCCTATATAAAAAATCTCAAAAACTGCTGTTTTTAAAATATTCTGCCACGTGCTGTAGAGTGAGGACGGTGTAACTGAATTTATTTTTTCGGCTGTTCCGTAGCGTTTTATTCCGAAAGCCTCATTTTTGCACATATTTTTTACAAGCTGACCTATTGCATAAATTCTCTTGTCGCTAAATTCAGAATCTATTAAATCAAGGAGCTGTCTGCGCTCCTGCTCAACTTCGTTTTCAACAAAAGCTTTTCCGTTTAAATACGGCTCAAACAAAACGCCGCACAATAGTGAGGAAAGCTCCTTTGAAATGATTTCACCGTCAAAAGCGTATCTGTCGTCAAGTCCCGACGCAGACAAAGTTAAGATCTGCCTGTCACCAGATTTGCGAAGTGATGAGGAAAGGTCAGCTCCGTAGAGCGAGCTTAACTTTTTGCTGAGAATTGTAAAATCAGGATATGCCTTGCAGGAACGTGTAAGAACTCCGCAAAGCAGTGCATTTGATGAAGCTGTTTGTTCGTCAAGCGGAACAATTATATTCACGCTTATTTTCATTGTTTTAAAACGGCTGTCCTTTACGCTGTTGAAAAACACACCGTCGGATATTTCTTTTCTTAAAATTGAACTCATTTTATCAAACCTCTTTTCGGTTTTCTTTTCAAGCACCTTACTCGAAAAACGTGCACATCTGAATTTATATTGTAACATATTATTTGCATTTTATAAAGACTATAATTAGAATTTTTACTAAATTATAGAATTTATGCGGTCTTTTTCACTTATTTCACGTATTACCCTGCACGGATTTCCGCAGGCGATGACGCCCGAGGGTATGTTACGAGTTACAACACTGCCTGCCCCGATTACTGAGCCTTTTCCTATTGTTATGCCTCCGATTACTGTTACATTTGCGCCTATCCATACATCGTCTTCTATTGTTATCGGCGCAGAAGTTCCGATTGCAGCCGACCTCTGCTGTGGAAGTATTGCATGACCTGCGCAGGCAAGGCATACTCCAGGAGCAATATACGCATTATCTCCTAAGTGAATCGGCGAGGTGTCCAAAAATACGCAATTGTAGTTAATAAGCGCAAAGCCGTGAAGATGAATATTAAAGCCGTAGTCACATCTGAAAGACGGCTCAATAATTGCGTTGTCGTTGCTTGTACCTAAAAGTTTTGAGAGAATCTCCCTGCGTTTCTCGATTTCATCGGGAGCAGTGTGGTTATACTCAAAGCAAAGCTTTTTTGAAACAATTTGATATTCATTAGGCATATCAAGGTAACAAGAAGCATAGGGCTTGTTTGATTTTAATAATTCGAGATAATCCATATTAATTCCTTTCCCTGCGCATTTACTACAGATATGACAATAACCGACACCATAAGGCATCGGTTATATATACAAGCGGAAAATAAACAAAAAGCTGCCTATCCTATTTATTTCACATAAAAGCAAAAACATTCAAGAATAATTTCCGTTTGCTGATAAATTAACAAAAGGCGTTTGATTTCACGTACATAAATATACACTATATTGAAATATTATCCCGAATTATGTTATTTGTCAATGCTTTTACTGATTTTTATAAAAGTTTTTTGCCAAAGCTTGGACATTGGCTGTATTAACAGCTTTATTCTTCCATACTCTCTTTTAAAATCTGAACAATTTCATCGTGGTTAAGCACCTTGTAACCGCCGTCCATTATAAAACTACCTTTTGCAATTCCGTCTATCATATCATCTTTTACGCCTAAGTCCTTGAGATTCATAACCAGACCGATTTCTTTCATCCAGTTTTCCATACAGGAAAGTCCTACGTATGCAATTTCTTCGTCTGTTTTACCGTCAGGAGATACATTCCAGACATTTATTGCATAGCGTTTAAACTTGGCAAGACCATAAGGCATAATAAATTTGTAGTAAGGAATTGAAACAGCCGCTAAAGTCATTCCGTGAGTTGCGTCAGTATATGCGCCTACAGACTGTCCGAGCATATGAACCATCCAGTCTGTGGATTTTCCGCAGGCTACAAGCGTATTGAGCGCCCAGGTTGCAATCCACATAATATTACTGCGAGCTTCATAATCTGTGGGATTTTCAATTGCAACTCTTGAAGAATGAATAAGAGATTTCAGCAGTCCCTCCATAATGTAATCAGAGGTGTTGTCATCGTTATCCGAAAAATACTGCTCAAGAATATGCGACATTATATCGTAAAAACCTGCTACCATCTGATATTTTGGAAGAGTAAATGTGAATGTGGGATTGAGAATTGAAAATTTCGGAAAAACATTATCGCCAAATACATGCCCAATTTTTAGCTTTTGCTCATGATTTGTGATAACAGAACCACCGTTCATTTCACTACCTGTCCCTACCATTGTGAGAACACATCCTACGGGGATAATTTCGTTGTCAACGTCTTCCATTCTAAGATAGTATTTATCCCACGGGTCGTCTTTACAATGAACCGATACCGAAACTGCCTTTGCGTAATCGCACACACTTCCGCCGCCTACGGCGAGAATAAAATCAGTATTGCCCTCTCTTGCCTTTTTGCAGCCGTCTATGAGCTTTTCAGAAGTTGGATTCGGCATAACACCGCCGTCCTCAATAATCGTCTTGCCGCACTCATTTAAAATTGCGATAATCTTATCATAGATTCCGTTTTTCTTGATTGAACCGCCGCCGTAGCAGAAAAGCACGTTTTCACCGTAGTTTTTAAGCTCAGCGCTCAGATTATCAAGAGCGTTTTCCCCAAAATATAGTTTTGTGGGGTTTGAATAAGTAAAGTTTCCCAGCATAATAATTCCTCCGTTATTTTTAAATATTAGCATCTTTTGTCTGTAGGCTCGAATCACTCTCGGAACCCTTGACTGAATACTATATAAGTATATAATATATTATAGAAGTTAAAGTTAACTTTATGTCAAGACTTTTTTAGAAAATATAAAGATTATCGGAGGGATTTTTATGACGTACACTATCGGCGAAATGGCAAAGTTGCTTGATGTTGCCCCGTCTGCTCTGCGCTATTATGACAAAGAGGGCTTATTACCATTTATGGAAAGAACGGAAAGCGGCATACGTATTTTTAAGGACAGCGACTACGAAATTTTGAAAATCATTCACTGCCTTAAATCAACAGGTATGCAGATTAAGGACATAAAAGAATTTATCAATCTTGTTTTACAGGGTGACGAAAGCATTGATGCAAGGCTTGAATTGTTCAGAAAAAGAAAATTCGAATTAGAGAAGCAGATGGCTGATTTGCAGGAAACGATGGACACTGTAAACTATAAGTGCTGGTACTATGAAACGGCAAAGAAGGCAGGTACAACCTCTGTTCCCGATAATATGAGCGATGATGAGCTGCCTGAAGATATGAGAAAAATACGAGCAAAAATCAGAAACCGGCCTTAATTAATTCGTATTGATTTTATTTTGTGAATACAATATTAAGGAGCATTGAAGAAAAACTGCCACAATACTCGTATAATCCCGTTATAGATATTTTTCGAGAAACGGGAATTTATAGTAAATAGCCTATAGCGATAAAAAGATAGCTATACAAACATTTCCTATTTAATCTTAAATACATTACACCGCTAAGAACAGAAAATATCATAGTAGAAATTCCGTTCCATATTTCAAGTCCTGCTCCTCTCGACACGAAATGAAATGCTCCCCATGTCACCGCCAATATAATACCACCAAAAGGAATTGTACTTTCTTTTTTTAACAAGGTTTCAATCGCTTTTTGTCCGTATATAATTATTAGAACAACAAGCATCACTTCAAATATATAGTATAAATATTGTGCACATATTTGATATGTATTTTTATCTTGAACTTCACCGACTATTTTTAGAGTATTCCAATCAATAAAAGTTAAAATTTTGCAACCAATTAAGCAAACAAACGTTATTATCCAATTTTTCAAAGAGATTTTATTCTCTTTATCGTCCCTTGAGGGAAAATGAAAATATCTCTGCGAAAAAAATAGTTCCATTACAATAACAACTGCCCATATAAAAACCATTATTATACAATGAACACTTTTTTGGTTTGCTGTATAGTTCCATATATCTACATGCAAAAACATTAATTCGATTACAAATATTGAAAAATATTCAAGCATAAATGCTCCAAACGAGAGCAAACTCAGCCATAAATATTTTGTCCATTTTACTTCTTTAACCATTATCTTCACCTCATGAAATCCTGATTTGTCGAACCATTTTTCATAATTTTGCAACAAAAAAATAGGCACCTGCTTCGATACTCATCGCATCAAAGCAGGTGTCCAAATTGGTGCGAGTGACGGGACTTGAATATACAAAATGGTGTTTCACAAAATTGCACGAAGTAGCAAAAACGGCTTGTTTAAGCCGTAAACGGACTCTTTGACTTTCACCGTATTTCACTAAATTACACCGATTTTCACAAGAATAATGACCAAATAATGACCACAAAATACGGATTAGCTTTTTGATTTCAGATGAAAAATTTTTCGGATTATCACAAACCTATCCTTGTCAAGGTGGAGCGGTGGAGATTTTCAAAGAAAATACTACCGACTACCTTGTACAAAAATATAAATGATAAAATAAAAAATGGGGTTAAGCGTTCTTCGTCTTAACCCCTTGGTTACATATCAGCATATTTTTTACATAAGAAACACCCTCAGGGAAGTTAATCTCTGAGGGCATAGTTATTATTTTAATATTGCTTATTTGTACTCCCAGTGACCGCC
>CATXZD010000009.1 GCA_958403905.1 uncultured Ruminococcus sp.
TCTCGGAATTGATAAGTCATATATAGAAACTAACGGCATTGGTGCAATGCAGATTCTTACATATGGTACATCCGGTATGGATACACTTCCTCATGACCCTTCAATGCTTGATGTAGCGAATGTTGAGTACAGCTACGACCCGTCAACTTCACATGAAAAGGAAGACGTTGATAACATCACAGTTCCTCTTGCTCGTGTAGGCGCACTTCTTGACGATACAGTTATTGACTATGCTCCGTTTGAAGTTAACTTCGGAGCTGACCGCAATTCAGGTCAGTCTGCAGGTACAACAATCAATCTTAAAGCAGAAGCTTACAATTCAACTGGTAATGTAGAGTATGAATTTTTAATTAACGGTAATTCGGTTCAGAAGTCATCTTTAGCTTCATATGCATGGACTCCGTCAGAAACAGGAGTTTATCAGATTTCTTTAAAAGCAACCGACTCTGACGGCAATGTTGTAACTGAAAGTATTTCATATGCAATCGGTGAAACAGAGGTAACTTATGAACTTGGTGACGTAAATCTTGACGGCGTTGTAAATGTCAATGATGCCACCGAAATTCAGAAGTATAGTGTAGAGCTTGTGTCATTCAGTGAATTACAGTTTAGCCTTGCCGACTTTAATAATGACGGTGTAGTTAATGTAAATGATGCTACTGAAATTCAGCGTTTTGTAGTTTCATAATTCTATATTTGAAATTAAAATCTAATAATTAACTGTCGAGCAACTAAACTTAAATCTAAATGTTGCTCGACAGTTTTTTTGTATTATTCTTTTTTACATACGATTCATTCAAATTGACAGAGAATATAAAAATTAAATAAAGTCACGTTTGTATGTTACGGTATTTGCTAATAATCTCAATTTTTAATGAAATGATTTATATTTTTATTCTGTTTTGACTTCCTCTGCGAACGCTTGCAGTATCCATATCATCAAAATTATGATTCTTAACACTTTGCACAAGACCAAGACATATAAGCGTGCTTAATGCTGACGAACCTCCTGAGCTGAATAACGGCAGTGTAATACCCACAACAGGGAAAAAGCCTAACGTCATTCCTATGTTGATTATGCTCTGTGCACAAATCATTGCAAATACACCCGAGCAAATATATCTGCCTTGTATTTCATTAGAATTTTTGGCGTTTAAAATTACTTTAATTATTATTCCGAAAAGTATTAAAAGCAAAAGCATACACCCGATAAAACCAAGCTCTTCTCCTGCTACGGTGAAGATAAAGTCGTTTTCCTGTTCGGGAACAATACCGTATTCTACTCTTGAACCGTTATAAAGTCCGCTGCCCGTAAATTCACCGCTGGCTATAGAAACCTTTCCCTGATATTGTTGCCAGCCGTAATTTGTCATTGCATTTCCGTCAATATCAAACAAAGCAAGCACTCTGTTGCGGTGCTCGTCATTCATAAATAAATTCCATATTAAAGGTATCGCAACAAGAATCGAAATACCGAGAATTGCAAAATATCTAAGTTGAACACCTGCCGTAAAGCACATAATAAGAAAAATAAAACCGAAAATCAATACTGTACCGTCGTCACCCTGAATATGAATTACAGCCATAGGCAGTGCAGCGTGTAAAACAAGTGAAAGTACACCCAACGGATTCTCAATTAATCCTTTTTCTTTTAGGTATGAAAGATGTTTTGTAAACGTAATAATAAAGCATATTTTAATGAACTCCGAGGGCTGAATCGTAAATCCTCCGGGAAGCTCAATCCAAGCCGTATCATCAGTTCCTGCAACCTGTATTCCGAACAAAAACACCAGCGCGGCAAGAACTGCGGCGATTAATGCGGAAAAATACCATTTTCGCACCAAATATCTGTAATCGGTAATTGATATTACGATGGCTGATATAATTCCTGCAATTACAGCAGCCAGTTGAGTTTTAAGATAGTTGTAATCAACCGAACGCTGCATACTTGAAATTAATAAAAGACTGTAGATTACTGCGGAAAAAGTGAGTAACCAAAGAACAAAATCAGTCCTTTTTAGATAATCACTAACCGAATTAGCAATTTTATTCAAATTAAACGCCTCAATGAAAATTAGATTTAATGTTATATATAAATATTATATTAAATTATAATGTCAATATCAAGTATATTTTCAAATTAGAATAATAAATCAGCGCTGTTTGATATAATATAAATATTAATGTGTGGAGGTGCACTAAAATGTTATCGGATATTGAAATAGCTCAGCAGGCTAAACTACAGCCTATAAAGGATGTGGCTGCTAAACTCGGGATCTCGGAAGATGAACTTGAATTTTACGGAAAATACAAAGCAAAACTTTCAGACGAGCTTGCAGACAGGGTTCAAAATAACGCAGACGGTAAGCTTATTTTGGTTACAGCCATTAATCCAACTCCTGCCGGTGAGGGTAAAACAACTACAACAGCAGGACTTGGACAAGCCATGGCAAAAATTGGAAAGAATGCTGTAATTGCACTTCGTGAACCCTCGCTCGGTCCTGTTTTCGGAATTAAAGGCGGTGCTGCGGGCGGCGGATACGCACAGGTTCTGCCTATGGAGGACATCAATCTTCATTTTACGGGTGATATGCACGCAATTACTGCTGCAAATAACCTTTGCTGTGCCATGCTCGACAATCATATGCAACAGGGTAATACTCTTAATATTGACTCGAGAAGGGTTCTAATTAAGCGTTGCCTTGATATGAACGACCGAGCTTTAAGAAATATTGTAGTTGGTCTTGGCGGAAAGGTAAACGGAATCCCAAGAGAGGATCATTTTATCATAACTGTTGCGTCGGAGGTAATGGCAATTCTCTGCCTTGCAAACGATATTGAAGATTTGAAACAGCGCCTTGGAAAAATTCTTGTTGCTTATACATATTCAGGTGAGCCGGTATATGCTAAGGATTTAAAGGCTGACGGTGCTATGACAGCTCTCTTAAAAGACGCAATTAAGCCTAACCTTGTTCAAACTCTTGAGGGTACACCTGCAATAATGCACGGAGGACCTTTTGCAAATATTGCACACGGCTGTAACAGCGTAAGAGCTACAAAGCTTGCTCTAAAACTTGCTGATTACTGCATTACTGAAGCAGGATTCGGATCCGACCTCGGTGCTGAAAAGTTCCTTGATATTAAATGCCGTTATGCAGGTCTTTCACCTTCAGCAATTGTTATTGTTGCTACATGCCGTGCTCTCAAGTATAACGGCGGAGTTCCTAAGACTGAGGTTTCAAGCGAAAATCTCGATGCACTAAAAAAAGGTATTGTAAATCTCGGCGTTCATATCGAAAATATGCGCAAATATAATGTGCCTGTAATCGTTGCAATCAATCGTTTCGGTACAGACAGCGAAGCAGAGCTTGAATTTATTGAAAGTTACTGCCGTGAATGCGGAGCTGAATTTGCACTTTCCGATGTGTTTGGAAAAGGTGGAGAAGGCGGTATAGAGCTTGCAAAGAAGGTAGTAGAAGCGTGTGAAAAACCGTCAGATTTTGCTCCTATATATCCGCTTGAACTTACAATTAAGGAAAAGATTGAAAAAATTGCTGCCAAAATTTACGGAGCAAGCAAGGTTAATTATACAACTGCTGCTGAAAAGGCAATTAAAGAGGTTGAAGCTCTGGGGGCAGATAAACTTCCTGTTTGTATTGCAAAAACGCAGTATTCACTCTCTGATAATCCTGCATTACTTGGCGCACCGAAGAATTTTGAAATCACTGTCAGAAATGTTACTCTTTCAAATGGAGCAGGATTCATTGTTGTCTATACTGGCGATATAATGACTATGCCGGGACTTCCTAAGGTTCCTGCCGCTCACAGTATTGACGTTGATAGCAACGGAAAAATTGTCGGTCTTTTCTGATATGTATAGAATAATTTCAAAGTCAACCGATGACACGGAAAGAATAGGTGAGCAAATCGCAAAAAGGCTCTGCGGTAATGAAATTATCGCTCTGTTTGGAGGACTTGGAATGGGAAAAACTGCTTTTACAAGAGGTCTTTGCAGAGGTCTTGGAGTAAATGACGGTGTTTCCAGTCCGACTTTTGCCCTTGTAAATGAATATCACGGGAAACATAATATTTATCATTTTGATATGTACAGAGTAACATCTTGGGATGATTTGTATTCAACGGGATTTTTTGACTATCTTGATAAAGGTATACTCGTGATTGAGTGGAGTGAAAACATTGAGGGTGCGTTGCCAGAAAATGCAATAAGAATAAATATCTCAAAGGGGAATAGTGATGATGAAAGAATCTTTGAGATTGAAGGTGTTGATATTCAGTGAAAATACTTGCTGTAGATACTTCTGCTACGGCGGCTTCTGTTGCCGTTGCAGAAGAAAATAAGCTTATAGGTGAATTTTCAATAAATACTGCTCTTACACACAGTCAGACTTTAATACCTATGATGGACGAGCTGCTAAAGAATATAGGATTGTCAGTAAATGACATTGATGCAGTGGCAGTCAATGCAGGTCCCGGTTCTTTTACAGGCGTAAGAATAGGAGTTGCCGCTGTAAAAGGAATTGCATTTCCTAATAATCTGCCTTGTGTTTCAATATCTACGCTTGAGAGTATGGCTTATAATATGATTAGTAATGACTGCATTGTATGTTCTGTAATGGACGCTCGTTGTTCACAGGTTTATAACGCTTTATTTAGAGTAAACGGTCATAACGTTGTTAGAATTACAGATGACAGAGCGCTTTCGCTTACGGACTTAAAACTTGAACTTATGAATATTAATGAAAAGGTTGTTCTTGTCGGAGACGGAGCAGTTTTGTGCAGTGATTTCTTGGGCTCAGAGCTCGAAAACGTTACGCTTTCACCGTTTAACAACAGAATTCAAACAGCGTCCTCAGTTGCGTATGCTGCTTTTGAAAAAATAAATAAAGGCGAAACATTAACAGCAGATGGGCTTATGCCTGTTTATTTAAGATTACCGCAGGCTCAACGAGAGCTTAATAAAAAGTTGGGGGTTAAATAATATGATAGCACTTGGATGTGATCACGGCGGATATAACTTAATTTGTGCCGTAAAAAAGTATCTTGACGAAAAAGGAATAGAGTATAAGGACTTTGGTACATATAGTACTGAAAGTGTTGATTATCCTGTTTATGCCTATAAAGTGGCAACAGCAGTTGCTAACGGGGAATTTGAATATGGTATTCTTTGTTGCGGAACAGGAATAGGAATTTCTATAGCAGCCAATAAGGTTAAGGGAATCCGTGCCGCAGTTGTAAATAATGAGTTTGGTGCAGAGATGACTCGCCGTCATAACCATTCAAATATCCTTTGCATGGGCGGCAGAGTTACAAGTGAAGAAGATGCCGTAAAGTTTACCGATATTTTCCTTAATACACCCGAAGAGGGCGGTAGACACGATTGCAGACTTGCAATGGTTGATGAAATCGAAAACGGTACGTTTGAAGTTGAATAATGTTTTAATATAAGTAATATTTATTAAAAGACGTTCTTTTGAGCGTCTTTTATTTTTATCCTTTATCAATGTAATAAATATGTAATATTTGTAATTTGTTTTATAAAATTATGACTTTCAACATAACTAACATTTTTCCATACTTTAAAAATCATCTTTTAACATAACTAACAACTTTCCACATAAGAAAAATAAATTGTAAAAACTATGAGGTATCAACAAGATAATATCTAATAATATATACAGATTAGATAAATAATCACTCTTTTGTAACTATTTACGATAAAAAATTTCATTTTTTTAAATTTATTTACAAAAAAGACTTGTTTTTTTTCTAATAAAGTATTATAATAACATCACAATGTTTTTAAAGAATTTTAAAAAAGAATTATAATTGATTTGGAGAGAGAAAAAATGAGACTTCGTAAGCAAGAACTTGGAGATAGAAATCTGGTAGGTAATCGTGTAGAGCTTGTCAGAAAACAAAAGGGTATGAAACAAAAAGAACTTCTTGCACAATTGCAAGTAAATGGTGTTGATATGAACGCATCAGGTCTTTCAAAGCTTGAGGGACAGATAAGATTTGTAACTGATGTAGAGCTTGTAGCTTTAGCAGATATTCTTGAGGTTTCTGTTGACTATCTTCTTGGCAGAGAAGTAAATAATTGATTATTAGTATTTTTTATAAACCTTCATAATGCTTTTATTACAAAAAGGGAGCCGTTCGTCGGCTCTCTTTTACTTGGTGCATTAAATGTTCATTGTAGCAGTAATAGTTAAATACAAAATAAACAGCCGCATTTTAAACGGCTGTCTGGAATTTTAATGTATTTCGAATTTGTATAAAAAAGACTTTCTGATTATAGTTGCGTTGTTTGTCGATTATAGTAGTAATCAAGGGAGATCCTCTTTTTAAACTCCAACATTTATATTGTATCATACTAAATAATTTTGTTCAATAGATTTTATTAAAATAAAATCTTAAATAATTTAAATAAAAGTGTTGACAATATTGAAAATGTTATGTATAATATAGACAAAGAAAAGGAAATTAAAGGAGGTCTTAAATATGATGAAAAGAAAACCTTCAATTAAACATATTAAAGATTTTTTACGGAGCTTACCCCCCAATATATAAATCCGAGTACAGTAAGTAATAATTAAAGCTAACTTGTTTGTGTCGGAGCAACTGATCATTTAGATGTTATAAAACATAAAGTAAATTAATTATTAAGATCAAGTAATAGTGTTCCGAAATTAAATTAACAGTCTGATTTATCTTATAATTGTAATAATATCTTGTAATATAATAAAATCTTTATTAAAGATATTGCAGGGTATTATTAATGAAACCGTAAATTTCATTTGCAGACTGTATCGTCCCAATAAGTGAATTTTAGAAGATTTACAAATTGTGCTCGGTAAAACTGGTTTATTCTAATAATTTAATATATATTGGAAATTTATAAATGGTGGTTAGACCAATGAGAAGTTAACTTAGTTTTCATAACAAATTATGAATAGGAGAAATTCCAATGTACAGGTAATTTTATTTACATATAAACAACTTACAAAGGATTGATTCCAAAGTACAATTAAGTTTTAACTCAGTCTATTTAGACTTTAAATTTAACGTTATAAGTTATGTTTTTAAAAAAATTATTTTAAAAGTAAATTAAAAAATATTTTGCAAGCAAATAAATAGTAAATTTTCATAAATAATAAGCGGTGATTGCAACAACAATCACCGCTTTTCTTTGTAGGAGCCAATATAAATTAATTAGATTTTACTATATTAACCAGCATTTCTAAGCTGAAGTCTTAATTTGTCGGAAATCATAGCGATAAATTCACTGTTGGTGGGCTTACCTCTGTCATTGTGGATAGTGTATCCGAAATATGAGTTAAGCACATCAATATCGCCTCTGTCCCAGGCTACTTCAATTGCGTGTCTGATAGCACGCTCAACTCTTGATGATGTCGTTTCATACTTTTTAGCGACGGAAGGATATAATTGTTTAGTGACAGCGTTGATTATTTCCGGCTTTTCAACGGACATAATAATAGAATCTCTTAAATAATGGTAACCCTTAATATGAGCAGGAACACCGATTTCGTGAAGAATTTCAGTAACCTTGAGTTCAATTCCAAAAATATCAAGGTTCATTGCTTTGTTAAGCACATTATCACGGTTTTTCTTTACAAGAGATACAATATTCTCGCACATTTCTTCAATATTATAAGGTTTCAAAACAAAATAGGTTGCACCTGAATTCATAATTTCTCTTTCAAGCACAGGACTGTGAAACGAAGAAAAAACTATGAAAATCGGTGGATGTTGATTTTGTCGTTTAATATTTCTCATTACTCCGATTGCATCGAGCCTTGTCATAAAAGAGTCCATTAAAACAGCGTCTGGCTGATCCTGATTAATGCGATTTAACAGCTCGTCTCCGTCTTTGGTGCAGAACGACGCAGAAATATTAAAACTTTGCAATAATTTTAAACTTTCCTGTGAAAATTCTGTTGCGTCATCTGTGATGATTACTTTAATGTTGTTGTCCATTGTAAAATTCCCCCAAAATATTGTTGTGAAATTATATTACCACAAAATGGTAAACTTGGCAATACTTTCCAAATAATTTTTTTAAAAAATTGAAAAAATATTTTTACTAAGATTTTTCGACATTGAAAAATCTTCAATATATTGGGTTATTCGCTATATTTCGTCACCATATTTTGTACCGTCACTCCATAACCCTCTGAGGGATTGTTCAGAAAAACGTGTGTTACGGCACCTACGAGCTTTCCATCTTGAATAATCGGACTTCCGCTCATACCTTGCACTATACCTCCGCAATAATCCATCAATTTCTCATCTGTAATTTTAATTACAAAATTTTCATTTGATTCGGGATTAAGACTTACTATTCTCTTAATTTCTATCGAATAATACTTAGGTTCTTCACCTTCAATAGTTGTATATAGTTTGGCACTTCCTGCTTTTATATCGTGGTTGTCTGCAATTTCAATTCTTCTTTTATTATTAGAAAAATTGTCAGAAATTGTTCCGTAAACTCCTATTTCAGTGTTTTTTATAAGATAACCAATTGTGCTGTGGGTGAAATAACCATTCAAACTTCCTGCTTTACCGCAACTGCTCTTTGATATACCGTTAATATTAGCATGAACAGCTTCTCCTGTGCCGAGCGGCAAAAGCAGGGAAGTGTCATTGTCACAAATTCCGTGTCCAAGTGCTGCAAAGTAATTTTTGTCAGCGTCATAATAAGTGATGGTACCTATTCCGGCACAGCTATCTCTTACCCATGCACCGATAAGATACATTCCTACAGTGTTTCTCTTTGGAGTAATACTTTTAGTCTCCTCTTTTCCTTCTCTTTCAATTGTGAGAGTAACGGTTTTACCGTTTGAATTTTCTGCTGCTTCCTGCAAAGCCTCATTTGTACATATGGCTTCTCCGTCAACTTTTTTAATAATGTCATTTACTTTTAATCCGCCTTCTTTTGCAGGGCAGATATATTTGCTTCCGTCATAATAACTTTCAAGATTAATAACTACTACTCCGTTATTATAAAATTTAACACCAAATGGCTGTCCTCCAAGATAAACACACTGATTTTCACTTTCTGAAACTGCTGTTATTTGCGAAAATCCAATTAAAATTGCTCCTGACAAGGCAACTGATAATATTTTTTTAAATTTTTTCAAAAAATCACCTTCTTTCCGTTGCCTTTATTATCTTTTGCATTTATAATATAAGTTAAAACGTGTTTTAAAATATTAAAATTATATTTGGAATTTTTCTTTTTATCTTTTTGATAAAACCGTGATATTTTCAAATAATTTTCATAAAATAAATAATTTTCATTTTGAGGTGTATATGTCAGAAACTTTAAATGGACTTAATGGTTTGTGTGAAGAAGAGGTAAAGCAGCGAGTAAATGACGGTAAGGTAAATATTTCTTCTAATTTAAAAACTAAATCAATCAAACGTATTTTTTACGATAACATTTGCACATTGTTTAATGCAATAAATGTTGTGCTTTTTATTGCGCTTTTAGTTGTCGGCTCCTATAAGAATATGCTTTTTATGGGAATCGTACTTGCAAACATAACTATTGGTATCGTGCAGGAAATACGTTCAAAAATTTGCGTCGATAGATTAACTATACTTTCTGAGAAAAAGGTAAGCGTTCTTCGCAACGGAAAAATAATTGAAATTAGTAAAGAAGAAATTGTTCTTGACGATATTCTTGTGCTTTCACGAGGCAGTCAAATCCCTGCAGATTGCATAGTATGCAAAGGAGAATGTAAGGCTAACGAAAGTCTTCTTACGGGCGAATCCAATTTAATTTTAAAGAAAGAAAACGACGAGCTTCTTTCAGGAAGCTTTATTGCGTCAGGTAAGTGCTTTGCAAAGGTTAATAAAGTAGGTGCTGATTGCTACGTTGCAAAAATTAATAATGAAGCCAAATATATTAAAAAAGTAAATTCGCAAATTCTTAAATCTTTTAATTTTATAATTAAGTTATGTACTTTTATAATTTTTCCAATTGGTATATTATTCTTTTTCCGTCAGTTCGGTATTCAGGGAGGAGATATTCAGGGGACTGTTGTAAGTGCTGTTGCAGCAATTGACGGAATGATTCCCAAAGGAATGGTATTACTTACAAGCACTGTTCTTGCAGTATCCGTAATAAGAATGTCTTCTAAAAAAGTTCTTGTGCAGGAAATGTACAGCATAGAATCTCTTGCAAGAGTAGATGTTCTTTGTCTTGATAAAACAGGAACCTTAACAACAGATAAAATGAGCGTAACTGATGTAATTTATTTTGATTCCGATGAAAACGAAACTAAAACAGCACTTTCGTCAATTTTTTCTGCATCTGATGAAATTAACGCAACGCTTTATGCAATCAAGGATTTCACAGGTGACACAGAGGGTATGAATTGTTGCAAGTTTGTTTCGTTTTCTTCCGAAACAAAGTGGTCTGGCGGTACATTTTGTAATGGAAAATCCTATGTTATAGGTGCGGCAGAATTTGTTTTTCAAGACAGAAATAAATACAAAGCAGTTTTTGATGAAATTGAAAAAATCAGTCAGACCGTTCGTATACTTGTGCTTGCATCGTCGGATTGTTCAATATCGGAATCTGAAATTCCGCAAAATCTTGTCCCAATGGCAATAATTCTAATTAAAGATATTTTGCGTGATAACGTAAATGAAACGGTAAATTATTTTAAAGATCAGGGAGTAACACTAAAGGTTATTTCAGGCGACAGCGTTAAGACCGTAAAAAACATAGCCATAGATACTGGGATAGAGGGCGCTGAAAATGCTGTTGATATGACAACGATTACAACCGATGATGAGCTTTTTGAAGCGGCTGAAAAGTACAACGTATTCGGCAGAGTTACACCAATTCAGAAGAAAAAACTTGTTATTGCATTAAAAAATCACGGCCATTCGGTAGCAATGACAGGCGACGGTGTAAACGATGTCCTTGCACTTAAAGAAGCCGATTGTTCCGTTGCAATGGCATCGGGAAGTGATGCTGCAAGAAATGTATCTCAGCTTGTGCTTGTAAACAATGACTTTGCGTCAATGCCCGATGTTGTTGCAGAGGGACGACGAACAATCAATAACCTCGAACGCAGTTCATCGCTGTATATGGTAAAAACTATCT
The DNA here is from genome assembly GCA_958403905.1 of uncultured Ruminococcus sp. Classification (GTDB taxonomy): domain Bacteria; phylum Bacillota; class Clostridia; order Oscillospirales; family Acutalibacteraceae; genus Ruminococcoides. The sequence continues at coordinate 11,162 of CATXZD010000009.1, forward strand.
ATTCGGTAATTCTTTCTATTTTCTTTATATTTTTTCATATGCAGTATCCTTTTCAACCGATTCAGCTTACATTAATTGGAGCATTTACAGTAGGAATACCTTCATTTGTACTTGCATTACAGCCGAACAAAAACATAATCAAAGGCAATTTTACATTTAATATAATTGCAAGAGCTCTTCCTGCAACAATTTGCGTAATTACAAACATAATTTCAGCAGCAATTGTCTGCAAGATTATTGCTTTGCCAACTCCGGAATTTTCAACAATCTGCGTTTACACAACAGCAATTTCCTGTATGTTGCTTGTAATAAGATTGTCCTTACCAATAAATGCTTTGCGTGCAGTTATGCTTGTTGTGTGTACATCGGGCATAGTATTAGGAAGCGTTATATTCGGTCAGTTCTTTTCGTTGGTTTCATTAAGCTTTGAGGGAATTATATTGCTTACGATTTTAATATCAGCTACAATAGTTATTTTCAATATTCTTTATAATATTTCGCAGAACTTTATTAAAAAATATAAAAGCAGAGGTTAAATTAAATGATATATGATAATATTTTAGATGCGGTCGGACACACTCCTATAGTAAGACTAAATAATATGGTCGATGACGACAGTGCGGAAATTCTTGTAAAATTCGAGGGACTTAATGTTGGCGGTTCAATCAAGACAAGAACTGCATATAATATGATATTACAGGCAGAAAAAGAGGGCAGAATACATAAAGACACAATAATTGTCGAACCCACAAGCGGCAATCAGGGTATAGGTCTTGCACTTGTCGGAGCAGTAAGAGGATATAAAACAATCATTATTATGCCCGATTCCGTAAGTGAGGAGCGCAGAAAGCTTGTTCGTCATTACGGCGCAGATGTTATTTTGATTCACGACAACGGAAATATTGGCAAATGCATTGACGAGTGTTTGCAGACAGCAATAAAAATGTCAGAAGAGAATCCGAATGTTTTTGTTCCTCAGCAGTTTGAAAATGAAAATAATCCTCTTGCACACCGCCACCATACAGCCCTTGAAATTATGGAGCAGGTGGGAGGACCAATAGACGGTTTTTGTTCAGGAGTCGGTACAGGCGGTACAATTACCGGAATAGGTGAAGTATTAAAAGCACAGTATCCAAACATTACTATCTGGGCAGTTGAGCCTGAAAATGCTGCTATTCTGTCAGGAGGCACTATCGGCACACATCTGCAAATGGGAATAGGCGACGGTGTAATTCCACAAGTGTTGAATACTAAAATATATGAAGATATTTGTATAGTTACAGATGATGAGGCAATCCGGACTTCAAAGGATTTAGCAAGAAAAGAGGGACTTATGTGCGGTATTTCAAGCGGAACAAATGTAGCTGCCGCAATAAAGCTTGCCAAAAAGTTGGGTAGAGGAAAGACTGTTGTAACCGTACTTCCCGATACTGCCGAAAGGTACTTTTCAACCCCGCTATTTGAAAACGAATAATTCTAAGTTAGAAGATAAGGTGATATATTTTGAACATAGTATTGCCGAAGAACGTAAAAACAATAATAAAAATTTTAAATACACATAATTATGAAGCATTTATAGTCGGCGGATGTGTTCGTGATTCAGTAATCGGACTTACACCGCACGACTGGGATATTTGCACTAACGCAAAGCCCGAAGAAATAAAGAAATGCTTTGAAAATTTTAACACCTTTGATTCAGGAATAAAACATGGTACAATTTCCATTGTCCTTGACGGTGAAGTTTTTGAAGTTACAACGTACCGAATTGACGGAGCATATTCCGACAACCGACGTCCTGACAGCGTAATCTTTACATCTGATATAACTCAAGACCTTGCCCGACGTGATTTTACGATAAACGCAATGGCATATAACGAGCAAAGCGGTTTGATTGACCCGTATGACGGAAGAAACGATTTGTCTGATAAGATAATCAAATGCGTTGGAAATCCAGATTTTCGCTTTAATGAAGATGCTTTACGAATAATTCGTGCGCTGCGTTTTGCTTCTGTTTATAACTTTGAGATTGATTATGAAACGGCAAAATCAATCCATAAAAACGCTGATTTGCTTAATAATATAGCCGTTGAACGGATTTCAGTCGAGTTAAATAAGCTGTTGTCAGGATATGGCGCAGAACAAATTTTGAACAATTATCGTGATGTTATTGCTGTTTTCATTCCTGAAATTAAGCCTATGTTTGATTATAATCAGCACACAAAGCACCATAATCGTGATTTATGGCATCATACAACATATGCTGTTAAGTCAATTGGTAACACACCTTTGCTTAGAATGTCAATGTTGCTCCATGATATAGGCAAGCCGAAAGCCTGCAAGCGTGACGAGGATGGAACGTGTCACTTTAAAGGTCATCCGAAATACAGCGCTGAAATGGCTGAAACTATACTTCGCAGACTCAAATACTCTAATGATTTCATAGAAACCTGCATAACACTTATAAAATATCACGATGTTCGTTTCAGCGGTTCAAAACGCCAGTTAAGGCACGTTATGAGTGCAATTGGGGATAAGAATGTCGAGCTTTTATTAAAAATTCAGCGAGCAGATATTATGGCACAGTCGGATTACAAGCACAAGGAAAAACTTGAAAAGCTTGATCTTGCCTGTCAAACTTACAAAGAAATTTTAGCTGATAAAGATTGCTTTACCTTAAAGCAGCTGAAAATAAATGGAAATGATATTAAAAATCTCGGTTTAAGCGAGGGTATTAAAATCGGCAAAATTTTGAAAATACTTTTGGGTCTTGTAATTGAGGATAAGATTGAGAATGAAAAATTCGCCCTTATCAAAAAGGCGGAGGAAATAAGAGATGAAATATGATGAATTTTAAAGTGACGAACACGCTTTCCGAAGATGAAAAGATGATTCGTGAAATGGTATTTATCAAAGAGCAGAAATTTGAAATTGAATTTGATGATATAGACAACATTGCAACTCATATTGTGATGTATCTTGATAATAAACCTGTCGGTTGTTGCCGTCTATACAAATCGAATAGCGAATATCATATCGGAAGAATTGCCGTTTTGAAGCCGTACAGGGGAAAGGGCTTCGGTGAAAAAATCCTGCTTCAAGCCGAAAAGGTTGCAAAAGAATCAGGTGCAGAACGTATAAAACTTTCCGCACAGGTGAGAGCGTCGGGTTTTTATGAAAAGCTCGGTTATAAAAAATACGGTAAAATATATTTTGACGAATATTGTGAGCATATCGCAATGAAAAAAGACATATAAATCTGAATTTACAGCAACAGCCAGTTGCTTGAATTTATAGCATAGCAGTATTATAATTTTTACAAGGTGGTGATTATTAAATGGAAACAAAGGATATTATACTCGAACTCCGAACTAAAAAAGGTATTTCTCAAGAGGAACTTGCAGAAAAAATATATGTAACCCGACAGGCAGTATCTCGATGGGAAAATGGCGAAACAATCCCGAATACGGAAACACTAAAACTGCTTTCAACTTTTTTTGATGTTTCAATCAATACATTATTAGGTGCTCCGAGACAACTTATATGTCAATGCTGTGGTATGCCGCTTGAGGATGCTACAATAAGCAAAGAGCCGAACGGTGAATTTAATGAGGAATATTGCAAGTGGTGTTATAGTGACGGCGACTTCAAATATAGCAGTAAGGAACAGCTTATTGATTTTTGTGTAGAACATATGGCAAATGAAAATTGGCCTGCTGAACAGGTTCGTGCACATATGGAAGCGGTTGTTCCAAAACTAAATCATTGGAAATAAGACTGATATTGTTTCAAAGTAAATTGCTCAATAAATTCCAGCATATAATTTGATTTTGTCTTTAATAAAGCGTCAAGGATCACAAATCCTTGACGCTTTATTTATCATATGAATTTTTAAATTCTTGCAACGCCTGTCTTTTCAGCCGCTTCCTTAACAGCATTTGCTACGGCTTTGCCGATTCTTTTGTCAAATGCCTGCGGAAGAATGTATTCGGGTGTTAATTCATCATCACCAACGAGAGAAGCTATTGCATAAGAAGCTGCAACTTTCATTTCCTCGTTAATTTCACTTGCCCTGCAATCAAGCGCACCTCTGAAAATTCCGGGGAAAGCAAGCACGTTGTTAATCTGATTCGGAAAATCGCTTCTGCCTGTACCAACAACAGCTGCTCCTGCTTCCTTTGCAACGTCCGGCATAATTTCGGGAGTAGGATTAGCCATAGAGAAGATAACAGGCTTTTCAGCCATAGACTTTACCATTTCCTTACTTACAATATTCGGTGCAGAAACTCCGATAAATACGTCGGCACCTTTCATTGCATCAGCAAGCGTGCCTGTTTTCTTTTCACGGTTTGTAATTGTTGCCATATATTTGTGAACTTCGCTTAGACTATCGTCACCCTCACAGATAATACCGTTAATATCGCAGAGTGTAATATTTTTTGCACCCATATTGAAAAGGTGATTTGTAATTGCAATTCCCGCTGAGCCTGCGCCGTTTACAACAATATTAGCTGTTTCAATATTTTTTTCGACAATTTTAAGAGCGTTTAAAAGACCTGCCGCAACTATAACGGCAGTTCCGTGCTGGTCATCGTGAAAGACGGGAATATCACACTTCTCTTTGAGCTTTTTCTCAATTTCAAAACATCTCGGAGCTGCAATATCCTCAAGATTAATTCCACCGAAAGAACCGCTGATAAGGTATATTGTGTTTACAATCTCGTCAACATCTTTGCTTCTAACGCAGATGGGAAACGCGTCAACATCAGCAAATTCCTTGAACAGCGCACACTTTCCCTCCATAACAGGCATTCCTGCTTCAGGGCCGATATCGCCGAGACCAAGCACTGCTGTACCGTCTGTAATTACGGCAACAAGATTGTTTCTTCTTGTAAGTTCAAAAGACTTTTCATAATTCTTTTGAATTTCAAGACAAGGTTCTGCAACACCGGGAGTGTAGGCAAGTGAAAGGTCATCTGAGTTTGAAATTGAAACTCTTGATACAACTTCAATTTTTCCGTTCCATTCATAGTGCTTTTTAAGAGATTCTTTTCTAATATCCATAAAAATACTCCTTCTCATATTTTTTACATAACAAACAAATAAATTATATACTTAAATTCGCTATATATCAAGCTATTTGCTGAAAATTATTGACTTTTAGCTTTATTTATTTTATTATAATTAATGCGAGTGCGTTGAACAGCTGCGAGCAAAGTCCGAAAGGCTTTGTGCGAGGAAAGTCCGGGCTTCACAGAGCAAAAATAACGGCTAACGGCCGCCGGAGGCGACTCCAGGGATAGTGCAACAGAAAATTACCGCCGTTTTTTCGGTAAGGATGGAAAGGTGAGGTAAGAGCTCACCGGAGGCAGGGAAATCTGTCTGCCGTGTAAACCCTATTTGAAGCAACACCGTGGTAGGACATATACGCTTGCTCGGCGTGTCCTTAGGAGGTGGCATTGAGCAGTTTCGGTAACGAGCTGCCAAGATAGATGGCTGTTCACGACAGAACCCGGCTTACAGACGCAGTCGCACAAAAGCACCTTGTAACTTGATTTGGTTACAGGGTGCTTTTGTTTACTTATTATTTTTATTTATTATTTCTTCCGCACATTTTATACCGTCAACTGCGGCTGAAATAATTCCTCCTGCATATCCTGCGCCTTCACCGCAAGGATAAAGTCCTTTGATTTTAATGCTTTCAAGAGTTTCATTATTTCTTAAGATACGTACAGGGGAGGAGCTTCGTGTTTCTACTGCGGTTAATATTGCGTCACCGTCATCAAACCCTTTTAGCTTTCTGCCCAAATCTTTAATGCCTTGTTTCATTGATTCTGAAACAAATTCGGGCAGAATTGTGCTTAAATTACTTAGTTCGTAATCAGGACATATACTTGGCTTAACTTCACCGAGATGGGAACTTTTGGTGTTGTTAATAAAATCGTCAATCCTTTGAACAGGAGCATTGTAGTTGCTTCCTCCAAGCATAAACGCTTTATTTTCGAGCTTGCGCTGAAAATGCATACCGGCAAGCGGATTGTTTGATTTAAAATCTTTAGGGGATACACCTACAAGCAGAGCAGAATTTGAATTAACTTCACTTCTTGCAAATTCGCTCATGCCATTTGTCACAAGCATATTTTCTTCGCTTGACGCATTAACTACCTTTCCACCCGGACACATACAAAAGGTGTATACGCCTCTTCCGTTTTCAAGGTGTGTGTTCAGCTTGTAGCTTGCTGCACCGAGATTTTTGCTTCCTGCAAATTTTCCGTATTGCGAACTATCAATTTTTTCACGCAGATGTTCAATTCTTGCCCCGACTGAAAAAGACTTTGCCTCAATCGGAATTCCCTTTTCAAGCAGCATTTCAAAGGTATCTCTTGCACTGTGTCCGACAGCAAGAATAATACTGTCTGTTTCAATTATGTCGGTTTTGCCTTGTTTTTCAACAACAGCACCGGTGATTTTTTCGTCTTTTATGTTAAATCCTGTAAGCTTTGTTTCAAAAAGAACCGTACCGCCGAGCGTAATTATTTCTTCGCGGATATTCTTTACGGTGATTTTAAGTTTATCCGTGCCGATATGAGGTTTTGCGTTGTAAAGAATTTCATCAGGGGCGCCGTGATTTACAAATTCTTCAAGCACTTTTCTCTGACGAAAGTCTTTAGTTCCTGTGTTAAGCTTACCGTCAGAAAAAGTTCCTGCTCCGCCTTCGCCGAATTGAACATTTGATGAAGTGTCAAGTGTACCGGTAAGCCAGAATTTATGCACGTCGTCGTGACGTCTGTCTACGTCACGTCCACGCTCAATCAAAATCGGTTTTGCTCCGCTTTGAGCAAGAATAAGTGCGGCAAAAAGTCCGGCAGGTCCCATTCCGACAATCAGCGGAGGTGTACCACCCGTCCATTTGCTTACTTCATAATGATAAGGTGTTACTTTTACGGCATTTTTACATTTTTTTAGCACTGAGTATTCGTTGATATTTAGCTCAATATCAATTGAGCATAAAAAGAATATGTTATCTTTCTTCCTTGCGTCTACAGAACGTCTGAAAATTGACACAGACTTTATTGCATTAGTATCAACTCTAAGCTCTTTTGCCGACTTTTTTCGGATTGTTTCATTGCTGTAGACAAGAGGAATATGTACATTGTTAATTCTTATCATAAGTTTTCACCTGCCGTAAATCCGCTTGCAAATGCAAAATGCAAATTATATCCTCCGCATTCTCCGCAAATATCAATTGCTTCTCCACAAATGTAAAGATTTTTCACAATTTTACTTTGCATATTTTTTTCTTCAATTTCACATCCGTTTACACCGCCGAGAGCACACTGTGCCTGATCAAATCCGCAGTTTTCAACAACGGGAAAACGCATATTTTTAACTGTTCGTACTATGTTTTCAATTTCGCTTTTTGAAAGAGTGCAGCATTTTCTTGAAAAATCAGTCACTTTGCTCTCTTTAAGCACAGCCTGCCCGAGTCTTTTTTGAAAAATACCGGTAAAAAGATTATCAATTGTAAGATCTGAAAATATATTTATATTGTTGTAAATTAAATCTTTTAATTCTGTATCAGAAATATCGTGCAGCAAATCGAGAGAAATACAAAAATCCTTTTTCGTATAGAGCGACAGATTAAAAATACAAATTCCTGATAGCGAGTTATCAGTAAATTGTATCTCTCCGACTTCCTCCTTAACAGGGTTACCTTTTTTATCAAAAAGAACGGCTTTAGCGTTTGCTCTGATACCTTTAAGCGACTTAATTACCTCTGATTTAACCTTTACCGGGCAAAGTGCGGGGGAAAATGGAATAAGGTTGTGACTGAAATTTTTTAAATAATCGACGCAGCTTGAATTTCCGCCGAGCTTCGGCGCTGCCTTTGAGCCGTTGGCAATTACAAGTTTTTTGGAAATAAACATATTTTCTTTGGTTTTTACAGAAAAATTGACGCCGTTTTTTCTTATACTTTTTATATTTTCACCACAAAAAATTTCGACATTAAGTCTTTCACATGCAAACCTTAATACATCAAGCACTGCGCTTGCCTGTTTGCAGAGCGGATAATACCTTCCTTCGCTGTCGCAAAAAGTCAGCAGACCGAATTTTTTAAAAATATCAAGCAGTTTGTCAGTATTGAATTTTTCAAAAAATGCATTACTTTGATTTTTAAACGAACCGCAGTATTTTTCAGCAGAAATATTTTTATGAGTAAGGTTGCATCTGCCGTTGCCTGTAGCTAAAAGCTTTTTGCCGACCCTCTCATTTTTTTCAATTATTGCCACGGAAATATTATTGTTTTTCTGTTTTGCTGCTATGGCGCACATCAAACCCGATGCGCCTCCTCCGATAATAACAGCGTCAAATTTTAAAGAATTTTGCATAACTTCACCTTAAAAACAGCTGAATACCGCTGTTGATTCAATTGGATTATTTCAGTAAAAAATAAGGGCAGCAAAAGCCGCCCAAAGTATTTATTTGAAAAGGAAACTGAGTCCGCCGAACAATCCCATACTTGCCAATCCCATAATGATTCCTGCTATCAAAACGCCCATCATAACGGCAATAACGCTTTTCTTAAATCCCATATCAAGAAAACTTGCGGCAAGTGTTCCTGTCCAAGCACCTGTTCCGGGAATCGGTATTCCGACAAACAGCATAAGTGCAATGAAAAGACCTTTGCCTGCTTTTGCCTGAAGTTTTTGGCCGCCTTTTTCACCTTTTTCAATACAAAAAGTAAAGAACTTTCCGATATATTTTTTGTCTTTGCCCCATATAAGAACTTTTCTGGCAAAGAAATAGATAAACGGTACAGGAAGCATATTGCCGATTATACAGATTATATATGATACTACAGGGTCAAGTCCCATGCCAATAGCTACCGGAATAGCGCCTCTGAGTTCAACAATCGGAACCATCGAAATAAAAAACACAATTAAGTAATTCAGAAACATAATAACTCCTTTATATATTTGATTTAATAAAAATATGTATATTACAAAACAAAGTTAAGTATAACAGAAAAATAAGGATTTTTCAATACAAAAAGAATATAAAACTCTATATTTTAAATTCTATCATATTCGACTAATTTATACATATTGATAAATTAACCTCTGCTGCATTGACATTATTTTTATTTCCTGTAAAATATACTAAGGAGTGGTGATATGAAAAAGAGTCAAACATCTTTGCGTTTTCGAATAATTATTTTTGTCCTCACCGCAGCAATGATTGCATTTGCGTTCATTCATTCTTCAATGCCGGCAAGCTTGTCGGGTGAGGAAAGCGAAAGCGTAATGGACTTTTTACAATATATATTGAATTTTTTCGGTTTCAGCGCTGAGCTTACCGACCATATTGTCAGAAAAGCGGCACATTTTGCCGAATATACTGCAATCGGTTTGCTCCTTATGAGTTGTGCCTATTCATTTTCACGAACAAAACCGTACAGATATTATTCGCAGATTCTTTTTGCAGGGTTAGCGACTGCGGTATGCGATGAAGCAATTCAGCTTAATGTAGAAGGAAGATCAGGACAAATAACCGATGTATTACTGGACTTTTCCGGCGTGCTTACGGGAACAGTTATTATGTTGCTGATATTTATGATATATCGAAAGATAAGAAAAATAAGCTGATTTGGCAGATTACAGAAATGTAGTTCTGCCTTTTTAGCAGAAAGGTAAGACAGGAATGGAAAAAGCAATGAATGTAAAAAATAATGAAGTAAAATCGGAAAATAAAATGGGCACTATGCCCATGACAAAGTTGATTTTAACAATGTCGCTGCCTGCAATTTTTTCAATGACAATACAGGCTATGTATAATGTTGTAGACAGTATCTTTATCGGTCAATACGATTTAAACGGACTCACTGCAATGTCGTTTGCGTTTCCTCTGCAAATGCTGCTTATTGCAGTAGCTGTTGGTACGGCGGTTGGTGTAAATTCACTTGTTTCAAGAAAACTTGGCGAGAAAAATTATAATGAGGCTGATTCTGCCGCTACTCATGGACTGCTGACTTGTGTTGTAAGCTATCTGTTTTTCCTTATTCTTGGTTTATTTATTTCAGAACCGTTTATGAACGCTTACAGCAGCAATCCTAAAATTGCCGAATACGGTACGCAGTATCTGACAATCGTTCTATGTTTTTCTTTTTTTGCAATTGTTCAGATTATGATTGAAAAAACCTTGCAGGCAACGGGCAATATGATATTCCCAATGCTTTTCCAGCTTGTCGGAGCGATAGTAAATATAATTTGTGACCCGCTTTTGATTTTTGGAATCGGATTTTTCCCTGAATTGGGCGTAATGGGCGCGGCTATAGCAACGGTGTTCGGACAATTCTGCGGAATGTTGTTTGCTGTAATAATTATGTTTTGTAAGAAACACGAGGTTAAAATTTCATTTAAAAACTTCAAAATAAATTTTTCGACGCTCAAAAATATATATGCTGTCGGACTGCCGTCAATTATTATGCAGTCAATCGGTTCAGTTATGATAATAGGTCTTAATGCAATTTTAGCAGCTTCTGAGGCTTCTGTTACTGTCCTCGGAATTTACTATAAGCTTCAAAGCTTCGTGTTTATGCCTTGCTTTGGGTTGAATCAGGGTGTAATGCCTATAATCGGATACAATTACGGCGCTCGTAATAAGAAGCGCTTGTATTCTGCACTAAAGCACGGAATAATTATTGCTGTCATTATAATGTCAATCGGAACAGTTCTTATGTGGACAATTCCGGACGTTCTTATTTCTATGTTCGGAGGAACAGATGAAATTATGAAAATAGGTGAGTTTGCATTCAGGATAATAAGCTTGTGCTTTATCCCTGCTGCGGCAGATATTTTGTTTACAACACTGTTTCAGGCAGTGGGCAAAGGAGTACGAAGTTTGTTAATGTCGTTTTGTCGTCAGCTTGTATTGATTTTACCTATAGCGTATATTATTTCAATAGTTTTTGATTTGTCTGTTGTATGGTATGCTTTCCCTATTGCAGAGATTTTCTCTCTTATGCTTGCTATAGGATTTTTCATAAATCTTGTTAAAGTTGATTTTAAAAAACTTGGTTAAATTTGTCCGCCTCAACGCATATATTGTGTTGAGGTGATTTTTTTGAATGAAGAAAATAAAAACTCTATAACATATGACGAGGGTTGGGAGTCGGTAACAAATTGTGAATATCCCGTTGTAGGCACAACAAACACAGAGATAAATGATGACGAAAGCATTAAACTAAAGGAACAGAAAAAGAAAGAAAACTCACCAAAACAGTTGCTTATAACAATACAGCTTATTATATGTATTCTTATTGCTCTTGCGGCTCTTTTGATTAAAAGTTTCGGCGGGGATTTTTATGCGTCTGCACGTGAGCTTTACTACTCAAACCTTAATAACTCGGCAATTTTCGATAATTCTGACAATTTTAATTTAAACAAACTTTTTTCATCTGCAACTAAAGATGAAATTTAAAATACTAAAAACCGAAATAACAGTTTCATATCTTATAATCTGCATAGCTTCTATTTGTATTATTGCAGGAATTTTCGACAACTTTTTATACTGTTTTTTAGCAATAATAATTCACGAAGCGGGACACATCATACTTATGTGTATTTTTGGATATGTTCCCGAAAAAATCAGAATATCTCTGTTTGAAATCTCAATAAGCGACAGAAAAAGACAAGAAAGAAAGTATATACATAATTTTCTTATAATTTTTTTTGGACCTTTTTCTAATTTTATTTGTTTTATTCTCTTTTATCTGTTATACTTATTGTGCAATGATTTTTTTCTTTATCCTGCGGCGGCAAATATTTCTGTGGGGCTGTTTAATCTTTTGCCTGTTTTATCTCTTGACGGCGGACAACTGCTGTATTTGATTCTAAGCAGGTTTCTCAGCGATACGGTTTCACAAAGAATTGTAAATATAATTACTTTTATAATTATTTTTCCGCTTGCATTTTTCGGATTTATTCTGCTGTTTAATTCAAAACACAATTTTTCACTGTTGATTGTATGTATATATCTTGTTTTTTCACTGCTTTGCAGGAACAACAAGTATTTTTAGTACAAATTCAGTTGTAAATGATTTAGGAATGGAAACAACCGGAGGTATAATATGGTAAGTAAGGAAGTTGAAAAACTCCTTTTAAAGGTTCAAAAACCGGGACGCTACGTCGGCGGTGAGCTTAACGAGGTTATTAAAGATAAAAACAGCGTAGATGTTCGTTTTGCGTTTTGTTTTCCCGATACCTATGAGGTGGGAATGTCACACCTTGGAATGAAAATTCTCTACAGCCAGTTTAACAAAGAAGATTACATATGGTGTGAACGTGTGTTTGCTCCTTGGGTTGATATGGAAGAGGAAATGATTAAACATAATATTCCTCTTTATGCGCTTGAAAGCGGTGACCCTGTGTCTGATTTTGATTTTATTGGATTTACTTTACAGTACGAGCTGAGTTTTACAAATATGCTTAATATGCTTAAGCTTTCAAATGTCCCGATTAAAAGCAGTGAACGAAATGAATTAAAGCAAATTGTTGTTGCAGGCGGTCCATGCGCTTGTAATCCTGAGCCGATAGCTGACTTTGTTGATCTTTTCTTCATAGGTGAGGGCGAAGAGGTTGACCTTGACGTTATAAATATTTTTAGAGAGTGCCGCAAGCAGGGGAAAAGCAAGGCTGAATTTTTGCAGCTTTGCTCTCAAATTGAAGGGGTGTACGTCCCGTCGCTTTATGACGTTTCATATAACGCTGACGGAACAATCAAGAGCTTTATGCCAAAGGGCAATGCACCTAAAGTAATTCATAAAAGGCTTATCAAGGATATGAACACTTGTTTTTATCCCGACAACTTTGTTGTTCCTCTCGTTGAAATTGTGCACGACAGAGCCGTGCAGGAAATTTTCAGAGGATGTATAAGAGGTTGCCGTTTCTGTCAGGCAGGCTTTATCTACCGTCCTGTTCGTGAGAAATCTCCCGAAACTATAAATGCACAGTGCAAGGCTCTTTGCGATAATACCGGATATGATGAGGTGTCCTTATCCTCGTTAAGCTCAAGCGACTACAGTCAGATTGTTCCATTGCTTGAAAAGCTGAATGAATGGAGTAAAGACGAAAAAGTCAGTATTTCACTTCCTTCATTGCGTGTTGACGGATTCACCGATGATATAATGAATAAAATTAAAACTGTCAGAAAAAGCGGACTTACCTTTGCGCCGGAAGCGGGAAGTCAGCGTATGCGTGATGCAATAAATAAAAACGTTAGGGAAGAGGAACTGCTTGCCACCTGTGCAACTGCTTTCGAGGGCGGTTGGACTACTGTCAAGTTGTACTTTATGATAGGACTTCCAACCGAAACAATGGAGGACGTCGAAGCAATTTCAAAGCTCGGACAAGCCGTTGTTGATACTTATTATAAATGTCCTGATAAGCCTAAGGGCAAGTCTGTCAGGGTAACTGTTTCTGCATCTTCCTTTGTACCAAAGCCGTTTACGCCGTTTCAGTGGGAACCGCAGGATACAATTCCTGTTTTGCACGAAAAGCAAGTTCACATTAAGGAAAGCATAACTACAAAGAAAATTCAGTTTAATTATCATGATGCAGACACAAGTTATCTTGAAGCTGTTTTTGCAAGAGGCGACAGAAAGCTCTGCAAGGTTATGGAGCTTGCCTGTGAAAGAGGGTTTCACTTTGATGGCTGGAATGACTGTTTCAACCTTGAAAAATGGCTTGAACTTTTTGAAGAGTGCGGAATTGACCCTGCGTTTTATGCAAACCGCAAACGTTCTTTTGATGAAATTCTTCCTTGGGATCATATTGACTACGGTGTAACAAAGGATTATCTTATTAAAGAATGTAAGAAAGCATATGAAAATACAACAACGCCGCATTGCAGACTTAAATGCAACAACTGCGGTGCAGCAAAGTACGGGGAGGGTGTATGCTTTGAAAAGCGTAAGAATATGGTTTAAAAAAGATTTTGAGTGCAGATATATTTCTCACCTTGATTTAAATCGCTGTATGCTTCGTGCACTTCACAAAAGTAAATTGCCCGTATGGCACACCGAGGGTTTTAATCCTCATCCATTTGCAACGTTTCCGTTGCCGCTGTCACTCGGATTCAGAGGAGTAAACGAGTGTATGGATGTAAAACTTGAAGATGACAATTATTCTTTTGAAGAAATAATATCAAAACTTAATGATTGTCTGCCAAGAGGCATTCAGATTTTCAGTGTGACTGAACCTGTTATGAAAGCAGGAAAAATCGCCTTTGCCAAATTTTCCGTTAAGCTTAATTGTGATAATGTAAACACAACTGTTGTTGCAAATAAGCTTGCTGACTTTTATTCGCTTGAAAAAATTGAGTTTGAAAAAAAGTCCAAAAAAGGATTTAAAACAGTAGACATAAAGCAGGGAATAAAGAGTTTTAAAATTGAAGAGAAATTTGATTTTGTCCTGCTCAATGTAATTTTATCGGCAGGCAGCAGCGATAATGTGAATCCGAATTTGTTAGTTTCTGCATTTGAAAAATATTCGAAACTTTCCGTTGATGCGGATATTACAAGAATTGATTTATATAATTCTGATATGGAATTATTCAGGTAGGTGATATTATGTTTGAATTTACAATCAGAGAAAATGCTCTTTTAAATGAATTTAAAGATATGTTTGCCGACTATGTCAATAAGGCGTATAAATTTACAATGAGCTATATTTCAAATCCTATGCTTGCAGATTATCGGGAAAATGAAAGGCTGATACTCATTGTAATAAACAAATCGGTATTTCAGAATTTGTATAGCTTTATAAAACTTAACGAAAGCAATATGCAGTTTGCTGCTTTTTCGTGCCTTGAATGTGCAGTGAATTCAATGAGGCTTTATCAGGTGATTTCATTAAACCCGGATTATATGCATGACTACATAACAAATGCTGATTTTTCGCTTGATAAATGTGAGCTTGAACTTCTTGAAAAACAGGACAAGTATGAATATGAAGAGGAATTTTCACAGAGAGAATTTTCAAAAGGATTGCGTAAGATGAACTCTTTTGAATTTAAAAATTCTTCAATTTCAACTCAACTTGTAGATAACAGCGTTTATCTTGGACTTTCCTGCGGAAAAATATTAAGCGATGACCTGCAAAATGAAGTAAGAAAAAATCTTGTTGGAGCTTATCTTTCATTACAAAAGCATATTAAAATGTTCTTTAACGGCGGCATTGATAATGAGCTTGAAGAAACAGAGGACAATATCTATGCGAAATTTCTTGAATATATAAAGAAGTTTTCTTAAAAATTTTAAAATATTCACTTTCTTTTATTTTAAACATCATATTCTTGTCACATTTATGTTTTATTATATAACCACGATAAAGATAAATAACAGAAAACAAGAACTGATTTAGTTTTTTCATAGATTTTCCTCTCAAAACTGTCATAATGACATCAAAGAAGGCCGACATTTGTCGGTCTTTATTTGATTTGGAGTATATAAATGTATTATTATTCTTTAAATGAATATTTAAAAACCACATTTGGCGAAAAGGTTTATAAAATCTCTTTAAACGGCGGAATGACCTGTCCTAACAGAGACGGCACACTAAGCTCAAAGGGCTGTATATTTTGCAGTAAGGGCGGTTCAGGAGAATTTTCTGCCGATAAATTACTTTCTGTAACAGAGCAGATTGAGCAGGCAAAGCAAAGAATAAAAACCAAAACCGACTGTAAGCGTTTTATAGCTTATTTTCAACCTTTTACAAATACCTATGCAGATGTTTCTTATCTGCATAAAATTTTCTATGAAGCAATAGAGAATCCCGATATTGCTGTTCTTTCAATTGCAACTCGTCCCGACTGTCTTGGCAAAGATGTTTTACTGCTGATTGATGAACTGAACAAAATTAAGCCTGTGTGGGTTGAGCTTGGTTTGCAAACAATTCATAAGAAAACATCTGATTATATTCGTCGTTGTTACGAACTTGAAGTGTATAATGACGCTGTAAACGCGCTTAAAAAAATCGACGTTACTGTTATTACACACATAATTCTCGGCTTGCCGTTTGAAACAAAAGAAATGATGCTTGAAAGCGTAAAATACGCAGGAGAGAGAAGCAACGGAATTAAACTCCAGCTTCTTCACGTGCTGAAAGATACCGATTTACTGACTGACTACAATAGCGGATTATTCAAAACAATGTCAATGGAAGAATACGTTGATATTCTCTGTAATTGTATTAAAGTTTTGCCTAAGAACGTTGTTATACATCGCTTAACCGGTGACGGCGATAAAAAATTGCTCGTTTCGCCTTTATGGAGTGCAGATAAAAAGCGAGTGCTCAATTCTATTAATAAGGCTTTCAAAGAGCGAAATATTGAACAAGGAAGTAATTATATAAATAACTAAAAACAGCTCCTATTCGGGGCTGTTTTTGCGTTTATGTATGTTTGATTTTATACGCTTAAAAATATTATATGCAAGTACTATTGCAGCAATAAGCGATGCACCGAGCACAGCTCCGATAATCAGCAATCTTGTATTCGGATTATCAAAAGAATTAAGCTGACCAATTTCATCATAAGTTGAAGCCGAAGTTGTTTCTTCCGTCTTTTCGTGCTTGCTTTTTACACCGCTTAAATCTTTTTTATCTGATTGATCTGAACTGTTGTTTTTATCGAAATTGCTGTTACTCAATTTTGAATTGACCGTGATTTTAGCTGAAGTGCATTTCCCGACATTAACAGAATTAATTTCAGAGTTTACGCAGTCGCTTACAAAGAAATCAATATATCCCGTGCCTGACTTAACGGCTTTAAAAGTTAAAGAAAATATAATTTCATCGTTATTAAGACTTATGCCGTCAGCATTGAGGAAAACAAGCATTACCTTATCATCAAGCTCGTTATATGTGATTTTTGACGACTTGTCACTTACCTTTGCACTGCGAAATTCAAACATATTTTTATCGTAAGTAAATTCAAAGCTTGCCGCACTAAGCTTACTGTCATAGCAGGCAGACATTGAAATCGTAAAAAGCCTGTTATTGTCCGTATTACAGTCGCTTAGTGTAAAATCTACCTTAGTTGCAGAGAATACTGTAATACTTGAAAAGCAGGTAAAAAACAGACAAGCGAAAATCAAAGTTAAAAATCTCAATAAATCTTTTCTGAATTTATGCATAGTCAATCCTCATACAGTAATTTTATTGTTATTTGCGAACCAAACATTCTTTACACCAAATTCTTTTCCGTTTAAGTATTCAAGGCTTCCTGCATCGGTAATGAAATTGAATCTGATTTTATAGCTGTAAAGTGCTTGATACTTAAAAAGTTTGTTTGATTTTTCTGCAAAGCCATATTTTGTGTCGCCTGCAAGCGGATGCCCTATTGACGCCATATGAGCCCTTATCTGATGTGTCCTTCCGGTTAACAGTTCAACCTCAACAAGGCTGTACCTTCCGTTAAAATCAAGAACAGAATATTTTGTTTTGATTTCCTTAGAATTTTCAACTTCTTTTTTATGAACGGTAACCTTATTTTTGCTTTCATTTTTTGTGATATATCCGTGCAGTGTGTCGGCTTTCTTATCAGGCTTACCGTATACAAGGCAGAGATAATATTTTTCAAGCTCTCTTGTTTTCATCTTTTGATTAAGAATACGCAAACTTTCTGCATTTTTAGCGGCAATAACAATTCCACCCGTGTTTCTGTCAATTCTGTTTACAAGGGCAGGGGAGAAGGCGTTTTCCTTATCCGGATTGTACTCGCCTTTGTCATAAAGATAGTGCTGAACCCTAGCCACAAGCGAATCAAAATGATATTTTTTGTCTGGATGAACAATAACACCCGGCTTTTTGTCAATCAAAATAAGGTTATCGTCCTCATATACAATTTCAAATTTTGCAGGGGCTTTTAAAAAATCGTAGTTTTTTTCTTCAGCCGCTTCAAAAAACTCGTCCTTTATGTAAAACGTCAGTATGTCGCCCTCGCTGAGCATAGCAGAAATATCGCACTTTTTCCCGTTTAGCTTAATGCACTTTTTTCTGATATATTTATACATAAGTGTTTTTGGCATAGTTTTAAAGTGTTTTTGCAAAAATTTATCAAGACGCTGATTTGCATCGTTTTTGTTAATTTCAAGAGTTCTCATAGCTACCTCCGCATTATTTATAATTTTAGAATAAAGCAAATTAAATTTCAAGACTTATATCACATAAATATATTTTTTGTATAGACTGTTAAAGGGTGATACAGTGAATTGCTACACACAAAGAGTTAAATCGGCAGTTTTTTTCGGCTTAGGCTTGCTTGTTGCAACATTGTTGCCGTGCGAATGGGTGCTGATTGTAGCAGCCGCTGCACTTGTTATAGTAAGCATATCTTGTATACGGAGGTAAGTTTATGAAAGTTGTACTTATTGAAAGACCGAAATTTATTTCTGCACTACTCAGGAAATTTTTTAAAATTAAGAAAGAGCAACAGTCAATTTGATTCTGATATGATTAATGTATGAATATTGACAAAGTTTAACAATGTAAGATGTGCATAGTGACAAAAAACTATGCACATCTTATTTTTATGTTGTCTTTTTATTCAAAAAAATATATAATTAATTTGATATACAATTATTGTTAGATAATTGTAAAAATTTTAGGAGGTAAATTAACAATGAAAAGCACAAGAAAAGTTATAAGCATTCTTCTTACAATATTAATGCTTATATCATGCGTTTCCGTGTCTATAACGGTAAACGCTTCTACGGGTACGTTGTGTGACAAATATGCAACGAATCCGCAAGGAAAAGTCGGAGTCAAAAAGACAATTACTATTGACGGTAGTTTTAGTGATTGGTCCTCCGACATGCTTATCGCTCAGGGTGCAGCCTGGGATGTAGCAAACCACTATAAAGGAGGACATGAAAACTGTGTTCTCGATACATACGCTCTCTATGGCGCATGGGATAATGATAATCTCTATGTTGCATGGCAGATGGTAAATACTACCGATACATGGGCAAGAGAAGGCGACGGTCCTCTTTCTGACGGCGGTCGTGTTCTTGATGTACCTCTCATTCTTGCATTAAGCGTTGATCCGTCAAGCACATCAATGTCTAACAAGAATACAAACGGCGGCCCTATCTGGGGACAAAAAATGGGACTTACATTTAATCAGCACGTTGACCATCTTCTGTATATGAGCGGTAAGGTTGGAAACGGTACGCCCGGAATGTTTACAGCTGTTGATGCTGCCGGTAATACAAACTATTCAGACGGCTTAAAGGGCTTTAAGGAAAACGGAATTGAGTATAAAATGGCTGAGGGCAACGTTTGTGATTCAATTTACGGCTTGAATTTTTCTGAAGATACTTCTGACGTGTATTCAAATGATGCTGACTGGGTAGATTATAAAACTTTTAAAGGTTCAAGCGGCACTCATAATACAAAGTATGATTCGTTTTATGAAATTAAAATTCCGCTTTCAACACTTGGAATCAACGCAAGTTATCTTGAAAGTAACGGTATCGGCGCAATGTTAATAGCTACAAGAGGCGAATCAGGTCTTGATTGTATTCCTTTTGACGATACTATGCTTGATAATGCTACAGGGTCTTATGGTAACGATGCAAGTACATCACACGAAAAAGACGATGAGGATGTTATAACATCTTCTTTTGCAAAAATAGGTAACCTGGGTGGCTCTTTTGTGCAACCGGAAACAACAGTAAAGCCTACTACTCAGCCCACAACGGCTAAACCAACCACTCAGACTACAACTTCACCAGTAACAGATACGCTGACAGTTAATGCAAAATCAAATCTTTTTGCAACTAACTCTGTAAAGGCTGAAAGCAATGCTAATACCGTTACTGTTACATATGATTTGAAATCTTCAATGAAACTTATAAACGGTCAGTGGTCACTTGCTTATGATAGCTCAAAATTAAAACTTGTTACTGCTTCAAGCAGTATTATGCTGAATATTTCAGACGGCTTGGTTAATTGTAAGAATGGATTGGTTAAGGGTAATTTTACGAATGTAAGTGAACTCTATGATTTCACTTCATCTAAACCCTTTGTCCAGGCAACTTTTGAAATTACAGGCAATGGTTATACAGACGTTACGCTTGATGTACAGGAACTTTCTGTTGGCTACAAAACAAACAATTCTTTAGTTTATAAAAATGCAGTTGTTAACAGTGTTAAGCAGAACCTTTCAGGTGAACCGGGCTTTAGTTCTTCGTCAATTACCGGTTCAGCATCAGTTGTCACTGATGCTCAGCCGACTACAGTTAAACCTACACAGGCTACAACAAAGCCTACTCAGGTGCCAACAACTCAGAATCCTACAACATCTTCGTCACTTAAAGTGAATGCTACTTCTAACTTCTTTCCGGCAACTTCAAAAACATATTCCAAAAATCAAAAGCAGGTAACTGTTTCTTATAAACTCAGCTCTTCTATGAATGTTGTTAATTCTGAATGGGAATTAAAATATGATACTTCAAAACTTTCTTTAAGCTCGACAAACCTTAGAAAATTAATGCCTAATGTTCCTTCGGCTGTAATCAATGAAAATACAAAGGGTAAGATTAAAGGTAACTTTACAACACTTTCTCTTGTAGATTTCTCAAGCGAGTCCGATTTTATTACTGTAACTTTCGATGTAATTGGCACCGGTACTACTGATGTTGATTTGTTTGTAAATATTCTTGGAGTTGCATATAACAATGCTGATAATCCGCCCGTAGTTGCTTATGTTGTTGATTTTGGTGAGATTAAAGACGTTACTTTGAAACCCGGCTTTGAAAACGAAAAATATACAGTTAAAACAGTGTTTGATCCTCAAACAGCTCCAACTACAGTTCCTGTAGTTACAACAAAGCCAACAGTTCCTGTAACTACAAAACCCACAGAGCCTACTACTAAACCGACAGTTCCTGTTACGGAGCCTACCACAAATCCCGTAAGTGACGTCTTAAAGGTGAATGCAACATCTAACATTCTTTCTCCTGTTTCAAAGGAATACAACAAAGACAATTCTACTGTAACCGTTTCTTATAAGCTTACTTCATCAATGGAGCTTGTAAATTCTCAGTGGCATCTTACATACGACAGTACAAAACTTTCGTTTGATCCTAAGAAAAACAATAAAAACATTATGCCTAATGTGCCTAATGCAGTTATTAACACTAATATGACAAACAAGATCGATGGTGATTTCTCAAATCTTTCTTTGTATGATTTCACAACAGAAAAAGATTTTGTAACAGTAACTTTTGATGTTATAGGTACAGGCGAAACAACTGTTGACCTTGATATAGAAATCCTCGGTGTTGCTTATATAAATGCAAACGACGAGGTAATAACTGCTTATCCTGTGGACTACAGCAGATTAATGGATGTAACTTCAACTCCCGGATTTGAAAATATGAAGCTTTCCGGCAGAATTACACTTAACGAGCCTGTTGAAACTATCCTCTACGGTGATGTTAATAATGACGGCGTTATTAATGTATCTGACGCAACACTTGTTCAGAAATACGCAGCTGACATAATTAAATTCTCTGATGATGAATTTAAAAGAGCAGACGTAAACTTTGACGGCGTAGTTAATATTCACGATTCAACACTTATCCGTAAATTTGCTGCGAATATTATTTCTTCATTTAAATAAAATTTAATTTTTATGAGCCGACATATTGTCGGCTCTTTTTTTCGCAAAATTATCATATACGGTATATTTTAATTTGCTCTCTAATATATTTATTATATAAAATTAAAAGGAGAGATAAATATGGAGTTTAATCAGGAGAACCGAACGTTTAGCACCCCTGTTACGGTGCTTGATACGGTTGCCGAACAGCTCGCAGACGTTGACCTTACTCTGCCCGATTATTGTCCGGATATTGAAAAAATTCTTAAATGCACCCTAACACCTAAAATTCAGTCCAAAAGCCTTTCGGGAGGTCAACTGCAAATTGACGGCACTTGTGTTGTCAATGTAATGTACGTTGAGAGTATAAAAAAGACAATCAGATGTTGCGAACAGAGCGTCAATTTTTCACAAAACTTTTCTGTTAAGGAAACACCCGACAATCCGGTAATTATTACAAAAACAAAATCAGAGTACATAAACTGCCGTGCTTTAAGCCCGAGACGACTTGTTATGCACGGAGCTTTTTCACTGTATGCAAAAGTCAAGTCAAGTTCAAAGACAAGTATATATTCGTCCGTTGATTCAAGTATTGAATCTTTGAAAAAAAGGGTGAACTGCACAGATTTAAAATCTCTTTGTCAGGAGCAATTCAACGTGTGTGAAGAGGTTTCGGTTGCCGATAAACCTGCCATAGAATCAATAATTCGCTCATCAGTTGATGTAACTCTGACCGACGCAAAGGCTGTTACAGGAAAATTGATGATTAACGGGGAAATAAACCTTAAGCTCCTATATATTACTGATGTTGAATCAGGTGAAATAAGTAAGATAGACTATCTTCTGCCGTTTAATCAAATTATTGATTGCGACGGTATCGACGAAAAAACAATTAATATTGTTGAGTGCGATGTTATGTCATATGATATAAGACTAAAAAATGATATGATGTCAGAAAAACCGTCAATCGTTGCTGACGTAATGCTTTGCGTAACCGAAGAGGGTTATCTGACTAACGACGAAGAAGTAATTGTTGATTCTTATTCTGTGACCTGTGCTTCAAAACCGGAATTTGAACAATTTTCAATCTCAAATGAGGTTTTACCATTATTTGAAACGCAAATGGAAAAAATCGTGGTAAAGGTTGACAACGGCAAAATTACAAAGATTCTTGACATTTTTACAGACGGCGTTTCCTGCGAACAGATAAATTCCGATAGCGGACTTAAAGCAGGCGGCAAGATTAATATCTGCATACTTGCTGTTAACGAAGATGGTATTCCCATAATTATTGAACGCACCTGCGATTATGAGCATACTTTCAACACCGCTTCAGATTTCAACACTTTACAGAACATTTATCCGCACACATCGAGCATAAGCTACAGACTTGCCGATGACAATACAATTGAGATAAGATGTGAATTAAAGCTTTGCACTTGTGCTGAAAAAACAGAGCGTTTAAAGGTAGTATGCGGTATGGAATTGTTTGAAGATAAACCGATTGTTTCCGATAGCTGCGCATTGACTTTGTATTTTGCGAAACAGGGGGAAAGCCTGTGGAATATAGCTAAAACACACAACACAAGGCTTGATTTGCTGCTTTCGGAAAATTCTGAGGAGAACATAACGCTTGACAGCGCCCAGATGCTGTTGATTCCGAAAATATAGGAGGAAAATAATGGAAGAGAGAAATGTATATCAGGATATTTCCAGACGTACCGACGGAGATGTGTACATCGGTGTTGTTGGTCCTGTAAGAACAGGTAAATCAACATTTATTAAGCGTTTTATGGACTCACTTGTTCTTCCTAATATAAAAGATGAAAATATTTACAGAAGAACAGTTGATGAGCTTCCGCAATCCTCAGCCGGAAGAACAATAATGACAACTGAGCCTAAGTTTATTCCTGAAGAATCGGTTGAAATCAATCTTGGAAACAATACTACCTTCAAAGTCAGAATGATTGACTGCGTAGGTTATATTGTCGACAGCGCAATCGGCTACAGTGAAGAGGATATGCCGAGAATGGTGAAAACACCGTGGTCAGATAAAGAAATTCCGTTTGATGATGCGGCTGAAATCGGCACAAAAAAAGTAATTACAGATCATTCTACAATCGGACTTGTAATCACAACAGACGGTTCATTCAGCGAAATACCCAGAGAAGATTATCTTGAGAGTGAACAGCGTGTCATCAACGAACTTAAAGAAATTAACAAGCCGTTTATTGTTCTTCTAAACTCAGCCGAACCGGAATCAGAACACACAATGGCACTTGCCGCAGAAATGTCAAAGCAGTACGGAGTACCCGTCCTGCCTGTCAGCTGTATGGAATTGAGTGAAAATGAAATAAAAAAAGTGCTCGCACAACTTTTGTTTGAATTTTCTATTAAGGAAATTAAAGTTGATATTCCCAAATGGGTTGTAAAGCTTGACAAGGAGCACTGGCTTAAATCGGTAATTTTCAATTCTATTAAAGAATCTGCAAAAAAGATTGAAAAAATCCGTGAAATACAGCAAACTATACAAGAGTTGTCAGAATGTGAATATATAAACAACGCTTTCCTTACAAACCTTGACCTTGGCAGAGGAATAGCAACAATATCATTGGGAATAGATACCTCACTATTCTATAAGGTGCTTTCGGAAGAAACTGAAATTGAAATTAAAGATGAATACGAACTGCTGGAATGTATCAATAATCTGTCTAAAAAGCAAAAAGAATTTGATAAAATTGCGCAGGCTTACGAGCAGGTAAAAGAAACGGGTTACGGAATAGTAATGCCGACAATTGATGAGCTTTCGCTTGAAGAACCACAGATAATAAAGCAAAGCGGCAAATACGGAATAAAGCTCAAGGCGAGCGCACCGTCTATTCATATGATGAGGGTGCAAACCAAAACCGAAGTAACACCGATAGTAGGGTCTGAACAGCAATCGGAAGAGCTTGTTTCATATCTATTGAAGGAGTTTGAAGAAAACCCTGAAAAAATATGGGAGAGCAATATTTTCGGCAAGTCGGTTCATGAGCTTGTAAACGAGGGTTTGCATAACAAACTTTCCAGAATGCCGGCAGATGCCCGCAGGAGAATAGGGGAAACAATTGAAAAAATCATTAATGACGGCTGTAACGGACTTATCTGTATAATTCTATAATAGAATAAATTATATCAATAAACACATATTTACATCTGCGTGATAATAAAAGTGCTGTTACAATTTAAATTGCAACAGCACTTTTCATATATCAAATTATATTACAAAATATCAATATGCTCGTTGTTAAGGGCTTTGTTCATACTTCTTACGGCACAGAATTTTCCGCACATTGAGCAGGTGTCGTCGTGTTCAGGCTTTCTGTCGTCACGAATTTTCTTGGCTGTTTCGGGGTCAATTGCACATTCCCATTGTGCTTCCCAGTCCAGCTTTCTTCTTGCGTCAGCCATTTTGTCGTCAATCTCTCTTGCGCCTCTTACGCCCTTTGCAATATCAGCGGCATGAGCGGCAATTTTTGATGCTATAATACCCTGTTTAACATCCTCAACATTTGGCAGCGCAAGGTGCTCCGCAGGAGTTACATAACAGAGGAAAGCTGCACCCGAGGCAGCCGCAATTGCGCCGCCTATAGCTGAAGTAATGTGGTCATAACCGGGTGCAATATCTGTAACAAGCGGTCCGAGAACATAAAACGGTGCTCCGTTGCATAGGGTATTCTGAATTTTCATATTTGCCGCAATCTGATCCATAGGCATATGTCCGGGACCTTCAACCATAACCTGAACGTCCTTTGCCCACGCACGTTTTGTAAGCTCGCCAAGCCGTACAAGCTCTTCAATCTGACAAACATCGCTCGCATCTGCAAGACAACCCGGTCGGCAGGCGTCGCCGAGGGAAATTGTTACGTCATATTCACGGCAAATATCGAGAATTTCGTCATAATATTCATAGAACGGATTTTCATTGCCAGTCATACACATCCATGCAAAAACAAGAGAGCCGCCTCGTGAAACAATGTTCATTTTTCTTTTGTGCTTTTTAATTTGCTCAATTGTCTTGCGTGTTATTCCGCAGTGGAGCGTTACAAAATCAACACCGTCTTGAGCGTGAAGTCTTACAACGTCAATAAAGTCCTTTGCAGTAAGCGTATCAAGGTCACGCTGATAGTGAATAACCGAGTCATAAACGGGCACTGTTCCAATCATTGCAGGACATTCGCTTGTAAGCTTTCTTCTAAAGGGTATTGTGTTGCCGTGCGAGGATAAGTCCATTATTGCGTGGGCACCCATATTGACGGCTTCCATAACCTTCTGCATTTCAATGTCATAATCCTTGCAATCACGAGAAACACCGAGATTTACATTAATTTTTGTGCTTAGCATTGAACCAACACCCTGCGGGTCAATGCAGGTATGAAGCTTGTTTGCACAAATAACAACCTTACCTTGTGCAACAAGCGGCATAAGCTCTTCAACCGTCATTCTTTCTTTTTTTGAAACTGCTTCAATTTCCTTTGTAACAATTCCTTTTTTTGCAGCTTCCATTTGTGTAGCATATTCTCTCATTTTATCAGACCTTTCATTTTATAATTTTGTAGTTATGGGCAAGAGGACCGCTGCCTTTTCCAAGGTCAAGTCCGGCTTTTATAGCGCCTGTAATATATTCCTTTGCAAGTCTTACCGAATCTTCAACACTTTTTCCCAGGGCAAGATAGCTTGCAATTGCGCTTGACAATGTACAGCCCGTACCGTGTGTATTTATATTATCAATTTTTATGCTTTCAAACCACGTTATTTTTCCGTTGTGGAATAATACGTCGCTTGAATTGTTGATGCAGTGACCGCCCTTGCATAAAACGGAACAGCCGTATTTTTCGCTGATTTTTCTGCAAATTGTTTCCATATCTGCTTTTGTCCTGATTTCCGTTTCACCAAGAATTTCAGCCTCGGGAATATTAGGTGTTATTATGTCGGCAATGGGGAAGAGCAATTCTTTTAAAGAATTAACAGCTTCCTCTTTTATAAGCTTTGAACCGCTTGTTGAAACCATAACAGGGTCGACTATCACATTTTTTGCACGATACTTATTTAAAGTATCAACCGTAACCCTAATAATCTTAGAGTCCGAAAGCATTCCTACTTTTACTGCATCAGGAAAAATATCGCTGAAAACACAGTCAAGCTGTTTTTGCAAAAATTCGGGAGTGACTTCAAAAATATCTGAAACTCCTGTTGTGTTTTGCGCAGTAAGTGCGGTTATTGCGCTCATTCCATATACTCCAAGACAGCACATTGTTTTTAAGTCCGCCTGTATTCCTGCACCGCCGCTTGAATCACTTCCCGCAATGGAAAGTACAGCCTTCATTTTGAGGTCATTTTTCATTTACAACCTCCTCAATTTTCCGCTTTAATTCTAAAGTAGAATTATAAATATCTTTTTCAGCAAAAATTCCGCTGACAATTGCTGCACCTGAAATGCCGATACCTTTAAGCTCTAAAATATTTTCTTTTGTTATTCCGCCGATTGCCGTAACAGGAATATTAACACTTTTGCAAATTTCCTTTAAGGTTTCAAAGCTCATTTTAGATGCGTCGCTTTTGGTACTTGTGCCGAAAACTGCACCGCTGCCGATGTAATCAGCGCCATCATTTTCAGCCTTTACAGCTTGTTCTTTAGTCCTTGCAGTTGCGCCGATGATTTTGCTTCTGCCAAGAACTTCTCTTGCTTTTGCTATGCTCATATCGCCTTGGCCGAGGTGTACTCCCTCTGAATTAACTGCTTTTGCAACTTTTACATTGTCGTTAATAATAAGAGGCACATTGTATTTTCTGCAAAGTAAATGTATTTTCTCGGCTTCTCTGCAAAAAGATTCAAAATCAAATGACTTTTCACGAAGCTGAACAAGCGTTGCACCGCCTTTTAATGCGAGTTCAACATCTTCTTCGAGATTTCTGCCGTTAAGCCAATGCCTGTCGGTTACAGCGTAGAGCAAATATTTACTTCTGTCAGTTTTCATTACGTAAGTATCCTTTATTTGTTGTACAGTTTTTTGCGGATATGCACTTTTCATTAATTCAGACATAACGCAGACACCTGAAAAATTATTGCAATTTACAACATTTAATTCTGAAACAGAATTATTATCTATTCCACCGATTGCATAAACAGGAATATTAACTGCCCGGCAAATTTTTGTTAAAAATTCAATTCCGCGTGGTGCAAGTCCTTTTTTGCAGTTGGTTTCAAAAATATGCCCTGCAACAATGTAATTAGCTCCTGATTTTTCAGCTAAAACAGCGTCCTCAACCGAATGTACGGAAGTACCTATACTCTCAAAATCTTTGTGAAGATATGGTTCGGAAATAAATTTTGAAAAAGGCAATTGAATATTTGTTATTCCGAGCTTTTTTGCAACATCAATAAAGTTGTGAATAATCAGCTTTTTACTGTACTTATCGCAGATTTTTTTAACATTTTTTGCAAGCAATAAATATTCATTTTCACTTAAATCCTTTTCGCGCAGGACGATTGCTTCAATATTACTTTGAGCAATCATTTCAATTGATTTAAGAAAATCCGTGCTTAGCTGCCTTGCACTTACACATATAACATTAAACATAGATATAATCACTCATTACAGGTTGCATATTATTTTTGCAAAGTGAATCGTAAATTTCTTTGACATTTCGTCCGTCGGAAATTTCAAATTGCTCGTCGCCTTTTTTCTCGCCGTCGCTATGTCCTCCGATGCCTACGTCAACTCCTGCCGAGATTTTAGTAGCGGCAATTTGAACAATATTATCACGAAAGCGCTGACATTCACGTGTTGAAATTGTTATGCTTGCAAACGGCATAAATAATCTGTATGCACATATAACCTGTAAAAGTTGCGGCTCATGAACGTCCCTTGGGTTGATTTTATCG
Source organism: uncultured Ruminococcus sp. (assembly GCA_958403905.1). Lineage (GTDB taxonomy): Bacteria > Bacillota > Clostridia > Oscillospirales > Acutalibacteraceae > Ruminococcoides. The sequence continues at coordinate 39,750 of CATXZD010000009.1, forward strand.
TTGTTAATTATAGGTCTTAATCTCGGACACGAAAAAGCAATTTCAGCATGAGGGTATTTACGCTGAATCAGATATGCATGAATTCCCGTTGCAAAAGCGTCTTTTCGAAAATCGGAAAGTCCCAATAGTGCCGCAAATCCAACTCCTCTCATACCGCCCATAAGAGCACGCTCCTGTGTTTCAAGCCGATACGGGAATACCCTCTTGTGTCCTGCAAGGTGCAAAGTTTCGTATTTGTCAGAATTATACGTTTCCTGAAATACAGTTACGTAATCTGCACCGCATTTCTGAACATAGCTGTATTCGTCGCTGTTCATCGGGTAAACTTCAAGACCGACTACTTTGAAGTATTTTCTCGCAATCATGCACGCTTCGCCTATGTATTCAACGTTGCTCATTTTTTTGCTTTCACCTGTCAGTAAAAGTATCTCCTGCAAACCTGTTTTGGCAATTGCCTGCATTTCTTTTTCAATTTCCTCATAGTTGAGTTTTGCGCGGTGAATTTTATTGTGACAGTTGAAACCGCAGTAAATACAGTAGTTTTCGCAGTAGTTGGAAATGTAAAGCGGAGTAAACATATTAATTGAATTTCCAAAGTGCTTTCTTGTTTCAGTCTGTGCCTGCTGTGCAATTTCCTCTAAATGGGGCAAAGCGGCAGGGGAAAGCAGAGCTTTGAAATCTTCAATTGTTTTAATATCATGCTCAAGCGCCTGTAAAACATCATTTTCTGTGTATTTCTCAGGGTCATAGGCATTCATAGCCTCAATTACCCTGTCTTTTACGTCCGAGTCAATTTGTTCCATATCGGGCAGATATTCCATATGATTAGTTCTTTTGTTCATTATACCGCCTCAATTCTCAAGAAATCCGGTGAGTGGGGAAGAAGCTGACGCTCCCTTTTCAATAACTCTTCCAAGCCCTGAAATATAAGCCTGTCTGCCGGCTTCAATTGCCTTTTTGAATGCTTCAGCCATCTGCGGTATATCACCTGCGGTTGCAATTGCAGTGTTAGCCATAACAGCCGCTGCACCAATCTCCATAGCCTCGCAAGCCTGTGAAGGTCTGCCGATTCCGGCATCTACTATAATCGGCAAATCAATTTCATCAATAAGTATTTTGATAAATTCTTTTGTACAAATTCCTTTGTTAGAGCCGATTGGTGCGCCGAGAGGCATTATAGATGCTGCACCTGCATCACGCAAGCTTCTTGCAACATTCAAATCCGGATACATATACGGCATAACTACAAATCCTTCTTTTGCAAGAATTTCAGTTGCCTTAATTGTTTCGTAGTTATCGGGTAAGAGATATTTTGAATCTTTGATAACTTCAATTTTAATAAAGTTACCACAGCCCACTTCTCTTGCAAGTCTAGCAATTCTTACAGCTTCATCGGCATTTCTTGCACCGGAGGTGTTCGGTAAAAGCGTTACATTTTTTGGAATGTAGTCAAGAATGTTTGCAACATTTCCTGTTGCGGCACGCCTGAGTGCAAGCGTGATAATTTCTGCACCCGCATTTTCTACAGCCGCTTTGATTAGGTCAAGAGAATATTTGCCCGAGCCCAAAATAAATCGTGAGTTAAACTCATGACCTCCGATAATCAGTTTGTCATTTTCCATTTTCTTACTTCCTTTATATATCATATTTTCCGAGAATTATACGCAGTATTGTATTTGCCTGATGGGCGGCGCATATTGTAACTCTCGGTGACATCAGACCGTTGCCCTTAACTACAGTGTTTGTTCCATCACCGCAGAGATAAAAACGGTCCGTAATTTTTCTTGTGATAATTGTGTTTGATTTTTCAACTCCAGCCATACCGGAAGCCGCAACTATATATGCGTCTTTCCTTTTTTCAAGAATATGATTTACAAGCATAGCCTTGCAGTCAGGATCATCAAACGCCTCGCTGATTATGTTATCATCTTTAAAAAGTGAATCTATATTTTCATCTGTCACTTTAACGCAGTCGGTAATTACATTTATATACGGATTAATTCTGCTTATCTCGTCTTTAATAGCCTCGGTTTTATACGTTCCAAGATGACATATAAAATACTGCTGACGGTTCAAATTGCTTAAATCCACTTCGTCAAAATCAATCAGATGAAGCGTACCTACTCCTGCTCTTGCAAGCATAAGAGAAATATTTGAACCTAATCCGCCCAACCCTGCAACAGCAACACGTGCTTCTTTAAGCTTTTCGAAAACTTCCTGTGTGTGTCGCAAAGACAGCACATTATCAATTTCACTTTTGTCGGGGATTTTAGTGTTCATAATCAACCCCCTCCGACAAAATTTACAATTTCAACAATGTCGCCGCTTTTTAACACAGCTTCATTGAACTGCGATTTCGGCAATATTTCACCGTTTATTTCAATAGCAATCCTTTGCGGATTTATTCCGTTTGTTTTAAGATAATCTAAAAGAACAATCTCATCTTTTTCAAACTTTTCGCCGTTAATGCAAATCATTTTTATCCCTCCAAACAAAAAACGAAGTATGCCAAAAGACATACTTCGCAAAATTACAGTTTAAGTCCCTACGCTGGCATTATCCAAATCAGGTATTACGGTCGAAATGTCAATTCATTTCCTCTCAGCCCGCTTGAGCTCCCGTTTATATTTAATTTATTTATAGTATATTACTATTTTTTTAAAATGTAAATACTTTTATGATTAAAAACAAAAAATCCGTGCATTTAATTTCAGTTTGTGCTATAATTTATAAGCAAATATTAACTACGGAGGATATAATGGAGTATTCACAAATTTTAGCACAGCAGTTCAATATAAAAGAGGAGTATGCTAAAAACATTATCAGTTTGCTCGATGACGGTAACACAATTCCGTTTATTGCTCGTTACCGAAAAGAAATGCATGGCTCAATGGATGACCAGCTTATTAGAGAATTCAGCGAAAAGCTTGATTATCTGCGCGGACTTGATAAACGCAGAGATGAAATACGTTCGCTGATTGATGCTCAGGAAAAGCTTACAGACGAGGTTTCTGCATTGCTTGACAAGGCAACGACTTTGTCCGAGCTTGAAGATATTTATCGCCCTTACAGACCAAAACGAAAAACAAGAGCGTCAGTTGCGAAGGAAAAGGGACTTGAGCCTTTAGCGCTTGAAATTATCAAGCAGGAAAATTCATACAATCCCACACTTAATGCAGAAAAATATATAGATGAAGAAAAAGGCGTAGCATCAGCCGAAGAAGCAATTCAGGGTGCAATGGACATAATTGCCGAGCAAGTGTCCGACAGCGCTGAAATCAGAAAAAGAGTCAGAAATCTTACAAAACTTAACGGTGTAGTAGTTTCAACAGCAACCGATCCTGAAAAGGAAAGTGTATACACTACATATTATGATTTTAAAGAACCTGTTAAGAAAATCGCAGGACATAGATTACTTGCAATTAATCGAGGAGAAAAAGAAGGTTTTTTAAAGGTTGCTATTGAGTCTGACAATGATAAACCGCTTAATATTATTTTCAGATTGCTTGATAAGGGAACAAATCCTTTGTGTTCTGATATTATCAAAGAGGCTTGCACAGATGCTTACAATCGTCTGATTTTTCCGTCAATTGAACGTGAAATCAGAAATGATTTAACAGATACTGCCTCAGAAAATGCAATGAAGGTGTTTGCGGTAAATCTTAAACAGCTCCTTATGCAGCCTCCCGTTAAGGGCAAAACTGTTCTTGGACTTGATCCCGGTTACAGAACGGGATGTAAGGTCGCGGTAGTTGACGATACAGGCAAAGTGCTTGATACAGCAGTAATTTATCCTACTCACTCGGATAGAAAAATTGAGGAGTCAAGGATTAAACTTTTACAACTTATAAATAAATATAATGTTGATATTATTTCAATCGGTAACGGCACAGCGAGCAAGGAAACTGAAATGTTTACAGCCGAAACAATTAAAAGTGCCGACCATACTGTATATTATATGGTAGTAAGCGAGGCAGGAGCGTCGGTGTATTCTGCGTCAAAGCTTGCTGCAACAGAACTGCCTGAGCTTGATCTTACGCTGCGCAGTGCTGTTTCAATAGCACGACGACTTCAGGATCCGCTTGCCGAACTTGTAAAAATTGAGCCTAAAGCAATCGGAGTAGGACAGTATCAGCACGATATGCCGCAAAAAAGGCTCGGAGAAACACTTGACGGTGTTGTTGAGGACTGCGTAAACTCGGTCGGAGCAGATTTAAACACGGCTTCTCCTGCACTTCTTTTGAGAGTGTCGGGATTAAATTCGACTGTTTGTAAAAACATCGTTGCATATAGGGAAGAGAACGGAGCTTTTACGTCCCGTGCTGAACTTAAAAAAGTACCAAAACTCGGTCCAAAAGCCTTTGAACAGTGCGCAGGTTTTTTGAGAGTTTCTGAAAGTAAAAATCCTCTTGATAATACAGGTGTTCATCCTGAAAGTTATAAGAGCGCAAAAGGACTTTTAAGTTTGCTTGATTATTCTGATAATGAAATAAAATCGGGTAAATTTCCTGATTTGCAATCGCGTGTAAAAGAATATGGCGCTAAATCGCTTGCAGAGAAACTTGAAATCGGCATGCCGACTTTTGACGATATAGTAAAAGAGCTGTCAAAACCCGGAAGAGATCCGAGAGATGAAATGCCTACACCTATGCTTCGCAGTGATATTCTCGACATAAAGGATTTAAAAGAGGGAATGGAGCTTAAAGGAACTGTACGAAATGTAATTGATTTTGGAGCATTTGTCGATATCGGCGTTCACCAGGACGGACTTGTTCATATTTCTCAAATTTGTGATAAATACATCAAGCATCCCGGAGAGGTTTTAAAAGTAGGCGATGTTGTAAACGTAAAGGTTTTATCGGTAGAGCCTGAAAAAAACAGAATTTCTCTTACTATGAGATTTTAAGCATTAAAAATGGCTGATTTGAAATGCGTTGGTTTCAAATCAGCCATTTGTTTAGTTGTTCAATAATTCCTTTGTCAGGTTTTTAAATGAAGTTTCAAATTTTTTGTCATCAGCTTGTGTTCGTTTTTTAGGCCCTTTAAGGTGATTTTTATTTTTAGATAATCTTGCTTTTTTGGCAAGATGTCTGTCCATAAGCAAACCGCCTATGTTATCATCCGTGAAAATTTTGCCTGATTGATGAATGCAATAACCGCCCTTTGAAAGTACCATAGCCGCAACTCCGTAATCCTGTGTTACGGCAATATCGCCTTTTTGACACATATTAACAAGCGCGAAATCTACCGCGTCTGAACCTGAGCCGATAATTTTAACTTCGCTGTAAACCGTATTCATAATATGGCTTGTGTCGCAAAGCAGAATAACAGGAATTCCGTAATCTTTAGCAATTTTTTCAACCTGATTTACAACAGGGCAGGCGTCAGCATCAACAAGAATTTTCATTTATCATTCTTCAATAGTAATTGTATTGATAACAGGCTTTTTTCCTTCTTCAACAGTACCGTTATCGTCAATTACAGGAGTTTCCTCACAAATCTTATCAACAATTTCTATGCCGTCTGTAACATGTCCGAAACCAGCATATTGGCCGTCAAGAAATGTGCTGTCCTCGTGGACAATGAAAAACTGAGAGCTTGCGCTGTTATACATTTGTGAACGAGCCATAGAAATTACGCCTCTGAGATGAGAAATATTATTTTCAACACCGTTTTGTGAAAACTCACCTTTAATTTCCTGATCACTTCCGCCTGCACCGGTACCTGTCGGATCGCCGCCCTGCATCATAAAGCCTTTTATAATTCTGTGAAAAGTAAGACCGTCATAAAAACCTTCTTTAGCTAACTTTACAAAGTTTGTGACTGTAATAGGTGCGGTATCTGCATCAAGCTCCAACGTGATTTTTCCGTAATTTTTAATATCAATTACTGCGGTAAACTTACCTGAGAGCAGTTCTTCATTGCCTGAAGATTCGGTAACGGCTTTTGTGGTCTTTGAAGAATCATTAGAACTTGTCGTGCTTCCCGAACATCCACTCAGTATAGCCATAGGAATAATCAAAGAAACGGCGCAAAGTAAGCTTAAAATCTTTGTTGAAACAGATTTTAAATTTGTTTTAGTCATAATAAAAATCCTTTCGTAAATTAATCAAAATTATTTTAACATTTTATTCTCTTTAAATCAACTATATTTATATAAAAATAATTAATGCTTGACAATTCTGATGAAAACAAGTAAAATATATAATTGTCAGGAAAATACGGAGACGTATCGAAGTGGTCATAACGGGGCTGACTCGAAATCAGTTAGGGAGCAATCCCCCGCGAGTTCGAATCTCGCCGTCTCCGCCAAATAAGAACGCTAATTTTGATACAAAGTCAGCGTTCTTTCTTTTTGCCCGAAAAGCCTTATTTTACAGGCTTTTTCAGTACTATCGCAATTTCAAATAGAGTTTTTAGGCCGTCACGGGAGCGTTTCGTGATGGCTTTTTTGCGTTTTTCAAAGGGAAATGGGTTAAAAGCCAAAAAGTAATCGTTCAATTTTAGGGTATTCGTTCATTTTTAGGAGTAATCGTTCGCTTCTGTTCGTCGGTCAAGGTGTGCTATTTTGAAAATAGCATCTCCTGTTCAGTGTCAGTGGTATTCACTTGATAATGAGGAGCAAACAGAACGGCGGTTTCCGAGCGATTATATAGATTTATTTCGTTGCTGATAAAATTTTCGATATTTCTTTTGCTGCCGAAGTCATAGAAACATGGGCAGAGAAACACTTATCTCTCGAAACGATTTCAACGATATTTTGTTTCATGTTTCGAGGGCTGACGATCACTCTGAACGGTACGCCAATCAGGTCAGCATCCGAGAACATAACCCCGGCGCTTACCTTGCGATCATCATAAATAACTTCAACGCCCTTGCTTTGCAGTTCTTCGTACAACTTATCGGCATAAGCCTTAACCTGGGCGTCATCAGCACGAACAGCGCAGATGTGCACTTGCCACGGTGCAACTGCTAAAGGCCATATCGGACCGTATTCATCGTGATGAGCTTCACAGATTGAAGCGGCAAGCCTGCCGACACCGATACCATAGCACCCCATAATCGGATACTGTGTTTCGCCGACCTTGTCGATATAGGTCATATTCATAGACTTGGTATATTTGGTGCCGAGCTGGAAGATGTTGCCCACCTCTATGCCACGGGATACCGTAATGGCGGGCTTGCCGCAGTGCGGGCAAATACCTCCTTCCTGCATCTTGGCGAAATCGTGGTATTCTGCACCTTCTACATCACGGCTCATATCAAGACCTGTGTAGTGGTATTCGCATACATTCGCACCGCAGGAAAGATTGTTCATTCCTTCAAGGGAACGGTCATACAGAATCGTAAAGTTACCGTTCAGGTTAACAGGACCGATGTATCCTGCATTAAGTTCGCTCTCTTCGGTAATAACTGCCGGATGAATGTCATATCCTAAATAATTTGTGAGCTTGGTTTCATTGACCTCAAGATCGCCACGGATGAACAATACGATATAACGGTCATCGGAATTGCGCTGATACACGACCGCCTTACAGGATGTCTTTTCATTACAATGCAAGAACTCGCATACCTCCTCAATGGTGTGAATGTTTGGAGTATGCACTAAAGTCAATTCATCAGAAATACCATTTCTTTCGTTGTGAATGATACACTCTGCTGCCTCCATGTTGGCACGGTAATCGCATTCCGCGCAGATGGCAATAGAATCTTCGCCGATGGGGGTAAGCAGCATAAACTCGTGAGAAATATTACCGCCCATCATACCAGCATCAGAAGCAACGGAAATAACCTCCGGCAAGCCTACTCTCGCATAAATACGCTCATAAGCCTTATGGCACTTGTCGTAATATTCCTCTAAATCTTCCTGACTTGTGTGGAAAGAGTAAGCGTCCTTCATCGTAAATTCACGCACTCGGATCAGTCCGGCTCTCGGTCTTGCTTTATCACGGAATTTGGTCTGGATCTGATACACCATAAAAGGATATTTCATATAACTTTGCCCGTAATCTCGAACAAGATGAACGGCAGCTTCTTCGTGTGTCATACCAAGAACCAAAGGACTTCCGCTGCGGTCATTAAATCGAGCCATTTCTTTGCCGATGCTCTCGTATCTGCCGGACTCCTGCCAGATAGAAGCAGGCATAACAACAGGAAATTGCACCTCCTGTCCGTCAATAGCGTCCATCTCTTCACTAATGATTTGTTCAATTTTGCGAATAACTCTTTTCAAAGGCATATAGGAAGAAAAAATACCATTTGCTACATACTTCATATAGCCGCCACGCACCATCAAAGCGTGGCTGTCAACGATACAGTCTGACGGTCTTTCCCGGAAACGCTCTCCGACAAGTTTTTCAAGTTTCATATAAGGATACCTCCATTTTTGCTTTTGAACACAAAAAAGCCCTAAGCCAACATTACATCAGCTTAGGGCGAACTATTAACAAGTCCGTGGTACCACCTAAATTCGGAAATGATCCGCACTCTCCGGCACAGGACAAATTCCGATGCCATATCTCTGTAACGGGAGAACCCGGCGAGGCTTACTATTATTTCAGCTCACAGCTCAAAGATGGGTTGGGCATCTTTTCAATAAAGGCTCGCACCAACCGCCTTCTCTCTGAAAATCCGAGACGCTTACTATTTCTTATCATAGCTTTTGTGTTCAATTTCAAAAATTATAACATAAAGTAAATAGAGCGTCAAGGTGTTATTGGAAAAATTAAAGGAATTGTGCGAAAAAGATCTTGCATTTGCATCACACATGTTGAAATTTGTACAATAGCTTATAATACTCTCTGCCGGCGTGGCAACACAATGGCAACGAAAAATCTAAATAGTCCATATCTTATGGATAATAGAAATCTTACAAGTGAATCGCGCTTCCGCCACGATTTTTATTTCATCGACCGAATCATTCACCTTTTGCCTCTATGTTTCATATGCTGATGATCGGGTGATAAAATGAAAAAACTATTATTTATAACATGGAGTATTTCCTATGGTTACGGTACGGAAAAGTCACTGGCAGACGTATTGAACCGTATGGATAAAACACAATATGATATTAGTATCCTTCCGCTGTTTAAGAATTCTGACAGCACGATTTTTAACGGTAACATCAAAATTCTCGACTCTTTGATCGATTATACGGAAGATAATTTTGATGAACAGGCGGCGCTCAACAACTATTATAGGCTGTTAGCAAGTCCTATGCAATTCAATAAGCTGATCCGTGACAGATACGACTGTATCATTGCGTGTAACCACAATGCGCCGTCGTATTTTGCATCTTATATTAAGGGCGGAGCAAAAATCCTTTGGATCAGAGGAGATATGCGTGAACTGGATTATACCGTACTCGATGAAAACACAGACCAATATAAGCAGGTCAAACAGGAACATGAAATGCAGGCAAATGTTTTGAAATGCTTCGATTCGATTGCCGTGATTTCCGATGTTGTTCAGCAGACACTGCAGGAGCTTTTCGGTATTACGGAAAACGTAATCAAAATATCCAACTCGGTCGATGGAGAGAAGATTCAGGAACTCTGCAAAGTTCCGGTCATTCTGCCTAACAAAATGTTGTTCACCACATTGGGCAGACTGGAGTATAATAAAAATCAGATCTTGTTGCTCAAAGCCGCAAAAATAGTCAGGAAGCAGCGTGATGATTTTATGGTTTATATTTTGGGTGACGGTGAAGACAAAGCGATGCTTCAAAAATATATTGAGGAAAATGATTTGGAGAACAACGCCCGAATACTCGGATTTGTTGAAAATCCATACCCCTATATGAAAAACAGTATCGCAACGGTACTGACGTCACGAAGCGAAGGCTTCAGCCTTGCTTTGGTTGAAAGCGTAATGCTCAATACTCCCATTATTTCTACAGATGTCGGGGTGGCAAAGGAATTGATCGAGAATTATCATTGCGGAGATTTGATCGGGTATGACGAAAATGAGCTTGCTGGTGTTTTGCTCCGATATTTAAATAAATATGATGGATACAAGGATATCTTTGATATCGGAAATGAGTACGATGTAAAATCGGAAACAAGAAAAACAACAGAGCTGATCGAACAGACAATTCAAAAGGCCGGTCTCAGCACCAAAATGAAAAGACTGCCGTACCCTGAAGTTACCATACAAGAATACGAACTGGATCATTATGAAATACAAAACGACCGATTATATGTTCTGCGTGTAATGAGGGGCGGCGTACCTTATGAATATCTGATCAATCGCAGAAGCGATAATGATAAGCTTGTTGTTTTTAATAACGGCGCCATAGCAGAAGGCGATATTACCGTACCCGTATTTCAAAGACACAGCTGGGCGAATATGATGAAAACCTCATCGGTGTTTTGCATGGATCCTACTTTGTATCTGAATGGATTTTTGCAAGTCGGCTGGGGAATCGGAAAAAACGAAGATTATTATTTGGAGAACAGCAGTCTGATTTTAAAGAAAATAATCGAAAAAATGGAGATCAGTCTTGAAAATACGGTGATCTACGGCACTTCTGCGGGCGGATATCTTTCGATTATTATGGGAATCTATCTCAAGGGAGCAAAGGTAATTGCCGACAATGCACAGCTTGATGTGCGGAATTGGATTTATAAAGAAGCGCTGAGTGCGGTGATCACCTTCGCCTTTGACAATATCGGCGATGCTCTGAACTATAAAGAACGGTTCAGTATCATTGATGCTTTTGAAAAGCACGGTTATGTTCCAAAAATATATATGCATGTGAATTTATGTTCCACTGCGGATAACTCTACGCAGCTGGTACCTTTTCTGAAAAATGCAGAGACAATGAAATGCAATGGTGAATATAATGATATAGAGGTGTTTCTGCACTTCGAACCCGATAAAGGACACAATGGAATCAGTATGGATGATGCTATTCGTTTCCTATACCGTGTATTAAATCAAAACTAAATTGAGGAGTTTTTTTATGATTGACAATTTTGAAATACCTGCACAGCATATGAAAGAGGAAGTCGGCTGTTCCGCAGTAGGTTATCAGGATGTGGACGTCTGTATCCCTATCACGATTAAGGCATTCGGAGAGGTGGGAAATGCAAAAACGCAATGCCTCGGCAAAAGCATCATTTCGTCCAGCTCTGATGCTTGTCCAGGAAAGCCCGGAGAGGTATGTAAATTTACGATCAGCCAGAGGCTTCGCGTGGAAGTTCCTGTAATCTTCGGTGCAAGAGCAGAAGCCGGTGAAGCGATCATAGATTGCGGATGTACAGAACGAACGGGCTGCCGCTGCTGCACGGAGTCTGAAACCGATCAGAAAGCATAACTAAATGAAAACACTATGCTTAGTTAATTCTTTTGGCGAAGCTATGATTGCGTCTTATACGGTTGTCAGCCGAGTCGAGGGATATATGCACCTGCCAACATCGACATTGTATCAGGCAATTCCAACTTATACGGCACAAAATATTGGGGCAGGAAAACGGGAACGCATGCACCGTCACGAATAAGTTATACTGACGGAAACGGACATACCGTAACAAATCTTGGCGTGCATGAACATTGGAACAATTCTACCGAGAAGTTGCATTCAAGAAACCTCGGAAAAGATGAAGGTATCGAGCTTGTTCAGTGCACCCACTAAGTAATTATGCACCCCCTAACTTACAAAGGGGGTGCATTGTATCAAAATTAGTGTTCTCTTTCAGTTTAACGTTGAACTCAATTATCTTTGGGTTCAGCGTTATTTTTTGCCTTTTTCTCTACTGTAAATTAAATCTTTTATATTTTGCAGTCAAAACACTCACGCAAGCGAGTGCACGTTTTGCGATAATTTATATTTGATTTTTAAGTGTTTCTCTCTTGTTAAATTATTTTTAACAATATGTAAAAATACTTGAAAATATGCAAACCATAGTATATAATTATGTGCAACAAGAAAAATTTATATATAAGGGAGATTTGTATATGTCAGACTATACTCTTGGATTTCTTATCGGATTTAGTATTATCATAGTTATTTTCTTAATCGTTGCTGTAGTATTAAGGAGTAAAAACTGCAGCAAAACAGAATATGATGAACGACAGCTTATTGCAAGAAATGCAGCATACAAATACTCGTTCTTTACACTTCTTTTTTACTGTATTCTATGCGGTATGATTGATATAGCTGAGATAAAATGGGCAGAAACCGTAACACAAATGTTTCTCGGAATGTTTATGTCAGTAACAGTTTTTGTAGTTATATGCATATTCAAAGACGCTTATTTCGGTATTAAAAAAGGTAAAAATAATATTTACACATTTTTATACCTTTCTGCAGCTATTACTGTGATGCAGCTTTTTAATTTCATATTTAATGTGCTTATAGAAAAAGAGCCGATTATAACTAACGGTGTATTAAACAGCAATATAATTCCTTTGTTTTGCGCAGTGGTATTTTTAATTATGATAATTGCAACGATAATCAAAATTGTTATCAACAAGAAAGAGTGTGAGGAAGAATGAAAAATCTCAGACTCAAAAGTGCAAGGGCGGCTCTTGATATTTCACAGCAGCAACTCGCTGAAAGGGTCGGCGTTTCACGTCAGACAATTTCTGCTATTGAAAAGGGAGATTACAATCCCACAATAAATTTATGTATATCAATTTGTAAGGTTCTGGGAAAAACTCTTGATGAGCTTTTCTGGAATGAAAATAATTAACATAGGAGGTATGTTATGAAACTTGAAATTAAAAACATTTATAAAAGCTTCGGCAATAAAAAGGTGCTTAAAGGTGTGTCGTTAACTGCCGAGAGCGGCGAGGCTTTTGGCTTGCTCGGAAGAAACGGAGCAGGCAAAACAACAACAATAAGAATATTAATGGACGTGTTCGCTCCCGAAAGCGGAGAAGTTCTTATTAACGGAAACCAGATTGATTATGATAAAATACGAATCGGTTATCTTCCTGAAGAAAGAGGATTGTATCCAAAAAAGAAAATCATTGACCAGCTTGTCTATTTTTCAGAGCTTAACGGTTTGTCAAAACACGAGGCTTTAAAGACGTCAGATTACTGGCTTGAACGCCTTAAAATGAGCGAACACAGAAATAAAAGGCTTGATACACTTTCAAAGGGAAATCAGCAGAAAATTCAGCTTATTACTGCACTGGCTCACAATCCGCAGGTTATCATTCTTGACGAACCGTTTTCCGGACTTGATCCCGTTAATGCAATGCTTCTTAAGGATGTTGTAAAAGAAGAGATTGAAAAGGGAAAAGTCGTTATTTTTTCAAGTCATCAGATGAATTATATAGAAGAGTTTTGCAGTAAAATAGGTATAATAAATAATGGCGAGATAGTATTACAAGGCAATCTTCATGATATTAAGCGCAATTATATTCGTGACAGACTTGTAGTTAAAACCGAATACCCTGAAAAAATTACTGAAAAGTACGGTTCACAATGTGTTATCAACGAAAATAAGGAACTCATTATTAGACTTAATTCTGCCGACGATAAACAGAAAATAATGCGAGAGATAACTGATAATTTTGATATCGATGAAATAAAAGTTTTCGAGCCTTCTCTTAATGATATTTTCGTTCAGTATACAAGCAATGTGGAACAGGAGGAAAATAATGAAACAGTTTAAGACAATCTTTAAATTTGAATTACTTAATTATATTAAGAATAAAGTCTTTGTCGGAATAACAATTTTTCTTGTTGCAGCTATAGCAGTTGTAATGTTTTTTCCGCAAATAGCTGAATTTTTCTCATCGGATTCTTCTGATGTGACCGAGCAAAAACCTGTAATGCTGATTATAAACGAAGTGTATGATGATTCAGATATGTTGAAAGAGGCTTTTTCATCAGCCTTTGTTGACTATGACGTTCACCTTACAAATGATGGTATTGACAGTGTCAAAGGTTTAATAACTTCAGAAACCGCTGAATGTGCCTTTGTAATTAAGAACAGTTCAAAATATGAATACTATGTAAATAATAATTCTTTATATGACGAAAACACAATGATGGCTGATAATGTTCTTCAGAATTTATATCGTATGAATGTTTTGGTTGAAAACGGTGTTTCAGCACAGGAAGCCGGTGAAATTATGAATGTTCAGATTGAACACAGCACAACAAGCCTTGGCAAAGACCAGACTAAAAATTTCTTCTACACCTACATAATGATATTTGCACTGTATATGGTAATTTTGCTTTACGGTCAGATGGTTGCAACTAATGTCGCTTCTGAAAAAAGCTCCCGTGCAATGGAGCTTTTGATTACAAGTGCAAAGCCTGTTAATATGATGTTCGGAAAAATAATTGCTTCATGCGTGGCAGGTCTTGTCCAGCTTGTTGCTGTCTTTGGCTCTGCATTTTTATTCTACAATATAAATCATTCATATTGGGATGATAATTTTATTATGAAATCTATCTTTGATATTCCCCTCAATTTATTATTTTATATGTTGTTGTTCTTTATACTTGGATTCTTTATCTACGCATTTTTATACGGAGCAATAGGCTCAACCGCGTCAAAAGTAGAGGATATTAATACTTCGGTAATGCCTCTAACGTTTATTTTTATTGCGGCGTTTATGGTAGTAATGTTTTCAATGTCTTCCGGTTCTGTTGACAATATTCTTATGAAGGTTTGCTCTTACATTCCGTTTACATCACCTATGGCTATGTTTACACGAATTGCAATGAGTACTGTGCCTTTGTATGAAATTATCATTTCGATAGTAATTTTAATTGCTTCGGCAATAGGAATAGGTGTTATTTCTGCAAAAATATATCGTGTAGGCGTGTTGCTTTACGGCACTCCGCCAAAATTTGGTGCAATTCTAAAGGCAATCAAAAAATCTTAATTATATAAGAATACGCCCGATAAATTTGGGCGTATTCTTATATTAACTCACTTATTATTGTATTTGAAACGAGATAACCCTCAGGAGAAAAATATGTACATTTATCATTAAGCATCATATATCCCATATCCGCATACTTTTTGATTATTCTAATTTTTTCTTTAGGAAAATCTTCGTTGTATTTTAACTTATATTCTAAAAAATTCAGTCCGCTTTTTAGCCTTAGTGAAAGCATAATGAATTCTTCCTTGTCACCGCCAAAGCAGTCAAAACAGGTTTTATTATTTATGAAATCTTCCATTTTGCGGTTGTAGTAAAATCTTTTTCCGTCAAAAAAAGAATGTGCAGACGGTCCTATTCCGACATATTCACCGCATTTCCAGTAGTTAATGTTATGTCTGCTTGCATAACCTGATTTTGAAAAATTCGAAATCTCATATTGTTCAAAACCAAGTTTTTTAAGATAGTCAACAGCGAAAAGATAAAGCTGAGCCTGACTGTCTTCATCAGGCAATTCAAGTTTGTTTTGTATTTTGTAAAATTCTGTTCCGCTTTCAATTTTTAAAATGTACGATGAAATATGTGTAACTCCGCAGTCAGCACAAAAATCAATTGATTTTTTTAGGCTGTCAATTGTCTGATGGGGAATACCAAGCATAAGGTCAAGAGATATATTTTTAATCCCTGCGTTTTGCGCTCTTTCAACTGTGATTTTTGCATCGTTTGCAGAGTGGATTCTGCCAAGTGCCTTTAGCTCCTGCTTAACAGCACTTTGCATACCTATTGAAATTCTATTAAATCCTGCATTTTTAAGTAATTCAAAATCAAGTTCTTTGCCCGAATCAGGATTTACTTCAACTGTAATTTCTGCCTTATCAGCAATGATGAAATCTTTTTTTATCTGATGAAGCAGTACAAAAAGTCTTTCAGCGCCCAATATGCTCGGGGTTCCTCCGCCAAAATAGACGCTCGAAACTTTTTTATCTGTTTTCTTGCTCCATAATGTTATACTGTTTATCAAGACCTTAGTATAATTATTGTAATCATTTTCATCTGCTTTTCCACTGTGAAAATCACAGTAAGGACATTTGCTTTTGCAAAAGGGAATATGTATGTAAAGTCCGATAGTGTTGCTCATAAAAAACCTCATAATGTGTTTGAGCCGGAAACAAACGTTTCCGGCTCGATTTGGAAGGTATATGAAAAAAATAGGAAAAATCTGTTTTTCTACCCTTAATACAGACATATTACATTATTTTAACTTTTTTGTCAAGCTTTTGTATTAATTAATTTAAAAATTATTTATCGTGTTTTTGTTGACATATACCATACTAAAATAGTAAAATATAGAATTGTGGAAATATAGATTTAAAAAAACTGCTCCGAAAGGATAGTAATTTATGAGTTCTTTAAAAGATGAAATATGCAAACGCAGAACCTTTGCGATTATTTCGCACCCTGACGCAGGTAAAACAACGCTTACCGAAAAATTGTTGCTCTACGGCGGAGCAATTAACCTTGCCGGTTCGGTAAAGGGAAAAAGAACTGCAAAGCACGCCGTTTCAGACTGGATGGAAATTGAAAAGCAGCGTGGTATTTCAGTTACCTCGTCAGTTTTGCAGTTTAAGTATAACGGCTACTGCATTAATATTCTTGATACACCCGGTCATGAGGATTTCTCGGAGGATACCTACAGAACGCTTATGGCTGCTGATTCCGCGGTAATGGTAATTGACGGTTCAAAGGGTGTTGAGAAGCAGACAATAAAGCTCTTTAAAGTCTGCGTTATGCGTAATATTCCGATTATTACCTTTATAAACAAAATGGACCGAGATGCAAAAAATCCATTTGATTTGCTTGAAGATATCGAAAATGTTCTCGGAATCAACACATACCCAATAAACTGGCCTATTGGGTCAGGTAAAGAGTTTAAGGGTGTTTATGACAGAAACTCAAGAAAAATTCTTTCATTTACTGCAAATAACGGACAGAAAGAAGTTGAAAAGGAGGAACTTACTCTTGATGATCCGTCGCTTGAGGACACAATAGGCTATTATCACAAGCAGGATTTATTTGATGATATTGAACTTCTTGACGGAGCAGGCGATGAATTTGACATTGATGCCGTAAGAAACGGTAAGCTTACTCCTGTGTTTTTCGGTTCAGCTCTTACAAATTTTGGTGTCGAACCGTTCCTTGAGCAATTCTTAAATCTTACTACCTCACCCTTGCCGAGAGAAACAGTCAGCGAAGAAATTGACCCTATGTCTGAAGATTTTTCTGCATTTGTTTTTAAAATTCAGGCAAATATGAACAAGGCACACCGTGACAGAATTGCATTTATGAGAATTTGCAGTGGTAAATTTGAAAAAAATATGGAAGTGTTCCACGTTCAGGGCAATAAAAAAATGCGCCTTTCCCAACCTCAGCAGATAATGGCACAGGAGAGAGAAATTGTTGATGAAGCATACGCAGGCGATATAATCGGTGTTTTTGATCCGGGTATTTTTTCAATCGGAGATACAATCTGTTCCGCAAATCATAAGGTGCAGTTCAAGGGGATTCCTACTTTTGCTCCCGAGCACTTTGCACTTGTGCGCCAAAAGGACACAATGAAGCGTAAGCAATTTATAAAGGGTACAAGTCAGATTGCGCAGGAGGGTGCAATTCAGATTTTTCAAGAGCTTGATGCGGGTATGGAGGAAGTAATTGTCGGTGTTGTCGGCGTTCTTCAATTTGACGTTCTTAAATACCGCCTTGAAAATGAGTACAATGTAGATATTATTATGGAATCACTTCCTTATGAATATATAAGATGGATTGTAAATGAAGATATTGACCCCAAAACGCTTGATCTTGCATCTGACACAAAGCGTATTCAAGATTTAAGGGGCAATCATTTATTACTCTTTACAAGCTACTGGAGCATTGACTGGGCACTTGAACATAACAAAGAACTCAAGTTAAGAGAGTTCGGAACAAACTAATAATAAATTTGGAGGATATATGCTGTACGATAAGCTGAAAAATTACAAAGACTGCGGCATATATCCTTTTCATATGCCCGGTCATAAGAGAAACGATATCTTAAATGGCGGTTTACTGCCATATGAAATTGATTTGACCGAGATTGACGGATTTGATAATCTGCATAATGCATGCGGTTGTATAAAAGATATTGAACAAAAAGCAGAAAAACTCTATGGTGTTAATCATTCATTTCTCCTTGTCAACGGTGCAACGGGTGGAATATTGTCATCAATCCGTTCAATGACAAATTACGGAGATAAGATTGTTGTTGCCAGAAACAGTCATAAGTCTGTTTACAATGCAATTGAGCTTTGCGGGCTTAATCCTGAGTACATTTTACCTGAATATGATGAGCGTTATGGCATTTTTACATCTGTTTCAGTAGCAAAACTTAAAAAATTATTATGTGCAAACCCGGATACCAAGCTTGTCATAATAACTTCACCGACATATGAGGGCGTAGTATCTGACATTAAAGTTATTGCTGACGTTTGTCACAGCCACGGTGCAATGCTTTTTGTTGATGCAGCACACGGAGCACATTTTCCTTTTTCAGATAAATTTCCCTGCGAAGCTGTAAGATGCGGTGCTGACGCAGCAGTTGTCAGTTTGCATAAAACATTGCCGTCACTTACTCAAACCGCCTTGTTACTTACCGATAATTTAGAAATATCTGAAAAATTGAAGGAAAATCTTTCAATTTTTGAAACAAGCAGTCCATCCTATATCCTAATGAGTGCAATTGAAAATTGTCTCGACTTTATTTTTTACAACAAAGACGATTTCAAAGTTTATACTGAAAAGTTAGCTGATTTCTATAGCAAAACAAAGTCGCTTAAAAATCTTTCAATTTTATATAATGATAAATCATTTCTTGAACAATGCTTTGATTATGACTTTGGAAAAATAGTAATTTCAACTGCTAAATTAACAATCAGCGGAACCGAACTTGCAATGCTTTTAAGACAAAAATATAAAATTGAAACGGAAATGGCGTATACTGATTATGTAATCGCTATGACTTCTGTGTGCGATACTGATGAGGGTTTTGGCAGATTAATTAACGCTTTGTTCGAAATTGACAGCTCGATTTCAAAAAGTAATAAACCTATGTTAATTTATAAATTTAATCAAACTCCGAAGTGCAGTTTTTATGCATATCAGAAAAGCAAACATCGTGCAGAAAAAATATTATTAAAAAATGCACAAGGATTGGCTTCACTTGAATACGTATGGGCATATCCTCCCGGAATACCGCTTATTGTACCCGGAGAGATTGTAACAAAAGAATTAATAAGTCAGATTAATCTTCTGGTTTCGAACAATATTCAAATAAATTCAACAAAAAATTCTATGCCTGACTACATATATGCCGCTGAAAATGATTGACAAATAATCAAGACTGTGGTAAGATTTATTTATAAATTCTTACAAGGAGAATGATTACAATGAAAAGAATTAAAACTATTGAAACTCGTGACCTTAAGAAGAGCGTTAAGACAGGCGGCTGCGGCGAGTGCCAGACTTCATGTCAGTCAGCTTGTAAAACTTCATGCGGCGTTGCTAACCAGCAGTGCGAAAAATGCTTAAGCGAGAAATAATTTTAATTTATTAGATTAAGGATTCAACAGCCGTTTTACCTTGAGGTTTAACGGCTTTCCTTTTGTCAAAATGGAGATAATATGATACATCAGTACAAACTTAACGGATACAATATAGTGCTTGACGTTTTCAGCGGCAGTGTTCACAGCGTGGACGAGCTTGCTTACGACATAATTGAAATGTATGAAAATAATGACAGAGATACTATTGTCAGAACAATGCTTGAAAAATACGCCGACAATACTGAAATAACAGAGCAGGAAATTAACGATTGTATAGATGACGTTGAAGAACTAAAAAAGCAAGAAAAACTTTTTACCTATGATAAATACGAAAATCTTGCCTTTGATTTTAAGGCGAGAAATACTGTTATTAAAGCACTTTGTCTGCATATAGCGCACACCTGCAATCTTAACTGTGAATACTGCTTTGCGAGTCAGGGTAAGTATCATGGTGAAAGAGCGCTTATGAGCTTTGAAACAGGCAAGAGAGCTATTGATTTTCTTGTTGAAAATTCAGGAAGCAGGGTAAACCTTGAGGTTGACTTCTTCGGCGGAGAGCCTCTTATGAATTTTGACGTTGTAAAGCAAATTGTCGCATATGCAAGAAGCATTGAAAAAGAAAAAAATAAAAATTTTAGATTTACTCTCACAACTAACGGAATGCTAATTGATGATGACGTAATAGAATTTGCAAACAAAGAATGTCACAATGTGGTTTTGAGCCTTGACGGAAGAAAAGAGATTCACGATAATCTTCGCAAAACATCTAACGGAAAAGGCAGTTATGATATTATTGTTCCTAAATTTCAGGACTTTGTCAAAAAGAGGGGCAATAAGGGTTACTATGTCCGCGGTACATTCACACATAATAACACTGATTTTACAAACGATATTTTTCATATGGCTGATCTCGGGTTTACCGAGCTTTCTATGGAACCTGTTGTTTGTGCGCCTGAAGATCCATACGCTCTTACATATGATGACTTGCCTGTTCTTTTTGAGCAATACGAAATTCTTGCAAAGGATATGTTAAGACGTGAAAAAGAGGGCAGCCCTATTACTTTCTATCACTATATGATAGATTTAACAGGTGGTCCCTGCATTTATAAGCGTATTTCAGGTTGTGGTTCGGGCACGGAATATATGGCTGTTACCCCTTGGGGTGAGCTTTATCCCTGCCATCAGTTTGTTGGTGACCCTAAATACAGTCTTGGAAATATTTATGATGGAATTACAAATACTGAAATTCAGAATGAATTTAAGCTTTGTAATGCATACGCAAGAGAGGATTGCAAGGATTGTTGGGCAAAACTATATTGCAGCGGCGGTTGTGCGGCAAACGCATACCACGCAACAGGCTCAATAAGCGGAATTTATAAATACGGCTGCAAATTGTTTAAAAAGAGAATTGAATGTGCAATTATGATGAAGGTTGCACAGGCTGAAGAATAATAAAATTGGCAGGTAAAATCACCTGCCGATTTTTATATAAATATTCTCATAATATTTGCTGTTATCAAACATAGTATAATGCCTATCATGGTAGGGAGTATAGCAGAAACGAGAGTCCATTTCAGGCTTCCCGTTTCTTTTTTTATTGTCAGACAGGTTGTTGAACAAGGAAAATGCATAATGCACATAATCATTGTGCATACCGCAGTAATAACTGTCCAACCGTTAGCTGAGAATAATTCCAATAGCTGCTCATAACTTGTAAAGTCAACCAAAGTGCCGCTTGCCATATATGACATAATTATTATCGGAATAACAGTTTCATTTGCAGGGAATCCGAGTATAAACGCCATTACTATTACACCGTCAAGACCGATTAATTGACCGAATGGGTTGAGAAAGTCTGTGCAATATGAAAGGATAGATACATTCCCAATGTAAATATTCGCTGTCAGCCAAATAATTGCACCTGCCGGTGCAGCTACTATTACGGCTCTTCCCAGCACAAAAAGTGTTCGGTCAAGCATAGAACGAACAATAGTTTTCAAAATCTGAGGTTTTCGGTAGGGGGGAAGTTCTAACGCAAATCCCGTCGGTTCTCCTTTTGCTACGGTAATTGACAACAGCTTTGATACAAGAAGCGTCAAGAGCACGCAAAGCACTATTATTCCCAGCAAAATTGCGGCAACTTCAATTGATGAAATAATGCCAAAAGCACTTCCGGCAAAAAACATCATAATAATTGCTATCAATGTCGGAAATCTTCCATTGCAAGGCATAAAATTATTAGTAAGAATTGCAATAAGTCGCTCTTGTGGAGATTCAATAATTCTGCATCCTGTCACACCGCAGGCATTACACCCGATTCCCATAGCCAATGTATGTTACTGACCGTATGCGTAAAAATGGCTATTTTCCTACATATTTTGCAATATATGGCTTATTTATGAACCTAAAAAATATGGATATTTTTTGATGTTTTATTTTACCCTTTTTAGTCTTTGTATAGTACCCCTGACTTACTTCAATTCTGTCAATAAGTCTGAATAATAAATCTTGGTCTAACTCCTTAATGTCTGTATATTCATCAACAAGTTTGAAAAAATCCAAATATGAGTTATCATTTTCTTTTTTTCTGCTTTCCTGTATTCTTTTTATTTTTTCACTTGTTATCTTTCTTTCATTCTCATATTTAGATAACAGTTTATCAAATGTTTCAGCAGAAATTTTATTATTAAAATTATCCTCATATATTTTTTCAATCTTTTTATCAATTTCCGCTGATTTTTTATTCAGATTTTCAAGTTCGGATTTTGAATTTTCTTTCTTGCTTGATTTATCAAGTTCTTTTTTTATTGATAAAACTAACTTCTCTTTATCTTCTTTTGATAATGCAAGTTGTTGTTGAATTGATTTTAATACAATATCATAAAGCACATTATAATCAATAAAATGATTTGTACATGCTGATGTGCCATACAGCTTATACCCACCGCAAGCAAGATTAGCAGGAGAATCTTTTTTTCGTGTACCGACCGTTGACATACTTTTGCCACAATCGGCACATATAGCAATACCTGAAAAGATGTTTTTAAATCCCTTGCTTTTTTGACAAGTTCTGCTTTTTGTGTATCTTTGTACAAGCTCAAATGTATTCTTGTCAATAATAGGGGAGTGGGTATTTTCAACTATAATCCAATCTTCTCTTGGATTATTAACCGTAACCTTACTTTTAAAAGAAATCTTTGTTGTTTTCTTCTGTGCTGTGTGACCTATATATGCAACGCTTTTAAGAATTTTAGATACAGTTGCAGAAGTCCAACGCTTATTTTTATACTTAGGGTAACTGTCCAAACTTAGATTGTGCTTTTCACACCGATACATAATAGGGGTTATTATGCCCTTGTTATTTAGATGTGTTGCAATATCTGTAGGTCTTTTACCAATAGAAGCCATATTAAAAATTTCTTTTACTATTGGGGCAACCTCTTCATCAATTACAAGATGATTTTTATTATCAGGGTCTTTCTTGTAACCGTATGGGGCAAAATTACCTATATAGTAACCGTCTTTCATTCTGGCTAAAAAAGATGAACGGATTTTTTTTGAAATATCCCTTGCATACATTTCATTTATGACATTTTTAAAAGGTGCAATGTCGTTATATGGGCTGTTTGAATCGTAGCCGTCATTAATAGCTATGTAACGAACACCTTTAGAGGGAAAATATATTTCTGTATATTGTCCTGCTGTAATGTAATCTCTGCCAAGTCTTGAAAGGTCTTTTGTAAGGACAAGGTTAATTTTTTTATCTTCAATATCTTGTATCATTCTTTTAAAGTTTGGTCGGTCAAAATTAGTTCCGCTAAAACCATCATCAATATATTCATCATAAACTATAAATCCATTTTCTTTAGCATAAGACAAAAGTATTTTTCTTTGTGTTGTAATACTTGAGCTTTCAGCAGTTCCGTCATCTCGTGATAATCTCATATACAGTCCTGCAATATACATTTTCTTTCTTTCCTGCATTTTTATCCTCCTTTCAAAGTTACTAATCATAAATTACTTTTACTGCAAAGGTTTGATTTTTGTAATTACATAATCTTTTAATATTTCAAGTAGTGTTTGATTTCCTAAAAAATTAACTTCGACAGTATATTCATACTCATTGCCGTTTTCAAATTCTTGATAATCACAAGAATTATTCAAAAATCATCACCCATTAAGTATATGAAAAAATTTCCCTTATGTTTACAATAACAAAAGGCAAGCAAAGAGAATTTGCAAAATTTCTCATTGCTTGCTTATTAACACGTATACAAAACAAAAAAGCAACGGTTACGATTAATTTCAAGTAACTGTTGCTTTTGTTTTGTATATAACTTTTATTTTCCTTTAATTGCTTTCTTTTGGTGGTTTAATGATTGTAAAGGGTCGTATTTTGGATAGTTAATATTGATATTTGGATTAAACTCGTCGATATATTCAAGACTCATATATAAAGTTTTATGACCTAATAATGTTTTTACATCATAAATATCTGCTCCTTGTTGAATAACTTTTCTGGCAAAAGTATGGCGATATAAATGAGTTGAGGTCTTTCTGACACCTCTTGATAAATTATATTTTCTTATTGTTTCTGAAAAACCATAAAGAGTAAATTGTTCATTATATATATTACAAAATAGATAATCTTCAGGTTCGCCACCTCGCTTTGATAAATATTCTTGTAATATAGGGCGAAGAAAAGGAGATATAGGAAATAATTGTTGTTTATGATTTTTTGTTTTTCTAAGTATAACAACATTATTGTCTAAATCAACATCTTTGATTTTTATATTTCTTACAGTAGAAGCTCGATTACCAGTTGCTAAAAGATACATAGTAATTACCCAATTCCTGTATTCAGTGAATTTACATTTTCTTAAATTTGGTTTTCGTGTAAGTATAGCTAACTCTTCATCTGTATATATTTCCTTTACCTTTTTAGTTACAGTAATTAAATCCATTTTAAAAGGCTTCATATATCCAAGTTCAATACAAAAGTTAAAAAATGCTTTAATTCCTTTCAATCTTGTATTTACGGTTACATCTTGTATATTTTGCTTTAATAAAAAATCTCTATATCCAATATACACTTCTTTTGTAACATTAATACAATAATCATTAAGATCATAAAATTTTCCGAAAGAAATCAATACAATTATGATAATATCTCATTGTATCTTTTGATCTGTTTACAGATTGTTTGCAAAACAAATATTCATCAAATGCATTTTGTATTGTTGGAGAAGCTAAATTAATTTGATTGTTTAAATTTTTTCTCATAATAAATCCCCCTTAAAATCATATTGTTTCAATGAAAATTTATTACAAAAAGAGCAAGAGACTTGTCGAAAAAACGATAAAAGTCTCTTGCTCGATTTAATTAATATGTTCAAAAAATTATGTAGTCCAAGCAATAGGCTTGTCCTACTTGCTTGGACTATAATAAATGTTCTTGGAGCTTGAAGTCAGAGTCGAACTGACGACCTACGGTTTACAAGTAATTAGTAAATTTGGACAGACTTACCGGTAATATATTTCACATAATAAAGTTGTATAAAGCCTATTATTTCAAGCTCATTCTATTATAGCTTTTCTGAACAAGAGACTATTTTTGTGTTAAACATTGAAACATTATTTCTATTAAAATAGTATCAAATAAAATCTTTATTGTCAATATTATTCTCAAAAAGAAATATTTTTTTAAATTTATATAAAGTATTTTATGGTATAATGAATTTGAAAGGAAGCGATAAATTATGTATATAAGTAAAAGTAGTTCTTGGTTAGAAATTGCAGGTTATAAGATTTATGAATGGGAAAACGCATATTACTTAGGTTATAATATTGAAAAGGCTCAGTTTGCTATTAGTAATATTCTAACTCAAAATGTTGATTTTACAAAGTATAGTAATCCATGCACCTATTATCACATACAAGTAGATATTTTAATTGAGGCGTTAGGACAGATTTCGTCAAGATTTATTCCGAATGATAGAAATCTTCAAAAGTACGAGGAAATAAAAACTAATAATAGAACAAGTTATGATTTTACATCAGAGGAATATCCAATTCTATATAATAGAAAAATTAGAAATTATGTGACACATATAAACGAAAGAAATATTGATTCTATTATACAACATAAAGGATTAAGTGGGTTTAATATAGTTGCTCCACATATAAATCCTGAGTATGATAAAAAATATTTGTCTCCAAAATGTAGCCATAATACATTAAATCTATTAGATAATACCTATTATGTTTATAACATAACTGAGGAAAAATATGAATCAATAAATTTAAAAGATTTAGGAATTGAATTGAATAAATTGTCGGAAAGAAATTCTATTATATTAGATTTCATATTAAATAATTAAATATTGAAACCTATTCTTATTAGTTGATACATACACTTGCTTATATGAGTAGAATAAATAATTGGTACACCTATACACTCAGTAGCACACTCCGAAAAGATAGTATTTACAACATTTATATTAAATTTTACGACCCAGCAAGGTCTCGGCATAAATCCCGAGACCTTGCTGGGTCTACATGTAAAATTTATCAAGATATAATTGTAGTAAATATATTAATGTAGTGTGCTGTTGGTGTTAGTGTTAGTGTGATGTGTGTAGTATTAGTAGTATGTGATGGTAGGAGATAGTGGAGAGAATCAGAGAAAATACAAATAATTTTTCTTTCTTCTAGAACTCCTCTTTAAGTTTGTTAATTTAATTTTATATGTTTAATTTTTACAAATAATTCAAATGAATTTTATGACATTACACAAAGTTTTATATGTAAAGCGTAAAAGTATTGTTAAAATTCTTCTTATGTGATAAAATATCATATATAAACTTAAGAGAGAATAAATATCAATATGAAACGTATAATAATAAGTTGTATAATTCTAGTTTTAGTTATACCTATATTAATAAATGAATTATATAAAATTAATGAAGGATATATTACTATGTGGTCTGCAGCAGACGTATTATCTTTCTATGGTGACATATTACAAGGCGTTATAAGTGGGGTAGGTATATATTTATCAATATTGTATGTGAGAAAACAAATGAAATATGAACATACAGAAAGTACTATAAGAGAAAAAATATGTAAAATAAAAGATGAATTTAGTAATTTTATCGAAATTTTATATCCATTAAAACTGTATAAAATTACTTTAATATATGATATTAATACAGAAATGAATGGTGATATTTTAGAAAAACTGTTGTTATATCAAATTGAAATAAAATCATTTGAAAATAGAATTCGATGTATTATTGATTTTAAAAATAATTCCTATTTGAGTGAGTTGTATAGCGAATTATTATTAATACTGAACAAATTAATTGATTTTGCTGATGAAATTTATACTTTATATAATAAAGTATTGAATGATAATTGTTCTTCTGATCTAAAAAAATATAAAAATGATTTGGATGAAATTATAAAGAAGTTGACAGAATTTGCAAATTATGATTATATGAACGCATTGAAAAAAAAAGAATATGTATTTGAAAATATAGAAAATGAATTAGACAAAACTTTAACAAATATTTTGAAAATTAAATAGTATTTTGAAAGGGGTAAATTATGAATAAAAAAGTAGCTGAATACATCTCTATAACAAAATTAAGCCAAGTTAAACAAGCCGATCTCTTTGAAAAAGAAGGTAAAGGATATTTTTATACACATCAAGGGGCACAAGCTTGTGTGTTTCATAATGGAGAATCTATGTGTTACATTGGATATGTTGAATTTGCCCCAATGCGTAGTAGAGGAAACCATTATCATAGTCAAAAACATGAAAATATATGTATTATTAATGGATCTATGCTAGCAAAATTTATTTTACCAGAAAGACCCAATGATGTTTATGAGGTAAGATTAGAACAAGGGGATATTGTTCACATTGAACCCGGATGTGCACATAGCTTCTTATCTGAAAAAGGAGCAATTGCTGTTGAATACTCTCCAGAAAAATTTAAACGTAAGGATACTATTAGATATAGTTTTAATTGGGATAATGAAGTAAATTAATATTAGAGAGTTTTGCTTATGAGAGTGTATACTTTGCCAGAAATAAAATTAATAACTGCACAAAAGTTTAAAGATAATGAAATGAATTCTTTATTTCCTTTTTTATCAAGTCAGATTTATCTATCCAAAGATACAAACTATATTAATGAGCTTATTTTATTAAAAGCTGAATGCTATCAAAGAATTGGTGATTTAAGAAGTGCAGAGCTATCTTTAGATAAATTTGACAAGACTAAAGTATCACAAAAAGATGCTTCAGATATAGAAATTTTAAATTTAAAACTTGCATTTCAAAACGGTTCTTGGGAAAAAGCATTAAATTCTTCAGAAATTGTTATTAACCAACATAGAATACAGAAAAATAATGTTTTATGGAGAACTTCTTTACTATATGCAATTTCTGGTGACAAGAAAGAATCAGAAAAATACAGTAGGTTGCACAATGAAATCATACAAATGGGAGGCTTTCAGGAAGCAAATAATATTCTTTATACTAAAACTATACCACATTTATTGCACAATCATGGTTGTACGTCTTTATTAAAAACTATATCACCTATAGAAACCGCACAAGAAATATATTTAAATTCAAATATAAATTTTGATACTTATAATAGGGTTGGGAGTCGTATAAAAAGTTATTGTCAATCAACAATATTGGAAGCTTTTATCCAGTGGGATTTTGGTAATAAATACGATGCTTATGTATTATCAATTTTGACAGGTCTTTGTATGGCACATTCAATGATTAATTTAAAAGCCGAAGGTATAGGTGAAATTGTAAATCTGTTTAGAGATAAATATAAGTGTTTGATCTCTTTAATTGAATTAGCAAGAAATGAATCGTCTGAAATTTTTTATTTAGAAGTAGCTAAATATTATAACTACTCATTAATTAGAAGTGCATATTCTGATGCAATTCATAGATTTGAAGAAATAATTATGCATGATGAAGAAAAAATAAAAATTTCATTAAAAAATACAGATGATAAAAAGTCTATTTTAACAGATAAAATTCCACCTGGGAGAAATATTAAAAATTTTCATTAATTTTGACATCTATTGGAGTGAATTTATATGTGTTAAGATTTATATATTTATGATTTTATTCTATGTTACTAACTTATAGCCTAATATTGAAGGGAAAATTATGTACAAAAGGATTACTGTGTTTGGATGTTGTGGATGTGGTAAGACAACTTTAGCAAAAGAAATACATAATATTACACATATTCCACTTATTAATTTGGATTACTTAAATTGGAGAAATAATTGGACTCCAGTTCCCGAGTCTGAATTTGATTTATTGCTTGCTAATGAACTTCAAAAGGAAAGTTGGATTATTGAAGGATTATATAACAGAACTATTAGTGCGAGAATTAATTCTAGTGATACTATTATATATATGGATTTTTCAAGAATATTTTGCATAGTAAATGTAATTAAACGAGTAATAAAAAATTATGGGAAATGTCGTGATGGTATGCCAGATGGTTGTTTTGAAAGATTTGATTTCCCTTTTTTAAAGTGCATTTGGAAGTATAATAAGAAATATAGAAAAAAATACTTAGAAATGTTAAATAATACAAAAGATAAGAATATAATTATTATAAGATCAAAGAAAGAACGTAGATTATTAATTGATGATATAAAAAGAACTTTTGAACAATGTTCAATTGAATTATGAAGAAGAATTAGTTATAAAATCTTTTTCATTATATTTTCTCATAATATTTGTTCTTTAATTAATACTTATATCATAAGTAGAGGTGGTGTTATTGAAAATAGTTCCTCGTGACTACATACTAATGCAACAAATAAGTAAATGGCGATTTTTGTTAGGCAGACAAATCAAAATACTTGCAGGCTTTCCAAGCCAAAGGACAGTTGACAGAAGAATAAAGATTTTAAAAGAAGCAGGATACATCAAAGGAGCATACAAGCTCTATGGTGTTCCTGCTTTGTATTTTGCCACAAATAAGGCGAAAAATGTTTTTAATCTTGACTTTGTGACTACTGATGTTAAGGTTGCAAGGGTAATTCATGATATAGCCGTTGTTGATACCGTAATTTACTTTATGAAAAAGCTAAATGCAACAGATATTAAATCCGAGCGAGAGTTTAGACATGACAGTGGTTTTAAGCGTGACGGTCATTATCCTGACTTCATATGTAAAATAGGAAATAATACCTATGCTGTTGAAATTGAAATGACAGCAAAAAATAAAGCTGTACTTGAAAATAATATTAAGAAAAATTATCTTGAATATGATAATCAAGTGTGGGTGATACCTAAGGATAAAGTAAAAATATGGACTATATTAGAAGATAATAAAAAGACATATTCAAACATATTTATGATTTCCTTAGAGGAGGTGACAATCTATGTCAAAACACTCTAAAAGACGAGATTATCAGCCGTTTAATATTATCTTGGTTATAGTAATTTTGTTTATCCTAACTCCTGTAGTTCCTTTTGCTTTTTTTGTATTACTTTCAATGTATCTTGCAAATTTTAAAGGGAAGTACGGACTTGTAATAAGCGGTATATTACTACTTGTAACGGGTATATTCTTAAATGGAATAATAAATGGTTTTATAACAGAGTTTCAAACCTCAGTTTCAAATTTCTTATACTGTATAATACACAGCAGTTTTAACTATGATTTCGGCTTTGCTACATATAAAAGTACAAGTTGGCTTGTAATCTTCTTTATATCAATATTTCTTGCAAGTTATTTTAAGCTGTGTATGGATAAAAATAAGGAGAGGGAACAGGCAGGAATCAGACCGCTTGAAGATGAAATAAAGAAAGTAAACAAAGCTAACGTAAATAATTCTTTCAAAGAAAAACCTTACAAGTGTAATTTTGAAGCTGATACTTTTATAGGTCACAACAAATCAGGAAAAAGAATATGTGTTCCCGATAATTCAAAGCATATTTTTGTAAGCGGTACAACAGGGAGCGGAAAAACAGTTGTACTCTCTAATTTTGTAAAATCTGCTTGTATGAAAAATTACGGAGCATTAATTATTGACGGTAAAGGAGACGAGGGAGATACTTCCTTGCTTGAAATTGCAAAGAAGTTTTGCAGACAATATAACCGTAAATTATATATTGTTAGTATGAATACTCCTGAAATCAGTTGCAAATACAATCCTTTTATTGGTGCAAATGAAACAGTAGCAAAGGATATGTTAATCAATATGACTGACTGGAGCGAGGAGCATTACAAGACAAATACCGAACGATACATACAGCGTTTAATTAAACTCTTAAAACTATCAAATGTTAATCTCTCTTTTAATTCTATAATAGAAAATATGCAATCAGATAAATTTATACTTCTTTCTAAAAGTCTTGCAGATAATCAGGTGATTTCAAAGGATGAACACTTAAAAAATCTTGATATAGCAAAGGCTAGTGCAAAAATAGCTGACAGTGCTAGTGCAAGATTTTCAACTATTGCAGAAAGTGAAATCGGACAGCTTTTTGATGAACAAGGAATTGATATTTATAAAGTCTTAAAAGAAAAGGCAATCATTATATTTGTATTAAATCCTTTGCTTTATCCTGAAACCGCACAAGCTATGGGAAGATTGATACTAATAGACGCTAAAAAAGCAGTCAGTAAGCTATTTAAAGATGAAAGCCGTAAATTTTTTGTATTTGATGAAATAAATGTGTATGCTTCATCCGTACTTGTTGATTTAATTAATAAAAGCCGTAGTGCTAATGTTACTTGTATTCCTGCAACACAAAGTTTATCTGACCTTGAAAACGAAACAGGGGATAAGTTTAAAAATCAGATTATAGAAAACTGTAATAACTATATTGTACTTCGTCAGAACAGTTATAAATCAGCCGAAGAATGGGCTAAGACCTTAGGCACAAAGCAAACAATGGAAATGACATATCAAATGAACGAACAAGGCAGTACGAAAAAAGGCAGTTCAAAGCGTGTCAGAGAATTTATTGTACACCCTGATGAAATTAAGTCTCAGGGGATAGGTGAAGCCGTATATATGTCACGAGATAAAAAGGAATGTCAAAGGGTAAAAATTCATAAACCTTTTTAGGAGTGATAGCCTTGAATAGCATACTTCAAGTTTTAAAGGAATTTTTGAAAGATTTAAAAGGCTGTTTAAAATCAGACAAAATAAGTAAATTTGATGTATTTTTTGAAAAACCGAGAATGTTCATATGGTTACTTGTATGCTACTTTATAATGACTTCAAAATATCTCAGCATTGCTACAATAAAACCTATATTTTGTATTATTTTAATGTTTGGCACGTTAATATGTTATCTTGTATTTATTACTTTTGTATCATCAAATATAGCTGAGAAAGTTTTAAGATATGCAAGTAGCGTAAGAAAAATTGCAACCAATACAGAAAAAGAGCGGTTAATTCTGCTCTTTAAAGAAGTATATACACAAGCATTCAGAAATAACAAACATATAGGAAGAAAGATAAAGCCTTACATAGTTGACAGTATGGAGGTAAACGCTTTTATAATCGGCAGAAATACACTTGTAATAACAAGGGGAGCGATAGAAACCTTTAACGATGATGAGCTAAAAGGTGTTATGGCTCATGAGTTCGGACATATAAATCACTATGACGGACAAATAACACTCTTAGTAACATTTTGTACAACGATATTTCTGTGGGTGTTTATTGCCGTAAGTTTTGTTTTCAGACTGCTTGAAAAACTGTTTGAAAATAACATTATAGGTGACATCTTTGGAATAGTCCGTCAGATTTTTGAATTGGTCATAAAATTTGTATTGTTTATATGGACTTTGATAATATCAGGCGGTAGCAGAAGAAAAGAATATAAAGCTGATATGTACGCAAAAAGTATCGGCTATGGTGAACAGCTTAAAAATGCCTTATACATACTCTATGATATGGAAATATCGGACAAAAAGGGATTAATGCAAAATCTAAAGCGTACACATCCGATTTTAGCTTATAGAATTGAAAGATTAGAAAGTTCACAAAATGGGTAAAAATGTCATATAATACAAAAAAGGCAATAACCTTACATAAAGTAAAATTATCACCTGAAATTTCGTAGAATATGCCCTTCAACGAAACAAAAATATCGTCAAATTCTGTATATATAATAGCAAAATCAACATTATATGTCAACTAATTTTTAAATAATTATTTTAAATTGCATATTTTTATGCAATTTTATCTCATTATTGCCTTTTAATAGAGGTTTACATGGTCAAATTTATGGTCTATGTGCCTACTAAAAAGTATTATTTTGAAAGGCAGTGATTAGATGAGGACACAAAGAAATATTTACAAAAGAAAAGACGGTCGCTGGGAGGGCAGATATTTTAAAGAGTATGACAGCAAAGGAAAAATAAAATACGGCTCTGTCTATGCAAAAACATACAATGAAGTAAAGATTAAGCTAAACGGTATTTTACCTAATATTTTGAATATATCGGAAAATAAAATAAATATCGACTTTAAAAGTGTATGCTATGAGTGGCTGAATAATAAGAAAAATAATATTAAGCAATCAACTTATGCAAAATACAGGTTTGAAATTGAAAAATATATTATTCCTCAGTTTAGAAAATATAAGCTGTATGAAATAGATAAAAACTCGCTTTGTGACTTGATTACAAGTAATCAACATCTTTCACAAAAAACACTTAAACATATATCTGTTATATTTAAATCAATAGTAGAGTATATAAACGAAAAATATGGTTTCAACATAGAGTTAAAGAATTATCCGTTTACAAGTACAACTGATAAAAAATACAATGCTTTATCGGTATCAGAACAAGAAAAGTTAGAAAAATACTTGCTTAAACAAACCGACTTACCAAAATTGGGAGTATATTTATGTTTATATACAGGACTGCGTATTGGTGAGCTTTGTGCTTTGAAATGGTCTGATATAGACTTAGAAAACGAAATCTTAAGTGTAAACAAGACAATACAGAGAATACAAAACACAGACAACAACACCAACTCAAAAACAAAGATAATAATTGAAGTTCCAAAGTCAGACACTTCAATTAGAGAAATACCTTTACCCAATCACATTATAAATCTACTAAAGAAATATAAATCTATAAATAGAAGTAATTCATATTTCTTGACAGAAAATATGAATTATATTGAACCTAGAACACTTCAAAACAAATTCAAAAAATATCTTGAAAATGCTGGAATAGAAAATATAAACTTCCACGCATTAAGGCACACATTTGCCACAAGAGCGATTGAAAGCGGAATGGATGTAAAAAGCGTAAGCGAGATTTTAGGTCATTCAACAGTTAAAATGACCCTTGAAAAATATGTGCACATTACAATAGAGCAAAAGCGAAAACAAATTAATAAATTAAAGCCGCTTTAAAAATTAAAGTGGTCAAAAAAATAGTCAAACTGCTGTAAGAACCCAGTAATAATGGGCATTTACAGCAGTTTTTCTTGTAAGGGCATATTTCACGAAAGTTAATGTTTCAAATTTATTATTGCCTATAATAACAGTTTTTGCAATAGTTGTAAAGACTATTCGCAAAAATGTTATAAATAATTTTTAAAAACTTGGAGGAACTATAATGAAAGTGAAAAAGATTAAACGGAGTATATTTTCTATTATAATGATAGCTTTACTTCTTTTAGGTGCTATACCTATAGGAGTAAGCGCAGCAGAAGATGTTATAACAAACGATGAAAACGGAATTCCGGATAGCGCATTATATAACTATATATTATCAATATCAGATTCAAATTCTGATGGAATTATACAAAAATCTGAGATTAAAAATATAATTGAAATTTATTATGATGGTTACGATAATGGTGAAAAGATAAGCAATTTAATAGGATTAAATTATTTATATAATCTTAAGGAAATTCGCATTGTAAATAATAATATTTCTACTCTTGACGGTATTCAAGGATTGAACTTAAAAAAGATATTTGTTTATTATAATCAGCTTGTAGATATTTCTGCAATCAGCGGGATGGCATCATCTTTGGAAGTTTTAGAAGTATCGCATAATAAATTGTCAAAGTTACCAGATATGACTAACTTTTATAAATTACAATATAACGAGTGGACTATTGGCTATCAAACTACAAGTTTTGGTAAAAATAAGTTAACATATAATGAGTTATATTATAATTTACCCTCTCAGTTAGTTGAGTTTGAAAGTGATGAATATAAACTTATTGATGTATGGGCAATCTTGCAGTCACCCGATGAAGTTCCTTTACCAGTAGAAACAGTTCTTAATAGTGAAAGTGGTATTTCAATAAGTGGCTTAATTATTCCAGGTGCAACATTACAGGTTAATCAGGTGAGTGTAGATATTGAGAATTCGGTAGTGGTTTATGATATTAATCTTATAAGAGATCATGAAAAAATCCAACCTTCAGGTGAAATTACAATTTCTATTCCATCAGAATATAGTGATTGTAATGTATTTTGGATTAAAGATGATGGAACAAAGGTAAATATGAATGCTGAATATGTAGATGGTAAATATGTATTTACTACAGATCATTTATCTGTTTATGCACTAGTAATAAATATTGTTCCTACGGTACCTGAACCAACAGAAAATATTCCAGTATCAACTGAAACAGTGCCTGAACCAACCGAGACTGATCCAGTACCAACTGAAACAGTGCCTGAGCCGACAGAGACTGATCCTATCACAACAGAATCGAAAACTACTGAACCCACAACAACTATACCTGTTACAGTCACTACAAATAATGGCATAGTTTCAACCGATAATGGTACTATACAAACAGGTAGTACATCAATAGCAGTTATCATTCTATTATTGCTTTCATCACTTACCACAGGACTTTTCATTTATTACAGAAGAAAAAAGATTAAATGATTAACTATTCTGTGTAATACCCAATTTTACATGTAGATAGTCTAAAAGCTGACAGAATTAAAAGCTCTGTCAGCTTTTTGTAACTATATAAGAACATAAGCATGGTAATTGTATGCCAAAATATAAAATCACCTATTATTAATGATATTATAACAATATATAACCGATAATTTCAAATGAATAGGTATGTGCATACAGCAAGTAACACACCTCATTGTTAAACTTTGTTTACCGTGTGCGCCGCACTTAGCAAAAAATTTATCAAGGTTAAATGCTATTCTTGGCAAATAGCCTGAATCTTCTATAATAGAAAAAAGAGGAAAGAAAATAGCCATAGGCGGCAGCATTACAGAAACAACCCATGTTAATGTAGTATAAACACCGTCTATAAGAATACCCGTAAAAAAATCGGGAACAGAAAGCAAGTTAAACAAATTGTATAACTCGCCTTTAATAAAGTCAAAAAAAACACTCAGCCATTCACTCGGGTAGTTTGCTCCTATAGCAGTAATCCAAAACAGTAATCCGAAGAGCAACAGCATTAGCGGTATCCCTATGGATTTAGATGTTAATATCTTATCTACCTTTCTACTTTTTTCATTCATTGTTTCACTTCTGAAAAATACAGCCTGCTTGCATATTTCTTTTGATTTTTTAGCAAGTTTTTCTGAATTTTCTTTGTGATTCTCTGTGTTAAGTACATCAATGCCGCTAAAGTTTCTTTCAACTTTGAAGCATTTTTTCTTTTGGGTACAAATATCATAAATTGTGTTTTTAAGTTCTTTTAAGCCGCATTTTTTAGTTGCGCAAATACAAACAACAGGTATTCCGAGATTAAGAGAAAGCTCGTCAGAATCAATGATAATTCCGTTTTTTTCAGCCTCATCGCAAAGATTAATGCAAAGAACAGCATTCTTTTTAACAGATAAAACCTGTAAAGCAAAAGACAAATTGCGTTCAATAATATTTGCGTCGACTACTATTACAACACATTCCATTTCATTGTTTGCAAGGTAGTTTGCAGCAGCTCTCTCTTCTTCAGAAAATGGCAGCATTGAATATGTTCCGGGTAAATCAACAACAGAAAACAGTTTATCCTTTATTTTTGCTATACCCGAAGCACATTCAACGGTTTTTCCTGTCCAATTGCCTGTATGTTGGTTCATACCGGTAAGAGAATTAAATATAGTGCTTTTTCCTACATTCGGATTACCTGCAAGAACAATATGATAATCTTCGGTTTTAAATTCATTATTAAAACGCACTTCTTTTGTTGAGTTTCTTGCAAACAAAAAATAACCTCCTTATTATAGAGGGTAAACTATGATGTTTTCACAGTCCTTTCTTCTTAACGCTATAACAGCATTTTTTATAAGATAAGCTGTAGGGTCTCCAAAAGTACTTTCAAATATTGGAGTTATAACAGCATCTTCAAGTATTCCAAGGTCATACAGTCGATTTTTTAATGATTTTGAGCATCCAATCTCGCAGATTTTTGCACTATTATGTAGCGCAATTCTGCTTAGTGAACATTTATATTCCATTCGATTCACCATTTCAACATTTTTTATTATTATATTCATTTTGATATATCTTGTGATTATATTATTGAAATGTTTTATCTGATAAGTTGAATGTTGTATAACAACAAGCTGGAAATTTAAAAAATAAAACTGACTTCGATTGAATCACGAAGTCAGTAATTTGCTTATTTAATTTTTTATACTATATTGTAACTTATACTGCCTAAACAAATTTGGGAACTTTAATATCGGCTTTTACATTTATTATTTTGTACCGAAAATTCTGTCTCCTGCATCTCCAAGACCGGGGCAGATATAGGCGTTTTCATTTAAGCATCGATCCAAACATCCAACGTAAAGCTGCACATCAGGGTGAGCAGTGGTCAATGCCTTAACGCCTTCGGGTGCGGCAATAATAGACATAAACTTAATTCGCTTGCCGCCGTGCTTTTTGATGAAATCCACAGCCGCAATTGCCGAGCCGCCTGTCGCAAGCATAGGATCAACAACAAGAATTTGACGTTCTTCAATCGGTTCGGGAAGTTTACAATAATACTCGTGAGGCTCATGGGTTTCAGGGTCACGATAAAGTCCAATATGACCGATTCTTGCAGACGGAACAAGTGCCTGAACACCGCTGACCATTCCAAGACCGGCACGCAAAATGGGAACAATTGCAAGTTTTTTACCGGCAATCACGGGCTGCCTTGCTTCTTCAATAGGAGTTTTTACAGTAGTTTCAATCATCTGTAAATCAGACAGAGCTTCATATCCCATAAGCATTGCAACCTCTTCAACAAGATTGCGAAATTCTTTTGTCGATGTTTTTTCATTGCGCATTAGCGTAATCTTATGTTTAATAAGCGGATGCTTCATATAGCTGACTGACATTAGTAATTCCTCCAAATAGTTTTATAAAGATGCATACAGCTTTTAATTAAAAATTTGTTCCTTTATATTTATTTTATAATACTAAAAAGCAACAAATTTGTCAATAATACTTTTTATTTTTTATAACCTTTTAAAAATATTGTTGCTTTTTATATAAAGAAGAATTATAATAAGATAAAAGTACATGAAAGAGGGATTTCAATGAACAAAAATAACGGCGCCATCTACGACGCCAAATCGCTCGGAAAACCTAAAATGATCATACTCGGTATTCAGCATATGTTCGCAATGTTTGGTGCAACAATTTTGGTGCCGATTATTACAGGACTTGATATTTCAACCACATTGCTTATGGCTGGTTTGGGTACTCTTTTGTTTCATCTGCTGACTAAATTTCAGGTTCCGGCTTTTTTAGGATCATCATTTGCATTTTTAGGCGGTTATGCGGCCATCAAAGCTTTAAATCCTGATGACCCAAATTCAATGCTGCCTTATGCGTGTCTGGGCGTTGCCTGTGCCGGCCTTTTATACTTTGTTCTTGCGGCTATCGTTAAAACGGTAGGTATCAATAAAGTAATGCGATTTTTCCCACCGGTAGTTACCGGACCGATTATTATTGCAATAGGACTTGGTCTTGCACCGTCTGCTGTCAACAACTGTACAACAAATTGGATTCTTGCTCTTGTTGCTCTTGCCGTAATTGTTGTGTTTAACATATGGGGCAGAGGAATGGCTAAAATTATTCCGATCATTCTCGGACTTGTTATTTCTTATGCAGTAGGATTGATTCTTTACTTTATCGGAGAAGCAAATCCGCAGCTTATTCAGGATTTGCCATGGCTGTTTTCAGGCGGCTTTAATGAAGCCGCAAATCAGTATACTGCGATCTTTGATTTTTCTAAGATAAACACTATTTTTACAAACATTTCTCAGGGTAATATTTTCGGAAGTGAAGGTCTTATCGGTATTCCAATAATCTGGGAAAAGACCGTATTCGGCGGTATTGATTTCTCCAACGGTGCGCTTATTGCTTCTTCAATTATCGCTATTATGCCAATTGCTCTTGCTACTATGATGGAGCATATCGGTGACATCTGCGCTATTGGTTCTACAACAGGCAAAAACTACATTGAAAATCCCGGTTTGCACAGAACACTTATCGGAGACGGACTTGCAACAAGTCTGGCTTCGCTTTTTGGCGGACCTGCAAATACAACTTACGGAGAAAATACCGGTGTACTTGCTCTTACAAAGGTTTATGACCCAAAGGTTATCAGAATTGCTGCTGTTTTTGCGGTAGGTGTTTCATTCTTTCCTGTTATCAGCGCGATTATCGGCTCAATTCCGAGTTGCATAATCGGCGGAATATCATTTGTTCTTTACGGTATGATTTCAGCAATAGGTGTAAGAAATGTTGTTGAAAACAAGGTTGACTTTACAAAATCACGTAATCTTATCGTTGCCGCTGTAATTCTCGTTTGTGCTCTCGGTCTTTCTTCTGACACCGTAAGCTTTGCAATCGGAAATGCGACAATTACTCTTTCTCCGCTTGCGGTAGCTTCTATTGCCGGTATTATTTTGAATGCTGTTTTTCCTGACAAGGATTTCAAATTTATCAGCAAAAATACGGCTGATTCAGATAATACTGAAAAGTAAAATACAAAATAAAATACTATTATATTAAAACAGAGCCTCGGTATTTTCGAGACTCTGTTTTTACATATAAAGTTAAAAATAAAAGTTAAAAATAAAAGTTAAATGTAATTTTGCCGTCATAATATTTTGCATCTGTTTTGTACTTGTGCAGGTCAAGAATATTTTTCACTATTGCAAGCCCTAATCCATGACCTTCAATGCCGTTATGCTCTGCTTTGCGGTGGTAAGGCTGCCACATATTCTTGATTTCTTCAGTTGTTAACTCCTCACAGGGATTACTTATTGAAAAGCATTTGCTTGTTATCTTAATTCTGATTTTATTAATATCTGTAGTGTATTTGACTGCATTATCAACGAAATTTTCAATAACACTTTTTATCAGCTTTTTATCAGCCTTTATATTTACTTCATTTTCACTTTCAAGTTTTATATCATAAATCATATATTTTTCAATAATTTTCCTAGTGAGCTGTGTCAGGCTGAACTTTTGAATATTCAGGTTAAAGCTTGCAGAATCAAGCTTTGAATAATCAAGCATCTTTGAAACAAGCACATTCA
Source organism: uncultured Ruminococcus sp. (assembly GCA_958403905.1). Taxonomy (GTDB): domain Bacteria; phylum Bacillota; class Clostridia; order Oscillospirales; family Acutalibacteraceae; genus Ruminococcoides. The sequence goes on from CATXZD010000009.1 coordinate 79,812, forward strand.
TCGACCTTGTCTGCTCGTTTATTACCTCGCAATAATGCGTACGCTTGTCAGTGTTTACATTTTCTTCAAGATTTTCCGAGTATCCGCTGATAATAAAAAGCGGAGTTTTCAACTCGTGTGCCATTGAATTTGTTACTGTTCTCAATCGGTTTTCTTGCTCTATTTGTTTTTTTAATGTTCTCCATGTGATTGCACCGATAATTACACCTGTTATCAAAAATACTGAAAGGATAAATACAAGCATAAAAATCAGCTTATTGGAACAACTTTCAAGTACGTTGAATTTTCGTGCATAATTGCAGATGAAAGATATATTCTCATCAGAATTATATGGTTTAACGGACATTTGTTCCCAGTTTGAGTATATATATGTAAACGGCGCAACATTTAATACTGTATGTACCTCGTATTCTCCGTACATATTAGTCTCATATATTTCTACTGTACCTTTCTTTTGAGTAGAAATATCGTTCCCGTCAACTTTGTAATTATCCATTACAAAGTCGTAATACTCATCTAACGCAGTACTTGCTTTATATTTTCCAAATACAAAATCATCATCAATAACATTTCTGTGCATTTCCGTCTGACAATATAATTCAGCTTTTTCATCTGCAAGTGTAGGTTTTAATTCGTAATGCTTTATAACCTTGTCTTGTGCATACCAGTCGTTATCCTCGCTTGTCTGAACAATTTCAACACTTTTAGGTTGTAAATAACTTTTATCAATGTAGTATTCGGTACATAAAAGCTCATAGTATTTGCCGTCACCGGTGTTTTTTTTCGTAAGATAATCTAAAATTTCGCTATATTGCTTGTCTGTCATAGAGTTTTTGAAGTGTTCAAATTCAATACAACCAAAACCGGTAACATAGCTTTTTTCAATTATCTCTATTGAATCGTCATTTTCTGATGTTTCGTCACCTGTGTGTTCTATATCACCCTCAAATGCCACCGAGACCGCATTACCAGTCTGACAAAGTATCGCTCCGGTATCATTTTCTGTAATCTTAATCTGTTCGCCAATATCAAAATCATCAAAAATGTCCTTGTACGTTTTATCATACTTCTTGTTTAGAAGATAGTTTCCCCAGTTACTATTTGTATAATTTTGCATATTTACTGTTGACTGATGAAAAGATGAAGCAGAGTTACTTGTAAGCAAATCAAGTTCTGAATAATACGTTGTAAAGGCAAACACAGCATACACTATTATACTTAACACAAACATTGATACCGATATACAGATGAACAGTTTGCGTTTTTGTTTAAAAAGTTTCTTCTTCATCTGTTTTCTCCTATTCTGTAGCCACGCTTAACTACTGTTTTAATCATTTTTGAGTTTTCTCCAAGAGCTTTGCGCAGATTTTTAATGTGAGTGTCAAGCGCACGTTCGTCAATATCAATGTCATACCCCCAAGCCGCTTTTATCAGAGTATCTCGTGACACGACACCACCCTTGTTTTCAAGCAGGGTTTTAAGAATAGAATATTCTTTTGCAGGAAGATTAATTTCTTTTTCTTCTGAAACTACAATACCGTTATTCGGATTAAGTGAAAGTGTTCCTGACTTCAAAATTGAGGAACGCACAAGACCTTTAGAGCGCTTAATAAGCGCATTAACTTTATTATAAAATACAGGAATTGAAAAAGGCTTTACAATGTAATCGTCACAACCGAGCGCATAGCCTGTTAATATATCTTCCTGAGCGCATCTTGCAGTAATGAACATAATAGGCACATCACTAAAACGCCGAACTTCTTTACAGATTTCAAAGCCGTCAAGCTGGGGAAGCATAATATCAAGCAGAAGTAAATCGTAATCATTTTCATAAGCTTTCTCTGCTCCCGCTTTTCCGTTAGCAGCAACGTCAATCGTAATTTTATTTAAGCTTTTTTCTGAAAAATAATCACAGAGCATTTCGCTTATGTTTTTGTCATCCTCAACAAGAAGTATTGAATACATATTTTCACCTCCGGTTAAATCATATCAAATCCGTCTGTAGTTTATCTGTAGTTTCTATAATATTTTACATTAAATACTATTTTTTTGCAATTCTACAGATAAACTACAGATGATTGCTTTAATATAAAGTTGGTGATTAAATTGAAAAATCTTTTGTCTTTGCTAATTTGCGTAATTCTCATATTTTGCACAGCTTGTGCAAACTCCGAAAATACCAAGAACATTTCAGTAACTGTAAGTAATCTTCCGACCTATTATTATTCAGCAGAAGGAAGCGGAACAATGGATATAATCGAACGATACAATAAATACTGTAAAAGAAACGGTGAGTACGATAATCAGATTGAACTTGTAAAGTTTGAAAGCGACAAAATTATGTACGATAAAATATCAACAGAAATTATGGCGGGAAAAGGCCCTGATATTTTCAGCTTTGATCTGCTTTTGCCTTTCGAAAAGCTTATTGGTAACGGCTCATTAGCCGATATTAACGAGCTGATAGAAAATGATACTGCTGAGGATAAATTAAATCTTAACGAATACAATAAAACAATTATGGATGCAGGAGTGTATAACAGCAAGAGGTATATTATTCCTATTCTTTATAATTTTGATATTATGATTTCAAGTGAAAATATCCTCCATAAATTTGGTGTTAAATATAAGCAGGGAGATTCGCTTACTTACAGCGCTCTTGGAGAAAAGTTTAAGAACTATTTTGATAGCCCTGACAGTTTCAGTTTTTTGACTTCAGATGCTGCAAGGCACGGAAGAAAATCTATATTTTACAAATTTTTAAACGAATATGTTGATTTTAAAAATATGACAACGGATTTTGATACCGAAGAATTTACAAACAGCCTTGACATAATGAGCGAAATTTACAGGAATTCAACGAAAGAAAACTATATTATCCTGGATAACGATAAAAAAGATATTGAATGGGGAGAGAGTAAAAATTTAATTTTCGATGCATTATTTTCAGATGGCGGCTCGCCGAGAATAATTGAAAGCTTTTACAGAAGTAATTTTAACAACTACATTGAAAAGCCTGTTATTTTTAACGGACTGTCAAGAACAAAAAATTCGGGTAAAGCATATATGGAATATGCAGTTGCTATCAACAATAATTCAAAACATAAAGAAACAGCCTTTAAATTTATTAAATATCTTTTGTCAGAGCGAACACAAGAATATTATACAGGCATTTTATCAGGGTCTGATTTTGCAGGCTATACTTATGGTATTCCAGTACGTAATGAAACTTTTGAACTGAATAAAAAACTGGGATTAAACGAATGTGATGATTACGGCTACACAATAAAAGTCCACGAGGAATACAGCGATTTCACAAAGGTTTATCTGGAAATGCTTGAAAATATCAACAGAGTATCAATTTACCCGAATGGAAATTATTCCTATTATGATATAAATGTGATTCAAAGTTCTGTTAATGATTATCTTGAAGGGAAAATATCTAAAGAAAAATTTATACGCCGGCTTACTACAGCTACCGAAACCTATTTAAAGGAGTAATAATTATGATTAAAAAAGTAATAAGTCTAATTTTATGCATACTGGCATTGACGGGATTTTCTGCCTGCAGTGACTCAACAGCCGTAGGTACAAAGAATAAAATTACAACATATACTCTTAAAAACTGGTACTCAATTTCAGAAGGCAATAGTATATGGAATTATAACAAACATTGCAAGGACTCAGATAAAATGATAGAAATAGTTGAATTTGAAACTGAAGAGGAATTAAAAAATAAGCTTAGCACCGAACTTATGAGCGGGGAAGGTCCTGATTTGATTTCTGCTGATTGCTTGTCAGCGGCAGGAATTTCATATGAAAAGCTCATTGATCAGGGGTGTTTTGCCGATATAAACGAAGTAATTAAAGCCGATACATCTCAAAATCAACTAAATCTTTCCGATTACAACGAGAAGGCATTGCATAGCGGAGTTATAAACGGAAAAAGATATTTTATTCCATTTTACTTTATGCCGAATTTTTGTGTAGCATCACAACAGGAATTAGAAAAATATATAAATGCTGATACAAAGTCTTTGTCATACAATGATATTATTCAAATCAACAATAAAATTAATGAAGAGAAAAGCGACAAGGTTATTACGTCAAACGCTGACGATTATCTTTGGTCATATGTTTATGATAATGTTGATTTTATTAACAAAACTTATAATTTCGACGGAGAATTTTCATCAACAGCAGAAAAGTTAAAGGAATTAAAAGGTACTGGGGACGAAATAAAGGAAGTACTATTTCAAGAGTTTGTTATTTCGCCCTATCAGATATATGAATATTGTGCGGAAATTGAGAAAAACGGAGAAACAGCAAGGATAATAGGAAAGCCGTCAATTGACACCGACGTATTGAGCGCTCAGATGTGTGGTATTTATTTTATAAATAAAAACTCCGATAAAAAACAAGATATACTGGAATTTATAAAATATGCATTGTCTGAAAAAGGACAAAATGATGTTGCGGGCACAGATATTGAAAAATACGATAACACAACAAGTTATTACGACGGTTCATACTTCCCGGTAAATAAGAAATCATACAAATCACTTATGAATAATGCTAAAAAGTTAAAATATCTTGATGATACCATAAAAATAAGTAATGAAAGCGTAGAACAGCTTGAAAATATGCTTGCACAAATTTCAGATTTTCAATTTTCGCAAAGTACAAATTATATGACAGAAGTCGGCAGTGAGCTGATAAACGACTATGTTGACGGAAAAATTAGTATAAGTAAGTTTGTTGAAGGTTTGAAAACTAAGACAAAAATCTATATGGAAGAATGATATTATGACAAGAAAAAGAAAAGACTATCTTACAGCATTTTTGTTTGTTTTGCCGTCACTTATCGGGATTGCAATTTTTTATGTTGTTCCATACATAATCTGCATTATCAAAAGTTTATACATTGGGCAGGAATTTGTAGGACTGATAAACTATATTCAGCTTTTCAGTAACAATACATTTATTCTTGCATTAAAGAATACAGTGATATTTACAGTTGTTGCAATACCTTTGCTTATGATTATTTCATTTTTGATTGCACTTTTTCTTAACTCATTCAAAAAAATTTCATCATTTTTCAGAAGTGCGTTTCTTATTCCTGTTGTTGTTCCGGTTGCGTCGCTTATCTGCGTTTGGCAGATTGTTTTTGACGACTACGGGGCAATCAACGGACTATTAAATACATTAGATATTGATACCGTGGAGTTTTCAGCTCTGAATTTTCAATGGGAATGATAATTTTTATATATGTTTGGAAATACTGCGGATTTTGCGTGATTTTGTTTACTGCGGGTCTTGCTAATGTTCCAAAATCTCTTTATGAAGGTGCAAAACTTGACGGCGCAAATTCATTTCAGCTTGTAACTAAAGTCACAATACCGATGATTACACCAACTACTTTCTTTGTCTTTCTTATAGAAATAATATATTCTTTTAAAATTTTCCGTGAGGTATTTGCTTTGTTTGGCAACTATCCGAATGAACACATTTATTTTTTGCAGAATTTTATAAACAACAATTATTATAATCTCAACTATCCGAGATTATCATCTGCATCTATAATCCTTTCAGTTTTTATAATAATTATTCTGCTTGTTTTCTTTATTTTTGAACGTAAACACAGTTTTTCGGAATAGAGAGGGTAGTATGAAAAAGATTATAAAATACATATTCCTGTTACTTGTCACAGCAATATTTCTGTTTCCTGTTGTGTATATGATAGCCTGTTCCTTTATGTCAAGCTCACAAATAAGCAAAATGCTCGACTTTGCAAACGGAGAATATAAGGATTTAAATATGATTCCGGAAATGTTTACACTTGAGCAGTTCTATCAGGTGCTTTTCAGACGTCCTGAATATCTGCTGAAATTCTGGAATTCCGTAATCATAACTTTACCTACGGTAATCGGTCAGGTTGTTGTGTCCTCATTTGCGGCATTTGCTTTTGCAAAGTTAAAATTCCCGTTTCGGGACAAACTGTTTTTCATTTACATTGTTTTGTTGATTCTGCCATTGCAGGTAACACTTGTTCCAAATTATATTATTCTGGATAATATGAATTTACTAAATAATTTTCTTGCAATAATATTACCCGGAACATTCTCAACTTTCGGTATTTGTCTGTTAAGGCAGAGTATTAAATATATTCCTGACTCATCAATTGAGGCAGCAAGGATAGACGGAGCTTCGTATTTCAGAATTTTTACAAGAATTGTTATACCGCAGATAAAAGGAGGACTCATAACGCTGACATTGCTTTGCTTTATTGACAATTGGAATGTGGTTGAACAACCTTTAATTTATTTTGAAGATAATTCAATGTATCCGCTTTCAATTACAATGGCAGATATAAGCAATTCAGACTACGGTATTATATTTGCCTGCGGAGTAATGTTTATGATTCCTGCACTTGTTATCTATTTCTACGGTCACAAAGATATTAACTTATCAATCTCTGATATTGAAAAGTGAGGTTTTTATGAAACAGGATAAATACAAAAAAATGGCTATGAAATTTGGGGCATTATTTTTTGTTGTGGTGTTATTTCTTACATATTTTTCAAAGACAATTGATAACTTGCTTTTGCCAAAGGTAAAAGTTTCAGATGTAATTACAGGAAGCCTTTCAGAATATCCCGACACTATGCACACGCATTATTTATTACCGCTTTCGTCGGTTGTATCAGAAGAAGTATATGTTATATTTACTGATGAAAAGGGAGAAGTAACAGTAAATGCAGTATCGGTAAATATCTGCGGCAGTAATGACCTATATTATGAAGTAACGTCAGAGTCTCTTTTTTCGGATATGCAGGTGGTATATAAGACATCAAAAGAAATCTTTGACGGTGACAGGGTATATGTAGAGGAGGGGGAATGATGAAAAGAATTTTGCCAAGTCTAATTCTTTTTATAATTATTATTGTATCTTTCTTCTATTTTACGACTAATATAACAAATCAGTTTCCAAACGCAACTCTGATGAATTATAATTTAAAATCTTCCAAAGAACCTCTCACCATAGCCGATATGGAAACACTTTTTGAAAGTATTTCAAATAACGGTGTTGCATTTTGCTGCGAGTATAAAGAAGTGAAAATTAAAGAAGAAGCTGTTACCATGGCGCTTGTAAACGAGAATTTTCTCAATGTTATGAATATAAGTTTAAAAGAAGGTATTTCTGAAAATAATATTACAAACAAGGCTTATTCTGCTGTAATAAGCGATAAACTCGCATTAAAATTATTTTTTAACAAAAAAGCAGAAAATAAAAAATTAAATATTCTCGGTAAAGACTTTAAAATAACAGATGTGTATAATATAAGTTCAAGTATTTTTGATGACATTTCAAAAGACGGTAAGGAACGTATTTATATACCGTACACCTGCGTTGATAACTATGAAGATATTAATATTGATTCAATTGCTTATTTAAATAATTCGCTATCAGCGCCTTTGATAGAGCAAATGAATTTAAGTCAATACAATTCGGTTAATTTTACGGAAAAAGGTAAGGTTATCCATACATTTGAACATCTGATGTGTTTTTGCTTATTTACAGGTTTCTGCATAATCTCAATAAAAATATGGTACTTACTGTGCAGAAAGTATTTCAGAGAAATTAAAGATAATCTAAAAGAAAACTACATTCTTAAATCAATTGCTTCAATACCTACAAAATATTTATTATTGATTCTTGCAGGAATCGGCATACCATTGACTCTTCTGTGTATATTTTTCTGTTCGGATTTCAGTGTTTACATAGTTTCAAAATATGTGCCGAATGACAATATCTTTGATGTAACGCATTATATAAGCTCAATTATTGAAAATGAAAATATTTCAAATACATTCGCACTTACAGGAAATAATTATCTATTTACTTTATATTCAAAAACGTTTTACATCTTAATATCTATTTTTACTTTGTTTATTATCTCACACTTTATTATAATTTGTAAGGTTTTAAATAAGCTGAAAACTATGTAAAATGAACCAGTAAAAATGCTTTTCTATCTTTTATAATTTTTTTGAAATAATTGTAATACTGCTTGTTTTTTAATACGTGTACGTTTAATTTACAATATATAACGCTTATGCTAAAAAGACATATTTTAGTTATATTAGCATTAGTTCTCTGTAATAACAGTTAATAATTATCATTATATGTGTATTAATTAATAATATTGCAATAATAACTTGTAATAGCAAAAAATAAATGCTATTATTAAATCAAGAAAATTATGAAAGGAATATAGATTATGAACAAATCGAAAACAGTAAATAAAAACATTGCTATAATTGTTGCTGTTGCTATTTCCATAATAATGGCCGTAACATCAGTAGTATGTACAGCCCTTGGAGCTGACCGTAATACAGACAACAACACATACTTAACTGACGCTAAAGGCGTTGTAACCGATTTTGTAAACAACGAAAGCTACAACAATTTCACTTTTATGGACAGCCTTTTTGCAAAAGCAAATATTGTATCCACCTGTGTAGATGAACAGACAAATGTTGAAATAACTGCTGATATTGCAAAAAATCTTAGTCTCAACTCGTTTATAGTAACTGACCCGGATGGCAAAATAATCAATGCTACTGATACTGATAAAATCGGCACAAACATTCTTGACGATAAAAATACAAATCAGTTTAAAAAAGTGTTAAAAGGTATAGCGTATAAAAGCACAACTGAGCCAAAAGCTGTTGAAGGAGAAAACGGTATTTATAATGTTATGGCTTGTGTAACACGCTCAACAGGTGGTGTTGTTGTTATAGATATTGACACCGACACTTATACTTCAGTTACCGGCGAAAACCTTGCGAAAAGCTGCAAGGGCGATACAATTATTGCCAAAGACGGAAAAATTATAAGTTCAAACTTTGATATTGCCGAAGCAACCGAGCTTAAAATTCTTGGAATTACAGAAGATAAGCTGAAGGCTGATGCGTTTACAGTAACAGTTGATGACATTAATTATTCACTCAGTGCCGAGAAGGTTGATGATTACACAGTAATTAGCGGTGCAGTTATAGTAGAAAGTGGATTCAATTATATTTTTGGAGCTATAATACCTATTGCTGTATGTGCGGTAATGATTCTTTTGTCAGTAATTGTATTTACCATATCAGCTAAGAAACAAGAAATTCAATAATACTGATATAAAAATAGCAAGTGAGAGTATGTGATTTTCACTTGCTATTTTTGCATAAATTCAAAATAAATACATTTAAAGTGGCAATGAAAAATTGTCGCTTTTTTTCATACATGAAAAGGGGAGAGAGGTCATTTTACAAACTTCTCAATGCCAAGCACATAATCGCTTGAAACCTTATAAAGGCAGCACAGCGCAATCAAATGTCTTATAGGAAGTTCTCGCTTTCCGCTTTCATATTTACTGTATTGTTCCTGGCGAGTGTGAAGAATAAAAGCAATCTGCTGTTGAGTGTATCCGTTGCGAATTCTAAGTTCTTTTAATCTTTTACAATAATCCATAAGTCACCTCAAAAAATATTACAATTTGTATTATTTACATAATTATAACATGTTAATATGTCTGTTTGCAACTAATATTAATGTTTAATTATATGTTAAAAACAAACTTCTTAATTATACAAAACATATTTCAGTATGTTGAAAGTTGATTTTAAGATTTATAATGCAGTTTTATTTTATAAAATCATTGCGATTTTATTATTTAAAATTGCAGAAAAATTAATTAAAATCGAAAAAATTAAAAAAAATCGAGAAATTTTGCAAGAAAGTTATAATTATTGTTGCAAAATTCTAAAAAATATAGTATTATAAAAAAGTCAGCAGAGCATAATGTTAATTAGCAGGTCGTGCTGAATGCCGAAAGGCAAAGTTTTTTTGAATTTTCATTTAAGGAGGAACATACAATGTCGTATGTAAGTGAGCAGCTTGAAAAGCTGAAAGCAAAAAATGCAAATGAGCCCGAATTTATTCAGGCAGCAACTGAGGTTCTTACTTCTCTTGAACCTGTATTTGAGCAGAATCCCAAGTATGAAGAAGCAGGAATTCTTGAAAGAATCACAGAACCCGAAAGAGTAGTAATGTTCAGAGTACCCTGGGTTGACGATAACGGCAAGGTTCAGGTTAACCGTGGTTTCAGAGTACAGTTTAACAGCGCAATCGGTCCGTACAAGGGTGGTTTAAGATTACATCCCTCTGTTAATCTTGGCGTAATTAAATTCCTTGGTTTTGAGCAGATTTTCAAGAACTCTCTTACAGGTCTTCCTATCGGCGGCGGTAAGGGTGGCTCTGACTTTGATCCTAAAGGCAAGAGCGATAACGAAGTTATGTCATTCTGCCAGAGCTTTATGACTGAGCTTTGTAAGCACATCGGTGCTGACACAGACGTTCCTGCCGGTGATATCGGTACAGGTGCTCGTGAAATTGGTTATATGTTCGGTCAGTATAAGAGAATCAAGAACGTATACGAAGGTGTTCTCACAGGTAAGGGCCTTAACTGGGGCGGTTCACTTGCAAGAACAGAAGCAACAGGCTATGGTCTTCTTTACCTTACAGAAGCAATGCTCAAGGATAACGGTAAGGACATCAACGGTGCTACTGTTTGTGTTTCCGGCGCAGGAAATGTTGCTATTTACGCTACTCAGAAAGCTACACAGCTTGGCGCTAAGGTTGTAACAATGTCTGATTCAACAGGTTGGATTTATGATGCTGAAGGAATTGATCTCGATGCTATCAAGGAAATTAAGGAAGTTAAGAGACAGCGCCTTACAGAGTATAAGAACTATCGTCCTAACTCTGAGTATCACGAAGGCAAGTTTGATTGGTCAGTTAAGTGCGATGTTGCTTTACCTTGTGCTACACAGAACGAGCTTAACGAAGAAGACGCTAAAAGACTTATTGCAAACGGTTGCTATGCTGTGGCTGAAGGTGCTAATATGCCTACTACACTTGAAGCTACAAAGCTTATTCAGGAATCAGGTATTCTCTTTGCTCCCGGTAAGGCTGCTAACGCAGGCGGCGTAGCTACTTCAGCTCTTGAGATGAGCCAGAACTCAATGAGACTCTCTTGGACATTTGAAGAAGTTGACGCAAAACTCAAGGATATTATGGTTAATATCTATAACAATATCGCTACTGCTGCTAAGAAGTACGGCTATGATGGCAACTATGTTGTAGGCGCTAACATTGCCGGCTTTGAAAAGGTTGCTGACGCAATGATTGCACAGGGCGTATGCTAATTTTTTAAAACATTTTCTTTATATTACTGCAAACAGCAGACCGTTTTTAGTTGCGGTCTGCTGTTTTTTTGTTGATTTATATTTTATTTCTGATATAATGAAATTGTAATATTAAAGGATGATTATTATGAAACTAAACACTAATTATAGTAAATACTTAGACATAATCAAAAATCTATATCTTATTTCTTTTCCAAAAATCGAGAGAAAGCCTTTTAATTTAATTTTAGAGAAGTGTAATGACGGCTCAATGGAAATTAATATAATTCAAAATGATTATGGTGATTTTCTTGGTTTTGCAATTATGATTATACATAACGATATTGTTCTGCTTGACTATTTTGCAATTGCACCCGAGCATAGGGGGCAGAAAATAGGTTCTTCTGCACTAAAAATGCTTTTTGTAAAATACAAAGATAAACGCTTCATTCTTGAAATTGAAAACACTGATATTGAATGTGACAATATGGAAGAGCGAGTACGCAGAAAAGCATTTTATATAAGAAACGGTATGAAAGTAATGCCATATAAAATAAATCTTATTGGTGTTGAAATGGAAGTTTTGACCCATAAGTGTGAAGTTAGCTATGAAGAATATTACAGTATATATAAAAACACGTTTTCTGATGAAATTTGCAGGAAAATTAAACGAATTTGAAATTCAGAATATTGTTAAAAAATTAACAAATAGAGGATAGTAAAATGAAACAGAATACCCTTATTGAAATTATATCAGACCAGACCCAAAGAATGCTTTGGGAAGTAAACAATGTAATTGACTGTGTACCCAACAGTTTATGGAATAAAGAATACTGCGATATGCCGCTTTGGAAACATATCTATCATATGTTACATTCACTTGATTTGTGGTTTATCAATCCTTGTGACAGGAACTTTCGTGAACCAAGTATTCATACAGAAAACCTGAATAATCTTGATGCGGTATGTGATAAAGCTCTGTCACGTAAAGACATAAACAATTATTTCAAACAAATAGAAAATAAGATTAATAACTATATTACTAATCTGAGCGATAAAAATTTATTAGAGTATCCTGAGAATTGCGAATATACGAAGTTCACTTTGATTATTGCACAATTCAGACATCTGCACACTCATATGGGTATGATTATGGGATTTGTAATTGATGATGCCGGATTATGGCCGAATGTCCTCGGTCTTACTCGTCCGATACCGCAGAACGGAGATTATAACAAATATTGCTGAATGATTTTACTAAACTCTAATTTTTTGTATGTCTGTAAAAATATCTTAAAATATCAGTGAATTTTAAATATAATCTCTCCCGAATTATACAAAATATTCATTTTGTATAATTTTCTATATTGGAATTATCTTGCCTCATTTTTATGATATAATCGAGAAAAATCTTTATTTATATAATTCTGAGATAATTTTATAAAATTTCTCAATGATTTTACTAAACTCTAAAGGCTGGTGTTTTTATGGCTGTTTCATTTCGTGATGAAGCACCTCAGGTTATTAAGGATTATTTATTTTACCTTGAAACTATAAAACTTAAATCCAAAAAAACTGTGGATGAATACTATATTGACTTGCGAACTTTTTTCAGATATTTAAAACATTCTCGCAAAATCGTTTCTGATAGCATTGAATTTCAAGACACAAAAATTGACGATGTTGACATAAATTTAATTAAAACTGTAACACTTAATGACGCTTATGAATTTATGGATTATCTGTATCGTGACCGTCATAATCAAAGCGCCGCCAGAGCCAGAAAGTGTTCAAGTCTTAAAGGCTTTTTTGATTTTCTATACTCAAAAAAACATCTGATTAACAGTAACCCTATCGCCCAACTTGAAGTGCCTAAGCGTAAAAAAGCTTTACCGAAATACCTCACCCTTGAGCAGAGCATAGAGCTTCTCAATGCTGTAGAAGGAAAATATAAGGAACGTGACTATGCTATAATTACTCTGTTTCTTAATTGCGGATTGCGTGTTTCCGAAATGGCAGGACTAAATTATACTGATATTCGCAATGATAACACGATGAGAATTCTCGGTAAAGGCAACAAAGAACGCGTTGTATATCTGAATTCAGCCTGCATTGATGCTATAAGGGATTATATGAGAGTACGTCCCGTTGACGGAATCAAGGACAAAAAGGCATTGTTTATAAGCCGAAATAATCAGAGAATGTCAGTTAAGACTATTCAAGCTATGGTTTACAAGTATCTTGCTAAAATTGGTCTTGATGCACAAGGATATTCCTGTCATAAGCTGCGTCACACTGCAGCTACGCTTATGTATCAGCATGGAGGAGTTGATGTGAGAATTCTTAAAGAAGTATTAGGGCACGAAAATCTCGGTACAACTGAAATCTATACACATTTAAGCTCAGAACAAATGAAAAATGCTGCTGATTCAAATCCTTTGTCAAATGTAAAGAAAAAGAAATCTGACTGATTAATAAACGGCACGTTGATATATAAAATCTTCGTGCCGTTACTTATTGCTTTATATTTTAACTACACCCCCTATATCAGTAAGGGGATTTTCTTTGCATAGTATTTTGATTGATACATTATGTTTATCAGCAAAATTTTTAATCTTAAAATAATCAGGATGATTTTTTACATTACCAAAAAAAACAGCTGTATTTTCATCAATTTTGCCGCTTGCTCCGCCGATAAAGCCATAATCATAGCCATCAAGAACAATATTACCGGGAGAAATCAACAAAACCTCTACCCCGTTATTTTTCAATGCTTTTTCAATTGATAAATCGGATGTAACAGCTGCATTATCATTAACAACAAGCGTTGAACAACGAGTATAACCTTGATTTACATTAACCGTTTTTATGTTATTATTTCGGCAATAAACAAGCAGATTTTTGTCAATCGCTGAAAGTTTACCGTACAAAGTATTATTAATATAAAGAAAATTCAGTAAAATATTTTTGGGGTATCTATCCCCTGCTTTATTTTTGCAATAAATAATATTTTTGTTTGATAATTTTCGAGAAAGTATTGTACATTCACTAATAATAAAAACATCACTTTTTATTGAGAGAATCTGCATATCTGCATGTTTTTGTTCGGGAATCGGAAAACTATTGACTGTATCACTTGCAATAACAGTATTGCCAAGCTTTTCAATCTCTCTTACAAAGCAGGGATACTTGTCCGACATAACAAAAGTGCTCATCAGCTAATTGCCTCAAATGCTTGTCTGATATTTTTTACTCCTATAAGTTCTGCATTGTCACAATGCACTCCTTTTAAGTTGTGATATGGCATTATAATTTTATTAAATCCAAGTCTTTCTGCCTCGTTTATTCTCATTTGTGCCTGCGAAACAGCTCTTATTTCTCCTGCAAGTCCAATTTCGCCAAACACAACTGCTTTTTCGTTGATAGGAGTATCTTTAAGACTGCTGATAAGTGCCATTGCAATTGACAAATCTATTGCCGGTTCGTCAACTCGTAGACCTCCGACAATATTTATGTATGTATCGCAATTAGAAAAATAATATCCTGCACGTTTTTCAAGCACTGCAAGCAAAAGTGACAGTCTGTTATAATCAAAGCCTGTTGACATCCTACGTGGATTACCATAACCGCTTTGGGTTGCAAGACCCTGAGTTTCCGCAAGAATGGGTCTTGAACCCTCAATTGTACAAGTTACACATGTTCCCGAAACATTCTTAGGTCTGCCTGAAAGCAGCATTACAGAGGGATTTTCCACCTCCTGTAATCCCTTATCAGTCATTTCAAAAACGCCAATTTCGTTTGTTGAGCCATAGCGATTTTTAATTGCTCTTATAACTCTACAGCTCATTTGTTTGTCACCCTCAAAATACAGAACGGTATCTACAATGTGTTCAAGCACTTTAGGACCTGCAATAGAGCCTTCTTTGTTTACGTGTCCTACAATAAACATTGGAATATCACAGCCTTTAGCGGTTCGCATAAGCATATTTGTACATTCCCTTACCTGAGTGACACTGCCTGTTGACGAACTTAGCTCAGATAAATTCATTGTTTGAATTGAGTCAATCATAACAAGATCGGGTTTTACGTTTTTTATCTGCTCACATACTATTTCAACATCGGTTTCTGTCATAATAAAAAGATTAGGTGAACTTACGCCAAGACGAATTGCACGAAGCTTTAGCTGACGCTTTGATTCCTCACCTGAAACGTAGAGAATTTTGAGAGTATCACCCATATATTGACAAATCTGCATTAATACAGTTGATTTACCGATTCCCGGGTCACCGCCGAGAAGTATAAGACTTCCCTTTACTATTCCTCCGCCAAGTACACGGTTAAGCTCTTTGCTTCCCGTATCATAACGGTATTCGTCCTCGGTTGAAATTTCATTAATTGAATATGGTTTTGTATATGTTGAAAAAGAGCGTGATTTTGAAGCAGAAACATTTTTTGAAGTATCTTTAATTTCTTCATTCATTGTGTTCCACTCACCGCAGGACGGACACTTTCCATACCATTTTGGTGATTCATAGCCGCACTCTGAACAAATATATACGCTTTTAATTTTTGAAGCCATTTTTTCACTTCCTGTCAGTTTGTATTATAGTAACTTAAAAATCCCGCTGTTATAGAAAAAGCCATTTGCTTCTGATATTGTTTATCAAGCAAGTGATTACATTCCTCTTCATTTGATATAAATCCGCACTCTACAATAATTGCAGGATTATTCGTATTTTTCAATAGATAAATTCCACCATCTGCTTTTTTACATTCACGCTCATTGTCAGGCTGTAAAAGTCCTTTAACTGAATATTTAATACTGTCAGCAAGTTGCTTACTTTTCGAATTATTTGGCGAGTAAAAAATCTGTGCTCCATGGTACTTGCTCTCCGAAAATTTATTTTGATGTATGCTTATAATAGTATTTTCTTTAGAAGAATTAAATATTTCAAGCCGTTTTTTCATATCTGATACTTTTCGCTTTCGTATTGTATCTTCACCGCTGTCAAGAGCCATATCGTTTTTTCTGGTTCGTAAAATATCAAATCCAAGCAAGTAAAACAACGCTGAGGTATCGTTTGCTATTGAAAGATTTATGTCCTTTTCCAGAACTCCGTTGTCGCTGACAGCCCCTCCATCTTCACCGCCGTGACCCGGATCTATTACTATGACAGGAAGATTGTCTGATATGTCAGATGAAGTATTCACAGCAATATTACCGGCAGCTGAAATCATTAATATAAAAAAAGACAGAAGAAGTATTATACAGATTGATGAAAACATCAGTTTTCTGTAGTTCATAATAATCCACCTCCGTTTAATAGTATGACAGGGTGTATTATTAATATTACCTTTTAATTATATACTAAAAAAGTGTTTAGTCAATATTACAATATTTTAAAAATTTGATTCTAAAGCAAAAATTTATAAAAAGGACAAGCCGTTTTATTAACAGCTTGTCCTAAAATTTTAGTTATAAAATTAATCAGATGTCGTTCTTTACAAGATCTTCATAGCTTTCACGCTTGATTATTATACGTGATTTGCCGTCTTTAACCATTACCATAGCAGGGCGAGGAATTCTGTTGTAATTAGAAGCCATTGAGTAGTTATAGGCACCTGTTGAAAGTACTGCAAGCGTGTCACCTACTTCAACCTCTGCGATCTTTGTGTGTTCCTGAATAAGGTCACCGCTCTCACAGCATTTACCTGCAATTGTAACAGTTTCGTTTGCTTCTTTATCAGCTTTGCCTGCATTTAAAACTGTATAGTCTGACTGGTAGAGCGCATATCTGATATTATCAGTCATACCGCCGTCTATAGACACGTATGTTCTTACGTTTGGTATTTCTTTTTTTCCGCCAACTGTGTACAGTGTAATTCCTGCTTCACCAACAATTGATCTACCCGGCTCAATGTAGATAAACGGCACAGGCAGACCATATTCGGCAGATTTTGCCTTAACGGCAACAGAAACCTTTTCCATATAGTTTTCATAAGGAACAGGCTCGTCCTTACTTGTATACATAATGCCGAAGCCACCGCCGAGATTAAGCTCAGAAATTGTAATGCCAAGTTCATTTTTGATTTTACCGATGAAATCCATCATAATTTCAGCAGCAGTTACAAACGGATCAATGTCAAAAATTTGAGAGCCGATATGGCAATGAAGCTCATTTAGTGTTACATTATTAAGCTTTAATGCTTCTTTAACAGCTTCAAAAGCCTCTCCCGTTTCAAGAGCAAAGCCGAATTTTGAATCAATCTGACCTGTTCTGATGAAGTTGTGAGTATGAGCGTCAACGCCCGGCTTTATACGGAAAGAAATATTTACTTTCTTTCCCATATCTCCTGCGATTTTGTCAAGCAGTTCAAGCTCGTAAAGATTATCTACAACGAACTTGCCTACCTTCGATTCAATAGCAAACTTGATTTCATCAGCTGTTTTGTTGTTACCGTGAAAATGCACCTTTTCCATTGGAAAACCCGACTGTAAAGCAGTATAGATTTCACCGCCTGAAACAACGTCAAGACCGATGTTCTCATCCTTTGCTATTCTGCAAAGCTCTTTGCAGGAGAGTGCCTTGCTTGCATAAAGCGGCATACCGTTTCCGTCATAAAACTTCTTAAAGGAGTTAACATATGAACGGCAGGTTTCCCTGATAACATTTTCATCAAGTACATAAAGGGGTGTGCCGTATTCCTTTGCAAGATCTAAAGTATCGCACCCTCCTATTGTAAGATGTCCCTTTTCATTTACATTAAGACAATCATTTACAAACATTGTTCATACCTCCGTAATACTAAAATTATTAATAGATTCTTCAATCAGCTTTCTGATTTCATCATTTCCAAACCCTGTCTGAGCAGAAAAAGGAATTAAAGGAATATGTTCAATTGTGCTAAAAATATCCTTGTAATATTCTATCTGCTTTTCATATTGAGACTTTTTAAGTTTATCGCTTTTTGTAAGCACTGCTGCAAAATTAAATCCGCCTCTGTACAGAAAATCAATCATATGTAAGTCGTCATCTGTAGGAGGATGACGCAAATCAAGAATCTGAATTACAAGGGCACGATTTCGCTCTTGATTAAAGTATCCCTCAACAAGCCTTGCCCAACGCTCTTTTTCAGCTTTAGATACTTTTGCATATCCGTATCCGGGCAAATCAACCATTCTGAATTCACGCAATTTATAAAAGTTAATAGTAGCAGTTTTTCCGGGTTGGGCGCTGACCCTTGCAAGAGCTTTTCGTTGAACAAGCTTATTGATGAGAGAGGATTTTCCGACATTTGAATGACCGGAAAATACTATTTCAGGCATATCAGATTTTGGAAGCTGTTCTATCTTGCCTGCTGCAAATTCAAAGCATACTTCGTTAAAATTCATACCCTTACTCCTGTTTACTGTCTTAGTGTTGCTACACCGTTTTTGTGATGCTGTGTTATTTTAATGTTTTCCCATTCCTTTTCGGAAACTTTAATTGTATCATTGAAAGCAAGCGAAATAACGTCCTTAAAGCTATCAACGGGTACAAAACTTACTTTTTCCCTAACAACGCTGTCAACATCCTGCAAATCAGGTGTGTTTTCCTTAGGAATGATTACGGTATTGATTCCGTGTTTATACGCAGCCATACTCTTTTCTTTTAAACCACCTATCGGTAAAACTTTGCCTCTTAGGGTAATTTCACCTGTCATAGCAATATCATGCCTTACAGGCTTTAAAGTTAAAGCTGAATAAATAGCCGTAGCCATAGTAATTCCTGCTGATGGTCCGTCTTTAGGAATTGCACCTTCGGGAGCGTGAATGTGAATATCCTTATCTTTATAAAATTCAGAGTCAATACCGAGAACCTCGCAGTGACTTCTTATGCAGGTTATTGCCGTCTTTGCAGATTCCTGCATTACATCGCCAAGTGAGCCGGTAAGCTCTATCTTACCTGTTCCCTGCATTACTGCAACCTCAATCGGAAGAAGCTCTCCACCGACTGAAGTCCAGGCAAGACCGTTTACTACGCCGATTTCATCTTTATCTGAATAATTATCGGAAAGATATTTTTTATGTCCGAGCATTTTCTCAATTGCATTTTCGTCAATTTTAAAGTTCAGGACATCATCTTCAAGCTTTCTAACTGCACATTTTCTTAGAATTGAAGCAATGAGTCTTTCAAGCGAACGTACGCCCGCTTCTCTTGTGTAAAAATCAATTAAGAAATATATGCCCTTTTGCGTAAACTTGACTTCTTTACTGCTGAAACCAGATAAGTCAAGCTGCTTGGGAATAAGGTGTTTTTTAGCTATATTATATTTTTCTTCTCGTGTATAGCTGTTGATTTCAATAAGCTCCATTCTGTCGAGTAAAGGAGCAGGAATAGCTGAAACATCATTTGCCGTTGTAATAAACATAACATTTGACAAGTCAAACGGTATGTCAATATAGTGATCAACAAACTTATTATTTTGCTCACTGTCAAGCACTTCAAGAAGCGCCGACGTTGGATCACCCTTATAATCGCTTGCAAGCTTGTCTATTTCGTCAAGAATAAGAACGGGATTGTTTGCTCCCGCTGTCTGAACTGCCGACATAATCCTGCCCGGTATTGAACCGATATATGTACGCCTATGACCTCGAATTTCCGCCTCATCCTTTACACCGCCGAGGGCAATACGCTGGCTTTTTCTGCCTATAGCCTTTGCAATAGACTGCGCAATTGAGGTTTTTCCCACTCCGGGAGGTCCTGCAAAACAGATAATCTGCCCTTTTTGCTTTTCACTAAGCTTCTTTACAGCAAGTTGCTCGATTATCCTATCCTTAATTTTTTCAAGTCCAAAGTGACTTTTATCAAGCTCTTTACGAATTTTAGAAATTACAATCTTATCTTTAGAAGAAATATTCCACGGCAGATCGATTACGGTATCAAGGTAAGTTCTGATAACAGAAGCCTCCTGACTGCCATAAGGCATCTTCATAAGTTTTTGACACTCTTTAAATAGTGTTTCCTGCGACTTTTCAGGAAGATGGAGTTGTTCTATTTTTTTGTAATATTCTTCAGCTTCTGCTGATGGATTGTCATCCTCCCCAAGTTCTTCTTCGATAACACGTTTCTGCTCACGCAAGAAATACTCACGCTGACTTTCGTCAATTCGCTGCCTTGCTTTATTTGAAATTTCATCCTCTATTCTTAAAATGAAATTTTCATTTACAAGAATATCCAAAATCTCCTCAAGACGATGAGTTTCCGGGAGAATTTCAAGGATTGATTGTTTAGTATGATAGTCAAGAATTAAATTTGAAGTAATAAAATCAGCAAGCTCACCCGGGTATTTACAAAGCGCAACCTTAAAAATAATATCAGGAGGCATTTTGGGTGAAACGTCCATATACTTTTCAAATTCTTTTTTTACAGTTCTCATAAGGGCTGAATCACGGGCAGTCATTTGAAATGGTTCATCTGCAACAGGCTTGATTTCAGCCATAAGGCACTTTTCGTCAAATACAGGCGCGACAATTTTCGCCCTGCACTGACCCTCTATAACAATTCTCGTCGTATTTTCAGGCTGTTTAAGCACCTGTACTATTTTTGCAATTACACCTGTGCTGTATAAATCTATAATTGTGGGCTCGTTTTCCACAGCGTCTTTCTGGGCTGTAAGGAAAATGAGCTGGTCTTTTTTCATCGCTTTATTAATTGCAGTAATACTCTTTTTTCTTCCAACATCAAAATGTATTAATGACTTAGGAAATACAACCAAACCTCGAAGCGGAAGAACAGGTACAATTAAATTTTCATTAATATTAAAATCCATTTTAATTCCTTTCAGGGGTACAACTCAATAAAAAGTAATAGCTGTATTGTTTGGCAATACAGCTATAATTCACATTATCAAGACGCTGTGCTGCGCTTATGACGCTTCGTTGCATCTTTTTTTGACAAATTATTTAAATTGACCGACGGTTTATCTTTTCTTCTTGTAATCTGAGGCTGTGCATTATCTGTAACTACATCTTTTGTAATTATGATTTTTTCAATTGTGTTATCAGACGGAGTTTCAAACATTAGGTTGGTGAGAATCTCCTCTATAATACCACGTAAACCTCTTGCGCCGGTATGCTGCTCTTGCGCTTTCTGTGCAATTGATTTTAGAGCGTCCTCCTCAAAGTAAAGCTCAACATCATCAAGTTCAAAAAGCTTTTTATACTGTGCAACAATAGAATTTTTAGGAACAGTAAGAATTTTTACAAGCGCATCGGTATCAAGTCCACTCAAGGCTGTAATAACGGGAAGTCTGCCGATAAGTTCGGGAATTATTCCAAATTTTACAAGATCGTGAGCAGTAACGTCTTTCATCCAATCGGTTTCGTCAAGTTCTTTTTTTGACTGCACCAACGACTCAAATCCAATTACAGAGGAACCCTTGCGCTTTTCAACGATTTTTTCAAGTCCGTCAAATGCTCCGCCGCAGATAAAGAGAATATTCTTTGTGTCTATCTGTAAAAATTCTTGTTGGGGGTGCTTTCTGCCGCCCTGAGGAGGTACATTCGCAACAGTTCCTTCTACAATTTTAAGAAGCGCTTGTTGAACACCCTCACCGCTTACATCACGAGTAATTGACGGATTCTCTGATTTCCTCGCAATTTTGTCTATCTCATCAATGTAAATTATGCCTCGCTGAGCTTTTTCTATATCATATTCAGCCGCTTGAATGAGTTTTAATAGGATATTTTCAACATCCTCTCCAACATATCCAGCCTCAGTAAGAGTGGTAGCATCAGCAATTGCAAAAGGAACATCAAGCGCTTTTGCAAGCGTTTGTGCAAGTAAAGTTTTTCCTACACCCGTGGGACCTAAAAGCAAAACATTGCTTTTAGCAAACTCAACGCTGTCATCCTTAGAAAAAGAACGCTTATAATGATTATATACTGCTACACTCAATGTAACCTTTGCCAAATCCTGACCGATTACATATTCATCAAGAATAGCTTTGATTTCTTTAGGCTTTAAAAGTTCTGCGATAGAAGTTGCTGGCTCGGATAAATCAGGGTGATTTTTAGATTCAATCTCCCTTTCAAGCTCACCTGACTCCTCAAGGATATTCATACAAAGTTCAACACACATGTCACAGATGTAAACGCCGTTGCCTGCAATCAGACGTCCGACCATATCCTGCGGCTTGCCGCAAAATGAGCAATAAATATCCTTATCGTTGTTTTTATTAGCCATCAGCCAATCCTCACCTTATCTTTTTTCAATAACCTTGTCAATAAGACCATATTCAAGAGCCTGCTGTGCAGTCATAAAGTTGTCACGATTTGTATCTCTTGCAATAACGTCAATGGGCTGACCAGTGTTATCAGCAAGGATTTGGTTTAAGCGCTGTTTCATATCAAGAA
The DNA here is from genome assembly GCA_958403905.1 of uncultured Ruminococcus sp. Taxonomy (GTDB): domain Bacteria; phylum Bacillota; class Clostridia; order Oscillospirales; family Acutalibacteraceae; genus Ruminococcoides. The sequence continues at coordinate 102,448 of CATXZD010000009.1, forward strand.
TGTGCCTTGTATGAATTTCCATATCTGTAGCCTGACCTTGCGCACCGCCCGACGGCTGATGAATCATAATATCGCTGTTAGGAAGTGCAAGGCGCTTGCCCTTTGTGCCAGCTGCAAGAAGAAATGCACCCATACTTGCAGCCATGCCCATGCAAATTGTTGAAACATCGCATTTGATGTAGTTCATTGTATCAAAAATCGCAAAGCCGTCAGTTACGCTTCCTCCGGGGCTATTGATGTAAAGACTAATGTCCTTTGTCGGATCTTGACTTTCAAGATAAAGAAGCTGTGCAACAACAACGCTTGCGCTGGCACTGTTTACTTCTTCATTTAACATAATTATTCTGTCATTTAAAAGACGTGAATAAATATCGTAGGAACGTTCACCTCTGTTGGTTTGTTCTACTACATATGGTACCAATGCCATTTAAATCATAACCTTTCTTAGATATAATTAACTAAAATTTATAATATATACAATTACTTGATTACCGCTTTATCCTTAACAAGTTTAAGAGCTTTTTCAACCTTAACGTCTTCTGTAAGAGATTCAGCAGGAACAGCAGCCTTAACTTTGTCAATTTCCATCTTGTATGCGTCAGCCATCTTCTGATATTCTTCATTAAGGTCAGCTTCTGTTACTTCAATATTCTCTTTCTTGGCAATAGTTTCAAGAGCAAGTCTTAATTTAACTCTTTTCTCTGCTTCTTCCCTGTACATGCCCTTAAGACCGTTTACATCCATGCCCATATACTGCATATATGTGTTCATATCCATCCCTTGTGCACGAAGACGCATTTCAAAGTCTCTTACCATCTCAGAAGCCTGATTGTCATACATTGCTTCGGGAATTTCGCCATCAAGTAGCCCCATAAGCTTGTTTGCAATCTGATCATCAATGTCCTTATCTGCTTCTTCTTTAAGACGATTTGCAATTGTTTCTTTAAGCTCTTCTTTATATTCATCAAGATTCTCTTTTTCAGATACGTCCTTTACAAAATCATCGTCAACTTCAGGAAGCTCTTTTGCTTTGATTTCGTGAAGCTTAATCTTGAATTCTGCTTCTTTACCTTTAAGTTCTTCAGCCTGATAATCTTCGGGGAACGTTACAGTAATAGTAAACTCTTCATCTGTATTATGACCGATAATCTGCTCCTCAAATCCGGGAATGAAGTTGCCTGAACCAAGCTTTAAGTTATAGTTTTCAGCTTTGCCGCCATCAAAAGCTTCGCCGTCAACAAATCCTTCAAAATCAATAACTGCGACGTCACCGTCCTGAGCTGCTCTGTCTTCTACAGTAACCATTCTTGAGTTACGGTCTCTTACCTTTTCAATTTCTTCATCAACAAGTTCATCTGTTACTTCTGTTGATTTCTTTTCTACTTCAATATCTAAGTAATCATTGATTTCCATATCAGGCTCAACAATGATTGTTGCTTTAAATGTGAAGCCGTCTTTGCCTGCTTCTACAGCTTCAAGACTTTCAACCTTAACGATTTTTACATCAGCTTCTTTTGCTGCTTCGTAAAGAGCATCAGGATAACAATCTTGCATTGCGTCCTCGTAGAAAACTTCAGTTCCGTACATTTTTTCTACAATTCTACGGGGAGCTTTGCCCTTTCTGAAGCCCTGAATGGAAATATTTTTAACCTGTCTTTTATAAACAGTGTTAATTGCTTTTTCAAATGTTTCTCCGTCAAC
>CATXZD010000010.1 GCA_958403905.1 uncultured Ruminococcus sp.
TATATCAAACTTCTCTTACTTTTGCAACCCCTTTTTCTTCATTTTTTGGCTTTTTCTTCGATTTTACTCATGTTACATATTCTATCCACTATCTTGCAATATTTTTATACACCAAAATCAAAGGACACGCAGCCGTGTCCTTTGTATCCATATTCAATTATAGTTCGCAGTAGTTACCGAGAAAACTGAATTCAGGCATTTCTTCACTTAACTGACTCATAAGTTCAATTACATTATTGCTATGCACGCTTCCCGAAAAATCAAGATAAAACAGATATTCAAAGTCCTTGCCTTTTCTTGGGCGTGATTCAATCTTGGTAAGATTAAGACCGAGTGAATTAAACCTGCACAAAAGCCCGTAGAGCGAACCGGTAACGTGAGGAAGCGAGAAACAAAGGCTGATTTTATTAGCGTTTTCCGGAATACAGAGTGTTTTTGAAATAACAATAAAGCGTGTTGTATTTCCCTTATCGTCCTGCAAATGGTTATCAAGAATTTTTAATCCGTATTCCTCTGCAGCTTTGTAAGAACAAATTGCCGCTACGTTTAACCTTTTTTCATTTGCAACATCTCTTGCCGCAACGGCTGTGTTTGCAAACGGAGTTGAATCAAAATTGTGCTTTGCAATATAATTTGCGCACTGCGAAAGTGACTGTGGATGTGACCATACCTTCTCAATATCGGAAAATTCCGACTGTTTAAGGCCTGCAAGGCAATAGTCGATTGGCAAATCAAGTGCTTTTACTATATAAAAGCGATGTTTTAAAATCAGGTCATAAACCGCCGAAACTGATCCGGCAGTTGAATTTTCTACGGGCAACACTCCGTAAGCAACCTCTTCCCTGTCAACTGCGTCAAATACATCGGCAAAGGTTTTATAGTTTACAGCATTGCTGTTCGGAAACAGCTTGAGAGTAGCTTCGTGACCGTTTGCTCCCTTTATGCCCTGATAGCCTACCTTGACGTTTTCAGTCTGCATTTTTGATGACGCTGTTAAAATATCAGCACGCAGTTTCTTCCCGCTGCCTACTATATTGTGCTGGAGCGCTCTTGAAAGCTCCATTATATTAGAAAACAAAAGTCTTGCATGTGAGCCGTACTCGCCACCATTTGCCTCAACATTATCAAGGATTTCATTCTCCCTGTTTTGATTGAGAACGGGAATATTGTTTGCTTTTTTATATAGACCGACCGCTTTGGCACAGTCCATTCTTTTTTTGAAAAGCTCTATAAGCTCGCTGTCAATTTTATCAATTTCAGTTCTTATTTCACCTAAATCCTTCATCTGTAAACTTTCCTTTACATTAAATTGGCTATAGCAATCGCCGTTACGGCTTCAATTACAGGAACGGCACGAGGCACTATGCACGGGTCGTGTCTGCCGTGAACCTCGAGCTCCGAATTCTCTTTTTTCTGCAAATTAACCGTTTTTTGCTTTTGAGCTATTGAGGGGGTCGGTTTTACAGCCGCTCTGAAAATTATCGGCATACCGTTTGTAATTCCGCCGAGAATTCCGCCGCAGTTATTAGTTTCGGTAACAACCTTTCCGTCCCTGTATCTGAACGCATCATTTGACTGAGAACCCCTCATTTTGGAAAGTTCAAAGCCTTTGCCAAATTCGATACCCTTTATTGCAGGAACACCGAAAACTGCCTTAGCAATTACACCCTCAACACCGTCAAACATAGGTTCGCCGATTCCTGCTTCAATTCCTGTTACGGCACATTCAATTGCACCGCCTATACTGTCAAGATTCATTCTTGCATCGTTAACCTCCGCACGCATCTTTTCTTCTGCCGAATTATCAATGAGTGCAAAACTTGACGCATTAAGCCTGTCAATCATAGCATCATCAATGCTGATTGGGTTGAACGGTTCATCAGATACATTTCCTATACTGTTTATATGCGCCGCAATTTTTATTCCTTTTTGCGCAAGAATTTGCCTGCAAATTGAGCCTGCAAACACTATCGGAGCCGTAAGTCTGCCCGAAAAATGGCCGCCTCCCCGTATATCGTTTGCACTGTTGTATTTTACATATGCCGCATAGTCACTGTGACCGGGGCGGGGACAATCAAGCAGATTGCCGTAATCTCCGCTACGTGTATTTGTGTTTTCAATAACTGCGCAAAGCGGCGCACCCGTCAGAGTATCACCGAGCATACCCGAAAGCACCTTAGGCAAATCGCTCTCTTTACGTGGAGTTGCAGTACTGTCCTTTCCGGGTGCACGGCGTGACATCTGAACAAGCACTTTATCCATATCTATTTTTACTCCTGCAGGAAGCCCGTCAATTACAACACCGATTCCGTTGCCGTGACTTTCGCCGAACACCGATATTTTTATTTTATCACCGTACGTCGAGGACATTTGCCCTTCCTCCTATGCTGTTATAATCATTAAAAAAATCAGGGTAGCTCTTGTTTATACTCAAAGCGTCACTACATTCAATTTTGCCGTCAAGTCCTGCTGCGCATACTGCAGCCGACATAACGATTCTGTGGTCATTACAGCCGTCTGCACAGCCGCCCGAAAGCTGTTTCACTCCCGCAACTTCAAGTCCGTCGGAAAGCTCCTTGACATTTCCACCGAGGCTGTTTATAAGATTTGCCGTTGATTTAAGCCTGTCGCTTTCCTTTATGCGAAGTCGCTGTGCGTTGATAATTTTTGTCGTGCCCTCGGCAAATGAGGCACAAACCGCAAGAACAGGTACAAGGTCGGGAATCTGCGATGCGTCAATTGTAATTGCCTGCATTTTTCCGCTTTTAACAGAAACGCTTGTATCAGTCTGAAACACCTCTGCGCCGAATTGAGATATAAGCTCCGCTATTTTCTTGTCGCCCTGTGCGGAATCACGGTTTACCCCGTTTACCGTAACGCTTCCGTTTATTGCACCGCTGACCATAAAGAAAGCCGCCTGCGACCAGTCGCCGTCTGTGGTGTAATTACACGGCTTGTAGCTTTGATTTCCTTTTATATGCCACCCGAAGTCGTTTTTTTCAACCTCAACGCCGAATTTTGACATAGTGTAAATCGTCATATCAATATAACCGACGCTTTCAATCGGGGAAGTAAGCACAATATCACTGTCATCATTAAGCAGAGGAAGCGCAAAAAGCAATCCTGTTATAAACTGCGAGCTGACATTTCCGGGGATTTTAAATGTTCCGCTTCGGAGAGCGCCGCTTATTTTAAGAGGAAGTCCGCCCTCTGTTTCGCAATTAACACCGAAATTCGGCAATAAATCGGTAAAAATACCAATGGGGCGCTGCGGAAGTCTGCCGCTGCCGATAAAATCTGCGTTTACTCCGCCTACAGCCGCTACGGGTATGAAAAAACGCAGTGTACTGCCACTTTCGCCGCAGTCGAGAGTTGCGTTTTTGCTTGAAAAAAGCTCTGTTCCGTCAACGGTCAGAGTATTATTTTCTATATAAGTTTTTGCACCGAGCGCTTCAATACAGCCGATTGTCGCCTTGATGTCATTTGACAGTGCAACAGGTGAAACAGTGCTGACCCCCTTTGAAAGAGCCGCACAGATTATTGCACGGTGAACGTCGCTTTTTGACGGCGGCGCAGTAACGGTACCGTCGGGTGCAAAAGGTAAATATTTTACAATTGACATAGTTTTCCTCAAAAGTAGGTTTGAGGACACGGCAAGCCGTATCCTGCAAAAAATTATGTTCTGATAAATTCTAAAAGCTCATCGAGCTTGATTTTCTTTGTAAAGCTGTCGCCGATTTTATTGAGCAGTACAAGGTTTATTGAACTGCCCGAGGTTTTTTTGTCGCCTGCGGCAGCCTGTGCCATTTCTTCAAAGCTTGCATTGTCTGCTGTGGGTAAGCCGTATTTTAGGCAGAGATCAGCAATTTTTCCTGCTGTTCCCAACTCGGTTAATCCCTCTTTTTCGCCTGCCTTTGCAATGAGAACCATACCGATTGCAACAGCCATTCCGTGTGAAATCCCCTTGAAATCATAAATCTTTTCAATTGCGTGACCGAGAGTATGTCCGAAATTAAGAAGCATTCTTTCTCCTGCTTCACGTTCGTCACGACTTACAACGTCACGTTTGATGGAAACGCACGTTTCAATTACATCTTCTATATGGTCGAGCGCATTTTGAGAAGCAAGATTTTCAAAAAAATCAGCGTCTTTAATACAGCCGTACTTGATTACCTCAGCCATACCGTCGCACACATAAGCGTCAGGCAGGGTGTTGAGTGTATCGGGGTCAATAAGAACAGCTATGGGCTGATGAAACGCACCGACAAGATTTTTGCCCTGAGGCAAATCAACGCCTGTCTTTCCGCCGACTGACGAATCCACCTGTGCAAGCAACGAGGTGGGAAGCTGAATAAAGTCAATTCCCCTAAGATATGTCGCCGCCGCAAAACCTGCCATATCACCTGTAACACCGCCGCCGAGGGCAAGAATTATATCCTTTCTTGTCATTCTGAAATTTACAAGAGTGTTGTACATTTCAGCTATTGTATTTAGGTTTTTTGACTCCTCGCCTGCTCTGAAAATATGGGTTTTTACCTCAAATCCTGATTTTTCAAGCGAATTAAGCACACGCCACTGATAATGCGGAGCAATATTGGTATCTGTAATTACGGTAACTTTTTCGGCGGTTGAAAGCTTTCCTACATACTCGCCGCACTTATCAATTATTCCTCTTTCAATGAAAATATCATATGGTTTTCCCGTTTCAACATGAACTGTTCTCATCGAATCTCTCCTTTACGCTTTTTTAAAGCTAAGCCGTTTTGAACAATATGTGATTTATATACTATTCTCCGAGCGATTCCTTTACCTTATGCCCTTGTTCAAGCAAATCGGCAAGTTCTCCTGTATTTTCCGACTTTATTGCGTCGGAAATTCTAGTAATGTTTTCAACAAGAATGTCAAGCTCTTTGACAAGCGGCTCTTTGTTTTCAAGAAAAAGCTCGCTCCAAAGCCTTGAGTTAATATTTGCAACTCGTGACACGTCACGATAACTGCCTGCCGAAAATCCCTTGTGGTTTGGACAGCAGGGACTCAGCACATAGGCACACGCAAGCACGTGCGGAAGCTGTGAAGTAAACGCTATCATACGGTCGTGCTCTTCGGGAGTAGTTATTTTAATCATTTCGAATCCGATTGATTTTGCAAAGTCAGACAACATATCTACATACTTTTGCTCAGCACCACACGGAGTTATTATAAAACTTGCGCCTTTGTAAAGCTCGGAATCAGAAACGTCAAAGCCGTTTTTTTCCTTGCCTGCCATTGGGTGACTTCCCACAAAAACAAATCCATATTTTTGTGCAAGTTCTTTTAACAGTGGACAAATTGCACTTTTTATACCGGACGCATCTGTGACAACTGCACCTTTTTTTATAAAACATCCGTTTTTCCTGATATAATCAATATCAGCCTGCGGATACATAGTAAGGATAACAAGGTCGGCTTTTGAGAGGGCTTCGGGTGAACCGATTTCGTCAATAGCGCCTACATTCAGCGCCTTTTGTGCAGTTTCGGGCGTGCGGTTAATTCCGATTACATAGTGGTCTGTGTACTTTTTGATAGCCTTGCAAAAGCTTCCTCCGATTATTCCGAGTCCGATTACGGCTATGTTCATCAGGGATTCCTCCAATGAAAATTAAACTTTGCTGTCAAGCGCATTTTTAAGCGCAAAGACCTTCTTTGCAACTTCGTCAAACTGTTCAGGTGTTAGCGACTGCGCACCGTCTGAAAGAGCGTGCGGCGGATCGTTGTGAACCTCGATAATAAGACCGTCTGCACCTGCGGCAACTGCCGCCATCGCAAGCGGCTCAACAAGCCATGATTTTCCTGAGGCGTGGCTCGGATCAACTACAACGGGCAAGTGTGAAAGGCGCTTTATTATCGGAATTGCAGAAATATCAAGCGTGTTTCTTGTAAATGTTTCATATGTGCGGATACCTCTTTCACAGAGGATTACCTTGTCGTTGCCGCCCGCCATAATATATTCGGCACTCATAAGCCACTCTTCAATTGTAGCCGAAAGACCGCGTTTTAAAAGAATCGGCTTGTCAATTTTTCCAAGTTCCTTTAAAAGTTCAAAATTCTGCATATTTCTTGCACCGACCTGAATAATGTCAACGTTTTCGAACATATCAATATGCGACGCACGCATAATTTCGGTAACAATAGGAAGTCCTGTTTCTTTTCTTGCTGTTTTAAGCAGATCAAGTCCCTCTGCTTTTAAGCCCTGAAAAGCATAGGGTGATGTGCGCGGCTTAAAAGCGCCTCCCCTTAGGAGTGTTGCGCCCGACGCTTTTACATCCTTTGCAATCTGAACAATCTGCTGTTCACTCTCAACAGAGCAAGGACCTGCCATAATATGCAGACTTCCGTCGCCGATTGTCACGTTATCATTGATTTTGATAACGGTATTGTCCGGATGAAATTTTCTGTTTGCTTTTTTGTATGGTTCCTGAACACGTTTTACATTTTCAACAATGTCCTGTGCGTCAATGTACTCAATATCAACCTTGGTGGTGTCGCCTATAAGTCCGAGAACGGTGGACTGAACACCGTCCCACTTATTTACCTTAACTCCGTAAGAGTCCTTGAGCATATTCGTGAATTTCATAAGCTGTTCGTCAGATGTTGACGGCTTTAAAACTATAATCATATATATTTATTCCTTTCATATTTTTCACAATGAGTATATTTTACCACTTTAAAGCGTTATAATCAATAGTTTTTTATTTTTTATATTCGTTTACGGCATCAATCACCGAAAATGCAGTTTTAATCGGGGTATTTTTGCCCGAAACCACAACATCTGCGGCACTTTTGTAAAGCGGAAGCCGCTTTTCGTACAGTTCCTGCATTGCTTTGTCCTTGTCGCTTCTTTGCAAAAGAGGTCTTGTTTTGTCGTTGCGAAGCCTGTACTTAATCACACCCAGCGGCACGTCAAGCAAAACGATAGTGTCTTTTCCTTTAAACACTTCAACGTTTCTTTCAAATGTGAATGCACCGCCGCCGGAGGCTATTATCAAATCTTTCATCTTTGAAAGCTCGTTGCAAGCCTCATGCTCCATATCACGAAATCCGCTTTCTCCGTATTTTTCAAAAATTTCCGATACGGTCATTCCTGTCTTTTGCTCGATGTACAAATCCATATCAAGAAATTTTTTGCCTGTTTTGCGTGCGATATTTCTGCCGACGGTTGACTTGCCGCAGCCCATAAAACCGCACAATACTATATTATCCATTTATTCGCCCCTGCAATTCTTATCTGTTTTTAAGTTCCTCTGCCGAATCAATACAAAGCTTTGCAATTTCTTCCTTATCATAAACCGAGCCGTCCCATTTTTCGTGTGCGACTACCGCCTGCCACACAAGCATAGACATTCCGCCGACTGCCTTTGAGCCGTTAGCAAGCGCTTTTTGGATAAGTACAGTTTCAAGCGGATTGTAAACTGCGTCAAACACGCTTGCGCACCTGCTTATGACCGAATCGGTTACGGGCTGAGCGTCAAGCTTCGGAAACATTCCTATCGGAGTTGCGTTTACAAGTACGTCTATGTCGCCCGAAAGCTCGTCAATAAGACAAAAGCTTACCTTTGCTCCTTTGACTGTGTTCTCAATTTCACTGCAAAGTGACTTTGCTATATTCACATCATCTTTTCTTACTGCAAAAAGAAGCGGAAGTCCCTTAAGCACAACCTCGTAAGCCATTGTACGTGCAACACCGCCGCAGCCGAGAATTACAACACGTCCGTCAAGGATGATTCCTGCTGCGTCAAGCGCCTTTAAAAATCCGTCGGGGTCGGTTGTGTAGCCCTTGGCAATGCCGTCAGAGTTTGCAACGGTATTAACACTGCCATACATTTTTGCTTTATCATCTATTTCATCAATAAGCTGAATAATATTTTGTTTGTGAGGAATTGTAATGTTGTAGCCATCAAGCTTTGACAACAATCTATTGTACTCGTCAGCGAGGTTTTCGGGAGCAATATCAAGTTTTATATACTCCGCTTCAATTCCCGAAAGCTGAAAAAGCCTATTATGAATAAACGGTGACATTGTATGTCCTATCGGGTGCCCGATTACTGCGAATTTTTTAATACTCATAACTTCTCCTCCGAATTTCATATTTTTATCTATGCAAATTTCACAACAATATGGATTATTTATGCAAATTTAAGAATTTTTTTATAAATTTTAAAATAGATATTGACAAAGCGATAATTTATCAATAATATTATTGAATGTAGAGCAAACCAAAATTTGCTTTCACACCATTGTAGCATAAAATATGTGCTTTTGTCCATAATTAGAAACAAAAGCACGTAATAATTTTTAATGGGAGGAATTACTAATGGTATTAGACAAAGTTAAGGCAATCCTTGCCGAGCAGTTTGACGTTGAAGAGGATACAATTACTGCAGAAACAGATTTGCAGGAAGACCTCGGTGCTGACTCACTTGACGTTGTAGATTTACTTATGTCAATTGAGGATGAGTTTGAAGTTGAAGTTCCCGATGAGGAAATTGAAAACATCAAGACTGTAGGCGCTCTTGTTTCTTACATCGAAGCTAACTCATAATTAAAAAACGCAAATTAAGGTCGGGTTCGCCGTTTGGCGCCCGACCTTTTTTGTATTGCTTATAATCCCATTGATTTTAAGTTACTGACAAGCTGCACATAAAATTCACGCACATCAAATCCGTCAATATTTTCTCGGTTAAGGTCAATCATATCGCCGTGAGAAATTCCTCTCTTGCCCTCAGTGGTTACAAATGTATACTTACTGCCCCACTTAAAGGAGCTTTCGGCCACGAGTCCGTCGTTTGCTCCGTTAAAGTATTTTACAAGATGATAAGAAAAATTCAGCGGAAACTGACCGTTTGACGCTTTGTTAAGCTTTGAACCTACGCTCTGATAAAACACTCCGTCAACATCGGGAGCAGTTTCGTTAAACTTTTCACAGTTTTTGTGTGTAAGATCAGTTACGGCTGCAATAAAGTCGGGATTTTCATCGCCTAACTTTCTCATTGCACAGTTGTATGTATTAGCTATTTTATTCTGCATAGATTTCGGCACAACGCCGAGCAAATAATCTGCAAATTCACAACCGCGGTGAGGTGTGTTAATTGTGGTAAGTGACGCAACAAATTTGTCTGCTCCGAGGTTGCTTATTGCACTTCTGCAATCAAGTCCGCCCTTGGAATGTGCAATTATGTTAACCTTTTCACAACCAGTTTTGGCTGTAATCTGTTTTATCCTCTGTGTAAGCTCCTTTGCGCTGTCGATTACAGATAATGCCGACTGATGATTGCCAAAATAAATCTGTGCACCGTTCTTTTGAAGCTCGTCAGTGATTCTGCCCCAATAGTTAAAATACTTGAAGTCACGAAAAAACACGCCGTGAACGAAAAGAATCGGATATTTTGTTTTGCAAACCTCGTCTTTTTCTCTGTCTAAATCAAGGCTTATCTTATCACTCTCAAAGTTAACCTCAGCTTTCGCACATTTTATCACAGGAAACAACGTGAAAAAATTGACAATCGGTATTCCACCTGTAAGCACAACTGCCGCTTTCCTTCCTGCGCTGAGCTGAGAAGAGCCTGCACAAATTCTTACAACTGCATTAATGAATGTAAAAGCTAATATAATTAATGCAACAAATATGCTTGCTATATAAAAGCCTATTCCCAAACCGGAAGATAAAATTCCCGTAAATGCTAAATAAATATGAAACGCAATGGAGATTACAGACGAAACAAGAAACGCAATCAATAAATCAGAACCGTCGGCAAGCATTCTGAGCCTGGTCGGTTTAATTTTAAAATTAAACGGCGATGGAACTATATTTACTGCTATTGCCGCAATAATCAGAACGCAGAAAAACAAAAAATACGGAAACTGTCCTTTATGCGCTGCGTTATTTTCATAAAAAACATTTCCTGCGTATATAGCCAACATAAAGCAACAGGCGGATAATGAGAGAATTATTCCGTCAAATATTCTTATTATATTTTTCATATAAGCTCCTCTAAAGTGACAAACTCAATAAACTTAGGAAAATCATTTTTTTCGGAGCAAACAGAAACGGTATAATCAGCAAAATTCCACGTTTTCATAAAATAGCGTTTGTCTTTTTCTTCAAAAATATCAGAGCAAACGTCAACCGTCCTTGCATTTCTGTGAAAGCCCTCTCCAATACATTTGAGAAGGCTTTCTTTTTTTGTCCATAAATTAAAAAATGCATCGAGTCTGTCGCTGTCTGCCAAAAGCAAATTCATCTCTTCATCTGTGAAAACAGTGCGTCCCATTCTCACTGCATTTACGTAGCGAAGCTGTTCAATATCACAGCCGACCTCGCTTTTAGAAAGCGCAAAAAGCACGTAATCTCCGCTGTGAGAAATATTAAAAAAACGACCGTCCGGCAAAAACGGCTTTCCGTACTCATTAATTAGAATTTCAACATCTCCGAGAAAATGCCTCGCCAAAAGTCCGCCGAGAACACATCGTTTTTTATCGTCGTCAAGCCTGTATCGCTTAACCTTCTCCCTTCGTCGGTTATCCAGCAATTGCACATAATCCAAACTTACATTGCTGATAGGTGCAAGAAAAAGCATCACTCTAATTGTCACCCCTGTTTTAAACTGCAATACTAAAAATATACATAATCGCAGACATTTAATACTATATATAGTATAGCAATTTAATCCTTAAGTTTTTCAAGGCAAGAGGAACAAATATGCTTTCCCTGAAACTCTTTAAGATTTTCAAGAGAATTGCAAAACACACACTTGTTCTCCGCTTTTTTGATAAAGATACAGCTGTCATCTGCTTCAATATGAAGGATGTCACCTGCGTTTATGTTAAGGTGCTTTCTAATATCCTTAGATATTACAATTCGACCTGCTTTGTCAATTTCTCTAAAATTAGTGTAAATCATATCTCCCATCCCATTTAACTAATGTTTGTATATATTTTACCATTTATTGCCCATTTTGTCAATTAATCCCGTCGATTTTATTGTAAACAATTTTGTAAACTTTGTAATTGTTGATATAAAGCGTCACAACCTGTCAAAAAAGGAGTTTTTATGCTTAATTATGTATGGAGCGGACTTGTAATAGTAAGTATTTTATGCTCGGTTTTTTTCGGAAATACGGAAAATTTGTCGAAAGCCCTTGTCGACAGCGGTGCATCATCAATACAGTTAATTATGACAATGGCCGGCATAATATGTATTTGGACGGGAATTATGAAGATTGCCGTCGAAAGCGGTCTTACGTCCATATTTGCAAGAGTATTTTCACCGTTGCTGCGTCCGTTGTTTCCGAGCCTTGATAAAAACAGTGACGCTTTTAAAAGCATTTCAATGAATATAAGCGCAAATCTGCTCGGTCTGGGAAACGCCGCAACTCCGTTCGGACTTAAAGCAATGGAACAACTTCACACACTCAATAACCATGGCGATACTGCAAGCAATGAAATGATTATTTTCGTTGTTATGAACACAGCCTCGCTCCAGCTTTTGCCCACAACGCTTGCGTCTCTGCGCCAAGCCTACGGAAGCAACGCTCCGTTTGAAATTATCGTCCCCGTTTGGATTTCCTCAGCCTGTGCGCTTGCCGCCGCTCTAATTTGTGCATATACACTTAACTCCGTAAAAAGAAAAGAGAGATAAGCCGTGGAATTTGTTATGCCTGCTTTCGCCTGTATTATAGTTGTTTTCGGACTGATAAAAAGAGTTCCTGTGTTTGATATTTTTTTGAAAGGTGCAAAAGAGGGGATACAAATTTTGTACACAATTGCACCTACAATCATCGGGCTTGTATTCGCCATAGATTTACTGCGTTCAAGCGGAGCGATTGACGCAATCTGCAATTTTATTGAACCAGCCGCCGATTACCTCGGATTTCCGAAAGAAATTGTACCCATGGCTCTTTTGCGCCCCGTTTCGGGCGGCGGTTCAACTGCCCTGCTTACCTCGTTATACTCAGACTGCGGACCCGACAGCTTTGCAGGCAGAGTGGCCTCTGTTCTTGCCGGATCAAGTGAAACAACGTTTTACGCAATCGCAATGTACTTTGGCTGTATTAAGGTCAAAAAAATCCGTCACACTCTGTTTGCCGCAATAATTGCAGACATAACTGCGGCGATTATGAGCGTTATGACCGTAAGAATTTTCTTCGGAATGAACTGATAATCACCCATGCCTGCAAATAATCTGAGTATAGAAGATTCTGTTAAAGTATTTGTATTTTTCCAAATTCATTATTGCAAAATCCTGTAAAACAAAACCAGAAACCAGTTTTCAAAATTTTCCAAAAATTCCAATTGACTTTTCATTTATACAATTCGTAAATAAAGTTTGACAATAATTTAACAAATTTTTATTGTGGAAAACCTCTAATTTACATCTTTTAGCAACGATACTGTAAAATTCTTGTATATTTCAATGCCATTCACACGTTTCATTAACACTTTCAACATAGTTTTCAACATTTTTGTTGAAAGAAAAGAAATATACAATTTGTATATTTCTTTTTTCGATTTTTATCACACAATTCTCGCACTGCAATTGTGCGATACATCATAAACAAAATTGAGGTGCGCTATGCAAAAAATAATTTTTAAGCTTGAAATAGGCGGTATATTTTTTATTCTGATACTTTCGGTATTCATGCAAAATCTTTACTCGCTTGTAAACCGAGAGCTTATCGGCGTTCTGTTCGGCTCGGTAAATGACAGCATTTGGGAAACAGCAAAAACTCTTATTCTGCCCTACGCTTTATGGGGAATAATTGAACTGCTTTGCATTCGTTTACCGTTCAAACGGTTTGTGACGGCAAAGGTTATTGCGCTTTATTACTTGGGGATTTCATACATTCTTTTAAATCTTATGTTTGCACTGCTTGGAATGGAAAATGATTTTCTTATCAGCTTCACCTCGGCAATTTTCTGCATAACTACTTCGCTGTTTTTGTCATACAGACTGGTTTTTTCAAATCAAAAACTCGAAAATATCTTTCTTCCGGCATTTTTTATGCTTATGCTGTTAATCGCATTTTATTTCAGCTTTACCCCGTTTCCGCCGAAAATGTATATTTTTAAAGACAGAACAACCTCACTGTACGGAATAATCCCCAAAAATATAGACGCAGGCGCAATTGTGCTTGATACTATGTATTTTGTTTAATACCGGACTATCACAAAGTCACACGAAAATCATTCTCGTTAATCTTAGTCTGCTTCTAATCAAATACCGGTTTAAACATTATTTTTCGCATAAGTATATATTATTTTGAAAATTTATGTTATAATAACCTCACACCGTTACCAAAATCAAAGATTTTTACGTTGAGGTATAAAATGACTGAAAAAAACAATGAAGTTAAATCCGATGTTATTTCCGGCAGAAATCCCGTTAGCGAAGCTGTCAGAAGCAACAGACCGATTGATAAATTACTCGTAGCAAAAGGCGAAAAGAGCGGTGCGGTCGTAGGGATACTTGCCAAGGCAAAGCAAAAGCAAATCCCCATTAAAGAGGTTGACCGCACAAAGCTCGACTATATTACGGGCAACACAAATCATCAGGGAATTGTTGCCTTTGCCGCTGTAAAGGAGTATTCGTCTGTTGAAGAAATTTTTGAATATGCCGAAAGTCTCGGCGAATCTCCGTTTATCGTTGTGCTGGACGAGGTTGAAGACCCGCATAACCTCGGCGCAATAATTCGTACCGCCGAATGTGCAGGTGTTCACGGTGTAATTGTTCCCAAACGCCGCAGTGCAAGCTTAAGCTATACAGTCGGCAAGGCTTCCGCAGGCGCAGTTGAATATATGCGTGTTGCAAGGGTAACAAACATAGCGAACCTGCTCGACGAGCTAAAAGAGCGAGGCGTATGGGTTTACGGTGCAGATATGGACGGCACCGACTACAGAAAATGTGACTTTTCGGGTGCGTGCGCAATTGTTATCGGAAACGAGGGCAAGGGGATTTCACGACTTGTAAGAGAAAAGTGCGATGTAATTGTTTCTCTGCCTATGAAAGGCAAAATCAACTCGCTTAACGCATCAGTTGCCGCAGGAATACTTATGTACAGCGCAATGAACAACAGATAAATTTACGGACAAGCAGTAAGCAAAAGTTTTACACCTGAAAAAGGAAGGAGTGTTAATCTTGTCAGAACAAGATAAACAGCAGGACCTGCTCAGAGAGCGTGAAATAGAGAGCATACTTGAAGAAACTCACTATCTTGCAGACCAGGAAAAAATGGAACTGACTGCACAAAAATACCGTGCGAAGCCTAAAATGGACGAAATTTTCAGCAATACAAATAAAAAACCGAGGCTGAAAAATAAAAATCCGCTTGATGAAATTGATACTGCAAATACAATTGTAGGTGAAAAAACAGCCGCAACAATGCAGGCGTCACTAATGATGGACGGCAGAAACGAAGACGTCAAAACTCCCGAAGAAGCGCTTGCAGAGGCTGAAAAGAAAGCAGAAGAAGCGGCAAAGGAAGCCGAACAAAAGGCAAAGGAAGCTTTAGAAAAAGCCGAAGCCGAGGAAAACAAAATTGTAACCCTTACCCCCGAATACGATGAAAACACAAGCTTTTCGGGCGAGGTGCTTGGCGAGGTTGACCAGTTTAAAGACGATGAAACTCACATTGAAAGCATAAATTCAATTGATATTGAGCTTGAGAGTGAGAATACCGAAAAGCAGAAGAATGATGAGCAAAGCAAGTATGAACAGCTTTTCGGAATAAAAAACGAAAGCGGTACAAAACCTCCTAAAAAGGTTGTCGCCAAAGTTCCCGTATATCGTCCTGACGAACCGAGAGAAATTCTCAACATTAAGGCTGGTAGGTTTTCTGAGGTTGTCGAAAACGAATATGAGGAGTACATACGCTCGAAAAATCCGTCGGTAATTGCCCATGTCATACGTCCCGAACCTAAGGTAAAGGATGAGGACGAGCCCGAGGAAAACGAGGATACACGTCCACCTCAGGAGAAAATTTTGTCGGCAGTAGTCGGCTTTTTCTCAAAAGACGAGTCTGATGACAACGACACCCCGAAAGGAAAGGCAAAGCCCGTTGAAGACTACACAGGCGAGGACGACGAAAAAAGTATTTTTTACGAGCTGAATTTGAACATAAAAAAGCTGTTTGTACGCAGTCTGATTTCGGGCATCATAGCCGCACTGTCGGTTATTCTTACAATTGTTACAAGGCTTTTTCCGCAGGCTATCTGCTCTGCAATTTCCTTTGCACCGGCCGCATATGCAATTTTAAACTTCATTTTGGTAGGATTTTCACTGTTTATTAATCGTGTTGCAATGTTCAGCGGTCTTACTCCGCTGATAAAATGCAAGGGAAATTCAGATACTGCTGTTGCCGTCGGAGGCGTTGCGGCGCTTATTCAGACGGTAGTTTCGTTCTTCTGTATCGGTGATATGAACGCCTTTAACATTAACTACTACTGCGTGATTGTCCTTCTGGCTTTCTTTGCAAACAATTTTGGAAAGCTTCTAATGGTGTTGCGTGTAAAAGACAATTTTAAGTTTTTGTCTTCAAAAGGTCAAAAATACGCAGCTAAAATCTATAACAACGAATCTGTCGCAAACCAGATGCTCAGTGGAACAGCGTCGGAAAAAACTATTATTGCTTACCAGCACAAAACAAAGTTTTCTTCCAATTTTTTAAAAATTTCCTATGCCCCCGACCCCAGTGAAGATTTAGCGTCAAAGCTAGCACCGATTACAACAATTACAGCTGTAATCATAACCCTTATTTATGGCATTGTTAAGGCTTCATTCTCCGACGCTATTAACACTTTTGCACTTATGACAGCAGTTGCAATCCCTGTTTCAACGCTTCTTGCAGTTAATTTCCCCGTAAGAAATCTTTGCAAAAAGATTCTTTCATTCGGCGGAATGCTTTCCGGTTATCCGTCAATCAAGCAGTTCTGTGACAGCACTGCAATTATGATTGACGCAAACGAGCTTTTCCCTGCCGAATCAATCGAGCTTGAGGGAATCAAAACCTATGAGGACTACAACGTAGACGAGTCGCTTCTCTGCGGAATCGCAATTTTAAAAGAGGCTCAAAACCCGATTGCAAACGCATTTGACTCGGTTGTTGCGGAAACAAATGAAACTCTCCCCGAGGTTGAAAGCGTTCTTTACGAGGACGAAATGGGACTGGTCGGCTGGATTAACAGTGAAAGAATCCTTGTCGGTTCACGCAAGCTTATGGAAAAATACAGCGTTGAAACTCCAAGAATTGAATATGAAGAAAAGTACACTTCAAAAGGCAGACAGGTAACATACCTCTCACGTGCAGGCAGGCTTGTAGCTATGTTTGTTACGAGATACCATGCCGATTCAGAACTTAAGTCCGAGCTTCAACGTGCTGAAACAAACGGAATAAGCTTTTTGGTCAGAACAACCGACTACAACATCACAAATGACCTTATCGCAGAGCTTTATAACCTGTTCTACCGCAGTATCAAGGTACTTCCTACAGGACTTGGCAACGTGCTTAAAGAGGCTCAGGGAACTGTTGAAGAAAGCTCAAGGTCGTATCTTATTACCGGCGGCAAGGCTTCGTCACTTGCACGTGCTGTTTCGGGCAGTGTAAAAATAAAGCACAACATCTCTCTTGCAATAATAATTCAGCTTATTGCTGTTATTATCGGAATTTTGCTTGCCTCAACGCTTTCACTTTATGCCGGCGTAGGTGTAATGGGTTCGCTTGAAGTGCTGATTTACGCCTTGTTCTGGGGAATCGCCGCAATAGCCGCACCTGCAATCCAAAAGCCGTAAACAGCACCCGCAAAAGCAAACCAAGCAGACAAATTTTTGGAATACAATTCGTTATGCCCAAAAAAGAACTTGATTTATCAGGCTCGCTTTTCAACATTTTAATTTGTAATCTAAACCTACAGTGAAAGGATGTATAGTGTGAAAATTCACACTATACAAATTATATTGCCCGCTCAGTTTGCCGCAAGCGGCAACGAGCGATGGCTAAATTACCATTTACGCCTTATCCGCCCATAATAAGGTTGTAGGAAATTTTAAGTACTATTTGTGGGCAGAAAGGCTATGGTAATTAATATGAAAATTGCACCATCACTTCTATCATGTGACTTTTCTAATATGGGTGAAGAAATTATAAGAATGGACAAAGCAGGTGCAGACTGGATGCACCTTGACGTTATGGACGGTCACTTTGTGCCAAACATAACCTTTGGAGCACCCGTAATCAAAACCGTAAGGAAATACACAGACAAGCCGTTTGACGTTCATCTTATGATAAGTGATCCGCTTAAATATGCTGATGATTTTGCAGACGCAGGCGCAGACATTATCACCTTTCACGTTGAATGCGATTCAGATATTGACAAAACTATTGACAAAATCAGAAGCAGAGGAGTAAAACCCGGACTTGTAATCAAGCCGAACACTCCTGCGAATGCTGTTTTCCCCTATCTGGATAAAATCGACCTTGTGCTTATTATGACGGTTGAACCGGGTTTTGGCGGTCAGAGCTTTATGGCTGATATGCTGCCAAAGGTCAGCGAAATTAAGAATGAATGTAAAAAGCGCGGAATTGATATGCTGATTGAGGCTGACGGAGGAATCAGCGAAGCAACGATTGAGCAGGCGGCGAACGTAGGAATTGACGTGTGCGTTGCAGGAACTGCCGTTTTTAAAGCCGAAAATGCAAGCGACACAATTGCAAAATTGCAGTCATATTAATCTCTGTGCTACATAAATACAAAAGCCGAAAAGGAACCCACATTTCCTTTTCGGCTTAATTAATTTATAATATTTAAATCAATGCGGATATTTTTCAATAAGCTCACGTAAATCGTATGGTGTAGCCTGATATACAAAATAGTTGAGCCAGTTTGTATAAAGCAAGGTTGCATTGCTTCTCCACACCATAGGCGGAGTTTTGGACGCATCATCAGCGGGAAAATAATTATAAGGAATCTTAGGATTAACACCCTTGTTTTTGTCACGAAAATACTCGTTTGCAAGCGTTTCCCTATCATACTCTGCGTGTCCCATCACAAAAAACTGTCTGCCTGTTTTGCTGCTCACTACGGCAACTCCTGCCTTGTCGGAAACTGACAAAATCTCAAGCCCGTAATGCTTTCTTATATCCTCCTCTTTTACGCCCGTATAGCGTGAATGAGGAATACAAAACGTATCGTCAAAGCCACGCATAAGCGGATGATGCGGATTAAGAATCTTATGTGAATAAATGCCGCTCAATTTTTCAGGAAGCTGATGTTTTTTTATTCCATAGTGGAAATATAATCCCGCCTGCGCACCCCAACAAATGTGAAATGTCGAGTAAACATTATGCTTTGACCACTCCATAATATCGCAAAGCTCATCCCAGTAGTCAACATCTTCAAATTCAAGCTGTTCAACAGGCGCTCCGGTGATAATCATACCGTCAAAGCTCTCATTTTTCACCTGCTGAAACGTCTTGTAGAAGGTCGTCAGATGATGAGGGGATGTGTTCTTTGACGTATGCGAAGCCATTTGCAAAAGCTCAATATCAACCTGAAGCGGACTGTTTCCCAAAAGC
Organism: uncultured Ruminococcus sp.; assembly: GCA_958403905.1. Taxonomy (GTDB): domain Bacteria; phylum Bacillota; class Clostridia; order Oscillospirales; family Acutalibacteraceae; genus Ruminococcoides. Next base: position 18,603 of record CATXZD010000010.1, read on the forward strand.
CTTAAAAGCTGGGTTTCGGTTTCAATTTTTGTTGGCATAAGGTTTAATATCAAAATTTTAAGCGGACGAATGTCCTGCCTTAATGCAACCTCATTTGGCATAACAAATATATTTTCCGACTCGAGCACCTTTATAGCCGGCAAATTACTCTGAACCTTGATAGGCATTTTCTCACCACCCTATAAAAATTTAACAATTATCAAAGAACAATTAAATTTTGTACCGAAGTTTGCTATATACTCAAAACCTGATAACTAATGTATCTATATAGCACCACCGCAATTGTTAATTATTAATTGTAAATTAGTACTGTTTGCCCCAGTACACCATGTGCTTTGCAGGCTTTCCGCAGCATACGCAGGTATCCGAAAGATGTTCCTCCTCAAACGGAATACATCTGCTTTTTACTCCGCCCGTAACATCTTTGAGCTTCTCTTCGCACTCGCTGTCACCGCACCACATAGCCTTGATAAAACCGGGGTGGTTCTTTGCAATATCGATAAACTCGTCGTAGCTTGTTGCGGTAAAGGTCTTGTCCTGAGTATTTTTTAGCGCACGCTCGTACATAGCGTTGTGAATATCCTCCATAAGCTTTTCAACAAAAACAGAAAGCTCCGTAAGCGGAACAAAAGCTTTTTCTCTTGTGTCACGTCTTACGACTACACACTGGTTTTTCTCAATATCCTTAGGACCGATCTCAACTCTTACAGGCACGCCCTTCATTTCGTACTCGGCAAACTTCCAGCCGGGAGCGTGATCGGAATCGTCAAGCTTAACTCTGAACTTCTTTGCAAGCTCTGCTTTAAGCTCGTTTGCCTTTTCAAGCACGCCCTCTTTATGCTGTGCAACGGGGATTACTGCTACCTGAATCGGAGAAATTCTCGGCGGAAGTACAAGTCCGTCGTCGTCGCTGTGCACCATTATTATGGCGCCAATCATTCTTGTCGATACACCCCATGATGTCTGATGCGGATAATGAAGCTTATTGTCCTTGCCCGTGTATGTTATACCGAAGCTTTTGGCAAAACCGTCACCGAAGTAGTGCGAGGTACCGCCCTGCAAAGCAACACCGTTGTGCATCATCGGCTCAATTGTATATGTTTCCTCTGCACCTGCAAATTTTTCCTTTTCGGTCTTTCTGCCGATTACAGCCGGAATTGCAAGTGTTTCTCTGTAAAAGCTCTCGTAAACGTGGAGCATACGCAGTGTTTCTTCTCTTGCCTCTTCCTCGGCTTCGTGCATTGTATGACCTTCCTGCCACAAAAACTCGGAAGTACGCAAAAACGGACGTGTTGTCTTTTCCCATCTTACAACACTGCACCACTGATTGTAGAGCTTAGGCAAATCACGGTATGTATTTATTATCTTCTTATAATGTTCGCAAAAAAGTGTTTCGGAAGTCGGGCGAACAGCAAGACGCTCCGTAAGCTTTTCCTGACCACCGACAGTTACCCATGCACATTCGGGAGCAAAGCCCTCAACATGGTCTTTTTCTTTTTGAAGCAAGCTTTCGGGGATAAACATTGGCATATAGACATTCTCGTGACCTGTTTCCTTAAATCTGCGGTCAAGATCAGCCTGTATATTTTCCCAGATTGCATAGCCGTAAGGTCTGATTACCATACATCCCTTGACATTTGAGTAATCAACAAGCTCCGCCTTTTTTACAATGTCGGTATACCATTTTGCAAAGTCTTCATCTCTGCTTGTAATGGCTTCTACCATCTTCTTTTTCTCTGCCATAATTGTTTACCTCCGTGTACGATTGTATAAATAATTATCATAACATTTCTATTATACAATATATTAAAATTTTTTCAAGTATTTATGCTTGAGAATAATTATAATAAAAATCAGAAAGTACGCACCCTGATTGATTTTTGTGATTATAAATACAACTTGCCGTTAACTCATAGAACAGAATGAGCGGTTAAGATTTTTTAAAATGCTTATTATCTATCTCGCTTTTAATTTTCTCAAAAGTTACGCCGTACTTTTGCGCAATATCTCTTGCGTAGCTTACGCCCTGCGGAGGTGCAATAAATACCTTGAAAGAACGATTGCCGTTTTCAACACCCGTTACCATACTTTCAATCCTGCTGTCACCCTCAACTTCGCTGTTCACCTTGTCAAGGTTTCTTGCCAAATCGTGCATATGCGTGTTAAACACCGCTCTTGTACCAAGATACCTCATAGCTTTTACAACATCCTTTGCAATGTACAATCCCTCTGCAACATTCGTAGTAGCAAGGCTTTCATTGAGCAAAAGCAAGCTGTACTGCGTGGCGCTTTCAAAAATTTCGGAAAGTCGTTTGCTTTCCTCACCAAGTCTGCCCAAATCCACAGTATCGTTTTCGTCGGCAGGAAAATGTGTAAAAATATTATCGCACGGACTGAAAATCATTGACGAAGCAGGAACGTAAATTCCATTCTGTGCAAGTAAAAACGCAAGACCGACAGCCTGAGTAATTGTAGTTTTACCGCCCCTGTTAGGACCTGTGAGAATGTAAATCCGCTTGTCATCGTCAAACACAAACTCGTTGGTCACAATATCTATATTATCGCCGTCAACGTTTTTTACAGCCAGCTTTATATTGTAAAGGTCTTCAATATGGCAGCTTCTTTCCTCTATAGGGGCAATCTGTGCCTTGCACAGCGGAAGATTTTTTTGCATAATCTTATCGCAAAGCTCGGCAAAACGAATGTAGAAAATTATCTCGGGCATCAGCGCAACAAAGGAATAGCCGTTGATATTTATATACTTGTTAAGCATTGACTTGATATCGTTTACAGTACGGCGCAGAATGTCGGTAACTACCTTTTTCAGAGCTTCGGAAAGCGGGTCAGCTCCCGTAAGTTCCGAGGTAAAGGTCTGGTTTACATCCTGCTGTGCACCTGTTACGAACTGTCCGATACCAAAAGAAGTTGTACTCGGATTTGCAGGATGAAAGCTTATAAATCCCGAAACATCGTTGCCATGGTGAAGCTCACTGCTCTTGTTTGCAAAGTTAGTAAAGCGTTTAAGAATTCCGCTGTCGGTGAAGGGCTTATCGTTAAGCGAAATTACGCCGACTGTTTTCGGCCGCAGAAGTGCGTCCAGGTTTACACCCAACGTTATACTCCTAAATTTTTGCGCCTTTGCGAGCGTGTCCTGAATATCCTTTTTTAAGTCCGGAAACCCGCTGTCGTTATAGATTGAAGTCACATTCTCTTTGAGCGTTAAAAGGCCCTGCGACTTAACGTCAATTGTTTCGAGCGTTGTTTTAATCTGCGTAATACAGTCAACATAGCAACCTATTTCACGCAGTCTGTTGATAAGCTGCCAGAGCGACGAAGCTTCGGAATCCTTCTGAAAGCGTTCAATCTCCCTCAAGTCGGCAAGCTTTTCAAGCAATGCTGTCAAATCCTCACGAAGTTTCGGAAAACGCAGAAAGTCATCAAACACGTCGCATCTGTACTTTATTACCTCTTCATCATCGGTAATCTTAGTTAAAAGCTGTTTTATGCTGTTGCGTTCGTATGCATCCTCGGTAAGCGCATTGCAAAGGAAATCCACCGATAAATCGTTTATCGCCTCTTTTGTCAGTGTGCGGTAAACAGCATTTGAATTTTGCGGATGAAGCAAGCTTAAATTTTCCATAATCCAACGTCCTTCAGTTTTTTCACCTATTATCATTATATATCAAAAAATGTCGGTTGCAATATGCAAAATTGAGTTTATTGCAATATAATTTATTTTGTGATATGATTATGTAAAGAAAAAAGCGAGGTATTGGTATGGATAAGAATTTGCTTAACAGAATTAACGAACTTGCTAAGAAAAAGCGTGAACAGGGACTTACTCCTGACGAACAGGCTGAGCAGAAAAAGCTGTATAAAATCTATCTCGGTGAAATCCGCACACAATTTGACAGAACTCTCGACAACGTAAGCGTAAAAGAAAAAAACGGCGACGTTGTTCCGTTCAAGCAGGCGTATAAAAAGAATAATTAAACCATAATTTAGTGTTGGTATTACAGCAACGTTGACGTAGGGACACGGCGAGCCGTGTCAACACAAAAATTGCAATGCTATTTTTGTGAAAGGGACGTGTAGGATCCCGACCCTACGGAAAGGTTTGTTTGTTACTATAAAGATGATATAATCGGTTACGTTTGATAGTCAACACGGACACGGCACGCCGTGTCCCTACGACTGTAAATGAAACGTTTGTGCAAAATCGTAGCGTGCGACGCCATCGTCGCTCACAAAAACGTTACCTATACATCAATCTATAATTCGGGCAACCGTTTTTACCTAAATATCCGATTTTTCCACTCGATTTGCCCGTCGAGGCACTCGACAAATTATAGTTTATGCAAAATCACATATAAAAAGCTCGGACAGGCACAAATGCAAAAGTCCGAGCTTTATTTATATTTTCATCAAATGTTGTCAACCGTTCCGATAAAGACGGGAATACTGCTTTCGTTGTCAATCAGCAAAAAGATAAATGGACGGTCAAATTTAATAGTTTCTTTGGTTTCTTCAAGTGCCTTGACACGCTTTTCAACGATTTTCGAATCACTGTTAATACCCGAAGCATTAACGGTAATTTCGGGGCTTATCTCGTAAATCTCATTGAGCATAAAATTATCCGTATGCGTAATGTTTTTGAACAACGCATCGTCGGTAAACAGCGTGTACAAACCGCTGTCTGCAAGGATTTCAGAAAGTGCCCGAGGTTTTTCTTCGGAATCAATTGAAAATTCGGGGATTTGAGCCGTAACCTTTTGTGTAAAATCAAAGCTGTCTAAAAGATCCGAAAACTCAGTATAATTGAAATCAGAAACATAATCATCAAGCGACACACCCTCGTTCGGCATAACAATCATCAGCTTCAGAGGATTCTTGCTTGTATACTTTACAATTCCCTGCGCCTTATCGGTTTTAACAGGCGATTCGTTTGAGGTCATAAAGTTTACACTTTTATCTCCGCTGCTTGACTTGAACGTGCCCTTTTCAATGTCGCTTTTGCTGTAATTATCAATCCACAAATCGCTCATACCACAGGCATTTACCAAAAACAAATTGTCTTTGTCATTGAGGCTTTCAAACAAATCGTTTGAAGTAAAATCAGAAAGACTGCTGTTTACCTTTGAAACGGCATTTCCATCGGAGAACAAAAAGCGGTACACATCATTTCCGAAGTAGCCGGCATTGGTCTGCAAAAAGCTTGTTTTTACATCAGCGGTATCGTTAAAGAAAAGGTCAAGTCCAAAACTCACTTGCTCGCTGTTGCTTTTTTTATCTTTCTTGCCCGAAAGCTTATCAACCTCTCCGCTGCCCGATTTGCTTACAGCCTCCATACGGCTTTTGAAATATGATGAACACTGATTTATATTTTCAATTGTCAAATCTTTACCGAGCGCCCGCTTAATTTCATCCTGCGTATCGCCCGTTGCACCGTTTGCAAGAAGAGAAAGCTGGAGCGCCGATCCGGCAGGCGCAAACACAGATGACTTTGTTTTGTCAGATTTTTGTGAGTAGTAATTGCGGAACAGCCTTAACTCAAAGTTTGAAATTGAACTTGCATACACGTTATATGACATTGGAGCAGAGGTTGCGCCGTCATTGTAGTTATAACTCTCGGCGGGGTCGGTACTCCTCGTATAATCCTTTGACAACATTTCTTTGTCAGAAAAGGCTGACGGGTCACCGCAGGCACAAAGTGTGCATACTGCTAAAGTGAAACACATCAACAAGGCGATTGTTTTTTTCATTAGTTTTGTTTCCTTTCCGTGGATAAAATTCTTTTAGTCCCGCGCACAAATTTTCTGTGCAAGTTTGAATATATTTTCCGCAGAGTCAGCCATTGAAAGCTCGCTGCATTTTTTCTTCATTTCATCAAGCTTTTCCGATGAGTTAAGAAGCTCAATAATCATATCTGCTCCGTTTTTTTGGTCAAGCAATACAGCCGCTTTCTGACTGACCAGATAATCTGCATTATCACGCTCCTGCCCCGGGAAAGCACTGTAAATAGCCATTGGAAGTCCGCAGGCAAGGCTTTCTGTAACAGTAAGTCCGCCGGGCTTTGTCACAATCAAATCGGAAATATGCATATAATCCTGAACATTTTTAACAAAGTAAAGCAACTTAGTATTATCCTGCATATCCATTTCATCAACAAGCTTTTCAAGGTGACCGAAAAGCTTTATGTTGCGACCCGTAATTACAATGAACTGAATATTTTTTCCCTTTTGAGCAAGTTTTTTATAAAACTCAAGAACACTTGTAACGCCAAACGACCCCGCCATAAGCAGCACTGTGGGGACATTTGGGTCAAGTCCCTCTCTTTTGCAGATTTCTTCCTTGTCAAACGGCTCTGTAAAGCTGTCAAAAATCGGAATACCAAGCGGATAAATTATGCTTTCGTCAACTCCGTATTCATCAATAAGCTTTCTCGCCATCTGCGGCTGAGCAAGCACATATGCCTCAATTTTCGGAACAATGTATGTACGGTGAGCATCATAGTCGGTTATAATGCTGATTGCCTTTACATCAATTTTCCCCTGACGGCGCAACTTTGAAATCATCGTTGTAACAAACGGATGACAGATGATTACAATATCGGGGTGAAAACCGTTTATTGTTTCAAGCAGCTTATTCGACATCATTGTGTTTGAGCGCATAACAGCCTTGTACATAAGATTTTTTCTGTCGGTAATTTTGTAGCATTTTCCGTAAACCTTAGGAATTTTGGTAGCCATAAAATGATAACCGCCGCACACGGTTTTGTCATACACCTTGCCGATTGCTTTCATTGCGTCAACAACCTTGACCTCAGTTTCGGGAGCTAACGACTTTATTTTTGTTTCAAGCGCAGCAGCGGCACGCTTATGACCGCCGCCTGTTGAAGCGGTAAGTATAAGAATTTTCATATTGTTTCTCCAAAAATGAAGGGCAAAATAATATTACCCTTATATTTCTTATAAAATTCAACCAGTATATGTTTATTATACTTATATTTACAAGAATTTCAACCGTTATTTTCACTTTGTTCATCGGTTGATTTGCATTGTATTGTGTATTTTTTCTGCAATGTCTATTTTAAACAGCAAATATACGATTGAAGCAGTTTTAGAGCAGATTATAAAAAAGTATTCGCAAGGCTGTGTTTTTATTTTAACCAAAAAAATGCTAAAAAAATTTTTTAATATTTGTATTTTACCACTTTATTTTTACTGTGCTTTATAGTACAATGTATTCTGTAACCAAATAAATAAAATTTTTAACAATATTTGCATATCTTGCAGAGGTGAAACATTTGAATAAAAATTCATATAACGATTTTCTCGTTTTGGACGAAGGTCTTGTTGACATTTCGAGCGGCAAGGCTGCTCCTGCACAATCAACAAAGAAAAAGCATTTGTCTAAATCAGAGAAAAAAACTAATAAACCAAATAAACCGAATAACAAAAACAACAAGAAAAAAGTTATTATTATTTCTTCTGTTGCCGCAGCGGTTGTCGTTGCACTCGGTGTAACCGGATTTTGTCTGTTACAAGGCGAAATATTCGGCACTCCTGCTGTTGAAAACAGCACTTTTGTGTTTAAAGACGGAACTGTAGTTTCGGGAATTTCAATTTCGGGCAAAACTATGGAAGAGGCAAAAAAACTGCTTAAATCTAAAGAGGACATCTTTATAAAGCCGATTTCAATATCTGTAGACGCTGACGGCGATGTTACAACGCTTACTCAGTCTGATTTTGAATACACTTTTGACATTGATACTGTTTTGAGCAACATAAAAAATGATACGCTCAACCCCTCGGGTGACAATACGGCTGAAAGCAAAACATATGAAATCACTGCTACGGTCACGGTTGACTCTATTGAAAAAAATACTAAAAAAATTGAAGAATCAACCAATCGCAAGCCTAAAAATGCCTATGTTTCAAAATTCACACCGTATTCCAAAAATCGTTTTGAATACGCCGAATCCGAAAAAGGCAAAAAGCTCAACGCCGATGATTTATCAGACCAGCTTAAAACCGCTGTTCTTCAAAATGCTGATGAAAGCAGAATTATCGCTGACGTTGAAACCGTTGACGCAAAAATACAAATTGACGACCTCAAGAAGAACATCAAAAAGCTTTCTTCATATGAAACTGTTTCTACAAACTCCGAAAACGGAACGGAAAATATGAGGGTTTCGCTTGAGGCATGCAACGGTTCTGTTATTGAGCCGGGTGCTACCTGGTCATTTAACAAATGCACAGGCGACTCGAATCTTGAATCAAACGGATATAAATCAGCCGGAGTTATTTCAAACGGCGAGCTCACAAGCGGAATCGGCGGCGGAATCTGCCAGTCAAGCTCAACAATTTACAATGCCGCTATAAGAGCAAATATGGACGTTGAGGAACGCTATTGTCACAAATGGGCATCGTCTTATGTTCCTACAGGTCTTGACGCTACAATCGACTATCCCCGACTTGACTTAAAGCTTTCAAACCCGACTGATTACCAGATGTTTATGGAATGCAAGCTTGTTGACCGTACACTTTATGTTTCTGTTTGGGGCGTAAAGGATTCGTCCTATGACGAAATCAAAACCCATAACGAAATTACCGACAAAGGCGGCTCAAGCTATACTGTAAAGGCTTGGAGAGTTTACTACAAAGACGGCAAAGAGGTTGACCGTGAATCTCTCGGTTCTTCTACATATGACAGCGACCACGGATATGTATTTATCGGGGCTGACAGCGACAGCAATGCAACTGATACAAACGTTGACAACTTAAATGAAACCACAAAGCCTGAAAGCAGTAACAGCGAAAGCTCAAACAGCTCGTCAGGCAATAACAACGGGTCTTCATCAAGCAGCAGACCGCAGAGCAGTTCTTCTACACCGAAGCCTAAGCCTACTCAGGTTCCAACTCAGGCTCCAACTGAACCGCCTGCACCCGTTACAGACCCTGAGCCCGAACCCACCAACGCACCGGAATCAAGCGAAAATTTATAAAAATTTTTAATAAAAAACTCCCTTTCGCAGATAATAAAAGCGAAAGGGAGTTTTTGTATGATAAGAAGAATCGGCGGACATACAATCGGATTTGAAGAAATGCCCTCAATTGTAGGTTTTGCCGCTGTTGCAGGAAAGCTTGAATCAAAAGGGCCGCTTGGCAAAGCTTTTGACAAAATCATCTACGACAGCTATGACGGACTTGACACTTATGAACAGGCTGAAAGCCGTTTTCAATCCGAGGCGGTAACAATGGCACTTACAAAGGCAAAAATAAAAGCAGATGAAGTGGACTGCATTTTTGCAGGTGATTTGCTTAATCAGTGCGTAGGCTCAAGTTACGGTCTGATTGACTTTGATATTCCATATCTCGGTCAATACGGTGCCTGCTCAACTATGGCGCAGGGGTTGATTATGGCATCTGTTTTTGTAGAAAGCGGAGCGGCGCATACGTCTATGTGCGTAACCTCGTCGCATTTCTGCTCTGCCGAAAGGCAATACAGATTTCCTCTTGAATACGGTGGTGTGCGCACTCCAACAGCACAGTGGACAGTAACCGGCTCGGGAAGCTGCGTTTTAAAAAACGTCAAAAAAGGTCCATGCGTTGCAAGGGCAACCGTTGGAAGAATCGTTGACCTCGGCGTTAAGGACGCCAACAATATGGGCGCTGCTATGGCGCCGGCAGCAGCACAAACACTGAAAAATTATTTTGACGATACGGGCACAAGCCCGCGTGACTACGACCTTATATTAACAGGCGACTTGGGAGAAGTCGGCAGTAAATCGCTTTATGACCTTCTTTTGCTTGAAGATATTGACATACGCAGCAGACACAATGACTGCGGACTTATGATTTTTGACAGAGATAAGCAGGATGTTCACGCAGGCGGCTCGGGATGCGGATGTGCGGCGTCGGTTTTTTGCTCAAAAATTCTAAGCGACTTGAATCAAGGAATCTACAGCAATATTCTGTTTATGGCCACAGGTGCGCTTATGAGCCCAACAACCTGCGGTCAAGGTGCAACAATTCCATCAATTGCACATCTTGTAAATGTAAAAAACAGATAAATTTTAAAAAACATCTGTTCAAATTAGTTTTCGTATGCTATAATATAAGCACTAATGTAAATTTGTAAATATGTCTTTACGTTATATAGAATTTTAGGCAAAATAAAATGGGAGTTGTGTTTATGTTTGGCAGAATTCAGAACATTGACAACAGAGTTCTTGAACGCATCGGCAAAATTCATAAGCCTGCGCTCAATAGAATTATGATTTTTGCATCACGTGCAGGCAACCTTGGACTTGTCTGGTGGGCTATATGTATACCGTTCCTCGTTCGCCCCGATTGGCGGCTTACCGGACTGAATATTGTTTTTGGTCTTGCAATTGCCCATATTATGGGCGAGATGATTTTAAAACACATTGTCAAACGCGTCCGACCTTGCCACAGATTGGGCGACGAAGAACAGCTTATTAACAGACCGAGGTTTTACTCATTCCCGTCAGGACACACAACAGCCTCTTTTGCCGTTGTAGGAGTTACTCTTCTAAGGTGCAGGTTGATAACATTCGTACCGATTTTGTTGCTTGCAACCTTGATTGGCTTTTCAAGAATTTATCTGCGTGTGCACTACCTGACCGACGTTGTATGCGGTGTTTTGCTCGGCTTTGTCTGTGGAGTATGCTCTGTACTTGTTTTTAATGCAATCATACCCGTTTAATCTATAATATATGATAATTATTCCCCTCCAAACGGAGGGGTTTTGTTTTGCCTGTAATGGAATAATATATATTTTTCCGTCAATAATAAACTCACAGTAAATTATACATTATTTGGGGGTTATGTTGTTGCAGTACGGAAAAGTTGAAATATGCGGAGTAAACACCTCGCAGTTAAAATTACTCAAGGAGAGCGAAAAACGAGAACTGCTTTTAAAAATAAAAAACGGCACTGAATACGAGCGCAAAACTGCAAGAGAAAAAATGATTAACGGCAACCTTCGGCTTGTATTATCGGTTATTCAGCGCTTTACAAACAGGGGCGAAAACCCTGACGATTTGTTTCAGGTGGGTGTAATCGGACTTATTAAGGCTATTGACAACTTTGACCCCGGCCTTGACGTGCGATTCAGCACCTATGGCGTTCCTATGATTATCGGCGAAATTCGCCGTTATCTGCGTGACAACAACTCCGTGCGAGTATCACGCTCAATGCGTGACACTGCCTATAGGGCAATGCAGATTAAGGAAGAGCTGACAAACAAAAATAACCGTGAACCCACCGTTGAGGAAATAGCAAAGATAATGGAAGTACCGAAAGAAACAGTTGTGCTTGCACTTGAAGCGATTGTCGAACCTGTTTCGTTGTATGAACCTGTATTTTCTGACGGAAACGACACTATTTACGTTATGGACCAGATTGGCGACAAGAATGACGATTCGACGTGGCTTGAAGAAATAGCTGTAAAAGAGGCAATCAAGAACCTTTCCGACAGGGAAAAACGCATCCTCACCCTGCGATTTTTCAGAGGAAAAACGCAGATGGAGGTCGCAAGCGAAATCGGTATTTCACAAGCGCAGGTCAGCAGAATTGAAAAGGGTGCGCTTGATACGATTAAGAAGAATATTTGATATATCTCTTTTATCCTAAGCTACAGTGTAGCGGCGAACTGTGTTCGCCAAATTTTGTGAATGGGTGGTCAAGAAATGCCGCCCTTACGGCAATATAGGAAACATAAAATTTCACAGTTTAGCACCTTGTAAAATCTAAAAATTTACACTTGAAAATGATAATGCTGAATTATATATTGTAGGGAACAGTCTTGACTGTTCCGTAGGACTACAGATAACCCTTGTGAAATCGGAACGGTCAAGACCGTTCCCTACATTTAAGTTGACGACATTGCATTTATTATAGAATTGAGGGGGTTGGGTGACAGCCGTACCGTTTCCCTACAATATTTTATAGATTAAATAAGAGATAAAAAGGCTGCCCGCAATGAGCAGCCTTTGACGTTTGATTGAATTATATTAACTATCTGTATCGTCATACATAATCTATTATCTATCGTAACGGTTGCCCGCATTTTTCGCAGAACTTAGAATTGGAATTAATCTTGTTTCCGCAATTCGGACAAAAATTAATCTGATTAGTAAATGCTGAATTCTGCATATCCGTATTTGGAAGGTTGCTGTAGGTATTCTGCAAAACAACAACATTCGATTTCGGCTTAACAGCAAGCATAACAATTCCTGCAATTACCATAACTGCGGAAAGAGCCATAAATATGTAGCAAGGAATAGAATTTGTGGCATTTGTTCTCGCCTGATAGTCCTGCATAAAGCTTTCCACCCAATGAGTAGTGGTTGTCTGCACTTCGTAGAGTTGCACAGATGATATAATAAAAATTATTATGCCGACAATAATCAGAATAATACCAATTGCTTTAAAAGCAGGATTTCTTTTTGATTTGTTCATATAGTTCACCTCTTAATTTTCTATTACTCTAAAAGCTGAATATCCATTATCAATTAATTTAGTAAATATTCCATTTCCAATTGATGAAATAATATGTTCTTCTTCCTTACTTACATATACCTCATTTCCGGATAAGTCGAGTATTTTATTTTTGCGTAATCCGCTGTTTAGATAATAACTAATTAAAAAGAAACCATTTTGGTCAACTGAGAAAATATCGGCTCTTTGATATTCTTCATTTGCAGATTCAGAATAAACAGTATTTCCATCCGTATCAATTATACCGCAATTCCCATCGCTATCCTTTGTAGTACAAAATCCGTTAATAAAACCGTAGCCACTAACAAAGCCACTTGCACTATCCGTTAATACATTACCCTCTAAATCTGAAATTGTCTTGCCACCACTATGTAATATGAAAATCTTATCTTGATATTGAGATATTGTTCGTCCGTACTCAAAATTAGATTCTGATATTTCAAAATCAATAGACGAAACGTTTCCTTTTTTATCAATTAGAACTGATTTATCATTTTCATCAATTGCAACAGTATATTTATTGATATTTTTTTCGAAATCCATTTTCGAAATGGGATTAGTAGATTCACTGTCATCAATGCCGGTAAAACTTTGGATTGCTTTATATTTAAAGTCAGCGATAATCTGATTATTAAAATCAATAATTCCGTATTTTTCATCATTTTTTGCAATAAATAACTCAGGTGAAGCAAGTTTTAATTCATCATATTCTATAGGAATAATTTCATTCAAATCAAGATCTAATGCACCATATTTATAACTATATTCCTCTTCAGTATTTTCATTGCCTACAATTATTATACCGTTTTTTAAACTTGCAACATCATATTGTATGTATTTTACTTCTTTAGTTTTTAAATTATACAATGCATATATATCTTCAAGTGGTGCAGAACTTGAGTCCAAACAAAGTACAGCATACTCACCGTAAACACCTCTTATTTGTCCTGATTTTCTACATCCCTCATCAAGTGCAATATTTGAAATATTTGCTATCATATTACCATCTAAATCATATATCACATTATAGGCACAAAAGTCAGTAGAATTATAATCAGAGTAAAGAATATTAAGTACAATATATTTATTTTCCGTATATATATTTGATATTCTAAACTTACTATCCGAAATAGAATATCCGCTTGATTCTGCTGCTTCATCAAGTGAAATTTCCTCAATCCTATAATTAGGCTTACCTTGCGGCGGCTGTGCTATGAAATTTGTATTTTCATAATTTGGTTCTGTAGCAGGTTGTGTTGTAACTTCTTCTGTTGTTACCACCTGTTGTGATAAATTATCGTTATTCTGTGTCTTGTCCGATTGCTCACTTTGCGCACCGCAAGCACATAAGGATAATGACAGTATTGCTAACGACAATGCAAGTGAAAGTATTTTTTTCATAAGTCCACTCCTCGAATGTTTGTTTAAGATAATTATATTATCTATTTTAGATAATGTCAATATATTTTATCTGTTTTGGATAATATTTTCGTCCGTAAAGTTTAAAATGATATAATGAGCCTATAAAATAATTCTATAAAGGTGTTATTATGGATTTTTCAACACGACTGAAAGAGCTTCGTACCGATAACGATATGTTGCAATCTGACCTTGCAGAAAAATTAAATCTTAAATCAAGTGCAATTTCAAAATATGAAAAAGGTTTAACACAACCGAGTATTGAAACAATCATAAAACTTGCCGAGATTTTCAATGTTACGGTAGATTATCTTGTGGGTGCGTCAGATATTAAAAATCCTTACGACGTAATCCGAATTACACCTTCTGAAGCAGATTTAGTTGACAATTTCAGGAAATTAACTTATGAAAATAAAATCAGGATTGACGAACGAATTAAAACAATGATTGAAAATAGCATATAAATTTTCATAGTATTATTACACGTAAAAAAGGCTGCTCTCAATGAGCAGCCTTTAGTTTTGCTATATTAAGTTATATTCGATTACCGAAAATTACTTATTGTTAACAGCAGCCTGTGCAGCAGCAAGACGTGCAATCGGCACACGGAAAGGTGAGCATGATACATAGTCAAGACCAATCTTGTGGCAGAATTCTACTGAAGACGGGTCGCCGCCGTGCTCGCCGCAGATACCAATGTGGAGATTGGAATTAACGGGCTTACCAAGCTTGATAGCTGTTTCCATAAGCTTGCCAACACCTGTCTGGTCGAGCTTAGCAAACGGATCGTTTTCAAAAATCTTTGTATCATAGTAAGCGTTTAAGAACTTACCTGCGTCATCTCTTGAGAAACCGAATGTCATCTGTGTAAGGTCGTTTGTACCGAAGCAGAAGAAGTCAGCCTCAGCAGCAATTTCATCAGCTGTAAGAGCAGCACGAGGAATCTCGATCATTGTACCTACTTCGTACTCAAGCTCAACGCCTGCAGCAGCGATTTCAGCGTCAGCTGTTTCAACAACAACCTTCTTAACGAACTTAAGCTCTTTAACTTCGCATACGAGCGGAATCATAATTTCAGGCTTAACCGACCAGTCGGGATGAGCCTTCTGAACTTCGATAGCTGCACGGATAACAGCCTTTGTCTGCATCTTTGCAATTTCAGGATATGTTACTGCAAGACGGCAACCACGGTGACCCATCATGGGGTTGAACTCGTGGAGTGAAGTGATGATAGCCTTGATATCTTCAACAGACTTGCCCTGAGCGTCAGCAAGCTTCTTGATGTCATCTTCCTCTGTGGGAACGAACTCGTGAAGCGGCGGGTCAAGGAATCTGATTGTTACGGGGCAGCCCTCAAGAGCTTCATAAAGAGCCTTGAAGTCATTCTGCTGATAAGGAAGAATCTTTTCAAGAGCAGCTTCTCTCTCTTCAACTGTGTCTGCACAAATCATCTCACGGAATGCAGCGATTCTGTCCTCTTCAAAGAACATATGCTCTGTACGGCAAAGACCGATGCCTTCTGCGCCAAGCTCACGAGCCTTTTTAGCGTCAGCAGGAGTATCAGCGTTTGTTCTAACCTTAAGAGTTCTGAACTTGTCAGCCCATGACATAATTCTCTCGAACTCGCCTGCGATTGTAGCGTCAACTGTGGGGATAGCACCGTCGTAGATGTTACCTGTTGAACCGTCGATTGAAATATAGTCGCCCTCGTGGAACTCTTTGCCAGCGAGTGTGAACTTCTTGTTTTCTTCATCCATATTGATGTCGCCGCAGCCTGATACGCAGCATGTACCCATACCACGAGCAACAACTGCTGCGTGAGATGTCATACCGCCTCTAACTGTGAGGATACCCTGTGAAGCCTTCATACCTGTAATATCTTCAGGTGATGTTTCAAGACGAACAAGAACAACCTTTTCGCCCTTTGCGTTCCAAGCTTCAGCGTCTTCTGCTGTGAATACTACCTTACCGCAAGCAGCACCCGGAGAAGCACCAAGGCCCTTGCCGATAGGAGTAGCCGCCTTTATTGCAGCGGGATCAAACTGGGGATGGAGCAATGTATCAAGGTTACGGGGATCGATCATAGCAACTGCTTCTTCTTCAGTTCTCATTCCCTCGTCAACGAGGTCACAAGCAATCTTTAAAGCAGCCTGAGCTGTTCTCTTACCGTTTCTTGTTTGGAGCATATAGAGCTTCTTGTTTTCAACTGTGAACTCCATATCCTGCATGTCTCTGTAGTGATTTTCAAGAGTCTGGCAAACCTGCTGGAACTGCTCGAAAGCCTCTGGGAACTCTTCAGCCATCTTTGCGATAGGCATAGGAGTACGAACGCCTGCAACAACGTCTTCACCCTGTGCGTTGATAAGGAACTCACCCATGAGCTTCTTCTCACCTGTAGCAGGATCTCTTGTAAATGCAACACCTGTACCGCAATCGTCACCCATGTTACCGAATGCCATTGACTGTACGTTTACTGCAGTACCCCATGAATAAGGAATATCGTTATCACGGCGATATACGTTAGCACGGGGGTTGTCCCATGAACGGAATACAGCCTTAACAGCACCCATAAGCTGCTCTTTAGGATCGTCAGGGAAGTCCTGACCGATTTTGCTCTTGTATTCAGCCTTAAACTGTGATGCAAGCTCCTTAAGGTCGTCAGCTGTAAGCTCAACGTCAAATGTAACGCCTCTTTCAGCCTTCATTTTGTCGATAAGCTCCTCAAAGTACTTCTTACCAACTTCCATAACTACGTCGGAATACATCTGAATAAATCTTCTGTAGCAGTCCCAAGCCCAACGGGGATTGCCTGATTTTTCAGCAATTACGTTAACAACTGTTTCGTTAAGACCGAGGTTGAGGATTGTATCCATCATACCGGGCATAGAAGCTCTTGCGCCTGAACGAACGGAAACGAGAAGGGGATTTTCCTTATCGCCGAACTTTTTGCCGGTGATTTCTTCCATCTTTTCGATGTACTCGTTAATCTGACCCTGAATTTCGTCATTGATTTCTCTGCCGTCCTCATAGTACTGAGTACAAGCTTCTGTTGTAATAGTGAAGCCCTGTGGAACGGGAAGTCCTAAACCTGTCATTTCTGCAAGGTTAGCACCCTTACCGCCGAGGAGCTCACGCATGTTAGCATTACCTTCTGTAAAAAGGTACACCCATTTTTTTGCCATTTTGGTAATCCTCCTATAAATAAATAGTGTATACGGCTATAGCAAAGCCTTTGCGCTCTGCCTGCAAGTATAAGCCTAAAAGTTATTATAACAAATAATAGCAAAAATAGCTACATTTTTTTGAATTTTTTTCTTATAAAAAACGGTTTAAAATTTTATTAATATTGTATAAATCGTTTAAAATGTGCAGGAATATAGTTTTTTTGTAAAATTCACTTGAAATTTGTAATTTTTATGAGATAATATTAATATCTGTTGGTATGTTTGACGGATACACTGTTATACAATATATAATTCAGGCTATACGCCGTATAATAAAGAGGTACAAAATGGGTAATTGTGCAATTGTTCTCGCCGGCGGCGAGGGCAAGAGAATGAAGTCCGACAAACCTAAAACCCTGTCAGAAGTTCTCGGCAAACCGATGCTCTTGTGGGTTATTTCAGCACTTAAAAACGCCGGAATAGACGACATCTGCGTTGTTAAGGGCTTTAAGAAAGAATGTATTGAGCAGTTTATTTCTACTCTTGATTTTCCGATTGAAAGTGTTTTTCAGTCCGAGCGTCTCGGCACAGGTCATGCCGTTATGATGGCAAAGGATTTTCTTAAAAGCCACAGCGGAAACGTAGTTATTCTGAACGGTGACGCTCCGTTTATGTCGAGCGATACAATCAAAAAGTCGCTTTGTCAGCATGCAGACAGCGGTTGTGCCGCTACCGTAATTACCGCAAAGGTTGATGACCCCACAGGCTACGGTCGAATTGTGCGTGACGAAAACGGACAGCTAAAGGCAATTGTTGAACAGAAAGACGCAGACGAGGAAATTTTAAAAATCAATGAAGTTAATTCCGGCGGTTTCTGGTTTAACTGCGAGCTTCTTTTGTCGGTACTTGACAGAATCAAATCCGACAACAAAGCAAAGGAATACTATCTTCCCGACGCAATAAAGCTTCTTCTTTTAGACGGCAGAAAAATCGGTGCATATACCGCCGAGTGCAGTGATACCGTACTCGGAGCAAATGACCCATCCCAGCTTGAGGAGCTTAATGAAATTGCCAGGGCAAGAGGTTATTCCTGTTAATTAAGTTAACCATTCATTTATCATAAATAATTCGCAAATTTTATGCAAAGGAGTTATTACAATGAATTTTCACGGTAAGGACATCAAAATTTTCACCGGCAGTTCAAACGTTGACGTAGCTCAGGGAATTGCGGGCTGTCTTGGTTTGCCGCTCGGCAAAAGCGACTGCACACAATTTTCGGACGGCGAAATTGCTGTTTCTCTTCACGAGTCTGTAAGAGGAAGCGACTGCTTTATCGTTCAGTCAACCTGCACGCCTGTTAACGACAATCTTATGGAAATGCTCATTATGATTGACGCTATGAAACGTGCTTCTGCTGCAAGAATTACAGCTGTTATGCCCTACTTCGGCTATGCAAGGCAGGACAGAAAAGCTAAGGCGAGAGATCCGATTTCAGCAAAGCTTTGCGCTGACATCATCACAAGCGCAGGCGCTGACCGTGTGCTTACAATGGACTTGCATGCTAATCAGATTCAGGGATTTTTCAACATTCCCGTTGACCACCTTCACGGTGCGTCTCTCCTCGCTAATCATATGAAAGAGAAAATCGGCGGCAACCCTGACGACTACATTGTAGTTTCTCCCGACCTAGGTTCGGTTACACGTTCAAGAAACTTTGCTTCCAAAATCGGCACAGGTCTTGCAATTATCGACAAGCGCAGACCCAAGCCAAACGTTTGCGAAGTTATGAACATCATCGGTGACGCAAGAGGTAAAAAAGTTATCCTTGTTGACGATATGATTGATACGGCAGGCACACTCTGCAACGCTGCAAACGCTATTGTTGAAAAGGGCGGCGCAACAGAAGTTTACGCTTGTGCAACTCACGCAGTTCTTTCTGGCCCGGCAATTGAGAGAATCAAGAACAGCGCTCTCAAAGAAGTTGTTCTTCTTGATACAATTCCCGTTCCGCAGGAAAAGATGATCGACAAGTTCACAATTCTTCCCGTAGCTCCGACCTTTGCCGAAGCTATTGCAAGAATTTACAACGACAAGCCGTTTACTGCTGCTTTCGGATGATAATATGAGTTTTATGCGACATAATTTTCTTGTATAATCTTGTATAATAATTAAAATATTACATGGGGCGGGTTTTAATAACCCGCCTGTTTGTGTTAGGAAATGAGAATAATTATGAATAATGAGAGAGATATGTTGAGTAATACGAGTAATGAAGAAGTTTACAGAAGATTTGTTGATGGGCTTTCTCAATGGAACAGTACAGGTAGTTCTCCGATTATAGCTTCTTCGGGTTTGAGATATGCTTTTGATTTACAAAGAAAAAGAATTGAAAGCAAAGGCGTCACTATTGATTCTGTTTACAATTTGCGCGGGGAACATCTTGACAATATAGGAATCGCACGATCAGTGAATGACCCAGGAAAATATAAAAGTCAGATTGTTTACAGAAGTTATGAAAATATAACTGATTACAAAATAAATAACAAAAGAAAACTCAGAAAAAAAGATACTCAGATACTTTATCTTATGATTACAAGGCTTGAAAATCAGAATACAAATTTTAGCTACTGCTGTCCGAACTGCGGTGCCATAAGCGATATAAGAACACTGCTGACGGGTTGTCCAAGTTGTGGAACAAGATTTATTATGAGCGACCTGTTTCCAAAGGTAACAAACTTTTTTGTTCTTCCCGATTACGCTGAAACCAAAAAATCACTATCACACAAAATATCAATATGGCTTGTGGCAGGCGCATTTATCGGTGCCGTGGGTTTTACGGTATATTCTTTAGCGACTAATTTTTCTAACGGAAATAATCCTGATTTAACTAATTTAGTAACTGACATATTTTTCAGAATAATCGGCGGAGCATTTTATGGTGCAATTGCAGGATATTTAGGCTGGGCAATATCCAAAATCGGTTCATTGGTAGTAAATGCAGCTAAAAATATGCCGTATCTTGCACCGAACCTTAAAGCTCAAAAAAGGCTGCCGGAGCTTATGTCTGCTATTGATAATAATTTTTCATATGAATATTTTGTAGGAGAAATTTTTTCGCTTTTGAAAATTATGATTTTCTGTGATGATTATCAAAATCTTGCAATCTATGAAGGACCACCCATGCAAAATACATTTAAAGATATAATAGATGTGCAGTACAAGGGTGGTATAAAACTTAATTCTTTTGAAATAAAGGGGCTATACTGTTATGTTGGGTTAACTGTGTATACCGATGTTTTTTATGAAAAAGCAGGAAAAATATCACACAAAGCCAAGCCGTTCACTATGACAGTGTGTCGTAATATCAATTCACTTAAAAATTCGAATTTCAGCTTAAAGCGTGTAGAATGCAAAAGCTGCGGAGGAAGTTTTGATGCAACTCGTGAGCATAACTGCCCGTATTGCGGAAATGCGTACCATCTCGGAGATGACGATTGGGTTGTACTCGGATTTTCACAATCATAAATTACTTTGAAAGGAAAAATGTAAAGGAAATTTGAATAGAGATATAGTGTGAAAACTCACACTATAAAAATTATATTGCCCGCTCAGTTTTCTGCAAGCGGCAACAAGCGATGGCTAAATTGCCATTTACACCTTATCCGCCCATAGTAAGGTTGTAGGAAATTTTAAGTAAGCAATGATTAAATTGTTTGTACATATTGCGCCGACAGATTTTTTCGTCAGATTGCTTAAAATTTTGTGCGCAGGCTGACGCCTGTGTGCAGAATTTTGGGAAATATGGCGGAAAATATGCAAGCAAGATGTGCAAATAGCTTTTATGCGTGATTTAATCAGTGGTTACTTAATTACTATTTGTGGGCAGAAAGGCTATGGCAATTAAAATGTTCGGAAAAAATAAATTTTCAGGCTCAATTGAATACCTCGTTGTCGGTCTGGGAAATCCCGACAAAAAATACGAAAACACACGTCACAACACAGGCTGGCTTGCGCTTGATTACATAGCCGACAAGTACAATTGCAAGGTAAACAAAATCAAGTATAAAAGCTTTGTCGGCAACTGCACAATCGGCGGTGCAAAAGTTATGCTGATGAAGCCGACCACCTATATGAACAACAGCGGTCAGGCGGTTGTTGAAGCTATGAATTTCTACAAAATCCCGCCTGAAAACGTTATTGTAATTTTCGATGATATATCGCTTGACGTCGGCAAAATGCGTATACGTTCAAAGGGCAGTGACGGTGGTCAGAAAGGTATGCGCAGTATAATTTACTTAAGCGGAAGCGAAAACTTCCCCCGAATCAAAATCGGCATCGGCGCAAAGCCGAATCCGCACTGGGATTTGGCTGACTGGGTGCTTTCAAAATTTACAGACAATGAGTTCAAAACACTCACAACAATGTTTGACAACGCGTCAAAGGCTGTTGAGCTGATTATTGAGGGCAAAACCGACAGAGCCATGAATTTATACAATTAACAACTAACAGGGATACTAAAATGACCGATAAAATGAATTTTCTTGTCGATATTCTGAAAAACTCAACTGCTTTCAAGTCACTGTTAAGCAGTGCAAAAACAGGCAAATCACTTTGCGTTTCGGGACTTTCGACAATAAACAAAGCAAATGTAATCTATGCGCTGTGCCGCCTTAAGGGCGTCACGGCTTTTTGTGTTGCCTCCGACGAAAAAGAAGCGCAAACACTCTGCAATGATCTTTGCAGTATGGGACTCAAAGCCTGCGTCTATCCTGTGCGTGACTATAATTTTCTTGACTTTCAAAGCAAATCTCATGAATACGAGCACGCAAGGCTGAAGGTTCTTCTCAAGCTCATTGAAAACGACTGCGATGTTGTCATCTCATGCATTGACGCCGCAAGCCAGCTTACCGTACCAAAAAAGGTCTTAGAGGAGTCCGCAATAGAATTTGAAGAAGGCAAGGAAATTTCTCTTGAAAAAGCAGTTCGCTCACTTACCCTGCTCGGCTACGAGCGCTTTGATGCTGTTGACGGTAACGGTCAGTTTTCACAGCGCGGCGGTATTCTGGACTTTTTTATGCCCGACTCCGACCATCCTGTCAGAGCAGAATTCTGGGGCGATGAAATCACCGATTTAAGCTATTTCGACATTGAAACGCAGCGCCGTTTTAAAAAAGCGGGTAAAATAAAGCTTACACCCTCAACGGAAATTATCATTGAGGACAAAAACGCACTTGCCGACAAAATCGTTCACAAGGCAAACCTGCTTCGTTCCAAAAACAGCGCTAAAGCAAAAGAAAAACTGCTTTCAGAAGCGGAACTCATCCGAAACGGAGCACAAATTTCAAATGCCGACAAGTTTATCGGTCAGATTTATGACAAGCCAGAATGTCTTTTTGATTATTTCAGCCGTGATACACTGTTCTTTACTTCTGAATTCGGCAACATAAGCGACAGAGGCAAGGCTATGGATTTTCAGAACAGCGAGGCTCTCAAGCAGGGATTTGAGGACGGCGTTCTTTGTAGGGGCTTTGACCGATTTACCCTGACCTTTAACGAATGTATTGATATTTTCAATGCACACGGAACAATTGTGCTTGAAAACTTTGTGCACGGCAGCATTCCCATTAAACTTGCCGACATTATCAGCTTTTCATCTAAGCAGCTCAACCGTTGGAACGGCTCATACAAACAGCTTTCGGAAGATTTAAACGGACTTTTCACTTCGCAAAGCCGAGGAGTTATACTTGCGGGTACTGACAGGTCGGCAAAAAATCTGTGTGACAGTCTTAGAAACGACGGCTTTCCTGCTCAGCTTTGCGACACTCTTGACAACGCAAAAGCAGGAACAATCTATGTATTAACAGGTGCGCTGAGTGCCGGCTTTGAATTTCCGGGTGAAAAATTCTTCCTTATAACCTACGGACAGACTGCCTATGCCCCCGAGAAGAAAAAGCGTAAAAAAGCCAAAAACGGTCAGGAAATTTACAGTCTTTCAGAGCTTTCGGCAGGCGATTATGTTGTTCACAGCGTACATGGTATCGGTATTTTCGGCGGAATACGCAAAATTGATACCCACGGAATTACAAAGGACTACATTAAAATAGACTACGCAAAGGGCGATGTGCTTTACGTTCCCGTAACACAGCTTGATATGGTGGCAAAATACATAGGCCCGCGTGAAAACTCAAGTGTAAAGCTTAACCGTCTTGGCTCGCAGGAATGGCAGAAAGCAAAAGCAAGGGTTAAGACGTCCGTTAAAGACATAGCAAAAGAGCTTATTGCTCTCTACTCAGCACGAATGAAAGCAAAGGGATATGCCTTTTCAGTCGACAATGAGTGGCAAAGAGATTTTGAAGCAAGCTTTGAATACGAGGAAACCCCCGACCAGCTCAGGTGCTGTGATGAAATCAAGCGCGATATGGAGCGCACAGCGCCTATGGACAGACTTCTCTGCGGTGACGTAGGCTTCGGAAAAACCGAAGTTGCACTGCGTGCGGCATTCAAGTGCGTTGCCGACTCAAAGCAATGCGCTCTGCTCTGCCCCACCACCATTCTTGCGTGGCAGCACTACCAGACCGTTACAAAAAGATTTGAAGGCTACCCGATAAGAGTTGAACTGCTCTCTCGTTTCCGCACGCCTAAACAGCAAAAGGAAATTCTAAAAAAGCTCAGCCGCGGCGAAATTGATATGATTGTCGGAACTCACAGACTTGTTCAAAAGGATGTTGAATTTCGTGATTTAGGGCTTGCGATAATAGACGAGGAACAGCGTTTCGGCGTTGCTCAAAAGGAACGTTTCAAGGAACTTTGTAAAAATGTAGACGTGTTGACGCTTTCGGCTACGCCTATTCCGAGAACGCTGAATATGGCTATGAGCGGACTGCGTGATATGAGCGTAATTGAAGAAGCCCCGCAAAACCGCCAGCCAGTACAGACTTATGTGCTTGAACACGATGATGCAGTAATCAACGAAGCCATAAGACGTGAACTGCGCAGAGGAGGTCAGGTTTTCTATCTGCACAACAACGTTGAAACTATTGAGTCAAAGGCAAGCAAAATTCTTGAAGCCGTACCCGAGGCTAAAATAGCAATAGGCCACGGCAAAATGAAAGAAAACGAATTAAGCGAAGTATGGCGCAAAATGCTTGAGCAGGAAGTAGATGTGCTCGTCTGCACTACTATAATAGAAACGGGAGTTGACTTGCCGAATGCAAACACCCTCATTATAGAAAACGCCGACTGTATGGGACTTTCACAGCTTCATCAGCTAAGAGGACGAGTAGGCAGAAGCTCAAGACGTGCATACGCCTACTTTACATTCAGAAGAAGCAAGGTGCTTACGGAAATTCAGCAAAAGCGTCTTGCGGCTATCAGAGAATTTACCGAATTCGGCAGCGGATTCAAAATTGCAATGCGTGACCTTGAGCTTCGAGGCGCAGGCAACATAATGGGTGCTCAACAGCACGGTCATATGGAATCTGTCGGCTACGATATGTATTTAAAACTGCTCGGCGAGGCTGTAAGCGAACAACGCGGAGAAAGTCCCGAAACAAAAGACCTTGACTGCCTTATCGACATTTCCGTTGACGCGCACATTCCCGAAAGCTATGTTGAAAGCCTTACGCTGCGGCTTGACGTTTACCGCAGAATTGCAGACATAAGAAACACGGACGACAGCAACGACGTAAAAGACGAGCTTCGTGACCGTTTCGGAGAAATTCCTCAGTCAGTGCAGGGACTTATTGACATAGCGCTTGTCAGAAACAAAGCAAACTCAATGGGAATTTACGAAATAAGGCAAAACGAGAACTCACTTCTGCTCTATGTAAGAGAAATCAAATCTCCCGAGGTTGCCGATTTGCTTATAGCGCTCAACGGTAAAGCAAAACTTTGCGCAGGCGCAAAGCCTTATCTTGCAGTAGGATGCAAAGAGGGAGCCTCTTCCCTTAATATGCTGAAAAAAATATTTAAAATATAGAGTCTGACAAGCAAATTTCCAATAATTTTCGGCTTTATTTCAAATTTTTTTCGATAAATTTTCAATAAAATATAGACAATGACAATTTTTTTATGTATAATCATAAAGTACGCATACTGTAAAAGTGTTTCCCGTATGCATAATGCTATATTTTCAATAAGGACGGTATACTAATATGAAACCAAATGTAAAAATCGGTTCATTCTTAATGGCAGTTATAATGATTTTTTCTGTTTTAATTGTTGCGGGATGTACTCCGGTAAGTCTTAATAAGGAATGGTCATACAAAACTAATGACAAAGAGCTTGCTATCGGTGTTTATATTTATTCACTTGACACTGCCTATAACCAGGCAAAATCATACGCTGAGAAGCTTGACGATTATGACGAAACAAAGGACAGCTGGCTTGAAATGGAAATTACCGACGATGACGGTAATAAGGAAGTTGCAAGCAAGTGGATTAAGGAACAGGCAAAGCTTATGTGTTTAAGCTACCTGGTTATGGACGAGCAGATAAAAAAAGAGAATGTTGAAGTTTCAAAAGACATGATCGCTTCTGCTGACGAGCAGGCTGAAACCTACTGGAATGTAGGTCAGTACGCTGACTATGGCTACATTATGCCTATGAAGGACGACTTAGAACCTTACGGTATTTCTCTTGAAAGTTTCCGTTACTGCTCAACAGAGTACAGCGTTAAGTATCAGGCTCTCTTTGACAAGCTCTACAAAGAAGGCGGCTCAAAGGAAGTTACAAACGAAGAACTTACAAAGTATTTTAACGATAATTACACCGACTACAGTTACTTTACTGTAAACCTCTACACAGCTTCAACAGACGAAGCAGGACAGTCAACCAACGTTGCAATGTCAGACAAGGAAGCCAAAAAAATTACCGATGAGATTGACGGCTACGTTAAGGACATTAACAACGGTAAATCATACGACGATGTTATTGAAGCTTATAAGAAAGCAAACAACATCGATTCAGACCCTGCAACATCAAACACCGAGAATTTGGAGAACAGCTCTCTCGGTGATGAAGTTAAGAAAGCGCTTGAAAAGCTTGACAACAACAAGGCAACTGCCGTAAAGGTAGGTAGCGGCAATTCTGCAGTTTACTACTTTGTTTATAAGAAAAATATTAAAGACGCTGCAAAGGATTACCTTGCAAATGAAACTAACAGCTCAAACGTGCTTTATGCAATGAAGAGCGAAGAGTTTGACAAATACATTAAAGACCTTACCAAAAAGCTTGACTACGAAGAAAACACTTCGGTAATTAATAAATATGAACCCAAAATGTTCTTCGTTCCAGTTGAGCCTACTACAGCAGCAGCCGAAAACACAACAAGCGCTCAGTAAATCCGAAACAACATTTCGGAGAAAGGAGTTTGTATGAATCTGCGACATAAACTTATTACAGCTCTGTTATCAATTGTTCTATGTATTTCAATAGTCACAATTACTGCTTATGCGGTTGATTTGAACGGTGACGGAATTGACGATGAAGTGGCTACCAACCCACCGGAAGTTGTCGAAACTGAGCCGCCGTATGTTGAACCCGAAACAGAACCTCCATATGTTGAGCCCGAAACGGACGCTCCGTATGTTGAGCCTGAAACAGACGCTCCGTATGTTGAACCTGACGACCCCTATTACAATTCAAGCAGCAGCGAAATAAACTATGACAGTGACAACGGCGGCGAAAGCTCTGAATTCTATGTTGGCGGCGGTCAAAGCTATGTTCCCCCTGCAAGCACTGCTCCGTCAGCACCGCTTTATAACTCAAACCGCAAAATAGACGACAGCGTTCTGTCAAACAATGACTGGAAGTATATTTCGGCAAATCTGAAAAACGCAGGGCAAGGCAACAGCAACGATTCTGACGACTTCGGTTTTATCAAAAACAACGACAGTCTCAGCGACAACGGCGATTGGATGCTCTACACAGGAATTGCTTGTCTTGCACTCAGTGCAGCAGGAATTGCTTATGTAATAATTTCATCCGTCAGCAAACGCAAAAAGCTTTCAGACGGTTTTAACCGCAGTCAGTACGCCTACGCAGGTGCTGAAAACGGAAGATACCGTTCATCAATTGACTATGATGACGGTTACAAAAATGAAAAGACCGGTAAAATGAGGGCTTACAAGAGCAGTAAATATGATACTGCCGATATTAAGCTTCCGAAATCATCAAACGGCACCCGATATAAAAACGGCGGAAAACGCTACAAATAAATATTGAGTTTTAAACAGCCCTTATCATCTAATGGTATGGGCTGTTATTGTTGTAAACTTACACAATGCATATTACAGTAAATTCGCATCATAGACGCCAAAATACCATCCACGCTCTGCATACTCCTAATTTATACATTCAGATAACCGGGTTATGGTTGAAATTCAGATCATATAACAAACTAAAAAAACGATTTTTGTAACTTTTAACACAATAAAAACGTAATCTTTTTGTAATTATTATATAACCCGATAAAAGTATAAAAAAAGCCAAAAAAACATTGACAATTATTTAACAAAGATGATAGAATGTTATTAGTCGAGATAAATTTATCGATAAATTTAAAGTTTTGAAAGGATTCTTCGAAGATGAAAAAAATATTATGTGCATTGCTTGCCTGCATGCTTTGTGCGTCTGTTTCAATCGGATTTTCCGGATGCGGATGTTCAAACACCAAAAGTCAGGAACCCGGCTATAAAGTTACGGCAACCGAACCTGATCTTACTAACGATGAGTTTGGTTTCTTCATTCTTAACAAGGATGAAGTTATGATTACAAGATACACCGGTTCAAGCAAGGATGTAAAAATCCCCGAAACCTACAATGATTACAAGGTTACAGTTCTCGGTCGCAGCTTGTTCAACGGCGCGGATGTTTCAAGCGTTGAAATCCCCGATTCGGTAAAAGAAATTCAGGACTATGCTTTTTCGAGCAACAGAAACCTTAAAAGCGTAAAACTTCCGAAGAATCTTGTAACTATCGGCACAAACGCATTTTTTAACTGTTCTTCGCTTGAGTCAATTGAGCTTCCTGCTTCGCTAAAAGAAATCGACGTTTTCGCTTTCTCTGCATCAGGACTAAAGAGCGTTACAATTCCCGAAAGCAAAACACTCACACAGCTTAGCGAGTTTGTTTTCTATCAGTGCCAGCAGCTTACAGAGGTTACGCTTCCCTCAACAATTACAAGCATTGCAGACAACACTTTTGCTGATTGTCCTAACAAAATAACAATCAAAGCACCAAAGAATTCGTATGCAAGTAGCTATGCAAAAACAAATAAGTTTGACTTCAAAGAAGTATAAAATATTAATTAATACGATATCATTTTCAGCTTTGCTGAATCTAATATAATTTGCAAGATAAGAGGTAGATTTAATGAGTACAAAAGAGTATCCGATTGTAGAAAACACAGAGTCTTTTGAGGCTGCTCTCGCAAGAGTAAAAGAGGCTCAGAGAATTTTCGCAACCTATACACAGGAACAGGTTGACAAGATTTTTCTTGCAGCCGCAACAGCAGCAAACAAAATGAGAATTCCGCTTGCTAAAATGGCCGTTGAAGAAACCGGCATGGGCATTGCAGAAGACAAGGTAATCAAAAATCACTTTGCTTCAGAATACATTTACAACGCTTACAAAGATGTAAAAACCTGCGGAGTTCTTGAGGAGGATAAAGCTTTCGGCATAAAGAAGATTGCCGAGCCTATCGGCGTTATCGCAGCTGTAATTCCCACAACAAACCCAACATCTACAGCTATCTTTAAGACACTCGTTTGTCTTAAAACACGTAACGGTATTATCATCAGCCCTCACCCCCGTGCAAAGAAGAGCACAATTGAAGCTGCAAAGGTAGTTCTTGAAGCTGCCGTAGCTGCAGGTGCACCTGAGGGTATCATCAGCTGGATTGATATTCCTTCTCTTGAACTTACAAATATGCTTATGCAGGAAGCTGACTGCATTCTCGCAACAGGCGGCCCCGGCATGGTTAAGGCAGCTTATTCATCAGGTAAACCGGCACTCGGCGTTGGCGCAGGTAACACACCCGCTATTATTGATGAAACTGCTGACATTCTTCTTGCGGTTAACTCAATTATTCATTCAAAGACATTTGATAACGGTATGATTTGTGCTTCCGAGCAGTCAGTTATCGTTGAAAAGAAGATTTACAACAAGGTTAAAAAGGAGTTTAAGGCACGCGGTTGCTACTTCCTTAACGATGAAGAAACCGAAAAGGTTAGAAAGACTATCATCATCAACGGCGCACTCAACGCTAAAATCGTTGGTCAGAAGCCCGTTACAATCGCTGCTCTTGCAGGCGTAACAGTTCCCGAAGAAACAAAGATTCTTATCGGTGAAGTTGAGTCTGTTGACATCAGCGAAGAATTTGCTCACGAAAAGCTCTCCCCCGTACTTGCAATGTACAAAGCAGAAAACTTTGAGGACGCTGTTGCTAAGGCTGAACAACTCGTTGCTGACGGCGGTTACGGCCACACATCTTCACTCTATGTTGACGCTGTAAATGAAAAAGAAAAGATTGACGAGTTTGCTTCTCGTATGAAAACCTGCCGTATTCTCGTTAATACTCCCTCTTCACAGGGCGGTATCGGTGACCTCTACAACTTCAAGCTTACTCCTTCACTTACACTCGGCTGCGGCTCATGGGGCGGCAACTCTGTATCAGAAAACGTTGGCTGTAAGCACCTTATCAATATCAAGACAGTAGCCGAGAGGAGAGAAAATATGCTTTGGTTCAGAGCACCTGAAAAGGTATATATGAAGAAGGGCTGTATGCCTGTAGCTCTTCAGGAACTTAAGGACGTTATGGGCAAGAAGAGAGCCTTCATCGTAACAGACTCCTTCCTTTACAAGAACGGCTACACAAAGCCGATTACAGATAAGCTTGATGAAATGGGCATTGTTCACACAACATTTGCTGACGTTGAGCCCGACCCGTCACTTCTTTCTGCACAGAAGGGTGCAGAGGCTATGCGCAAGTTTGAGCCTGACGTAATTATCGCACTCGGCGGTGGTTCTGCAATGGACGCAGGTAAAATTATGTGGGTTCTCTATGAGCATCCCGAAGCTGACTTTATGGATATGGCTATGCGTTTCTGCGATATCCGTAAGAGAGTTTATACATTCCCGAAGATGGGCGAAAAGGCTTATTTCATCGCTGTTCCTACTTCATCAGGTACAGGTTCCGAGGTTACTCCCTTCGCAGTTATCACAGACCAGAACACAGGCGTTAAGTATCCTCTTGCTGACTACCAGCTTATGCCTAATATGGCAATCGTAGACGCTGACAATATGATGAGCGGTCCTAAGGGACTTACAGCAGCATCGGGTATCGACGCTGTTACTCACGCACTTGAGGCTTATGCTTCAATGATGGCTACAGACTTCACCGACGGTCTTGCACTTCGTGCACTTGAAGTAATCTTTAAGTATCTTCCTGCTTGCTATGACAACGGTATGAACGAGCCTGTTGCTCGTGAAAAGGTTGCTCACGGCGCTACAATGGCAGGTATGGCTTTTGCTAATGCATTCCTCGGTGTATGTCACTCAATGGCTCATAAACTCGGCGCATTCCATCACCTTCCCCACGGTATTGCAAACGCACTTATGATTGAGCAGGTTATCCGCTTCAACTCTGTTGAAACTCCTGCAAAGATGGGTACATTCCCGCAGTATGACCACCCGAAGACCCAGGCTCGTTATGCTGAAGTTGCAAAGCACCTCGGTCTTGAGGGCAAGAATGACGCTGAAAGCGTTGAGAACCTTATCAAGGCTATCAACGACCTTAAGGCTAGAGTCGGCGTCAAGAACTCCATTCAGGAATACGGCATTGACGAAACAGACTTCCTCAACAGACTTGACGATATGGTTGAGCAGGCATTCGATGACCAGTGCACAGGCGCTAACCCGAGATATCCGCTCTTCAAGGAAATCAAGCAGATGTACCTTAATGCTTACTACGGCAACAACAGCGAAACAGTTTAATTTTCGCAAAATTTGTATAGAGTATAAATTTAGCCGTCGGCAGTCAATGCCGACGGCTTTTTGAGCTTTAAATTTTATTTTAAGTATTCTATTTCTCTATTAAGTTACATTTTAAAATATTAAGGAAAAGACATTTCGGCATATATAATCCAAATTATATTTAAAGTTTTAAGTAATTTGATTGACAAATTATTGTTTTTGTGTTAAAATATCACCAAGAAAGGGATGATCATATGAAAAAAATAATTTCAATATTTCTTACTCTAGTATTTATTTTATTAGCTTCTACACAATTAGTTAGCGCAGAAAGCTTCACTTCAAGCAATTTAGACAGTTTTTTAAATTCAAATGAATTAACTGAAGAAATATCCGCCGATATTGCGCTTAATCACATGCGAGATATTCTTGATGATAAAAGTATTGAAATTTCAAATATTGAAAAACTTTTTGATCTCGAAAATAATGTAACTGGCTATTGCATTTCTTTTGATAAGGTATATAATAATACTGTTACACCATCTGGTTATGTTCTAATAAGTAAACTTGAAAAAGAAAATCCTATTGTAGAGTTTAGTACAGAAGGTGAAGGTATCGAAAATACTCTCACAACCTTTACTGAAAATTCAATAAATCAAAATACTTGTAGCATTACAAATAAGATTTACTTTCTTGGATCCGGGAAAATATACTCTGAATATATTGAAAATGGGAAACAAAAACTTTTTGATCCTAATCAAAAAATTACTTTCCTCAAATCATCATATTTAAGTACATCAAGATCAATAATTCGAGATAAAATTAAATCCTTATTAAATACTCAAAATATAAAAATAAACGACTTTAATAACACATGTAAATCAACAATTGGGGGTGGAATGACCAATGAACCTACAGGTGGAGTGAACAAAAGAAGTAACCGTATTCCAGGAATAAATGTTTCTCTCTTTAAAAAAATGAATGAGCTAAGTTCTGGCGGAGTTTGTTCACCAACGGCGGCAACTAACCTAATGATATATTATAAGAATGCAAAGAAAAAAAGCAAAATTCTTATTGATAATAGTACTCAAAAGACTTTTAATAAATTTTATTCTCTCATGAAAACGAGTAAAAACAGTGGAACTTTGTGCAAAAATATAGCTCCGGCATATAAATCATATATAAAAAGCAGAGGTTACACGAGCGGAGTTAAGGTTGATTCATATTTTTTTAACTTTTGGTCGGATTTCACAAGAGATGTTAATGCCGGCATACCTATCCATACCGATCTACAAGCAGATGATGGAGGTCATTCTGTTGTCACAGTAGGTTGGTACATAAAACGATACGGTAAGAAGGATTACAAATATCTACAAGTCATCAATGGATGGACAAGAAATATTCAATATGTTTCCTTTAACGGTTACTATAAAAGTATATCTGGCATTGCTGTAAAAATATAAGGAAGTATCATATGAATAAAACAAATATAATTATAGTCATTTTATCCATAATTTTAATATTCTCAGTTTTCTTCCAAATTTGTACTTCATACACACGCTATGTTCCTATTTGTGAACTGAATTCAAAATTCGAACTTTTTTCAAGTTCCGACTGTACCAAAATAAATTTTGAATATACAGATAACAATACAGGAAAAGTTGATAAGTTTGCAATAACCGATACAAAAGAAATTGATTCATTCAATGAACATATTTTGAATACATTTTGTAAAAAATCTTATTTTGACGCAAAAACTGGCTGTACTGCCGTTACAATTACTTTTGAGTTTGAAAACCTTGATTCAAAAAGTAATTTTATAATTACAACACTTTCAGACGGCAAAATAAAAATAGATAATACGTGTTACAAGACAAATAATCTTATCGGTATGTATGTAATAGAAGTTTTAAAAAACAAATGATATATTTAAAAAGCTAAATTTTACTTGTAATTAATACAAAATAAGCGTTCATCGTTATATTTTCGATGAACGCTTTTCTTTTGTCATTTTTATCAATAATTTACTTCTGCGTTTTGTTTATGATTAAAATATCATTTTCTTTAACAATCGTCTTGCCTTTTGGAATGACAATACGGTTATTTCTCTTAATCAGCGTTACAAGCTTATCGGAATCAAGGTCAATTTCAGACAATGTCATTCCAAGCCACTCGCTGTCAGCGTCTATCTCAATCTCTGTCAAATGACCTGTAAACTTTTTTTCAAGCGACGGACCGCTTAATACTGCAATGTCGCCCTCAAGTAAAATGGTATTTCCACGCGGCACAAGCTGTTTGTCGTCCCTAATAATAAGGGTGAGGATAGTATTGGGCAAAAATCGAATCTGACTTACTTTTTTGTTTACCCACGGGTGTTTTTCGGTTATGGGAAGTTTAATAAACTGAACGGGAACTTCCTTTGTGTAGTCGTTAAAGGTTTTCATAACGTCGCTCTTGTTGTCAATCATATCAAGGTGCTTTGCCACAAACGGAATAAGAGTTCCCTGAATTAAAATTGAGAACAACACTATGAAAAATACAACGTGGAAAACATCATTTTTGAGGTATGCAGGGCTTACAACCGCCATAATGGCAAATACTATTGAAGCCGCACCACGAAGTCCCGACCACGAAACAAGGAGCTGCTGCCTTAGCGGACAGCTAAACGGCGTGAGAATTGCAAAGACTGACAAAGGTCGAGCCACAAACGTGAGAAACAGTGCAATTGCAAGTGCAGGAAGTATAATTGAAACCATCTGCGACGGAAAGGCTGTAAGTCCTAACAGGAAGAATATGAGTATCTGCATAAGTCCGGTTATACCGTCAAAGAAATGCACCAGCGACTTTTTATTCGGAATTTCCTTATTGCCGAGGATTATTCCCGTAATGTACACTGCAAGATAGCCGTTTCCGCCGATTACCGCTGACAGCGAGTAAGAAACAAGAGCCATAGCAAACACAAGGATTGACTCAAAACCGTTTGTGCCGAAATTCATTTTTTTAAGCATAAAGTAAGCCAAAAACGCTGTTGCAACTCCAATTGCCGCACCAAAGACTATCTGCGCAAAAATCATATACAAAATCTCAATTCCGCTTGTTTTTCCGCTCATCAGGGTAAGAATAATTACCGTCATCATATATGCGCACGGATCGTTACTTCCGCTTTCAACCTCAAGCAAGGACGCTGTATTGTATTTCAGGTTAAGCCGTTTGCTTCTGAGTATTGAAAAGACCGATGCTGCGTCTGTGGAACTTATTACCGCACCGATAAGCATACTTTCAAGAAAATCAAATTTAAGTACAAAAAAGCAGAACAGTCCTGTAATTCCTGCGGTGAGCACTACGCCAAGCGTTGAAAGCAAAACAGACTTTGCGGCAACCTTCTTTGCTTTTTTCCAGTTAGTGCCGAATCCGCCGTAGAACATTATGAATATCAGCGATACAGAGCAGATTGTTTCGGCAAATGAAAAGTTATCAAACTGAATTTTAAAAATCCCGTCACAGCCGAACAACATTCCCAGAAAGATAAAAGCAAGCAACACAGGCACGCCTATTTTAGAACTGAACTTGCTCACAGTCAGGCAAATAATAATTATTACCGCTGCGATTAGTATATAAAGCGCCATAGAACCTCCGTAAAAAACAATTTTTATAATATATAAACGCAAAGCGGCACAACAGAGATGAACGTCCTTGTTGCACCGCAAATAAAATTACTATGGTTTGTTTAATAAATAGCGAAATACACAAAAAATCCGCTTTTGGGCATTATGTTATCCATTAAATAAGGTATAATATTATTTTACTATAAAAACTTAATTTTGGCAAGTGTGCGGGTTTTGTAAGAAATCCGAATTTTTTAACATTATGTATTGATTTTAAATATAATTTGGTGTATTATGACTTTATATGTTTACGGGGAAATATCATTAATATTTCTTTTTATAATGAGAGGTAGTTATGAAGATTGTAATTGTCGGATGCGGAAAAGTAGGCACATCCATTGCAACGGAGCTTAACTCCGAAGGACACGAAATTGTTGTTGTCGACATAGACCACGAAGCAGTTACACGTCTGTCTGAATCCCTTGACATTATGGGAATAGAGGGCAACGGCGCAACATACGAAGTACTTATTGATGCAGGAGCACAGTCAGCCGACCTTGTGATTGCCGCTGCGGCAAGAGATGAAATTAATCTCTACACCTGTCTTATGGCTAAAGCCGCAGGTGTAAAACACACAATTGCAAGGGTAAGAAATCCCGAGTACACAAACGATTTGTACAGAGTAAAGGATCAGCTTGGTCTTTCAATGGCTATCAATCCCGAGCTTACCGCTGCAACCGAAATCAGCCGTCTCCTGCGATTTTCGGGCGCGCTTGAAATTGACTCGTTTGCAAAGGGAATTGTTGACATTATCAAAGTACAGATTCCGCAGGATTCACTGATAAGCAACAAGAAAATCAGTCAGATTGACATTCTTAAAGGCAAGGTCAGAATTTGCTCGGTTGAGCGTGACGGCGAAGTTTATATTCCTAACGGTGACTTTGTTATTCAAAGCGGAGATAAAATCTCAATTGTTTCAAAGTCAGAAACTGCTGCAAAATTTTTCAGAAAAATTAATGTTTCAATCGGCAGAAGCCGTGATGTAATTTTGCTCGGCGGCGGCAAGGTTTCGCATTACCTTGCTATGATGCTTTTGAAGTCGGGTGCAAATGTAAAGATTATTGAAAAGAACGCCGGAAGATGCACCGAGCTTGCAGAGCTGCTGCCGGGTGCAGTAATAATTCATGGCGACTGTATGGATCAGGATTTGCTTTTGAGCGAGGGTGTTGAACACGCCGACGGAATTGCGGCTCTTATGGACTATGACGAAGAGAACATTTTAATTTCTCTCTACCTCAATGACGTTTCAAAAGCAAAGATTATCACAAAGGTCAACAACACCTCGTTTGATTCGATTCTGTCAAACCTTAACTTTGACTGCATTATTCACCCGAAAAACCTTACGGGTGAGTACATTGCAAGATATATCAGAGCAATGCAGAATTCACTCGGCAGTAATATTGAAACGCTCTACAGACTCAATGACGAACGCACCGAAGCGCTTGAATTCAGAGTAAAGAAGAACTCAAAAGTATGCGGTATTCCACTGCAAAATCTTAATCTTCTTGATAATCTTCAGATTATCTGCATCAACCGTCACGGAAAAATTATTCTTCCGCAGGGCAGTGATTCAATTTTGCCCAATGATACAGTTGTAATAATTACAAAGCACAAGGGTTTAAGCGATCTTGACGATATATTCAGCAAACATTGAGGGTAGTTTTAACATATGAATAAACGTATTATTGTCTATATACTAGGCTGGGTTCTCATTATTGAGGGTGCGGCAATGCAAATTGCAACAGTGACCTCGTTTGTTTACGGCGAACATGAGGGGTTGTATTTTCTGATTACCGGTGCGGCAAGTGCATTTTTGGGCTTGATGGCTGTTAAAATTAAAAAACCTAAAAATATGGTGCTCTATCAGAAAGCAGGCTTTGCGGCAACAGCCCTGAGCTGGATTATTATGTCGCTAGTCGGCTGTTTGCCGTTTTGGCTGAGCGGCGAAATTCCGAGCTTTATTGATGCATTTTTTGAAACCGTTTCGGGTTTTACCACAACAGGCTCTTCAATTCTTTTAGATGTAGAATCTTTAAGCCACGGTATGCTTATCTGGCGAAGCTTCCTCAACTGGCTTGGCGGAATGGGCGTAATCGTGTTTTTGCTTGCAATTATTCCGAAGCTTGGCGGTCAGCAAAACATTTACCTTATGAAAGCAGAAAGCCCCGGCCCGATAATCGGCAAGGCTGTTCCGCATATGAGAAACTACGCCGCTTTGCTGTACGGAATATACATCGGACTTACTTTACTTGAACTCATACTTTTGCTTTGCGGCGGAATGGGATTTTTTGACGCAATTAACACAAGCTTTGCAACAGCCGGCACAGGAGGTTTCGGAATACACAGCAACAACATTGCCGCCTATAACAGTTATTATTTACAGACGGTTATTGCAATATTTATGCTGTTGTTCAGCATTAACTTTTCGTTCTATATTCTTCTTCTCGCAAAAAAATTCAAGCAGGCATTCAAAATGGAAGAACTTTGGGTTTATGTGGGAATCATTGTAGTTTCAATCGCTATAATCACTATTAATATAAGCTCTCTCTATCCCACGCTTTACGAATCGTTCCATCAAAGCTTTTTCTATGTTTCATCTATTATCACGACAACGGGATTTGGAATCGGCGATGTCAACCACTGGCCCGAGCTTTCAAAGGCTGTAATAGTTATTATAACCTTTGTCGGTGCTATGGCGGGAAGTACGGGCGGCGGATTTAAAATTTCAAGACTCCTTATTCTCTGCAAAGAGGTAAAAAAGGAATTTGCTCTGCTTATCCACCCCAGAAACGTAAAGGCTGTAAAAATGGACGGAAAGACCCTTGACCACAGCATTATGCGCAACACCTCGGTATTTCTTGTGGTGTATATGGGAATCTTCGTTTTAAGTTTTCTTTTGATTTCAATTGAGAATAAGGACTTTTTAACAAGCTTTACAAGCATTGCGGCAAACCTTAATAACACAGGTCCGGGACTCGGAGAAGTCGGTCCCGTCGGAAATTACGCTAATTTCAGCATATTGTCAAAGAGCGTACTCATTTTTGATATGCTCGCAGGCAGACTTGAGCTGTTCCCGCTGCTGCTGTTGTTCTCACCGTCAGCATGGAAAAAGTCTTGATTTCTAAACATAATAACATAAAACACGGCAGGTCTGCATTTAATATGCATTTCCTGCCGTTTTCTTATATTATTCACAATTTTTTAATCCCAGTATTACACCTAAAGCTATATGCTGTCGCTTTTTATCAAGAGTACGAAAGCCGTCAAGCAGTTCGCACTCATCTTCGTTAAGACTTGCCTGAACAATTTTATCAAGAGGTTGCCTGACATTCGAATAACCTATAATGTAATCAACGGAGGTATTGAAAATATCGGCAAGGCTTTTCAGAGTTTCTACGCTCGGCTCGTTTTTGCCTGTTTCATATGCGCTTATCATCTTCTGCGATACATTGAGCTTGATTGACAAAGCAATCTGACTCATACCTTTTTCTTTTCTCAACATAGTAATTCTGTTCATAATATTTTCTCCGATTATACTTGTAAATGGTATTACATAGATTTTATTTAATTAAAGCTACATTCTCTCTATTCGATTTTCAATTTCAGCAGTAACCTCGCTCATTTTCACATCAAGCGCAACACATATTCTGTAAAAGGTTTCAAGAGTTGGCTTGCGCTCTCCTCGTTCAATTGCACTCAGGTGTGTTCTTCCTATGTCTGACAAACCGCTTAATACCTCTTGTGAAATATTCTTTTTCTTTCTGTACTCGGAAATAACCTCGCCGACTATTTTTGAATCAAGCATTTGTACAAACATCATATCACCCAGTAATAGTGTATATGTTTTTTGTACAAATTATGAATACATATGTTGACATTTGAATACTTATGTGTTATTTTTATTATAAACCAGCATATATTTTTTATTGTTGATTAAAAAATTTTAGGAGGAATTTAGAATGAAAAAAATCAAAAAGCTGACAGCCGTATTTCTTGCGGTAATTATGGCACTTAGTGTGCTGACTGTTGCACCATTTACGGTTAGTGCGGCAACCTACGGTGACTACGAATACAGACTTGAAGATGACTACACATGTACTATAACCAAATACAACGGTTCTGCATCAAACATAACAATACCGTCAACGATTTATGGTAATAAAGTGACCAAAATCGGTTGGAGCGCATTTGAATGGTGTGAAAATATAGTCAACGTAAATATTCCTAATACCGTAACATCAATTGATAGTTATGCTTTTTCTGCTTGTAGTAATTTAAAGAATATTACATTCTCAAACAATTTAAAAAAAATCGATTACGCTTCCTTTGGTAGTTGCACAAATCTGACAAGCATCAGTTTTCCTGCTTCGTTGATGGAAATCGGAAGACAGGCTTTTGTAAATTGCGAAAAACTTACTTCAGTAAGTTTAAGTAACGGATTAATAGGTATTGACGATAGAGCTTTTCGTAATTGTAAAAGTTTAAGTAGTATTAATATTCCAAATAGTGTAAAAGACATAGGAACAGAAGTATTTGAAGATTGTATTTCTTTAAAAACCGTATCAATTGGATATGGTGCAGAAACAGTACCTACATATTATAGCGCATTTACCGGTTGCGTTTCTCTTGAATCAATCTCAATTCATGCAAATAATAAAAAATACTGTAGTGTTGACGGAGTATTATATAATAAAAATAAAACAGAAATTCTTTGGTATCCGCAAGGTAAGAAAACTAACAGCTATACTGTCCCTTCCGGAATTAAAACCCTAAATAGAAATACAGCTAACGATAATCAATATTTAAAAAATGTCACAATATATGATAATGTTACATATATAGAAAATGAAGCTTTCGGATATGCTAACGGTACAAAAGTAAATGGCTTCACAATAAAAGGCTACAAAGGAACCGAAGCCGAAAAATATGCAAGAAATAATGATTTTAATTTTGTTGCTTTGCCAAAACCTGTTAACCCTACAAGTGTTTCACTCAGCACAAATTCGGTTATCCTCGGAGCAGGCGAAAGCACCACACTTACAGCAAAAATTCAGCCGTCTAATGCTGTAAAAACATTAACTTGGAGCAGTTCAAACACAAGCGTTGCTACTGTCAGCAACGGCAAAGTAACTGCTAAAAAATCGGGAACAGCTAATATTACCGTAAAAACTTCTAACGGCAAAACTGCAACCTGCAAGGTAACGGTTAAGCCAGCACCGACAAGTGTTAAGACTAACCCTGCAAGCGTTACCCTCGGCGTTGGTGAAAAATACACAATCAGCGAAAGCACAAACAGCGGAACATATGCAAACGCCTCCAATTTAAAATGGTCAACTTCCAATTCAAGCGTTGCAACCGTTACAAAGGGCAGTGGAAATAAAGCAACTGTCACCGCAAAGGGCGTTGGCACAGCTTATGTAAAAATTACTCTTTACAACGGCAAAACTGCACAATGCAAAGTAACGGTTAAACCTGCACCGACAAGCGTAAAATCATATCCTGCAAGCGTTACCCTCGGCAAGGGTGAAAACTACACAATTGCGGCAGGTACAAACAGCGGTTCGTGGTCAACAACCTATACTTGGAGCAGTTCAAACAACTCGGTTGCAACCGTAACAGGTACAACTGCAAACAAAGCTAAAATCACGGCAAAAGGCACAGGAACAGCAACAATTACTATTCGTACTTTCAACGGTAAGACAGCTACCTGTAAAGTAACCGTAAAGAGTGCACCTTCAAGTGTTAAAGTCAATCCGTCAAACATAACTCTGAAAAAGGGCGCAAGCTACACAATAAGCGAAAGCACCAACAGCGGAACATATGCAAATGCAGATAATTTGAAATGGTCAACATCAAATTCAAGCGTTGCCACCGTTAAAAAAGGCAGCGGAAACAAAGCAACAATCACTGCAAAATCAAAAGGTACTGCGTACATTAAAATTACGCTTTACAACGGAAAAACTGCACAGTGTAAAGTAACGGTAAAATAAAAGCATTTTAACTTCAATAACGGCAATCAGAAATGACTGCCGTTATTTTTTGATTGTTCTTTTACTAAACGAAAATTTAGTCGAGTGCCTCGACACGCAAATCGAGCGAAAAAATCGGTTGTTTAGGTAAAAACGGTTGCCCGAATTATAGATTGATATATAGGCAACGTTTAGGGACGTCAAGGAAATTCCCCTGATAGGGGAAATGCCGCAAAGCGACAAAAGGGTTGCCGTTTTCGCAGAAAAGCCGTCCCCTACGGCGATACAGGAAACATTTGGTTTCAGCCGTAGGGACACGGCGTGCTGTTCGCAGTGGTTATCCGATTTTTTCGATTAAACCGTATTTATAGAGTAAAACAAACCTCTCCGTAGGGGACGGGTTCCTACACGTCCCATTCACAAAAATTGCATTGCAATTTTTGTGTGGACACGGCGCGCCGTGTCCCTACGGTAACGTGTGCTATTACTCCAACGCTAAATTATCGTTTACTGAATTTTGTATAAATAAATCTAATTTTTTCATAATACCTATTGACAATCAAATATATCGGTGGTATATTTATATTAACATATGAACATTTATTCATATGTTCAAGTATTTTAAATAAATGGAGAAATATTTATGGAAAATAAAACCACACCTACACAGCATACCGAAATGCCTGACCTTGAGGTACTGTTTGACCTTGCCGATCTTTTTAAGGTTTTCGGCGATTCAACACGTCTGCGCATTATGGTAACGATATCCGAAAATGAGATGTCGGTTCTCAATATTGCCGAAACGTTGAATATGGAACAGAGCACAATTTCACACCAGCTTCGGGTGCTTCGTCAGAACAAGCTTGTACGCGTTCGCAGAGACGGCAAACAAATTTACTACAGCCTTGACGACGACCACGTTAAGAAAATTATAGAAATGGGACTTGACCACGTTCTTGAATAAGGAGGATTTATGAATAGATACACTTACACTCTTGAAAATCTCAACTGTGCACACTGCGCTTCGAAAATTGAAAACAAGATTGCGAACACTCAGGGATTTGAAAACGTAAGCTTTAATTTTGCAACAAAAATTCTATCATTTTCCTCTGAAAACTCCGACTCTGTTTTAAAGATTCAACAGATTTGCGACAGCATTGAGGACGGAGTAATCGTAGTTGACAGCAGCAAAAAAACAAAAGAAAAACAATCTGGCAAAATAAATTTTAATACCGTAATGCTGATTATCGCAATTTTTCTCGGAGCAGCAGCGTTTGTTACGCACCTTGTATTGCCTGAAAATCAGACATATTCAACCGTTATTATGTTTACTTTAAGCATAGCGGCAACATTACTTTCAGGATATAAAATTTTTCTGAAAGGTTTGAAAAACGCAGTTAAACTGAAAATTGACGAAACCGTACTTCTTACCGTTGCAGTTGTCGCCGCTTTCTGTCTTGGCGAATTTGTTGAGGCGGCTATGGTAACAATCCTCTTTTCACTCGGTGAATTTATTGAAGATATTGCCGTTGACGCATCTCGCAGGGATATTGAAAAACTTGCGCAAATTCGCCCCGATACTGCTACAATCGTAAAGGACGGAACAGAAACTGTTGTTTCTGCCGAAAGCGTAAAAACAGGAAGTATCATAACAGTAAAGCCCTATGAAAGGATTCCGCTTGACGGAGTTGTTACAAACGGAAAATCAACTCTCGACACTTCGGCACTTACGGGTGAAAGTCTGCCTGTTGACATTTCAGCCGGCAGTGAAGTAATGAGCGGTGCAATCAACGGAAACGGACTTATTGAAATCGAAACGACAAAGGAATACAACAACAGCACAGCCGCAAGAATTTTACAGCTTGTTGAAGAAGCGTCTGCCCGCAAAGGTCAGAAAGAAAAACTGATTACCCGCTTTGCATCAATCTACACTCCAATTGTGATTATAATCGCCGCAGTAATTGCTTTTATTCCTCCCCTGCTCGGCATTGGTGAAATTACAGAGTGGATTTACAGGGCGCTTGTTTGCCTTGTTGCCTCCTGCCCCTGCGCTATTGTAATATCCGTGCCTCTTTCCTATTATTCGGGAATCGGGGCGGCTTCCAAAATCGGAGTTCTTATTAAAGGCGGAAAATACATTGAAGCTCTTGCAAAAGCAGACTCGTTTGTTTTTGACAAAACAGGAACGCTGACAAACGGAAAACTTGAAGTCGAAAGCATTACTACCTTTAGCGGCTACGCCGAAAGCGATGTTCTCGCCCTTGCCGCCGCCTGCGAAAAATATTCCGTTCATCCCGTTGCAACAGCTATCAAGAAAAAAGCCGAAGGAATGAAACTTCCCCTGCTTTCCGATTACAAAGAAGCAGCAGGGCACGGCACGAGTGCGGTTTACAACAGTAAAAAGCTTGAATGCGGCGGAATAAAAATTCTCAATGAAGAGCAGAAAAAGCTTGCAGGCAACGCATCTGTTTTTGTAGTATACGACGGCGAGCTTATAGGCGCATTGGAAGTAAGCGATTCTGTAAGAGCTGAATCACAGGAGGTTATCTCAAAACTGAAAAAGCTCGGCGCTAAAAATATTGTAATGCTTACGGGCGACTCAAGGAACAATGCAGAAAAAATAAGCAAAAAACTCGGACTTGACGCGTGCTATTCTAATCTGCTTCCGAACGACAAGCTTGAAAAGGTTGAAAGAATAAAAACTCAATCAAAATCTGTCTGCTTTGTCGGCGACGGAATCAACGACGCTCCCGTACTGTCGGCAAGCGACTGCGGAATTGCTATGGGACTTGGCAGCGAAGCCGCCATTGAATCATCTGACGCAGTGCTTTCTTCGGGCAATCTCACAAAACTTCCCGACGCTGTAAAGCTTTCACGCAAGGTTATGAGGACGATTAAAACAAACATAATATTTGCGCTCACCGTAAAGGCGGCTGTCATCATCCTTGCGGTATTCGGTATCGCAGCTATGTGGATGTCGGTAATTGCAGATACAGGCGTAAGCGTTGCCTGTGTACTGTACGCCGCAAGACTTTTAAAGACTAAAAAGAAGTAGAACCAAATAACATTTTAAAAAAAATTTCGGGAATACAGGCATATAATCACTAAAACCTGTCTTCCCGATTTGTATTATAGTTCATATTACCGGTTGTTCTTGACTAACCGGCAATTGACGGCTAAAATAGCTTATTAGAGCATAAAGCTTATCTACATATTATGATGATATAAACTTATTTTAAAAGTAAGCGGTGTTTGTTTTGATAAAGCTATTGACAAAGCTGTTTGTAAAAAACAGCGACGATATAAAAAATCCCG
This sequence comes from uncultured Ruminococcus sp., assembly GCA_958403905.1. Lineage (GTDB taxonomy): Bacteria > Bacillota > Clostridia > Oscillospirales > Acutalibacteraceae > Ruminococcoides. The sequence continues at coordinate 62,633 of CATXZD010000010.1, forward strand.
AGGTTCGTGCCGCTTATGGCAATATGTCAGGCATTGTGGGAATTTTTCTTAACCTCTGCCTTTTTGCCGCCAAACTGACGGCAGGCATTGTGTCGGCATCAATTTCCGTAATTGCCGACGCTTTCAACAACCTTTCCGATGCAGGAAGCTCGGTTGTAACATTTCTCGGATTCAAGCTTGCAAGCCGTCCTGCCGACAAGGAACATCCCTTCGGTCACGGCAGATACGAATATGTAGCAGGTCTGGGTATTTCCGTTGTTATTCTGCTTGTGGGAATTGAGCTTATGAAAAGCTCAATCGGAAAAATTATTTCTCCCGACGCTTCAACAGAAATAACTCTTGTTTCTGCTTGTATCCTGATAGCTTCGGTTGCAGTAAAGCTATGGATGTATTTTTTTAACAAATTTCTCTCAAAGAAAATAAATTCTTCTGCACTAAAGGCAACCTCGCTTGACTCTCTTACAGACTGCGTTGCAACAACAATTGTGCTTATCGGTCTTGTGATTTCAAATCTAACGGGACTTATGATTGACGGCTACCTCGGTGCGGCTGTTGCGCTGTTCATTCTGTTTACGGGAGTAAGCACGTTTAAAGAAAGTCTTTCTCCTCTGCTAGGCAATCCGCCGGATGCTGAATTTGTCAATGATATTAAGGACACCGTAATGCAGGACGATATGATTGTGGGAATACACGACTTAATTGTTCACGATTACGGTCCAGGAAGATGCATAATCTCGCTCCATGCCGAAATCCCGAGCAACGAGGATATTTTAAAGGCGCACGACTCCATCGACCTTATCGAAAAAACGCTTGAACGCAGATTTAACTGTATGGCTACAATCCATATGGACCCGATTGCAACCGATGACGAGTACACACTGAACCTGAAAGATAAGGTGTGCAGGAAATTATGCGATGGCGACAACGGATTTTCAATCCACGACTTCAGAGTTGTTAAGGGTGACACGCATACTAATGTAATTTTTGACCTTGCTGTCCCGCACGAAATCAAGCAAAGCGATGATGAAATCCTTAAAACTGCAAAAGAAAAAATCCGTACAATTGACCCTAAGCTAATCCCCGTTATGCACATTGAAAAATCATTTATTGAATAGAAAACAACGTAATTCAGGCAGGCAGAATAGTTATTTACAAAACTTATTCTGTCTGCCTTACTATTTGCCGACTCTCCAAAAAACAATTTACTTTAATGCAGAAAAGCCTATACAGTTTCCGCCCGTATGCGCCGTTACTGCACTGCCGATTTGAAAACACCACGACTTTTTAAATCCCATTTTGTGAGCCTGACGTTTTAGCGAAAACAAAAGTCCCTTGTTTATTTTGTAACCATAGCCGATTACTATAAAATCTTTTGACGGTTTATTCTTGCTGACAAAATCAGAAAGCAGGCTGTCTGCTATTCTGTAAATACTTCCTCTGTATTTTTTTCCGCTTACGAGCATACCGTTTTCAATTGAAATGCATGGCTTTATGTTTAAAACTGTTGCTCCGAAATGTGCGATTCCCGATATTCTTCCGCCTGCCTTCAGGTAGTCAAGGCTGTCGGGGACAAACGAACAGCACACTTTTTTTCTCTGACTGCAAATTATTGACACACATTCATTAAGCGAATGACTTTTGCCTAACACACTGATAATTTCACACGCCTTAATTATAAGTACACCTGTGCCGATTGAGCCGCTTTGTGAATCTATCACCTGCAATCTTGACTGAGGAAACTCCTTTGAGGCTATAACCGCGTTTTGGTATGACGCTGAAAGCCTTGAAGAATAGGCAATATGAATGACCTTGCAATCGGGATATTTTTGAAAAATTTTTCTGAAATGCACTGAATATTCTCCAAGATTAGGCGCTGAGGTTACGGGCAGTTTGTTGGATTCCTTAAAAAAGCTCTCGGCGTCTGCAACGTCAAATTCTCCGTCGTAAAACATTTTTCTGTCGAATGTAACGTGCATAGGCAGTATCTCAATACAGTTGGGAACGCTGATTTTCCAAGGCAGGTCAGAACCGCTTTCGGTTGAAATAATTATTCTGCTCAAACAAATTTCCTCCGTTAAGTATAAATGTAAACAAAGCGCCCCCAACCTTTGCGGTTGAGGGTGCTTCGGCTGTCCGAAAACAATTCGGATAAAGCTTCGGAATATTATCCGACTCTGCTAAATCACTTACATCGGATAAAGCTTCGGAATATTATCCGACTCTGCTAAATCACTTACAGCCGCATTTTGCCACAAAGCTCTGGCAGTCTGTGCACTGACAAACTGTCGGGTTTGCCTCGTGAGTACCTACCTTGATTGACTCAAGAGAACAGAAGTTCTTTACGTTGTTGTGATTCTTACAGTTTGTTACGGTGCAGGCAATGCTCTGATTTGCATATGAATTGTCTGTCATTTTTCTTCACCTCATAAATTTTTGTGCGGTATTACCGCTTGACAATACCGCACATACTTGCACGGTGCTGTCCCTATTATTTTACATAGCTTTAATCAAATTATACGCACCGATTTCAAAAAATATAATATAATGATACTGAGGTGAATTGCATATGGATGTTCTGTCAGCTGTCATTCTGGTTGTTTTTGCCGTAATCGGTGTTATTTCAGTGGTGCGTGATCTGACGTGCTTTCTCTTCAGGTACAAAAACGATAATTCGGTGATGTTTGTTGCACCGATAAACGGGAAGTGCAATGACGCCGAGCTTATTTTGCGAAGCGCTGTCGCAAAGGTCAGATGGGTAAGCCGCGGCAAGCATGATTATGTAATCTGCCTCGACTGTGATATGGATGAAGAAACAAGACAGATTTGCGAAAAAATCTGCGAGGAATACGGTTTTGCAAAACTTATGAGCAAAAATGAATTTATAGAAATGATGAAATAAAAAAAATAATATTTTAATGAGAAAAACTGCCCCGAATTTTCAGGGCAGTTTTATTTTATTGCAATTGATTTATTTTATGTGCTGTGATAAAATTATTTTAATATGGAAAACAGTTGAGTACCTATAAATTAAAATTTACTGCTTTTTGCGGATAAGAATAATCGGTGTTGTCTGCTGACCCTGACCGCAGGGATTGTCAGCGATAATTCCTAAAAGCTCCTCTTCCGAAAGGGTAATGTCGGAAGAATAGCCGAGAACCTCCTGTCCCAAATCGTTAGCGTCAACTATCATACAGCTCATACCGAGCTTTTCTTTTATTTCATCGCAAACACCCGAAGGATTTTCGGGATTTTCAATGCCTATATCACGGTACTCGCTCCATACGTGGTCGTAAAAGCCGTCAAGTCCGGCAACGTCCTTTCCTACGATTTCATAGAAAACGCCTTTCTTGCCGAACAGCTTGCAAACTCCGCCTGCAAAACTTGCCCATAATACTTTAGGCAAACCTGCTTTTGTTATTGCGTACTGCATTTTTATTGTTTCGCCAACACCAACACCTGTGTCGGGATGTGAAGCGAATTTTGACAAAAACTTTGCCCAAAATCCGATTTTTAAATCCTCACGCTTTACAACTCTGTTCTGGCAAAGTGCGATAATCTTTTCGCTTGATGAAACAATGTCGCCCTCCTGATAAAGCGGAGAAACGTACTTTTTGAAAATTTCAATATAATCCTCGCCCTGCTTTACAAAATGTGTTTTAATTGCATGGCGCATATATGTATTGCCGTTTACGGTAATTTCTACATTCTTACCCTCGTTTGCAACAAATTCCATTGCGATAACCTCCAAAGCTTTTTGCTTTATTTAACTCTTTTTATTATATAGGATTTTGCTTTAATTATCAACTGTAAGTTTTAATATAGAATTTTTTATTTTAAGGAAGATTTTTATGGATAACGAAAATCTGCTCCAGCTTGAAGGAGTCGTTGAAAATATTGTTTACAGAAACGAAGAAAACGGCTACACCGTCATTGAAATTTCCGACAGCGACGATTACATAACCGCAGTCGGTATTATGCCGCAGGCAAACGTCGGCGACACAATAAAGCTGACGGGAGTATACATAAATCACCGCAACTACGGCAAGCAATTTTCAGCTCAAATCTGCGAAATCTGCCGTCCGACAGAAAGCGCCGATATTCTTCGCTACCTTTCTTCGGGTGCAATAAAGGGTATTGGTGCGTCAACTGCGCAAAGGCTTGTTTCGGAATTTGGCGAAGCTACCCTTGATGTTATGGAAACACAGCCCGAAAGAGTTGCATTAATCAAGGGAATTTCCAAAAGCAAAGCGCTTGATTTTTCTAATCAGTTAAAAAGCAATACGGGCGTACGAACACTTATGCTGTACCTCGGCGAATACGGAATTTCAAACACCTCGGCTGTAAAAATCTACAATGCTTTAGGTTCGGGATGCGTTGACCGAATCAGAGAAAATCCGTATATTCTCTGTCAGGGCGACTTCGGCGTTTCTTTTGAAAGCGCTGACTTCATTGCAAAAAAGGAAAAGCTTGAACCCGAAAGTGCAGTACGGCTTCGTGCTGGAATTACATATATTCTGCGCCATAATGAACGCAACGGTCATACCTGTCTGCCAAAAGAAAAGCTGATTTCAATTTCAGCCGATTTTTTAAATGTTAGTATTGATATAATTACAGAGCGTATGGATGAAATGCTGTTTGACCGAACGTTAATCGGCGAAACCTTTGACGAAACCGAATTTGTGTTCACACCTCAGCTTCACTTGAGTGAAATGTACGTTTCTTCAAGAATAAAAATGCTCCTTAATTTTTCTGCCGAAAAAATTAAGGACATAGACAAAGAAATTGAAAATTGCGAAAAAAACGATGGCATTACCTATGCCGACTTGCAGAAACAGGCGATAAATTCGGCGCTTACCGAGGGTATGCTCGTGCTTACGGGAGGTCCAGGAACAGGCAAGACAACAACCCTTAACGCTATAATTAAAATCCTCAAGAACAATGGCAAAAAGGTACTGCTCTCTGCCCCTACCGGACGAGCCGCACAGCGAATGAGCGAGCTTACGGGTGACGAGGCAAAAACTCTGCACCGTCTGCTTGAAGTAAGCTGGGACAAGCACGACAACCCTGTTTTCAACAAAAACGAACGCAATCAGCTCAAGTGCGATGCACTGATTGTTGATGAAGTTTCAATGGTTGACACGTTTATTTTTGAAAGTGTAATGCGTGCTCTTCCTCTCGGGTGCAGACTTGTGCTGGTCGGCGACTCAGACCAGCTTCCGTCTGTCGGACCGGGAAATGTTCTCGGTGACCTTATTGACAGCGGAATTATTCCTGTTGTAAGGCTGAACGAAATTTTCAGACAGGCTCAACAGAGTCTTATTGTAACCAACGCCCATAAAATTGTCAACGGTCAGATGCCCGTTTTGAGCGAAACCGATAAGGATTTCTTTTTTCTCCAAAGGAACAATAAAACAGCAGTAACAAATGTTATTCTTGATTTGTGCACTAACCGGCTTCCCAAAGCCTACAACTACTCTGCTTTTGACAACATACAGGTACTTTCCCCATCAAAGAAAGGGGAATTAGGTACATCTGAGCTTAATATTAAATTACAAAATGCTCTCAATCCAAAAAGCGATGACAAGCAGGAAGTTACTATCGGCTCAAAAACGTTCCGCACAGGCGACAAGGTTATGCAGATTAAAAACAACTATGATATTCGCTGGTTCAAGGACAACGGCGAAACAGGCGAGGGAATTTTTAACGGCGATATTGGAATAATAGAAAAGATTGATAAAAAGGTAAAAATCATCAAAATCAGTTTTTATGACAAAACAGCCGCATATACATACGAGAGTGCGGCAGACCTTGACTTTGCATATGCCGTAACGGTACACAAAAGTCAGGGCAATGAATTTGACGCCGTGATTATTCCGATGTTCTCGGGTCCGCCGCAGCTTTATTACAGGAATCTGCTCTACACTGCCGTTACAAGGGCAAAGAAAACTCTCATTCTCGTGGGCAATCCTCACACCGTTGAATATATGGTAAACAATAACCGCCGTACTAAGCGCTACAGCGGACTAAAGGAATTTTTACTGCGTGATGACGGACTTTATTAATAAACTGAAAGAAAATGCAAAGGATATTTTATTTCCCGTAAGGTGTCCGTACTGCGAAATTGTAATTTCAAAAACCGAATATGCCTGTGAGCACTGTAAAAAGCAGTTTCCCTCTCCTTCAATCATCAAACACGCAGTCGGAGGATACAAGTGCGCCTCACCGTTTCCTTATGATGGTATTTTCAAAAAGGCGGTAAAGAATTTTAAATTCGGCAACAAGGGCGGCTATGCAAAACAGCTTGCGTTTCCTATGGTACAGAGTATTCTTGAAGGCTATCCCGAAATTCATTTTGATATAATCACCTGTGTACCTATGCACAAAAAGCGCCTTTCTCAAAGAGGTTACAATCAGGCAGAATTGCTTGCAAGGGAATGTGCAAAGATTATGAATATACCATACTTTGACACGCTTGAAAAATTCAAGGAAAACCGTGAACAGCACAGCATTAAGGCAAGTGAACGAGCCGAAAACGTCAGGGGTGTTTACCGAACAATTGACAGCAAGCTTATCAAGGATAAAAATATTCTGATTATTGACGACATAATAACAACAGGCAACACACTCGGCGAGTGTGCAGGTATGCTTATGAAAAGCAACTGTAAATCTGTTAATTGTGCTGTTTTGTGTGCGGTAATAATGAACTGACGCTCTTGAAATCAACATAGTGCTGTTATATAATATGGTTATCTCTTTAAGTAAAACAAATGAAAATTTAGCATAGTGTGGAGTTTGGAGTGTGGAGAGTGGAGTTAATGGTCGGTCGAGTGCCTCGACTGGCAAATTTCCGAATTTATAATAGTGCGTGTTGTATGGAAAGGTTTGTTAGCTGAATTTATGTCGATATGTTGGTGACGTTTAGCATTTCAGTGTAGGGAACAGTCTTGACTGTTCCGTGGGTTTACAGCTAACCTATAGGTAATCGGAACGGTCAAGACCGTTCCCTACATTATGATGTAGTGTAATTAATAAAGTCTGTGAGAAAAGTCAACGTTTAAAATTTGCGTGTCGAGGCACTTGACCGGCAAATCCGCATATAAATTAATTCGGGAATTAAACTTTTAAATTATTGCAACCTATCCACTCGACCAAAACTCCACTCTCGACTAAATTATTGTTTATCTTATAACCCAAGCTTAGATATTTTTAAATAAATTTTTTGAGTAACTAAAAATTACGGAGTGATTTTATGGATATAGCAATTGACCTTGGTTCTGACAGAACAAGGGTTTTCATTGAAAATAAAGGCAAGGTACTTGACGAGGCAAGCGTTGTCACCTACGACGTTGATACGGACGAAATTTACGCTGTCGGCGACGAAGCATATGCTATGATTGGCAAAACACCCGTAGGGATAAAGGCTGTTCATCCGCTCGACGGCGGGGTAATTGCACGTTCGGAGCTTGTTGAAGATATGGTTTCTATTCTGCTTAAGGAGGTATGTTCGGTAAAGATAGTTATGCCGAGAGTTATCACGGCAGTGCCCTGCGACGTTACCGAGGTTGAAAAACGAGCTGTAGTAAATGCGGTAAGCTCGTTCGGTGTAAGACGTGTTTTCCTTATTGAAAGCCCGAAAGCCGCTGCACTCGGCTGCGGAATAGACATAATGAGTCCGCACGGCGTTTTGATAGCCGACATCGGAAGCGGAACAGCTGACATTGCCGTTATGTCGCTCGGCGGAATTTCCGTTTCAAAAACTGTTAAGCGTGCCGGCAGTGCAATGGACGAGGAAATCGTAAAATACATCAGAAAGAAATACAACCTGATTATCGGAACAAATATGGCTGAAAGCTGTAAAAAGGCAATCGGCTGTGTAAAAGTGCCTGCCGAGCAAAAAGTGTTCAGGCTCAAGGGCAGAGATGCTGTAAGCGGTATGCCGAGATTTGTTGAGGTGCGTTCAGAGGAAATTAGGGAAGCGATTGATGAAATTGCACTTGAAATAGTAAATGCAATAAAAGATGTGCTTGAAAAAACTCCTCCCGAGCTTACAGGTGATATTTACACAGACGGAATCATTCTTTCCGGCGGACTTGCAAAGCTCGGCGGATTTGCACAGCTTATAAGCGAAACAATTAAACTGCGTGTAAGGGTGCACAAAAACTCGGCTGACTGCGTAATTATGGGTTGCGGAAAAGCAATCGGCTTTATGGACGAACGAGGCAGGAATACGGTGCAGGGCGTTTCACCCTTGCTTGCGGCATATTAAACTATGTGTTATAAATAAATCTTTGTTTTAAAATCAACTTGTAATGTACTAAAAACGGCTGAAACAGATTCAAACTGTTTCAGCCGTTTCATTTTATTGTTTATTCGTAACCGGCAATGATTTTCTGAATAGCCGTTGCATCGGCAATGCTTATATTTCCGTCACCGTTTATGTCGGCGTTAAGCTTTCGCACTTCTGAAAAATTAAAATAACCTGCAAGATATTTTTGAATTTCCGTTGCGTCAGAAATATTCACTTTTCCGTCAAGCGTTACGTCGCCGGGCAATGTAACCTCTGCCCCTTTGCCTGTTGTTACAGCTTTTATAACAAACGTTCCTCCGAGGTCATCGTTGTTTTCCTGCTTGTACCATTCAAGCAAATCACGCATATTGTTGTCATACAAAATATAGCTGTCACCGTAATGCGCGTCATTTATCAGAACATACTCGCCTGTATCGCCGTTTGTTACCCATTCGCACGTTCCAAGCGATGGACTTTTATATTCATCTTCCGCTTTATCAAGTCGAGAGTTCAGCCTTTCGGTGTTGATTACAACAGCAATTGAGCCATAACCGAGAGGAAGCGTATAGTCAGAAATATCAGCGCATATGTAACCTGAATAATCAGCCGTTCCGTTATACAACTTTGTCCATTTGTCCTTATCGGCAAACGGCTTTCCTGTATAGTCATCAGGCACATAGTAAATTGTATAGTCGGCATTCTTACATTCGGTTTCAAAAATCACCTTATCAAGAGTATTGTAACCGTTTGAAAAATCAAATCTGTTTATGTATGCAACCTCATTGCAGTTTTCAATTTCAATATCAAAAGTTGCGCCGTAAATTTCATTTTGCTCAAGCCTTGTATTGTCATTAATTTCCTGAACAGATTTTACTGCATAGAGCGGTTTAAATCTATCGGTAAAAATATACTTATCCTCGTAGGAAATCCAAACATAACCTCCGAGTGAATTATTATTGCCGTAGCTGTTTCTTGCAAGCCATGCACCGGGCTTTTTAGGCTTTTGACCAACCAAGCCGTTAAAATTACTCCTTGCATAGTTATTGTCCCAGCCGACAATTTCAACACCATGATTAACCGAGCTTCCAGCGTAGCTTTCAGGCATAAAATATGAGGTTCTGTCCGTGCTTAAACATGATGCCGACGTAGCGTAAGCGCCGTACACCCCGCCGTTTTCCATTATAGCACGCTTGATTGAGTCTGTATCATTTCTGTCAAGATATTCTATTGCCGTAGCGCCGTATTTTGCAAGAGTTGTGTCTATATCGTCCGAGGTAATTCCGCTTGTAATGTCAAAATCGCCTAAATCCGCAGTTTCAACACCGCCCTGCCACGAGGTCAAATATCCGAGAAATGTGTACGAATAACCGCCGTCTTGGTAGCTTCGCTGCCAGCCCTTGCCGTTGCTGTGCTTTGTCGCCCATAAGTTGACGTGATCAAAGGACATATTTTGAACCGAAAATCCCTCTTTTAGCAGCTTTGTTTCAAAAGCCGAAATTCCCGAAACTGCCCAGCATTCGTTATATCTTTGCTGTTTTATCTCGGTAACATATCCAAGGTCACGCGAGCTGTACTTTGACGGAAGCGCCAAGTCGAAAGCTGCGCTTATCTGTGCCGATTCTTCAGCAGAAACAATTGACAAATCATCGTCTATCACAACTGCTCCCGCGCTGAAAGCAGACAAAGCAACTATGCCGAATATTGCAGACAAAGACACAATTGCTTTTGCAAAAAATCTTTTACGCATAATAATTACTCCATAATAAACGTTTATATTTAACTGCATTATAACAAAAGTAATATCAATTGTAAAGAATATAAACTCGTTTTCTCTCTAATAATAAAAGAAAAATCAGGAGGGAAAATGATATGCAGCTTCGTACCGATCTTGCCGTGGAAGCAAGAGAAATCGCAGGAGAACATATCTCGGGAACAGAATTTAAAACCTACAGTGAAAACGGACTTGAAATTTCACGCCTTACCGTAAAAAATCAAAAGGCTAAGCAAGCGCTCGGAAAGGAAATCGGAACATATATAACAATTGAATTGCCGTCGCTTACCGATAATTTTTCCGAAACCGACGAAAGGCTTATTACAATCGGCGAAGAAATCCGCAGTCTTCTGCCTGTAAACGGGCTTGTGCTTGTTGTCGGACTGGGAAACACAGAAATAACACCCGACTCACTCGGACCTAAAACAAGCTCACACATACTTGCCACCCGACACATAACAGGGGAAATTGCACGGGCAACGGGACTTGACAAACTCCGTCCTGTTGCAGTTATGCAGACGGGAGTTACAGGTCAGACAGGAATTGAAACAGGCGAATATATAATGAGCGTTGTAAAACGAATAAAGCCAAACGCCGTTGTTGCAATTGACGCTCTTGCATCACGCAGGCTTGAAAGGCTTGGCTGTACCCTGCAAATAAGCGACACGGGAATTTCTCCGGGTGCAGGGGTGGGCAACCACAGAACGAAAATCAACAGAGAAACTATAGGTGTTCCGGTAATTGCAATAGGTGTTCCTACGGTTGTTGACGTACAGACGCTTGCAAACGACTTAATAGGAGATGAATTTAACTCGCAAACAAAAGAACAGATTTCTCCGCACGGAAGACAAATGGTAGTAATTCCTAGAGAAATTGACTTGCTTACCGAAAGAGCGTCCAGACTAATTGCCTTTGCGCTTAACGGAGCACTGCAAAATGAATTTGACCTGCCCGACCTTGTTTCTCTGATGTAAAAGACATTCCCCGCCTCAGGAAATTTGGAAATACAATCAGACTAATACGAAAAAATCGGATGAAAGTTTAGCATAAATTCTCCCAAAAATAAAATAAGCACAAACCGAAAAACGGCTTGTGCCAAAGGGACGGCAAAGCCGTTCCTTACATATCTATTTATAATTTCTGCCATCACACGAGGGACTTACGTAAACGGTTTTGTTGTTCACATAAATAACCATTCCGGGCTTTGCCCCCGTTGGCTTGCTGACATAACGTACAAGAGTATAGTCAACAGGCACCTGACTGCTGTTTCTTGCCTTGCTGTGGTAAGCCGCAAGCCGAGCCGCCTCTATGATTGCAGTATCGCTTATCTCTCGTCCGTCTGCAAAAATTATCGTATGCGAACCGTGTATGTCCTTTGTATGAAGCCACATATCGTTTTTTGACGCAGTTTTCAAAGTAAGCTTATCATTCTGCCGGTTGTTTCTGCCTACAAGAATTTTAAATCCATCGCTTGATTCAAACTCGTGCGGAGGAAGCTGTGACAAAGGCTTTTGCTTGCCCTTACGGATGTGCAGATAACCTTGTTCGGTAAGCTCCTCCCTTATCTGTGAAAGCTCTCTTTCTGTTTCGGCACGGCTGACTTCATCAATCACCGATTCAATGTATTCAAGCTCTGCCTTGCCCTTTTCTATCTGCCCGCCAAGTATTGCCTCGGCATTTTTTGCTTTCTGATAATCCTTGTAATATTTCTGTGCATTAGCCGCAGGAGAAATTGCAGGATTAAGCTTTATTCTGATTGTCTTGCCGTCAGCATCGTAATAATTTTCAACCTCAGCAAACGGCGCACCGCGCTCAATCCGATACAGATTTGCCTGCAATAAATCACCGCAGATTCGCAGTTGTTCACGGTTTGCGCACTGCAAAAGCTCCGACTGCTGTTTTGTAATTTTTCGTGCTATTCTTTCGGCAGTGTTTGTAAGCAATTTGGTAAGGCTTTGTGACTTTACCCTCATTCGCTCAATGCTGTCACGCTCGTCATAAAATGCGTCAAGCACTTCGGAAAATCCGCACTTGCTTTCAACCCTTGCAAAGCTTCCATACTGCTTAATCGGCATAAAACAAAAGTCAAGCGGCTTGCCGTCCTCACGATAGATAATGCAGGGCTTTTCACTGCAATTCTCGGTAATCGTTTTCAGTCTTTTAAGCTCGCTGATAAGCCTGTTGTACAAAACGTCGTCAAGACGGTTAGACGCACCCTCCATAACGTTGTATTCAAGTTCTCTGCACACAATCGGCGAAACGCCCTGAACAGCTTTAAGCAAGGCTTTGTTAAGCGGCATTTCAGCTTCGAACTCATTAATTTTTTTCGCAATTTCTTCAGGTGATGAATTTAAAATATTCAGCTTGTCCTGCGAATCGGGAAGTTCATATTTTATATTCGGAAGTACAACCCTCTTACTGCTCATTGTGAGGTCAACACGTTTAAGCGAGTCAATAATAACTCCGTTGGAACCTATGACTATTATGTTGCTGTACATTCCCATAATCTCAACCGAAACGGTAATCATAACCGTATCGCCGAGTTCGTTTACACACTCAAAGTCAAGGAACAGCACTCGGTCACAATCCATCTGTCGAACCGCAACAAGCTTTCCTCCGCCAAGCCTTTTGCGCAGCAACATACAAAACATAGGCGGCTGAGCAGGGTTTTCGGGAGTTGTGGTACAAAAGTTTATACGCGGCGAATTTGCCCTTGCAGAAAGCAAAAGCTTTTTGTTTCCGCTGAAGGTGCGCAATGTAAAAACAAGCTCGTCACGGTTTGGCTGATAAATCTGTGAAACCCTTGCGCCGAGCGCTTCATTTTCTATTTCGTTTTTTATATGCCTTAAAAAAATTCCGTCAAGCGCCATAATTTCTCCTGTTTTTTCAACAATATTAATGAGGACACAGCTGATGTGTCCCTACGAATATAGAATCATACATAAAGGACATCAATGATGGTTCCCTACAATAGACTCCACAATTATTTGTGATATTTACCGTTTGATGAAATTTCGAAAGCACGGTAAATTTGTTCGCTTAAAATCATTCTTGCCATCTGATGAGGGAACGTCATTTTGCTCATAGAAAGCCTTAAATCAGCTCTTTGCTTTACCTCATTACTCAAGCCGTAACTGCCTCCAATAATAAAATCAACAGTACTTTTGCCGCTGATTGAAATGCTGTCAATTGTTTTTGAAAGTTCCTCGCTCGAAAGCATTTTGCCCTCTATGCACATAGCAATAACATAATCGGACTGACAGATTTTTTGCAGAATACGTCTGCCCTCTGCGTTAATTACTTCGCTTATCTGTGAAGCGTTTGGATTGTTGCTTTTAATCTTTTCCTCGGCAAGCTCGACAACCGTAAATTTGCAGAATGCCGAAAGCCTTTTTGCGTATTCATTTATCGCGTCGATAAAATACTTCTCTTTGACTTTACCAATGCAAATAATATTTACTCTTATCATATTCTTTAAAAAATCACCGATTGTATTCTCGTTTCACTCGGCGCAACGTCGAGCGTAAAGTCACTTCTGAACTTTAGTCCTGCATTTTCAAGTTTTGAAATTGCCGTAGCAAGCGCAATTTCAGGCGTGTTATTCTGCTCGCTCAAATGTCCGAGCATAAGGCGAAGCGTGCCGCCTTTTACAATCTCTGCAAGCTCGTCGGCACAGGCATTGTTTGAAAGATGTCCTTTAGCGGACAGGATTCTCTGCTTTAAATAAAACGGATAAATTCCGTTTTTAAGCATTTCAATATCGTGGTTTGATTCAAGTACGACAAAATCGCTTCGCTTTGCACCGTTTCTTACCTCTTCAAGCATTACGCCCATATCAGTTGCAATCAACGCAGATTTTCCGTCAGAAGCCGTTACACGATAGCAGCAGCTTTCTGCGGCGTCGTGTGAAGTGTTGATTCGCTCAATGAGCATATTGCCGACAACAGCCTCGCTTTCTATTACCGAAGCATCGGTATTCGGAAGAACTTTGTCTGTTCTTGCAAGCTCCCTTAACGTTCCCTCACTTGCAAAAATTTTAAAACCATACTTCTTTGCAAGCACCTTTAACGCACTGCAATGGTCGGTGTGCTCATGTGTGATGAACACTGCGCCGATGCTTTGCATTTTAAGACCGTTTGCCTCCATTGCGTTTTCAATCTGTCTGCACGACCTGCCTGCGTCAATCAATACGCCCTCAGCAGACGTTCCTATGTAATAACTGTTACCCTTACTGCCGCTGAAAAGCGGCACTGCTCTTGCCAAATCAATCAATCCTTATTCGGTAAAATATCTTTTATTTTATCATACTTTTCAGTCTTTTACAACAGTTGCCGACAGCGTTATTCCAAGCCAGACTCCGACAATACAGCACACCGCACTTAAAACCGCATAGCATACTGCAAGAACCTTGCTTCCGCTTACAAAAAGATTATAAGCCTCAAGTGAAAAGGTTGAAAAGGTAGTAAATCCGCCGCAAAAGCCTGTTTTTAAAAACAACATAAGGTTGTCGTTTACACTTCGTCTTGATGCATATCCGACGATAAATCCAATAAGTACTGCACCAAAAATATTTGTAAAAAAGGTCAACAACGGAAATCCGCCCTTGTACGGTATTAAGCTGATTGCATATCTAAGCATTGCACCTGCCGCACCGCCAAGTCCTACAAATAAAAAATCCATAACCGCCCCCAAGTTAATTTTTATCCCACGCCATTTGGCAGTGTGAATACACAGACGATAAAGCCGACAGATTTATATTGTCAACCCCTTTACCATCCGTTTTATAAATTTACTGTAAAAGTAAGAAAAGCCGCTTTCAACAGAAAACGGCTCAAATTTATTTTGTTTTTATGCGCCGAGTTCTTCCTCGTTGTCGCCTGTAAAGTAAACCTTTTTAATGTCAGCACCTAAAGCTCTGAACTTTTCAACAACGTCCTCATATCCACGCTCAATGTACTGAATACTTGAAATCTCTGTTGTGCCCTTAATTTCAAGTGCAGCAATAATCATTGCAGCGCCTGCACGCAGGTCTGTTGCCTTAACGGGAGCAGCTGTAAGCGGTGCACCGCCTTCAATAATAGCCAGTCTGCCTTCTACTGAAATCTGCGCACCCATTCTGATAAGCTCGCTTACATACTGATAGCGGTTATCCCAAACGTTTTCGTTGACAATGCTTGTACCGGGCACACTCATAAGAAGAGCGGCAAACTGCGGCTGACAGTCTGTCGGAAAACCGGGATGCGGCATTGTCTTGATATTACAGCGCTTTAACGGCTTTTTTGTTGCGTCAATTTTGATTGACTCGTCATATTCCGTAATTTCAACACCCATTTCACGAAGCTTTGCCGTAATTGAATCAAGATGCTTCGGTGTTATATTATTCACCGTAATGCATCCTCTTGTTGCAGCAGCGGCACACATATAAGTACCTGCTTCAATCTGATCGGGAATAATTGAATATGTCACTCCGTGGAGATAACCGACTCCGCGGATTTTAATAACGTCAGTACCTGCACCTCTGATGTCAGCTCCCATTGAGTTGAGGAAGTTTGCAAGGTCAACAATGTGCGGCTCTTTGGCTGCATTTTCAATGATTGTAAGTCCCTTTGCTCTGCTTGCCGCAAGCATAATGTTCATTGTTGCGCCAACCGACACAACGTCAAGATAAATATGATTTCCGACAAGCGGACCGTCACATTCAGCCTCAATAATTGCACCGTCAACAAGAGAAGTATTTGCGCCCATAGCCTCAAAACCCTTTAAGTGCTGGTCAATCGGACGAACACCGAAATTGCAGCCGCCGGGCAAAGCAACCTTAGCCTTGCCGTATTTACCAAGCAAAGCACCGAGAAGATAATATGAAGCACGCATACCTCTTACCATTTCGGTAACTGCGCTGCAGGTTTTAATCTGGGTAGGATCTATATATAAAGATGATTTATTAATTCTTCTTACATTTGCGCCCATCTGCTGAAGAATTCTGCTGATAAGTACAACGTCGCTTATGTTTGGAATATTTTCAATCTGACACGGTTCATCGCAGAGAATTACTGCGGGTATGATTGCAACGGCAGCATTTTTTGCACCGCTGATGTTTACCTCGCCAAATAAAGGCTTGCCGCCGGTAACTACAAATTTTTCCAATTGTTTACACTCCAATACAGTATTGTTTAGAACTTGATTGTTTAGAACTTGCAATAACTAATAAGTGTAGATATTATAAAAAACAAAATGTAAATTATACATTAAACGCTTTTAAAAAGCCTTAAAGCCACTAAATATATTACATTTTTATTAAAACACACTATCTGTTGTGGTTACGTATATGTTACGCCACAATTCTTCTACAGAAAATCATACTACAATTTTGTAGTAAAGTCAACGCAATATTAAAATTGTAACCGATTTTTGGCAAACTTGTACTCAAATTATTAATTAACTGTTACATTTATTTGAATTATTTACAATCACAAGAAATTTCTGTTATAAATTCCGTTAAAGAAATATACAAAACGTCGTTTTTCTCGTGCAGAATTAACAAGTTGTAATAAATAACATCGGTCGCATAAGCAATTTTTCATAATATGCTACTTTATTTCAAACTTTTGCAATAAAAAGAAGGTTAAATAACTGCGCGTTCGGTTATGTTCATCCACTTTTCTTTCCAATTATTAACTGTAATCCGTACTTATGCATACTTTAGATTGTTTCCGTACAAGCTAAAACAAACTCTTTTCTGACATACAGTTAGAAAAGACTACTAAATCAAGTAATTTTAGTCTGTTTACGTCTAAAATTTCATTATATTATAAAGTTTCAGACGCTCAAGTCTGAAACCATTGATTTTTTCTGATTTCCGAGTATAATATAGATAAGAATTTTAGGAGGTGCATCATGGCTGAACTTATAAGTCGCCCTGAATATTTAAATCAGCTCATTCAAAATAAAGATGTGGATCTGGTCAAAATCGTCACCGGTATTCGTAGGTGCGGAAAATCATCTCTACTTGATCTGTTTCATAAACACCTTTTGGATAACGGGGTAACTGGTGACAACATCATCCATATGAATTTGGAGTCACTGCGCTATCGAAATCTTTCAGACTATCTTGCGTTCTACGACTATGTCAGTGAACGCATACCAAAGGACGGCAAAACCTATCTGATATTTGATGAACTTCAAGCTGTGGAGCATTGGGAAAAGGCTATTGAGTCTTTCCGTCTGGACTTTGATGTTGATATTTACATCACCGGTTCAAACGCCTACCTGCTTTCCACGGAATTTTCTACGCTGCTCTCAGGCAGATATGTAGAAATTCGTATGTTGCCGCTGTCATTTAAAGAGTTTTTAACTTTCTACGAGTTTGAACCTGCTGTCACAGTAGAAGATAAATTTCAGAAATACCTACAGTTTGGCGGCATGCCGATTCTGAAAGAGTACAACTTTAACGAAACAAGAAGCAATCAGGCTTTGGAAGGCATCTACTCCACTGTTGTATTACGTGACATTCTTCAGCGCAACAATCAAGCCGATCAGTTAATGTTGCAAAAAATAATGTTGTTCCTCTGCTCCAATATTGGCAGCATCACTTCTCCGAACAGCATAGGCAATGTATTATCTAATGAAGGTGATCTTCAAACCGGCAAAGGTAAAAATGTTGCAGGCAAAACGGTTGATAAATACATCTCTATGCTTCGAAGCGCATTTATCTTCTACTCTGTCGGCAGATACGACGTAAAAGGTAAACAGCTGCTGAAAACATTGGGAAAAAACTACATCATTGATTTGGGATTTCGCAATATGCTGCTTGGCTATCGTGATGCGGATCGAGGTCACATTATTGAGAACATTGTATTCTTAGAATTAATTCGCCGTGACTACCGTGTATATATCGGTAAATTTGGAGAAACAGAAATCGACTTTGTAGCAGAAAAGCCAAATGATAAACTATATATTCAGGTAACAGAAAGTATGCAGTCGTCGGAAACTCGTGAACGAGAGCTTAGACCACTGCGCAAAATACCCGACAATTACGAAAAAATTGTATTGTCTATGGACAGAAACTATATCAATTCCTATGACGGAATCAAATCTATTTACCTGATTGACTGGCTGCTTGGATCATAATCAATAAAGTGAAAAATTTAAATAAAATGCTGTCGGTATACTCACAATAAAGCAATAACAATACCTATATTTATTTTTTATTTTTCTTCAAAACAAGTCACATCTGTTTACAACGCAGAGAAACCACTTTGTACTACGTTAAAATATCTCTTTACTTTTTTATACATTTATTGTATAATATGCTTTAAAGCGATTACTGAAAAGCAGTTGCTTTTTTATGTAAAATTTAAAGGACAGGAGGGACAAAAACATAATGATTAGCGGTGCTGAAATTATGGTAAAATGTTTGGAGGCTGAGGGCGTTTCAGTCGTCTTTGGTTATCCGGGTGCTGCGATATGCCCCTTTTACGATAAAATCTATGATTCTGATATAAAGCACATTCTCGTTCGTCAGGAACAGAATGCCGCTCACGCCGCAAGCGGATATGCACGCTGCAGTGGTAAACCGGGTGTTTGCGTCGCAACCTCCGGCCCCGGTGCGACAAACCTTATAACAGGTATTGCCACCGCCTACACAGACTCAATTCCGATGGTAGCAATCACAGGACAGGTTCGTTCCGACTTGCTCGGACGTGACGTTTTTCAGGAGGCTGACATCACAGGTGCATGCGAACCGTTTGTAAAGCACAGCTACCTTGTCAGCAAAACCGAAGATTTGCCTCGTGTTTTCAAAGAGGCATTCCACATTGCCTCAACAGGCAGACAGGGTCCTGTACTTATTGATATTCCTATGGATATTCAGACTAATGAAATTGAGGAGTTTGTTTATCCGGACAGCGTGAACATCATCGGTTACAAGCCCAACACAAAAGGGCACGCAATTCAGGTAAAACGTGCAATTGACGCTATCAAGTCAAGTAAACGTCCGCTTATCGTGTCAGGCGGAGGTGTTCTGAGTTCAGGCGTTAAGCTTCAATTTCAGGATTTTGCATTGAAAACGAGAATTCCCGTAATTTCTACAATGATGGGAATCGGCGTAATGCCAAGTGAGAACGAGCTTTATCTCGGTATGCTCGGCACACACGGCAAGGCTGTTGCAAACCGTGCGCTTCATGAGGCTGACCTCGTAATCGTATGCGGTGCAAGACTCGGTGACAGAGCTGTTGCCGCTCCTCACCAGATGAGTGAAAACACAACCGTTATTCACATTGACATTGACCCTGCAGAAATCGGAAAGAATGTTAAAACCGAAATCCCGATTGTAGGCGATATGAGAAACGTTCTTGATATGCTTGTTGAAAACATCGGCGATTACACCGTTCCCGAGCAGTGGCAGGAAACCGTAAAAACGTGGAAAAAAGATTTATTCAAAACTCCTCCCGTTTTTGACGGCTACGTTGAGCCCAGAACACTTGTGGGACACTTAAGCGCAATGTTCCGTTCAAAGGCAATTCTTGTTGCCGACGTTGGACAGAATCAAATCTGGTGCGCAAACAACTTCAGAATACGCGAAGGCAGATTCCTTACAACGGGCGGTATGGGAACTATGGGTTACTCAATTCCTGCCGCAGTGGGCGCAAAGTTTGCCCGCCCCGACCGTGACGTTATTGCAATCTGCGGTGACGGCAGCTTCCAGATGGGAATGAACGAGCTTGCAACAATTGCAGGAAACAAGCTGAATATAAAAATCATTATTATGAGAAACACCAGACTCGGAATGGTGCGCGAGCTGCAGGACAAAAACTATAACGGCAGACACAGTGCCACAATTCTCCAGGGTGATCCCGATTTTCTTACAATCGCAAAAGCCTACGGAATTGACTGTGCCGAGGCAAGCTCCAACGAAGAGGCTGAAAACATTATCAAGGGAATCGTTGACTCCGACAAACCGTTTATTCTTGTCTGCAACGTATATCCCGACACTCCGTCTATTTAATGAGGTGAGAAAATGCAGTATACATTATCAATACTTGTTGAAAACCAGGCGGGCGTTCTCTCAAAAATTTCGGGACTTTTCTCCCGCAGAGGATTTAACATTGACTCTCTCGCAGTCGGCGTGACAAACACACCCGGCGTTTCGAGAATTACTATAGTTGCAAACGGCGACGAATATGTTGTTGAACAGCTTGAAAAACAGCTCAACAAGCTTATTCCCGTCATCAAGGTCAAGCGTCTTAATAATGACGAATTTATCAGTCGTGAGCTTATTCTTATTAAGGTGCACTGCGCAGCCGCTAAGCGTGCCGAAATTATCAAAACGGCTGAAATTATGCAGGCTAAAATCGTTGACGTTGCTTCGAGCTGTGTTACGATTGAATACTGCGAATGTGCAAACCGAGTTAACACATTGATTGATTTACTCAAGCCTTATGGTATCCGTGAGATTGTAAGAACAGGTACTGTTGCCATTGACAGGGGCACAGCTTCGGTTTCCGTTTAGGCAATACAGCATAACGAATTGCAGTATTGTCTGTAAATCTTACAGCATAACATATACATATTTATTACGCCGCAATCTGCGGTAAGGAGGATTCATTAAAATGAAAGACTACAAAGAAAACATGAAAGCACCAATCTATTACCAGTCAGACTGTAACCTTTCTTTACTCGACGGTAAGACAATTGCAATCATCGGTTACGGCAGCCAGGGTCATGCTCACGCTCTTAACCTTAAAGAGTCGGGCTGTAATGTAATTATCGGTCTTTACGAGGGAAGTAAGTCATGGGCAAAGGCTGAGGCACAGGGCTTTAAAGTATATACATCTGCCGAAGCTGCAAAACAGGCTGACATTATAATGATTCTTATCAACGACGAGAAGCAGGCTGCTCTTTACAAGAACGACATTGAGCCAAACCTCGAAGCAGGCAATATGCTTATGTTCGCTCACGGTTTCAACATTCACTTCGAGCAGATTGTTCCTCCTGCTGACGTTGACGTTACAATGGTTGCTCCTAAAGGACCCGGTCACACAGTAAGAAGTGAATATCAGGCAGGCAAGGGTGTTCCCTGTCTTGTTGCTGTTCATCAGGACGCTACAGGCAAGGCTAAAGACCTCGCCCTCGCGTATGCTCTCGGTATCGGCGGCGCAAGAGCAGGCGTTCTTGAAACAAACTTCAGAACAGAAACAGAAACAGACCTCTTTGGTGAGCAGGCTGTTCTCTGCGGCGGTGTTTGCGCACTTATGCAGGCTGGTTTTGAAACACTTTGCGAAGCAGGTTATGACCCCAGAAACGCATACTTCGAGTGCATCCATGAGATGAAGCTCATCGTTGACCTTATCTATCAGTCAGGCTTTGCAGGTATGAGATATTCAATCTCTAACACTGCTGAGTACGGCGACTACATCACAGGTCCCAAGATTATCACAGACGACACAAAGAAGGCTATGAAGCAGGTTCTTTCCGACATTCAGGACGGTACATTTGCTAAAGACTTCCTCCTTGATATGTCAAAGGCAGGCGGTCAGGCTCACTTCCGTGCTATGAGAAAGCTCGCAGCAGAAGCTCCTGCCGAAACAATCGGTAAGGAAGTTAGAAAGCTCTACAGCTGGTCAGACGAGGACAAGCTCATCAACAACTGATTTTCTTAATTCAAAAATAATGGTCGGTTCACCGTCAATCGGTGTCCGACCATTTTGTTTTGTTTGTTAATCCCAGTTATTCAATTGCAAGTTAATATACTTGGAACGGAGCGACCATTAACTCCACACTCCACTCTCCAAACTCCACACTTTTAATATGTATGGTCGCAGATTTCATTTATTTTGTCACGGAGCTTTAAGAAATCATCAAAAGCCTCGGGCTTTCTTCTGGGGTCGCGCAAAACTGCCGCTGGGTGAAGCATAGCCATCATCTGTATTCCGCCTTTTTCAAACCACAAGCCGTGTTCCTTTGTAATTTTTATATCCGACTTTATAATTCTGCCTGCGGCTATTCTGCCAAGGCAAACGATAATTTTCGGGTTAATCATCTTTACCTGAGCCCTTAACCACTCAATGCACTGCTCCTGTTCCTCGGGTTTGGGGTCACGGTTCTGCGGAGGACGACATTTTACGATATTAGCTATATATATATTCTTGTTTCTGTCAAGGTCAACAGCAACAAGCATCTTGTCAAGCAGCTTGCCTGCTCTGCCGACAAACGGCTCGCCCTGCAAATCCTCGTTTTCGCCCGGTCCTTCACCGATAAACATAACCTCGGCGTTTTCGCTACCTTTGCCGACAACTACGTTGTGCCTTGTTTTACAAAGCTCACATTTTTCGCACTGCTCACAAGCAGTTTTTAATTCTTCCCAAGTGTTATACATAAAAATTATCCTTTCTTACTTTATTGCCCAGAAACCTGCCTGCATATATGACATCCAAAGTATCTCCACAGCTTTAAAGCCTGTTTTCTTAAGCAGGCTGATGTGTTCCTCGATAGTTACAGGAAAAACCTCTGTACCACGTCTTTTAATATGTACTTCAGCTTCCGCTTCACTCTTTCCGTGCTCCAAGAGGTATTTTCTCCACCTCTTCATACCAAATTCATCACATTCATTACAGGACAATGCTATATTTTCAAATGTTATATAAACACCATCGTCCTTTAAAGCGTTAAAACACCTCTGCGTTGCTTTCGCACGCTGACCACTGTCAAGATAATGATGAGCCTGCACGGCAGTAATAATATCGAACTCATTGTTGAAGCCAAGCTGTTGAGATGCAAGATTAACATACTTCACATTTTTATATTCTTTCAGCTTGTTTTTTGATTTTTCAAGCATTGCTTCTGACGGGTCACATAAAACTAAATCAACCGTATCAAATTTTTTCAAAACCTTTTGAGCAAGATTTCCTGTTCCACAGCCTGTATCAAGCCAGTTTATCCGACTAAGGTCAAGGCACTCAGTCAAATCTAAAATCTGATTGTGAAATTCAGTATAATACGGCAATACAGAATTAATACGGCTGTCATAGTCATTTGAAGTGTATGAAGATAAATTATCCTTCATAAAAATTATCCTTTCCGTATACAAACCGTTGAAATTTGTTTAATTTAGTAGTAAAATAAATATATCAAGCCAAAACGGCTAAATTTAACGAATGGTGGTTTATTAAAATGAAAGTAATGGTTGAAACATCTGCTCATCACGTTCACGTTACCAAAGAAACTCTTGAGGCTCTCTTTGGCAAGGGTGCAACACTCACTAATAAAAAGGATCTTTCACAGCCCGGTCAGTTTGCCTGCGTTGAAAAGGTAACTGTAATTGGCCCCAGAGGTGAAATGAAAATGTCAATCCTCGGTCCCGAAAGAAGCGCAGATCAGGTTGAAATTTCACTCACAGACGCAAGAAAGCTCGGAATTGCCGCTCCTGTTAAGGAATCCGGCGACATTGCAGGTACCCCCGGCTGTAAACTCGTTGGCCCTGAGGGCGAGGTTGAAATTGAGTGCGGAGTTATCGCAGCTAAAAGACACATCCATCTTGACCCTGTAACAGCAGAGGAGTTTGGTCTTAAAGACAAGCAGATTGTATCCGTTAAGGTTGGCGAAAACTCAGGCAGAGCAACAACATTCGGTGATGTTGTTATCCGTGTAAGCCCAAGCTACGCTCCTGCAATGCATATTGACACCGACGAGTCAAATGCCGCAGGATTAGGCGGAACAGTCGAAGGTGAAATCATCGCTTAATAAGCACATACATTCAAAGGTTGTCCGAAAGGACAGCCTTTTTATTTACACAAAAACGTATGGAGAAAATCGGGAAAAATCTCTCTCCAAGCCTTTTCATTATGCTCGTTTTCAAACAAAACTACCTCGTTCATCATATCGTACGGGTAACCTGTTTCAGGCAGTAAATCGTACATTGCTTCAACGCTTTCAAAAATCATCTGTTCAAGCTCGTCGCCGTTTCCGCAGTAAATATAGAGATACGGCATATTATCAGTGATTTTATTCAGCAGATAATTTCTCCAATCGTCAGTCTTATAGCAGAGAAATGCCGGAGAAAACGCTCCTACAAAGCTGAAAAAGCCGCTGTGCTCCATTCCCGAAAAGAATGACATCAAACCGCCCGACGAGCTTCCGCAGACTGCTCTTCCCCGTCTGTCCGTTCTTACGGGGAAATTTTCTTCAACGTACGGCACAACCGTATTCATCAAAAAATCATCAAAATTTTCGCCCTGCGGAGTGAAAATATCGTTTAACAACTCCCTGAGCTGAATTTCCCCGATACACTTCGGCGTAAGCTCGCTGTCACGGTACACGTTGCCGTTGTCAATGCCGACAATCACCGCACCCGACAAACCGTTTTTCATTTCGCTTTCAACCGCCTTAACAACCTCCCACGAACCGAAAGGCGTTGCGTTATCATCAAAGAGATTCTGTCCGTCAGTCATATAAACTACTGACATTTTTTCGTTTTCTTTATGTTCGGGCACATAAATCCAAACACGCCTGTCACCTTTTTCGGGAAAAGGCAAAATGACAGTATGAATCTTTGAATTTGTCATAAATATCACCGATACTATTAAAACATAAAATTAAAAATCTTTCAAGCTGTATAAAAGAGTTTTTCTCGCCGATAATATGTAACGAGGTGATTTTTTATGATTAACGATGTTGAAATGCTTACTTATGTCCTGCAAAACGCTGAAATGGGCTGTCAGGGTATAACAAGCGTACGAAAAAAGCTGCGCGACAGCAAAGTTGAAGGTGTGCTGTGCGAGCAGCTTATAAAGTACGGAAAAATTTATCACTGTGCAAACAATATGCTTCGCAGCCGCGGTGCGGAAATTCACCATGTAAGCCCTGTTACAAAGGCTATGACGCGTCATGCGGCAGAGCGTGACCTGAAGCGTGACCCCTCGTCTTCACACATTGCAGAAATGCTGATTAAAGGCAACACGATGGGAGTAAATAAAATGTCACGCCATATACGCAATTATGACGGAAGCGACCCTCACGTAAGCACGCTTGCCAAAAAAATGCTCGACACGGAGGAAGAAAACATCAGGGAAATAAAAGCATTTTTATAAAATATTTTGTGATGTGCAGAAAGCCGTCTTTCGCAACGAGCCACACACCTAAACAAGGTGTTTTCCTATCTGCAAAATTGCATTGTGACTGCAAATCAGCTTGCCGTTTTCCCTGATTCGTGCAGATTCTACTCTGTTCATTCTTCTTTTTCCGTATTCGGAAAGCAGTCTTTTAAGCTTTTTCGGAATTGACGGATAATCAAAAACAATATAGTAACTCTCCTTGTACAGATAAGCTGAATTTCTGTTACAGCAGATATTCAGCCTGTATAGCTTTTCAAGTGTATCAAGAAAATTTCCGCTGCCGCCTAAAGAATAGCAAACGCACTTGCCTGCGTCCTTTATTCTGTAGCTGCGGCGGTTTTTTTCATATACGGTAATCAGTATATAACATTCGTCCTCAAACGGCAGAGCCTCAATATCAACGTTTCTGTTGCAAATCTCAACCCCAGCTTTTGAACAGCCAAGCTTCATTATTTTTATAAGCGCCCTGCGTGAGTCGCTGTCGTGAAGATTAACCCTTTCAAAATCAATTGAGAACTCTTCCATATCCTTATTACATAAAATAATCAACACTTTATTTTCTCCAAGTTTATCAACAGTCAAAGCCCTTCCTCCAAAAATAATACTATTAACATATTATGATTATCAAGGATTTTTTGCAAGTGAATATTAGTGGAAAAATGACAGGAAAATATTAATAATATATATTGCCAATACTAACTTAAAATGATAAAATTGTAATGTAAATTATAATGAGAGGATGTTATTTATGCCAAACTGGCTTAACGACGCAATATTTTATGAAATATATCCGCAGAGCTTTTACGATTCAAACGGTGACGGTATCGGCGACATCAACGGAATCATTGAAAAGCTCGACTATGTAAAAAATCTCGGCTGCAATGCAATATGGCTCAATCCCGTTTATGACTCACCGTTTATGGACGCAGGCTACGATGTGCGCAACTACAAGCAGGTTGCTCCTCGCTACGGAACAAACGACGACCTAATTAAGCTTTTTGACGAGGCTCACAAAAAAGGAATCAAAATTCTTCTTGACCTTGTTCCGGGTCACACCTCCGACACTCACCCGTGGTTTCTTGAAGCAAAAAAAGCGGCTGAAAGCGAATACTCAAACCGCTATATCTTTACACAAAATGTATGGGACGCTCCGCCCGAATACAGAATGATGTGCGGAATCTGCGAGCGCAACGGCAACTATATGGTAAACTATTTCAGTTCTCAGCCTGCGCTGAACTATGGTTTCCACGAAATCACACATCCCGAATGGCAGCTTCCCTGCGACCACCCCGACTGTCTTGCAACTGTTGAGGCAATCAAGGATGTAATGCGTTTCTGGCTTGACAAGGGTGCAGACGGATTCAGAGTTGATATGGCTGATTCACTTGTTAAAAATGATGATGAAAAAATTGCTACTGCTAAAATCTGGAGAGGCATTCGCAAAATGCTTGACGATGAATACCCTGAAGCTGCAATGGTTTCGGAGTGGTGTTCTCCCGACCGAGCAATTAACAATGCAGGCTTCCATATGGACTTTTACCTTGACCACTTCGGCAACGGCTACAACAGACTTTCACGTTACGGCGAATGGGGCAGCGAAGCTGTTTTTAACCCGAACGGCAAGGGTGATGTTAAAGCTTTTGCTGACGAGTATCTTCCCGCTTATGAGCGTTCAAAGAACAACGGCTACATCAGCTATATGACTAACAATCACGATATGCCCAGAATTACGGCTTATCTTGACAAAAAGGCTATCAAACTGTTCAATGCCTTTATCTTCACTATGCCCGGTGTTCCGTTCCTGTATTACGGTGACGAGCTTGGTATGAGGTATCAGAAAGATTTAGTAAGCAAGGAGGGCGGTTTCAGCAGAACGGGCTCACGTACTCCAATGCAGTGGAACAGTGAAAAGAACCTCGGATTCTCAACAAGCGACAAACCTTATCTGCCTGTTGACAAAAGCACTGACGCTCCCACCGTTGAAAATCAGCAAAACGATGAGGAAAGCATTTACAAGGTTGTCACAGATATTATTGCTCTTCGTCATAAGTACGATGATCTAAAAGGCAACGGCGATCTTGAATTTGTTTACGAGGACGGCAAAATACCGTTCTTTTATAAAAGAGGAGGCCTTGTAATGTTCTTCAATCCTCTCGGAGTTGACAGTGAAATTAAAACAAGCTACTGCGGTGAAAAGATTTATGAACTCGGCAACACTGAATTTACAGACTGCAAAATTAAAATGTCGCCGCAGAGCTTTGTAATGATTAAACTTTAAAAATAAATATTCATACACGCTAAAATACCACCTGCCTATATGACAGGTGGTATTTGTTTTGCAAAATCTATTATATTTTAAACACGTTATTATATTGCAAAAATCTTTTTGTCAAGTCCTTGCTTTTCAATCAGCCTTGCAAGCGGAAGTCCCAGCACAAACAGCACTCCGAGCTCACCGAGAGCCACAAGTCCTCCCTGCAAAAGGAAATCGCCGAAGTGGAAACCGCCCTCTACAAAGAAAAATTCAATCTCAAAGCCTACAAGAATTCCATTGGCAAGCGCAGGC
This sequence comes from uncultured Ruminococcus sp., assembly GCA_958403905.1. Lineage (GTDB taxonomy): Bacteria > Bacillota > Clostridia > Oscillospirales > Acutalibacteraceae > Ruminococcoides. The sequence continues at coordinate 90,364 of CATXZD010000010.1, forward strand.
ATAAGAGCCGCCGCAACAGGAAACTTAAACAATCTTTTGTTGCGAAGCGAGTACATAAGAACAGCCGCAAGCAAGCTTGCAAACGAACCGAAAATCAAATCGTACGGTCCGAGCACCGACAGCGAGCTTATGTTGGCAATTACACAGCCTACCGCAAGTCCGGGGATTGCCGCAGGAGTAAATACCGCAAGAATCGTAAGAACCTCCGATACCCTGAATTGCACCGCCATTGAAGCTGTCCCGGGCAAAAGCGTGTTTTGCAATATTGTCAGCACAGCGTAAAGTGCCGCTATTACAGCCGCCTGTACAACAAATAAAGTCGATTTTGTTTTCATATTAAATTCCTCCGTAGTATTTTTTTAAAGTCTGGATTTTGCGAACAGACTATAAACAATAATATCACAAAAATATTAAAAATTCAATTGACTGAATATAAAATTTACTGTAAAATTAACTTATGAAAAATTGTAAATTTATCAAAAATAAAAACAGAATAAATTTTACTTTGACTGTTGTTTTAATTTTGCTGTCGGCAGTAATGCTTTGCTCTTGCACTTTTGATTTTGCGAGTATTCTTAGCGAGAAGCCGACAGAATCTGTTCAGGCAACTACAGAGCCTGCTACAGAACCAACTGCCAAATTCAAATCTCCGCTTGATATTAAAACAAGCTATAGCTACGATAATCTTTCGTCAGACAAGCTAAGAGAGATTTATGTTATAATTGATGAATATGCAGAAAATGCCGACACATCTGCAATTTCACTTGATGTTCTGCTTGATGAGAAAAATATTGAAGAAGCAATTGAAGCCTACAAAAATGACCATCCTGAGGTTTTCTGGCTAAGCAATACATTTTACTACATAAGCGATCCGATAAGTTGCAGTACATCCGTTGAACTTACATACCATACAGAAGCATCCGAGCTTGATCATACAAAAGCAAAATTCAAAAAGGCTTTGAAAAAAGCGTTGGACAGCGCACCCAAAAATGCAACGGATTATGAACTTGAACTTTACGCAAACAATTACCTTGTTGACAACTGCGTTTATGATGAGGAAGCTGTTAAATCCGAAGAAATCATCGGCCACGAAAACGATGCTTACGGAGCTTTGGTTGAGAAAAAGGCTGTTTGCGAAGGATATTCAAGAGCGTTTCAGCTTTTATGCAACAGGCTTGGAGTTGAATGTATTAACATTTCGGGAACTGCCGACGGCGAATCGCACGCCTGGAATAACGTCAAGCTTGACGGCGAGTGGTACGAGGTTGACGTAACTTGGAACGATACAGACGGCGATACTGAATTTCCTATATACGACTTTTTCAACCTACCGTCCGACAAATTTTCTAAGTCGCACAACACCGCTCCTCTCTACAGCGAAATAACATCAAGCGAATATGAAAAATCCAATAATTATCATAATGTTTTCGCTCCCAAGTGTACGGGCACAAAGTATTACTATTACAGCTACAGCTGCGTTACCGTATATGATATAAACGACGGAGAGAAAATTTCCGAAGCTATAGCGCAGGCTGCAAAAAACGGTAACGAGTACTTTGACTTTGTTATTGACGAAAGCCTTGATTTTAATTCTACTGCCGATGAAATTATATATAACGGCTATCTTGCTGATTGGATTTCCAATGCAAACCTCGCAAACTGGTATAATCCTAATCTGAATGAAGAATGTTACCTTTACCGCAATGAAGAATTTAATGTAATTACGCTTATTCTTGAATATATATAAGTGCAATATAGCATATCAAAATTTAAGCAATACTGTTGTATTGCCGAACCGATTAAAGTTATTTACAATAAAGTATAAAGGATTGATAAAATGAAGTATGATGTTCAGAAGTTTCAGCTGATTTCAAATGACGAAATTGCTGATGGTATTTTTGATATGAGAGTTAAAAACGATGAGCTTGCACCGCTTGCAAAATGCGGTCAGTTTGCTCACGTTTATGTTCCATCAAAAACTCTGCGCCGTCCGATTTCAGTCTGTGACAGTGAAAACGGCGTATTAAGGCTTGTCTATCAGGTCAAGGGCGAAGGCACAAAGATTATGTCTCAAATGAAGCCAGGTACTGATGTTGACATTCTTGCACCGCTCGGCAACGGCTTTAAAATTGAAAAAGGCAAGCGCTATTGCCTTATCGGCGGCGGAATCGGTGTTCCTCCTATGCTTTATACCGCAAAGCAGACTGAAAATCCGCTTGTTATAACAGGCTTTCGCAACAAATCGCTTGTGATTTTGCAGGACGATTTTAAAAAGGCAGGAACAGAACTTGTGCTTGCAACCGACGACGGAAGTGCCGGTGTACACGGCTTTGTAACCGATATTCTTAAGGAAAAAATTAACGAATTTGACGAGGTATGTGCCTGCGGTCCTACCCCTATGCTTAAGGCTGTTGCAGCAGTTTGCAAGGAAAGCAACAAGCCGTGCCAGATTTCTCTTGAGGAAAGAATGGCTTGCGGAATCGGCGCCTGCCTTGTTTGTGCGGTTAAGGTAAGGAAAAACGGCGAGGAAATTATGCAACACGTATGCAAAAACGGCCCCGTATTCAATGCTGAGGAGGTTGTATTTTAATGGCTGATTTATCTGTAAAAATTGCAGGAATTGAATTTAACAATCCGCTTATTGCCGCTTCGGGAACATTCGGCTTCGGCCGTGAATACGGCGAATTTTATCCGCTTGAAAAGCTGGGAGGAATTTCGTGTAAGGGAATCACTCTAAAGTGCCGTGACGGTAATCCCGTGCCCAGAGTAGCCGAAACACCGTCGGGTATGCTCAACGCAGTCGGCTTGCAAAACCCCGGTGTTGACGCATTTATAAAAAATGACTTGCCATGGCTTAAAAAGCAGAATACTGTAGTTATTGCAAATATTGCCGGCAACACCCCCGAAGAATACTGCGAAATGGCTGAAAAGCTAAGCAGCACCGAAGTTGATATGATTGAAATGAATATTTCCTGTCCCAACGTAAAAAGCGGCGGTGTTCAGTTCGGTACAAGCTGTGAGTCTGTCGGTGCAATCACCGAGGCAGTAAGAAAGCATTGTACAAAACCGCTTATCGTTAAGCTTAGCCCCAACGTAACCGACATTGTTTCAATTGCAAAGTCGGCAGAGTCAAGCGGTGCAGACGCAATTTCAATGATAAACACCCTCACGGGAATGAGAATTGACATCAACACCCGCCGTCCATTTATCCGCAACAACACGGGCGGAATGAGCGGTCCGGCAATATTCCCCGTAGCTGTGAGAATGGTATGGCAGGCTGCAAATGCTGTTAAAATACCTATAATCGGAATGGGCGGAATTTCAACATGGCAGGACGCCGTTGAAATGCTGATTGCAGGTGCTTCTGCTCTGCAAATCGGAACAGTATTCTTTTCCGACCCGTATGCACCGATTAAAATTAACGAGGGAATCAATCGTTTTCTTGACGAAAATGGTTTAAAAAGCATTGGCGAGCTTACAGGAACAATTAAGCCGTGGTAACAAATCGCTGTCATAATAAGCTTTTGGAACGCATAATTACTGAATAAAAGTCCATAATAATCTCTTGGAGGGATTATTATGGACTTTTTACATGCTCTGATTACCGCACCCGCTTCACTGCTTATTTTATTTATTCTTTCAAAACTAATCGGCAACAAGCAGATGGCTAACCTTAATTTATTTGACTACATCAATGGAATTACAATCGGCTCAATCGCAGCAGAAATGGCTACAAACGGTTTCGAAGAATTTTTCGACTGCCTTGTAGCACTGATTATTTATGCAGCTGTAGTAATTCTTCTCTCCTATCTTTCGCAAAAATCAATCGTTTTAAGACGGTTTTTCACCGGCAAAACTATTGTGCTTTACGACAGGGGCAAAATTTATAAGAAAAACCTTATGACGGCTAAGATTGATATGAATGAATTCCTTTCAATGCTGAGAAACAAGGGGTACTTCTGTCTTGAGGACATTGAAACAGCCTACCTTGAGCAAAACGGTCAGCTTTCGGTGCTTGTCAAGAGCAATAAAAGTCCTGTTACCCCATTTGATATGAAAATAAGAGTAAATCGCAGTCGCCCCGAGGTTGTTGTAATTTCAGACGGAAAGGTATTTGAGAAAAACCTAAAAAGCACAGGCAACAACACCGAATGGCTTGACCGTCAGCTTAAAATTAAGGGGCAAAAGCAAAAGGATATTTTCCTTGCAGTGTGCGACGGCGACAACAATCTGAAAATCTACGAAATCTCTGACAAGCATGACACTAATGATTTGTTCGAATAATAATCATTTTTGTCAAAAAACGGGTCGTTTTTGCAAACTCTATTGACATATATTCTATTTATTCTAAAATAATAGCAGCATTATTAGTCAGACAGGAGATTATGCCAATGATTACAAAGCAGGTTTCCGAATCTTTCAGAATCACATTTGAAAATTTTTTAGCAGAAAAGGATATAAAATGGTGCGGCGATTGCTTTGCAGGTTATAAAAACGGGTTGTTTTCTTATGTAAATTTATTTGAAACACACCGTAAACAAGGTGAAGATATTGATATTATTTACCGTATTCTGCCGGACTTCTATGTAAACGAAGAAACAATCAGCAAGAGCAAAAATTGTCTGTATACCTTCAAAATGATAGCAAACAGCGTAGACAAACCGATTGATTACGGTATATACGACCACGAAAAGTTTTTCGAGTCATGCTTTGATATTTTGAAATCAGAATATGACAGACTGTTTTACTATGATTCAGTAACAGACTATGCTCAACGAATGATTTTAAACTGCAATTTACTTATTGAATATGCAGGCAAGCATAAGGAGATTTCTAATGCCTACGGCGAGTTTGCTAATATGGATTTAACATGCCTTGTTTATTATTATCTCAAGCACCAAAGCTACGATGAATGCAGCAACTTGGTTATGAACCTTATAGGTGCATACAAAATTTTGCTGTATGATAAAATAAAGCAAGGCAACCTTTCAGAGCTTAAAGAAAAACTAAGCGACTTTGAACAGCAAAAATTTGAGAATCTGTTTGAAAATTACGGCAAGCTCACCCACTTTGCCGAGGCGATGATTGAAAACAATCTTCGTTTTTTCGCTCAGACAGATAATATTTACGAACTTAAAAAATTTAACGGCAGAAAATACATACAAAATTTTTTAAACTGATTTTTATAAATTACGGACGGTGACGCCGTCCGTTTTTGCATTCTCAAAACTTCTAAATTTCCGCCGAAAATCATATTATGCTTATATCGGATAATCTGTTCCGATATATTACAGTGTTTTTCGGTGGTGCAAATGAAAAAAACTTTTTGTGTGTTTATGGGCGTTCTGGCAATTGCAATTTCACTTATGACGCTTTTCGGAGGACGCGACATAACCGACAGCAACTACATAAAATACGTTGAATTCAACGTAACGAAATCAGCTCTGCAAGCCGCTGCTGACCTTGATATCTCGTCACAAAGCGAAAAAAACAAACTTGACTTTATAACTTTGCTTGCCTATCTCGGCGCAAAATACGGCGGTGATTTTTCAAAGTACAAATACTCCGATATGACTGATTTTGCACTAAAACTGTCAAACGGCGAAAACGAGAAAAGCCTTACAAAGGATATGAAATACTACTCTTATTATAAAGAGGCATATACGGCGGCGTTAAACGGAATGGTCGGTGCATATGAAGAGGAACGTGAATACGACAGCGGAAACAAAGTTATGGAGCAAAAATACGGAATCCGCTGGTTTTCACCCATTGCAAAAACATTCCCCTATTCCTGCTATGATGACTTCGGAGCTTTGAGAACCTACGGTTATACCCGCCCCCATCTTGGTCACGATATGATGGCGGCTGTAGGAACTCCCGTAATTGCAGTTGAGTCGGGCAAGATTGAATGTATGGGATGGAACCGCTACGGAGGGTGGAGAATCGGCATACGCTCAAACGACAGCAAAAGATACTGGTATTACGCACACCTTAGACAAAACAGACCGTTCGCAGAAAATTTGAAAGAGGGCGATACGGTAAAAGCCGGAGATGTAATCGGCTATGTAGGAAGAACAGGTTACAGCGACACCGAGAACACCAACGGCATTACCGAAAGCCACCTGCACATTGGGCTTGAGCTTGTTTTTAATGAAAAACAAAAGGAAAGCGACAACGAAATATGGATTGACGTAAGCGCTATAACAAGTATCCTTGAACAGCACCAGAGTGCAGTCCTGCGAAACAGCGAAACCAAGGAATTTACACGTCAATATGAATACAATGAAAGGTAAAATAAATTAAATAAATGTGCAAAATATCATAATATCAATCTCCTTATTGACAAGTTTTGTAAAATCGAATATAATTATGGAGAAATATGCAAATATTTCAATATTATATTTATATTGAGGAGAAGAAAGAATGAAAAAACTTGCATTATCCATCGTTGCGGTCCTTTTAGCACTCACCACAGTATTTGGTCTTACCGCTTGCGGAGAGACACCCGAACAAAAACTTAAGAGTTACATTGAATCTGACACTGTTCAGAAGCAGCTCGAATCAATGACATCTTCATTTGAGTCAATGCTTGACATCGACGTTAAAGCTGAAGGTGAAAAGTTAGTATTTGATTTTACCTACAAAACTCAGCTTGATGACAGCACTCTTGATCTTATGAAGTCACAGTTAGAAACTTCGTTTAATTCCTTATCTTCCACATTTGAAAGCTTAGCTAATCAGATTAAGAAGGAAGTAGGAATTGAAAACGCAACAGTTGTTATAAATATTAACAACGCTGACGGCAAAAATATTATAAATCTTGATTATAAGGCTACAGAATAATTTAAGCAAACCTTAACGGCTGCCAAAATCGGCAGCCGTTTTTTCTTGTAAACTCATTGACTATACAAGCCGTATAGGATAAAATAATAATTGTATATTTATATCAGAATATTTTTAGGAGGATACCCACTTGGTATTTTCAAGCCTTGTATTTTTATTTGCGTATCTGCCTATAACGCTTTTGGCATACTATCTTGTGCCAAGGCAGGGCAGAAATATTTTTCTCTTCATAATAAATCTTATTTTCTACGGCTGGGGCGAGCCTATGCTTGTTCTGCTTATGGTGTTCAACATCTTCTTCAACTACATCGGTGGATTTTTGGTTGACAAGTACCGCCAGGATAAAAAGAAGAAAAAGCTTTTTTTAATTCTTACCTGCGTGCTTGACATAGGTATTCTTGCGGTATTCAAATACACGGGAATGATAACAGAAACGCTTAATATGCTTCCGTTCTTAAATATTACCGAACTGCAAATAAGCCTGCCCATAGGCATAAGCTTCTATACGTTCCAGACAATGAGCTATGTAATCGACGTTTACCGTGACGACGCTCCCGTTTCAAAAAACTTTGTTAATTTCGGAACGTATGTAGCGCTGTTTCCACAGCTTATTGCCGGTCCGATCGTCCGCTACAAGGACATTGCCTATCAGCTTACTAACCGCCGTGAAACGCTTGAGCAGTTCACAAAGGGCGTACTGCTGTTTATGGTGGGGCTCGGCAAAAAGGTACTGATTGCAAATCAGATGGGCACACTGACCACCGCAATGTTTGCCACTACAGAAGAGAACGGCGTTATCGGAACGTGGGTTGGAATTATTGCATACACGTTTCAGATTTACTTTGACTTTTCGGGTTACTCCGACATGGCTTGCGGTTTGGGAAATATGCTCGGCTTTGAGTTTCTTAAAAACTTTAATTACCCGTACATTGCAAAGTCGATTACCGATTTTTGGAGACGGTGGCACATTTCGCTGTCAACGTGGTTTAAGGAGTATGTTTACATTCCGCTGGGTGGCAACCGAAAGGGCATTAAGCGGCAGATAATTAACCTGCTTATAGTCTGGGGACTTACAGGTCTTTGGCACGGTGCGGCATACAACTTTCTGCTTTGGGGACTTTACTACGGCTTACTGCTGATTCTTGAAAAATTTGTTCTCAAGCGTTTTCTTGAAAAACTCCCTGCTGTCTTACAGCACATATACACAATGTTCATTGTAATTATCGGTTGGGGGCTTTTCTATTTTACCGATATGTCACAGCTTGGTTCTTTCTTTGTTGATTTATTCAATTTTGGCAACGGACTATGCGGAGCGCAGGCTCTCACGCTGATTTTGAATTATTTGCCGTTGCTCATTGTTGCGGCAATTGCAAGCACACCTATTGGTGCAAAGCTTTATTCACGCTTTTCAGATACAAGATATATATGGATCTTGGAAACGTTATTCTGCATTGTAGTTTTGCTTATCAGCACAGCAAGCCTTGTTGACCAAAGCTACAATCCGTTCTTGTATTTCAGATTTTAAAAAGGAGCAAAAATATGCATTTTAAAGATGACAAAAGCAGATACGGAAAATATGCTCCTGCATTCGTTTTTTTAATTTTCATATTCGGAATAGCTGTATGGTTTGTGCTTAATCCAAAATCAGAATACAGCTCATCCGAAAAGCGGTATCTTCAGCAATTTCCTGAAATTTCGGTTGACAAGGTTCTTGACGGATCATTTGGAACAGAGTTTGAAAGCTACTTTGCCGATCAGTTTCCTGCTAGGAGCTTTTGGGTAGGCTTAAATGCCTATTACACTCTTGATACGGGTAACAACGGCGCAAACGGCGTGTATAACTGCAATAACGGCTATCTTATCAACAAGCCTGTTTCAACGGACAATAAGCTTGAAAAGAACGTGAGCGCAATAGTTAAATTCAAAAATTCAATTGATGTGCCCGTAACGGTTATGTTCGCTCCGTCAACGGGTTATGTTGCCTACGATGTTCTGCCTGCTGTTCACGACAAGTACAACGATGACAATTACTTTGAACAGACTTCAAAAACACTTAGCGAAAACGGAATTGAATTTACGGATTTGCGCAAAACCTTTAAGAAAGCTTATGCAGACGGCAATCAGCTTTATTACAAAACCGACCACCACTGGACTACTCTCGGCGCATACACGGCTTATCAAAAGCTTTGCGAACAACTTAGCATTACTCCTGCTCCGAAAGAAAAGTTCGATATAAAGAGCTACGGCGGATTTTACGGCACAACATATTCGACAAGCGGTTTCTGGTTTACACCGCCCGACAGCATTCAGATTTGGAACAATCCCGAAAACACCGACAAAAATATTAAGGTTACAATTTCTGAGGGCACAGATACCGATGAATTCAGCTCAATGTATTTTTACAATCACCTTGAGGAGGACGACAAGTACCCTGTATTTATTGACGGCAATCACGCCCTGACCGAAATTACAAACTCTAATGCAAAGGGCGGAACTATTTTGCTTGTAAAGGACAGCTTTTCGCACAGCCTTGCACCGTTCCTTGCCGAAAATTATAGCAAAATTATACTTGTTGATATGCGTTACTACAAGATGAGTGTTTCGCAGATTGTTGAGCAGGAAAAACCCGAGCAGGTTGTTTTCCTCTACGGTATAGACAATATCGCAACTGATACAGACCTCGTCTGGATAAAATAAAAACATGTTTAAAAACAGACCGCAGATTTAAAAAATGCGGCCTGTTTTTGTGTTTTTTATTACTTTCAATCGCATATATTAACTCAAGCATATCAGAAAATTCAGTTTTGTGCGACAAAGGATTAATATTGACTTTTTCTGTAGACTTTTATATAATATAATTGTAATATGTCATATATACAATTATTTAAATGAATAAAAACACCCTTACGGGTGCTTTTGGAGCGGATGACGTATGCTTTTTATACGGAAAACTCCTGCCTCGTTTTTTGCGGTGTGTTGCTTTGGGTTTCCTTTCTTCTGCGCTCCTCGCTAAAAATGCTCCACCGGAGCATTTTCTTTACGCTCGGCTTCGAGCCCCTATCCGCAAACCAAAAAAATGCACCCTTTCGGGTGCTTTTTGGAGCGGATGACGTATGCTTTTTATACGGAAAACTCCTGCCTCGTTTTTTGCGGTGTGTTGCTTTGGGTTTCCTTTCTTCTGCGCTCCTCGCTAAAAATGCTCCACCGGAGCATTTTCTTTACGCTCGGCTTCGAGCCCCTATCCGCAAACCAAAAAAATGCACCCTTTCGGGTGCTTTTTGGAGCGGATGACGGGGCTCGAACCCGCTACCTCCACCTTGGCAAGGTGGC
>CATXZD010000011.1 GCA_958403905.1 uncultured Ruminococcus sp.
TCCTACACGTCCCTTTCACAAAAAATTGCAATGCAATTTTTTGTGCGGACACGGCTGATGTGTCCCTACGTCAACGTTGCTATAATTACAACGCTAAATTATCGTTTACTTCACTAATCCCGACAGAAAATAAAACCGAATTAAAATGATAATAGGATAAAAATAACGGGGTGATAAAATGAATATTGTTCCTAATAATGATTTTTGGAATTTATTGGACAGGTTAGTTGAAAATTCGGAGATTGTCATTGACAGACCGAAGGGTACTGCACATCCGAAATATCCCGATTGCATATACAGGGTTGATTACGGTTATCTGAAAGGTACTTCATCAATGGACGGTGCAGGGATAGATGTCTGGTTGGGAACAAAAGGCGACAGGACGCTTGACGCAATTATATGCACTGCCGATTTGCTTAAAAAGGATTCCGAGATAAAGCTGTTGATAGGTTGTACAGAGGAAGAAAAAGCAATCATATACGAAACACATAACGAGTCTGAGTATATGAAAGGAATTATGATACGAAGATAAGAAGAAAATTAATCTTATAGTTATATTCATAATGAGGAGGAGCATTGATGAAGAATGTCATTCATATTTTTGGAGCTTCGGGTTCGGGAACATCTACATTAGGAAGAAAAATCAGTTCTGAATTAGGATATAAATTTATGGATACGGATGATTATTTTTGGTTGCCTACAAATCCAATGTATACAATTAAACGTGATGTTGAACAACGATTGGATATGATGATAAAAGATATTGAATGTGCTGAAAATGCTGTAATATCGGGTTCCCTTGTTGATTGGGGCGATGTACTTATACCGTATTTTACATTAGCTGTTCGTTTAGAAACGGCAACTGATATTCGCATAAAACGTTTAAGAGAAAGGGAAAAGAAGAATTTTGGTTCACGAATTGAATTTGGCGGCGATATGTATGAAAATCATCGGGACTTTATTCAATGGGCAATGTCTTACGATACAGGCGGTCTTGATATAAGAAGCAAAGCAAAACACAATGAATGGCAAAAACTACTTAAGTGTAAGTTGATTGAGCTAAACGGTGAAAATGACTTGAATTTGAATTTTGATATAGTTAAAAAGGCTTTGATACAGTAAAATTCAAAAATAAAGTATTGACAAATTGATACTGCGTGAGTTATAATGTTAAATCGTGGAGCACTATGTAAGTGCGCTCATTTTCGGGCAGATTACTTGTGCTTTACTAAAGCTTTGCTTTGCAAAGCAGTTTTTCAATTCTTAAAAATTTTTGAAAGGAGGACAAATATGCCTACATTTAACCAGTTGGTACGCAAGGGCAGAGAGGTTTCTGAAAAGAAAGCAAAGGCACCTGCACTTTTAAAGGGCTGGAACTCAAAGAAACGTGTTGCTATTGACCAGAACTCCCCACAAAAGAGAGGTGTTTGTACTGCAGTAAAGACCGCTACACCTAAAAAGCCTAACTCAGCGCTCAGAAAAATTGCCAGAGTAAGACTTTCTAACGGTATTGAAGTCAGTTCCTATATCCCAGGCGTAGGTCACAACCTTCAGGAGCACTCTGTTGTTCTTATCCGTGGTGGCCGTGTAAAGGACTTGCCTGGTGTTCGTTATCACATCGTTCGTGGTACACTTGACGCACAGGGCGTTTCCGGACGTATGCAGAGCCGTTCAAAGTACGGTGCAAAACGTCCTAAGAAAGGTAAATAATTAGGAATTGACAAAACTCTCTTGACTTAAATTATTAAGTTCTGCTATGCGGCAGGAATTTTGCTATATATTAATTATGCAGTATAAGTTCTTGTTGGCATACGGGAGTTTGTCGCTTTCGAGTACCTATGATATCTCAATTATTGTGAAGGAGGGAAGCAAAGTGCCAAGAAGAGGTTCTATTGCGAAGCGTGACGTATTACCCGATCCGCTTTATAATTCAAAACTTGTAACACGTCTTATCAACAACATTATGTACGACGGTAAAAAGGGCGTTGCTCAGAAAATTGTTTACGGTGCATTTGACATTATTGCTGAAAAGACAGGTAATAACCCGCTTGAGGTTTTTGAACAGGCTATGGAAAACGTAATGCCCGTTCTCGAAGTAAAGGCTCGCCGTGTCGGCGGTGCCACATATCAGGTTCCTATGGAAGTTCGTCCCGAAAGACGTCAGACACTCGGTCTTCGTTGGATTTCAACTTACTCAAGAGCCCGCAGTGAAAAGACAATGAAGGAAAGACTTGCAGGAGAAATTCTCGACGCCACAAACAGCATGGGCGGCGCATTTAAAAAGCGTGAGGATACTCATAAAATGGCAGAAGCTAACAAGGCTTTCGCTCATTACAGATGGTAATTTAGATTACCCGTGTAATTTTAAGAGGAGGATTTTATGCCAAGACAGGTTTCACTTGAACAGACAAGAAATATCGGTATTATGGCTCACATCGATGCCGGTAAGACAACTACAACAGAGCGTATCCTGTATTATACCGGCGTAAACCACAAGATTGGTGAAACACACGATGGTGCTTCTACAATGGACTGGATGGTTCAGGAGAAGGAACGTGGTATCACAATCACCTCTGCTGCAACTACAGCTTTCTGGAGAGGCAGCAAGCAGCAGTACAAGCCCCACAGAATCAACATTATCGATACCCCCGGACACGTTGACTTCACTGTTGAAGTTGAGCGTTCACTCCGTGTACTCGACGGTTCTGTAACTGTACTTTGTGCTAAGGGCGGCGTTGAGCCTCAGTCAGAAACCGTTTGGCGTCAGGCTGACAACTACGGCGTACCGAGAATGGTTTACGTTAATAAAATGGACATCATGGGTGCTAACTTCTACCATGTTGTTCAGATGATGAAGGACAGACTTAAATGTAATGCTGTTCCGATTCAGCTTCCTATCGGCGCTGAAAATGATTTCAGCGGCATTATCGACCTCGTAACAATGAAGGCTGAAATCTATCATAATGAGGACGGCACAGATTACAGCGAGGAAGAAATTCCGGAAGATATGAAAGATTTAGCTGACGAGTACCGTGAGAAGCTTATCGAGTCCGTTGCAGAACTCGACGAGGAGCTTATGGAAAAATACTTTGGCGGCGAAGAAATCACAGTTGATGAAATTAAGAAAGTTATCAGAAAAGCTACTATTGACAACACAATGGTTCCCGTAACCTGCGGTTCTTCATACCGTAACAAGGGCGTTCAGATGCTCCTTGACGCTGTTGTTGACTATATGCCTGCTCCTACAGACGTTCCTGCTATCAAGGGCGTTGACCCTGACACGGGCGACGAGGTTGAGAGAAAGTCTTCTGATACAGAGCCTTTTGCAGCTCTTGCATTCAAGATTGCTACCGACCCGTTCGTAGGTAAGCTCTGCTTCTTCCGTGTATATTCAGGTACCGTTGCAACAGGTACTACTGTTTATAACTCGGTTAAGGACAACAACGAGCGTATGGGCAGAATTCTTCAGATGCATGCTAACGACAGAAAAGATATTGACTGCTGCTACGCAGGTGATATTGCTGCTGCCGTTGGTCTTAAGAATACAACTACAGGTGACACACTCTGCGATGAGAAACACCCCGTAATTCTTGAATCAATGGAATTCCCGGAACCTGTTATCCGTGTTGCTATTGAACCCAAGACCAAAGCCGGTCAGGAGAAGATGGGTATTGCTCTTGCAAAACTTGCAGAAGAAGACCCGACATTCAAGGCTTACACCGACGAGGAAACAGGTCAGACAATTATCGCAGGTATGGGTGAGCTTCACCTTGAGATTATCGTTGACCGTCTTCTCCGTGAATTTAAGGTAGAGGCTAATATCGGTGCTCCCCAGGTTGCTTATAAGGAAACAATCCGCAAGGAAGCTTCTGTTGATGAGAAATATGCTCGTCAGTCAGGTGGTAAGGGTCAGTACGGTCACGTTAAGATTAACGTATTCCCCAACAAGGACAAGGGATACGAGTTCGTTAATAATATTGTCGGCGGTGCAATTCCCAAGGAATACATTCCTGCTGTTGATCAGGGTATTCAGGGCGCAATGCTTTCGGGTGTTGTTGCAGGCTACAATGTAGTTGACGTTAAGGTTGAGCTTTATGATGGTTCATATCACGAGGTTGACTCCTCTGAAATGGCATTTAAGATTGCCGGTTCAATGGCATTCAAGAGCGCTATGAAGAAGGCTGATCCTGTACTTCTTGAGCCTATCATGAAAGTTACTGTTATCACTCCCGAAGAGTATCTCGGCGATGTTATCGGCGACCTTAACTCACGCCGCGGTATGATTCAGAGCATGGAGGCTGATAACGGTGTTCAGCGTGTTATCGCTCATGTTCCGCTTTCAGAAATGTTCGGTTATGCAACCGATATGCGTTCTAAGACTCAGGGACGCGGTCAATATGTAATGGAACCCGACACATATGCTGAGGTTCCGAAGAATATTGCCGAGAAGATTATGAACGAGAGAGCTAAGAAGGATTAATTTGGCTTTCTAATCGTAATTTTTTAAAAAATGTATTGATTTTTTTGAAAAATATTGGTACAATATCATTAAATCTATTGTAAATTCTTTTTACAACAATAAGGAGGAAATTTCCAATGGCAAGAGAAAAATTTGAAAGAAATAAACCCCATGTTAACATTGGTACAATCGGCCACGTTGACCATGGTAAAACAACACTTACTGCTGCTATCACAAAGGTTCTCAACCTCGCAGGCGACGCTGATTTCGTTGATTACGCTAACATCGATAAGGCTCCTGAAGAGAGAGAGCGTGGTATCACAATCAACACAGCTCACGTTGAGTATGAAACAGCTAACCGTCACTATGCACACGTTGACTGCCCCGGCCATGCTGACTATGTAAAGAACATGATTACAGGTGCTGCTCAGATGGACGGCGCTATCCTCGTTGTATCTGCTGCTGATGGTCCTATGCCCCAGACAAGAGAGCACATCCTTCTTTCTCGTCAGGTAGGCGTACCCTACATCGTAGTATTTATGAATAAGACTGACCAGGTTGACGATCCTGAGCTTCTTGAGCTCGTTGAAATGGAAATTCGTGATCTTCTTAACGAGTACGAATTCCCCGGCGATGATACACCTATCATCAAGGGTTCAGCTTATGTTGCTCTTACAAGTGATTCTAAGGATCCTTCAGCTCCCGAGTACGCTTGCATTCACGAGCTTATGGATGCTGTTGACGAGTTTATTCCTACTCCTGACCGTAAGGCTGACCAGCCCTTCCTTATGCCTGTTGAGGACGTATTCACAATCACAGGTCGTGGTACAGTTGCTACAGGTAGAGTTGAAAGAGGTCAGATTAAGACTTCTGAAGAAGTTGAAATCGTTGGTCTTACAGATGAAAAGAGAAAAGTTGTTGTTACAGGTCTTGAAATGTTCAGAAAGACTCTTGACTATGCAGAGGCAGGCGACAACGTAGGTGTACTTCTTCGTGGTGTTCAGAGAACTGAAATCCAGAGAGGTCAGGTACTTGCAAAGCCCGGTACAATTCACCCCCACACAAAGTTCCGTGGTCAGGTTTACGTTCTTACTAAGGACGAGGGCGGTCGTCATACACCTTTCTTTAACAACTATCGTCCCCAGTTCTATTTCAGAACAACTGACGTTACAGGTACAATCTCTCTTCCCGAAGGCGTAGAGATGTGCATGCCTGGTGATAACGTTGAAATGGACGTTGAGCTTATTACTCCTATCGCTATCGAAGTTGGTCTTCGTTTCGCTATCCGTGAAGGCGGTAGAACAGTAGGTTCAGGCGCAGTTATCGCTATTAACGAATAATTTGTTAATTGTATAACACACTGTTAATTTAACAATTTGGCTGCTTTGCCTTTGCAAAGCAGCCTTTTTATTTTTTAAACGTCTTATTAAACGTCCTATGGGTCGGACAATTTATAATTATCAATTAACAAATAACAATTAAAAAACAAATTTTTCGTAGTACCTTGTAAAATCTAAAAATTTGCACTTGAAAACGATAATGCTGAATTATATATTGTAGGGAACAGTCTTGACTGTTCCGTAGGACTACAGAGAACTCTTGCGGAATCGGAACGGTCAAGACCGTTCCCTACATTAAAATTGATTTAATTATCATTCCTGATTTGACAACTTTTAGCATAAACACTGTAGAAGGGGACGGGTTCCTACACGTTCCTATGAATAAATTGTTTCACAATTTATTCATTTTGGCGAACGCAGTTCGCCGCTACACTAAATACATTACCTTTATATCAAAATAAATTTTTTCAGCAGACCTTTCCACACAACACGCACTATTATAAATCCGGAAATTTGCCGGTCGAGGCACTCGACCAACCATTAATTGTCAATTGTTAATTGTTCAGGCAACCCGTCATTGCTTCAATAATTCTGTGTTGATAGCTGTGTCGACAACAAATTGTTGCAATATTTGCGCAATAGTTTTATAATAAATTCAATATTAAAAAAACAGGGTATAAATATGAAGCGTAATGGTGAGTTATATACGGCCTTTGAAAGGCGAAGTCATTATATCAATTCTGATGATAATAATTTTACATATTATGAAAATAACACTCTTTTGCACAAGAAAAGAGAGATTGTTTTAACTTTGCTATATTTTCCTATATCTATACTTTTTATGGAATTTATGGTTAAGCTGTCAGCAGGATTTTCGCTTACTGACGGAGCCATTTTTACTGCTCTCTTTTCGCTTGTTCCCGCTTGTGTGCTGACTTTTGTTTCGTCAATTTTTCAAAACGGCAGGATTAACAGACTGATTTCTTGTATTCTTACGGCTTGCCTTGCAATCTGGTACAGTGCGCAAATTGTATATAACAATGTTTTTGGTACGTTCTTTGTAATTAACAGTATTTCAAAGGGCGGTGCAGGTCAGGCTCTAAATTCTGCTGATATGATTTTTACGGCGATAAGAAGCAGAATTCTGTTTATTCTTCTTATGTTTTTGCCGCTTGCGTTTTGCATTATTTTTGGAAAAAGGCTGGCGATGTTTAATAAAACGAAAATTTCGACTAAGATTGTTCTTCTTTGCCTTGCGGTCACTTTTCAGATAATCGGCTTGCTTGCCGTGAATATTGATAAGTCCTCATCAGATACAAAAAGTGCGTATAATCTTTATCACGGCGAGCTTCAGCAAAATGCCGCCTGCGAAAAATTTGGACTTTTTACAATGCAACGGCTTGATATCAGCCGTATGATATTTGGCTACAAGTCGAATATCATTAAGACCAACAGCACAGAGCCGACAATCAATACGTTGCCTGCAACGGCAGATATGCCCGATAACAAGATAAGACCGCAGGTTTTAGACACTGATTTTGATAAGCTTTCATCAAAAACAGATAATGACGATTTAAAATTGCTTTATAACTATTTTTCGGACGAAAAGCCGAGTTATAAAAATGAATATACAGGCATTTTTAAGGATTACAACATAATATTTATAACGGCTGAAAGTTTTTCACATTATGTAATTGACAAGGATTTAACACCTACGCTCTACAAAATGTATAACGGAGGCTTTCAGTTTGATAACTATTACACGCCTGCATGGGGAGTAAGCACAACTGACGGCGAGTACGCAAATCTTACTGGACTTGTACCTAAGTCGGGTGTTTGGAGTTTTTCACAGTCTGCTGAAAACAACATAAGTTTCCCGTTCACGCTTGGAGAGGAGAGCCGGACAAACGGATACGAAGAGGTGAGAGCATATCATAATCATACCTATGATTACTATGATCGTGACAAGTATCTCACAAATATTGGCTATGATTATTCTGCAATCGGCAAGGACCTTGACCTTGGCGAAGATGTATGGCCGAATTCCGACCTTAAAATGATGCAGAATACTGTTGACGATTACATAAATGCAGAAAAATTCAGCGTTTACTATATGACTGTAAGCGGTCACGGCGGATATTCGTACAACACAATCAGCGAGCGCAACGCTGACTTGGTGAAGAACCTGAAATACAGCGATGAGGTAAAGGGATATATTGCGGCAAATATTGAGCTTGACAAGGCGCTTGAATATCTTTTTGACAGGCTTGAAAAGGCAGGAAAGCTTGACAATACTGTCATTTGTCTGACAAGCGACCACTACCCCTACTCGCTTGATGAATTCAACGGACTGGACGAGCTTGCAGGACACAAGGTTGATACGGTTTTTGAAAGGTACAAAAATTCGTGGCTTTTGTGGAGCGGTTCAATGAAGGAGCCGGTCAGTGTAAAAACGTACTGTTCTAGTCCGGATATTTTGCCGACAATGCTTAATATGCTCGGATTTGAGTATGACAGCAGAACGATTATCGGCACGGATGTTTTCGGAGGAAAAGAACCGTTTGTTGTATTTGCAGACAGAAGCTGGATTTCGCAGAACGGTATGTATAACTCAAACAGTTCAGAATATACCGCCTTTGAAAATGCTGAAAAAAAAGACGATATTGATTTGCTTAATAACAAGTGCACAAATATGTTCACCGTTTCAAGAATGATACTTGATACAAATGTCTACGCCGAAATGTACGGCGATACGCATATTATCGGAAAATAAAGGAAGTTATTAATGAAAAGAAAGCTTGCAATTTTTGGCATAATTATTATTTTTATAGCAGGACTAGGTGTTATGAGTTATCCTTTGGTAAGCTCGGTTATCAATAATATTGACAGCCGTAACCACGTTGAGGAGTACACTAAAACAACAAAACAGATGTCATCTAAGGAAACGCTTGAAAGTTTTAAACAAGCACAGGAGTATAACAACAGCCTGACAAACAACGTAATCATTACCGACCCGTTTGACGAAGAAGCTTATCAGAAAATCGGTGCAAATTATGAAGAAGCACTTAATGTTGACGGCAACGGACTGATAGGATATATTGATATTCCTAAAATTAATGTTTATCTTCCGATTTATCACGGAACAACGGATATGATTCTTGCCAAGGGCGCAGGCCATCTTCAGAATACTTCACTGCCAATCGGCGGAGAAAGCACACACAGCGTAATTTCTGCACACACGGCGTATCCCGGCGAAACGTTCTTTGACTATCTTACTGATATGGAGGATGGCGATGAATTTTATATTCACGTTCTTGACAGAGTATTAAAGTATGAAGTGGACAGCATTAAGGTAGTTCTGCCCGAAAATACCAATGATTTGAGGGTAGTCAAGGGAGAGGATTACGTAACGCTTCTAACATGTACGCCATACAGTATCAATACCCATCGACTGCTTGTAAGAGGCAGGAGAGTTGAGTATGATGACTCAAAGTACATAACAACCGGTGCAAGTGCGGCAAGCTTTGGTGACAACGGAATATTCTTGCTCGGATTCAAAATTCCTTACTGGGCGGCGGCACTGATTATTGTCGGTTTTGTTGCGCTTGTGGTGCTGATAGTAATACTACACTTAAAGCGTTCAAAGAAAAAAAAGTGTTGTTCGGATAATAACAAGGACGAAGGCATTATCGAAATGCAGGACGGTGATTGATTTTGTGGAGAAAAATAGTTTTAGGCGTTGCAATTGTTATGCTTATTGCAGGCATAGGTCTGTTTATGTTTCCGATTGTTTCCAATTTTGTCGGAACACAGATTGCAAATTCGGAAACGGAAAAATTTGAAGATAGGATTGAAAACGTTGTTGACGAAGACATAACATTTGAGGATGCGCACGAACAGGGAAAAGTGGACGATGAGGGCTATTTGGTTGATGAAAACGGCGATAGAAAATCAGAAGCTCCCGTTGTGTTTAAGCTTGACCTTGACAAACTGTATAAGGACAGCGTAAAGTATAACGAAAACTTAAAAACGAATCAGCGCTCACTTCTCGTCGACAATTATGCTTATGCTCAGTCATCACTCGATTTGAGCAGTTACGGAATAACCGACGGAATTTACGGCTATGTTTTTGCCGAGTCTATAAATATGAAACTGCCGATTTATCTCGGCGCAAATGACGCGACTATGAGTTACGGTGCGGCTCACCTTACATATACCTCTCTGCCGCTCGGCGGCAAAAACACAAACACCGTCCTGGCAGGACATACAGGATATATCGGCAGAATTTTCTTTGATAATATACGCAATCTGAAGATAGGCGATGAGGTAAAGCTGAGAAATTACTGGAACAACCTGACGTATAAGGTGATTGAAACAAAAATTTGCAAGCCTAACCGGTCGCAGGATATTTTTATCAAAGAAGACAAGGATTTGCTGACGATGATTACCTGTATTTCTGACAATAACGGCGGATTTGACAGATATTACGTAATTTGTGAAAGATCTTCTTAAAAAACTTGGTAACGGCAAATGTGTATTATGTGCATATGACACATCTGATTTTTATTTGCATACAAATTTGTGATGTGTTAAAATATAGTAACTAAATTAATTTATAATATTTGAGGAAAAGAAAGATGATTAAAATAAGTAAGAAAATTATTTCGGCATTTCTTACACTGTGTATTCTGTGCGCGGTATTTTCCGTGAGTACTTTTGCGGCAAGTGGTAAAGCAGTCGGCAGCGGCGACTATTATGCAGATGCAGCGAATTTAAGCTTTGGATATGCACACAGCGCATATATAACCGGAAACGGCGATTTGTATACATGGGGAGAAAATGATGTCGGACGGATTGGCGACGGAACAACAGAAAGTAAATATACTCCTACAAAGATAATGAGTAATGTAAAAACTGTAAGCCTTGGAAACGGGCACAGCGGGGCTATAACCGAAAACGGTGACCTGTATATGTGGGCGTATAATAAATATGGACAGCTTGGCGATGGAACAACAGATAATAGTATAACCCCCAAAAAGATAATGAGTAATGTAAAAGCTGTGAGTCTTGGAGGTTACCACACCGGAGCAATAACCGAAAACGGTGATCTGTATATGTGGGGATATAACCATTTCGGACAGCTTGGCAACGGAACAACAGAATGCAGATATACCCCTACAAAAATAATGAGCAATGTAAAAGCCGTGAGCCTTGGAATTTATCACAGCGGAGCAATAACCGAAAACGGCGACTTATATATGTGGGGATATAATCATTACGGAGAGCTTGGCGACGGAACAACAACTGACAGTCTTACTCCTAAAAAGATAATGAGCAATGTAAAAGCCGTAAGTCTTGGTGATAGGCACAGCGGAGCAATAACCAAAAACGGTGATTTATATACATGGGGATATAATCATAACGGAGAGCTTGGTGATGGAACAACCGACAATAACATAACCCCAAAAAAGATAATGAGCAATGTAAAAGCCGTGAGCCTTGGATACAATCACAGCGGAGCAATAGCCGAAAACGACGATTTATATATGTGGGGAGATAATCACGATGGACAGCTTGGTGACGGAACAACAACTGACAGGCTTATCCCTACAAAGATAATGAGTAAAGTAAAAGCAGTATGCCTTGGAAGTTTTCACAGCGGGACAATAACACAAAATGATGATTTGTATATGTGGGGATATAATTACTTCGGAGAGCTTGGTGACGGAACGACAACCGACAGGTACAACCCAACAAAGATTGCTAATCTGTTTGTGTTGAAACTCGGTGATGTAAACCTTGACGGAATTGTAAATATATACGATGTAACGCTGACTCAAAAGTACATTGCTAATATTACAGATCTTGACAGCAGACAGCTTAAAGCCGCAGATGTTACAGGCGACGGATATGTTAACATTTATGATGTAACTAAAATTCAAAAGTACATTGCAGGGTTAATATCATCACTTTCAAATTCTTAATAGGTACTTAGTTTTGAATTGTAGTCGTAATGATGTTTTAAAACAAAAAATCGGAGGTATCAGTGATGATACCTCCGAAAATTTTATTCTTTCGAAAATTTTATTCAAAGTTAATGTCGCCTTCGTATTTCTTTTTGAACATATCGAAAACAGTCTGTAGAATTTCCTCATCGTCAATGCTAACATATTCTTCCGTTTCTTCATCAAGAGCATTGATTTTAAGAATTACAACCTCATCTGCGTCCTCGTCATTTTCAATGAGAACTATATATTCATCACCGTCATATTCAATAACGTCAAGAAATTCAAATTCAACCTCGTTGCCCTCGTCATCGGTAAGGGTGATGAGCGCACCTTCGTTTTCCATTTCTTCAAGGATATTTTCGTTGTCAGCCATATTATGTCCCCGCTTTCTGTTAACTTCTTCTACAGTATAACTATATTATGTGTAAAAGTCAAGTGCAAATTCGTGCAATATCTTGTTGTGGTAAACCGAGGCTTATTGCTGTTTAAGAGAATAGACTTCACTTTTTGCACAAATTCAGAAAATTATCTATTGAAATATGTTAAAAATTAGGATATACTTATTATTTAAGGATTAGTATATAACCTGAAATTTGATTAAAAAGGAAGTAAATTTATGGCTAAGAAACAGTTTAAATCAGAGTCAAAAAGACTTCTTGATTTGATGATTAACTCAATTTATACTCATAAGGAAATTTTCCTTCGTGAGATTATCTCAAACGCAAGCGATGCTATCGACAAGCTTTGCTTTAT
Source organism: uncultured Ruminococcus sp. (assembly GCA_958403905.1). GTDB lineage: Bacteria > Bacillota > Clostridia > Oscillospirales > Acutalibacteraceae > Ruminococcoides. The sequence continues at coordinate 12,561 of CATXZD010000011.1, forward strand.
TTCGCTCACAGACGATAAGGTCGGAATGGACAGAAGCGACTTTAAAATTACAATCAAAACCGACAAAGACAACCGTATCCTTACAATTACCGATAACGGAATCGGTATGGACAAGGACGACCTTGAAAATAATCTTGGTACAATTGCGTCTTCCGGTTCTTATAAATTCAAACAGGATATGGAAGAAAAGCAGGACGATATCGACATTATCGGTCAGTTCGGCGTAGGATTTTACTCTGCGTTTATGGTTGCAAAAAAAATCACCGTAAACACAAAGAAATACGGCTGTGAAACAGGATATTGCTGGCAGTCAAGCGGTGCTGACGGCTACACAATAAAGGAAATCGAAAAGGACGCTCCCGGTACCGAGATTATCCTTGAGCTAAAGGATAACACAGAGGAAGAAAATTATGACGAATTTCTTGAGCAGTACAGAATTCAGGGACTTGTCAAGAAGTATTCAGACTATATTCGCTATCCGATTATGATGGATATGAAACGCAGCAGGGTAAAGGAAGAAACAAAAGACAGCGAAAAGCCCGAATACGAGGATTACACGGAAACCGAGACACTCAACAGTATGGTTCCTATATGGCAGCGCCCCAAAAAGGACGTTGAGCAGGAGGAGTACGATAAGTTCTATCAGGAAAAGTTTATGTCAATGGACAAGCCGATAAAAACAATTGTAACCTCTGTTGAGGGCGTTGTTACATACAAGGCTTTACTCTTCATTCCGTCTGCTGCCCCGTATGACTATTACACAAAGGAGTACAAAAAAGGACTCCAGTTATATTCAAGCGGTGTTCTTATTATGGACTGTTGTGAGGAGCTTTTGCCCGAACACTTCCGCTTTGTAAGAGGTGTTGTTGACACAGCAGATCTTTCGCTGAACATTTCAAGAGAAATGCTCCAGCACGACCGTCACTTGCTTACAATTGCACAGAATATTGAAAAGAAAATTAAAAACGAGCTTAATTCAATGCTTGCTAATGACCGTGAAAATTATGAAAAGTTCTTTGCAGCATTCGGCAGACAGCTTAAATACGGAGTTGTTTCCGACTATGGTATGCACAAGGACGAGCTTCAGGATTTGCTTATGTTCTATTCTTCAACAGAAAAGAAGCTTGTAACACTTTCAGAGTATGTGGACAGAATGAAAGAGGATCAGAAGTTTATTTACTTTGCAACAGGTGAGAATGCTGCCGCAATCGACACGCTTCCTCAGACTGAGCTTTTGCGCTCAAAGGGTTTTGAAATTCTTTACTGCACAGATGATGTTGACGAGTTCACGCTTCAGTCGCTTATGCAGTACAAGGAAAATAAGTTCTGTTCGGCAACAAATGATGACCTCGGAATTGAGAATGATGAAAAATCAGAAGATGAAAAGGACAGTAGTGCATTGCTTACTTTTGTAAAAGAAACCCTTGGTGACAAGGTGAGCGAGGTTACGGCGTCCAAGAAGCTTGTATCTCACCCCGTTTGTCTTACAGCAAAGGGCGGAATTTCATTTGAAATGGAAAAGTACTTCAACTCTGTTCAGCCTGATTCGGGTATGAAGGCTCAGAGGGTGCTTGAACTTAACCTTTCGCATCACGCCGTAAAGACAATGGAAGAGCTTATTCAGACGGACATTGAAAAAGCGAAAAAATATGCAGAGGTGCTTTATTGTCAGGCGCTTCTTATTGCAGGACTTCCGCTTGAAAATCCGTCGGAATATACCGACTTGATTTGCTCAATTATTTAAAATATATTATATGTAAAGTCAGCAAAAGCCGCCGTTTAAAAATGAACGGCGGCTTGTTTTATTAAAATTCTCTGCTTTTTATGCTCAGAACTATATATCCTAAAACAATAAACTCAGTCGGGTGTTTCTTTTGATGCAAAAATAAATCCCAAAGAAAATTATATTCCTTTGGAGAATTAAAACACAAAAAATTTTAAAAATCATAAAAATCGGCTCAAATTATTTAAATATCCTCTTGACAACTTGATAAGTAAGCTATAAAATAGTAAAATGTACCATAATGGGGATATGTACCGACGAGGTGGAAAATTTTTTAAAAATCATAACTTGACAATGGGATATTATCACAAATAATTCTTTGTGTCAAGATGTTTTTTATTACACTTTTTTTACTTTTACTTTTGGTCGGAACATTGCCGTTTAAAAATATTTAAGGAGTGATAAGCCTATGGTAAATGTCAAACCCGTAAAGCTTGGCAACACCGAGAGAATGAGTTTTGGTAAAATCGATGAAGTAATCGATATGCCCAACCTTATTGAAATTCAGAAAGCGTCTTATCAATGGTTTCTTGATGAAGGACTTAAGGATGTATTTAAGGATGTATCCGGCATCACAGACTACCAGGACAACCTCGTTCTTGACTTTATTGATTACACCCTTGACGTGGATCATCCTAACTACAGCGTTATCGAATGTAAGGTGCGTGACGCAACATATTCGGCGGCTCTGCGTGTAACTGCAAGACTTTTGAACAAGTCGACGGGTGAAATTAAGGAAAGCAACGTGTTTATGGGTGATTTTCCGCTTATGACTCCGAGCGGAACATTCGTAATCAACGGTGCGGAGCGTGTTATTGTATCACAGCTCGTAAGAAGCCCCGGTGTATATTATAAAATGGATCACGATAAAACAGGTAAGGAGCTTTACTCTACAACCGTAATTCCTAACCGTGGTGCGTGGCTTGAATACGAGACAGATGTAAACGATGTTTTCTATGTTCGCATTGACAAGAACAGAAAGCTGCCTGTTACTTCATTTATCAGAGCACTCGGCTTGGGTTCTGACGCTGAAATCCTTGAGTTTTTCGGCGACGACGAGAGAATGAAGGCTACAATCGAAAAGGATCAGGCTTCAAATATTGAAGAAGGTCTTATTGAGGTTTACAAAAAGCTTCGTCCGTCAGAGCCTCCGACAGTTGACAGTGCAAGAACTCACATAAACAATCTGTTCTTTGACCCCAATCGTTATGATATGTCAAGGGTAGGCAGATATAAATACAACAAAAAGCTCGGCATTGCAAACCGTCTTGAGGGACAGATCCTTGCAGAGCCAATTGCTAACCCCAGAACGGGCGAGGTTATGGCGCTTCGTGACGAGAAAATTTCAAAGGAAAAGGCTTTTGAAATTGAAAATGCAGGCGTAAACGTAGCTTACGTAAAGGCTGCCGATGAAACTATAGTAAAGATTATTTCAAACGGTATGGTTGATATAGGCTGCTATGTTGACTTTGACGCCGAGAAAGAGTGCGAAATCAAAGAGCACGTTCGTTTTGATGTTCTCTGCGAAATTCTTGACAGCGCTTCAAACGAAGACGAGCTTAAGTCAATGCTTCGTGAGCGTGCGGCAGAGCTTGTCCCCAATCACATTACCGTTGAGGATATTTTTGCTACAATTAACTACCTTAACTGCGTTGCACACGGCGTTGGCAATACTGACGATATTGACCATCTCGGCAACAGACGTATCCGCAGCGTAGGCGAGCTTTTACAGAATCAGTTCAGGATTGGTTTTTCAAGACTTGAAAGAGTTGTAAGAGAGAGAATGACAACCCAGTCGCAGGATATGGACTCGCTTTCTCCTAACTCACTTATAAATATCCGTCCCGTAACAGCGGCAATCAAAGAGTTTTTCGGTTCATCTCCGCTGTCACAGTTTATGGACCAGACAAACCCGCTTGCTGAGCTTACTCACAAGCGTCGTCTTTCAGCCCTCGGCCCCGGCGGTCTTTCACGTGACCGTGCAGGATTTGAGGTTCGTGACGTTCACTACACACACTACGGACGTATGTGTCCTATCGAAACGCCTGAAGGACCTAACATCGGTCTTATCTCATACCTTGCTTCGTTTGCAAGAATCAACAAGTACGGCTTTGTTGAGGCTCCTTTCCGTAAGATTGACAAGGAAACAGGCATTGTAACCGACGAGGTTGTATATATGACGGCAGACGTCGAGGATAACTACGTTGTAGCTCAGGCTAACGAACCGCTTGACGAAAACGGCAGATTTGTTCATTCAAGAGTTGTCGGTCGTTACCTTGACGAATTTGTCGAGCTTCCTCCCGACAGATTTGACTATATGGACGTATCGCCTAAGATGGTTGTATCCGTTGCTACAGCAATGATTCCGTTCCTTGAAAACGATGACGCCAACCGTGCTCTTATGGGCGCGAACATGCAGCGTCAGGCTGTTCCGCTTCTCCGTTCACAGGCTCCCATTGTCGGCACAGGTATGGAATACAAGGCAGGTACCGACTCGGGCGTTTGTATTCTTGCTGAGGAAGACGGTATTGTAATGAGCGTTGACGCGCGCAATATCCGTGTTCAGTATGATTCCGGCAGAGTTCAGGATTTTGAGGTTATCAAATTCCTCCGTTCAAACCAGGGAACATGCTTTAATCAGCGTCCGATTGTTGCAAGAGGACAGCGTGTTAAGAAGGGCGAGGTTCTCGCAGACGGACCTGCAACCGATAACGGCGAAATTGCACTCGGTAAAAACGCTCTCATCGGCTTTATGACATGGGAAGGTTACAACTACGAGGACGCCGTACTTATTAACGAAAAAATCGTTCGTGACGATGTTTATACCTCAATTCACATTGAGGAATACGATACAGAGGCAAGAGATACAAAGCTCGGTCCCGAAGAAATTACAAGGGATATTCCGAATGTCGGCGAGGATGTTTTAAAATACCTCGACGAGGACGGTATTATTCAGATTGGCTCCGAGGTTAAGGCAGGAGATATTCTAGTAGGTAAGGTTACTCCTAAGGGAGAAACAGAGCTTACGGCTGAGGAAAGACTTCTCCGTGCAATCTTCGGTGAAAAAGCAAGAGAAGTCAGAGATACTTCTCTGCGTGTACCTCACGGTGAATGCGGTACAGTTGTTGACGTTAAGGTGTTTACACGTGCAGACAGCAGAAACGAGCTTCAGCCCGGCGTTAACAAGGTAGTAAGAGTTTATCTTGCACTTAAGCGTAAAATCAGCGTTGGCGACAAGATGGCAGGACGTCACGGAAACAAGGGTGTCGTTTCAAGGATTCTTCCTGTTGAGGATATGCCTTTCCTTCCCGACGGTACTCCGCTTGACATTGTGCTCAACCCCTTGGGCGTACCTTCACGTATGAATATCGGTCAGGTGCTTGAGGTTCACCTCGGCTATGCGGCTAAGGCACTTGGCTGGAAGATTATGACTCCGGTATTTGACGGAGCGCATGAGCAGGATATCTTTACTGCTCTTAAGGACGCAGGCTACAGCGAAGACGGTAAGACATGGCTTATTGACGGACGTACCGGCGAACGCTTTGACAACCCCGTAACAGTAGGTTATATGTACTACCTCAAGCTGCATCACCTCGTTGATGAAAAAATTCACGCAAGAAGCACAGGTCCTTACTCTCTCGTTACACAGCAGCCTCTGGGCGGTAAAGCTCAGTTCGGCGGTCAGCGTTTCGGTGAAATGGAAGTTTGGGCACTTGAGGCTTACGGTGCAGCTTATACACTACAGGAAATTCTTACAGTTAAGTCGGATGACGTTGTAGGACGTGTAAAGACTTACGAGGCTATTGTAAAGGGTCAGAATATTCCTGCGCCGGGTATTCCCGAATCATTCCGAGTTCTTATCAAAGAGCTTCAGTCGCTTGCTCTTGACGTTCGTGTGCTTGACTGTGACGGCGAAGAGATTGACATCAAGCAGAAGTTTGACGAGGATGAGGATATTGCAGAGGCAACAGCACCGTCAGAATTTGAAGAAGAAAACGTTATGACCTCAATGGACGGCTATACGCTTGATGAGGGCGGCGAAGAAGGCAATATGTTTGATGAATCAATTGCCGATGAAGAAGCCGATGAAGATTTCTTTGATTTTGACGATTTTGGCAACGATGAAATGTAAGGAGGAAGTACAATGATAGATAATAATGTTTTTGACTCAATAAAAATCGGACTTGCTTCCCCTGAGCAGATAAGAGCGTGGTCTTACGGTGAGGTTAAAAAGCCCGAAACCATCAACTATCGTACACTCAAGCCTGAGCGTGACGGTTTGTTCTGTGAGCGTATTTTCGGACCTACAAAGGACTGGGAGTGCCATTGCGGAAAATACAAGAGAATCCGTTTTAAGGGTAAAATCTGCGACCGTTGCGGTGTTGAAGTAACGCGTGCAAAGGTAAGACGTGAGCGTATGGGTCACATTGAGCTTGCAGCTCCCGTTTCACACATCTGGTATTTCAAGGGTATTCCCTCAAGAATCGCCCTTATGCTTGATATTTCTCCAAAGGCACTAGAAAATGTACTTTATTTTTCACAGTACATTGTAACTGATCCCGGTGACTGCCGTGACCTTGCAAAGCTTCAGTGCCTTTCCGAAAATGAATACAACGATATGCGCGAAAAGTACGAGGACGACTTTGAGGCAGGAATGGGCGCGGAGTCCATCAAAAAGCTTCTTGAGGAAATCGACCTTGAAGCACTTTGCGCACAGCTTAAAGAAGAGCTTGAAACAGCTTCGGGACAGAAAAGAGTTCGTCTGTTAAAACGCCTTGATGTTGCAGAAAGCTTCAGACTGTCGGGTAACCGTCCCGAGTGGATGATTCTCGACGTTGTTCCGGTAATTCCGCCGGATATTCGTCCTATGGTTCAGCTTGACGGCGGACGTTTTGCTACATCTGACTTAAACGACCTATATCGCCGTGTTATCAACAGAAACAACAGACTTAAAAAGCTTCTTGAGCTTAATGCTCCTGAAATTATTATCCGCAACGAAAAGAGAATGTTGCAGGAATCTGTTGACGCACTTATTGACAACGGCAGAAGAGGCAGACCCGTAACAGGACCTAACAACCGTGCGCTCAAGTCACTTTCCGATATGCTCAAGGGTAAGCAGGGACGTTTCCGTCAGAACCTTCTCGGTAAACGTGTTGACTACTCAGGACGTTCGGTTATCGTTGTAGGACCGGAACTCAAAATGTATCAGTGCGGTCTGCCGAAAGAGATGGCTCTTGAACTGTTCAAGCCGTTTGTTATGAAACGCCTTGTTGAAACAAAGGCTGAACAAAATATTAAATCTGCAAGAAAAGCAGTTGAACGTGCAAAAGAAAATGTATGGGACGCTCTTGAAGTTGTAATTAAGGGTCATCCCGTACTCCTTAACCGTGCTCCAACACTTCACCGACTTGGTATTCAGGCATTTGAGCCTGTTTTGGTTGAAGGCCGTGCACTCAAACTTCATCCGCTTGTATGTACAGCTTACAATGCCGACTTCGACGGCGACCAGATGGCTGTTCACGTTCCGCTTTCGGCAGAAGCTCAGGCAGAAGCAAGATTCCTTATGCTTGCCGCTAACAACCTGCTCAAACCCTCTGACGGTCAGCCTGTTGCTGTTCCTACACAGGATATGATTCTCGGTTCTTATTATCTTACACTTGACAAGGACGGAGAAGCAGGAGAAGGCAAAGTATTCCGTGACATTGACGAGGTTATGATGGCTTATCAGACCGGCGTAATCCAGCTCCATTCTAAAATCAAGGTTAGACGTGAGATGGAAATTGACGGTAAAATGGAGTCTGCTCTTGTAGATACCACAATCGGTAAGATTATCTTCAATAATCCGATTCCGCAGGATTTGGGTTTTGTTGACAGGTCTGTTCCGGAAAACAAATTTAAGTTCGAGGTTGACTTCCTTGTAGGCAAGTCAGGACTTAAAAAAATTATTGACAGATGCATTAAAATTCACGGTACTGCAAAAACAAGTCAGGTGCTTGATGATATTAAGGCACAGGGCTACAAGTATTCAACAAAGGGTGCTATTACCGTTGCAGTTTGCGACGCCGTAATTCCTCCGCAGAAGAAAGAAATTATTGCGAAAGCAGAGGAAGAAGTAGACGTAATCCGTGATGAATATATGATGGGTCTTCGTTCCAACGAGGAGCGTTACGATGAAATTCTCCGCATCTGGGAGAAAGCAACTAACGATGTAACCGACGCGCTTCAGAAGAACCTTGATCGTTACAACCCAATCTTTATGATGGCTGATTCAGGTGCCCGTGGTAGTATGAGCCAGATTCGTCAGCTTGCCGGTATGCGTGGTCTTATCGCTAACACATCCGGTAAGACAATTGAAATTCCTATTCGTGCTAACTACCGTGAAGGTCTTAACATTTTGGAATACTTTATTTCATCTCGTGGTGCTCGTAAAGGTCTTGCCGATACAGCTCTGCGTACAGCCGACTCCGGTTACCTCACACGTCGTCTTGTTGACGTTTCGCAGGAGGTTATTATCCGTGAAGAGGACTGCGGAACTACCGAGGGTCTTGAAATCTTTGACATCAAGGTAGGCGACTCCAACGTAATTGAAGGACTTCACGAACGTCTTATCGGACGTTATCTGCTTGATGACTTCTGCGACTCAAACGGAAACGTACTTGTTTCAAAAGACGTTATGATGGGTGACAAGGAAGCCGACATCATCGTAAATTCTGGTGTTGAAAGCATTAAAATACGTTCCGTACTTTCCTGTCGTGCAAAGCACGGTGCTTGCAGAAAGTGCTATGGTTCAAACCTTGCTAACCGCCAGCCTGTTACAGTCGGCGAAGCTGTAGGTATTATTGCCGCTCAGTCAATCGGTGAGCCGGGTACACAGCTTACAATGAGAACGTTCCACACAGGCGGTGTAGCTTCTGCCGAAGATATCACACAGGGTCTTCCGAGAGTTGAAGAGCTGTTTGAAGCTCGTAAGCCTAAGAGCCTTGCAATCATAAGTGAGATCGATGGTGAGGTTCGATTTGAAGAAATCAAGAACGCACGCCATGCAGTAATTTATAACAAGGAAACAAGCGAGGAAAGGGCATACCTTATTCCGTTTGGCTTCCGTGTAAAAGTGCAGGAAGGACAGCAGATTAAGAAAGGTGACAAAATCACCGACGGTGCTGTTAATCCGCACGATATACTCGACATTCTCGGACCTGAGTCAGTAATGAACTACCTTATCAGCGAAGTGCAGAGCACATACCGCTTACAGGGTGTTGAAATCAACGATAAACATATCGAAGTTATCGTTCGTCAGATGATGCGTAAAGTAAGAGTTGACGATGCAGGTGATACCAAGTTTATGTCAGGTCAGACCTATGACAAGAACGAGGTTCTTGCCGAAAACGAAGAAATCAAAAAGCGCATTGCCGCTGGCGAAGAGGGACTCAGAGAGGCAACCTTTACTCAGCTTCTGTTAGGTATTACAAAGGCTGCGCTTGCAACCGACAGCTTCCTTTCTGCCGCATCGTTCCAGGAAACTACAAGAGTTCTTACTGACGCCGCAATCAAGGGCAAGGTTGACCCGCTTGTTGGTCTTAAGGAGAACGTATGTATCGGTAAGCTTATTCCTGCCGGTACAGGTATGAGGAGATATGCTAACGTTCAGCTTGAAAGCAACGCTCCTGTTGTTGCTCCGACTGAAAGTGAAGATGAACCTTCGACAGAGGAAATTGATAATTCTCCTGTTGATGAAGAAGCTCCTGCTTTTGCAGAAGAATAATTAAATTCAAAAGACATACCGAAAGGGACACTTCGTATAATGAAGTGTCCCTTATGCGTTTTCGGAAAGTAATTAATGATGTGAGAATTTTTACAGTTTTAAAGGTTTTTTGAACTTAAAATAAAACTTCTTGACAGATATATCAGTCTGATGTATGATAAATATATCAGACTGATATATTGGAGAAATTATATGAAGAGGCAGAGAATAAGAAAGCTGCTGCTAATAGATTCTTTCTCGTTACACTATACTATTTTAGCCCTGCTTTGATAATAAATGCCGGTCTAAGTGGAATAATTAAAGGGAGTTTTATAGTGTTTGCACTGATGTTTATTATGTCTATTCCATTTGGAAGATGCAACAAAACCTGTCCTATGGGAATTGATGTTATGAATAAAATAAAGAACAATGTTATTAACAATTCGGAATGTATCCAATTCGGGCTTGCGTTGATAATTGTTCTAAAAACCTCCTGTCTTATGGATTGATTGAAAGAAAGGATAACAACAATGGCAAATGAGAAAAAGATTGATTGTGTAATTTTGGGTTTATTAAGTCACGAAGAACTGACGGGATATGAAATAAAAAAAAGAATGGATACAACTTTAAAATATTTTTGGAGTGCAAGTTACGGCAGCATATACCCTGCATTGAGTGACCTGGTTAATAGAGGGTTGGCTACTAAAAGAGAAGATACAGAGAATAAAAGAAATAAGTTAATTTATACTATAACAGATGAAGGGCGCAGTTACCTTAAAAAATGGCTGAAATTGCCGGTTGAAAAAGATGAGCTTCGTTATGAAACCCTGCTTAAATTGTTTTTTGGAAACGAGCAAGGTGCAGAGCAAGCATTGTTACATATAAAAGCATTCGAAGAAAAAATAAAAAAAGAATTGCCAAGTCTTTTAGGCGCAGAACAAGTTTTAAAAAGCTGTCTGAATGATGATAGTACCCACAAATACTATTTGCTTACGGTGCAGTTTGGTATAAAAACCTATAGTGCCTATTTAGAGTGGTGTGAAGAAGCCAAAAAAATTTTGATAGAAACGGAGAATCAATAAATGACAGGACACTTTGGGTTTTCATATATAGGATTGATATTTTTACTGTTGTTATTTGTTCCTAATATTATTTGGACACGAAAAAAACCACAAGGATATGTTTCCGAAAATGAAAACAAAATACTGCTGATTTTTGAAAGGACAGGAGAATTTTTGACGACGATATGTGTTTTAATTTTTGATGATTTCAATTTGCACGGTTGGTCAAATTGGACTTGGTGGATTATTGCTGCATTTATATTAATGATAATGTATGAAATATGGTGGATACGTTATTTCCGCAGTGAACGAAAACTATCAGACTTTTATGGCAGTTTTTGTGGTGTTCCGCTTCCAGGTGCAACATTGCCTGTAATTTCCTTTTTATTGCTTGGTATATACGGGAAAAACGTATGGCTTTTAGGTGCTACAATAATTTTAGGCATTGGACATATAGGAATACATATGCAACATAGTAAAGCACTTAAAAGTGCAATATGAAAAATATTAAAGAACAGTATAATGGAAATGTATAAATCATTACAGCTATTTATTGACTCTAAATTCCAATTTGTATTAAGGAGTTACTATAGAATTAAGGGACTGCAATGCAGTCCCTTAATTGTTATAAAATTCAATTACCATTGATTTGATTGCTTACACTAAGCAAACATACTCATCAGTTGTGCAACTAAAAGACCGCCGCCTGTGCCGACTACATAACCGAGAAGTGCCATAATAATACCAACTGGCACTAATGCACTGCTGTATGTACCTGCAAGAACAGGGGCTGTAGCCGTGCCGCCGATGTTTGCTAAGGATGCAACTGCACAAGTGAATATATCTAAATGAAGAAGCTTAGCAAGAATAAGCATAATAACAATGTGAATAACAAGAATGATAAGACCTGTCAACAGCCACATCGGAGCGTTGCCCATTGCGCTTAAGTCTGCACGAGAAGCAATAAGAGCAATTACAATGTAAAGCATTGTATTTGAAAGTTCTTCTGTGCCGGAAATGTTTCCGAAGGGTGTAAGAGCAAGAAGAATGCCTGCAAAGGTAACTATCAAAACTGTCCAGGTTGCTTTATCAAAAATAGCTAATTGAGGTATGCTTGCCAGCAAATCTCCAAGTAATGAAGAGCAGGCAGAAACCATTAACGCAGAGCCTATAAGGATAGAAATATTCTGGAATGTAATAGGCTTGTTGTTTTTGGCTGCCTCTGCTGCAAGAGATTCGCCAACGCTGTCAATATTTTTTGTATTAGCTTTTGTCCATTTGTTAAACTTCTTTGAAAAGCCGATTGCCCACAATAAGAACATTACATAAAGTGTAGCACAGATTGAGTCCATAACAAGAGCATAGCCCATTGCGTTTTCACTTACGTTAAGTGCACTTTGGATAGCAAGCATATTTCCGCCGCCTCCCATCCAGCTTCCGCATAAAGCACCCAGCGACTGCCATGCGTCAGCACCGATAGCACCTTTCATAATAACGAAAGCCACTACAAAGCCTAAGCCTATTGAAATGGTTGCAGAGAAAAATCCGATTAACATTTTGGGACCAAGCTTTATGATTTTTCTAAGGTCACATCTTAGAAGCATCAAAAAGAGCATAGCATATAGTATTGGGTTTTTCATAGCAGAATATGTTTCTGCTGTAGCTTCAAGGTCCCATAATTTTACTGTGCAAAGAACCATAAGTCCTAAGTAGATTAGTACAATAGGCGGTGCAAACTGAAAAATCTTTTGTGCTGCCTTGCCTTTGAATATTTTAGGCAGACAGATTAAGAGGGCAGCAATAAAAATGATAGTTGCTAAGTATAAAAATCCATTAGTAATCATATAAACTCCTCTTTTGTATTATGTTTATTTATTATTCCTTAAGTTTTTTAAGAACAGCCTTAAGATATTCCCAGCATCTTTCAACAGATGCTATTTCCATTTTCTCCTCAGGTGTGTGTGCGTGGTAAATATTCGGACCAAAGGAAACGGCGTCCATATTAGTAATCTTACCGGCTAAAATTCCACACTCAAGTCCCGCATGGATTGCAGTAACAACAGGTTTTTCACCATATAATTCAGAATAAACCTTAACCATAATATCTCTAAGCTTTGAGTCTGCACGATATTCCCAAGCAGGGTAGTCGGACATAAACTCAATATTACCGTTAAGATATTCGATAAATGATTTAAGCTTCTGAATAATAGCCTGCTTGCCGGCAGCGGCATTGCTTCTGAGAAGAAAAGACATTGCAATATGGTCAGCTTTTGTTTCAATAATACCCATATTAAGGGAAGTCTGTACCATATTAGTAATATCAGGACTCATTGTTTGTACGCCGTCAGGAATTTGCAGTAATGTAAAAAGTACCGTCTGTGTAGAGTGATGATCCATACATTTTTCAGAAAGCTTGCAAGGCGCTACAGTAATGTGTAAATCAGGCTCATTAACGATTTTTTCGTTTTTTATCATTGTGATAAATTTTTTTGCAGCAGCAATAAATTTATCTTGATTGCTGCTTTCAACACATACTGTTGCAACAGCCTCTTTAGGAATAGCGTTGTATTTTTTACCGCCGCTGATACTGCAAATTTTAAACTCTGTTTCCTGATATATATAATTAAGCATTCTGCCTGTAAGCTTGTTAGCGTTTACTCTGCCTTTGTTGATTTCCGTGCCGGAGTGACCGCCTTTAAGTCCTGCAATTGTAAAAGCAAAGGCTGTGCCTGTTGCCTTTTCCGTGGTAAAAGGAACGCTGCAAACAGCTCTTACACCACCTGCACAGCTTACCGTAAGGATGCCTTCTACTTCAGAATCAATATTGATAAGCCTGTTTGTGTGCAAATTTTTAACATCAATGGCTCTTGCTCCAATCATACCTATTTCCTCATCAGCAGTAAAAATCAGCTCAAGGGGAGGGTGGGGATTTGTTTTGTCTTCCATTAGCGTAAGCATATATGCTATGGCTACACCATCGTCACCGCCTAAGGTTGTATTGTTTGCAAAAATATATTCCTCATCACAAAGCAGTTGAAGCGAATCATTCTGCATATCTAAAATACAGCCATCTGTTTTGTCACAAACCATATCAAGATGTCCCTGCAAGGCTACAGGCGCAGCGTTTTCATATCCCTGAGTTCCGTCAACATAAATAATTACGTTGTCAGCACGGTCCTGAACGTATTTGTAATTGAGCTTTTTTGCCTGTTCAACACAGTAGTCGCTGATTTTCTTTGTGTTTCCCGAACCGTGAGGGATTGAAGAAAGAATTTTGAAATTTTTGAAAACTTCATATGGTTTTAATTCTGATATATCTCTCATTCTAAGCCTCCTTTCTTTATTCGGTTTTATACATTTTACCACACTTTTTGTGCAAATACAATAAAATTTATTATAAAATATTTGACATATAATATATTTTCCACTTATTGCCAAAAAATATTGAAGTTTATTTCTGATATTATGTGTTTACTTAAAAAGCTAAGAAACTGCGAAGAATGAAGTCCGAAAACTTCATTCTTTTTACTGTCTCTTTTTGTAACTCTACGCTCGAACTTTTATAATTAAATTAATTTATAAATCGGACTATTGTAGTTGATAAACTAAAATTATAGGTATGTTAAGAGATAATCGGATTATTTTATAAATACTATAGCCAAAATCATATTTTTGTGGTATAATTTTCTATTATAAAATACTGCACAGTGATTTTTAAAATATTGCTGTTTACAAACGAGGAGCAATTATGCCAATTTATAATATTGCAGACCTTAATATTTTAATAAATCCTCGAAGCGATGAAGTAAAAAAGCGGCTTTTGCCGTATATTGCCGATTGCGATTTATTTGATTTTGAGGTGAAGGTATCACAAAGCGAGATTGAAGAATATATTTCTGCATCAAAAGAGAGTTGCAGTAATTTTTCGGTTGAAGGTACTTTGATTCTCACGCAAATTTGCAATACTATTCTTCAAAAGTACGACGGCTTTTTCTTTCATTCTTCCAGTCTTATGCTTGACGGCGAAGGGTATGTGTTTACCGCTGCAAGCGGTACTGGCAAGTCAACTCATGCGGCATTGTGGAGAAAGCTTTTTAAAGACAGAGTTGTGATGGTTAACGACGATAAGCCGATTATCCGAAAAAAAGACGGTGTTTTCTATGTTTACGGTATGCCGTGGATGGGCAAAAGCAACATTGGAAATAATATAAAGGCTCCCGTTAAGGCAGTTTACATTTTACAAAGAGGAGAAAAAAACAGCGCTGTAAGGGTGAAACCCGGCGAGGTTTTTAAAAATCTTCTTGAAGCCACCGTTGTCCCTGCTGACAGAAAAAATATGGAGAAGCTGTTAAAGCTCTTTGACGAATTTTTCAGCTCAGTTTCACTTTTTCTCCTTACCTGCAATACGGATATTGAGGCGGCTCAGGTTGCATACAGTGCCTCAAAAAAAATATTGCCACATTCGTAAAGGAAGTAATAACAATGGATTTATTACAGGTAGTATCTGTTGAAAATATGCGCAAAAGCGATGCGCATACAATTGAACATCACACAAGCTCGGCGGAGCTTATGTACAGAGCGGCACAGGGGATATATGACGCTGTGCAGTTTGTCGGAAATGTTGCCATAGTTTGCGGCAAAGGCAACAACGCAGGCGATGGATATGCTTTGGCGTGTATTCTTTGCAAAAACGGAGTTATTCCTACAATTTTTCGAGCGTCAGACGGTTTTTCAAAGGACGGTCTTTATTACTATAAAACTGCGCTTTCACTGGGGGCGCATGAAGAGATCATTGAACTTGCAAACGGTTTTACAGGCTATGATATTGTGGTTGACTGCTTGCTCGGAACAGGTTTTTCGGGTGAACTCAAGGGACAAATCAGATACGCCGTTGAGCAGATAAACTCATCTAACGCATATGTTGTAAGCGCAGACATCAACAGCGGACTTAACGGTGACACAGGCGTTGCCGATATTGCCGTAAATTCCGACTTAACGGTATCAATCGGAGCGTACAAAACGGGACTTTTTCTCAATGACGCACCGTACTACATTGACAAGCTTGTAAATGCTGATATAGGAATACATATGCTTAAAGAGGAATATAAGCTTATTGATTACTCGCTTTTGCATATGTTTGAGGGATATAATTCCGAAGTTATGAATATTGAGGAACTGTTTGAAAAATACGGCTATGAGCCTGAAAGCTGCAATGTCGCCGAGTGTCTTGCTCAAATCAGCAGTGAAAAGCGAAAGACTATTGTAGTTAAAACAGAACATTCGGCAGTTATTGCCGATTTAAAATACATTTATTTTTGCGCAGATTATGTAAGAGTATAGGATTAAATGAAAACGACATGGTTTTGCGAGGTGGGTTATGGTATGAATTACAAGAGATTTTTGGTTGTTCCCAGCCCGAATTATGCGGCAAGAATTTTCAGATACCCTGAAGAGATTGATAATTTTAACTTTCCCCTGCATTGGCACAGAGATTACGAATTTATCTATGTGCAAAAAGGTCCTTTAAAGGTGCAAAAAAACGATTGTCAGATTATTATAAACGACGGAGAGGTTTATTTTTTGAACAGTGAGGAAATTCATTCCTACATTGATTTGACAGATGAACTGCAGTTTGTTGTTGTTAATATCTCTCCTAAAATTTTAAGACCATATTTTGAAAACCCGGAGGACATCCCCACCTTTGAAATTGTAAAGGGAGAAGCTTGCGATAATATTGCAGGCGCTATGAGGATTTTGTATGAATGTGAAAACCAAAACGACAGACTTGAAATTTTGAGAATTAAAGCAATCCTTAACTATATCTCATATAATCTTATGAAATATTTCAATAATCCGAATATTAGTTTTGTAAAGGGTTCGGATTCCGACGATTTTGACTGCGCTAAAAGTGCGCTAAAATATATGGAGGAAAATTATGCCAGGAACATTTCACTGACCGACATTGCAAGCTATGTAGGTATGACGCCGGCACATTTTTCGAAGTATTTTAAAGACAAGAATGATATGACGTTTTCTAAATATCTGCGCAGAATCCGACTTGATCACGCAATCAAGGATTTGCGTGACAGCGAAATGTCTGTTAAGACAGCGGCGCTTAAAAACGGATTTCCGAATGTAAATTCGCTCATTCTTATCTGCAAGGAAACTTACGGAAGAACTCCGCTTGAGATGAAGCAATTTGTCAGAACCTGATTTTGTTTTAAATCTTTTCTGCGCTCAACAGACAAATGCGACAAATTGCGTATTGAACAAATTAAGCGAAAGTGATAAAATGTGTTTGAAAGGATGACTTTTATGCGCGGACTTATGCAGAAAATTGCAGTTTTTATGCAGGGAAGATACGGCAACGACAGATTCAACAATTTTTTGTACATTGTTTTCTTTGCCCTTTGGGTTGTTAATATTTTTGTGTGGAACAGAACGGCAAGTCTTGTAATAGATTTACTGATGCTCACCGTACTTGTGTATACGTTGTTTCGTACCCTGTCACGCAATATTAACAAGAGAAGTATTGAAAACAGAACTTTTATGCAAATTTTTGACAGCGTTAAAAACTGGTTTACGCTTACGCAGAAAAAGTTTCGCGACCGCAAAGATTTCAGATATATCAAATGCCCCGTTTGCAAGGCTCAGCTTCGTGTAAAAAACAAAAAAGGTAATCACGTTGTAAGGTGTCCCCGCTGCGGAAGCGAGTTTGACAAGAAAATTTAGTTATTAAGAAAAACACGGACAGACGTTTTATCGCCTGCCCGTGTTTTGATTTTATTTGTTCCGACTTGTTATACTGATATCCGATTAAAAGCAGACAACCTTAGTCTACTTTTAATCAAATACCGGTATTAATCGGATACCGGTATAAAAAGCTGTTGCAGAAATTTATAAAATTCCTCAAAACTGCCGTTTTTGTATTTTGAATAATCCTTGTTATCACGGTTCACAATTGTGTCGGTGATAAGGTATGTGTCAAAGCCGAGTTTTTCGGCGCACATATCTTCATCAACGTCGTTGCCAATCATAATGCTTTCTTCGGGCAAAATTCCGCATTTTTCGCAGATTAACTCAAAATATTTCAGGTTCGGCTTGCAACAGCCTGAATTTTCGTAGAATGTTACAAATTCAAAGTCATCGGCAGAAACGCCTGCCCATTCAAGACGGCGGCGAGTTGCAACCTCGGGAAAAATCGGGTTAGTTGCCGCAATCAGCCTGCCTCCGTTTTGCTTGATAAGGTCAATGCTTTTTTTGGCAAAGGGCGTTGTTTTTGTAGCCTCTTTTGCCGCAATAAATTCCTTTGTGTAGTAGTCGTCAAACTGCTTAATATACGGCGTTAAGTCCACATTGCATTCAGACGAAGCGGTTTCCCAGAAAACGTCCTTGTTTATGCGCGAGTTATCGTTTTTTGCCATAGCGCTTGTGCCTTTCCAGATCGCTTTTACAAGTGTGTCGCCGTCTATGTTCAATACAGGCACAAATCTTTTGCATAGCGAAGAAAAGTAAAGCTTTGTAAAATACTCCATATCCATCGGAAGCAGAGTTCCGTCTAAATCAAAAAGATAATTTTTATACATTCTGATACCTCCAAAATATTACGAATATATTATAATTTACAGTTGTCACGATTGCAAGAATAAAATTTTTACGCTATACTAAATAATACATAAAGGTAAAGGAGCGGACGTATGAAAATTGTACTTACAGACGCACAGACAGTGTTGGATAACCTTGTAAACGCAGATGTCCTGAAACAATTCGGTGAGGTGGAAGAATACGGACTTTTGAGGTATGACGAGGTAGCAGAAAAAATTGCAGATGCCGATATGGTGGTATGCAACAAGACATTGCTTGATAAAAACACACTAAGGCTTGCAAAAAATCTTAAATATATCGGACTTTTTGCAACAGGCTATAATAACATTGATATAAATTACTGCAAAGAGCATAATATTGCAGTGTGCAACGCAGGCTCATACTCCACAAACGCAGTTGCACAGCACACCTTCGCGCTTATTTTGGAGCATTTTAACAAAACTGCAAATTACAACAAATACGTTCAGGACGGATGTTGGAAACGCAGTAAAACGTTTTCTCCGTTTGTTTATCCGCTGGCAGAGCTTGCAGGAAAAACACTCGGAATTGTCGGATTCGGAAATATCGGCAGAGCCGTTGCCAAAATTGCAAATGCATTTGAGATGCGGGTAATTGCCTTCAACCGTTCCGAAAAACAGGCTGACGGCGTGGAATTCGTCAGCTTTAATGATTTGCTGAAAGAAAGCGACGTTGTTACAGTGCATTGCCCGCTTAACAGCGAGTCACAGGATATGTTTGATAAAAACGCATTTGCAAAGATGAAAAAGGGCGCATTGTTTGTAAATACTGCTCGCGGAGGCGTTATGATTGAGCAGGATTTGTTTGACACATTGCAGAGTGAACACCTCGGAGGTGCGGCAATTGACACGCTCAGAGTTGAGCCAATGGAGGAAAACTGTATACTTATGGGCGCAAAAAACTGCATTATGACACCTCATATTGCGTGGGCGCCCGTTGAAACAAGAGTACGTCTTATGAATATTGTGGCGGAAAACATAAAAGCATTTCTAAGAGGAGCTTCCCAAAACCGAATTGTATGAGCTTTTTCAAATCAAGTCATTGACAAAACCTTGCAAAAAACATTGACTTAAAAGCAAAAAAAGCGTACAATAAAGATTGATTGGGATGATAATTGATGAATAATGTCAACAGGACAAAATGGCTTCTTTCCTCACTTTCGGTTTTCAGAGGAATTATGAAAAGAAGCGTTGTTAAGGCTTATTACAAGCTGTTGCTATCGCTTGACAGCGATATTGATGAGTTTCTTAATGCTTACGGCGACTTTTTTTCGCTTATAAGCGAAAGAGGTTTCAGCGGCAGATTTGCCTATGCAATGACCGAGGCTGCGCTGTTTGATGAAAACTGCTTTACAAGGGCTGCAGCAGCAGGAAAGTATGACACTCTGCCCGAAAATGTGCTCAAGGCTGTTAAGCGTGATTGCGAGGCTATTCTTGCGGCTTCGTCGCTTACGTCCGACGAAGTGCTCAAAGCCTACAAATACTACGATGAAATAAAGGAAATTGCCGACTTTCTTCCACGCTGGGAGGCAGGCGAATGTGCGCCAAGCTTTAAGATGTTTGACGGTTCGCTTAAAAATGTTGCTCAGTATTACAAAGAGAACGGCTGCGGAATCTTTGCACGTTACAAAGCGTTTATCTGGCGTGACGGCGATATTCAGCCTGTTTTGCACCCTGACAGAATTGATATGGACTCCTTTACGGGCTACGAAATTCAGAGGGATATGGTTGTGAACAACACAAGGTCATTTATCGAGGGCAAAAGCTGTAACAATTGTCTTCTTTACGGCGACAAGGGTACAGGCAAAAGCTCAACGGTTAAGGCTATTGCAAACAAGTTTCGCAAGGACGGCTTGAGGATTGTTGAAATTCCCAAGGAGCGCCTTATTGACTTTCCGATACTTGTTGACAAAATCGCCGCACTTCCTATGAAGTTTATCATATTTATTGATGACCTTTCGTTCCAGAAACAGGATCAGAGCTACACGACGCTCAAGGCTGTTTTAGAGGGCGGACTTGCGGCTCGTCCCGACAATGCACTTATATATGCAACATCAAATCGACGTCATCTTGTCAAGGAAAGCTTTTCCGACAGAACCGATGATGATGTAAATACACGTGACAATATGCAGGAGAGCCTTTCGCTGTCCGACCGCTTTGGTCTTGCAGTTTGTTACTCAATTCCCACCAAAAAAGAATTTGTCGATATTGTGTGCGCTCTTGCAAGGCAGAAGGGCATCAATATGAGCGATGAAGAGCTTGAAAAAGGTGCAGAGAGATTTGCTCTTTCAAGGGGCGGACGTTCGCCTCGTTGTGCAAAGCAGTATGTTGAATCGCTGTTTTGCTGATAAAATTACGGGCAGTACCGCAAATTTCAGCGGAAAAGCCTGCGATAATCGGAGGAATAGTATGAGAAAAAGAATAGTTTCAATTGCCCTTGTATTTATGCTTGCGCTGTCTGCGGCTGTTTTATTTTCGGGCTGCGGAAACGATGAATACCCTGTTGAGGTAGCCAATATTACAATAGCAAGCGAGCCAAAGAACATTGTTGTTCTTGACGCTCCCACTGCCGACATCATTTCGTATGCAGGATATGATATTAAAATGGTAGGCAGAAGTGACGAAGTAAATCAGGATTGGCTCAGCGTTGTTCCGAGCGTAGGTTCGCAGACTTCGCCAAATGTAGATAAAATAAAAACGTACGAGACTGACATTGTTTTTGCAGGCGAAAACCTTGACAAAAATGTTAAGGAAAGCCTTGAAAAAGAGAATATTCAGGTTATAACAATGTCGCAGGCAAAAACCCCGAAAGCGCTTGAAACCAATTACGTTACTCTCGGAAAAATCCTTGGCGGAAAGGTAACAGGCTCAAACAAGGGAGCTTCTGCTTATGACGACCTTATCAGCAATATGGAAATGGTAAAGTCATCGGTTAAAACCGAGGTTAATTCGGATATTCTCTACACAGTATGTTATCTTTATTTTGAAGACAATAACTTAAAGCTTATGACAAGCGGCACATACGGCGATATGCTTCTCGGATATACAGGAGCGGTAAATGCAGCTGTCAATATTGATGAAAATAAGGTTGACGTAAACACATTAAAGGTTGCAAATCCAAACTTTATTTTCTATTCCGACGACGCTACGCTGAACGCAATTAAAGCCGACGCAGTGCTCGGTAAATTGACAGCAGTTACAGGCGGAAAGACTCTTATGGTAACTGCCGACGAGATGAATCGTCAGGGCAAAAGTGCTCTTAATACTCTTGACAAAATGGTAGGTTTTATGTACCCGTCACTCAATAAGAATACGGCTACAAGGGACGAAGCAGCTAAAACAGCGGCGACTGTTGCTGCGTCAACAACTGCAAATAATAATAATCAGACAACAACCAATAATCAGACTGCAACTACTGTGCCTGCAAACGCAGCAACAACTTCACTTGCTGATAAGTACAAGATTAAGCTTGACAAACTCACGCTAAAATATGAGGACGAAAACGGCAACATAAAGATTATGCAGCAGCGTTTGTATGACCTCGGATATATTGACGACAAGGAAAATATTACGGGCTATTACGGTGATGTTTCAAAAGCGGCTGTTAAAAGCTTCCAGACCAAAAACGGAATCAAGGCTACAGGTAACGCCGACAACGCAACACTTGTAAAGATGTTTGACAGCAATGCTGTTAAAAACGGATAATATAGTTATATAGTAAAGCACCCGAGGGCACTCGGGTGCTTTTTGTTATTTAAGTGTAAGAGCGTTTATAAATTAAAAGCAAACGTTAAATGTCAACTAAATCATCTTTTGTGATTTTTCGAATAACTCGGCACGGATTTCCTGCTGCAAAAACATTTGCGGGAATATCCCTTGTAACTACGCTTCCTGCACCGATTACTGAGCCTTTTCCGATTTTAACTCCGCCGCAGACCGTAACGTCTGAGGCAAGCCAGCAATCGTCTTCGATAGTAACAGGCTTTGCATACTCGTAGTTATACATGGTGCCGTCGTTTCTTTCACGAATACGGCGCTGTTCGGCAGACATAGGGTGTACGGGAGTTGCAATCGTACAGTTTGGTCCGAAAAACACACTACTGCCGATTTGTACCTGACAACAGTCAAGCACAACAAGATTAAAATTTGCATAGCATTTTTCACCGAAGGTAGTGAAAACACCGTAGTCAAACTGAATCGGACCCTGAAGATAAGTGCCTTTGCCAAAATTCGGAAGAAGCTCTGATATAATTTCATTTCGCTTTTGTTCTTCGTCCTCATAAGTATCGTTATACTGTTTACAAAGCTTGTGAGCTTTTTTGCGCATTTCAGCAAGCTCGCTGTCGGAAGGGTCATATAATAAACCGTTCAGCATTTTTTCTTTTTCTGTCATAATATATCTCTCCTTAATTTGTAACCTTTACTGTTATATCAACGCTTGTGCTTCTGTGCAGACTGTCGGTTACAGAATACGTTACCTTGTATTTGCCAACCCTTGACGTGACGACGTTGCCGGTTACAGCAACCTTTTCGGTAATATCATTTGAGCAGGTGTCAACTGCTTTTATGTTATTCATAGGCGAAAAACTTTCGTCCTTTTTTATTGTGCAGTTATTTGCCCCTGTAATCTGCGGATTTTTGTTGTAGTAGGGATTTTTTCTGTTATCGTCTGTCGGATCCCATCCGCATTTTAAATTAGTAATTTTTATCGTATCCGGCTTGCCGAGAGGACCTGGATTATCGTCATCGTAAATTGTAATACGTGTGTCGTAAGCGCAGTTATCGTAAATCCATTTTGTGTCGGAAACAGAAAGCCTTACACACCCGAGCGACGCATTTGTACCAAGCTTGTTAAACTCCTCAACCTCTAAATCATCGGGAGATTGAGTATAATACGGCACTGAATGAAAAAGATAGTCACCCGATATTCCGCTGACATACTGGCCGTACACGTTATCAAAAAGCGGGTGCCATTCGTGCTTGAAGTAAATGCCGAATGTTCCTGTGATTGTACCGTTGTTCTTTCCGCAAGAGCATACCATTGCCCTGATAGGAACGGTATATTCTCCGTTTTTATCATAGGTGTAAACAGTAACGCAGTTTTCTTTTCTGTTGACATGTATTTCGTAAGGATTTCTATTGCTGTTGTCGGCAAGATTTTTCTTTAACACATTTTCGTTTGCAGTAATACAGGTTGAAAATCTGTCAACTTTCTCTTCTTTTGCTTCGGTAACGGTAATTTTGCACTCGTATTTTTTGTTGTTGCTAAACAATGCCGTAATTGTTGCAGTTCCTGATTTTTTGGCGTCAACTCTGCCGCCGCTGTCAACACTTGCAATCGTAATGTCACTGCTTGTCCATTTACGCAGGCTCTTTTCTTCGTCCTTTGATATTGTAATAACCTTTGCTTCGCCCTCCGAGAGAATAAGAGGTTCTTTAGAGTCTATTTTATAAGTAGGATTTTCAATAGGAATTACTTTTGCAGGGGTTGTGTTGAACGTAGACTTATTTTCGTTATTAATATGTTTGACGCTTCCGAAAGCACTAAGAATGCAGGTAAACGTCAGAATAAAACATAAAAGGAAAATAAACAAGTATTTTTTCATAACATAACCTTTCAGAATATTACAAATTTTTAACTTTTTTACATTATAACTTTTTTTTGCAAATAAGGCAAGACATATTTTATTCCATTAAAAAATGTGGTAAAATGTATGTGGTGATTTTTTATGGCACATCCAATTAAGCATTTTAAAACAATTACAAAACACAGGCACAAGGTTATTGCAAACTGCGCAAGAGCAGGCATACTTTTTCAGGGGTTAAGGCACGATTTGTCAAAATACAGCCCTACGGAGTTTATTCCGGGAGCGAGGTTTTTTCAGGGTGACAGAAGTCCCAACGAACGTGAGCGCGAGCTGTACGGATGTTCGCTTGCGTGGATGCACCACAAGGGACGAAACCGTCATCATTACGAATACTGGAACGATTATAATCCCAAAACAAGGCAGATTGAAAACGTAGAAATGCCCGTTCGCTACGTAATAGAAATGTTTTGCGACCGCGTTGCGGCAAGTAAAATATACAACGGAAAAGATTATAAGGACAGCGACCCGTTTACGTATTTTCTTCGCATAAAGGGAAAACACCGTATGCACCCGAACACGGAGGCACTGCTTGACAAACTGCTTGTAATGCTTCGTGACGAGGGCGAGGAAAAGACGTTTGCGTATATTAAAACCGAGTGCCTCGGACGTAAGACGCGCAAGAAAGACGATTAAAGTGAAAACATGATTGTCGCTTTGCGTAAGAACATCAGCCGTGTCCGCAGAATATATGAAACGTGATTTTTTAAATCGACAGTCAGGAGAAACATATGAAAAAAATGGGCAAAGTGATTGAGGCTATGATAGAATATTATGGCACGGATTTAAGAAGAATAAACCATTTTTTAAAGGTTTTTTCATTTGCAAAAACAATCGGCGAGGGAGAACACCTTGATACAAACAACCAAAACCTGCTTGAGGTATCTGCAATCGTCCACGATATCGGCATAAAGCAAAGCGAGTTGAAATATAACTCAAGCGCAGGCAGGTATCAGGAGCTTGAAGGGCCGGCAGAAGCAGAAAAACTGCTTTTAAACATTGGCTATGACAGCGATTTTGTTGAAAAAGTCTGTTACCTTGTCGGTCATCATCATACATACAATCAGATTGATTCAATGCCGTATCAGATTTTGGTTGAGGCGGATTTTCTTGTAAATCTTTTTGAGGACGGTGCAAGCGTCAGTGCCGTAAAAAAAGCAGAGGAAAAAATATTCAAAACATCTACAGGTATAAAACTGCTTAAAAAAATGTACTTTGGCAGGTAATTTTTTTGCGAAACGCAGAAGTTTTTTTCTTGCCGTAAAGGTATTGACAACAGACAAGAAAAATGTTATTTTAAAGGTGTTATATGACTGACGGAACAGTGGAATTAACCACAGTGAAGTATAACGATTCAAAGCCGACCGTCTGGGCGAAAGCTCAGATAAAGTCGGCTTTTTTTATTTAGCAAATTATACCAACATGATGCATATTTTTATTACACGGAGGTATTGTTATGAGAAACGAATGGAGAGAATTTAAAGGCGGCGCTTGGGAGAATGAAATTAATGTCAGAGATTTTATTCACAGAAACTACACTCCCTATTTTGGCGGCAGTGAATTTCTTGAAGGCCCCACACAGGCAACACTTGACCTTTGGGAACAGGTAAGCGAGCTTAAAAAGCAGGAAATTGAAGCAGGCGGCGTGCTTGATATGGATACAAAGGTTGTTTCAACAATTCTTTCACACGGTGCTGCATATATAGATAAAGACAAGGAGCAGATTGTCGGATTGCAGACAGACAAGCCATTAAAGCGCTCTCTCCAGCCCTACGGCGGAATCAGAATGGCTACTAAGGCTTGCAGAGATAACGGCTACGAGGTTGATCCCGAGATTACAGAGTTTTTTACAACTCACAGAAAAACCCACAACGCAGGTGTGTTTGACGCCTATACTCCCGAAATGAGAAAATGCCGTACAAACCATATTATAACAGGACTTCCCGACGCTTACGGAAGAGGCAGAATTATCGGCGATTACCGCCGTGTAGCGCTTTACGGCGTTGATCGCCTTATTGAGGACAAGCAGCATCAGAAGGATACAACAAGAATTATTATGTATTCTGATGTTATCCGTGAGCGTGAGGAGCTTTCAGAGCAAATCAGATCGCTTCAGATGCTCAAGCAGATGGCTAACATTTACGGCTGTGATATTTCAAAGCCTGCCACAAACTTTAAAGAGGCTGTACAGGCTGTGTACTTTGCATACCTTGCATCGGTTAAGGAACAGAACGGTGCGGCTATGAGTCTCGGCAGAACTTCAACATTCCTCGATATCTACGCTTATCGTGATCTTGCAGAGGGCACAATCACAGAAAAAGAAGTTCAGGAAATTGTCGATCACTTCATTATGAAGCTGAGAATGGTATGCTTTGCACGTACTCCCGAATACAATCAGATTTTCGCAGGCGACCCCACATGGGTTACCGAGTCAATCGGCGGAATCGGAACTGACGGACGTCCGCTTGTTACAAAGATGTCGTTCCGTTACCTCAATACACTCAACAACATTGGTGCCGCTCCCGAACCAAACCTTACAGTTTTATGGTCAACTCAGCTTCCCGAAAACTTTAAAAGTTTCTGTGCTGATATGTCAATTAAATATCATGCTGTTCAGTATGAAAACGACGATCTTATGCGTCCGCTTCACGGCGACGATTACGGTATTGCATGCTGTGTATCTTCAATGAAAATCGGCAAGGAAATGCAGTTCTTCGGCGCAAGAGCTAACCTTGCAAAGTGTTTGCTTTATGCAATCAACGGCGGTGTTGACGAGGTTACAGGCGATCAGGTTGGTCCTAAGTACCGTCCTGTTGAGGGCGATTACCTCGACTATGACGATGTAATGGACAAGTACAAGGCTATGATGAAATGGCTTGCACAGGTTTATGTAAATGCACTCAACATCATTCACTATATGCACGATAAATACTCCTACGAGCGTTTGCAGATGGCTTTGCATGACAAGCACGTTACACGCTGGTTTGCAACAGGTATTGCAGGTTTCTCGGTTGTTGCCGACTCTCTTTCTGCAATTAAGTATGCAAAGGTTAAGGTTGTAAGAAACGAAAAGGGAATTGTTACCGACTACATCACCGAGGGCGATTTCCCGAAATACGGCAACGACGATGACCGAGTTGACGACATTGCCAAAGAGGTACTCCATACGTTTATCAGTTACCTCAGGCAGAATCACACCTACCGCGGCGGTATTCCCACAACCTCAATCCTTACAATTACGTCTAACGTTTCCTACGGCAAGAACACAGGCTCAACTCCGGACGGCAGAAAGTACGGCGAGCCGTTTGCTCCCGGTGCAAACCCGATGCACGGCAGAGATTCCAACGGTGCAGTTGCTTCTCTTGCTTCCGTTGCAAAGCTTCCGTTTATGGACTCGCAGGACGGTATTTCAAATACATTTACCATTGTTCCGTCTGCACTCGGCAAAACCGATGAGCAGAGAAATCATAACCTTGTTGCATTGCTTGACGGTTATATGCTCAAGGGAGGCTATCACCTCAACGTAAATGTGTTTGACAGAGAACTTCTTCTTGATGCCCAGAAGCACCCCGAGCTTTATCCTCAGCTTACAATCCGTGTTTCAGGCTACGCTGTAAACTTTATCAAGCTTACTAAGGAACAGCAGGACGAGGTTATTTCAAGAACATTCCATTCATCAATATAAAATAACAGCAGGGCGGATATTTAATTTATCCGCCCGATTGAATATAAGGAAACACTGAATAAATCACACGTATAAGTTGTTTGCGCATCTTGCTTGCATATTTTCCGCCGGCTTGCCCAAAAAATCCTCGTAATGCGTCAGCATTACTGCGGTTTATTGGCTCCACCTGACGAAAAATCTGACGGCGAAATATGCACAAACGATTTAATCAGTGTTTCCTTAATACTGAATTTCTGAGGGAATTAGTATGAGGTGAAACTATGACAGGCAAAATTCATTCCTTTGAATCTTTCGGCACGGTTGACGGCCCAGGCATACGTTTTGTTGTTTTCTTTCAGGGCTGTCCTATGCGCTGCCTTTACTGCCACAATCCCGACACATGGACGGTGAACGCAGGAACAGAATATAAAGCCGAGCAGATTATCGAAAAAATTGAACGCAACAAGCCATTTTATACTACCGGAGGACTTACCGCAACAGGCGGAGAGCCTATGCTTCAGCTTGACTTTCTGATTGAGCTTTTCACTCTTGCAAAGAACAGGGGAATAAACACCTGCCTTGATACGTCAGGAGTTATGTTCGACAGAAACAACAGCGAGCGTATGGAGAAAATTGACAGGCTTTTGAAGGTGTGTGACCTCGTTATGCTTGATATTAAGCATATTGATGATGATGAGCACAAAAAGCTGACAACTCATTCTAATAAAAATATTCTCGACTTCGCACGTTTTCTTGACGAAAAAAATATGCCTATGCGTATCCGCCACGTTATTGTTCCAAACATTACGGACAAGCGGGAGGAGCTTTTTAGACTCGGTCAGTTTTTAAAGCCGTTTAATAATATTGAAAAAATTGAAACCTTGCCGTATCATACGCTTGGCAAGGTAAAATACGATAATCTCGGGATTGATTATCCGCTTGGCGATACGCCTCAGCTTACTGAGAGCGACGCTGAAAAAGCGCTTGAAGTTATCAGGGAGGGTATGCAGTGAATACACCGCAAAGCATAGTGCATCCGTTTCCTCCGCTGTTTGATAGAAATTCAAGTGTTCTTATACTTGGCAGTTTTCCGTCGGTTAAGTCAAGAGAGCAGAATTTCTTTTACGGTCATCCGCAAAACCGATTCTGGAAACTTATTTCATTGCTGTTCGACGAGGAAATTCCTCAGAGCATAGACGAGAAAAAACGGCTTATTTTAAAGCACAACCTTGCGCTTTGGGATGTTATTCATTCCTGCACGGTAACAGGCTCAAGCGACAGCTCAATAAAGGACGTTGTGCCGAACGATTTGTCGGTAATTCTGCAAAACAGCAGGGTTGACAGGATTTTTGCAAACGGAGCGTTGTCGCATAAAATGTATATGAAGTACATCTTTCCTAAGACAGGTATAGAGGCAGTAAAGCTTCCGTCAACCAGTCCTGCAAATGCGGCATTTTCGCTTGACAGACTTGCCGAAAACTGGAAGATAGTAAAATAACCTCTGCTTTGTTCCCACTTGGGTTAGCTGAATTTCTGTTAGGAACGACACAGGGGTCGTTCCCTACATTGTATATTATCTATAAAAAACGCTGTAGCATAAATTCTGTGCTACGGCGTTTCCTTTGCTTCATTTTTTATTATTTCGCCGTTTTTGCGCTCAAAGTTTTCAATACATTTGCGAATGAGATAAACGGTTTGTCTGTTAGCCGAACGCCCTTCGTAGCTTGCAATATAGTGGAGTTTATCAAGCGTTTCTTTGTCAATTCTTATTGATAAATTTTTAGTTGTCATAATCCCACCCTTTCTGTTACTGAATTTATTATAGCACTACTTAAAGTGAAAAACTGTGAAGTATACTTGATTTAAGTATACTATATTTTGTTGTGTTTTATTTTGTTCATTTGTAGGGAACGGTCTTGACCGTTCCGAGTTTTTCAGATGTTTACAGTGATTCTGCGGAATGGTCAAGACCATTCCCTACAATGTTGTTGATTACAAAAACGATGATAAAAACGTTTGAGTTTGATTATAACAGCAGACACGGCTGATGTGTCCCTACGAATTAATAATCATTATATCATAATTAATCATTAAATATATCCCGATTTGGTATATTGATTTTAAAATAAAAACGCTGTAGCATAAATTCTGTGCTACAGCGTTTTATTGTATAAATCAACTTTTAAGTTGCAATTAAATCTTTACATAATTTTACAAAGTTTTTTATTAATTATGACTTTTTCATAAAATATCGGTGCTAATATAGTCACTGAAAAGAGGAAATAAAATGGTAAAATCAGAAAGAAAAAAAAGCAAAACAATAATTATTTCACTTATTATATTTATTTTTGTTCTTGTATGTGTATCAGCGGCTTTGACGTTTGTTGTACTTAACAATAGCTATAACGAACAAAATCAAGCACAACAGGGAGTGGTGTTTGACGGCAACGCTTATCATTACGATGAAACAATAAACGATGAAAGCAGCGGCAGTAACGGAATAAAAATTCCGGGTTATCCCGATATTACTTTTACTTCTGACAGCATTGACTTCCCGATAACACTGCTTAATCCTGAGGGCAATCCATGTAACTTTAAGTTTACTCTTTCACTCAAAGAAACCGGTGAGGAGATTTGCGCTACTGACCTTGTAAAACCCGGTGACGCTATAAGCGGAGTAAAGCTTAAAAATACAATTACTAAAGGCGAATATACTCTATTAATTGATATATCAACCTTTGATTCCGAAAGCGGCGGTGAAATGAACGGCGCTCAGGTAAAGACAAAGCTTACGGTTGAGTGATGAGTAGACAACAATCCCTACGGGGTTAAAATATAAATAAACTACCGTTTTTAAAGCGGGTATAAGAACTAAAAAAGGAGTAATCAATAATGAAAAATTTATCTAAGAAAATTGTAACAGGTATTATGACTTTAGCTGTATGCTCTATGGCTACAGTATCGGCTTTTGCGGCTACAACAGCTATTGATGAAAACGATACTGCATCTTCTTTGCAGCAGAAAATTACTTACACGAAAACTGAAGCTGAAATCGTGCCTGCCTATACAGTATCAATTCCCGATACCGTAACACTCGGTAAAGAGTCTGCAACACTTTCATATTCTTTGGAACTTCAGGACGACACTTCATTTGTTCCTGATGACAAAAAAATAAGCGTAAAAATAAGCAGTGCAGGCTATTCAGGAAATCTCAGAAAGCTTGCAGTATGGGATTCAAGAAATCTTCAGGAGGCTGAATATATGCTCTACAATTCCGACGCTTTTGCAAATCCCACCTACTACGGAATCGGTGACGAAATTGCTTCATGGAACGGAAGCAACTGGGGTACAGTTACAAGAAAAATCAAGCTGAAAGATTACTACAGTGTTGGAGCAGGAACTTACAACGGTGTAATTAATTATTCAATTTCGCTTGAGGACGAATAATATTCTTGTCGGGCTGCAATCATTTTGGCAGCCCGCAAAGGAATGAATGATAATGAAAAAGGCATTTGTTGTAATTTCTGTAATTCTATGTTTGTTCTCGGTTTTTACTGCATTTACGGCTTTTGCAGACGACGGCTACAGAACAAATGTTGTACTGACAGTGGAAGAAACCACGCAGTCAGAAATCATATCGCAAAGTTTAACGCAAACAGATGAAACAACGGCGTTAAGAGCAACTGAAAATATAGTAACAACAGTCACAAAAGATGATTCAAAGTTTATTAAAACCGGTGACTCAAATATCCTGACTGCTGTAATATTAGTCATCCTGATTGCTTTAACAGTTGTAGTTTTATGGGTAACAAAAAAGAAATATAAGACAAAGGAGTAAACAAAATGAAAAAGATAATTTCTATTCTTGCAGCACTTGCAATGTGCGCAACAGCAGCAATGTCAGCTTCGGCTGCAACAGTTGACCAGACTGTAAATGAAGGCGCTGAAACAAACTTTACATTTGAGTATAAGTATGATCCTACATACACCGTTACAATTCCCTCGGAGATTGAGCTTACCGCAGAGGGAACACCTGTTGAAATCAAGGCTGAAAATGTAAATCACCTTGACGGCAAAAAGGTTTCCGTAACAATTGCAGGCACAAATTATTACCGAAATCAGATGGTGCTTCAAGGTAAAACCGAAACAGGTTCGCAGGCTTCTTTGAGATACCAGTTTATTATGCCTGACGAGTCGGTTATCGAAACAACAGGTGGAAAAGATCAGGTGAACGGTGTTGAAGTTGCCTCTTTTACAGATGACGGTGCATCTACTTTTACCGTAAAGCCTGTACTTAGCGGCTCGTCTTCAATTAAAAAAGGCGTTACATATACAGGTACAATGACATATGCAATTGCATTTGCAGAAGTTGAATAAATAATAAAATATCTTCCCTCAAAAAAACAGAGTCAAGGTTTTAATTTTGCCTTGACTCTGTTTCTTTTGTTTGTTCATAAATTTTCAGTGCCGTTTTGCTGTTGTCTATAATTGCGTTTTTCAGCTCGTCAATTCCCGAAAATTTTCTTTCCGAACGGATAAATTCAAGCAGTCTTATGTCTGCTCTCTGTCCGTAGATTTCGCCGCCCTTGTACTGCGGCATCCACG
The DNA here is from genome assembly GCA_958403905.1 of uncultured Ruminococcus sp. Taxonomy (GTDB): domain Bacteria; phylum Bacillota; class Clostridia; order Oscillospirales; family Acutalibacteraceae; genus Ruminococcoides. The sequence goes on from CATXZD010000011.1 coordinate 44,682, forward strand.
TTTCGCAAAGCGGAGTGCTTCCGCCGACTGTCGGTTTGATTCCGATGTTCGTAACTCCGCAGTAGGTATCACCGCCTTCAAGAGTAACAATTGACGCATATACTCCGAATTTTGGTACAACAAGCTCATTGCAAAGCGGTTGGTTGATTGTCGGCGTGCCAAGCTCTCTGCCAAGCCGTTTGCCGTGTTCGATAACCGAAGAAAATCCGAATCGACTGCACAAAAGCTCGTTTGCTTTTTTTACGTTTCCGTCTGCAATCAGTTTTCTTATAAGAGTTGACGACACGACCTCACCCTCGCTTTCCTGTGCAGGAACTACGGTAAGCTCAATACCCTTGCTTTCGCAAAAGTTTTTCAGCGTTTCGGCATTTCCCTCTCCGTTTTTGCCGTATCGGTAGTTAAAGCCGCAAAACAGTTTTTCGGCTTTGAGTGTATCAATCAAAATTTTCTGTACAAAGTCATGTGCAGTCGTATTCATAATTTTTTTAAAATCAGCCTGATAGGTTCGTTCAATTCCGAGCTTTTCAAGCGTTTTTATTTTGTCATCATTTGTCATAAGCGCATTGGTGCTTGTACCGTTCAAAATACTTTTGGGGCTTTTTGAAAAGGTAAAACAAACAGGAGTAAGTCCGTTTTTCTTTTCGGCGGCAGCAAGCGAAATCACGTTTCTGTGTCCCTTGTGCAGTCCGTCAAAAAATCCCAGTGCAATTGCAGTATTTGATTTTTCGGGTAATAATTCAAAGAAATTCTGCATAAATATTTTTATACCTCAATACAATTGAAAATTAACAATTAACAAAGAACAATTAACAATTTTGGTCGATCGGATAGGTTGATATAAAACAAAACTATGTTTCCCGATTTTATTCATATTGCGGCTGAAAGCCACCGTCTCAATTGTTAATTTGAAAATTATATTTTACCGCTTTTAATCAGCATTGCAGTTTTTAAAACCGCTACCTGTGTTTTCGCATCGGGAATCTGATTATTGAGCACCATTTCAACAGCCTTGTCAAGCGGTATTTTTTCAACATTCAAAAATTCACCGTCGTCGGGATTTGCACTTCCCTGTGATTTAATCTTACAGGCATAAAGATGGATAATTTCTGATGTGTAGCCCGGAGAAGGGTAGAGTTGACCGAGAGAAATGTACGAATATCCCTCTGCCCCTGTTTCCTCCATAAGTTCACGCTTTCCGTTTTCAAGTGGTGTTGAGCCTTTTTCAAGCTTGCCGGCAGGCAGTTCAAGCACAACCTCTTTGTACGGATAGCGAAACTGTCGTACAAAAAGCAGGTTGTTGTCCTCATCAATCGCCGCTACGGTTACTCCGCCGGGATGGTTGACAACCTCGCGCTTTGACTTTTTGCCGTTCGGCAGTTCAATTTCGTCAAGTGTTATATGAAGTATTCTGCCGTCAAAAACACTTTTGCTCGACAGAGTTTTTTCAGTAAGTTCCATAACAACCTCCAAAAATTAAAAGGAAAGGATTTATATATGATTAACTACAATGTTTTGCCCGACTACCGGACAAGAAAAGAAATTATAGGAAAAATTTGCGAGAAATACAGTTTTGTAAAGCAGTTTTTCATCGGAAAAAGCGTGTGCGGCAGGTGCATAAACGTGTTACATATCGGCAACACAAAGCACCGTGTGCTTTACTGCGGCGGCTTTCACGGCTCAGAATACCTCACAGTGCTGGCGCTTCTGAAATTTCTTGAAGAGTGTTGTCGCTCAATGCAAAGCGACAAAAAAGTCGGCGAGTACAACTTAGGCGATTTTCTTAGAATAAGGGGACTTACAATAATTCCATGCGTTAATCCCGACGGTGTTGAAATTGCTCTGCACGGAAGTGAAGCCGCCTTGAAATACAAGCCCCTTGTCGACGATGTCGCCGAGAATACTCACAAATGGCAGGCTAACGCAAGGGGAGTTGACATAAATCACAATTTCAACGCAGGATGGTGCGAGCTTAAAAAACGTGAAATCAGTCGCAATATTAAAAGCCCTGCGCCGACACGCTTTGGAGGCAACTGCCCCGAAAGCGAACCTGAAACAAGGGCGCTTACCAGATTTTGCAGAAATTATGATTTTGAACGTGCGCTTGCTCTGCATAGTCAGGGAAGAGAAATTTACTGCTCGTTCGGAAAGCATACCCCTGTTTTAAGTTTTCGGCTTGCGTCTGTGTTTTCACAGGCAAGCGGATATAACATAGCCTTCCCCGAAGATATTGCAACGGGAGGCGGATTTAAAGACTGGTTTATTGAATGCTTTCGCCGTCCTGCGCTGACTGTTGAAATGGGTATGGGTGAAAATCCCCTGCCGCTTGTTGACTTTGAAAGCGAGTATGAAATTCTCAGAAAGATTCTAAGTCTTGGTGTTGTGGTATAAATCAGCATTGAGATAATTTAAACAAAGGGTAACCGACGGTTACCCTTTTGTTGTTAAGAATTTGTTTTGCGTTACATTCGGTCATCAAATATTTATGCAAATAAAATTTTAGCCTGAATTGCATTTTTTATTCGTCATAAAAACTTATTGAGCTTAATGCGTCGTCAATAGCTTCGTCCGAAATAACATTCGGCTCATCAAGGTATTTTGAACGCTTTTCAATTCCGTCAATAGCCATCTGCACCTGCTCCTGCGGAGTTTTAGGCTTTTTGGGAGCTTCGTAAATTTCATCATCCTCGGGATTTGAAATATTAACATATTCCTCTTCCTGTTTTTCTTCGGCAGAGGCAGATTCCTCTTCCGACTCTACAATTGCAGGTTCGTTTCCGTCATCATGAGGTGCTTCTTTGGCAGTATCTTCACTGCTTTCGTCAGCGTTAAAATCTGGCGCGTCATAATTGTCGGAAACAGATTCGGCAGCAGCCATAATTACTTCGCCGGGAGCATCGATTTGCTTTTCACGTCTTGCTTCGGCAATAGCCTTTAGCTCGTCAAGATGATTGACAGGTTTTTCAACACTTTCGGAATTTTCATCAAAGTAAATGTCATACCAAACAAGGAACACGTAAACTGTCCATACTCTGCGGCTGTTGTCTTCTTTTTCGCTGAAATGCTCGTCAAGCCACGCAACAAGAGTGTCGGTGTTGAAGAATTTTTCAGCCGTTTTGCCCGTGAACTTTTTCTTTACTACATTGTAGTACTTTTCATCACGCAGCCAAACTCGTGTCGGAACGGGGAAGCCGAGCTTTTCTTTTTCGGCAGTTGCTTCGGGCATATGACGAACAGCGGCTTTTCTCATAGCGTATTTTGTGTTCGACTTGTTGCAGCGTAGGCTTGTGGGAAGTGATGAAGCAACCCTGAAAACCTCTTTGTCAAGGAACGGAACACGCAACTCAAGTGAGTTAGCCATACTCATTCTGTCGGCTTTAAGAAGAATATCGCCGACCATCCACATATTTATGTCAAGGTACTGCATTTTTGTAACATCATCGTACTTTCTGCAGCGGTAGTAGTATTTTCTTGCGTAGTCCTGCGGACGTGTTGCAATTGAAGGGTCTTTAAGCAAATCTTTTTTCTGCTTGTAGTCGTACATAAATGCGTTTCCGATGTAGCGTTCTTCAAGCGGATCGCAGGCTCGAATGAGGTAATCTCTGCCCTTTATGTCAGGAAGCTTGCGGCAGACTGCTCTTATTGCCTTTCTTATGCAGTGGGGAACAATTGTCTGATATATTTTAAAAACCCTCGGGTCGTTGTAGCAGGTGTAGCCGCCGAAAAGCTCGTCGGCGCCCTCTCCCGATAGCACAACCTTTACATACTGGCTTGCAAGGCGAGAAACAAAGTACAGCGCAATGCACGACGGGTCGGCAAGAGGCTGGTCCATGTGGTACTGAACCGTTGGTACTGCGTCCCAGAATTCCTCGCTTGAAATCAGGTGAGTATGATGCTCAACGCCGATTTTTTTGCTAAGGTTTTCTGCCCAGCTTATTTCGTTGTACTTCTCGCCGAAATCAAAGCCTACGGTAAAGGTTTTCTGGTCTGCAAAATATGTTGAAACGTAGCTGGAATCAACACCGCTTGAAAGGAAACAGCCGACCTCAACGTCCGCAATTTTATGAGCATTTACAGAGTTTTCAAACACCTTTTCAATTTCGTTTACGGCTTGCTCCTCACTCATTTCCTCATTTGGATTAAAGCGCGGCTCGAAGTAACGGGTAGTTTCAACCTCGCCGCCTCGATACCACAGATAGTGACCCGGCATAAGGCAGTAAACGCCCTCAAAGAAGGTTTCGGGCGGAACGGCATACTGGAATGAAAGGTAGGTGTCAAGCGCTCTTGTATTGAACTTCTTTACAAATTTCGGGTGCTTAAGAATACTTTTGATTTCGCTTGCATAAACAAAATCTTCGCCGATTTGCGTGTAATGCATCGGCTTGATTCCGAAAAAGTCACGTGCAATAAAAACAGACTTGTCCTTTGTATTGTAGATTGCAAAGCCGAACATACCGCGAAGCTTCGGAAGTAAATCTTCCTGCCACTCCTCAAAACCGTGAATAAGCACCTCGCTGTCGGTGTCAGTGTAGAACTTGTGTCCTTTTTGAATAAGAACTTTTCTAAGCTCTTTGTAGTTGTAGATTTCGCCGTTAAAGGTGAGGACAAGCGATTTATCCTCGTTGTAAATTGGCTGATGACCCGCGTCAAGGTCGATGATTGAAAGACGGCGAAAACCCATTGAAATGTAGTCGTCCTTAAAAAATCCGTCAGAGTCAGGACCTCTGTGGGTGATGACCTCGGTCATATTTCTGATGACGTTGTCACGGTCAACAACCTGCCCTGTAAATCCGCAAATACCGCACATATCCGATAACCCCTTTCAAAGGTTTAATAGCGTAAATTAAATATATACATTCCTTATCTGTATATTTTATCATATCGGAATAATAAATTCAACAGTCATAAGGTTATTTTGTAAACAGGTTGAATGTTTTTTTGAAATGTTATATACTTAATTAATGTAAAAAATCAGGAACGGAATGATAGAATGTACGGATTAGTAGGAACATTTGTAAATACAGCTACTGTGTTTTTGGGTGGAGTAATCGGGCTTGTGTTCAAAAAGGGAATACCCGAGCGTGTAAGCGATTCGGTTTTTAAGGCGCTCGGTCTTATAACGGCGTTTATTGGAATTTCGGGTTGTTTGTGCGGTGAAAACACGCTGATTGCCGTAATAGCAATGATTACCGGCACTATTCTGGGCGAGCTTGTCGATTTGGACAAGCGTGTAAATAATGTGGGAAAATTCATTGAACGCAAGGTAAGCAAAGACGATAAAAATTCAACCGTAGCGCAGGGGTTTGTTTCGTCCTGTCTGCTGTTCTGCGTAGGTGCAATGACAATTGTCGGTTCGCTTCAGGCAGGTCTTGAGGGCGACTGCTCGGTGTTGTTTACAAAGTCGGCAATGGACTTTTGCTCAAGCATAATTTTTGCAAGCACGCTCGGCGTAGGCGTGCTGTTTTCGGCAGGCTTTGTGCTTGTGTATCAGGGACTTATAACCCTTCTTGCAACGTGGATTGAGCCGTTGCTCACAACTGCCGTCGTAAACGAAATGAACTGTGTAGGATACGTTATAATCATCGGGCTTGCACTGAATATTCTCGGTATTACAAAGCTTAAGGTTATGAATATGGTACCTGCAATTTTTCTGCCGATTGCACTTGTTCCGCTGTATGATTTGATTGTGACTGCGTTTTGATAAATTATTTAACAGAACAAAAAATTACTATATTTGCTTTAAATTTATATACTAATATCAATCCATAAAGTATATAATAAAGCTGAGATTAACGTAAAAAAGGAGCGGTACTATGATTAGAAAATTCACCTTTGGCACACCGATTTGTACAGAGGCGGTTGCCGAAAAATTTGAAATATCGGACAACAGCGATTTTCCTTTTAAGAGCAAAGAAGAAAACGGAAAATTTATTTTTGAATTTGATATGACCGACAGCGACATCATTTACGGTCTTGGCGAAGCTCCGAGAGGAATCAATAAGCGTGGATGGGTTTACGAAAGCTTTTGCAGTGACGACCCTTTTCACACAGAAACAAAGTCGTCGCTTTATGCAGCACACAATTTCCTTATGCTTTCGGGAAGCGATAATTTCGGTATTTTCATTGACTTTCCTGCAAAAATCCGTTGGGACATCGGCTACACTTCAAAAAACAAAACAGTTATTACAATAGACGGAACAGACTTTGATTTCTATTATATTAAGGGCAGCAAGCCAATTGAAATTGTAAAGGAATTCAGAAAGGCAATCGGAAAAAGCTACATTCCTCCGTTTTGGGCGTTTGGTTATCAGCAAAGCAGATGGAGTTATCCCGATGCAAAGACGGTTGACAGTGTAATCGACGGCTACGACAAGGCAGGTATTCCGCTTGATTGCGTGTATCTTGATATTGACTATATGGACAGTTACAAGGACTTTACTGTTGACAATAAAAAATTCCCCGATTTTGCAGACTATGTAAGCAAAAAGCGTGAGCAGGGAATCCACCTTATTCCGATTATCGACGCAGGTGTTAAAAAAGAGGACGGCTACAGTGTTTATGAAGAGGGAAGAGATAACGGATATTTCTGCAAAAACGAGGATGGCACAGACTTTGAGGGCGGTGTATGGCCCGGAATTGTAGGCTTCCCCGATTTTCTTCGCAAGGACGTGCGTGAGTGGTTTGGCTCAAAGTATAAGGTGCTTACAGACGCAGGAATTGACGGATTTTGGAACGATATGAATGAGCCTGCGATTTTCTATTCCGTAAAAGGGCTAGACAAAGCTATTGAAAAAGCAAGCTCGCTAAAGGGCAAAAATCTTGACCTTTCGCAGTTCTTTAATTTAAAGGATACTTTCCTTAGTCTTTCAAACAGTGCGGAGGATTATTCAAGCATTTATCATACGGTTGGCGGCAAGCAGGTTTGCCACGATCGTGTTCACAATATCTATGGCGCAAATATGACTAAGGCGGCAGGCGAGTATTTTGCAAAAGAATTCGGCGAAGAAAAAATCCTAATGTTCTCACGTGCGTCATACATCGGAGCACACCGTTCAAGCGGAATCTGGTTTGGTGACAATCATTCGTGGTGGTCGCATATTCTGCTTAACCTGAAAATGCTTCCGTCGGCAAATATGTGCGGTTTTCTCTACTGCGGAGCAGATTTGGGCGGCTTTAACGAAAACGCAACACGTGACCTTGTTCTGCGTTTTCTGGCGCTTGGAGTTTTCACCCCGCTTATGCGAAATCATGCTGCACTCGGCACAAGAGATCAGGAGTGTTACAATTTTGAAAACAGCGAAGATTTTAAGGATATTATTGAGGTGCGTTACCGCCTTATTCCGTATCTTTACAGCACTTTCCGCAGGGCAAGCGAAGAAAACGATATGATTTTCAAACCGCTTTCGTTCGATTATCCCAATGACAAAATCGCCCGTGAGTGCGAAACTCAGCTTATGCTCGGCGACGAATGTATGATTTGCCCTGTTTACGAGCAGAACGTCGGCGGTAGATATGTTTATCTGCCCGAGGATATGACGTTTGTAAAGCTAAGCGGAACAAATGTTGTTACCAAGAAAATGTCAAAAGGAACGCATTACATTGAGGTTGCACTAAACGAAGTTCCGCTGTTCATTAAAAGCGGCAGAAAAATTCCGCTTTGTAAGCCTGCAATGCGTACTTCACAGCTTGACACCGAAAATTTTGAATATATTACAGGATAAATAAAAATATACATATATAAAAATCTCCTGTTCGAGTAGCCAGACAGGAGATTTTAATATTATAACTGAATTTGGTTATATCAGAAAATATGATGTTTGTCGTCATTGTCGAACAAACCGCAAATCCAGTAATAAATCGGAATTGTGAGAAAAACAAGCCAGCCTACAGCCCAGCCACCGCATAAGTTGAAGTAACCGAACAGTATATATGCGATTGCTGCAAGCACGGGATATGCAAAGTGGCTTGCCTTGCGCTCATAAATTGCGTCAACAAGTGTGTAATAAAGCGGAATGGTAAGCAGGCAAATCCAGCTTAATGCCCAGCCAAAGCATACTCCGCTTGCACCCCACCACGCAAATGCGATTAAGGGAAAGATGAAAAACGGGAATTTGTTCCATTTACTTTTGCTCTTGTGATGATAATTAATATCTTTGTCAACCATAACATTTCCGTTTTCGTCCGTGTAAACACGCTGTTTGCCGTTTTCTTCAACGTGAATTCCGTCCCAGCCAACGTGAACCTTGTCGCCGTTCTTATCGTGAACGTGTACACCGTCTTTGAAGTTTATATGCACGTGGTCGCCGTTTTTTGAGTCAACGTGAATTCCGTTTTTGAACGAAACCTTGTCAACCTTTTCGTATGTTGTTTCGGTTTCACCGTTCGGACCGTAGGAATAGTTGTAATTATATTTGTATTCCTCGTTTGAATTCGACTCTGAATTGTTTTCCTCTGATTTTTGATCATTTTCACTTTTTGTTGTTTCACCCTTTAAAAGCTCGTCGAGTGAAACTCCGTAAATTTCAGCAAGCAAAATAAGGTTGTCGGTGTCAGGAGAAGCTTCAGCACGCTCCCACTTTGAAATTGCCTGTCGGCTTACACCGATTTTTGCGGCAAGCTCCTCTTGGCTAAAGTTGTGTTTCTTTCTATATTGTAATAATCTGTTGGCTGTTTCAATATTCATTGATATGCCCTCCTCGTTGATTTGTTGCTTGAATTATACTCCGCAACTGCTGTTTTTGGCTATACATTCCAGTTTTCAACCCCGCAACCATCGGTTGCAAGTGGTATGTTTAGGCTTTAAATCTCCAGACCGCTTGTGGTTTTCAAAAACTCAAACAGCTGATTATAAATTAAATCAACGCCGCCATTGCTGTCGCTTTCTATATTAAGCGGCATAATTGGGTCGTGGACGGAAAGACGGAGCAAAAACCAGCCGTTGCCGTTTTCTTTGCCGAAAGATACTCTGATTCCCTCACGATTATCGTTTGCAACCTGCCAGCCGTTCTGATTTTCTGCATATTCGGTAAGGTCGGATATGATTTTTTCACCGCAGGCTCTAAAATCCTTTTCGGTAATTTTAAATCTGATTTCTTTGCTTTCAACAGGCTCTTTAAGCCCGGCTGTAAGCTCGTCAAGGTCCTTGCCTTCTTTGCGCAGCTGCGCCATTTTTATGATGATTTTTGTGCAGAGGTATGCGCCGTCGTCAAGAAAATAATTCTCGCGCATAGCCGCGTGCCCCGAAGTTTCAATTGCAAGAGGACAGTTAATTCCCTGTTTATTAAGCTCAAGCGCCTTGTCAATTACGTTCTTGTATCCTCTGCGGTAGCGGAAGTGTTTTCCACCGAGTGTGTTTTCAATAAAGTCCTTAAGTCCGCTTGATGTAATTGAGTCGGTGACAACCGTTCCGCCGCAATTTCCTTCAAGTGCAATTGCAGAGGCAACAGCTACAAGCCTGTTGCGATTTATCTCGTTACCCTTTGAGTCAACTGCACCGCCTCGGTCAACGTCAGTATCGAAAATTACGCCCAAATCAGCATTGCTTTCCTTCACTGCCTGACGGATTGACGCCATAGCTGTTGCGTCCTCGGGGTTAGGAACGTGATTTGGAAACATACCGTCGGGGTTAAGGTAACGGCTGCCCTTGGTGTCTGCGCCAAGTACAGACAGCACCTTGTCTGCATAAAATCCGCCTGCGCCGTTTCCTGCGTCAACTACAATTTTAAAGCCTTTCAGAGGGTGTTCATAGTCATCTGCATTAACTTCTTTTTTAATCTTTTCGCAAAGTCCCTTTGCATAGTCGCTCATATAGTCAACGTTAGTGATTGTACCGCCGTCTTTTTCCTGCGGATGTTTGTTTTCTTGTGCATATGTCAGAATATCTTCAATGTCCGAGCCTTCAAGACCGCCCTCACGCGTGAAGAATTTCAGACCATTTCGGTTAAAAGGATGATGGCTTGCCGTGATTTGCAGAGCACCGTCGCAATTTAAATCAACAGTAGTCATAAACATTGACGGGGTAGAGGCAAGACCGCAGCAAAGCACCTCTGCTCCGCAGGCTTTAAAGCGCTTTGTAGTAATATCCATAATGTGAGGACCTGATATTCTGCTGTCACGTCCGACAGAGATTTTAAGGTTGTCGCAGGGCTTATTAACCTTTTTAGAAAGCCACAGAACAAAGCCGTCAGCCATATTTGCAACGGCATCGTCAGTCAGATTAACGCTCTGTCCTTCAACTCCCTCGCTTGCAACACCTCGTATATCTGTACCGCTTTTGAACTGTTTATAAAAATCGTTAAGCATAGTTTTCATCCTTTCGGTTTCATTATATATTATAAGTATTATAACGCATAGGGCGTAAAATCACAATACATCGAAAAATTAAGTTTGTAAAAAGTTGGATTATTTTATTGCTAAAAAGGAAATAAGTTGTTAAAACTGACGAAAGAGTAACTAAAATATTGTCGATTTGTAAATTCTTTTAAAGCATTATTAGGCAAAATTGCACATAAAACAGTGCTTTATATTAGCTAATATTGACATACAAATGTGATAGCTGACAAAAAGTAAAGTTAAAAATTGTTGACTTTTTCAAAAAGTTGGATATAATAATAATTGTCAAGTAAATAGTCCGCTTGGCTATCGGCTGATTCCAAATTAGCCTTACTCGAGTAAAATTGAATTATCATAAAGTCGATAAATAATCATGATTTGCCAAATGGTAAATGGCGCACGAGAAAAACTTTATATTTTAAAGAATTGAAGGAGGAAACATTTATGACACCAATTCTTAGCTTACACAACATTGATGTAACTGCGTTCCTCGCCGTGCTCGATACCTGCGAGGGCAACGTATATCTCGTTACAAAGGAAGGCGACAGATTAAATCTTCGTAGCAAGCTTTGCCAGCTTGTTGGCTTAACAAAGCTTATTGAAGGTGGAAAAATTGCAGAAGCAAGTATTATCTGCGAAAACAAGAATGACGAGAGCAAGCTTTTCAGATTCAACTTTTTCGGCGATACAGGTAACGCTAAAGTAGGTTAATCTAAGCTTATATAAACAACAATCCACGTTTTTCACGTTAATTTCAAAACTTCTAAATCCAAAAACGGCTGCTTAACGGCGGCCGTTTTTGGATTTTTGCTTTATATTTCCTGCAAATTTATCGCTAAATATTGAATTGAAAATTGCAGCGTGATATAATTTTCTCAGTGAAATTCAATATGACAGAGGTGGTAAAGCGGTATGAACTATAATGACTTACATGACGATGAACAGTTTTTTGACGATTATTTTAGTGATGATTATGAAGTTCCTCGTGATTCACGCAATAGGTCAAAGCAAAGAAAAAATGTTGACTACAATATAGATAAGTATGGTAGAAAAAGAAAAGGTCTTAAGTGGAAACTTAAATCATTTTTGCACAGCAAAGAAGCAATAATAGCGTTAGCGGCAATTGTAATGCTGATTATAATAATAGCAATGATTTCCTCCTGTTCGGGCAGCGAGGGAAAAGAGCAGACTGCGTCAACTACTGCTGCAACTGTTGTCCCGACAACTCAGGTTACATCATATAAAATAGACAATGTTCCTGTTATTGAGCAGAGTAATTTAAAAGCTGCTTGTGAAACCTATGCGTGTACAATGCTGTTGCAGTACTACAAATTTGATATAGATGAAGTTGAGTTTGTGGACAATTATCTTGTAACAAGACCTGTATATTACGGAATTGACGGCAATCTTTACGGACCCGATATGAACAGTGCGTACGCGGGAGATGTTTATACGGGTTACGGAATAAACGCTCCGGGAATGGCAAAATGTATGAATAACTATATCAAAACTAAGGGCTCAAAGCTTGTCGCAGAGCCGTTGTCCGGCGTGCCGCTTGAGGAGCTTTGCAAAAAGTATGTTTTAAACGATACTCCTGTTATGGTATGGGCAACAACCTTTATGGAAGAGCCGTATGTTCAGGCAACATGGATTGTTGATTATGTTGACGAAAATGCGGAGCATGAAGTCGGCGATACTGTAAGCTGGCAAATGCACGAGCATTGTCTGGTGCTTATAGGCTTTGACGAAAAAAATTATTATTTCTGCGATTCCGTTTCAGGCGAAGTTTCGGCATATGATAAAGTTGTAACAGAGAAAAGATATGAACAAATCGGCAAACAGGCAATAGTGCTGAAGTGAATAAAGATAAAACAAAAGGCACCCTAATGGGTGCTTTTTTGACTAACATTTTGCGAAAAAGCGCGATTATTTACGGTGTTTTATCAAGCAAAAAACCACATTGAAATAGCCCGAAAAAGGCTTTACAATGCGGTTTTTGGTTGGCAAACAACTTAATTTTTGATAGAAAGCCGAGGACGATGCCCCCTCGGCTTATTTTGCATCCTCGAAACGGTGGAAAGAGATTCATAAGCACATCAACAAACTGGAATTTATAGCTGTAATTCTTCTATAAATTTCTGTATACGTTCGGTCACTAATTCACTCTTATTCAAAGAGACCAATTCACTTCTGCTTACCCAATTATATGCAATGGTTTCTCCATCCTGCAAGGTAATACAGTCTTTATTACAGTTCGTAACGCACAAAAACTCTACATAAATTGTGTCATTACTTCTCACTCGTCCTACTTCGACTAAGTTATCAGACTGAATCCCCGTTTCCTCTTGGAGTTCTCTGATTGCACAATCTAAAGGAGACTCGTTCTGTAATGCTGAACCTCCCGCTGTGGCTTCCCACATGCCACCAAACTGCTTACGTCTATCCCGTTGCATTAGTAAATAGCTTCCATCCGTATGTTTCACAATAATATCGCAAACCAAATGGAATAGCCCCTCTGGGATTGCTTCTCCTCTTATCAATGTTGCATTATGAACATGATTAAAATCTTTATCATAGGCATCCCAAGTTTCCATGCACCTTTACCTCCTACAAATTCCGATTTATCGAGCCTATCGTATCACATCACAATATTACAAGTCAATACACTTCATAAAAAAGGGGCGCTTTGAGTCCCTGTTAACTAAACAGACAGAAAACGGAGCAGTCACAAATTTACTCATTTGCAACTGCTCCATTTTTGGTGCGCCAACAGTAAGTTAAATATTAGGAAAAAATCTACCACGTTTGTTGTGGTGTGTGTGAAAGAAAAAGTATCATCTGCGCTCACCCCTAAAAACAGTCCACCGGACTGTTTTTTTAACGGGGCGTTTCGAGTCCCTGTTGGCTTAATTTATAAAACAAAAAGCACCCATTGGGTGCTTTTTGTTTTGGTGCGCCAACAGGGACTCGAACCCCGGACCGACCGGTTATGAGCCGGTAGCTCTAACCAACTGAGCTATTGGCGCATATAAATATAATATCATTTACGCAAGAGCTATTATAACAGAGTTTGGTTGATTTGTCAACTTTATTAACAATTAATTATTGCTCGAATTTTTCAAATATGTTATAATAACCTCACGAACCTCACGCCGTTACCAAAATCAAAGATTTTGACGGCATAGTAAACTTCGTTCCTGTAATTGTGCTTCGCACAATATTTATGTTAAAAGAACCTCAAAATAAACTAAGGGTGGGATTTTTATGGCTGTTATTAAACCGTTTAAAGGTATGCGCTATGATACGTCAAAGGCGGGCGAAATTTCAAAGCTTTGCTGTCCTCCGTATGACATCATAAGTGAAAAGCAACGCATTGATTACATCAATGAAAATGAATACAATATCATTCGCTTGGAACTTCCTAAAGACGGCGAAAATCCGTACGATAATGCTTCCGATATTCTCAATATGTGGCGTGATAAGGGAATCCTTATTCATGAGGATAAACCTGCAATTTATATTTATGAAGAGGAGTTTAATGCTTACTCAGAGCGTAAAAGCATAAAGGGCATTATTGCAAGGGTAAAGCTTGAAGAGTTTTCAAAAGGAATTATTCTGCCTCACGAATTCACTCTTTCAAAGGCAAAAGAGGACAGATTAAATCTCATGAAAGCGACCAACTGCAATTTTAGTCAGATTTATGCGCTGTATATGGAAGAAAAACACCTTACTCTCAAAACTATTGACGATCACTCGCAGTGCGCTCCGAATCTTGAATTTACTGATTCTGACGACGTTACCCACAGATTGTGGATTGTTACCGATGAAGAGATTATAAAAAAGATTGTTGATGATTTTGCACATAGACGGCTCTATATCGCCGACGGCCATCACAGATACGAAACCGCCCTAAATTACCGAAATTATTGCCGGGAAAACGGAATTTCCAAAGAGGGCGATCCGCAGGATTATCAGATGATTTACCTTGTCGATATGGATCATCCGGGTCTTGTTGTTTTTCCCACTCACCGCCTTGTACGTGATTTGCCTGACTTTGACAAGAATAAAATGCTTGAATTATGTGAAAAGTATTTTAATATAACTGCAGTCAGCGATAATGAAAATATGGAAAAAGAGCTTGCAAAGTGTTATGACGAGGGCAAAAATGCCTTTGGCTTTTACTGTGGAAACGGCGAATGGTATTTGCTTGTCTTAAAAGATATTGACGTTATGTCGCAGTTTTTGCCTAATCTCTGCACAGCCTCGCAAAGACTTGACGTTTCGGTTTTGCACACGCTGATTCTTGAAAATATCTTTGGAATTGACAAGGAAAATATGGCTAATCAAGTCAATTTAACATATACTAAGTTCTTTGACGAGGCTGTTGCACTTGTTGACAGCGGAGAATTTCAGTGTTCGTTTGTGCTGAATCCAACGAGAGTCAGTGAAATACGTAACGTTGCCGCCGCAGGCGAGAAGATGCCTCAGAAGTCAACCTATTTTTACCCGAAGATGATTACGGGAATGGTTATGAACGACCTTGGAGTTTAATATGAATAACTATGAAATGAGGAGAAAGGAACGTGCGGCAGATTTAAAAACTGCCGAGCAAATCCTTGAAAATGCAGAATACGGAGTTTTGTCAACGGTTGGAAGCGACAGATTTCCCTATGGAGTACCGCTGAATTTTGCATATGACGGAAAGAAAATATACTTTCATTGTGCAAAGAATGCAGGTCACAAGCAGGATAATCTTGATTATTCGGACAAGATTTGTTTCACCGTTGTTGATAATCCACAGGTTATTGCGGAAAAGCTTACCACAAAATACGAAAGCGCAGTAGTGTTCGGAACTGCCGAAAAGACAGAGAACAACAAGCGTTACGCGCTTGAACTGCTTGCAAAGAAATACGCTCCTGATTTACCCGATATCGGCAGATCGGAGATTGAAAAGTTTTATAACGTAACCGATATTTACGAAATTTCAATTATAAAAATCAGCGCAAAGGTTAACAGATAATATGAAAATACTGACGGTATTTACGGGCGGTACTATCGGCTCGACAAAATCAAACGGTGTTATTTCTCCTGATTCTCAAAATTCTTATAAATTGCTTGAAATGTATTCGAAGATTGACGAAAAAATTGAGTTTACTGCTGTTCAGCCGATGAATATTTTAAGCGAAAATATGAACGGTAAGATTCTTACTCAGCTTTATAAATGCATAAGCTCATATGATTTGAGTGAGTTTGACGGAGTTATCGTCACACACGGAACGGACACACTTCAATATACGGCGGCTTATCTTTCATATGCTTTCGGTCTTTGCAAAACTCCGATTGTCTTGGTTTCGGCTAACTTCCCTCTTGAGGACAAACGCTCAAACGGTTTTCAAAATTTTTGCGGAGCTGTTGAGCTTATCAGGAGTAAAAAGGGCAGAGGGGTTTTTGTTTCGTATACAAATACTCCGTATGATGTTACAGAAATCCACAGAGCATCAAGAGTTCTTTCGCACAGCCCTTATGAGGACTATATTTTTAGTATTTTTGAAAACAGCGTGTATGCAGATTATTGTGATGACAATTTTGAAAAATGCAGATATTATAAAGAAGAAAGAGATAAAATTTCTATGTCAGACTGTACCGTACTTGAAGAAGTCTCCGATGTACTGTATTTAAGACCATATGTCGGTATGACGTATCCGCAGATTACGCAGTGCACAAAGGCTGTTTTACTCGAGGGCTACCATTCGGGAACGCTCAACACGGACGGAAATGAGTTAACAAAATTCTGTACTGAAGCAGAAAAATGCGGTGTGCCTATTTTTCTTACAGGTGCGGAAAAAGATTTCTTTTATGAAAGCAAGCTGATGTTTGAAAAACTGAAAATCAATGTTTTACCGCCTGCATCGCCGATTGCAATGTATATGAAACTTTGGATGCTTAAAAACGACAGACTAAGTGATGTTTTTCTGCCCTGCGGCGGAGATTTTTAATAAGAATAAAGGTAAACACCCCCTGTACATACCGTACAGGGGGTGTTTCAGAAGAGTAAATTTTATGAGTAAAATGAGTATTTTTATTTTTCTGCCTAATCTAATTAGTTTATTGATAATCGCATACGTTTACCCACGAGAGCAGGAACTCACGCTCTTCGGGCTTGCCCTTAACAGACTGCGAAGCGGCTACTATTGGAAGCCACTCGTTTACATACTGACGAGCAGTATCTGTCTTTTCACAGAACAGCTTCATATATTTTTCAGCAACGTCATCCTGTTTGTTAAGACGGAACAAAAGATATGTTCTTGCAGCGTCAGCAGAGCCGTTGCCCTGAGTAGCGTGTGACCAGTCGAGAACGTAAGGCGTTCCGTCAGGTGTGATGATTACGTTGCTGGGATTGAAGTCACCGTGGCAAACCTTTGTGTGCTTGGGCATACTGTTTAAACGGGTATGAAGCTCGTATCTTGTAGTTGCGTCAAGGTCAGTTTCGCTGATTTTTCTGTTCATCTTGTCCTGAAGCTTGTTGAGCAAAGGTGCTTTCTGGTTGAGAACCTTAATCTGAATATCAACAAAAAGCTCAAGGTATTCATCAACTTTATCGGGATTTTCAGCCATTAGAGTTGCAAGGGTTTTGCCTTCTATATATGTTGAGATGATAGCCCATTTGCCGTCAATCTTAGTAACCTCTTCAATTTTTGGAATGTTGAGTCCTGTTTCTTCAACTCTCGCCTGATTCAGCGCCTCGTTAAGAATGTCCGACTTTGGAAAAGACTCGTCGAAAACCTTGGCTACAAGGTCACCGTCTTTGTAAATCTTTTTGTTTTTTCTTTCAGCAAGAATTGTATCAAGTTTCATTTATGTTTCCCCTTTCGGTGGTGTTGTTTTATATAGCATACGAAATTTGCTATGGTTATATTATACAATAATAAATTCGGTTAGTATAGTAGGAAAATTACAAAAAAATCAAAAAAATCTTTGTTCATTTAGATAATATAAATAAATGATTATTTACGTTTTATATAAAAGCTGAGGCTGTTATTTGGTTATTTAGCATAAAAATCCACTATTGTTTTAACTAAATATCAATTGTGACGTATGATGTTGTTTGTGCAAGTTGACAAAGTTTTAACGGACGAAAAAAGAGGCACACAATTCGTTTGTGCACCCCAAAATACCCTGTTATTAATTTCTCATTAGATGGATTGTAGTTTCGGCTTTTTCAATTATTCTTAAATCATTGTCATAGGAACACATTTTTCGTGCCTGCTGTAAGTCAACCCAGATGTAGCTGTCAATTTCTTCCTCCTGAATTTTTACGTTGTCAGTAAAAGCCTGAGCAAGAAAGAAAATAACACGTTTTTTGATTTTGCCAAACGGGCAGTATTCGCTGATTTCCCGAAAACCGTCAAACAGCGTAACGTCAAGCCCCGTTTCTTCCTTAATTTCACGTATAGCAGTTTGTTGTTCGTTTTCGCCCTCCTCAATGTGACCTTTCGGAAAGCTCCAGTACCTGCCGTTGCTGTTTTTTACAAGCAGAATTTTCGTGTTTTGCTTTGTTTTATAGAAAATTATTGCACCGCATGACTTTTCGTAAAGACAATTTATACTTTTTAGCTTTATGTTTTTTAGTCGTGAAAGCAGTTTTCGCAGTTCGGGTTCATAAAAAATTTCTCCCGGCGGAGCAACAACAGCTCTTTCGCCGTCGAGTCCGTCAAATTCGGCAACGGCTATGACAACGCCGTCAAAGAATTCGGGAACTTTTCTTCGTGATACAACATATGCGCTTTTATTTTTTATTTTTGGTGAGCTGATATATGCCGAACGCAGGTTACTGCTGATTTTTCCGAAAACACTTACTTTTACTCTATCGGAAATCATACCGCTGCCTCCTTTCGTAAATTTAGTAGAAAATTCAAATTAGTTTAATTGAAAATATCAGTCAAACAGACCGCTCATACTGTCAAGCTGAATCTGAGTGTTTGCACTCATAACTCCGTTAAGGAAAAGCACCTCGTCAATTCCGTTTTGCTGGCAGTAGGAAACAAGATTGCCGCCGAAGGTACGGAAATCAATAACGTGTACTTCCTCATAATTATAGGTTAGATAGGGAACAAAGGCATTGCCGTAGCTTTCCTTTATTACTGCAATTTTTTTGCCTGTTTCAGCATTTTCAGATGCCGATTTAAGAACGGTAAGCGGATGGTCGCCCATTATGAATACACCGTAGGTAAGAGTGC
Organism: uncultured Ruminococcus sp.; assembly: GCA_958403905.1. GTDB lineage: Bacteria > Bacillota > Clostridia > Oscillospirales > Acutalibacteraceae > Ruminococcoides. Next base: position 63,248 of record CATXZD010000011.1, read on the forward strand.
CTGCCTCTGCATACTGGTAATACGGACTTGTGTAGGTGTTTAAATTTCCGCTTTCATCTGTTACGTCCATTGTCACCTCGTACGGAAACTCCCAGTAGTGAACCGTGTCGCTGTCAAGACCGCTTGCGGTGTTTGTAAACGTTCCGGTAAAGCCGTCAATCTTCTGTTCAGTGCAGTCGTCAAGCGATAGAACGGGCAGATTGTTTGTCTTTGCAAATGCAGAGTATGCATAATAAGCGCCAAGCCCTGTCCAGTGGTGGTCGGAGCCGAAGTAGATGTATTCATCGTTGTGGTCTGCAAGATAGTTGTATGCGTTTACAGGTGTTACTTTGTCAGACAGCTTGGAATAGATGCTCTTTATGTTTTCAGCCTGCGAGCTTGACGGGGCATCGCTGTCTTTAAGCCGCTGGGGAAGTCCCATTTCCGTGTGATTCGGTATTACCATATCGTAGACGGTAATTCCGTTTAGCTTGTCGGCAAAGCCGTTTATTGTTTCCGCATAAGTTGTTGCCTTTGTCTCATCACTGCCGAAAAGCTCAAACCCTTGCTTGTCCCATACATATATGTTGTAGGCGGAATAACCTGCTGATTTGTCATCCTTAATCTGCGGAGTTTTAAAGTAGCCGGGAGAAAGATCACCCTGAACTTTGTTGTTTTTTTCATTAGCCTTTGGTGTGTCGGCTGTAGCCACAGGCTTTGTATCGGTTGAAACAGGAGCGTTTGTCTGTTTTGCACCGAAACAGCTTTTAAAAACAGAAGAAATCATAACAACTAACAGTATAATAATAAGTATTCCGCAGCTGACAATTATAATTCTGTTGCGGGTGCGTTTTTTGTTGTTTTTACGGCGCTTATTAGTGTTATACGCAGGGCGTCCGTTATATGAACCCTGTCTGCGCTGCTGCTGACGGCGGCGGTAATCTCTGCTGTCGTAGCTGTCATCAAAATTATCTAAATCAAAGTAATCATAATCGTTGCGGTTACTCATAGTAAATCTCCCTATCCTTTGAAAAATATTCAAAAACAGAATAACGTAAAGGAATACAGATTAATTATACTACATTATGGCTTTAAAAACAATATGATTTTACATTTTTCCACACAAAATAGAGATTTTAAGTGACGGCTTTGCGTTATTGCTTGAATATGTTTGTAATTTGTGATAAAATTATAAAGTATATAATTCTGAATAACAGCAAGCAAAAGAGGGAAAAGAGGGATAAAATGGAATACAGATTTTCCGACAGGGTTTCAAATCTGAAACCGAGTGCAATAAGAGAAATTTTTAAATATGCGTCCGACCCGGAGGTCGTTTCGCTTTCGGCAGGCAATCCGTCACCAGACGCTTTCCCTGCAAAGGAGATTGCAGAAATTTCAGCCGAGGTTCTGAAAAACAACCCGATTTCGGTTTTACAGTACAGCGTAAGCGAGGGTTATACTCCGCTTAGAAACACCATTAAGGAGTATATGAAAAAGGAGCACAACACAGGAAGCGGCGATGACGACGTTTTAATTACAACGGGAGCACAGCAGATTATGGATTTGTGTTCAAAGGCGCTCGTCAATGAGGGAGAAGTTGTCATTTGTGAAGCTCCGTCGTTTATCGGCTCTCTTAATACGTTTCGCAGTTACAATGCAAAGCTTGTCGGTGTTAATGTAGAACCTGACGGAATGAGCATTGAAGAACTTGAAAATGCGCTCAAGGCTAACCCGAACGCAAGACTTATCTACACAATCCCGAATTTTCAGAATCCATCGGGTATTACGATGAGCTTTGAAAAAAGAAAAAAGATTTATGAGCTTGCAAAAAAATACGGTGTGCTTATTGTTGAGGATAACCCATACGGCGATTTACGCTACAGCGGAGAATATGTTCCGAATATCAAGTCGCTTGATACGGATGGAATCGTTATTTACGCAGGTTCTTTTTCAAAGGTTATCTCACCCGGAATACGTGTTGCTTACTGCATTTGTCCCAAGCCGATTTTTCAAAAACTGGTTGTTTGTAAGCAGGGCAACGATGTTCATACAAATATCTGGTCGCAGTATGTTTGCAATGAGTTTATTAATAAGTACGATTTTAACGCTCACCTTGCAAGACTCCGTGAGATTTACACTAAAAAAGCTGATTATTGTATGAATTTGCTTGATAAATATTGTGCACCTGCAATTACTTACCACAGAATTGACGGAGGTTTGTTTATCTGGTGCAATTTGCCCGAAAGCATTGATATGCCGACATTTTGCAAAAAGGCGGTTGAAAACAAGGTGTGTGTAGTGCCGGGTAATGCTTTTCTGACTGATGAAAATGAAAAGTGCCAAAGCTTCAGAATTAATTTTTCAACGCCGACCGATGAACAGCTTGAAAAAGGAATTAAAATTCTCGGCGAGCTTGCAAATAATTGGAAATAAAGATATTTTAATGGAGGAATTAACATATGGAAAACGAAAAGAAAAAAGAAGTTGTATTCAGCGCAATACAGCCCAGCGGAACAATTACACTTGGAAACTACCTCGGAGCCGTGCGCAACTGGGTTGCAATGCAGGACGAGTACAACTGTATTTATGCGCTTGCCGACCTGCACACAATTACCGTAAGGCAGGAGCCTGCTGCTATGAGAAAAAACATTCTTGACGCTTATGCTTCAATTATGGCGTGCGGAATTGATGTTGAAAAGAGTATTTTCTTCATTCAGAGCCACGTTCACACTCATGCAGAGCTTTCGTGGGCGTTAAGCTGTTACACCCAGTTTGGCGAGCTTTCAAGAATGACGCAGTTTAAGGATAAGTCTGCCAAGCACGCCGACAACATTAACGCAGGACTTTTCACTTATCCTGTGCTTATGGCTTCCGATATTCTGCTTTATCAGGCGGATAAGGTGCCTGTTGGCGCCGACCAGAAGCAGCACATTGAGATTACAAGAAATATTGCAGAGCGTTTCAACGGATTGTACGGAAACGTATTCAAAATTCCCGACGGATTTATTCCGAAGAACGGCGCTAGGGTAATGAGCCTTCAGGACCCGACTAAAAAGATGAGTAAATCGGACGAAAACGTTAACGGCTGCGTCCATCTTCTTGATACGCCCGAAGCAATTATGAGAAAATTCAAACGTGCCGTAACCGACAGCGAGGCTTGCGTAAGATATGCCGAGGGCAAGGACGGCGTAAACAACCTTATGACAATTTACAGCGCAGTAACGGGACTCACTTATGAACAAATTGAGCACGACTTTGACGGCAAGGGCTACGGTGACTTTAAGAATGCCGTAGGCGAGGCTGTTGTTGAGGCTCTTCGTCCGATTCGTGAACGCTATGAACAGCTTGTCAAGGACAAGGCATATCTTGAGGAGTGCTACAGAAAGGCTGATGAAATTGCGCTTAAAATCAGCAGCCGAACCTTAAATAAGGTTATGAAGAAAATAGGCTTTATTCTTTAATTTTTTAGTAAAGGATGGGTAAAAATAATATGACAAAAATTGAAAATAAAATTTTTGATTGGATAAGAAAAAATATTATTCTGATTTTTCTTGGTGCTGTTACAATTTTAGGTGTTGCCATACATCTTTGTGGAATTGATTTTCAGAGCGATGATTACAACAGCTTTCTCTATCCATGGTGGACTCGTATTGAAAGCGCCGGTGTGCAGGGAATTGCAACGCAAATAGGAAATTACAACATACCTTATCAGATAATAACCTATTTGTTTACGCTTACTCCGCTTGGTCCGCTGTATTCCTACAAAGCTTTGTCGATTGCTTTTGACTTTGTGCTTGCAGGAAGTGCGGCATTGCTTGTTTATTCTTTTGACAGTAAAAAATCGTATTTTAAGCCTGCGTTTACATATGGATTGATTTTCTGTTCAATGACGGTGGTGCTTAATTCGTCGTTCTGGGCACAGTGTGATTCAATTTACGTTTCGTTTATACTTCTGTCAATCTACTTTTTGAAAAATGATAAGAACATAGCGTCCTTTGTTATGCTCGGAATTGCGTTTGCATTCAAGCTGCAGGCAGTGTTTATTCTTCCGGTGTATCTGTTTTATTATATTTGTACACGCAAGGTATCAATACTTCATTTTCTGATTATTCCTGCCGTTGATTTTGTTATGTGTCTGCCTGCAATTATCCTCGGAAGGAATCCGCTTGATATAATAACAATTTATGCCGACCAAACGGATTACGGCAAGCTGATTCATATGAATTGCCCGAATATATATGCATTTTTGTGTAACGGCAATGATATGACATATTATTATCTTTTGAAAACGTTGTCAATTGTTCTGACGTTTGCAATACTCGGTGCAGGACTTTGTATGCTGATTTACAAAAGGACAGATTTGTTTGACAGGAACAATTTTCTGCTCGCTTCAATCTGGACGGTGTTTACCTGCATAATGTTCTTATCGTCAATGCACGAGAGATATGCGTATCTTCTTGACATACTGATGATTATATATGCAGTTGTAAACGTGAAACGTGTTTGGCTGCCGATTGTGTGCAACCTTGTAAGTCTTAGGGGATATTGCTTCTATTTATTTTCATACGATGTTCTGGACATAAAAATCACTGCAATTGTGTATATAGCGGTGTATGCGTATGTTTCGTATATTTTCTTAAAAGATGTAGTAATAAACGGAAAAAAGATAAATGATAAGCCCAAAATAAAAACAGCGTAAAATAAAAATACTAATGCGGTACTGTCTGTTGGTCAGTACCGCATTTATGTTACAAATGTGTCAATTAAGTTTTCTTTTTGAATACTACGCACCGTATTTCTGCTGAATTTTACAGCGGACGTTATTAATCGCCAAATGAGATTCCCATTGCTTTGGCGGCTTTAATTTCCTCGCAATCCGTAGGAACGGTTTTAAGCTTTCCTGCAATTTCCTCAAGCGGAACAGGCACTACCTTGCCGTTGCGAAGCGCAACCATATTGCCGTAATTCTTATCAATGATAAGCTGTGCGGCGGCCACGCCGAAGCGTGTGGAAATTACACGGTCATATGGGTCGGGACTTCCGCCTCGCTGGAAATGACCGGGAACAGTAACCCTTGTTTCCTGTCCTGTTGCCTGTTCGATTTCTTCGGCAATTTTGTAGGAGATAGAGGGGTACTTCATCTCTGCAATTGCCGCTTTTTTCTGCTTTTTGGGAAGGGAAGCAAGTTCCTTTGAAATTGCGCCCTCTGCAACGGCAAGAATAGAAAAGTTTTTTCCGTTTGCTGTGCGTGCCTTTATAGTCTTAATAACCGAGTTAATGTCATACGGAATTTCGGGAATGAGGATAATATCCGCACCGCCCGCAATTCCTGCATAAAGCGTAAGCCAGCCAACCTTATGTCCCATAACCTCAATTATGAAAACTCGTCCGTGCGATGTAGCGGTTGTGTGAATACAGTCGATTACATTTGTTGCAATGTCAACTGCACTTTGAAAACCAAAGGTAATGTCAGTTCCCCAAAGGTCATTGTCAATTGTTTTCGGAAGCGAAACGACATTAAGCCCCTCTTCTCTGAGCAGATTGGCTGTTTTTTGTGTTCCGTTTCCGCCGAGAACAACAAGGCAGTCAAGGTTGAGCTTTTTGTAATTTTTCTTCATAGCCGCAACCTTGTCAACGCTGTTTTCGTCTATAACACGCATAAGCTTGAACGGCTGTCTTGATGTGCCGAGAATTGTGCCGCCCATTGTAAGAATACCCGAGAAATTTTCAGGTTTCATACGTCTGTACTCTCCGTAAATAAGTCCTCTGTAGCCGTCGATTATGCCGATAATTTCAACATCATCACTGCCGTAGTAATTATACAGAGTTTTGGCAACTGCTCGAATTGTTGAGTTAAGTCCCTGACAATCTCCTCCGCTTGTTAAAATACCTACTCGTTTCATTCTTTGTTTTCTCCTTTTTTTATTGGTACAATAGGTGTTCCTACCGTTTTTGCATAGTCTGCTTTCATTGCGTTTTTCTGTTCTTTCAGTGCATGCTTTGAAAAATATTTCTGACAATTCAGCCGCTTTTTGCCGCGTTTGTCAACAAAGGTATAAGTCATATCGCTGTGCTGTTTACGTGCGTTTACGGTATCCTTGAACATAATATTCATTATGCCCTGAACACGCTCTTTGATGTCTTCGTCCTCAACGGGGAATACAAGCTCAACTCGCTTGTCAAGATTTCTCGGCATCCAGTCGGCGCTTCCCATATAATACTGAGGATTTCCGTTGTTTTCAAAAATAAAAATTCTGCTGTGTTCCAATAGCTGACCGACAACCGAAATAACCCTGATGTTTTCGCTGAAGCCTTTAACGCCAGGCACAAGACAGCAGATTCCCCTTACAACAAGGTCAACCTTAACGCCTGCGTTTGATGCGTCATAAAGCAGGCTTATTATTTTCGGGTCAACAAGAGAATTAACCTTTGCCGTGATTTTTGCGTTAAGTCCGAGCTTTGCATTTTGTGTTTCGTTTATTATCATAGCCTCAAAAAAAGTTCTCATTCCGTGTGGGGCAACAATGAATTTGTTGTACTCGGGCGGGAAAGAGTAACCTGTAAGAACATTGAACAGCGAAGAAGCGTCAATGCCGTATTCTTCACGGCAGGTGAACATTCCTATATCGGTGTAAAAGCGTGCTGTGCTGTCGTTGTAGTTGCCTGTTCCCATATGCAGATAGCGCCTGATTCCGTCGTCATCACGGCGGACAACAAGGCAGATTTTGCAGTGGGTTTTAAGTCCCGTAAGTCCGTAAATAACGTGACAGCCGGCTTTTTCAAGCTTGTTTGCCCATTGAATGTTGTTTTCTTCATCAAATCTTGCTTTCAACTCAACAAGTACAGTAACCTGTTTGCCGTTTTCGCAAGCCTTGATAAGTGCCGCCACAATCGGGGAATTTCCGCTGACACGATAAAGCGTCTGCTTAATTGCAAGTACCTTAGGGTCGGCAGCCGCTTTTTTTACAAAGTTGACAACAACATCAAAGCTTTCATACGGGTGATGAACAAGTCTGTCCTTTTCACGGATAGCCTTGAAAATATCGTCATACCCGCAAAACTCGGCAGGTGGATTTACAGGTACAATCGGCTCAAAGCAGAGGTTTTCACACCCTTTTATGTGAGCAAACTTCGAAAGAAACGTAAGGTCAAGAGGTCCACGCTGAAAATATATCTCGTCCTCGCTGACTTCAAGCGCATTTATAAGGAAATTTCTGATTTCTTTATTGCATTTCTTGCTGAATTCAAGTCTTACGGGAACGCCTCTTTTACGTTTGCGTATTGACTTTTTAATTTCAGCCATAAGATCCTCTGTGTCCTCGTCAATGTCAAGATCAGAGTCCCTTGTTATGCGAAACGCATCATATTCTTTAATGTTATAAAGCTCGAAAAGCTCGTTTAAGTATGCGGCAATTACTTTTTCCAGCAGAATGAACGCTCTGCCCTCGCGGGAGGGAAGCTCAAGAAATCTCGGCAGAATTGAAGGAACCTGAACTACTGCAAAAAATTCTTCGTTTTTTGCGTTGGTAAGTCTTAGCGCAATGTTCAGGCTTTTGTTTGCAAGCAAAGGAAACGGTCTGCTTGTGTCAACTGCCATAGGGGTAAGCACAGGAAAGGCTACCTTGTGAAAGTACTCGTCAATAAATGCTTTTTGATTGCCGTCAAGCTCGTCAATATTCTTAAACGTTATTCCGTTTGCACGCAGTGACGGAATTATGGAACGATTATAGCAAGTGTATTGTTTTTTTGCAAAATCGTGGATTTTTTCTGAAAGACGGTTCATAACTTCGATTGGAGTCAGTCCTGAAGCATCTTTGGATTTTACTCCATGATGAATCTGGTCAAGCACTCCTGCAACCCTTACCATAAAAAATTCGTCAAGGTTTGATGCGGTAATGGAAAGAAAGTTGCACCTTTCCATAATGGGATTATCCTTTTTTGTTGCCTCTTCAAGAACCCGCTTGTTAAAGTCAATCCAGCTTATCTCACGGTTATTGTATGGCATATTGTGCCATTGTGCCATTTGCTTTGATTTATCAATTTTTTTCTTATTATCGTTTGTTGACATATAAACACCGCCGAATATATATTATACAAATGTATATATAATTATTATATATCACAATTAATAATAATACAAGGTGATTAAGTGAAATAAATGTGAAAATACACAAATTTTACGTTCATTTTACAAATAATTGCAAAATAAAAGCACAGTATAGCCTGTTAATCACAAGATATACTGTGCAAATTTTTAAGAAATCAGATTTTAAATGTAAAATCAATATGTAAGATATTTTTGAATAGATGTTGTGTCCATAACCGTAATATAACCGTCAAAGTCAAAGTCGCATTGTGCAATCTGTTTGTCTGTAAGCTCAATCTGACTGCTGATATACTGCTGAATCATTGTTGCATCAACGATTGTGATGTATCCGTCGCCGTTTACATCGCCGACACCGAGATTGTCGGCAGGCTTGCTGCCTGAACTTCCTGTTGGTTTAGTAGTCGGTTGAGTTGTTGCAGGAGCAGTTGTCGGTTGAGTTGTTGCAGGAGCAGTTGTCGGTTGAGTTGTTGGCTTCACGGTTGTTGGCTGAGTTGGTTTTGCAGTTGTAGGTTGAGTTACAGCGCCTACATAGATGCAATAATCCATACACACCCATCCGCTCTGACCTTTGTAGGTTGTATAACCCCAGTTGTAAGCGGAATCAGATTTTACATTGGTTACGGTAATTTGTGTATTGCTCGGGATTGTGAGCAGTACGCTGTTGCCGGTACCTATTCCGCTTCTCATATTAAGAGCATCGGTTGTTTTATAAATTCCCGTTTTATATGTTATGGGGAGAGTTTCAGCTTGTCCGCCGCCGAAATCTCCTATGTAGATATATCCCTGAAAATTCCACCAGCTTGAGCCGCCTGCATTGGAGTCAGAGGTGTTTGCGTATGAAAGATAGAAATTTGAACCGCTCCATGCGGAGTTTGAGAATGTGATTTTCTCGTTTTCTATTTTCTCAACAACGGCAACGTGACCGCCTCCGCCATCATATGCCCAGCAGGCAATTGCGCCGAGCTTAGGGGTTTGTCCGTATTTGTAATAACCTTTTGACTTGTTGTAGCCGTACCAGTCTTCGGCATTACCCCATGAAAGCTTGGGTTCGGTTTTGAGAATTTCATAAGCTCTGCCGTATGCGTAAGCAGTACAGTTAGGCATACCGTAGCCGTATTTATAGAAAACATTTATATCGCTGTAATAATATTTATTAGTTGACGAAGGAGCGGAAAGTCTTGGTGAAAAAGATGTAGCCGCATTTGCAAAAATCGACATTGAAAAAACTGATGTAAAAAGAATTGCAACAGTAACAACTATCGCAGAAACTTTTTTTGTAATACGATACCTCAAAAAAACACCTTCCTGATAAAATTTATTCAAATAACAATAAAATATTCTAAAAACGAAAATTACTAAAATGTAATCTTTGTAATTTATTTTACCATATTGTAATAGAAAAATCAAAGTGAAATTGCACCGATAAAAGGTGCTTTTTAGATGTGAATTTACAGCAATTTACACAATAAATTAAAAATAATGCACCGCTGAACAAATAGGATTGATTTAGCGGCGCATTGATAAATGTAATTCTAACTTTAGTTTGCTTTAGTCAGCACAAAAAATAAATCTGTCTGTGTGGATTTCAGCAATTATTAGTCGATTATTCTACGCTTTTCAGGCTTTCTACCATATTTACATCCTTAATTTTAAAGCTCATTACGGCATTTACAATAAGCGAGAACAGCATGGTAAAGCCTGCGGCAAAAATATAAGTTGTGGGGTAGATTACCCGTCCGAACATAATATTGTCAATTTCAACAGTGTGAACAATAAATGATGTGAGGAATATTCCGAGCACAAGACCGAATATTATGCCAAGCAGGGTTAGCACAATGTTTTCTTTATAGATGAAAGACGAGGTTTCTTTGTTGTTAAAGCCGAGAACCTTAAAGGTTGCAATTTCACGCACACGTTCGGCTATGTTGATGTTTGTAAGGTTGTACAGCACAACGAACGCAAGAGCTGCCGCGCATATTATCATAACAAGCACAACAAGGTTGAGTGAGTTGAGCATATTTTTAAATTCTTCAAGGCTTGACGCAATGAATGAAACTGCCGCAACTCTGTCGTCCTTTAAAATTTCAGAGCTGAAGCTTTCCTGTGCAGTCTGAGAATTATCCTTTAGCTTGACATCAAGTATGTTGTACGACGGATTTTTGCCGTATAGAGTGTTGTACAGCGTTGGCGTCATATAAATGTAATTTTGCAGATACTGCTCAAATATTCCGCAAACCGTTGCTTCATTTTCGCCGAATTCTCCGCTTACCTTAATTGTATCGCCAGTTTTTATGCCGAACTCCTCCGACAGCTTTTCGTTAATAAGAACGCCGTTGTCGGTAAGGGCAAGCTCTTCATTACCAGTGCGTGTGTGAAGCGAGATGATTGAGTTAAGCTTTTCAGAATTTTGAACAACGGTGAGATATGTACTTTCGTTCTTTATTTTACCGTTAAATTCAACGGTTGCATCCTCCTGAGAAGTAAGCATAAAATTGCTGACATTTTCTTTGTTTTCAACCTCAGAAACAAGGTAGTCAAGTTCTTCTTGCGTACCGCTTTCTTTTGGTACAATTACTGCGTCGTACTTATAAATTGTTTCAAACTGGTCTTTGGTTAGTGGGTCAAAGCTGTTTAATAGCCCGAATGCCGCAACAATAAGCGCCGTACAGCCTGCAACACCGATAACCGTCATACAAAGCCTTGATTTGTACCTGAACAAATTTCTTGCCGTCAGCTTTGCGGTAAAGCTGAAACGATTCCACAGTGGAGTAATATATTCAAGCAAAATACGCTTGCCGGGCTTGGGAGCCTTTGGACGCATAGCCTCGGCAGGCTTGTGTGACAGCGATCGCATACAAACGACTACCGAAATAACCGTGGTACACAAAACTGCTGCGGTAATACCGAGAACAATGCTTGCAACGTTAAGCACAAGCGATATATCGCCTATGTAGTACATAATCTTGTAGGCATTGAAGATGATGAACGGAAGTGTGCATACTCCGATTATTGTGCCGATTACACTGCCGATAATTGCGGCGATAAGCGCATAAATTACAAATTTGGCAACGATACTTATATTGCTGTAGCCGAGAGCCTTAAAAGTGGCAATTTCGGTTCGTTTTTCTTCAATAAGCCTAGTCATAGTCGTTACGCAGACCAGCACGGCTACAAGCAGAAAAAACACGGGGAATACAGAAGCAACTGCATCGAGTCTGTCGGCATTCTGCGAAAACGAGGAGTAACCGGGGTTGTCGTCACGTGTAAATACGTACCATTCGGGAGAGGATATTTTGTCAAGTTTCTCTTGTGCATTGTTTATTTCTTCTTCAGCTTCGGCAAATTTTTTATCTGCCTTTGACTTTTCTTTGTCGTACTCCTTTTGAGCGTCATCCAGCTTTTGCTGACCATCGGTCTTTTGTGTTTCAAGCTCTTTTAGTCCGTTGTCGTATTGCGACTGAGCAGAATTCAGACTGTTTTCTGCTTCAGCAAGCTTATTGTAGCCATCTCTTTTTTGCGTTTCAAGCTCGGATTTTCCGTTTTTTAGTGCAGCTTTGCCGTTTTCGATTTGCGCGAGTGCCAAGTCAAGCTGTTGTTGACCTTCACTCTTTTTGAGGTCAAGTTCAGCCTGCGCCGAGTTAAGGGTTGATTCGGTTTCTTCAAACTGCGAAAGAGCCTGACTGTATTGCAGACTAAGATTATCAAGCGTTTGTTGTGCCTGTTCAAGCTGTGCGTTAAGTATGCTCTGAACATCGGGATTAGTTTCAACTGCAATTGCGGTTTTCAATGAGTCAACTGCTAACTGTGCCTGCTCAATTCCTGCAAGAAGCTGAGGCTCCTGCGTGTTTTTAAACTCATTGTACGCTGTTTCATATTCGGCTTTGCCGTTATTGATTTCGTTTTGAGCAGAAGTTATTTGAGAGTCAAAATCTGATTTCGATTTATTGTATTCGTTTTCGGCATTTTTAAGCTGTGTTTCCTGCTTGCTGATTTCGTTTTCGGCGTAGGCAATTTTGGAATAATACTCGTTTTTTGAACTTTCAAGTTCATTCCTTCCACTTTCGATTTGTGTTTTTGCGCTGTCAAACTCATTTTGAGCGGCTGAGATTTTTTCGTCAAATTCCTTTTTCGATTCGTTGATTTTATCTTTTGCATCGTCTAATTGCTTTTCAGCCTTTGATTTCTTGTCGCTGTACTCGTTTTTTGTATCTTCAAGCTCATCTTTTGATTTTTCAATTACATCTTTATTAAATACCTCGCATTGTGCTTTTGCTGTTTTTTCAAGAGTTTTTGCAAAGGTTTCGGAATTTTTTTCATAGTCATTAGAAAAAGCAGAATATTTTTCGGAAAAATCCGCCTTTACATAAAGTTCAGTATAGCGTTCGGCTTTAAAGCAGTCCTGACCTATATACATATATTCGGAAATTTTGCCGTTCCCTATGTTTGTTGTGCCCCTCTCATAGGATATGTAGAGAGGAGAATTCACCAATCCTACAACTGTGTATTCAAGACAGTTAAGCTGTTCTGTCAGGTCTGAGTCGCCTGCTTTTTTAGACAGTGTGATTTTATCGCCGATTTTATACCGTGTACCCGACATTGAGTCGTGCTCAACAAGTATTTCATTTGGCTTTTCGGGCATTCTGCCTTCTTTTAAAACAAGCGAATTTAACTCAGCGTTCCCATTGTATTTTTTGGGCACGGCAATAAGCCTAACTACATTTCCTCCGCTTTCGGCAGAAAGCTGTGCGTCGGAGAAATACGACGGCATAACAAATGATATACCTTCGGTTTTTTCGACAGCTTTAATATCGTCCTCATCAAAGCCGACAGTGGAAACGAGCCTGTAGTCCATAAGGTTTTGCTCGTTGTAGTAGCTCTCGGCAAGATTGTACATTGACGGAACGGTAGCCTTTATTCCTGCGAAGAAACCTACGCCGAGCGCAATTATAGCCATAATAGAAATAAAGCGTGCTTTGGAGTTTTTTATTTCACGAAACGTGTTTTTAAGGAGTGATTTTGTCATTACAGGTTGCCTTCCTTAACGTTTACCATTCAATTTCATCTATGCTCTTTGGCTTTTCGTTATAAATATCTCTTACGATTTTACCGCTTTTCATCTCAATTACATGATCTGCTATGGGTGTGATTGCGCTGTTGTGGGTGATAAGTACAACGGTCATTTTATCCTTTTTGCAGGTGTTTTGCAGGAGCTTTAAAATTTGTCTGCCTGTGTTGTAGTCAAGCGCACCTGTCGGCTCGTCGCAAAGCAAAAGTCCCGGACGCTTTGCAAGTGCTCGTGCAATTGAAACTCTCTGTTGTTCACCGCCCGAAAGCTGAGCAGGGAAGTTGTCTTTTCTGTCTAAAAGCCCTACGCTTTCAAGAGCTTTTTCACTGTCGAGAGGATTTTTGCAAATCTGTGCCGCAAGCTCTACGTTCTCCTTGGCGGTGAGGTTGTGAACAAGATTGTAGAACTGGAACACAAAGCCTATGTCAAATCTTCGGTATTCAATGAGTTGTTTGTCGTTGAACTTGCTTATGTCCCTGCCCTTGACAACTATTTCTCCCTCGGTACAGTTGTCCATACCACCGAGGATATTCAGCACCGTTGTTTTGCCTGCACCCGATGCACCCACAACAATTGCAAATTCTCCCTGTTCAATTTTAAAGGAGATTCCGTCAACGGCGTTTATTGTAATTTCGCCCATTTTGTAGCGTTTATATACATTTTTAAATTCAACAAGACTCATATAAATCACCCGTTTTATATGTAGATTTATTTATATAATTATACCATTTTAAGCATTTCTTATCAATAGATTTTAATACATAAATGCACATATTAACTGATAAATGTATAAAAAACGGGCAGTCATTTGACTGCCCGAAAATTAGTTTTATTTTATATTAATCAAAGAATTTTGCGTGAATTGCAGAAACTGCCTTGTCAGCGTCAGCAGCGTCGATAAGAACGGAAACCTTAATTTCACTTGTGCTTATCATCTGAATGTTAATCTGTGCGTCATAAAGAGCCTCAAACATTTTTGTAGCAACGCCTGCGTGGCTTTCCATACCTGCACCTACGATTGAAATTTTTGCAACATTGTCATCATAGAGAACTTCGGCTGCGCCGAGGTTTTCCATATAATCTTTAAGACAATCAACAGTTTCCTGTCCTCTGTCCTTTGCTACTGTAAAGCTGATGTCCTTTTTGCCGTCGTGACCGATAGACTGTAGGATAATATCAACATTAATATCTTTTGCAGAAAGCTTTGAGAACATTTTAAAAGCAAGACCGGGAAGGTTGGGGATACCCGTAACAGAAACTCTTGCTACCTCTGTATCTTTAGCAACACCGCTGATTAACATTTTCTCCATTTTTGTTTTCTCCTTTACTATTGTGCCCGAAGCCTTAGCCATACTCGAAAGTACTTCAAGCTCGATATTATATTTTTTAGCCATCTCAACCGAACGATTGTTAAGAACCTGAGCTCCGAGTGTGGCAAGCTCAAGCATTTCATCATAGGAAATTTCCTTTAGTTTTTTAGCATTTTTGACTTTTCGGGGATCAGCTGTGTAAACACCCTCAACATCTGTGTAAATCTGGCATAAGTCAGCGTGCATTGCAGCGGCAATAGCAACTGCGCTTGTGTCCGAGCCGCCTCTGCCGAGTGTTGTAATGTCGCCGTATTTGGAAATTCCCTGGAATCCTGCAACTACAACAATATTCTTCTTGTCAAGCTCACGTCTGATTCTTGAAGCCTCAACTCTTTTGATTCTTGCGCTTGTGTGAGCAGAAGTTGTTTCAAAGCCTGCCTGCCAGCCGAGCAGGGAAACTGCGTGGTAGCCAAGCTTTTCAATTGCCATTGCAAGAAGTGAAATTGAAATCTGCTCGCCCGCAGCAAGAAGCATATCCTTTTCACGACGGGTTGCGTTGGGGTTAATCTCCTGCGCTTTTTCGATAAGGTCATCTGTGGTGTCACCCTGTGCAGATACAACAACTACAACGTCGTTGCCCTTTGCAAAGGTGTCCGTTACGATTCTCGCAACGTTCATTACACGCTCTGCGTCGGCAACAGAGCTGCCGCCGAATTTCTGAACTATCAAACTCATTTACTCAATACTCCTCTTTAGTTATTTTATAGGAAATTGCTCCGATAGAGTCGGGCAAAATAGTTTAAGCAATATACATAATTTTGCTCGCGCGCCAGCTTAAGCACATCACTTAACTGTGCGTAGAGCTGATTTGCTTTATTATAAATCGCCTATGCGGATTGTTGAAAGAACTTCAACGCCCTCGTTTTTGAGCGTTTCAATTTTCTCAATAATTTCTCCGTAGGACATTTCTGTTGTAACAAATGCCGATTCGTCAGCGCAAACGTCATCTCTCTTTATTACGCTGATTGCGCCGAAAATACTTTCCGCCTTATTAAGAGCATTTTCACCCTTGGTGCGAACGTAAACGGCTGTTTTTGAATCTGTGTAGGGAATGATGTTACTATCATTTCCATCTGCCCAGAAAAGATATTTTCTGGTTTTAAGGTGCTTGCAGCAGTCAACAACATCTGCAACAACTGCGCTTGCTGTTGGCAACTTGCCTGCGCCCTTACCGTAAAATACTACATCGCCTGTGCAGTCGCCCCTTACCATAATTCCGTTGAACTCATTGTCAATGTTTGCAAGCTGGCTTGTGTTCGGAATAAACATAGGAGCAACAAGAATATCAATTTTACCGTCGTCAAGGCGCTTAACCTTACCGATAAGCTTGATTACACAGTTGAATGCTTCGGCATACTTTACGTCCTCAAGGGTAATTTTTGTAATACCGTCGGTATGTACCGAATCGGGATATACGTGCTTGCCGAATGCAAGGGAAGCAAGAATACAAATCTTGCGACAAGCATCGTGACCCTCAATGTCGGCTGCGGGATTTCTTTCTGCAAAGCCGAGGTCCTGAGCAAGCTTTAATGCGTCCTCAAACTGCATACCGTCTTCTATCATTTTAGTAAGAATAAAGTTGGTTGTGCCGTTTAAGATACCTGCAATTTCATTAACGATGTTAGCTACAAGGCACTGGCTCATAGGACGGATAATCGGAATACCGCCGCCTACCGACGCCTCAAAAAGGAAGTTTACGTTTTCTTCCTTTGCTATTGCAAGAAGTTCTGCACCGTGAGCGGCAACAAGCTCCTTGTTTGAGGTTACAACGCTTTTGCCTGCCTTTAAGCACTGCTTTACAAAGTCATAGGCAGGATTTAAACCGCCCATAACTTCAACAACTACTCTTACCTCACGGTCATTGATAATGTCGTTAAAGTCCTTTGTAAATCTGTCAGCAAGAGGACTGTCGGGAAATTCACGCAAATCAAGGATATGCTTGATGTAAATTTCCTCGCCAAGGCTTGCAAAAAGCTTCTGTTTGTGTGTTGTGATGATTTCGGCTACGCCCGAGCCTACAACTCCATGTCCCATTATTGCTACTGAAACCATATCTTTACCTAACCTTTCAGATTATTTATATTATAAAAATGTTTATTTTTTAACCAAACTCTCGCTATTCTTCCGGCGCAGGTTCGGGGGTGTTGCCGCTTTCGCCGCCTTCAGGAATGTTGCTTTCTCCTCCGCTGTTTTCGCTGCCGGAGTTTTCACCGCCTCCGCTGTTTTCACCGCCGGAGCTTTCACCGCCTCCGCTGTTTTCGCCGCCGGAGTTTTCACCGTCTCCGCTGTTTTCACCACCGGAGTTTTCGCCGCCTCCGCTGTATTCTCCGCCTGATGTGTCGGAGCCTTCACCACCACTGTTGTCGGAATAGTAGTTATAGTATCCGCCCATAGCAGGCATATTGTCTTCAGTATAGTAGCCTATATATCTGCCTGACGGATTATCGGTTGTTACGATAAGTCCGTTATATGGATTGTACTGTGCTTCAACGAGGTTGGGGGAGAGGTTGTAGTCCTTTTGCTCCTTGCCCTCAAGGTACTTGCCCATTATATTTGCAAAGAATTTCGGTGCAACTGTTCGTCCGACGTCGCTTATGCTGTCGGGCTTGTCAAAACCGCACCAGGTAGCCATTGAAGCGTACGGTGAAAGTCCGCAGAACCAGGAGTCTTTGTTTTCGTCGGTTGTACCCGTTTTGCCGATAACATCCCATCCGCTGATTTTTGCATGACCTGCGCCTGTGTGGGCGAACTGTGTATAGGTCATATTGTAGCTGAGAAGCCTGTTCATAATCGAAGCGGTTTCGGCAGAATATGCCTGCTTCGGAACTGCGTCACGGTTATCGATGATTATGTTATCTTCAGAGTCGGTGACATAGTAGTAGGTATACGGCTCATAATAAAGACCGCCGTTGCCCATATAGTTGTATGAAGCCGCCATCTCTCTTACAGAAACACCGCCGTTCATACCGCCGATTGAAAGTGCGCCTGTGTTTTGTGCGTCTTGTTCGGAAAGCTTTTTAAATCCCATTTTGGTAACAGCCTGTTCATAGGCAACCGACGGACCGCCAATTAGGTTCATTGTCTGAACGGCTGTTGCGTTTGATGAAATCTCAATCGCATCAGGCAAAAGCATATCTCCCTTGTAACCCCAGTATGCATTGTTCGGTCCTGATACAAGCTGTCCGTTTACGTCTTTCCAGTTATCAACAGGCTCATCTTTTACAAGTGATGAGTAGTAAAGCATTTTGTTGTCTATTGCATACGGATAAACGATTACAGGCTTGATTGACGAACCGGGTTGCAAGGTAGAGTGGGTTGCTCTGTCCCATTCAAGCGCCTGAGTTTTTTTCTTTGAACTGCCTACGGTAGCAATAACTCTGCCGTCAAATCCCATAAGCACTGAACCGATCTGGAGGTCGGAATCGTAACTTTTATCAATGTTCTGTGCAGCTTCTTCCATATAGCCCTGCATTTCTTCGTCCATAGCGCAGTAGATTTTTAAGCCCTCTGTGTACAGCTTTTCGGAAGCGGCGTCTTCGCTGATATTGTAATAGAGTGCAAGGTCCTCTTTTAAATCATAGAAAACCTGATCAATATACCAGTTCTGAACGTAATCGTCATCGTCATCATCTTCCTGAGTATCCTGAAATCCGACAAAAGTCATATTCGCCGATTCTTTCATAGCCTCGTCATATTCAGACTTAGTAATCTTTCCCTGGTCGTACATTTCGTTAATTACAATCTCACGGCGTCTTTTGTTGTTTTCAGGATAAACAAGCGGATTCCACAAAGACGGGTTCTGCGTAATGCCTGCAATTGCGGCGCATTCGGCAATTGAGCAGTCTTTTATGCTCTTGTCAAAATAAAGCTGTGCGGCTGCTTCAACACCCTGACAGTTGTTGCCAAAGTTTACAACATTTAGATAAGCCTCAAGAATCTGATCCTTTGTATATTCGTCCTCAAGCTTTAAAGCCTTGCAGATTTCGCGAAGCTTACGGTTGATTGAAACTTCGTTATCATCGGTTATGTTTTTAATAAGCTGCTGGGTAATTGTTGAGCCGCCGTATGAGTCCTCACCCGTAGCAAGGTTTACAACAGCCGAAAGCGTTCTTGCCCAGTCAACACCGTTGTGGTCATAGAAACGCTTGTCCTCAATGGAGACAACAGCGTCCTTCATAGCCTTAGGAATATCCTGATTGTCAACCCAAATTCGATTTTCAGTGCTGTACAGCGTCTGATATTCCTTAAATTCGTCTGTTTTATTGTCTTTGATATAGATAAAGCTTGTTTGATTAAGCGATTTTGCCTTAAGATCAATGCCGGTCGGCTCAGAGGCAAGAGTGAAGATATAGATTGAAAGTGAAATGCCTGCTATGAAAAGTGCAACAAAGCAGATTGTAAAGGCAGTAAGCAGGAATTTTCCCAGTCCTTTAAAAAATCTTTTAACTCCGTTTTCGCTTTTTTCGGTAACAATGCCCGTATCAGTGGATTTATCCGTGTAACGGCTTATGTCAGTTTCACGTTTATTTCGCATATTTACTCCTTTAACGGCAATTTGCCTGTTTGTGACTCATTGCGACTTATTACGCAATGTAAAGTCTTTATAATACAATTATGTTGATAAAATAGAGTAAAAAACACTATTGATAGTTATTATAGCACCTCAAATTAAAAAAATAAATATGTTAAATTAAATTTTTATTAAAAAATATAGAGTTTCAGCGGATGTTTTTTATGTAAAAGGGTGAATATTCGGCTCTTGAAGGGAAAAACTACGGGTAATAAGCCTTGAAAGTGGGGAATTAAAAATGAAAAAGCTGGTGCTTATTACGGGAATAATACTGATGGTGTGCCTGTTTACAAGCGTTTATGCATCTCCTGCGGTAACGGCAGGGACTAATACTGCGGCTACGGAGGAAAACAAGGGCAGTGTAAATGAAGTTTTTATGCTGAAATCCGAGAATAACCGAATTGTTGTATATAAATTTGGTGAAGAAACTCCGTATATTATAACAGATACTCTTGTCAGCACGCTCCCAAAAGGGGATATTATGCTGCTTGAAAAGGGAATAGAGATAAAGGGAGAGGAAAATCTTAAAAAATCGCTGGAGGATTATTGCAGTTGATAATACTTCAAGTTTTATAGGCTGTTTAATTGGGAATAAAAGGGGTATTACCCAAAAAATTGAACATATATATTGACTTTTGAACTCTTTTGAGTTAGTATTAAGTTAAAATGCCATAATAATAAAATTAGGTTACTGCGGTCATATGCATTGCAATTTTATGATGAAATCTTGCAAATGAGCAAATTGTCACAAACCGCAGTATTATGCAGAAAAGGAGAATGTACATATGATTTCTACCGTTATAGATCAGTCACTCGGCCTTGAGTTTCCGATTTTTCAGGGAGGTATGGCTTGGGTTGCCGACGCGTCTTTGGCAGCCGGCGTTTCCAACGCAGGAGGCTTAGGACTTATTGCCGCTATGAATTCAAACGGTGAACAGCTGCGTGAAGAAATTCGCAAGTGCAAGGAGCTTACGGACAAGCCTTTCGGCGTTAATATTATGCTTATGAGTCCTTTTGCGGCAGAGGTTGCAGACGTTGTTGTTGAGGAGGGCGTAAAGGTAGTTACAACCGGCGCAGGAAATCCCGGCAAATATATGCCCAAGTGGCTTGAAGCAGGAATTAAGGTTATCCCCGTAGTTCCAAGCGTTGCGCTTGCAAGAAAGATGGAGAAAAACGGCGCTTTTGCGGTTATCGCAGAGGGCGGCGAATCCGGCGGTCACGTTGGCGACTTAACAACAATGGCTCTTGTACCGCAGGTTGTTGACGCTGTTTCAATTCCTGTAATTGCGGCAGGCGGCATTGCAGACGGAAGACAGATTGCCGCTGCATTTATGCTCGGTGCAGTGGGCGTTCAGGTAGGAACAAGATTCCTTGTTGCAGAGGAATGTACAATTGCTCAGGAATATAAAAATAAGATTTTAAAGGCAAAGGATATTGACACTGTTGTTACGGGCAAGAGGCTCGGACATCCCGTTCGTTCAATCAGAAACTCTTTTACACGTGAATATACAAAAGCAGAATATAACTCCTCAGAATTTTCAGACGAGGAGCTTGAAAATATGGGAATCGGCAAGCTCAGACTGGCTGTCAGAGAGGGCGACGTTTCTAACGGAACCGTGCTTGCAGGTCAGGTAGCTGCAATGGTTAAAAAAGAACAGCCTGCCCGTGATATGATTGTTGAGATGTTTACGCAGGCTGAAGAAGTATTGAACGGAGCGACAAAATGGGTAAAATAGCGTTTATTTTTTCAGGACAGGGTGCGCAATACAGCGGAATGGGCAAGGAGCTTTACGAAGCGTCCCCTGCCGCAAAGGCTGTTTATGATATGGCGGATTGTGTAAGAGAGGGCACTTCTAAGCAATGCTTTGAAGGCAGCACAGAGGAACTTTGCAAGACTGTAAATACACAGCCCTGCGTGTTTACGGCTGACCTTGCAGCAGCTTATGCGCTTGTTGAAAAGGGCATTAAGCCTGACTGCGTAGCAGGTTTTTCACTTGGTGAAATTGCGGCTATTGCATTTTCAAAAATGCTTTCCGACGAAGAAGCTTTTAAGCTTGTATGCAAAAGAGGCGAGCTTATGAACGATGCCGCAACCGAGAATCCCGGTGCGATGGCGGCTGTTATGAAGATTACTCCTAAGCAGGTTGAAGAAATTTGCAGTAAGTTTGACAATACATATCCCGTAAACTACAACTCTCCTGCGCAGACTGTTGTTGCAACAACAAGCGAAAATGCAGACAAATTCTGCGAAGCCGTTAAGGAAGCAGGCGGAAGAGCTAAGCTGCTTGCGGTAAGCGGTGCGTTTCATTCGCCGTTTATGGCAAAAGCCGCTGACGGTCTTGCAGAATATATGGAGAATGTTGATTTCTCTAATCCCGAAACTGTAATTTATTCGGACGTTACCGCAATGCCTTATGAGGGTGATTTCAAGGCGCTTGTTAAGGCTCAGGTTGAAAGTCCGGTAAGGTGGCAGACAATCGTTGAAAATATGATTAACGATGGTGTTGATACATTTATAGAAGTCGGTGTCGGCAAAACGCTTACGGGTCTTGTAAAGAGAATTAACGGTAATGTAAAGGCGTTCAAGGTTGAAACTCCTGCTGATATTGAGGCTTTGGAGCTTTGATTTAATATATCTTAGGGTAAGAGCTCTGCTCCTGCCGCATAAATTCGGAGGTAAATAATATGGATTTTACTAATAAAACAGCTGTAGTAACAGGCGGTTCAAGAGGAATCGGTCTTGCAATCGCTTCAAAGCTTGCTCAGGGCGGTGCAAATATTGCAATTCTCTATGTAGGTGACGAGAGCGAGGGCATAAAGGCAAAGGAAGAGCTTTCTCAGTACGGTACAAAGGTTGAGCAGTATTTTTGCGATGTGTCTGACTTTGAAGTGTCTAAGCAGGTTGTTGACAAGGTTATTGAAGAATTCGGCGGAATTGATTTTCTTATTAACAATGCAGGAATTACACGCGACAAACTTATTTTGAATATGGAAGAAAAGGATTTCGACGCAGTAATCGGAGTAAACCTTAAGGGTACTTTTAATATGATTAAACACACCTACAAGCATTTTATGAAGAAACGTTTCGGCAGAATTGTAAGCACATCTTCAATTGTAGGTCTTAACGGTAACGCAGGACAGGCTAACTATTCTGCATCAAAGGCAGGCATTATCGGACTTACAAAGTCCGTAGCTAAAGAGCTTGCAGGCAGGGGAGTAACGGCAAACGCAGTTGCACCCGGTTACATAGGAACAGATATGACAAATGTTCTTTCAGACAAGGTAAAAGACGCTATGAAAGCACAGATTCCAGCGAAGCGCATCGGTACACCCGATGATGTTGCAAACGTTGTAGCATTTCTTTGCTCCGATGAGGCAGCATATGTTACCGGCGAGGTTATACGTGTTGACGGCGGTCTTGCAATGTAATCAGGCAAAAGAAGATAATTTTTAAAGGACCGGTGTAACGTGTCCGACAGATTTCAAAATGTTGAAGGGACAGGCTGGCTTGTTCCGCAATTCGGAGGTAAATATGAGCAGAAGAGTAGTAGTAACAGGACTTGGCGCAATCAGCCCTGTTGGCAACGACGTTGACACTATGTGGAAAAATCTTGTTGACGGCGTTTGCGGTATCGATACAATCACAGAGTTTGATACAAGCGATTTAAAGGTTCACATTGCCGGTACAGTAAAGAATTTTGAACCCGAAAAATATATTGAAAAAAGAGAAATAAGAAAGCTTGACATCTATACGCAGTACGCTATTGCTGCTGCACAGCAGGCTGTTGATGACAGCGAAATTATGGGCAAGATTGATGAAAACCGTTTCGGTGTTTACATCGGCGCGGGTATCGGCGGACTTCATACATTTGTAAAAAATACAGTCGCAATGGAAAATGGCGGAGCAAAGAAGGTTTCTCCTTTCTTTATTCCAATGATGATAGGCAATATCGCAACAGGTAACGTTGCTATTCGTTTTAACGCAAAGGGCGCTTCGCTGTCTGTAATGAGCGCTTGTGCAACAGGTACAAACTCAATCGGCGAGGCTTTTCATGCAGTAAAGGACGGCTACGTTGACGCTGTAATAGCAGGCGGTACCGAGGCTGTTATTTCTCCGCTAACAATCGCGGGTTTCCAGAACATCAAGGCTCTTTCAACAAATCCCGACCCGAAAAAGGCTTCACGTCCGTTTGACAAGGATCGTGACGGATTTATTATGGGTGAGGGTGCTGGTATGCTTATCCTTGAGGAGTACGAACACGCAAAGGCAAGAGGCGCAAAAATATACGCTGAATTCTGCGGTTACGGCAACACCTGCGACGCTCACCACGTTACTGCTCCCGATCCAGAGGGTGCAGGACTTGCAAGAGCAATCGAAATTGCATTCAAAGAGGCTGATGTTTCCGATGACGCAGAAATCTATATCAATGCACATGGAACAAGTACTCATTTAAACGACTTAACAGAAACTATGGCTATTAAAACAGCTCTTGGTAAAAAGGCTTATGACGTTAACATCAGCTCAACAAAGTCAATGACAGGTCATATGCTCGGCGCAACAGGCGCAATAGAGGCGATTGCTGCAATCAAGGCTCTTGACGAGGGAATTATTCCTCCGACAATCAACCTTGACGAACCCGAAGAGGGACTTGACCTTAATTACACTCCAAACAAGGCTGTTAAGCGCAATGTAAACGTTGCGGCTTCAACAAACCTCGGCTTTGGCGGTCATGACGCTTGCGTTGTATTCAAAAAGATTTAATGTTAGTGAATAGAAAGGTATAGCTTATGTATAACTTGGATGAAATAAAAGAATTTATTAATCTTCTTGAGGATTCATCTCTCTCTGTTTTTGAAATTCAGAAAGAGGATGGCTCAAAAATCCGTCTTGAAAAGGCTCAGCCGGCACAGCAGATTGTAAATACAATTCCTGTTGCAAACGGCGTTGCCTCTCCTGCACCCGTTGCACCCTCTGTTGTTGAGTCAGTGCCTTCTGTACCTGCTCCTGCGACTGCCGAAAACTCAAAAACAATTGACGCTCCTATCGTCGGTGTTTTCTATGCAGCTTCCGCTCCCGGTAAGGCACCTTTTGTAAGTGCAGGAAAAAGTGTAAAAAAAGGCGATGTTGTCTGCATTATCGAGGCTATGAAGTGTATGAATGAAATTCAGGCTGAAGAAGACGGTGAAATTGTTGAGGTTCTCGTTAATGACGGTGAGCTTGTAGAATACGGTCAGCCGTTGTTTAAAATTAACTGACAAAGGAAATATAACTATGCTTAATCAGGAAGAAATCAAAAAAATACTCCCTCACCGTGACAATATGCTTCTTGTTGAAGAGGCTGAAAGCGTAGATGAAAACACGGCAAAGGGCAGATATACAATCAAAGGCGACGAATTCTTTTTGCAGGGACACTTTCCCGGAAACCCCGTTGTTCCGGGCGTAATTCTGTGCGAAATGATGGGACAGGCAAGCTGTTGTCTGCTTGCAGACAAGGTTAAAAACTGCACGCCTTATTTTACAAAGATGAACAACGTAAAGTTCAAAAATCCCGTAAAGCCGGGCGATACCCTTGAAAGCGTATGCACATTAACAAAGAGCAGAGGTGCATTTTACTTTATTGATGCAAAGGGTTATGTTGACGGCAAGCTGTGCGTAAGCGCCGAGCTGTCGTTTGCTCTTATTGAAAATAAGTGATTTATAAAATTTGTTATTTAATACCAGTATAAGTCCTGGGAAACCGACACAAGCAAAGAAAAATTCTGTGTTTTTCCCTGAACATAAGGTTGAGCGGTTAACGTATGAACGAAGCAGGGTTATTCTCACCATTTTGAGTTGACCGAAGGTTTTGTGTGATTCGGTAATCGGGTCACACATAAATAATGGATTTTAACGCAAAAATTGGAAGTGAAAAGATGTTTTCTAAAATTCTGATTGCTAACCGAGGAGAAATTGCGGTTAGAATTATTCGTGCCTGCCGTGAAATGGGCATTTCAACGGTTGCGATATATTCAGAAGCTGACAAAGATGCAATGCACGTTCAGCTTGCTGACGAAAGCTACTGCGTGGGTGGTAACAGAGTAGCTGACAGCTATCTTAATATGCCTGCTATTCTTACAGTAGCAGTTGAAAGCGGTGCTCAGGCTATTCATCCCGGCTACGGACTTTTGTCTGAAAACGCAAAGTTTGTTTCGCTCTGCGAGCAGTGCAACATTAATTTCATAGGTCCTACCTCTGATATGATTAAGCTTTTGGGAGATAAGGACAACGCACGTAAAACTATGCGCGCCGCAGGTGTTCCCGTAACACCGGGTTGCGATATTGTCGAAAACGTTGAGCAGGCTGTTGAGGAAGCTAAAATAATCGGCTTTCCTCTGCTTATCAAGGCTCGTTCGGGCGGTGGCGGAAAGGGAATACGCAGAGTTGACTCTATTGAGCAATTCGAGGAGGCGTTTCTCTCTGCATCTTCCGAAGCAAAAGCGGCTTTCGGCGACGGCGCTTGCTACATAGAAAAGTTTATTCATCCCGTAAAGCATATTGAAATGCAGCTTCTCTGTGACAAGTACGGTAATACAATATGCCTTGGTGAAAGAGAGTGCTCTGTTCAGCGTAAGAATCAGAAGATGATTGAGGAAAGTCCCAGTCCGGCTCTTGATGAAAAAACACGCAAGGAAATGATGATTGCGGCGGTCAAGGCTGCAAAGGCTGTTAATTATGTAAACGCAGGTACGGTTGAATTTTTACTTGACAAAAACAACAACTTCTACTTTATGGAAATGAATACCCGTTTACAGGTTGAACACGGCGTTACCGAGATGGTAACAGGACTTGACATTGTTCAATGGCAGATAAGAATTGCCGCAGGCGCAAAGCTTTCACGAACACAAGACAGTATTTTTACTCACGGAAACGTAATTGAGTGCAGAATCAATGCTGAAAATCCCGACAGGGGATTCCGCCCGAGCTGCGGCAGAATTAAAAGGCTTCACATTCCCGGCGGCTCGTTTGTGCGCTTTGACACTGCAATTTTGCAGGATTACTTTGTGCCGCCGTATTATGATTCAATGATAGGTAAGTTGATTGTTCAGGCAAGAAGTCGTTCGGAAGCAATCAGAAAGATGAAAATGGCTTTATCCGAGCTTGTTATTGAGGGCGTTGACATAAACCGTGATTTGCTGGCCGAAATTTTATCGGACGAACAGTTTGTAAGCGGTGAATATACAACCGACTTTATGACGGATTTTGAAAAACGCCGAAACAGTAAATAATTTATTGTTATTGATTTTTGATATTGGGTGTTAATAACTTTTACCATATAAAAATATTGTATGAATGATTATTGCCCGAAAACCGAGAGGTTGTGGAGTTATTATGGATTTATTTTCTTTCAGAAAACCGAAAAATGAGCTTGAATCTCAACCTGATGAACAGCAGAATGTTCCTTTTATTCCCGATGAAATGTGGATAAAATGCCCTAAGTGCAATACAATGCTTCTTACTACAGATATGGAAGAGAATCTGCGTGTCTGCACAAAGTGTGACCACCATTTCAGAATGAATGCAAAGCAGAGAGTTGATATGTTTGCTGACGGCGAAAGCTTTGTTGAGCACGACGCCGATATGGAAAGCAAAAATATCCTTGATTTTCCGGGTTATGAAGCAAAGCTTGAAAAAGCAAAAGCAAAGGGAAGCAAGGAGTCCGTAATATGCGGCGAATGTAAAATCGGCGGAATAAACACTGTTCTTTGTGCTATGGATCCTGATTTTATAATGGGCAGTATGGGAGTAGTTACGGGTGAAAAAATCACCCGTGCATTTGAATTCGCCACAGAAAACAGACTGCCGATTGTAGTTTGTACTGCTGCAGGCGGTGCAAGAATGCAGGAGGGTATTTTATCTCTTATGCAGATGGCTAAAACCTCGGGTGCGGTAAAACGTCACAGTGACGCAGGACTTCTCTATATAACGGTTCTCACCGATCCTACAACAGGCGGCGTTACTGCTTCCTTTGCAATGGAGGGCGACATAATTCTTGCCGAACCTGACACACTTGTTGCATTTGCAGGACCGAGAGTTATTGAGCAGACAATTCGTCAGAAACTTCCAAAGGACTTTCAGACTTCGGAGTTTGTTCTTCAGAAAGGTTTTATTGACGCGGTTGTCAGCAGAAACAATCTGAAAGATACGGTAGTTAAGTTACTTAAAATTCACGGATACGGTGTTGAGGAGGCAGAGTAATGACAGCATATGAAAAGGTCATGGCGGCAAGAGATTCCGGAAAGCTTACTGCTGTAGATTACATCGCCAATATGTTCGGAGACAGTTTTATAGAGCTTCACGGCGACCGAAGATTCGCTGATGATAAGGCTGTTGTTTCGGGTCTTGCAATGCTCTACGATATGCCCGTTACCGTAATCGGACTTGAAAAGGGCAGAAACACAAAAGAGCGTATGGAGCGCAACTTCGGTCAGGCTCATCCCGAGGGATACCGCAAGGCTCTCAGGCTTATGAAACAGGCGGAAAAATTCCGCCGCCCGGTGCTTTGCTTTGTTGACACAAGCGGAGCATTCTGCGGAATCGGCGCAGAAGAGCGTGGACAGGGACAGGCAATTGCCGAAAATATTATGGAAATGATGGCTTTAAAAACTCCTGTTCTCACCATCTTAATCGGTGAGGGAGGCAGCGGCGGTGCGCTGGGACTTGCAGTTGCAGACGAAGTATGGATGCTTGAGAATTCCGTTTATTCGGTAATTTCTCCAGAGGGCTGTGCGTCAATCCTCTGGAAAGACAGCACAAAAGCCCCGCAGGCGGCTGAGGCACTTAAAATGACAGCTCAGGATTTGTTTGATCTCGGTGTTATTGAGCGTATTATACGTCAACCTAAAGCAGACGACAAGGCAATGTTTGAAAGCCTAAAATTGCTTGTAAGCCGTACTTTTGAAAAGAATCTTGCAATGAGTGACGAAGAGCTGACAAACGCACGTTACAACCGTTTTCGCAAATTAGGAACAAATATGTAAGTCAAAATCACTTTAGCAGATGTCTAAAAAGATGTTAAAAAATACCCGAAAACTTTGAAAATTCTTATTTGCGACAATTTTAATAAAATTAAAAATAGGTATTGACTTGATAAAATATATATGATATTATAGTTATACCTCTGAAAGGGGCTTATTTTTTTGTGCCCTATTGAGGGAGGCTAAAATATTCCGAAATAACCGGGAGGTGCCGTTATGAGAGTAAAAATCACATTGGCCTGCACAGAGTGCAAACAGCGTAACTACAACACAATGAAGAACAAGAAGAACAGTCCCGACAGACTTGAAATGAACAAGTACTGCCGTTTCTGTAAGAAACACACTCTTCACAAGGAAACTAAATAATGGAGGTACACTATGGCTGACAAAAAGCTTGATGCAAAAAAAGCAGACGTTAAGAAGTCTGCTAAAAAAAGCAAGAAGCCTAATGTATTTAAAAGGCTTTTTAAGTACCTCGTTGCATGTAAGGGTGAGCTGAAGAAAATAACCTGGCCGTCAGCGAAAACAACCACAAAGAATTTCGGCATTGTTATTGCCGTAATTATTGTTATGGGACTTTTCATATTCGCTCTCGACAGAGGCTTGTATGCATTGCTTGGCTTGGTTATGAATACTGCTGCTTAACTGAGCGTTATTACTAAGCTTACGAAAGGAAGAAAGTTATAATGCCGGAAACAGAAGCAAAATGGTATGTTGTGCATACCTATTCGGGTTACGAAAACAAGGTTGCCGCCGATCTTATGACAACAGCGGAAAACAGAAGTCTTCAGG
Source organism: uncultured Ruminococcus sp. (assembly GCA_958403905.1). GTDB lineage: Bacteria > Bacillota > Clostridia > Oscillospirales > Acutalibacteraceae > Ruminococcoides. The sequence continues at coordinate 92,146 of CATXZD010000011.1, forward strand.
ATATGATTATCGACGTTAAGGTTCCTACCGAGATTGTTACTGAAACAGTCGGAGATAAGACCAAAGAGGTTGAAAGCAAGATTTATCCTGGATATGTTTTTGTAAAAATGGTTTATACCGATGAAACCTGGTATGTTGTCCGCAATATACGCGGTTGTACCGGATTTGTCGGACCGGGATCAAAACCCGTTCCTCTTACCGATGCAGAAGTTTACAGAATGGGCGTTGAAACACGCAGTGTTAAGATTTCTTATTCTGTGGGCGATTCGGTACGTATTATTGACGGTCCGCTTGAGGACTTCGTCGGTGTTGTAGAAGAAATTGATGCCGACAAAGACTACGTCCGCGTTACAGTTTCTATGTTCGGACGTGAAACTCCGGTTGAGCTCGAGCTTGCTCAGGCTGAACCGATAGAAGATTAATTTAACAATAATCAGCCAAACGGCTTTTTATTGGGAACAAATTGTTCCCTGTGGGAGGGACCCTACACAGTGGCGTCCCGCAATTTACCACGAATTTTGGAGGTGCAAACACAATGGCTCAGAAGGTTGTAGGCTTAATTAAACTACAGATTCCCGCCGGAAAAGCTACTCCGGCACCGCCTGTTGGTCCGGCACTCGGTCAGCACGGCGTAAACATTGTTGCGTTCACAAAGGATTTTAATGAGCGTACAAAGAATGACATCGGTCTTATCATTCCTGTTGTAATTACAGTATATGCCGACCGTTCGTTCACATTCGTTACAAAGACTCCGCCTGCTGCTGTTCTTCTTAAGAAGGCTTGCGGTATTGACAGCGGTTCCGGCGTACCGAATAAGACAAAGGTTGCTCAGATTACTAAAGAGCAGATTTCTAAAATCGCAGAGCAGAAAATGCCCGATCTTAATGCAGGCTCGCTTGACGCAGCAATCAGCATGATTGCCGGCACAGCAAGAAGCATGGGTATTACAGTAGTTGACTAATTTATCCGGGTGGGAGGAATTTTCCGATTGACCACCTAACAATGGAGGAAGACTGATGAAACACGGTAAAAAATATGTTGACGCTGCTAAGCTCGTTGACAGAACTAAATTATATGATTCAGACGAGGCTCTTGACACAGTTATCAAAACTGCAACAGCTAAGTTTGACGAAACCGTTGAGCTTCATGTAAAGCTCGGCGTTGACAGCCGTCACGCTGACCAGCAGGTAAGAGGTGCGGTTGTTCTTCCTAACGGTACTGGTAAGAACGTTAGAGTCCTTGCAATTTGTAAGGGTGCTAACGAGGATCTTGCAAAGGAAGCAGGCGCTGACTATGTAGGCGCTGAGGATATGACTCAGAAGATTCAGCAGGAAAACTGGATGGACTTCGACGTTTTGATTACAACCCCCGACTGTATGGGTCTTGTAGGTCGTCTTGGTAGAATCCTCGGACCGAGAGGTCTTATGCCTAACCCCAAGGCTGGTACTGTTACTCCTGACATTGCTAAGGCTGTTAAGGAAGCTAAGGCAGGTAAGATTGAATATCGTCTTGACAAAACAAACATTATTCACTGCCCCATTGGCAAGGTAAGCTTTGGCTCACAGAAGCTTAACGAGAACCTTGATACTCTTATGGAAGCTATCGTTAAGGCTAAGCCTGCCGCTGCAAAGGGTCAGTACATTCGTTCAGTTGCCGTTACTTCAACAATGGGACCGAGCGTAAGATTAAACCCAACAAAGTTTGGTGCTTAATAAAATAATTTAATTATTTGCACAATAGTGTGAATATAAATTCGCTGTTCTAAAGACAGCAGGTGCTTTTAGCATAAAGGGTTTTCCCACCTGCCGAGGAAGATGCAAATTACTTTTTGTATTTTTGCAGCCGTCCGAGGCTTCGGGCGGCTGATTTTTTATGAACTGCGTTAATACTAAACACTAATTAAAATCAGGTAATCTTTTCGGTGTATTTTGCACTTTGCTTCCTAATTTCTCCTCGTAATGCATCAGCATTTCTGCGGTAAATTATTCGCACATCACAAAATCTACTCGAAAATCTAATCCTTCTTTTAACCGGCGTTTAGTATACAACATTTTTCGGAGGTGAAATAATTGCCAAGTCAAAGTGTTTTAGAGCAGAAGAAAGCAATTGTTGCAGAGCTTTCAGAAAGACTTAAAAACTCTGTAACAGGTGTTGTTGTAAGCTATGAGGGCATTAACACTGAAGACGACACAAAGCTCAGAAAAGAGCTTCGTGAGAACAATGTTCAGTACTCAGTTGTTAAGAACACACTTCTTTCACGTGCTTGTGACGAAGTTGGTCTTGAGGACATAAAGCCTGTTCTTGAAGGTACAACAGCTATTGCAACAAGTGACAGCGAATACGCTGCCGCAGCAAGAATTCTTTGCAACTATGCAAAGGATCACGATAACTTCAAGGTTAAGTCGGCTTATCTTGACGGCGCTGTTATTGATATGGATACAATCACAGCTCTTTCAAAGCTCCCGACAAGAGAAGTTCTTCTTGCAAACGTACTCGGTGCATTCCAGGCACCTATCGCATCCTTCGCACGTGCCGTACAGGCTATTGTTGACAAGGGTGGTGTAGAAGCTTGCGCAGCTGAAGCAGCAGCTACTACAGAAACAGAAGCTCCCGCAGAGGAAGCTCCTGCAGCAGAATAATCTGCAAAATAATTTAAAATTAACTACATTTATATCGGAGGTAAATTAAAATGGCATCAGAAAAAATTACTGCTATTATTGAAGAATTAAAAGGCCTCACAGTTCTTGAGCTTTCAGAACTCGTTCACGCTGTAGAGGATGAATTTGGTGTATCCGCTGCTGCTGCAGTTGCAGTTGCAGGTCCTGCTGCTGACGGCGGCGCTGCTGCTGCTGAGCAGACAGAGTTTGACGTTATCCTTAAGGGCGCAGGCGGCAACAAGATTGCCGTTATCAAGGCTGTTCGTGAGATCACAGGTCTTGGTCTTAAGGAAGCAAAGGCTCTTGTTGACGGTGCTCCTAAGACAGTTAAGGAAGCTGTTTCTAAGGACGACGCTGAAGCTATGAAGTCAAAGCTCGAAGAGGCTGGCGCAGAAGTAGAATTAAAGTAATTCACTTTTCGAAATAATTACGGCTGTCCGTTACGGGCAGCCGTTTTTGTTTGCCTGATTGACAGTAGAAATGAGCAATGCTATAATCGTAATATATAGAGCCAAAATATTTTGGGAGTGATAGTTTGTATAGCTGGAGCAGTATTCGTCATAAGCTTGAAAAAGAATATTTTGCTTTGTCGTTGCGTGGTAGGATTCAGTATTTCGTAACAAGATATAAGTTTACTCATGACCAAGAGGGTAGGGTGGCAATTTTACTTGATGGAAAAGAAGTAATGTGTGGAAATTATTTTAATAAGTTTTTTAAATCAAATCTGTTTCCACGTGACGAAAAGTATTCACACAGAATCAGGAATGAATATTCATATATGGACGAGGTTGCACTGGATTTAGGCTGTTTTGACCAACGATGCTTTTATTCGGCATTTGAAGAATTTGATAATCAAAGTATTGAGGAAAGCTTAAAGAGTGACAATTTATTAGTCAGAATTTTTGCAATCCTTGACAGAAGAATCGGTAAACGCAGACTGCTGAAAATCAGTGAAGAAATAGAGAATGAGCCTGAAATATTTCAGTTTTTCTATAATGTAAGAGTCGAAGCAGAGCACCTATGAAAAGTAATAATTTAGTGGAGTTTTATGAAAATGAATAATATTAATTGCCCTTGTAAAAGAACAAAATGCGAAAGATACGGCAATTGTGATGCTTGCAGAGAGCATCACAAGAATTTAAAATCATCTCCTTGGTGCGACAGAATAAAAAAGAAAGAGCAGATTAAAGTTGACAGTCTGAAAAAAGAGAACGATAATTAATATTTTCGGAGGTGCTGATTTGAAAAATCCTTGGGAAGAAATTGCCCTGACTGATTATGAAAATCATATGAGTCTGGACAGTGTATATCAGCTCCAGAAAATGAACGAGATGATGAAAGAACAGCTTAATGAATATAAAATTAAGTCTGCAATGATTCTTGGAGTTGCTGGCGGAAACGGGTTGGAGCATATTGAGAAAGAGAAAATTGAAAAGGTTTACGGCGTTGATGTCAATCAGAAATATCTTGATGAATGTGTAAAGAGATATCCTGAATTAACAGGAACTTTTGAAGTTATTTGCGCTGACTTGTTGAATAAAAATTTGCAATTGCCAAAATCTGAGCTGATTATAGCAAATCTTTTGATTGAATATATTGGATATGGATGTTTTCAGAATATTATAAGATTAGTAAAACCACGATATGTTTCCTGCATTATTCAAATAAACACTGATAAATCTTTCGTATCTGATTCACCATATTTGCAAGCTTTTGATCGTTTGGAGGAAGTACACCATCAGATAGATAAAACTACTCTTATAAATACTATGAATGAGATTGGCTATATTAAGCAGTTAATTGCTGAAAACGAATTGCCAAACGGAAAGAAATTGTTAAGAATTGATTTTTTATTAAATTCTTAATTAAAGGAGTGCTTACAATGATATATCAGATAATTGCTATTCTGATTCTTGCTGTATTTTATGGATGCTATTTCATAAAAATGATTAGTCAGAAAAGAAAAGGAATACAGACTGACCAAATTGGCAAAGGAAAAGTCGGTTTTGTAAAATTTATTGAGGTTACAATGAAAATTATAACTATCATTGTGCCCATTGCGGAAATTATCAGTATTATTCTAAATACTTCCGTACTCCCTTTATGGGCAAGAATTGCAGGTGTTTGTATAGCAGTAATAGGAGTTGCTGTGTTTATTACTTCGGTTGCAACAATGCGTGACAATTGGAGAGCAGGAGTATCTAAGACAGATAAGACCGATTTGGTAATGAGCGGTATCTACAGATTTAGCAGAAATCCTGCTTTTCTCGGATTTGACCTTGTCTATATTGGAATTTTATTAATGTTTTTCAATTTGATACTGTTCATTATTTCGTTATTTGGAGCTATTATTTTTCATTTGCAGATAGTAAACGTAGAAGAGGATTATTTGCTTGATACTTTTGGACAGAAATATCTTAATTATAAGAAAAAAGTTTGCAGATATTTCGGAAGACGTTAATTTTTATATTGCAAATTTTCTAAGATACGGTGATGTTATGAATTTAGTTGAAATAAAAAATTATTGCTTAAATAAACACAAAGCTTATGAAACGTATCCTTTTGGAGAAATTCCGATATGCTATAAAGTTAACAACAGAATATTTGCACAAATTTATCCCAAAGCAGAGGATTTTAAAATAACGCTGAAATGTACTGCTGATGTCGGAGATTTTTACAGAAGAATGTATCCTGATATTGTTGTCAGAGGATACCACTGTCCGCCTGTTCAACAGCCGTATTGGAATACGATTTATTTGAGTGGTTTCCCGGATTATGAGCTTCTAAATATGATTGACCACGCATATAATACTGTGATAAACAGTTTCAGTAAAAAGATTCAGAAGCAGATAGCAGAGAATGATTAGTTAACATAGGAATCGTATGAAGGTTATAATAGGTAAAAAAATCAGCTGACCTAAGGTAAATTTGATTGAAAAGTATTGACAATTAAAACAGGTTGTGATATAATAATTCTTGTTGACTGGTAAGACACGGCGACATAGCCAAGCGGTAAGGCACGAGTCTGCAAAACTCTGATTCCCCAGTTCGATTCTGGGTGTCGCCTCCATAGAAAAAGCACTTCAGTGTGGAGTGCTTTTTCTTACTGAATAATGTGGGAGCATAGCTCAGCTGGGAGAGCATCTGCCTTACAAGCAGAGGGTCATAGGTTCGAGCCCTATTGTTCCCACCATTTTTGTTTAATAATGCATTTTAAATATATATGAAACGTGTTTTGGTATTGCCTCGAACCTGTGAAGGTTTCGGCGTTAAGAAAACAGTCCTGCGGACTGTTTTTAGACGGAAGCAGCGAGGTTGGTACCGAATGCGAAGCATTGGGTAACCGAGCTGTCAAATGCAAAGCATTTGGTCGAGCCCTATTGTTCCCACCATTTTTGTTTATAATGCATTCTAAATATATATGAATATGCGGATGTAGCTCATCTGGTAGAGCGCCACCTTGCCAAGGTGGAGGTAGCGGGTT
>CATXZD010000012.1 GCA_958403905.1 uncultured Ruminococcus sp.
TAAAAAACTTCGTATCCTGTTTCAAGAAGAATCAGTCTGATGAGGATTTGATAAATGCCGTAAATCAGAAATTCGGAACGGAGATTAAGTATGACGAGTTTCAGAAGATGATGCAGTCAATCAAGGGTGCAGAAATAAGCACCGCAGGCTTTACAGACAAGACCACGAAAAATAATCTTGACCTTGTAAAGTGGTGCGAAAACGCATACAAAAACGGATGGGGTTATGTTTACGGCGGTTACGGTCAGATCTGTACAAAGCAGTATCTCGACCAACAGGCAAGTCTGTATCCCGGCAACAACGAGGCAGGCGGTGAAATGCGACAGGTCGGAGAGAAGTGGCTCGGCAAGAGAGTATGCGACTGCATAGGCTTGATAAAATCCTACGCTTGGTACAATGCCGACAGCGGAGAAATTGTCGCAGGTTCAAACGGTTTTACAGACTGCGGAGCAAATTCCATTTGGAGCAGTGCCACCGAAAGCGGAGCGATTTCAACTATGCCCGATACACCCGGACTTGCCGTTTGGATGCCCGGTCATATCGGTGTATATGTTGGCAACGGTGAGGTGATTGAAGCGCAAGGCACAGCCTACGGAGTTGTCAAAACAGAAGTTAACGGTCGAGGATGGACAAAGTGGTTGAAGATACCCAATATCAAATATGTAAATCAAAGCAATAAGAAATGACGAGGTGATTTTAATGAAGAAAACAAGCGTGAGCATAATGTATGATGACGAAAAGCTGAATGCAATCAGGCTGTATATGTCACAGCGTGATTTGGATTTCAAGGAAGAACTTGAAAAATCAGTGGACTCTTTATACGCAAAATATGTTCCTGCAAATGTAAGAGAGTTTATTGATATGAAAGGGTTGCAGACAAAACCGCCTAAACTTAAAAAAGAAAAAGCTACTACCATCGACGATGATAATAGCTGTGATTTACCGAAAAGCTAACTATTTATTCTTGCCTTGTAATCCTCGCCCCAATTCCACATAGCGTCAAGAATCGGTTTTAAGCTCTGACCTAATTCAGTGAGAGAATATTCAACTCTCGGCGGTACTTCTGCATACACCTTGCGGTTTACAAGTCCTTTGGCTTCCATATCACGGAGTTGTGCAGTCAGTACCTTTTGTGATACGCTGCCGATTGATTTTTTCAGCTCTCCGAAACGCATAGTGCCGTTCATCAGATCTCGCAGAATCAGCACCTTCCATTTATCGCCGATAAGCATAAGGGTTGTTTCTACGGGGCAAGCAGGCAGTTCCTTTGAAATTTTTTGCTCGTTCATATTTTTAGCCTCCTATCATAGTATCAATCAGAAACCTATATCCATATTATATCGTATGGTTGTATAGGGTGTCAAGTTTATAGAATTTAAATAAATTTTTTCAGGAAACAAAGCTGATTGTTATGCAAATGTTTCCTTTTGGTAACTGTATAATAGTTTCCTTTTAGTAACTACAGCACAATAAAGTGCTTACTTTACATCTGAAATCTGATTGCGTATAATATAGACACAAGATAAAGAGAACGGCCGCTCCTGTACTTGAAATAAAAAATAGAATAAATCAAATTTAGGAGGAACTCAAAATGAAAATTGCTGTAATTTGTGCTAACGGAAAAGCAGGAAAGCTTATTGTTAAGGAAGCAGTGAACAGAGGACTTGATGTAACCGCAGTAGTCCGCACAGAAAATCAGACTGAGGCACAGAATGTTCTGCAAAAGGATTTATTTGATTTGACTGCCGCAGATTTAAAAGACTTTGATGTTGTCGTAGATGCCTTTGGTGCTTGGACAGAGGATACACTCTATCAGCACAGCACTTCTTTGAAGCATTTGTGTGACATTCTTTCAGGCACAGACATCCGTCTGCTTGTTGTCGGCGGTGCAGGCAGCCTGTATGTAAATCCCGAGCATACAGCAGTTGTATCTGACGGTCCGGATTTCCCACCACAGTTTTTGCCGCTGGCTAAAGCACAGGGCAAAGCACTTGAAGAACTGAGAACAAGAAATGATGTCAAGTGGACATTTATCAGTCCTGCCGGTGATTTCCGTCCGGACGGTGAGCGCACAGGTAAGTATATTCTCAGCGGAGAAGAATTAACGCTTAATTCAAAGGGCGAGAGCGTCATCAGCTATGCAGATTACGCAATCGCTATGATTGACGAAGCTGTAAACGGCAACAATATTCAAAAGAGAATCAGTGTAGTGGCTGAATAAAAATTCAGACAGGGCTGTCATTTGCGGCAGCCCTGTTTGAATTCGGAGGTCATAATGGATTATTTGAGATATATTGCAAATGACATTCACACAGTGGTTGCGGCAACAACGGATAACGACGGACTACCTGTGACCTGTGCTATAGACATAATGGACTGCGATGAAAAAGGATTGTATTTTCTTACGGCAAAAGGCAAAGGCTTTTATAACCGACTTACAAAGGGAAAATATATAGCCTTAACAGGAATAAAGGGTAGTAATACGATGTCGAGTGTAGCAATTTCTGTTCGTGGTAAGGTTAAAGAAGTCGGTGCAGAAAGACTTGCTGATTTGCTTGAAAAGAATCCTTATATGGAGCAAATCTATCCTACAGAAGAAAGTCGTAAAGCGTTGAAAGCTTTTTGCATATATGAAGGCAACGGGGAGTGGTTTGACTTATCAAAGAAACCCATTGCGCGTGACACTTTCCAAATCGGAAACGGTAAGAAGATGAAGGACGGTTACTTTATTACCGAAAAATGTAATGCCTGCGAAAAGTGTATTACCGTATGTCCTCAGAATTGTATCAATAAAGGTACACCGTTTGTCCTCAGAATTGTATCAATAAAGGTACACCGTTTGTTATACAACAGGAGCATTGTCTGCATTGCGGAAATTGTTTAACTATATGTCAAGTAAATGCAATAGAAAAGAGGAAATAAAAATGACTCAGGCAGAGAAAAGAATTTTTTTGATTAAATATTTACTAGCTGAACAGCCGGAGTATAGAAAGTTAGAGATTCCAAAAGCAGAGCAGGCACAAAAGCAGCTGCTGCGCTCTCTTATGAATGTTCGTCCTCCAATGTGCATTGACGCAGATTTCCTGAAAGTACAGAACGAATATTTACAAGCAGAAGTTTCCTTAAAAGGTATTACCGATTTATCGGAGCTTTTTCCGATAGACAAGGAAATCTATTTGTGGCAGGGTGATATTACTACGCTTCGCTGTGATGCGATTGTCAATGCGGCTAACTCACAAATGCTTGGCTGTTTCTGTCCCTGTCACGGATGTATAGATAATGCTATTCACACCTATGCAGGTATTGAGCTTCGTTTGGAATGTGCAGAGATTATGAAAAAGCAGGGGCGTGCCGAACCCACAGGCAAAGCGAAAATCACAAAAGCATATAATCTTCCATGTAAATATATTTTGCATACGGTCGGGCCGATAATTTCCGATAAACCGTCAGAACACGATGAACAGTTACTTGCCTCTTGCTATTTGTCCTGCCTTAAGCTTGCAGATGAAAATAAAATAAGCAGTATTGCATTTTGCTGTATCTCAACAGGCGAATTTCATTTTCCAAATGATAGGGCGGCTGAGATAGCCGTTCAGACAGTAAAGAAATACAAAGAGGAAGCACAAAGCAGAATCAAGGTGATATTTAATGTTTTCAAGGATGTCGATTACGAAATCTACCGAAAATTACTGGCAACAGATAGATAAACTGAACAATAAGATTAAAACAGCCGACGCAGTTTTAATCGGCGCAGGAGCAGGCTTGTCAACCTCCGCAGGACTTACCTACAGCGGTGAACGCTTTATGAAATACTTTTCCGACTTTCACCAAAAGTACGGAATCAACGATATATATTCAGGCGGATTTTATCCCTATGAAACACTTGAAGAATACTGGGCGTGGTGGTCAAGACATATTTATTATAACCGTTATGATACAGATGCAGGAAAAGTCTACCTTGACCTTTTAAAGCTTGTAGAAAATAAAGATTATTTTGTTCTGACTACCAATGTTGACCATCAATTTCAGCTTGCTGGCTTTGATAAACAGCGGTTATTCTATACACAGGGTGATTACGGATTGTGGCAGTGCTCAAAACCCTGTCATCAGAAAACCTATGACAATGAAGAAGCTGTACGCAAAATGCTTGTACAACAGAATAATATGAGGATACCGACTGAGCTGATTCCTTATTGTCCAAAGTGCGGCAGACCTATGACAATGAATCTTCGCTGTGACGATACCTTTGTTCAGGACGAGGGATGGTATGCAGCGGCAAACCGTTATAAGGAATTTCTTGGCCGCTACAGGAACTCACACATTCTGTTTTTAGAAATTGGTGTGGGAATGAATACTCCGGTAATTATTAAATATCCATTTTGGCGAATGACATCAGAGAATCCGAATGCTGTTTACTGCTCAATAAATCTCTCTGAAAGTATTTGTCCGACTGAAATAAAAGCACAGTCAATTTGTATCAGCGATGATATCAGCTGTGTTCTTAATGATTTGAATAAGTAAAATTTTTAAGGAAGGTGATAATAATTAAAAATCAAAACTTCGGAATAGAAATAGAAATGACCGGCATCACACGCAGTACAGCTGCAAAAGTGATAGCCGGTTATTTTCATACAGACGCAACTCATGTAGGCGGCTGTTATGATGCATATTCTGTTCGTGATAATGACGGCAGGATGTGGAAGATTATGCGTGACGCAAGCGTCCGTTGTGAAAACCGTTCAGGACAGAACGCAAGCTCACTGTACTCGGTTGAATTTGTCACTCCCATTTGTAACTATGACGATATAGAAACGATACAGGAGCTTGTCAGAAAGCTTCGTGGCGCAGGAGCGAGAGTCAACCCAAGCTGTGGTTTGCATTGCCATATTAATGCGGCCCCGCATACTCCGAAAACACTTCGCAATATCGTAAACATTATGGCATCAAAAGAGGACTTGTTATACAAGGCTTTGAAAGTAAGTGTTTCCCGTGAGCATTACTGTCAGAAGATGGACACACGCTTTCTTGATGAAATCAATAACCGTCCTCCGATGTCAATGGAGCAGATAAAGTCAATGTGGTATGACGGTGAGGATTACAGTTATCGGCATTATGACGACTCTCGTTATCGTTCTTTGAATCTCCACAGCGTGTTTAATAAAGGAACGATTGAATTTCGCCTTTTCAATTCAACCTTGCACGCAGGAGAGGTCAAAAGTGCAATTCAGCTGTGCCTTGCAATCAGCCATCAGGCATTGATACAGAAGTCTGCAAGACACACTAAAACTGTATCGGATAATGAAAAATATACTTTTCGTACTTGGTTGCTCCGTCTTGGCTTAATCGGTGACGAGTTCAAAACAGCTCGCCATCATCTGCTGAAAAATCTTGATGGAAACATTGCGTGGAAAGATCCTGCGCAGGCTGACAAGCAAAAGGAAAGACTTGCACAAAAGCAAGCCTCACAGTTAAACGACACAGTTCAAAGTACAAATGAAAATATAAATATCAACGAACCCGACGTCAATCCTGTTCCAAATGATGAGCAGGAAGAAACTTCGGGTTTTGTTATGAGTATGTAGAAAGGGTTTAAAAATGAAAAAGAAATTATATATTGCCTACGGCAGTAATCTCAATCTTAAACAAATGAAATACCGTTGCCCGACAGCAAAGCTTGTCGGAAAGGGTGTAGTCGAAAATTATGAATTGCAGTTCAAGGGTATGCCTCACTGTTCCTATGCAACAATTGCACCCAGCAACGGCAAGTCTGTTCCCGTTGCATTGTGGGAGCTTCAGCCGAGAGATGAAAAACTCCTTGACCGCTACGAGGGTTATCCCTCTCACTACTTCAAGCAGGACTTACCTGTGAAATTGAATAACGGATCGGAACTGACTGCGATGGTTTACATTATGAATCTTAGTCAGCAGTACGGATTGCCCAGTGCAAGCTACTACGATACTGTGTCGCAGGGTTACAAGGACTGCGGTTTTGATTTAAAGGTTTTAAACGAAGCCGTAACTGACAGTGCTGAAAAGTTCTATGAAAACCTTGAACAGAACAATCTGTTTGATTCACCCGATGAAGATGAAAATATGGGAATGGGTGGTATGGCTTTATGAACGAGAGAAAGAAATTGAAAAAGCAACTCGGTGATAAATATATTTTCAAAATGTATCTGTCGGTGAGCGAAATCAAGAAATTGCTTTCCGAAAATCCAAAAAATAAGCACGACACTCTCTTTGCTCCACTCACAGTCGGCTGCGTAAAAATCAATGCTGTGATATTTCCCACACCCGATAAAATGCTTCTCGGCTTTGATATTCTCGTAAAGGACACACCCGAGAGTGAAGAATGGATTTGCTACGATACGCTATCGGACGAAATTAAGTTATCTCCTCGTAGTATTGAGCAGGCAATGTTTGATATTCTCAGCCGTGAAGTCAAGGAGTACGGACTGTCCTATACAGAGTGTAATTTTGAAGTAATAAACGGCAAAGTGATTAAGTAAAGAATAACGGCAGTATTCACGCCACATTCGCCCTGTGTCGGCTTTTAAAGGAGAAGTCGGGAAGTTATCCGAAATCAAAGAAAAATCGAAACAGGGCGGTTTGTGGCAAGGTGTGAAAAATTAAAGTTACGGCAGTCGGGCAGTTTTTCAAGGGTAGAGAAACAAGCAGCCGGCTATCAAAATGTCAAGTAGTAAATAGAAAAAATATTGAATAAATATACACAGTGAATATATAGTGGTCAGTAAAAATGGGTATGCTTCGCACAACCTCTGACAAGTTTGTTTTTTGTTTATCAAAGGATTTGTAAATATGTAAATTGTTTGTGGGAATTAGCTGTCAGAACTGTTGTAATAAGGTTTGTTGTCTCTGAGAACAGCATAAATAATATTGGTCATCTTTCTCGTAACATGACCAATGGCGTTCATATATGGTTTCCCTTCATCGAGCTTCTTGTGAAAAAATACCTTTAAATCAGGATTGCACCTAACAGCAATAGTTGAAGCCTGCCATATAGCTCGTCTGAGATACGGTGAACCTCGCTTGGACATATGATTGTGTGTCCCTGTGAATTCACCTGATTGCTTAATCGTAGGATCAATTCCGGCAAATGCAGTAAGTTTTGCAGACGAAGAAAATCTTGAAATATCACCAATCTCACTAAATATAGTTGCACCCAACACCGGACCAATACCCGGTATGGTGGTTATGTAAGTGTCAAATTCTGAGAACAAATCTGCAATGCGTTCGTCCATTTCTTTGATTTGTTTTTCAGTGAATTGTATATGCTCAATGTATTGTTTAATTAGCAGACTCATAGAATCAATACCCATAAGCATACCGAATGAATTGGAGGCAATAGATTTGATTTCTTCCGCCTTTGCCAAGCCATACTTTTTGTTGCTTTGAGTATAAATAATATCAGCAAGAGCATTGGTGTCTATTTCAAGAATCTCCTCAGGTGTTGAAAAATTTCTGAGAAGTTCAGCAGAAGTTTGACCAAACATATTTGAAAAAATGTGTTCATATTCGGGAAAAACCTGATCAAGAATACAAATCACTTTTCTTTTTAGGTCAGCAACCATATCAACTACAAAAAATCTTGCACGACATAATTCGCGAAGCTCATACAGTTTTGATGGTGGCAATCCGCCTTCAGTATATCTTCCAAATCTAATAACCTCAGCAATAATAAAGGAATCAATCTCGTCATTTTTTACTTGTCGGATATACATTCCTCTCAAAGCATTGGATTGAATTGGATTAAACACATGAACTTTAAATCCTCTCTTTACAAGTTGAGAATAAAGTGCAAGCCAGTAGTGGCTAGTTGATTCCATACCAATAATAAAATCAGATGGTTCTCCAATCTCATTAAGTATGGAAAGTAGTTTAGAAAATCCCTGACGGTCATTCCTGAAGTTGAATGCCTTATGAATAATATCGCCATCCGAATTGATAACAACTGCTTCATGACTACGCTTGGCAATATCAACACCAACAATGTACATTAAATCATCTCCTTAAAAATTCGGACAGTACCTCAGTTCCTTATGAATCACATCCTGCTATGATATTAGAAGAAAGCAAAAACTGCTTCAACATCCGGCTAATAAATGAAAGCTCATAAGGCAGAGGTATCAAACTGCTTTAAGTGAACAAGAAGTCACATGGATAATAGAAGATAACCTCTGTCCGATGAAAATATTATATCATAAATCCAAGTGAATGGAATGATACCAAAAGAATCAGGAGAACCAGCTAAACTGCTTAAAGTTAAAAGACTAACACGGAGAATAGAAAGCCAAATCCTCCTGCATAGATATTCAAACAAAATGCATAAATTTGCACTAAATATCTACGGTCTATATTATAGCAGGATAAAGGCGTATTCCATTGCAGAGCAACGGTCGCCGAAACACACCGACAGGCAACGCCGTTCGGGAATTTTCAAAGGTGTTACTTTTTTTAAGTTGTGTTACCGATTGTATTCCATACTGCCCGATTTTGCCGTTTTGATGAGTTTTTCTCTGAATACTCCAAGTGTTACCGAAAGGAAAGGTGAAAAATGGACAACGATTCAAAGAGAATAGGACTGTATATAGGTAAGGATTTGCTTAATACCTGTGATAATGCAATCTCAAGAACCAACGCAACATCACGAAGTGAGTTTATTTCTGATGCAATAGAATTTTACATTGCGTGGCTGAACTCAAAAAATGTAAGCCGTGTGATTACTCCTGCGTTGGAATCTGTAATCAGTTCAAAAATTCTTGATACCGAGGATAGGATTGCAAGAGTTCTTTTCAAGCAGGGCGTAGAGCTTGCAATGCTTATGCATGTTGTTGCTGCGACCAATGATGTTACCGAAGGTCAGCTAAGAGATTTAAGAAAAATATGTGTTGATGAAGTCAAACGAAACAGTGGAAAATACAAGTTTGATGATGCTGTAAGGTTTCAGAAAGGGTAAACTATGCCAAGAATTATTATAAAATCACCCTACATCAAACCGAATTCCAAAACTCATATCGGAAATTATGTTTCTTACATTGCCACTCGTGACGGAGTTGAAAAGGCTGACAGTACACAAAAGTTTATGGAAGCGACTTCGGTTCAGAAAAAGATTATCAATAAATTATTGAAAGATTATCCCGACTCAAAGGACTTGTATGAGTATCAGGATTATCTTGATAAGCCGAACAGAGGTAATGCAGATGAATTGATTTTACGAATTGCCGAAACTCACGCAGAGCTATTCGGTGACCGTGAGAAATATGTAAGCTACATTGCACAGCGACCGAGAGTAGAAAAAATATCTTCACACGGCTTATTTACCGATGACGGTGTGCCGATAGTTTTATCCAATGTTCAGAAAGAAGTTGCCGAGAGTAAGAGTAATATCTGGACTCATATCATTTCTTTAAAGCGTGAAGATGCAGAACGACTCGGCTACAACAATGCAAAAGCTTGGATGAATCTCATTCGTTCACAGCGAAATATGATAGCGGAGAATATGAAAATCGCTCCCGAAAATTTCAGGTGGTATGCAGCGTTTCATAACGAGGGACATCATCCTCATATTCATATGATTGCTTATTCTACAAAGCCGAACGAAGCGTATCTTACTGAAAAAGGCATTGAAAATATCAAGTCAAATCTTGCAAAGGTTATCTTCCGTCAGGACTTGATAAGTATTTATCAGAAGCAAACCGAACACAGGGATAAGCTCCGAGCAGAGGCTCGTGACATAGTAGAGGATTTGGTTTCAAAGATTAACTCAGAAATATATATCAGTGCATCAATTCAGCATACGCTGTTGGAGCTCGCCGACAGACTTTCAAAAACAAACGGCAAAAAAGTTTACGGCTATCTCAAGCCTGATGTAAAAGCAATTGTGGATTCTATTGTTGAAGAGCTTTCAAGTGATGACAGAATTAAAAAACTATATGACTTGTGGTATGAGCAAAAGGAAAACACAATCCGCACCTACACTGATGAAATTCCTGATAGGATTCCGCTTGCCCAAAACAAGGAATTCAAGTCAATCAAGAATGCAATAATAAAAGAAGCGATAAAGTTAAATCTTACTGAAGATGAATCGGAAGAAAGCGAGAACACAGACGAAGAATCTGTTACAAGTCCCTTTGAATATGAAGAAAACACCTCTGCCGAATCAGTCTTTGATTCAGGCAGAGGCGTTCTGTATCCTCATTATTCAATTAAAACCAACCGCAACAGCGTTGCAGTTTCCTCCCTTTATCTCCTGAGATACCTTTGCAATATGATTCAAAGTAGGGTTCGCTTTGAAGAAAAGCAGAAAATGCAAAGGACAGATAAAAAATTACAGCAGAAGATAAATGAGAAAAAAAGAGATCAGGGATTGAAAATGTAAGTTTGATAAACTGAAATTTGTCAGTCTTATACTCATATCAATACATCTGGAAACTCTGGACGATGCTTATGGAGAATACAAAGTAAATCTTTTAGTGATGCTTTGCGAAGTTCACCTCTATTACACACTACCTCAAAGCGTTCATCACGAAGCATTGTGTAATTACCTGTTTCGTGAAATCCATTCCTCAAATAGAAATTTTTTCTACGCACCCTCTGCTCGTTGTTTTCTGCATTTTCATCAATCACTTCAAAATCTAAAACAAGTTGTAGATTAGGATATAAATCCATCATCTTTTGCATAGCTGCGCCACCATAGCCTTTTGAGCGTGTATGACTATCTATGGCTATAAAATAAACATATCCACATTCCTCATTTTTCAAAAGGACTGCAAAACCCACAGGATTTCTATCATCATATATTCCAAGTACATCCGTGTCTGTATCTGATGCGAAATCAAAAATTTCGTCAAAGCTCATCCTTTCTGAAGGTGGAAATGCTTCATCGTTTATCCTCTCAAAGTATTTTCTATCTTTGTTATCTGGATTTAATTTAATTAGTTCTAAGTTCATTTTATCCTCCGCAAATTTAGATTTATCAATCAGTTATTTTTCGATTATCATACCACATGAAAAGAAAGTTGTCTATTAAAATCAGCCTGCCACCAAGGAAGAATTGCACCTAAGCGCTGACAGGTGCTACCTGTCACAATGATAAGAGAAAGAACTAACCCACTATAAGATAATACAGCAGAAAAGAAAAATATATACAAGGATGTGATTAAAATATCAACCTACATTTATTTTACAAAAGAACAGCGAGAACAGGCAAGGCGAGTTGACCTTGCTAATTTTTTAATCAGTCAAGGCGAGAAAGTCAAGAAATCAGGTTCGGAGTATGAATGGCTTGACGGCTCGCAAAAGGTAACAATCAGAGGTCACCTCTGGTATCATCAGTATGAACAGAAAGGCGGCGATGCAGTTGATTTTGTTCGCAGATTTTACAACAAGGACTATGCCGAAGCGGTGGAAATGCTTTTGAACGGCAGTTGCGGTCAAATCATAACCTCGTCGCCCATAGGAAGAAGTCACAAACCCTTTGAATTACCGCCGAGGAATGACAGAATGAGCAGAGTTTTTTCTTATCTGCTGTTGACTCGTGGTATTGACAAGGATGTACTTTTTGAGTTTGTGCGTAGAAAAATGATTTATGAATCTGCCGATTATCACAACGCTGTCTTTGTTGGCTATGATTCAAGTGGTAAACCTCGCCACGCACACAAGAGAGGAACGGTAACAAATAATTCGTACAAAGGGAATGTTGCAGGCAGTCAGCCTGAATTTAGTTTCCATTTTAATGGCACAAGCGACAAGATATTTTTATTTGAGGCTCCCATAGATATGCTATCGTTCATAAGTATGCATAAGGAAAATTGGAAAAATCACAGCTATGCGACATCCTGTTCCGTTTCGGAGAGGGTGCTTTTTCAATGTATGGAAGATAATCCCAACATCAAAAATGTGTTTCTCTGCTTTGATAATGACGAGGCAGGACAAAAAGCAAACAAACGCATATCCGATAAACTAAACTCAATGAATATCCGAAATGAAATCCTCATTCCTACCTATAAAGACTGGAATGAGGATTTAATTCTTGAACCGAAAGGAGATGCACTAATATGCCATCAGGTGTTATAACTCTGATTATTGTTGCAGGCTCAATGTTTGCCCTGTTCATAATAATTTCTACACTTGGAAATTACTATTCTCTCAACCGTATAAAGAATAAAACAGTAGGACAAGGGCAGTACGGCACGGCTCGTTGGGCAAACAAAAAAGAAATAAAGAGAACCTACAAACACATAAATTTTCAGCCGAATAAGTGGAGAAAAAATCCAAAAAGCAGACCAACACAACAGGGCATCGTTGTCGGTTGTAAAAACAGGACAATAGGTCGCTTGATTAACCTTGCTTACAAAGCATTTTATCTTTTCAGGAAATTCAGAAATTTGTTCCGAAAAAAGAAAAACAAAAAGGTAATCACACGAAAAGAACCTGTCAGCACCACAACAGCAATGGTTGATACAGGAGATGTTCATGCTCTGATGATTGGTGCGGCAGGCGTCGGAAAGACAGCATTTTGGCTCTATCCTTGTATTGAATATGCCTGTGCTACAGGGATGTCATTCATGGTAACCGATACCAAGGGAGATGTAGTTCGCAACTACGGAACAATTGCAGAAAAGTATTACGGCTACAAAATTTCTGTTATAGACTTGCGTAATCCCACACGCTCGCACGGCAACAATCTCCTGCATCTCGTGAACAAATATATCGATTTATACAAAGCAGAACCCGAACAACTTGTTTACAAGGCAAGAGCGGAAAAGTACGCAAAAATCATTTCAAAAACTATTATTCTATCAGGTATGGACTCGGCTTCGTTCGGACAAAACGCTTACTTTTATGATGCGGCAGAGGGGCTTTTAACAGCCACTATTCTGCTTGTTTCGGAATTCTGCGAACCCAAAGAACGGCATATTGTTTCGGTATTCAAAATCATTCAGGAATTACTCGCTCCGACTAATGAGAAAGGCAAAAATCAGTTTCAACTGCTTATGGATTATCTTCCCGATGACCATAAGGCAAAATGGTTTGCAGGGGCGGCTCTAAACACAGCTGAGCAGAGTATGTCAAGTGTTATGAGTACAGCTCTTTCAAGGCTAAACGCATTTCTCGATAGCGAGTTAGAGCAGCTTTTGTGTTTTGATACGGAGATTGACGCTGAAAAATTCTGCAATGAAAAGTGTGCAATCTTCATTGTGATGCCGGAAGAAAATCCCAATGTGTTCTTCATGGTGAGCCTGATTATCCAACAGCTCTACCGTGAAATACTTTCAGTCGCAGATGAAAACGGTGGAAAACTTAAGAACCGCTGTGTATTATTCTGTGATGAGTGGGGCACTTTGCCGAAAATTGATTCGGCAGAGATGATGTTCTCTGCCTCCCGTTCAAGGCGGTTGCAGATAGTGCCGATAATACAGTCTTTTGCACAGTTGGAGAGGAATTACGGCAAAGAGGGTGCTGATGTTATCATAGACAACACACAGCTTACAATTTTTGGCGGTTTTGCTCCGAACAGCACAAGTGCGGAGGTGCTTTCAAAAGCACTCGGTAGTCGCACCGTTATGAGTGGTTCTGTCAGCAGAAGCAAAAATGATCCGTCACAATCCTTGCAGATGATTGAGCGACCGCTTATGACTCCCGATGAGTTGAAGTCACTATCCAAAGGTACATTTGTTGTTATGAAAACAGGCTTTTATCCGATGAAAGTCAAGCTGAAATTGTTTTTTAAATGGGGTATTAAATTTGAAGAAAAGTATGAGGTCAAAGAAAACGGTAACCGTGAAGTTCATTACGCCAATCGTTCTGAATTGTTTAATAAAATAATAGAAGAATACCATCCTCAATATCTTGAACAACCTGTAACTGATTCAGATTTCGATGATGCAAGTAGTGATAAAAAGAAGAAAAATAAAAATCTCAAAACTTTACCAAATGGAGAACAACCCGACAGTGAAAATACTATTGTTTCTGAACAGCAAGATGAGCTGACAGAAGAACCTGAAAATTCAAGCGTTGAACACAACGCAGACAATCAAAGAAAAGTAGTCATAAGAACCGAACGACCACCTCAGGAGGATAACAGCAATGAGTAGATTAACTTTTCTCTACCAAATGGATTTACCACACCGAGCCATAGCAGTCTATACCTACCTCTGTGACCGAGCAAACAAAAACGGCGAATGTTGGCCCTCTGTAAAAACAATAGCAGGCGACATAAAGCTGTCGCCTGCTACAGTAAGAAGAGCTATTAAAGATTTAAAAAAATTCGGACTAATTGAAACCAAACATAGGTATAGATGTAATGGATCAAAAAGTAGTCTTCTCTACATTATCAATATATCCTGAATATTTTAACCTTATTGTTATATACACCATACCTATATGGTGCACACATTTTACTTTCATAATATGTATATGAAGTATCAATAGGTGAATTTGTATCAACAGAAACTTTTGTCAGGCGGTCTAAGCCGTCATAAGTATAATTGGCAATGTATCCTGCTGTCATTTTGTACTTAGTCAGCAGATTGCCTTTCGTAAGTATACTGATTGATAATAATTGTATTTGGTATTATTAATTTGTTTGAATAATAGGTACAGTTTTTAAGCTGTACCTATTATATAACATTAGCTAAAGTATAGATTAGCTTTTAATATTACTGTTTAGATAATTATTCATTAAGCTCACTTTCAGATACTTCAGCGTTTTCGCAAACGATTAATAGAGCATCTCCAGAGTTAATCATAACTTCTATGGCGATATAAGTTATACCTCTATTAAGATAAGATACTTCAAAGTTAATAGCTGCGTTATTTTTTATATCTTGTATTAGTTTTGTAAATTCATAAGGTGTTTCTGTATTATAGATATCATATACACTATTTCCACCATTCCAAAAAGAGCAGCTTTGTAATTTGCTATATATTACATTGTGAAATTTAAAATTGTAAATTTTATTTTTATAATAATGTTTACATATAAAGCATATTTCTCTTTTATCATAATTATAATTAAACCCTTCAAAAATAGCGTCATGTAAATGTATTTTATCAATATCTTCTTTGTTGTTATGATTGTATAGCATAGTGTTTGTCCTTTCAATTAAAATACATTGTATTCCAAGGTTCGTTGACAGTTTCTCCTGGTAAACGATGTTTCCCCATATGATGATTATTGTAGCTTGGCAACATTTCATGATAGTGTGACCCATTGTCATAATCTTCGTTCCATTCAAATATAGCAGTATGTGTTCCAGGAATTTCCCATTTAATAATGCCTCCGTTTTTTCCTGTGCCAATGGGTTTATAAATATTCATCACTAATCCTTTAGGATTAAATTGCATCGGATTATTCGGATATATTGCCTGATATTTTATAGGTGGTTCTATTGGTACAGCAATGTCCTTTGATTGGGAGTAACTATTATCTTTTGATTGAGTATAATTATTATTTGCATAACTTGAAGTTGAAGCGCCGGATGAATCAAATGCACCTGAAATTGCACCACTAACTGAATCAGCAACATTAGAAATAGCTTCCCGAACTGACGGTTTATTAAGAGTATGGGTTATAACAGTAGCAATGGCTATAGCAAATACTATTGTAACGGCTGCTTTTAATAATGATGTAGCAATAATACTGCCACTAATCGCAAATTCACCAGTTGGATCAAAAAATATAATCGGATTATTTGCACAATACGCCGACATATTAAAATCAAGAATATTGTTGCCTGCTGTGAAATATCCGTCAGTATTGATGAATCTGTGAGTTATAGGGTCATAGTATCGGCTCATCAGATAGTAAAAACCTGATTCTGTGTCGTAGTAATAACCTCTGTAGCGGAACGGATTAAGGTTGCCGACATGGGTTGCACTTGTGATTGCGTTTCCGTTTTCGTCAGTTACGGACAATACATTGCCCCACGCATCATACTTATATTGTGCACGCAGTACGCCATCACCATTGTATATTCCTATTATATCTCCACGGGAATTGTGTGTACAATAGTAAGACATCATTGTGCCATCGTCGGACAAGGTGTATCGTATATTGTATAAAATACCGTTTGAATCGTAAGAGTACCAGAACTTTGCTTCTCCTCTTGTTTCATAAAGGAGTTTTCCGTTAAAATACTCGTATGTATACTTTACACCGTCTACAGTTTTGCTTACACGAACACTGTTGCTGTCATAGCTGTACGATACATTAGTTGTTCCGTCAGTAAAAGTATCAAGCTGTCTGCCATTCTTCCATGTCATTGCAATTCCGTCACGGTAGGAGAGAGGATTGCCTATTGCATCATATGTAATTGCCTGTCCGTTATATGCTGTCAGCTTATCCGTCCAGTTTGAATCACCGTATGTATAGTGGTTATTTGTTGTGCTTATGGGAATACCGTTTGAATTAGTGTTATGGACAACCTCTGAAATGATGTTTCCTGCATTATCATACGCATAGTTGTAAATTTTTCTGCTTTCAAAATCACGTACATATGTAAGCTGATTCATTGCATCATATTTATATTGATAGATACGCTGATAATTATTACTGTTGTTTTTCCTATAAATATCTGTAATATTGCCGAGAGTATCATAATCGTATTTATAAGTTACACCGTTAATAGTTTCTGTTTCAAGCTTGTTTGTAGTGTAGTCTTTACCTCTTTTACTTTCATAATATGTGTATGAAGTATCAATAGGTGAATTTGTATCAACAGAAACTTTTGTCAGGCGATTCAAACCGTCATACGTATAATTGGCAATATATCCTGATGTCATTTTGTACTTAGTCAGCAAATTGTCTTTGCCATAAGTATAATTATTGGTTATTGTTGCATTCGGAGTTTTATTAATCAGCTTCGTAATATTGTTATTCAAATCATAACCATACTCGGTTGAATACAAAAACTTCTTATTGCTCTCAGCAGTTGTGCTGTTGGCCGTTTTTCGAACAAGTCTGCCTGTGGTGTCAAATACGGAATTGTACTGTATATCATTTATACTGTCAACTTCTCTTGTAAGATTACCGTTGCGGTCAGTATAAAAAGTGAATGCAGTATTTCCATTGTATTTTATTGATTTTATATTTTCAAAAACATCATAATCGTATGAAATTTTCTGACCTGTACCGTATGTCAGGGTATTGAGTGCACCGTTGTTTGCTTTATAGGTGTACTTTGCCAATGACTGCGTACCAACCTTTGAATCAATTTTGTTGCCATATTGGTCATATTCAATATTGTAGCTTGTACCGTTGTGGCTGATTGATTTCAGATATTTTGAATCTGATGAATAGTTATAGCCTATTGAATATGTTTTTTCTTCATCTTCATCAATTTTTGAGATGCCTGTCATCTGGTCGGTTTTACTGTTATATGTATATGATGTTGTACCGCTGTCATCAGTTGCATTTGTGAGCGTGCCTGTTTTGCTGTTATAACTGTATGATGCAGTATTTCCGTCAGTATCCGTTGAGGTTGCGAGAAGTCCGTTATCATCATAAGTTACTTCGGTTTTGAGGCTTTTTACATTATTGCCTTTAACTTCCAGAGATTTAGCAAGACCTTTATCAGTATATGAATAATTATAAGTTACACCATTCTGACTTTTTGCCTGTTTTACATTATGGTGATCATCATATTCATACTCATAAGCATAACCTTTGGCGTCAATGCTCTTGGTAAGGTCAGAATTTGTGTATTCCATAGTGGATTGTTTTTGACTGTTGTCAACAACGCTTGTCAGCTTTCCGTCCTTATCATAAGTATAACTCTGTGCATTGTCTTTTTCAAGACAAATATTGTCAAAATATGCGGTATTTGCCTGACTATGATACCTTAGGCATATTGTTATTGAAACAGGAGTTCTTGTTGTTGAAGAATTTTCATCACTCAGTGTGAATGCAGCCGATGTATATTGCCAGTCAGAAATAGAGTAGTTAAATTCGGCAGGTGTTTTCCATACAGGTTCACCGGATGAATATGTGATTTTAATTGAAATTTTGAATTTTCGTTTGTCATCTTCATCCTTAGGTACAGCATTAGCTTTTGCCCATCCGCTTACAATATATGTATCGTTTTCTGAGCCGCTGACTTTTACTGTCTGTGCAAGTCCTTTTGTTTTTCCGCTGTCACCGCTGATTTTAAATGAATATGATCCCTCGCGATGTGCAGTGCTTTTTGTATCAGAAGATGTACTGAGATTTGAATTTTCGTCAAACCAGCCTGTCGGCAATCCGTTTGATGAATATTTTTCAAGTCCCGAATTTTCAAGCATATTGTAATCGTTTACATTTAAGTAGCTTTCAACTTGCAGACCGTCAAAATACGCAGTACCTGTTTCTCCTGCAAGGGCAAGATTGATTCTTGTCATCTGAGAATTTGTCGGAACGGTAAAGGTTACGCTTACTCTTTGCCAGCCGTTATCTATTGAAGCATCGGTATTACCATAGACATAATCAGAGTAAAACTTTGTCCAGGTGCCATCGGAATTACTTGAATCAGCCCAAATGTATGCTCCGCCATATTCGGAAGTGTTCTGAATATTTTTAGTTTTTATATATGCAGACAATGTATATGTTTTTCCGGGGATCAAAGCTGAGTTGCTTAAGTCCTGATATACTCGTCCTCTGGAATCACCTTGATATGATGTTACGGTGATGCTCCGGGATTGCTTTCCAAAATAGTGTTCTGAAGTATCAAACTTTGATGTAAAGTTAACCGAATCACCCCAGGCAGATGAAGTCCACGAGCCGCTTGTTTCCATATTGGAATTGGTGATAAAGTTTACTGCATTTGAGCCTGTTGAATACTCTGAATGTACTCTGTTGAGCTGCTTGATGTTACTTGCTGACGAATTTTTAACACCATCAGTATAAGTATAAACCGATGCGCCCAAATCAGCAGAAGTAGTTTCACTTTTTACTGATTTTGTTCTGCCGGAATTATCAAATTGATATGTTGAAGTCAGGTCATCATCTGTTCCCGAAATACCGTCAGCACCGTATGTTTTGATTACAGTAGTGTTGTATTTTGTTCGATCAAAGGTGATTTTCTGACCTGCTGTTCCATTTGAACCGTATTCCTCAATAGCAGTAACCTTTTTGCCCGAAGATGTTGAGGAATATGAGAATTTAACTTTGTATCCGTCAACATCGGTAACTGTTGACAATGCTTCGTCAGAGTCATAAGTATATTGCACTGATGCACCGTTTGGGTATACAATTTTAGTCAGCATTCCTTCATCATAATAATAAATAGTTTTTCTGCCAGATGGGTCTGAAATATTTTTTAGATAATAAGATGATGTATTGTGTTCAAATGTAAGCTTATTGCCGCTTCCGTCAGTGATATAATCAATTATTGTGTTGTCACTGCTGCAATAATGAACAGTTGTTTTATTACCATTTGAATCTTGTGTATGATTTAATAAACCATTACTGTTGAATACCAGTAGATTGTCTTTATCATCTTTGACAGTATATTTCTCGGAATTACTATTGCCTATGGTAAGTTCAAGACCGAGACCATCTTCATCAATATATTTGGTTTTTCCGCTCTCGGTCTTTTTGTAAAAATAATGTTCTGTTCCGTCTTCATCAGTATATACATATGGATATTGAGTTTTAGCGTCTCCGGTAAGTCCATATTTATCAGATGTAAGAAGCGTCTTTTGAATATTCAGCTTCCATCCATGTCCTACAAATGGAGAAGTTTTATTATATCTTACGCTAGCCATATATCCATTATACACATGTTGGATAGATGCTGGAGCATAGCCACTTGCTGTTGAAGGACCGGAATTTACAAATACTAAGTTACCAGAGTAATCGTTAACATATGCTGTTCCGGTTGAACCTACAGAAAAACTTGAATATGTCCAGTAATCTTCTAAACCTTTATTGTTGAGATATACAATTCTAAACAAGGGACGTGGATCTGAAGTAGTAGGATAATTTGAAGAATAAAACGAAGCACACTGATCTGCATTTGATTCATCAGGAGCTTTAAGCATTATACCCTGGTTAGTTTCACCGTTGTACCAACGCTTTACACATGATGTTACATCCCAATCATGCCAAAGCTCATCACTGCCTGTCTTAATTGTTTCATAATCTACTATATTCGATTCAAAATTTGGTCTGTTATTCCAAGTAAGCGTACTTTGCGACCAGCTGTCTTTCACATAGTATGCACTGACATTCATATCTTTATAGAAATCATTTTGATATAACTGAAGATTTAATGTGGCATTAACAACCATATCACCCTTATTAAGCTTTGGCAAGGATTTCATTTTGATATATGAACGGTACATACCAATTCCAAAAGTTCCAACATATACGGTACCGGTATAGCCTGTTGAACTTTCATATCCATAAGCTGTATTAGGATGGTAGGAGTCTGCAAAGGTGCATTCCGAAGTTTGCCAATCTTGTGTTGTATAAAATGCAGGATCAACAGTAACAGGATATTGGCAGTCTGGAGATGACAAAAAGTCTTTATCCGCTGTAAGCTTCACTGTCAGCTTGCTATTTTTCTGTTCAGTTATTGACATACTAAGCTGAGTGCTTGTCTTGCCTTTTGCATCAACCATATATGGTGCTTCAATAGAATATACGACATTACCCGATTTATCTTTAAGCTCAATGAGTCTGTCGTTAACAGATTCTGCTGTGAGCTTATTGAATTTGTACTGAATGTTAAATTCATTTTGTGCGTTTGCATTTTTTAAAATAATATTTTCTTTAACACCAACAGAGGTTGTAAAATACTGAATATCAACATTGTTGTAAATATTTTCGTAAATTGTTTCGGAAACTTGATTTTTAAGTGTCGTATATTTATCGTTTCCCTCTAACTTTTCATTATTTTTTACAATAGTTGCTTTGACTTTATTTGTGTTTTTATAACCCCAACTTACCGAGTAATCGTTAGCTTTAACTTTAATCATATTATTCTCTTTAGATTTTTTGGAATAATTGACTTTTATGTTACTGCTCTGATTAGTGTATTCTCCTGCGTAGTCTTCGGAATAAGCCGAAGCTTCGTCATCGGTTGCGGTTGAATCTGAAGCGTCGATCAGGCTGTTATTATATTCAACCCATTCGCCGTCATCATTTTTATAGTGTATTGGCTGATTATAGCTTACAGCCATATATGTTCCGTCATCTAATCGGAACTGCTTTGAATATTCGTCTCTTTCTTCCGTAATTTCACTTATAATATTACCAATTTTATAGTCTTCGGCTTCCTGTGATACGGTAGATGTTGTTTCGTTAATGTTTTCTTCTTGTGGGATTTCTTGTGCAGAAACTTGTACAGGCAGCAGAAAAGCTGTTAAAACACACAGTACCAAAGATACGGATGACAATAATTTTTTTATTTTCCCGGTCATAGTTCTTTCTCCTTTTTGATTTAATATATTAGGTTAAGTCAAAACATACTTCCGCATGGGATTCACCTCCATATATATGCTTTTCCTTTATAAAATTAACATATTTAATCAGTAAAAAGTTTATATTTGTAATGAAACGTCGAATATTTGTCATAAATAGTAAAAAAGACACCCATCCGTTAAAATCTCATTTAGACGAGTGTTCTCTTAACTATCTTTAAATAATCATTAAAAAATAGCAGGCGACATAAAGTTGTCGCCTGCTATAGTTTGCAGAGCTATTAAAGATTTGAAAAAATCAGGACTAATCGAAACTGAACAACGCTACCGTGAAAAAGGTGGCAAGAGCAGCCTGCTGTTCAAAGTAAATAATTAATGAAAACCTATTAAATAGATTTTGTCTGATTGATGATTTTTACAATATCGCCTTGCAGGTTCTTAATATAATAGTACATTGTACCGTTATATTTAAACGAGGTAGCACTTCCATCGGAGTCGTAATAGAACAAGAGAGTATCGTTACCCTTTGTTAATCCTATAAGATTTTTATTGCTATCATAGTAATAATATGTAGTACCGCTATTGTCGGTCTTTTGTGTACGCATTCCGTTGCTGTCATACTTATAGCTTAAACTATTATCAGCAGTTTGTAAAGAGGAAAGTTGACGCTGCCATGTAAAGGTCATTCCAACACAACACGATTGTTAGAAGAATAAAATTAACCCCTGCGACGGTCTGCAGGGGTTAATTAAGAAAAGCGGGAGATAACGGAAACTACGCAGAGGTATAGAGATAGATGAAAGCATTTTGGTGATAAAATTAAAGTTCATCACATATTTTCTTTAACCTCTTAAACTCTTTTATTAAAACAAAAATTTGAAGAATTAATAATAAGGTAAATAATATACAGCAAATGATAGTTGCTATAAAATTATTGTTAAAAACACCAATTAATATTAACAATAAAAATATCAACTCACAGACTGATGCGCAAGAAATAAACTTCTTAACATATTTACAGTATGCATTGGATAAATTTACTTTATCAATGGTATAATCCGTTTTAATGGAACTTATGTTACCGCAGCTTATTGTGGGTAATTTTTTTGTTTTTTTGTCATAATAAAAATATCCCTCATTGTAAATAAATTCCAAGTTACTGTCGTCGTTTATGAAAACATTAAAGTTACTTCTAATAACATAAGGACTTAATTTATTATACCATTTTGAATCAGTGTTCATCAATATGATATTTAAAATACCTTGAAATATCATAGTAAAAATGAAGAACAAAATATTACTAAAAGAATGGTTACTTTTACAAAAATTTTGACAAATTTCAATATTGTAGTTTTTTGATTCGCTTAATTTAAAAATAGCTTGATTGTTCTCACGGTTAATCGTGTGCATTTCCTGTCCAATAGTAATATCAAAAGCATTATCTCCTATGCATTTACAAGATATTTTTAAAGTCATCATTTAAACTCCCATATAACATTATTTATTTTTTTATCAAAAACATAATCTAAAATACCAGAAATTGCTCCACCTATTGATAATATTATATCTATATCATTAATTATATAATTTAAAAATTTATTTACTATTGCTGAATTCGTTGCTCCTGCTATCATTTTTTCAAATTTTTTTAAATTAATTTTTGAGGCAATCTTTTTGCCAAAAATAGGTATCTTGTTAATTATTTTTTTAAATCCTAACATAATTTTTTTAGCATTCTTAGCAATGAATTTGATAAATTTAGTTATTGGAGTTTTTAATTTTGATTTTAATAGTTTTTTTCCAATAGATTTTGCTATAGCTTTTACGGGTGCAAATAAGGCTCCGATTCCTGGTATAAGCATTAATATAATATCAATGGGAACAGAAATCATCCATCTTCTTATTGTGAATTTGAAAGTCCCATATGGGTCTATACTATTAGCAGGATTATTCTCGCAATAGGCAAACAGATTTGTACTCAACACTGTACCGGTTGCTCCAAGAAATGCTGTATCATCCGCATTGAGAAATCTGCCTGTAAATGGGTCATAGTAGCGGGATTGGAGGTAGTACAAGCCGGATTCGTTGTCATAGACATATCCACGGTATCTAAATGGGTTAAGCTCTCTAAGATTAGAATCACCTGTTGTACTTTTGATATTACCCCATGCGTCATAGACATAGCCTGCGACTTCTGTTCCTGCTTGATTGATGATTTTCACAATATCGCCCTGCAGGTCCTTAATATAATAGTACATTGTACCGTTATATTTGAATGAGGTGACACTGTTGTCGGAGTCGTAATAGAAAAGGAGAGTATCGTTATTCTTTGTAAGTCCTATCAGATTTTTATTGCTGTCATAGTAATAATATGTAGTACCGCTGTTATCGGTCTTTTGGGTACGCATACCGTTGCTGTCATACTTGTAGTTTACCTCATTATCTTCGGTTTGTAAAGAGGAAAGTTGACGACCGTTCTGCCAAGTAAAGGACATATCGTCACGATAGCTAAGCGGATTACCCGATGCGTCATAAGTGATTGTATCACCGTTGATTATTGATACCTTGTCTTTCCACTCTGTGTCGGTGTATTCATATACATTGCCACGATCCGAACCTGTGGGATAAAGATATGTAGGGTCTAATAACTGCTCGTGCTTTGCTATTATGTTACCGCTGTTATCATAAGAGTAGTTTATATAGAACAGATCTAAATAATCATACTCTGTTTTTAGCTGGTTCAGGTTGTCGTAGGTGTACTTATGAGCAAGCGTTCCGTTTTCATAAATCTCGGTAATATTACCGTTGCCGTCATATGAATATTCGTAATTTACAAGCTCGTCAGAACCGTATTTTTGTGTGAGCTTGCTTACAAGATTTGTTGTAGAGTTTTCAGCAGTTCCGCTTGCATATTCATAATCGGTAAAGAATACGCTGTTGCCTTCACCACGGCTTGTTTTTATTTGCGTTGTCCTGCCGAAATTATCGGTTGTGGTTTTTGCAATAACACCGTCATTGCTGACGAACGCATTTTCGTTTTCGTCTGTACCTGTGGTTATAGTTTTAGTCTGACCGTTGATTGAGGTTTTTTCAACTTGATTTCCGTTGGAATCGTAACCCAAGTAATACGACAGACTGCCGTCATTGTTTTGACGGTACTCACCTGTAAGAGTGCCGCTGAAATCATAGTAATAATATGTAGTTGTACCGCTTGATTTATCAACAGATTTTGCCACCAAGCCTTTTTTGTTGTAGATAAATTCAGCTATTACTCCTGTTTCAGAGGTTAATTTTGTAATATTATCATACTTATCATATGTGTACTGAATATAGTCACCGTTTGCATAAGTCGTTTTCGTGAGATTGCCGTTACTTGCGGAATAGGTGTTAGTAACAAGAGCAGTATCTCCGATTTTGGTTGAAATCAGATTGTTGTATACATCATAATTAAATGTATAGCTAAATCCGTTATGCGTAATAGCGGAGATGTTGTTTGCACCGTTGTATGAATACTGATTTTGAGCATTGCCGGTTTTTATGCTTGTAACATTATTGCCTGCATTGTATGTGTAATTTGTGATATTACCCTTGCCGTCAGTAACAGAAGTTTTATTACCTTTTGTATCATAGGTGTAGGTTACAGTGTTGCCGGCTTCATCTGTTTCGGAAGTTGCATAATTACCTGTGCTGTCATACTCAGTGCTTGTCTGCATATATGTTTTTGACTTATCAATGCTTTCGGATACTACTTCATAGTCGATATATTCATCATTTTTATTTGATGATTCGTCGCCGCTTGATGAATTGTCAGTAGTATATCCTAATGGTGCAATATTAAGCATAGCATTATATGCAGTCATTGTGTTCCCATTATAACCGTAAACAAAGGCAAATGCAACATAATTTATAACTTCGTTGTCCTTTTGAGGGATTACCTCCATACTTACGGTTTGCTGATGTGTAGTTGCACTGTTAAATTCTTGATAATGTGTTTCGGGAACAGGATTGCCCTCATAGTAGATATTAAGAGCTATACCAAAGGTTCTGTGATCTTTTGTTAAAGGTACAGAATCAGCTTTTGCTTGTCCCGCAATATTAAATCGAACCCCTGCTTTGCCGACCTTGACATTCTGATAAATATATTTATTACCGAGACCTTTGCTTTCGTTCGTTCCGTCATCAGCTACATTATCGTTATTTGTCGGTTCTGTTGATTTAACCTCATAGGTTTTCTTGACAGTGCGAGTTACATAGCCCTGCTCGGTTTTTATAGCATTGCCGTACTCATCATATGTTGTTATGCTGTCGTTAGTTTCTGTTTCTGTAACGGTTTCACAATAAGTTGCAGGCTGAGTTTCCTCAGTACTGCTTTCATCACCGCTGTTTTCATTTGATGTGTTTTCGTTATTGCTGTTTCCATCTGTTGGTTCAGGCTCACCCGAAAGAATTCCCGGCTGTCCGTTTATTACGGTCGAATTATCTTTGACGGAAATAGACTTGTTTTCTTCATTAAGCCAATTTTCGTTTGTTTCAAAGTTGCTGTTTTGCAGGGCGTTAAAGTCACTTGCGGTATTGCCCTCTTCAAACTGCAAGCAATCAAACCAAGCTGTGCCTGATGCATATCTTATAAGACAATATACTCTTATTTTTGCAGTCGTTGTGGGAACATTTGCTGTTACGCTCAGTCTTTGCCATTCCTGTGTACCATCAATACCAATGCTGTTTACCTCTTTTACTGTTTTGTCTGAGGAATCAAGGCATTTAACTTTTAGAATGGCACCGATTGCTCCGCCACTGTAAATCTGCTTTATATCTTTTGTTTTTACATAAGCAGAAAAAGTAACATCCTTACCGTTGAAATCAGTTGTGTTAAATTGATGTGCAGCTCCTGTAAAGAAAGCTGAATTAGAGTCACTGACAGGGTTGTTTACCTTGATCGATGTTGTGCCGAGGTATTGTACCTGTCCGTTTTCCTCGGTAGGCTCGGATGTATCAATTACTGCCGTACCTCCACTGCTTACAACACCGTTTCGGTCGCCGTTTGACTTGAAATAGTAACCGTTGCTTTTTATTTCATTTTGCTCGGTGGATTCGGTTATATAGTTCTTTGTATATGATTCTGCTCCGCCTGAAATTAGTAATTCGTTACTGCCATTGCTGAGATAACCGTTTGCGTTAAGAACGGATACAGTTTCGCCGTTGTTATTAAAGGTGTGTGTTTCGCTCCTGCTCTGACGGTCGGTAAATGTTGTTGTATTGTCGTTATTATACTGAATGTTAAGATAGTTACCCTCAGCATTGTCAGAGCCGTATTCCTTTACGCAGGTTACCTGATTATTGCTGTTGTATGTATAGCTGTATTTCAGACCTTTTGTGTCGTTGGAATCACTGCAATCTCTCTGCTCAACCTTATTCAGTAACCTGTCGGGTGAGGGTTGAGTATAGTAGAACCACGAAAGCTTTTCTCCGGGGGATTTTACGCAAGCCAAGAATTGATTTGCATAATATGAAAAGCCTATGACATTGCCGTCAGGCAAAGTGATATTATTAACTCTCGGTTCGCTGTTGCCGGAATAATACGCATAATTGATGCTAAATTCTCTGCCTGAACCATCGGTGATTTTTGTAAGATTTCCCAACGAATTATATGTGTATGTGATTGTATTGTTGTGTTCGTCCTTTTCCAAGAGAAGCTTTCCGCCGTTTGAGATAAGCTCATAGGTCTGGGTTATAGAGCCGTTGTCAATATATATTCCGTTATCATCAACGGTCAATGTCAAACCTGCACCATCTTCGTCTGACCACTCGTCTTTGTCGTCTGATTTTTTGAGATAATGGTCTGTGCCGTCTGCATCAGTATAGATATAATTGTAACCTGCTTTAGTCAGATTAGTGTCAGTTACTTCACGCACATACTGATTAAATGAGAACTGCCAACCATAACCGCTTGGAGAGCCATTTTCAAATATTTTATTATAATTTATGCTGTTATAAGTTGCTGTTATTGATACAGGCATTCTTGAACCTGTACCCTGGTAAATACTCTGGTTGATTACAAGATTTCCAAGATAATCGGAAACAGAAACGGTTGCATTGTGTCCTGCATTCACCGTATGATACGCAAGATTGCTTTCCATTCCCGTGAAGTCTTTATATGTATATGTAAGTGATGGAGTTTCAGATGCTTTTACACCAGACTGAATAGTCAATATATTTGAACCGATAGTATCAAATGCTTCAAATGCTATTGATATTTTTGAAGCATTGTTATCGCAGGCATCTTTCATAGCTTTAGTTATATCAAATGAGAAGTATGTGCTGTTATCATATGTTAATGTATCATAATCAATAACATCATCGCTATAGAATTTAGACGACCCTGATTTTAATTCAGCACTATGAGCCTTTATTACAATCGGACTATCTGTGCTTTTAGTTAAAACACTTTCTCCGTTAATTGTTTCAAAATTAATTTTCGCATTTACAATTTTTTCTCCGGGATTTAAATTGGGAATGTAATTAATATCAGTATATACATAACCGTTGTTTTTTAAATAATACGGTCCATACGAAAGTACATTATTATTATTGATTTGCTGAAAACTTATTTTTGAATTTAACTTATATGTAAGCTCCGGGTCAATAGTAATTGGAAAGCTTCTGCCGATAGAATGTATAAACCAAAAATCTGCGGTCAGCTTTACATTGAGATTACTGCCTTTTTGACTCTCAATACTTAATTTAAGCTGTGTGCTTGTTTCACCTTTAGCATCAATCATATATGGTGCAACAATTCTATAAACCTCTTTATCACTCTTGTTACAGAGTGATATTGTGTAGTCATCAACCTGTTTTGCCGTTAAGTTTTTGATTTTGTATGTAATATCAAATTCATTCTGAACATCAGATGATTTGAGAATAATATTTTCCTTTATGCCTGTTGATGTAACGAAATACTGTAAATCGACATTTTTAAATACATCTTCATAGAGCGTTTCAGAAGTTAGATTCTTGAGTGTGGTAAACTTATCGTTACCGCTGAGTTTAGTATTATCTTTAATTATTTTTGCTTTGCTTTTATTTGCATTATCATAACCCCAACTGATTGAGTAATCGTCTGAGGTTAGTTTAATCATATTGTTTTTCTTTACTTTGTTAGAAAGCTTAATGTCAATATTACTGCTTTTATTTGTGTATTCTTCAGACGACGCTTCGTCAGCAGTTGCATCGGATTTTTCAGCAACAAGTGAATTGTTGTACTCAACCCACTTGCCGTTATCGCTTTGATAGTGGACAGGTACATCATATTCCGCAATCATAGTTGTGCCGTCGTCAAGCAAGAATTTTTTAGTGGTTTCTGTTCGTGCGGATGTGTCCTCAGCAACAATATTGCCTATTTCTTCTGCTTCGCCCTGAACATTATCAAAAGATGAATATGTTGTATTCTCTTCTTTATTGGCAATAGTTTCGGATAAAGCCTGAACAGGGATTGATGATATCATTGTTACGCACAAAACTATCGATACAATTGAAAGTAAATATTTAATTTTCCTACTCATAATTTTCTCTCCCATCATATTTTTTAGATTAGTGAATTAAACAATAATAAGACATACTATCTCATATGAAACACCACCTAAAAATCTTCTTAAACATCTTAAATGTTATCAAAGTAAATTATAAATAGT
Source organism: uncultured Ruminococcus sp. (assembly GCA_958403905.1). GTDB lineage: Bacteria > Bacillota > Clostridia > Oscillospirales > Acutalibacteraceae > Ruminococcoides. The sequence goes on from CATXZD010000012.1 coordinate 29,112, forward strand.
TAAATTATGTAACGAATCGTCGGATATTTGTATTGAATTGTAAAAAAGGCAGTTATTTAAGTGTAAATCCACTCAAATAACTGCCTTTTAAATCAGCATAAATATTATATTAAGTCTTTTTTATATTAACAAGTAAAGCACTTAATGAAAATACATTGTCTTTACATTCAAGATTTAGATTTCCGTTGTATTTTCTTACACATTTATTAATTGAATACAAACCGAACCCATGGTTAGACTTATCTTCTTTTGTTGTAGATATATTATTGTTAACTATCCTAACCGGTTTATCAACAGGATTAGAAATGCAGATATGTACAGTATTTTCGGTTTCTTTCAGATTGATTTTAATTACTTTATTTCTATCTTTAATTTGTTTACATGCCTCAATTGCGTTATCCAAAGCATTACCGAATATAGTGCATATGTCAATAGGATCAATAAATTCAGCAGTAATGATTCCTTTTATTTGAATATCTATATCATCAGCACTTTGTTTTTTATCAGACACTAACGCATCTAATATATAGTTTCCCGTTTGCACAGAAGATATTTCATTTAAAAAATCAAAAGAACTGTCTAAATAGCTTTTAGCTGATACTAAGTCTTGTTTTTCAAGATATGTGTTTAAAACAATCAATTGATTCTTATAATTATGCCTAAATTCCTTAAGTGATTGTTCTTTCTCCATTAATTTTTGGTAATAGTTAAATTGAAGTTTTGATTGTTCATTTGCAATCTCAGAAATCTTTTTATAATAATTCTTCGATGTTACATTTGATATAAATATTGGGTATGCCACACAAAATACAATTAGCAAAAACAAAAATGAAAACTCCAAAAAATAGTACCAAGATTGGTTGGTAAACTCTGTTTTAGGAATATAAGACAGTCCAAAAGCAAAAAGCGAAATAATATAAAGAGAGATTACAATAAATATTTTCAATACTCTTGGTATAAACAGAAAAAAGTTATTAAATTTGGAATGTAAATAATCTCTTTTGATAATTATCAAAATTATCAGTACACAAAATTCAATCGTAATATCGATTATTGATTTATAAAATTCATTAGCAACAAAAAAGTTTCCAACAAGAATTATTGACGATGTAACAGAAAAAATGATAGCCTGCAAAAGTGCAATCATATATATACTAAAACAATATATATGGGTATAAAAACAGCAATTATATAAATGAATACTCGTTTTAAAATAAGTCTACATTCAGTTGACTTAATTAAAAACAATGCGCAAGAAATTGTAGACAGTATAAGTTCAATAGTAAAGAAAATCAACATAATCAAATTACATTATCATTGTGATAGGTGTTAAGTGCATTTAAAAATTTTGTATACCTATCTCTGCTTATTTTAGCTATTTCGCCATTAATGAGTTTTATGCTGTTTTTATCAAAAGATACAATAGAATTGAAATTAACAATAAACGATCTATGTGTTATAAAGAAGCAGTTGCTTGGAAGCAATGTATATACCTTATTGATTGATTTGGTGCATTGCAAACTGTCTTTTAAGGTTCTAATGATGCTATTACGTCCATTTGCCTCTATATAGACAATATCGCCGGTATAAATACTTTTATGTTCGCCCTCTGAATATACCAACACAGGATAGTGCATTCCTTTTATTCTTCTAAAAGAATCGAGTGCCTCATATAATTCTTCATCTTTTAAAGGCTTAATTAAGAACCTAAATGTATCATAAAGAAAGGTTTTATAAGCAATTTCCGGGAAACTCGATATGAATACTATCATTGACAGCATATTCTTCTTTCTAATTTCCTTGGCTACTTCCAATCCATTTACATTAGGCATTTGGTAATCAAGAAAAACAATATCATAATTTTTGCTATTATTTAGTAACATCTGACCATCATAGAATATGTCTATGCATGTATCAAGATTATTCTTATTAGAATAGCTATAAATCTTGTCCTTTAACATTTCACAAAATAATGGTTCGTCATCACAAATTGCAATCAGCATAATATAATCACCAATCTTAAAATACAATTCGTTACAAAAACAACACCATTCACTACACGATACCCCAAAATTCGCACAAAAATAAGTATTTTATTAGCGAAGAGTAATTCAGATTGGAGTGGTGAAAGTGATTTGGCATTCAATTTGGCATTTATTTAAAAAAATATTCGGATGAGTTTAGTCTGTATGTGATGAAAAATATTCATTCATTTTATCAACCATAAATAATAACATTTCTGATTGATCTGAAGTCCAGTTTTTTGTAATTTCAGTGATTAAGTTTTCTTGATGCTTCTTATCAGACAAATCAGATATCAAATTATCTACATTAGTATTAATTATGTCTGCTATAGTATCAAGCCTATTTAATGAAACATGAGTATGTCCACATTCAATTTGGCTGATATATCCCGTTGAAACCTCAAGTGCTTCTGCGAGTTCAGATTGCGTCATATGTGCTTTTGTTCTATATTTTTTTACTCTTTGCCCTATGGCAGCATAATCAATCATACTAATCACCACTTAAATTATATCAGTAATGGGTAAAATTAGAAGTGAGTTATAACTTACAATAATTTACTTATAGCTTAATATTTCCTAATATAAACACTATATGAAAATGAATAATGACGTAGGAATATTTATAAAACAAAAAAGAATTCAAAAACATATTTCTCTTAGAGCCTTTTCTCGGGAAGTTGGAATTTCTGCTGAATATCTTTCTAAAATAGAAAATGGCTTTAGAGCGGCTCCTAATGAAGAAGTGCTTGCGAAAATTGCAACTAAATTGCTGCTATCTCCTGAAGAAAAAGAAAATCTTTATGATTTAGCAGCAGATTCAAAGCCATATTTATCATTAGCCTCGGATTTGCTTTTATATATTAAGCAAAATAAAAGCATACATAAAGCGTTGAGATTGGCAAAGCGATGTGATGCTGATGAAGAAGATTGGCAGAATTTTATTGAATTCTTATCTAAAAAATACTTATAAATATCACTAAAAATCCGAGTTATAAGCTTGGATTTTCTTTTAGAATAAGTGTGTACTTTCAAGTACACGCACGAAAGGCGAATGTTCGTGGTTGATACAAAGGAAAAAATAATTTATCAATTTGATATTAAATGTCCATGTTGCAGTAAACGATTGATGACAATTAATTTGTCACAATATAAGAGACCTATTGTAAGTATATTTTCAAAGGACGACAGCGGAACACATAATACCGAAACACGATGTCCAATATGCAAATCCTTTGTTGCAGTTGATGTATAAAATTAAATATTAAACTTAGTACGAGCCTACAGCCGGAAACGCTGATTACATTTTCAGTAGGAACGAGCTTACGAAATGCCGACAAGTTATAGCTTTTAATGCTATTACCTGTCGGCAATATTTTTTGCCCTCTTTGCGTTAAAAGCAGAAAGGACAATTATGTTTTTCAGAAACAGAAGCCCTCCAATCGACCTGAATTAATAAAAATTCAGATTGATTGGAGGAAAATTAAATGGATGATAATCGTCCAAAACGAAGAAAATCAAAGGATAATCCTTATACGATTTTTGAAGAGAACGGAAAATTTTATGTTATTTTCACAGACGGGCAAGGTGATGAAAATAGAGTTGAAGTTAATAATGATGTGTTTAGCTTGTTTAATGATAATGAACTACAAGATATTTCTCAGTTAAACGAGTTTGATAGGCACATTGAACATTCTAAGCAATCAGAGAACACTCTACATAAGAAAACGCTGTCTGATAATATTCAGTTTGAAGATATCATTATTTCGAAAATAAGAAGCGGAAAATTAAAGGAAATGCTTGTTTGTCTTCCGCCATTGCAGAGAGAAAGAATAATCCTCTTCTACTGGGAACGATTTAACTGTTCTGAAATTGCAGAAATTCAGGGATGTACGAGGCAAGCTGTTTCGTTAAGCATTAGACGAGCAAGAAAAAAGCTAAAAGATGAAATTCTTAAAAAGGAAAATATTTAACAAAGCCTTACAGAATATTTTGTTAAAAACGCTGAAAATAAAATTTTTTCAAAAATAGGCTTGTCAAAACGCTTTTAAGTGAGGAAACAGGTGAAAGGTTTAATTTCCTTTCGCCTGTTTTCTTTTTTTTGAGAACAGGTATTGCTCTTTGAAAATTAAATATCAGCACATCAGATACATTCCTTCTGCTGTTCGGAACGGACAAGCCACATGAGCGAACATATTTTATAATATCTTTAGGACTCAGACATTGAAAGGCAAATTCAATGACGGCGATGACAGGCAGAGGGGATAATGATACTTCCGTCAAGTCAAAAGTCGAGCGTGATAGAACCGTCGCAACCAAAGAGGGCGGCTGTGGGAGATCCTCACGGTGGTGAAATTCCAATGGAGTCAAATGCATGACCGTCTGGTGTGTTCCTTGTCGCAGGGTATCGAGGATAAATAGCGATAACAGGATAGCGTGAAAATTAGAGCTATCCAAAACGATTGATATTATCCCGACAGCAGAAGATTTTAAATTTTTTACTGTCGGGATGTACATAATAAAAATTTAAGAGAGTAGGTGTTAAAATGTTAGGATTTATGATTGGTCTATTTGTCGGTGCATTTATCGGCGTATGCGTTATGTGTCTTTGTAATGCAGCCGCAAGAGCAGATCGTTATATGGATGAAAACAAAAACGAAAAGAGGTAACTATGGTGAAATATGAAAGAACAGAAAATCGTTCGGCTTTCTATTACAGCAAAAATCTGTTAGACCGGCTTTTGTTTTTGAATGTAATCACAATTAATGAGTATGAAAAAATTTTGATTATAAATGCAGATTATTACTGTTGTACTGATTTAATTCACTGCTAAAAAAATTTGATTTTTCAAAAAATAGGTCTGGATGTATCCGAACTCTTGTGGTATCCTTTATGTTGCCAAAAAAGTTGGTAATCCAAAGAAAGGAGTACGCTGATATGAAATCAACAGAAATTCTCATAAAGCCAAATGAAGAAGTTAAAAAGAGAATTGCCGCTTATTGTCGAGTTTCAACTGATTCTATGGATCAGAAAAATTCATTTATTACTCAAATAAAATATTATAGTAATTATGTGAAAACTCATCCGCAGTACGAGCTTGTTGACATATATGCCGATGAGGGAATCACAGGCACATCAATGAAAAAGCGTGATGAATTCAAAAGAATGCTTAATGACTGCAAAAAAGGGAAAATCGACCGCATTGTTACTAAATCGGTTTCAAGATTTGCAAGAAATGCAAACGAGCTTATCTCTGCAATCCGTATGCTGAAAGAAATGGATATAAGTGTGTTCTTCGAGGAACAGGGCATTGATACAGATAAAATTAATGTTGAAATGCTCGTCACCCTTCCTGCTCTGTCGGTACAACAGGAGTCGCAGAATATTTCCGACAATGTCCGCTGGAGCTACAAAAAGCGAATGGAATCAGGTCAATACAACACATCCTGCCCTGCTTACGGCTTCAGAATGATAAACGGTGAACTGAGAATTAAGGAAGATGAAGCCGAGATTGTAAGAAGAATTTTTGACTTATATCTGCAAGGCTACGGCAAGCAGTCTATTGCCAATATTCTTAATAACGAAAATCCTGATTCAAGCCGAAAATGGTATGTTTACGGGATAGACTATATTCTCAATAATGAGAGATATATGGGGGACGCCGTGCTGCAAAAGAAATACACTACTGATACACTTCCCTTTACCCGAAAAAGAAACAGAGGCGAAAAGACGCAGTACTATGTAGAAAACAGCAATGCACCTATTATCTCAAAAGAAATTTTCAATGCTGTAAAACAACTGCAGAATGACAGAAAGAAATCTTCTTATAACAGACAAGTATCGCTTCTGTCAGGAAAAGTAAAGTGTGCAGACTGCGGCAAAAATTTTCGCAAGCTCACCGACAAGGACAAAATATATTGGGTGTGTTCATACAAAACCACATCAAGGTCTGAATGTAACACGGGAAGAATTCCCGAAACCGATTTTTATGACGCATTCACAGCACTTATGAGTAAGCTGAAAGCAAATAAAAAATATATTCTTGATACCTTGATTAAGCAGATAGAAATGCTCAAAGACAGGACAAATCTTGAGCAGAACTCAATCTACAGGATAAATAAGGAGATTGCAGATTTAAGTGCCAAAAATCATATGCTCGCAAAGCTTCATACAAAGGGTGTTCTCAAGGATGCGGAATTCACTGTTCAGGTTACTGAGATTTCCAAAAAACTGCAAAAATTTAAAGCCGAGCATAGAAAAATCATTTCCGAGGATAAAAGCGGAGAATTACTTGAAAAACTGAATTATCTAAATGAAGTCGTAACCGATTATGTTGATGACCTGACATTCCACAAGGATATTTTTCAAGATATAGTTGAGAGCATAACTGTGTACGGAAATGACACATTGAAATTCAGGCTTACAGGCGGTCTTGAACTAACAGAGAAAATATACAGACGAGAAAGGGGCACTGCAGTATGAAAATAAGAAATATCTGCTACGGCTATCATTATGCTGACGGCAAGATAGCTGTAGATGAAAATGAAGCAAATATCGTTTCGGATATTTTCAAAAGCTATCTCGGCGGTATGTCGCTTCAGCAAATATCGCAACAGCTTATCAACAATCAGGTTGAGTTTATCAGCAGTATTGTCAACTGGAACAAATCCAAAGTCAAGCGAATACTTGAAAATAACTGCTATATCGGTGCAGACAATTATCCGCCGATTGTTGACAAGAGAACATTTCTTGCCGTTCAGAATATAAAGAGCAACAAGAATACTCAGAAATCAACAGACAAAACGAGTGATATTTACAGGATAACAAGCCTTGTAAGGTATCATGAAAACGGTTGTCCTATGAAACGCATTTATGACGGAAGAAACCCTAAAAACACGAAGTGGCAATGCATAGGAACTGACTGCAACTTTAATTTCAGAATTCAGGATGATGAATTGTTGGACAGAATAGTTAATATTCTTAATCGTCTGATAAAGGCTCCCGAAATCATGTCGTACAATTCAGAAACCTTTGAACCGAGCAACAATGCAAAAAAATCCGAAAATATAATCTATCATCTGCTTGATAAAGCAGTCATAAATGAAGATGAAGTTATCAGGCTGATATTTGAGAGTGCCTCAATAAAGTATTCCGAATTGCAGAACACCGAATATATTACAGAAAAGCTGAAAGCAAAGTTTGAAAAAACAGATTTGCTTTCAGCTTTTTCTATGGAATTATTCAGTCAAACCGTAAACACCATTGAATTTCATACAGACCACACCATAAGCTTGCTTATGAAAAACAATCAAAGAGTAGGTGAATGTTAATATGACGGAAACATCTGTATCACCGCCGAAAAAGGTCAGAGTTATTGAACCGACCGTTAAGCCGAAATCAACCGCAAATTCATACAGGCAGTTGAGAGTGGCGGCGTATTGCCGTGTATCAACGCAGATGGAAGAACAGCTTAACAGCTACGAGGTTCAGAAAAATTACTACACCGAAAAAATAAACAGCGAACCCAAGTGGAAGCTCGTAGGAATTTTTGCAGACAAGGGCATAACAGGCACAAGCGCACTGAAGCGTGATGAGTTTCAAAAGATGATTCGTATGTGTAAGAGAAAACAGATTGATATGATAATCACAAAATCAATATCAAGATTTGCAAGAAATACTGTTGATTGTCTGAATTATGTAAGAATGCTCAGGCAGCTTGATGTAGATGTATTCTTTGAAGAACAAGGAATACACAGCAAGGACACAGGCGCAGAATTTTACATTACAATCTACGGCAGTATAGCACAGAGCGAATCGGAAAATATCAGTGCCAATGTCCGCTGGGGCATACAGCAACGAGCAAAAGAAGGCAAGGTGCATTTCGCCTACAGCAGATTTCTCGGCTACAAAGAAGGTCCTGACGGAAAACCGATGATTGATGAGGAACAATCCGACACGGTGAAATTCATATTCAATGAATACCTGTTAGGAAGCAGTCTTGCCGATATAGCCAAATCGCTTACTGCTAAGGGCATAAAAACTCCGACCGGTAAATCAGGTTGGAACGGCAGTACGGTAAGAACGATATTATCCAACGAAAAATACAAGGGTGACGCACTTCTCAACAAAACATACATATCCGACTGTATTTCAAAAAAGGTAAAGAAGAACAACGGCGAAAGACCTATGTACTATGTTGAGAATAACCACCCGGCAATAATCGACAAGGACACCTTCAACAGAGTTCAGGAAGAGCTTGCAAGAAGGACAAGCAAAAGAAAGGTTAAACAGGTCGGCACAAAAACCGAGCAGGGCAAATATTCAAGTAAATATGCACTTACAGAGATTCTGATATGCGGAGAATGCGGTACGCCCTATCGCAGATGCACATGGACTGCAAGCGGCGAGAAGAAAATCGTGTGGAGATGCATTAACCGACTTGACTACGGCAAAAAATACTGTCATCACTCCCCAACTATTGAAGAAAGCGTATTGCAAAACGCAATCGTAACAGCAATAATGAACAACGCACAGCAAAGCTCGGATGTGCTGTCAATCCTTAAAGAGCATATCCGTATAGGTATCCAAGCTGATGAAGTTGAAGATAACAGTCTTGAACTTCTGATTGAAATCGCAAAGCTTGATGAGAAATACAATGAGCTGTTTAATAAAATGACAGCCGACACTGAAGATATAGAAAGTATAGAAAATCAGCTTATAGAGATTATTAATAAAAAGCATTCGCTTAAGGAACAGGTTGAAGAAATCAAAAATGAACGCATAAAACGAGAAAATGCACAGTCAAGACTTGAGCAGATATACCTCATACTTGACGGCTTGAAAAACCACCCGATGACTTATAACGACACCTTGGTCAGACAGATACTTGACACAGTAGTAGTCGAATCCAAAGAGAAGATAAAGGTAGTCTTCACAGGAGGTTATGAGGCAGAGCAGGAGCTTGGATAAAATCAACTGATAATAAAAAGCTGATTCAAGAGTGTTCACTGCTAAACACTTTTGAATCAGCTTAGTTTATTTTAATATCCGCATTGACATCTAAAGAAAACCGTTCTATAATTTAATAAAGGATGAAAATAAATTATGGGCGTTCAAAACTATATAAAAAATCGCTCAAAAAAATCTTTTTCAAGCAGAACCGACACACAAAAACGGCTTAAACACTGCGTTTAAGCCGTTTTTTGATACAATTTTATGTACGGAGCACGGCTTGATTTTCCGCTTTTGACGCTCATTTCAGGCATCAAAATGTTCAACCGGCGCTAATAATTCCAACGTTTCCGTTTGTTACATCATCAAAATAGCATCAATTATCAATAATAATATTATATATAAGGCTTTGAAGAAAAATAAATTCTCCAAAGCCTTTTCTTTGTTTACTGCAACGTAAATTTTGACCGTCCAAGTTTGCTTGGGCGGTCATTTTAAATGTTTTTTAGATTTTCAAGAAAAATGCAAATCAAAATTTTGTATAGTTTTGTGCTATATTTTAAAACCATAGAAAAAAGTTCATACATTTAAGAATATTCTAAATACCGAAAATGCAGAAAATCTCCAAAGACTACTCATTTTATCCTAAATCAAAGCACTTATAAAATGACGCTATTGCTCCTGCATAGCTTTACTTTACACCGCCGTAGGCAATTGCGTTATCAACATCTGTGGTTATTACGCTGATTTTTGCGGCATATTCTCCGTCGGGGGGCGGATTTTTAAGCAGTTCATCATAGCTATACTGCATTTCAAAGACTGCGGTTGAGGAATAAAATACATTACCGAAGATATCTGTTATCGCATAAACATATTGATATTGCTTTTGAGAAAGCGGAATTTCCGATATTGTCGCTCCTTCTTTGCCGATGGTAATTGTATCACCTTCCGTGAGAGATGAAAGATAATCGCCTTCGTTAATCTGTCTTGAAAGGATTGTAACATTATCTCCTGCTTTTAGCGGAATTATTTCCTTGTCTGCAATACCGTTTTCGTCAATGCCGTTCCAAAGACCGATAACGCTGTAATAACCGCCTCCGTCATAACTGTCATCCCAAGTAAACGAAAATCGGAGATTTGTTTCTTTTCCGTTTACTATAACAGGTGCAGATAATATAGTTCTGTCATCATTGCTTTCAATTACGGTATAGCTCAGAAGTTTGCCGTCAAGCCCCAGCCATATACCTCTGAAATTACTGTTGAACTTCATATTGTCCCAGTCTTTGAATATGTCGTTGTCAATGCCCAGTCCATTGACAGTCATCATATCAGGATTCTCCTTGTTTTCACCAAATTCAATCAAATAGAAATCAACAGATTTAACATACTTTTTGCTGTCGGGAGAAAGAGCAATCTGAAAACTGCCGTCTTTTGCTTCACTTCCACTGTCAACGAACTCTATTGTCCTGTCGGGAATATCGGTGTACAACTCTTTAAGGTAGTTTTTGTATTCATCGGATTTACATATTGACATATATTCGGTAAGCTCGTTTTCATCATAAATTGACGGATAGTAAAGCGACACTCCGCCTGCATCAGTTCTGCCCTCGCCATTCACTTTATAAAAAATTAAATCATCAAGCGCCGTACAAAGTGATTGAGCAGAAGTATTGCTTCCCTTTAAGGAATCTGCAAGATTATAAAGGTCAATCAAATTGCTGTAACCTTCAACAGCATTATTGCCTCCGAATTTTGTTGAATTGTCAACAGCGGTAAGAATACTAAAGTTGCCGAATTTTTTGTTTGTAGTAAGCAGCATATCTTTTGCAAAAGATTCAAAAGTCTTATCGATTTCTTTTATTTTTGTCAGATCAAAGAGCGAGAGAGTAGCAAGAGAATCCTTGCCGCTCTTTTTGCATTTTTCTATATATGAATCACAAACTGACTTACCGAAATCTTCTGTGTCGGTACTTGCTATAAAGGACTGTACCAGATTTGAGTAATCCCAGCCGCCTGACGGCTCAATTTCTTCAGATGCTATCATATATTCAGCGTATTTTGAAATGACTGATGCTGTATCATATGTAGCCATAAGGCAGGCGTCAAAGCCGATAAAATCGAATTTTTGATTCACAGAAGAAAATGCTTGGTCAAGTTCGGCGAGTATAAGACTGTCCATTGAATAATTTTCATCATAGCAAACACCTTTTAGTGAACCTCCGCCGTGATCCCATAGAATAACGCCTGTTTTTTCGGCAGGGTATTCGGTAGTGCAGTAATTAAGAAAATCCGACAGAGTGTCAGGATTTCCCATACTTGCGTTTTCTGCTGTTTCTTTCAGAACAAGCTCGCCGTTTTCAACAACATATCGGCTGAGATTGTCGGAGGAAATATCATACTTGCGCCACTTTTTACTTCCGCCCGTTTCGATAACAACGGTTGTGTTTTCGGGAATATCAGTGCCGAGTATTTCTGCAATGTTTTTTGTAGCTGTACCGCTGTTTGTTTCAAGGTTGCTTCCGCACATATATATGTAGAGTGCCGAAGTGCCTTTAGGAGCATTTGAACAGCCCGAGCAGGCAAATAAAAGCAAAAACAGTGCAGCAAGAAACATTGCAAAGATTTTTTTATTATATATCATTTCGGTTTGCTCTCCATATTTGGTCATAAGCCCACCCGGCTGTGGGTGGGCTTAGTTTTGATTTAATTAATCCAATCTGAATACCATCAGGGAATGTGGAATTCTATATTCCAAAGCAGCACACTCATTTGCCGCAAACCAGAAAAATTCATGGTAAAACGCTGTTGCAATTAATAGTGTTTGTTTATCGCTGCCGTCTAATGAATGGGTCTCGCCCTTAAATTGAAAAGCAAGCGAATAATATTTAGCTTTGCGTTTTCCGTTAGAGCCGATTCTAATACTGTCGCCTACGGTAAAATATTTTGTTCCTTTTTTAATATCAATTGTATGTAATGTTACAGAGTTATCCATAGGAATATTCGATTGCACCGGCTTTTCCGTAATTACATAAGCATCCTTCATCTCTTCTGTAATCAATCCGAATCCAAATAAATAATCGGCAAAGGTTGAGGCAGTTGTAATTCCTGCAGACTTTAACATATTATATCGGTTCTGCATTACCGTAATATCAAGCCAGGTCATATACGATGACGGGAATGTGTATCTATCTGGTGGTGGATATTCTTGTGCTTTTGTTGAAAGATATAAATAGTAAGTCTCATGCACATAAACCCTATCCACCGTCAGAGTCTTACCCTTTATGTAGGAATATTGTGAGCCGTCTGCAGCTGAATGGTCACCGTCATTTTTTTCGAGTTTATTAGATGCAACTGCATAAGCATCTGCAACTGTATTTGCATCAATAGAAGTTGTGTATTGACAAGCAAGTGTTGCAACGCCGGAGCTTTCTATAAGGAAGCTATAAATCCAGCTCAGCATATTCTCTATATCGACCTGCGCTTCGGAATAGAAGTTATAGAACATTGACATTATTTGATAATAGTCGTCAAGCGGCGACATTCTTGCCAGCGAGCTAGGAGAGCCTCCCGGTTGTCCGCCGAGCGTATAACAGAAATTAGTATATGCATTCAGTATGTTTTCTGTACCGACCTTATTCAACGCATAATAAGCGGCGTCCAACTGTACAGCCAAGAAATATTGTTCTGTGCTGATAGTAATGTCACTTGAATCGTTGCTGTCTAATATTAAACCCTCGTCCGCTTTCCACGGTACCGTTCTTGAGTTACCCACATATGCAATTTGATCATCGGAATAGTAATATTTTCCTTCCTTTAATATCTCATATGCTTCGTGGACTTTTCCGGAGTTTTCATCGAGAAACCAAGCGTTAAAATTACTAAACAATCCGTTTTCCGACATACCTCTTTCTTTTACCATATAAACAGCAAAATTGTATCGTGATGTGTTAAATATTTCTGTATCCTCTTCTTTATTTCCAACGATAAGAGAATGAAACCGATTATATGAGTCTTGTCCTTCATTTTTTGGGATATCAAAGCTGTACTTATCTGTTATATCATTCCAATATCCGTTATACAGTCTGCCGTTGTTTGCCCGAATTTTTTCATTGACATCCTCCAGCTTCACAGACAGATGATAGACTCCCTGTGACTTCAGTTCTTTTCCGTCAATGGAATATCCATTGTCCGTTTTACTCGGAAGCGTTACGTTTCCGTCACTGTCAATATAAACCACAACTGAATCAGAAGTACCTGCTTTTGAGATATAATCGAGCATATAAGCGTTATATGCGCTCTGATAATTACTTATGGTATTGGAAAGAGGCACAACATAGCCTGTAATAAAATTATCCCACTTTCCGTTTGCTATAGAATAAGTGCTTTTTTCCACTTCAGAAATAATATCAGCATTTTGTTGGATAAGTGTATTGCCGAGACTGTCCATTTTGTTATCCAGCGCCTGTATTTGTTGCTGTACGTTTTTAATTTCGTCTCGTATAGCGTTAAGCTTATCATTTGTGCTTTCAAGAACACCGCAAAGCTGAAGAACAGTAATAACGCCCTGGCCGGCGCTTACCACTCCGCCGATTGTACTTCCGACGGTGCCGACTGTTTTAAAAGTATCCTTGTTTGCGGCAACAAATGCCTTGATAGCATCAAGCGTTTCGCCTTTGTCAATACCTGTTACATATACAGCTTCGCAGGTAGCTTCACCGGATTTTGTCCCCCATGAATTTATCATCTTTCCGGCTGAAAGCTTTGCTGTACCGGAGAAGTCCATTTCTTCGGTATTGACATCCTTTGCCGTAAATGTAAATGAAGCTGTGTAAACCGTATTGTCTTTTTCAACGCTTTCTGTCTTAGCATTGACAAAGTCGCCCGCAAAGCTGATATCGGATGCACTTATCTCACCAAAGGTTCCGTTTTTTGCATAAATAATCGCGTCGGCTTTGTATTTATCGGCTGTGTCTGTTTTGTCGATATAATCTATGACCACTCCAAGCTCTGCTTTTGCGGCGCTGATTGTAAGAGTCTGCTCAATTCCGCCGTCAAGCTTATCGGCAGTAACGGTAACCGTTGTTCCTTTTATTTTTGAAAGAGCATCGTCAAGATTTTCAGCTGTAACTGGTGTAGAAAATGTTGCAGTCTGCTTGTCCTCGGAAAGATTTTTGAGGGTGAAAACAATATCATCAGAGGAGATTTTGTCGCCTGATGAAAGCTTCCAAGTGTCGCCGCTGAGTATAACATCAAAGGTCAGTATGTTCTTTTCAAAAGCATAACTTGCCTGATCTACATATAAGCCACGATAATTAACTGAACAGCTTGCACAGAGAGCTTCTCCCGAATTGGTGGCTTCCGCCGCAATATCTACACCTGCAATTAAAGGGGTTTCATTCGTTATACTGCCCTTAGTAGTGATAGTCAGGGTGTTTCCGCTTGCCGTCACATTTGCAATTTTCAAATCGGAAAAAAGTCCCGTCAATTTAAGCATTTCGGCATTAATATCTTCGACAGCGACAGTATTTTCAAGATTCACAATAATAACAGGGTCGCTGTCGCCGACAGTGTATTCACCCGAAATTTTCGCACTGTAGCTGACTTGCTCCTCAATGCTGTGAGCAGTACGATAAGAGCCGTTGCAGTACTTGCCTATGGTTGTGGCTTTTTTGTCAACGCCAACAGTGTAATTGCTGTACTCGCTGTCTTTGCCGTCAGCAAGAGTGATTGTAAGCTGTTTCGCATTGTCCACCGTTACTGTGAAACCGGTAAGCTGGGTTAATTCGGGTTCAGGTATTTCATCGCTGGTGGCGTTATCTACGCTTATCTCGGTTTGTTCAATTTCGTTGAACGTTCCGACTTGAATTTGGTCATTTTCAATTTCTTCCTTGAAAATGTCCTCGGAATAACTTACCACAAGACTTTTCTGTGTTCCGTTGCCAGACAATTCTACATCAAGCGGTAGAATGTCATCTTTGTTAACATCACAGCCTGTAAATACAGATACAAACAATGTTAATACAAGCAGTAAGCTAACGCTTCGCTTTAATTTGCGTTTCATAAATTTCCTCCATCTGTCCCTATGGGACTTTTTTGCAAAGGACATACTACTCTTTACAATTTAACCACATTGTAGCATTTAAAATTTTAAAAATCCATAGTTTTGCATAAACGGGAATAATAGAGCATAAACGGGAATTTTTTATCATTTTATATTGTTGTATTTCCGATTATGTCGTATTATTCCCGTTCGTGTTTTTTTGTTGACGAAATACGGATTTATATGATATTGTAATTGCAGTGACAGGGGTGTTAGTATGAAGAAAGATAGAAAATTAAAATATTTAATCGGAACGGCGGCTTTGTTACTGACCGCTGCGTTAATAGTTTTTATTTGTTTTGTTGTTATGACTACCGCCAAGAGTGATATAAATCTTGCACCTTCGCCTGATAATAATAACGGTTGGTCTTATGAGGTGCTCGCCGACGGGAAAAATCAGAGTGCTCAGCCAGAATTTGTTGATGAATACACTTTAAGTTTTCCGCAAAGTAATATTTCAGCAATACGGATAAAAAGAGTTATGACTGAAACACAAGCGGGTTCATATATTTTATTATATCCGTATGGTGTGGGTACAGAGGTATTTCTTGATAATAAACTGTTGTTTTCAAATATACCTTTTTCTGAACACAATGAGGACGGGTATCTTGAACTTCCCAAGAATTATTTGGGGAGGAGCGGAGAAATTCCCGAAACAGTATATGTTTCATTGCCCGAGGATTACAGCGGAAAAACACTTTCAATAACTTCGTATTTTTCAGAGAACGAGGAATTTATATCGCCAGCCTTTCCGCTTTTGGAAACCGATGAAACATTCTATTCTGTTATGGTAACTTCTGCGTTTTTGCCTGACATTGTAATCACTGTATGTGCAATTATGGCTTTGCTGTTGTGCGTAGTGTTCCTTTTTGGAGTTCATTATGGCAGGGCGGACTATAAAATACTTTTGCTGATTCTATTCTTTGTAATGCTTTTTGCGAATACCATATATACTACGGGAATCGGAATCTCAAGCAGACTGACGGAATTATTTAATTTATCGTTTTTAGAAGGATTATATATTACTCCGCTGTTTATTTATATAGCTTTGTGTCTGAAAAAATGGCGCAGATATGTTCTTTTAAGCGGTGCAGGTGTTCAGTTTGTCTATTACTGTTGCAGCCTGCTTGTTCATCAGCTTAATGATGAACCGATTGTTGTTGATGATAAATATATTTCAGCTTTCATTGTTTTTGTGATTTCGCTTGTAATGATAATTGCGGAATTTGTGTGCAGCAGAGATAATGCTAAAAAGTATATAACTCCAAAAAATATAATCACTTTTGTTTGTGTGATAATTGTTGCTGTAATATGTAGAGCATATACGACTGATGGAAATATAATAATGTATTTCATCAATGTGTTTTCATCATTGAGTGTTCCATACTTTGCAGGACTTGTACATTTGCTTTCATCAATTTATTCGCTTATGGCGTCTGTAACTTTGATTTCGAATTTTATCAGCGACGTTATAAATGACAAGAAAAATATAGCGGTGATTGATGAACGCTACAGACTTGCAGTATCTAATTATAAAATGCTGTTGAAAGCTGAGAAAGAAACGAAGCGTGCCAGACACGAAATGTCCCATCATATTAAGGCGATTTCAGTTTTTCTGAGTGATAACAAAATTGACGAAGCTAATGATTACATTGCTTCGGTAAGGGATAATTTGAATTCATTGCCTGCATTGCGTTACTGCAACAATCTGCTTGTAAATGCTATTGTCGGTGCGTGTGTTGAACAGGCACAAGCTGAAGGTATTAATATAGAGTACAATATTAATGTTGGCGCGATAATTACAATGGACGACAGCGACTTGTGTGTTCTGATTGAAAATATGCTTGACAACGCACTTGAAGCTTGCAGAAAAGTAAAATCCGACAGAGAAAAATATATCCGTATAAATATAAATCAGGATGATAATTTTCTCTTTATCGGTTGTGTCAACAGCTTTGACGGTAAGATAATATTTGATGAAAACGGAGATATAATTACTTCAAAGGAGGATTCGTATAATCACGGATACGGAGTTTCGGCAATGAAAATGGTTGCCGAAAAGTACAACAGCATATTAAAGATTGAAAGCACCGAAAATGAATTTTCGGTTATGACAAACCTTAATCTGAAATAATATAAAAGCGATTGTGTTTCATTAGAACACAATCGCTTTTTTGCTTGCATATTCTATAAATTGATTTTGCAGGTCGTTATATTTAAGTTTGCTTATCGGTATGGTAAAATCTGTATGAAGGGTGATTTTGTATCTTTCTATCTTGGTTATGTATTTGAAATTTACAATATAGCTCTTGTGCACTCTCGCAAAATGTGCAGTAGGGATAATGCTCTCAAGTTCTTTGAGCGTACCCTTAAGCTCATATTTAACATTATCTGCCGTGTGCATAAGAATACTATGCCCCATAATTTCAAAATATATTATGCTGTCAATATCGAGGGAGATTACCTTGCTGCTTGTTTTTATGGTGATTTTATTGATACTGTTCTTGCGAAGAAAGCGCTTAACAGCTTCCTCTAATTTTATGTCGTCTTCCGGTTTTGTAATGTAATACAGCGGAGCAACATCAAAGCTTTCAAGTGCGTAATCACTCGTGGTTGACAGAAAAACGAAGTCCGTGTCGGGACTTATGCTTTTGATTTTTCGTGCGGCATCAACACCGTTTGACTGTGGGAACTGTATATCAAGAAAAATCAGCTTATAATCGATACCGTTCTGAATTGTTTCTAGCAAATCTGCGGTGTCGTTGAATTTATCCATATGTATAAGCTGCTTGTGTTTTTTGAACAGCAGGCTAACTTTATCGGTAATGCTATCCAAATAGAATGTATCATCATCACAAATAGCAATACTGTACAATAGAAATCACCTTCTTTGGGCTTTATTTTAACATAATATGATTATTAAATCAAATGGGATATATTTATCGTCAAATTTAAATTAATCAAAAGACTAGTCCTTTTGATTTATCTGATATTAGAATTCAAATCCATCAGTAATACCGTTCAGCTTTGTCAAATCTCTTTTCACATAGTACAGCTCAGTAATTTCAGAAATTGTATGTCCGAGCAAATCGGCAACCTATCGTGGGGTCAGGCATTTTATTGAGCCGTCAGGTTGCTTTATACCGTTGACTAAATTAGTTGCGAAAGTGTGTCGAAGCGAGTGCAAACCTTTGGTTTCTATGCCTGCGGCTTTGAGGATTCTGTAATAGCGTTTTCTGAAATTTACCGGTCGGGTGAAGTTGCCTTTTTCATCGGGAATCAACGGACTGTCCTCACCAAAGTAGAATTCTTTTCTCAAGTCGAGTATCATCTCGATTGCAGTATAGTTCAGCGGAACATCTCGTTTGCTCGTAGCACTTTTCAGTTTGCGACTTTTACTTCTCGTCCTTTTTCTGCTGTTACACCGTCACGCTTTGAGATTTCCTTTACACCTCTGTCTAGGTGCATTACACGATTTTCAAGGTCAATGTCGCTGTTCAGCAGCCCAAGCACCTCGCCTGTCCGCAATCCTGTATTCAGCATAAGAATGTATGCTGCGGCTTGCTGATATTTTCTTTTGCCGTTTGAGAATGTACTGAACGCTTCATCTTTGAATATTTTAATCTCTTCCGGCGTGAACACCGTAATGGTTTCGCTCGTCGGAAGATTTTCTTTGTCCTGAGCCGCCAGAAAGTTGTTCTTCTTTATCACAGGAGCGCTTATCATAGGATTTCTGTCAATGTATTCTTGCTGAGTAAGATAGCGGAAATATTCATTCAGCACATTATGTACTTTCTTAACTGTAGTATAGGCATAGCCTTCGTTCATCTTATCATTGAGCAAGCTTTTTCTCTTCAAGCTTGGATTTCAATTTGCTGTTGACCTGACCGAATAATTTAGCTCGTTTGCGCTTGCAACTGTTTGCAATCAATTTTGCGAGAGAAAGAACTATTCATGAAACAGATTGCTCAACACTTAATTTATCATTTTCGTTTGTCGGGGGAGCTTTAGATTGATGGTTTCATTCAATATGCATATTTCTTTTTATTCTGATTCATTTTTGATAGACACCTCAAATTCTGATTTTTGACATACTGTAAAACCGCATAACAGTCGGCTCTGCCGTCTGATATGACACCTTGTGGAGACGCCCCACTTTAACCTGCTTAAAATAATTTTCTCTTAATTCGGTGTGAAACAATAGTGTCATCTTTGTCCTTTTCATATTCTTCAAATTCCTACATATTAAGCAACTTTCTTTTAATAATAAGTTCAATATAATTCATCACCAGCATTGAAATCAACGGCAAACTCAACAATAAGAAACTATATAATCTAACCTTTGCCTCAACAGCAGATACCCCATAAAGCATTACATAATGCATTTCGTACATTATTTTTGAAACTGTGGATGTATCGCTAAAATCTACAATTCTAAAAATAATAAAAATTGATAAAAGCAATACAACCGATACTGAACCTATAATAATTGATATCACACTAATTGTTTTACTAACCTTTACACCTGCCTGTTTAAGCAAACTCTTGTGATACAACATCACAATTTCGAATAGAATAACAGGTACTACTACAAAAAGTTCATACAAATAATCAATTTCTAAAGCTAAAAACAATGGCATAATTAGCAGAAAAATAACACTTATCGCTATAGCTGCAAATCCACTATATGCTATGTCTTCCGACAAATATATGATATTGTTTACTTCATTCCTGCAAATGATTTTATAGACTATTTCTGACACTAAGCAAATTCCACACCCCGAGAACATCATTATCTGTCCAAATAGCCGAATTGCTTCATTATTTTCATCTATTAAATCGCATCTGACCAAAAAGAATGAACCAAAAATCGCTAATACTAAACCAAAGATAATACCAATCTTATAGGCACACAAAACTCTCTTGTTAATCTTATATAAAATTTCAGCGGTAGTATTTTCTTTTGTTTTTGTGTCATTGTTCTCTATTCCATATAACTCGTTTATTGTTATTTTTAGTGCTTTAGCAATATCGGGCATTAGCAATGCATCAGGAACCTGATTTCCAATTTCCCAGCGTGACACAGTCTTGTCTGACACAGACAGCATATCAGCAAATTCCTTTTGTGTTAAGCCAAGTTTTTTGCGGTGTTGTTTTATTATTTCATTAATAGTCATATATCCATCCCCTAAAGTTTTATAAATAAACAATACCAAATTAAGAACAGAAAATAAACATCGTGCTTGTTGAATTAATTCTCATTTTTTGAGAATTGGCTTTAGAATGCATAGCATAAGCTGTTTTCAACAAAATATTGTATATATTATTTCACAATAGACATCTCTGTAATAAATAATAATTGATAGTTATCCTTGCCTACGATATCCTATATTATAGCAATTTAACATTAACTTTGTAAATTCAATTTTATCAATTATTTTGTATTACCAAAAACAAATCGCTTTGCTTACAACATAGCAAAAAATCAAAACCACCGATTGAAAAGGGCTGTATTCTGAAAAATATTACTTTATATATGACTATACTAGATTGGCTGAAAAACTCTTAGTGCAATCACACTGTTATTTTATCATAACATTCTACCAATAAAATTGAACCACCCTTTGAATAACAGAATTCCAAAGGGTGGTTTTGCTATAATTTTGCGTTATTTACTGTCAGCAAACTGGCTGTTATACAGCTTTGCGTATAAACCATTTTTCTGCATAAGTGTTTCGTGATTGCCAACCTCAAGAATATCGCCGTCCTGCATATAGAGGATATTTTCGGAGTCCTTGATCGTTGAAAGTCTGTGGGCAATTACAAATGAGGTCTTACCCTTCATCATTTCAGACATAGCCTCCTGAATAAGTACCTCTGTACGGGTATCAACCGATGAGGTTGCCTCATCAAGTATAAGAATAGGCGGATTGTTAAGCATTGCTCTTGCAATGGTCAGCAGCTGTCGCTGACCCTGAGCAATATTGCCTGCGCCCTCCTGCAATACAAAGTCATAGCCTCCCGGCAATGCTCTGATAAAGGCATCGGCTCTCGCCTTTTTTGCGGCCTCTTCAACCTCTTCGTCAGTTGCGTCAAGCTTTCCGTAGCGGATATTTTCACGAATTGTTCCGTTGTAAAGCCATGTGTCCTGAAGCACCATACCGAAGATTTCACGAAGTCTGCTTCTTTCCATATCACGGATATCAACTCCGTCAATCTTGATTGCACCGCTTCTCACATCATAAAAACGCATAATAAGATTTACAAGAGTTGTTTTTCCTGCGCCTGTTGGTCCTACTATGGCTGTTTTCTGCCCTGCTCCGATTTTTATATTCAAATCATGGATTAAGGTCTGGTGAGGAATATAGCCGAATCTGATATGGTCAAATTCCACTTCGCCCTTGAGCACTTCAGGGAATTTGGGATTTTCGGTATCTTTTACTTCCTCTTCCTCATCAAGAAATTCAAATATTCTTGCAGCAGCAGAGCCTGTTGACTGAATAATATTTGTAATCTGCATTACCTGTGTAAGAGGCTGTGAAAACTGTCTGAGATACTGTGTGAAGGACTGAATCATACCTATTGAAAGTCCGCCCAGAATAGCCATTATTGCTCCTGCAAAACACACAAGCGCATAGCCGAAATTGGTCATATTCTGCATAATAGGCATAAGCGTTCCTGCAAGAAACTGACCGTCCTTGGAAGCTTTATAAAGAGCCTCATTTGTATCCTCAAAATTATCAATGACCTCTTCTTCCTTGCCAAATACAGTTACTACATTGTGACCGCTGTAATATTCCTCAACATAGCCGTTAAGCTCACCCGTTTTTTCCTGCTGTTCATTAAATTTTTTCTGTGATTTTTTTGCAATTTTTGCAGAAATATACAGTGCAACGGGTACAATGGCAAGTCCCACAAATGTGAGCACTCCGCTTATACTGAACATAATTATCAGTATGATAACTATAGTGAAAATTGCGTTAAGCACCTGATAAATACTCTGCTGAAGCGAGCTTGAAACTGTGTCAACATCGTTTGTTACACGGCTGAGAATATCTCCGTATGAATTTGTATCATAATAATTAAGCGGAAGCCTGGAAAGCTTTGCATCTATGCTTTTTCTCAAATCAAATATGGTGTTTTCCGTAACGCCGACAATGAGCCACGTTCCGATATACGAAAACAATGCGTTAAGCGCATATGCACCGCCCATAAGAATAAGGAATGTCAAAAAGCTTTTTGCCGCCTCACCGAAGTTTCCATTTGTGAAAATTTCAGCAAGCGAATTTGTAGCACAGCCCATAAACAGCGGCGCAAGCGAATATGCAATTGTCGAAAACAATATAAATACAACAGCAAAAATAAGCCTGCCTCGATACGGCTTTATGCATGAAAAAAGTCTTTTGTAAGCTCCGTTGCCTTTGGAGGATTTTTTATTTTTACTCATTTATCCATATCCTCCTTACTCATCTGAGAGCTGACAATTTCCTTGTAGACATCACAGGATTGCAGCAGCTCTTTGTGAGTGCCCATTCCCGCAACCTCGCCCTTTTCTATTACAATAATTCTGTCAGCGTCCATAATAGTGCTTATTCGCTGAGCAACTATTACAACAGTTGCGTTGTCTGTTTCCTCTGCAAGTGCATTTCGCAGAGCCTTGTCAGTTTTAAAGTCAAGAGCAGAAAAGCTGTCATCAAAAACGTATATTTCAGGCTTTCTTACAATAGCTCTGGCTATTGCAAGTCTTTGACGCTGACCACCTGAAACATTTGTACCTCCCTGTGAAATCGGAGATCGGAAGCCTTCTTCCTTCTTCATTATAAAGTCATATGACTGGGCAATTTTCACTGCCTCTTCAATTCTGTCTTCATCAGCATTTTTGTCACCGAAAGCAATGTTTGTATCTATCGTACCGGAAAACAAAACTGCTTTCTGCGGCACAAAACCGATTTTATTTCTCAGCACCTCTGTATCGTAATCACGTACATCAACGCCGTCTACAAGCACCTGTCCCTCGGTCACATCATAAAGACGCGGTATAAGATTAACTACTGTAGATTTGCCCATTCCCGTACCGCCGATTATAGCCGTAGTTTCTCCCGGTCCGGCTTCAAAGGAAAGATTTTTAATTGCAGGAAACTCTGCCCCCGGATATGTAAACGAAACATTTTTAAATGTCAGATATCCCTTTAACTTGGTGTTATCGGCAGTTTTCTCTTTGTTTTTGATTATAGGTTCGGTTTCAAGAACCTCCTGTGCTCTTGCAGCCGCAGTTGCCGCACGCGGAAGCATAATAAAAACCAAAGTCAGCATAATTACAGCCATCATAATCTGCATTACGTACTGTATAATTGCCATAACCTCTCCGATTGTATAATCAACGCCCTTGTTAACGAATTGATTTGCAGCCATAAGCATAACCATTGCTGCCGTAAAGGAAAGTACGAGAGTCAGTACAGGAAGTACAGAGTTTGTTGTCCTCTGCATCTTTTTATTTGTCTTTTGATAATCCCTGTTTATTTTATCAAATTTATCGCTTTCAAATTCAGTTGTTCCAAACGCCCTGATTACGCGTACGCCTGTCAGCTTCTCGCGCATAACAAGGTTAATTCGGTCTATTTTAAGCTGAATTTTTGTTGAAAGCGGGATTGCAATTTTGGCAATGACTATAAGCACAATTGCCATAAGCGGAATAGAAACTACAAGCACGCCCGAAAGGCTGGGACTGCTGGAAATTGCAAGAATTATCCCACACAAACACATAACAGGTGCCTGTACAGCAATTCTTAAACATTGGTTAAGAAACGTCTGCACCTGAGTTATGTCATTGTTTGTTCTTGTAATGAGAGATGAAGCGGAAAACTTATCAATCTCTGTCTGTGAAAAATACTGAACCTTTTTAAAAATTGCACTTCTCAGATTTCTGCCCACACCCATAGAAACCGTAGCCGAGGTATGGCTTGTAACAATTCCGCACAACACGCCTATTACAACGAGCAGCAACATAATTCCGCCGACTTCAAACACAAGCGGAATATTTTTTTCGGGAATCGCTTTATCAATAAGCCTCATAAGCAGAGAAGGAAGTCCTAAAGTACATAAGGTTGTTCCAATTACTGTAATAATAATCAGTACAAGCTCTTTTTTATACTTTAAAAGCTCTCTGAATACACATTTCATATTTTTCCTCCGCGCTTGTCAGTTCTTTTCAAACACTGAAAGTATAAGTCTAAATCCGTATGTCAGCAGTAATATTCCGATAAGAATACCTATTGTCTGTGCAACGAAAAGCATATGGAAAATTCCGTATATTCCTCCAATAAGAACAAGTATTCCTAAAATGAGTGATAATATCCATCTTTTCGAGCCTGTTTTTTTGATAGTAAATGAAACTGCAATGGAACTTATGCCGCTGACAATAAGCCAACCGGCAAACATACAGAGAATAATAATATCAAGCATAGCGCGTATGCCGGGAAAGAATAATGCGAGCACGGAAAATACTGCTGCTGCAATACCCAGAACAAGACCGAGTGTTCCCATAGCAGCCTCGCCTTTGGATTTTTCGCCATTGTTGGGATTTGTTGCATAATCAAAAATCGCACATATTCCCCAAGCACCAAGCAGAATGGTTATAATCCATCCGCTGTTAAGGAATGTGATTCCCGGATAAATAATGCAGTATATTGAAGCTAAAATAGCAAATATACCAAGAATACAATTATAAATTTTCATTAGAATTCTCCTTTAATAATTTTTTATTTGTTTTGTCCCTCAAAAGGAAGTTAATAAATCAGATTTGATCTTTTCTTTTTCGGAGGAAATATATAACCGCCGCAGAAGCAATCAACACAATTGCTACCACTGCAACCGACAAGCTTCCCGTCTGAATTTTACCGTTATCAGCCGAATTAACTGAAGACGAATTATTTTCGGTAGATGAACCGTCAGTGCCTTTATTATTATCAGGCTGTGTGACATCTGTGTTTGCAGGCGAGGTATTATTGCTGTTTGTCGGCTGTGTTTCGTCTGCTTTATCGGAAGGCGCAGCTTTTTTAACCAAAACATTTGCAGTTGCTGTAAGTCCGTCTATTTCAGCAGTTATAACCGCCGTGCCCTCCTTGTGTCCCGTAACTACTCCGAAGCTGTCAACATCAGCTATACTCTTATCTGACGATGAATAAGTAATTTCACTGTTTACAAGCGAAGATAACGGCTGAACGTTTTTGTCTATCTGCTGCGGATTGTCAATCTCAACGGTAATATCGCTTAAACTGATTGACTTTACCTTTTCAGGAACCGGCTTCTTTGTAAGTCCCGGATAAAATTCCGAAAGCGCACTGAATTTTTCCTCTGAATTTCTTGTCTTCCAATCCGCTTCATTTTTATCTGAAATTATACATTCGAGGTATGCCGTATCCGTTCCTGTTTTTTCAAACGCCTTTGACGGAATGGCATCTGATACAAACCAAACGTCTGTGCTGTCGCCAACGCCTATACTGTTAATTTTTTCTTTGCCATAGGAGGTATAAATCGGATTTCCTGCTTCATAACCGTCTTCCATTGCAAGGCACATTTCTTCAACATCAAAATCAACGAGTCTTACATAGTCGCCGCCTGTGTAATCTTCATTTCCGATATTTTTAACATTTGTCCTGACAAAGAACTTTGCATTATCGTTATCAGCTGTAACGAACTTAATTCCCGACAGAGTAACCATTGATATTTCAAGCTTTGCACCTTGTTTAAGTGTAAATTTATCGGAAACAAGCCTTTCTTCCCCATTCTCAGTTATTGTGAAATATATTGAAACTTCATCAGCCTTCTGATCTTTTGGAAGAGTATAGTAAAAGTCAAATGTCTTTGCTTCTGCCGACAGCCAAACATCTTCTGCAATGCTGTCATAAACTGTTCCGTTTACATACAATGTTGCCGTAACATTTCTGCCCGATTTAACACCGAGATTTTCAGCGTGGCAGGTAACATTTACGGTTTCTCCGCCTGTTGGGTATTCGTTGCTAAACTCTATTGCGTCAATTTTTTCAGGCGTATGATAATCCGAATCTGTATTGTATTCTGAAACAACAAGCATATTGTTTACATATTTGCATCCGTTGTCTGTTATTTCTCTGTCGAATGCATTGAATACAGTAAGCAAATCTCCGTTTTCAAGCACTACAGCGGCAAAGTTGTCTTTATACAGTCCTGTATCGTCGCTGCCGTAAATTCCTTTTTCGGTAAGGTAAGTTTTTCCGCCCCAATATCCGTTAAGGAAATACAACGGAGTATCAAGCTTATCCATTACAGGCTTATCATTACCGTCATATATCAAATCTCCGTTTTCATCAAGCCGTCCGACCTCGGTTACCTTATCAACTCTGTCGAATACAAACTGTTTTGCCCAGATTTGCTGTTGATTGCTTTCGGTTGTAGTCCACAGTGCATAGATATCTCCCCTTGCGTTACTGTAAACCGAAAAGTCATCATTTACCGAGTAATCCTCTTCATTTGATATAAACTGAGGCTCAACGTACGCTTCGCTTATCTGTGACTGTCCTTCTGAATTTGTATACAGTCCGTTAGTCAGAATATTAGTTATATTCTGATAAGCATAAAGTCCGTTGCACTTATAGAACAGAAGCGTGTTTTGTATGCCATCTGCACTTACATTTATAAGCTTTGGATTTGCCGTTACATATCCGTCTTTAGTAATGCGCATAGGATTTGCAGAAGTAAGCTTGCCGTCATTTACATTGAACTGCTGAATATACATAGAGTTGCCGGTATCAAACTCTGAAGCATCAAAATCATCTTCAACGTTAAATTCGTCAACGGAATCAAGCGTGAAACCATATGTATCTGACGAAACATAGGATAACATAACTCCGTTATCATATGATTCCGCGTCAAAATACTTTAGATATTTGCCGTTTATTGAAACAGGCTTGCTTACTGACCATGCCTTAGTACCGGCATCGCAATAGGAAGTAAGCAGAACAGTTGGATATGTCTGCAATTCTTCAAGCGTAGTGTCAAGAGTAATATTCTCAACATTCATTGCCTGATAGAATACCTGAGCAGTATCCGTACTGCTGTTATATGCAATCTTTGGCGTCATATACATATACTTTTTGTTTTTGTCTGACATTACATTATAGTCATGGAATTTGCCGCTTGCCTTATTGTAGTAAATTGTAGCAATACCAACAGAGTTGAGTAATGCACTGTTGTCATGGTCATCTGACACAACGCATTTATTCCATGCAATAAGAATATCATCACCGCAGTCTGCCATAACCGCATCATTGTCTATTTTTTCATAATCGGCTGTAAGCTTGTTAATCTCATTTACTGCGTCTTCACCGTAAGCGTCCTTTACTGCTTTTTTAAGAAGGGGACCTGATTCAACTATCTCATCTGAAGACTCGTCATAAATATAATAATGCAGAACATTATTTTGAGATATTGAATCGTCCGTTGCTGTGCTTGTGATTAAGTATCGGTTATTGCCTATTGATATAATTTCGGGATTTACAGGGGATTGTTCTCCTTCAATCACCTTTTCCTCAGTAAGTCCGCGTCGAGAATATAGTTTATCCGACGCTTCTGCTGTTGAAATAATCATATCGCCGACAGTTGTATTTTTAAGCAAATCAGTTTCAATCTTTGACTGTAGCGCCCGTACATTCATAAATTCCTGTGAGTCTTGAAGTGTATTAAACATTTCAGTCTTAAAGAACTGGTCGCTCCACGTAGCTTTTAAGAAAAGCAATTCAAGAGTTATGCTTCCTGACATACCGACAGTTCCGTAGCCTCTCATATAATCGTTAAACTGAATATCAAACTGGAAATCGACTCCGCCCGACGCCGACAGCAAACCGTCAAAGCCTATTCCAACTCCTGCGCCAAGTCCTATTTTCAGTTCATACACACCCTGGAAGGTAGAAGCACCGGCATCTTCCAACTGATCAAGAGTCAACGCAACTGATTCTCCGGTTTCTCCGTCTGTATTTGCAAAAATACCCATATAAATATTTACATTTATCGAAGCTGTAAAGTAAGCAAAGCATGGAATATAGCACAGTACAAACGGAATACTTACTCTTATTGAACCGCCTGCGCCGGCAATAAACAGATTGCCTACAAACTGCCATTCGCCCGAATTATCGTCTATATAATAGTTACCCTGATAACATATGGTTATGCTGAAAGAAAGCTTAACAGCGGTTTTCATATTAAGTGCATTTGCAAGGGATTTTCCGCCGGCAAACTTAGGAAGTCCCGAAGTGCTGTTATTTGCAGCATCAAAGTCGCTTAATATGTTTCCGAGAGATTTTGCCTTATCAATCGGACCGGCAGAAGCCCACTTGCTGTCCTTTGCAGCAGCATTTTTCAGCTTACCAAAGCTAACGCCTATTGAAATTGTATGAATTTCGTGACCGTCATTGTCTGTTCCGGCTGTACCTGTATTAATTATGGGGGTGAAGCCCTTTATTGAAACAGTTGGGCTTACAGGTCCGAGTACGGGTATGGGCTGGCTCATAGTAGACGGAGCGCCGACATCGGGAGCATAGGTAATTGTATCTGTTACCGATGTTGCAATAAAACTGTAGCCCGTATCAAATTTACCATAGCTTGAAAAAATTTCGTTTGCATCAGAGTCATAGCCTTTCCACATTAACTCAACATATAGCTTATCGCCCTGTTTTATAATTTCCGAAAGCGTATTTGCCCAATGAGAAACGGTTTGTCCATTTTCAAGTGCAACATCATATGATGATTTTACGCCGTCCTCATTTTCAACAGACCAGCGAACAAGATTTACAGGCTTGTCCTTGCTCTGCCCTTTTGTATTTATAGTCATATCAAATTGAACTGCATTTGCTGTGATTAATGTAATGGTATCGCCGTAAACAGTTCCGTCAGACGACAACGCACAAATTGAAGTCGGCATTACTCCGTTCGTTTTATAGTCAAGCTTAAGCTGTGCCGTAATGCTTGAAACACTGCCCGATGAAAGGTATTTTGACATATCAATATCACAAATGTAATACTGATTGTTGTAGAAAACCAATGCTCTGTGAATTTCATCTGCCGACGCAGAAATCTTGACAATTTCGGAGTTTTCCTCTCCGGGATTTGTTTCAAGATGAAATTCGCCGTTTTCATCAGACAAAGCAGAATAACTGTCCATTGTTATCTGCGCCCCCCTGACGAGGTTATATGTTTCGGTCTGATTTGTAGGCGGATTTATTATTGAGCCCTCCTGTAAAAGGGTTTGACCGTAAAAGCTGAATGAATAATAGTTGCCGCCTGTCTTTTCAAACGTCAGGGTTATGTGATTATCATCTGTATAATACGGATTTTGTATAGCGTAGAAAAAGCTGTTTCCATAATATGTTTTAGTCTTGTGCGACACGCTGTCGGTATAGCTCCATTTTGCACGATAACCTGAATTTGGCTTTGCATAAAAAGTGATTATCTCATTTACAGACATATCTGTAAATATGGTGTCTGTTGCGCCGTCTTCAGAGGAGTAGCCCTTTAGGGTAACCGAACCGTCGGAATTTTTCGTTGCGTATTTGCCGCCCTTTCCGATAAAGTCACCGTAATCGGGATTTGTAATATTAAGCACTGTTGTTGTATCTGCAAGGTAAAAGTTCGGTGTTACCGAAAAATACAAATCCGAAAGCTGAATATTTGCAGAAAATGTACCTGTATTAACAGTTATGATATCAGCAGAGGAAAGCAAGCTTTCTGTTGAAGCCGCCCTCGTATCAAACTTCATATTCCAAAGCTTTGACGGTGCATTGTCAGCATATTCAAAATTAAATTTGAGTGTATCCGCAACAAGATAGTTACCGTTTGGCCTCTCAGACTTCGTCCAGCTTAATGTTCCGACAAGCTCGTTGTTATAATAAAATTCACCTGTACAATTGTTGTTGTCAGCAACAAATTTCTGTCCGTTATTCTTAGTATTATCAAAGCTTTCAATTTTTAGATTTGAGTCAGCTACTGTATATACGGGCTTTATAACTATCTTTTTATCCTTAATATAATTTGAATACTTTTCAAGAATTTCGGATGTCAGCGTAAATGAATCGCTGTTAAGCTTATAAAGCTCAGAATGATTTGACGTTTTGCCGCTTTCGCAGAAATATACGCCTTCAAGCTTTACAAGATTATTGAACTTAGAGTCTATAATTGCAGAAATTGCAGTAGTTTCATCTCTGTAAATTGAGAATGAAGTGCCTGTGTTTCGGTCGTTGTCGTGCATTGAAGCAGGATCAACAAGCTGATGATTTTTTGCAACCTGAGTATTGACGAGCTTTCCGTCCACATATACCGGTGTAGAATCAGGCTCTATAACAGTCAGATTATATTTTGTCATATTGAGTTTAAGGCTGTGGTCAACATCGCTTGTGCCGCGGTTGTATATTTTATATCCGGCACTACCTACAACAGCGCCTTTATGCAAAGCCATATAAAGGTAATGCTCGCCCTTAACCTTGCTTTGGTCGAGGCTTGCGGTGTGATAAATATACGAATCCGCAATGTTAGTCATATCCCAGCTTGCGCCTACTCCCGAAAGCTGATGTATCCAGTCGTAGTTACCTGTATCTGAATTAAACTTATCGCTGTCAGATACATAA
Organism: uncultured Ruminococcus sp.; assembly: GCA_958403905.1. Classification (GTDB taxonomy): domain Bacteria; phylum Bacillota; class Clostridia; order Oscillospirales; family Acutalibacteraceae; genus Ruminococcoides. The sequence continues at coordinate 59,837 of CATXZD010000012.1, forward strand.
ATTACCGAATGGTCGGAAGCTGTGGAACCGGTATAGTGGTCAACCACCATAGTGATTGAGTCGACGCCGGTAAAATTGATTTTTTCGTTTGAGCGCACTGAGATACAGTTGTTTGAACTGCTCCAGCTGTTGTTATATTTAAGCTCCATATCGGAACCGGTATGGGAATAGCTGTGATATTGACTGCCCGTTCCCCTGTTGGTTACCGTTGATTGAGTAAACTGTGCAGCGTCAATAAGCTGAACACCGCGCGTTCCCGAATTTGTGTTTACCATTGAAGAAGAAAGATATTGCTCCGAAGCAGTCAGAGTAGTATCGTGCCTGACTTCAGCTTTTGCCTTTTGTGTAATGTTCATTTTTGACGCCTGATTTTTGCTGTCTGCCACAGTTATATCTTCAAGGTAGGTATTAAAATATGTATCAGTCTTTGCATCCTTAAGCATTGTAACCGGCACCTTGATTTCAGCCATTCCGGGTGTAAATTCAAGCGGCATCTGAACAGCCTCATAATCCTTGCCTGCCTTTGCGGTTGCAGATTCGGTTCTGATTGTAAATGAACCTGTCGTGCCCATATTTCCGCTTCTTTTTACAACAATATATGCCTCTTCGCTTTCGGGATTAACATTGCCCTCAAGCAGAGTCAGATGTGTAGCGGGGGTTTCTCTTTCCTCAAGTATTGTAAGTGCACAGCTTGTCTGTGCGCCTATGCTGCCTCCCTTGGGATTGCAAAGGTTCAGCGTGAATTCAAGATTTGAAGTTACCTCATCTTTTTTATGCGTCTGTATATATATGGTTTTAGAATTTTCACCATCGGCAAAATCTAAAGAAAATTCACTTGACGTAGGCATTACTTCATTTAGAACATAGTCGTTATAATCGCTTGCGTCCTTGCGCACCTGTGCAACGTTTTCGTCCTTATTTGAAGCGCAAACAACCTCTTTCTTGGTATGCTTGGCAATAAAGCTGTATTCTTCCATATCGTAATATGGATTTGCTTTACCTTCAACAGGAGATGACGTATATTTTGTATCAAGAAAAATATTGTAGTCAATACCGTACTCAGCCGTCATATCAACGGTTTTTAACGTAATTGACGCCTCTCCTTTCGTTCCGCCCTCTCGGAAAATTTCGAGGGCGTACAAGTCGTCCATTTTCAGATGTGCTGATGAAAGCGGAATCATAAACGCGCCGTTTGGATATTCAGACTTAGCCTCTTTATTTTCAGAAAGATAACGTTCTGAAAGTTCATTATAATCATAAAGGCGTGTAAAACTTTTTTCCCTTTCATCTGCCATAACGGGAACAGCGGGAACACAGCAAAATAATATAGAAAAACACAAAATCAATGATATTGCGATTTTTCCTGCTTTTTTTGCTCTTTTCATAGTAAAACCTCCCATAATTATTTATTTTCATTCATATATTATGTATAGTTTAACATTTTAATGAAAAAATCACAACACTATGGCACAATTCGCACTTATCTGGCATAAACTTTTACTATTATTTCCATTGCAGAATATCTATTTTGTGGTATAATTATACAATAGTATAATTATGTTTATTGGGTGTGAGATGAATACTATGAAATTTGCCGTATGTGACGACAACACAGATGAACTCAAAAATACAGAATTGCTTTTAAGAAGCTATTGCCGCCTGCACTGCAACAAAAATATAGAAATCTTTTGCTTTGAAAATGCCGAAACACTAATTAGACATTATAACGAAAATGATTTTTTTGATGTAGTAATTATAGACATATATCTTTCTGACTGTACAGGCATAGATTTGGCTAAAAAAATAAGAGAAATCAATCCATACAGTAAGATAATTTTTCTTACTGTATCTCGCGACTTTGCTGTTGACGCATTTACTGTTAACGCAACTCATTATCTTGTAAAACCCTGCACCAAGGACGAGCTTTTTTCGGCGCTTGATAAGGCAATTTCTTCTATTTCAAATGACCATACTGCAAATATGGTTTTTAATGTCGGCAGTACAAAAACTAAAATTGATATAAAAAAAATATTATATTTTGAAACTTCAAAGCACTATCAGATAGCAAGAACTATTGACGATAGGCAATATTCCATTCGTATTACTAATGAAAATATGAGTAAACAGATTTCGCATTTTGATTGTTTTTTCAGATGCGGAAGAACATACATTGTAAATATGGAATATATAAGCGAAATAAACTCAAAAGTCATTGTTTTTGACAACGGAGCAACTTTGCCGATGATAAGAGGTGTATACCAAAAACTGAATGACGCTTACTTTGCTTATATATTTAAAAATAACGGAGAAAAGTAAATGAATCTTGAAATTCGCAGGATTATAATAATGTTCGTTTTGATTTTTTGCCAGACAAACTGCTTTTTTACACTTATGAAGCCAAAATTCGGCAAAAAAACAAGCTTCATAATCGGAAATATTTTTGCATTTATTTCAATGATAATTTTCACTGCAATTTCTTTTTTTATAAGCAGTGATACAGCAATGTCGCTTTCATTTGTTATATTTTTCATTCCAAGCATTGTGATTTTTATGATTATGTCAAAGTACAAGGACGGACGCTTTTGGTTTACGTTCTGCTCCTGCGATGTGTTCTTTATTATGATAAACTCGCTTTCCGGAGTAGCCGCGTATGTACTCTATAAAGAAAACCACGTTATGGTTACCCTGACCGTATGCCTCGCTCTCATAACTTCGGCAGTACTTATTATTTTGTTTTTGCGCAAACCTCTTGGAAAGGCAATGGATTTGCAAACATCCAAATGGGGGCTCGAGGCGTTAGTAATAGCATTGTGCGAAGTGGCTGTATATATGTTTGTGGCAACACCCAATGCAATTTATAATTTTGAGATTTACAATTTTGTGATTTTATTCAGCATAATAATAGTGTTGGTTGCAATATCCTTTATACATATTATGCTGAAAGTATATAATGCAGATAAACAAATATTTGAAGCAAAAATAGTAAAGAATGAACTTGAACAAACAAAAATCCTGCTTGAGCAAAGAGAAAAGCAATACTTTACAATAGCAGAAAATATTGATAAAATAAGATATCTGCACCATGAAATGCGCCACCAAATGGTTCTGATAAAAGAACTTATCAAGGATAATAATTATGATGAGCTTGAAAAATTTGTTGACAAAATAAATGAAGATATTGACTCTGCAAGCCAGGAAGTGTTCTGTCAGGATTATGCATCAAATCTGATAATTACCTATTATAAAAGCATAATGGATAAAGAAGGTATACGATTTGAATGTAATGCAAACATACCTCAAGGCATCATAGAAAATAATATGAATAAATGTGTTATTCTGGGAAACATTCTTGAAAATGCCATTGAGGCATGCCAAAGAATGGACAAAGGTATGGACAGGTTTATAAATCTTGAAGTAAAAAACAAGGACAACAGCCTGATTATCAAGGCAGAAAACTCCTTTGACGGCATTGTTAAGGAAGAGAACAGTATTCTGCTTACACGAAAAAATGAAGATAATTTGCAGGGCTTGGGTTTAAATCATATTCAAAACTCAGCAAAGCTTATGAATGGTTTTTCGTCCTATAAATATGAGGGCAATATTTTCAGAATTTTTGTTAAGATAAACGGACAAAATCCCATTGATAGTCCTACAGAAATAAACAAACACGTAACCGGTGTAATACCATAATACTTAAAAGCTACAGAATGCAATAGCAGTACAGCTTTTGCTATAAAAAATGTATCAAACATCAAATCCAAAACAAATACAAAATAAAAAAAGGAGCAAATACTATGAGAATCGCAGTAACTTATGAAAACGGAAACATCTTCCAGCACTTCGGTCATACCGAACAATTCAAATTATATGATATTGAAAACGGCAAGATTATTAAATCAGAGCTTGTAGATACCAACGGCTCCGGTCACGGCGCACTTGCAGGCCTACTCTCTGCTTTAAAAGTAGATGTACTCATTTGCGGCGGTATTGGCGGCGGTGCAAAAACAGCACTTGCAGAAAGAGGAATAAAGCTTTACGGTGGTGTCAGCGGTAACGCTGATGAAGCTGTAAACGCTTTGATTGCCGGCAATCTTGCTTTCAATCCTGATGTGCATTGTAATCACCATGAGCACGAACATGGCGGAGAAGCCCATACTTGCGGTGACCATGGCTGCGGTCATGGCAATTGCAAAAACCACTAAGGTAAAATATCAATGAAAGGAATTAGTATTTTTTATAAAATTTTTAAAATTGCACTTATAATTGCCGACATATTTTTAGCAGGTGTTTTATCGATACTTTTAGTAAGCACTTATTTGGCAAAAGAAGGCTTTGTCACGGCATTTATTCTATCTTTTATTTTCGTACTGTTTTTTGCAATAATTGAGGTATTTTTGCTTAAATACTACAAAAATATTGTAATATCGGTTGGATTTACAACCGATTGTGTTATTATCAACACAAATAAAGAAAGATATACTTTGCCAAAAGAGCATTTCACCCGTGTTAAAGAGGAAACATCAAACGGGCGTACATATATTTTTTATAAAGATGGTGTGCAAGAGAAAAAATTTGTTTATATTATGAGATACGCATTTAAGACTCATCATCTGGATATTTCCGAAATGAAAAAACAAATGCCTTTTACAATTTTTGAATAAAAATTATTAAAAAAGAGGTTGTACGAAAGCAACAATTTAACCGTTGTAATTTCGTACAACCTCTTTATTGAATCTATACTAAAAAATTGGATAAGTAAGATAAAACAGAATACAAGCAAACAATCGTTAATTTATATCACTTAAGGAAGTCCTGTTCGCAAATACATAAAGATACAAATCCTCAAGGGTTGGTTTAACAAGTTGTACCTTGTAATTCTCAGGCGGATTGTCGGTTACGATGCGGACAATGATTTTATCTTCATTATGGCAGAGGTTAGAAACCCTGTAATTATCCTGAAAATATTTCAGATTTTCCTTGTCCGTTTCAATCTCAAACACCTTGTTTTCAATTTGTTTTACAAGATTCTGACAGGTATCGTGCGATACAAGCCGGCCGCTTTTGAGTAATATAATCTCCTTTGCGATAAACTCAATGTCCGATACAACGTGGGTTGAAATCAATACTATTTTATTTTCCGCAATTTCGCTTATGAAGTTGCGGATTCTTATTCTCTCTTTCGGGTCAAGTCCTGCTGTCGGTTCGTCAAGCAGAAGCATTTCGGGATTACCGAGCAAAGCTTGAGCAAGCAGAACACGCTGTATCATACCTCCCGAGAATTCTCCAATTTTTTTGTGAGCAACTTCACCGAGATTTACTACCTCAAGTAATTTGTCGGTTTGCTTTTTTGCCTCTTTTCGCGGCAATTCTTTTAGTGATGCCATATACAAAAGAAACGCTCTTGCCGAAAGCTGTTCATAAAAGCCCTGCTGTTGCGGCATATATCCAAGCCTCTTGCGAAATGATTTACCATGCTTTAAAATATCCGTACCGTCACAGAGGATTTCTCCCGAAGTTCTGCTCACATTGTCCGTTATAAGATTCATCAGCGTACTTTTTCCTGCACCATTGGAGCCTAAAAGCCCGTAGATTCCGTTAGTAAGCGTTATGCTTACTCCATCCAAAGCCGTATGATTTCCGTAAATCTTAACAAGATTTTTCATTTCAAGCCGCATTCTTATGTCCTTCCTCTCTGCACCATTTTCGCTTTGCTGCAACAATGCTTACTGTTCCCAAAGCTGTCAGAAATACAATCGGAATCAGAAACATATAGCCGTCCGAAGTGTTAAAAAGTTCCACAAATGCTATGGGAATTGATACTGACGCATACGCAAAAATCTCGATTCCTACTGCATACAAAGCTGACGGAACAATCAATATTACAGCCGAGATCACAGCACCGAATTCATACCTTGAGAAAACCGATACAAGACAAACAATATATGTAACAGCCAGCATCATAACAAGTCTTAAAAGATACATAATTAAAATAAAACTTCCCAAATTTATATTAAATATCGCATTGCCGAAAAGTTCAAGGCTTTTCATCGGTGCATCAAGATTATCAAGTGAAAACTGACTGCACACGTCGTAAAGCTCGACAAACATAAAGCAAAGCCAAACAGACAATGTAACAAAGGAAACTGCAACGAGCTTTTTGCGGAAAAGATAACCTCTTCCCCTACAACTTGCCATAAGGCATGCGTACATTCCCGAACTTCTTTCAAATGCAAAAACATTTGCCGAAATTATAATAATGCAGAAAATAGAAAGAAGAGTAAAATTCTGCCGACGTAAAAATCCGCTTCTGCCAAACAACTTTTCATAACCGTTCGGATTAACAAGCCATACATCGTTACCGTCTAATTTTTTTGTATTTATATAATCAAATTTTTCGTTCAGCCTTTTAAGAGCCTCACGCTTACTGTCAAATGCTTCGTATTTTAAAATTGATTTTTCAAACTCATCTTCGGAAATTACTTTTTCTTTATAATCATTACAAGCCTTTTGATACTCCGACTCAACATCTGCTGTTTCAACTTCCAGCTCCTTAACATACTGTTTTGATTTATCGGTAACTTCACCGCTGTATTGCTGATAAAATGTATTAATTATGCCGTCTGCACCGCTGTAATAGATTTTATCCGTCGTTGTCATCGACAGCATTACAAACAGCAATAATGCGAGCACAACAATTCCCTTGTTGATAATCAACATCTTGTAAAGCTCTGTTCCTGTAACAGTCAGCTTTTCAACAGCTTTTCGGTACAAGGTTGTAATTTTTCCGACTACTTTAATAATCGCTGTTTCGAACCTGCCCGAAGTTTTTTCGGGATGCTTAAGCGCTGAAACACAAATACAGAGAACCGCAAAAATGACTGTAAACAATATTGAAGAAATTATAACAAGTCGGAATTGATTTATCACAATTACAAAGGCGTTGACGTTGTTGTATTTAAGTATTGTCTGTGTCGGATTTATGTATGAAAACAGATTCATATACTTTAATATAGCAAGATTACTCTGACTCGGTAAAAGTGCAAAAAGCGCAAATTCAGCGGCAAAGATTATTCCTATAGTGCCTGAAGCAAGGGTAATATTCTGTATAAGTGACAAAACAAGCCATACAAGAAATGAAAGAACAAACTGTAATAAAATGTTTATCAGCACATAACACAGGACAAAACTTATTTCGGACATTGGTAAAACAAAGTTTCGGAACATCTCAATTGACTGCACATTTCTGAACAAGTCCTCCGCACCGCCGTAAAGCAAAAATGCTGTCAGAAACAGAGTTGCGTACATAATTATATTTGCCGCCGCAATAACTGCAACCAAGATTCCCGAACGTCTGAAGGCAAGTGTGAGTCTTCCCTTTGGCGTTGAAAAAACTACATTCCACAGACCTTTTCTGCGTTCCTCCAGAAACGCAAGCACAAGCACAAATATAAAAAACAACATAAGGTAATGTACCAAATCAAAATCAAGCACTGAAATCAAAGGTTTGTCGTTGCCGATTTCAAGCTCAATGTTTTTGAGATTATAATAATCTTCAACGGTTTTTTCAATGTTAAGTTTTGAAAGTGAATTTTCCTCGGAAAATATACTGATAACACTCATTTGCTCGGCTTTTTCGTCAATTTCTTTGAGAAAATCTGTGTATCCGGTTATGTATGCAAGCTGATTATTAAGTTCGGTTAAGGCTTCGTTTTCCGAAACAAGCTTTGCTCTGTCGATATTGTTTCTGTTTTTGTCATACTCGTCAGCAATTTTCGGAAACTCGTTGCGCAGCCCTATTTCCTCATCAAGCCAGATTTTTTTGTACTCCTCATAGTTTTCCGCCTTTATTTTTTCATATGACATCAGATTGAGAATAGCAGAGGTGTATTCAAGGCTTGAATTAAGCTTTTTCTGCATTTCAGACACACTCTTACCCTTTAAATCAGCAAGAGTGTTGTTGTAGGCGTAATTCACCTGCGACAATTGCGCACCGTTTTCACCCATTCTGTTATACTGAGCATTAAGAAAAAAAGCAACGCCGATTGCAACAAGTAAAATATATGTAATTATAATTTTCTTATTAAGTAAAACACGTTTCAGTTCCATATCCGTTTATTCATTTAAAACCAATTCTCCGCTGTCGTGTTTGATAGAGTAAATTGTTCTCCATTCTTTTTTATCCACACCAATCTGCGACTTATCAAGTGCTTTTAAACCGTTGTCTATTATATAGATATTCTGCATTGTCGCACCGACCAAGATTTCGCATCCTTTGGGAATATTAATTGTGTCAACAATCTCACCGTCAAAGGTCATTACGAAAAGCTTATAATCACCTGACGCTATATTATCATTTCCCGAATTTGAAAGATAAATATACTTTGAATCGCTGAAAATGTGCCACGAATTGTCGGGACAAGGTGCAATCTCTTTGACATTTTTACCATCAAGCGTGCAGGTGTAAATAGTTTTGGGGGCAATATCAGAATCAAGATAAAACAGCCTGTTATCCGCAACAGTAAAACAACTGTAAGACTTTGCAAGACTGTAAATTTCATTTGTATCAAAATCATATCTGCATATGCCGCCTTCCCACTCGTTATAGTTGTCATCAACAGCATAGCTGTATGCAAAATAAAGGCTATTGCCTACACCCATAAAGCGGTTTATTCCCGCAGCAGGTTTATTGGATTCAAACACAAGTCTTTTGCTGTCCTTGTTTTCAAGGCTCATTGAGTATAGCTTTGTTCCGTTATCTGCGTTAATGCTCCAGAAAACATTGCCTCTGTGCACAGTAAACACACCAACAGTGTTTATGTCAGTTGCATCAAAGAGGGAAAATAATTTCTCTCTTGTTGAACCTGTTTTGCTGACCTTAAAAAGCGAAATTGTCTTTGCCGAACTGCTTGAAGTTAAATCGTCGCTTTTGTTGTTTCCGTTTCCGAGCAAATAAATGCAGTCATCATAATAGGCTATTCCTTTATCATAATAAAATTCACTCTCATTAAAAGCGGCATTGCAGTCGGAACCATATGTATCAACATCGTGCTTGCAATCAGGCTTATTGCAGAGAGGAACGGTAGTTTCAGACTTGTAGTCATAGTAATATAATGCTCCCCTGTAAAACATATAATCTCCGCTGCCGTTTGAAACTTTCATATCACACCTTGCAATAAATCCCGTTTGGTCATCTCCGAGCCTGAACTGTGTATCACCGCTTGGAAGAGGAGCATTATTGCGAAGCTGTGTATCGTTTGCAACATCTGTGCTATTGATTTTTTTTGCAGGCTCGGTGCTTGTAATTGCGCTTTCTTCGCTGTTACATGAACAAATCACAAATACTAAAGCAATTGCCGATAATAAAGCTATACACTTTTTCATATGATCCCTACCTGTATGTTTTATATATTCATATTACACCATCTGTCTGTTTTTTATCTGTAGTTTACTATAATAATTTTGAATATGCGTATAAAAAAAGGCATCTCAAAAAACATTCAATCAAACTGGATTGTCTGTTTTTGAGAAAGCCCTGAAAGTTTTATAGTAGCAGATACATTAGAACCTATAGCCTCGCAATTATAACCGCAACCGATGACAGCTCACAAACTACAGCATTAGTTTTCCCTTTTTCACAACACTCAAGCTACTTACCGCTTTCAAATACGTAAAGGTACAAATCCTCAAGTGTAGGTTTTGTAAGATGTATTTTATGGTTTTCTGGCGGATCGTCAGTTACTAACCTTACAATAATTTTATCTTCATTATGGCAGAGGTTAGAAACCCTGTAATTATCCTGAAAATATTTCAGATTTTCCTTGTCCGTTTCAATCTCAAACACCTTGTTTTCAATTTGTTTTACAAGATTCTGACAGGTATCGTGCGATACAAGCCGGCCGCTTTTGAGTAATATAATCTCCTTTGCGATAAACTCAATGTCCGATACAACGTGGGTTGAAATCAATACTATTTTATTTTCCGCAATTTCGCTTATGAAGTTGCGGATTCTTATTCTCTCTTTCGGGTCAAGTCCTGCTGTCGGCTCGTCAAGAATTAAAATTTTCGGGTCATTCAAAAGTGCCTGAGCAATAAGCGCACGCTGTTTCATACCGCCTGAAAATGAGCCGAGTTTTTTATGTGCGGAACCTTTCAAATTGACAGTTTCGAGAAGTGAAGTGATTTTTGCCTTTGCCTCTTTCTTTTTTAGTCCCTTTAAAGCCGCCACATACCATAAAAAGCGGTTGAGCGTAAAGTCATTGTACAAGCCCTGCTGTTGGGGCATATAACCGAGAACTGTTCTGTAATTCTTGCCGAGTTTTTTAATGTCCTCGCCATCATAGAGTACTTCTCCTCTGTCGGAATGGAGATTGTCGGTGATGATATTCATAAGTGTACTCTTGCCTGCTCCGTTCGGACCGAGCAAGCCGTACACGCCCGAAGTCAGGGTTACGGAAAAATTATCAAGCGCCTTTACAGTTCCCTTTTTATACGTTTTGCTGATATTTTGAATTTCAAGAGTAGGCATTTTTCTTCCTCCGTATTCTTGATTTTGTGAATTTTAATTGTGAAATTATCGTCATTACAATTGAAATTGAAATGCTGATTACGCAAACAATAATAAGTACCGCAACGCAATTATTCGCAATGCAGTAGCCTATACGCACACTTTCTGCCGAATACACCGCAAGACAGGGTATGATTATCAGCACAGTTGAAAGCACCATTGTGAACATATTGCTTTCGGTGATTATCGAAAGTGCAGTAATAATCGAAACGACTGCAAGCGCAAGCAACAGACTGCAAAGTAAATTAACAAGCATTGCGCCCATAACGCTGAAACACGAGGCTTGCAGATTATCAAAAATACAAACTATAGGTGTTGCAAAGCTTTTAGTGCCGTAAGTGTTTATAAAGCGAATGAAATACGGCAGGTAAACAGATATGAATGACAAAAGCGTGAACATCAGAAGTACCGCAATTTTCCTGACAAAAAGTTTTGTTTTTCCGTTTTTTGTCGGGCGAATAAGGTTAATCATACCGTTTTTATATTCAACCGAAAAAACGTACGGAACGGCTATCAGCAGAACAAAGCAGAGAAGGGCAAAGTCGTTCCATTCCCTTGTTTTGCTCGACACAAAGGTCGAATAGATATTCTCGTCAATAAACCTTGCTTTTACTCCGTCTGATTTTAATCCAAGCAGTCTGTTATACTGCTCCGTCACCCTATCAAAGGCAACGCCCTTGCTGTTCAAGATGTTTTCGATTGACTTTGACATAGCCTGTTTTGTGCTTTCCGAAAGTTCGCTGTTTACTGCGATTTCGTCAAGCCGCTGTCGCAAGTCGTCAAAGTATTGCTGTTGTTCTGTGATATAGGTTTCCTTTTCCGAAGTTATGTCACCCTCAAGGTATTCAATATACGCCTTGTAATCTGCATCAGAAACTTCTGAATACGGATAGCGCACCGTTCCGAACGAGGAAACGACTGCGAAAACCAAAAGCAAAACAAGCACAACCGCCATTTTATTCTGAATGGTAAATTTGAAAATTTCGTCCTTTAAAACGCTTGTACTGCCGTTTATTCTGAAAAATCTCAACTTGATTTTTTCAAACAATTTTGAAAAGATATTCGCTTTTTTTTGCTGATTTCGTTTGCAGAATACCACGCAGGAAAATATGGTACATAAAATAAATACTATACCAAAAACACCAAGCACAATCGGAACGGAAGTGACGGCATTTGAAAAAATGTTGAGATTTAAGTAGCTTCCGAAAAATTGACTGCCGTCAAGAATATAGAAAATATTTATGTACTTTAAAAGATTTAAAAACGAATTCTGTCCGATTAAGGAATATAGCAGATATTCCGCACCAACAGCGCCAAGCCCTGTAAGATACATTGCCGCAGAGCTTGAAAAACAGATAAACACAAGCGCAAGCAAGGACGAAATAACGAAAATTCCGATTGTCTTTGCAAGCGCAAAGAGCAGTAAAAACTGACCAGCTGTTACCAATAGCGTACAGTTGCGAAACTCTGAAATTGACTGAACATTCACACTCAAATCCGTACTGCCGTACAAAAAGGTATTTACTGTAAAATCCGACAAAATGAACAAAATCGACGCAAAAGCTGACAGCACAAAAAGCACCGCAAGCTTTGAAATTATCGTTTTCAGCCTGCCTAACTTTGTACAGCGGATAAGCGAATAAAGTCCCTTATCACGCTCGTAGCCGAAAAGGTAAATGCAAATCAAAAGCACAACGGCAATAATAAAAATATCGGTCAAGCCGTATTTTACCGTTGCTGTTAAAGAGTCGGAATTTACAAGCCTTAATTCGGTGTTTTCCAAGCCTGCGTAGTCATCTGCGGTCTTGTAAAGATTCTTGTAGGAAAACGAATTTTCATCACCGAAGATTGACGATGCTGACTGCGCCTTTGCCCTATCGTACATTTCACCGATAAAATCGGGGTATGCGTTTATATACTCAATCTGCTGTGAAATATCATAAAGAAAGCCGTTTTTCCAAAGGCCATCTTCCCCGTTTTCGCTCATTTCAACAGCCTTTTTGTATGCCTCGGGATTGCTTTTTCTGTACTGTTCAAGCTCAATGGTATAGCTTTCAATAAGCTCCTCGTTGTCAGCCTGTGCAAGACTTTCAAGCCTTCCCGAAATTTCATAAGCAAGCAGTTCATCATCAAGCTGCTTTTTCGCCTTGTCAATCGGCATTGAAGAATATTTGCTGAGCATTTTGCCGTACTCGTCGGAGTAAGTAAGCCTTAGATTATTCTCCTCTGTGTTCTGCGAGGAATAAAGCAGAAAGCCGTTAATTACAAGGCAGAGCGCAAGGACAATTAAAAATATTTTTTTGTTAAGTACCTTTTTCAGTTCATAAATAAAAAGTTTCATAGGTTTTATCTGTTACTCAAAAGTATAGATTTTCTCTGCATTTTCGGTGTTGCTCTTGTCGATATAATAAAGTGTTTTTTCTTCCTCGCTATAATCGACAAAGCAACTGCTGTCGCAACCGATTTCGGCGGTAAATTCAAACGGCATATTTTTAAGCGTTGCCTTATAGCTTTTATCGCAGAAAATGAGTTTGTCGGCTTCATTTTCATCATTTGCGGCTGAAATTATCAGATTTTCGCCGTCATTCGTAAACGGAGTGTAATATGGATAGCCGCCGAGCAAGCCGGTACAGTCAAGAATTTCTTTTTGATCCTCTCCGCTGAAACCACACTCGTAGACTTTACTTCCGTTTGCAAAAATCAACTTATCGTTAAAAACCGTAAACATTGAGTTTATGTTTATCTTCAGCTTTTCGCTGAGGTTCTCCCACTTGTCGGTCTGCAAATCGTAGTTTATCAGATAGCTGTTTTCGTTTGCGCCGTCAAGCTTCGTTATCCACAAAAAGAGGTGATTACCGTAGAATCTTGTGTCGCACACACTCATACCCTTTTGTATGCCGTATTTATAGTAAGGCAACAGCTCGGTTGTGTCGCCTTTGCCGTCGGCAGAAACCTTGTAAAGCGCCATATTACTTCCATCTGCCGCTCCCTCGGTATCCTTTTTACTGCCTTCATAATAAATATACCCTCTGTGTATTTTAAAGCTCCAAATTGTGCAGTCCCTTGTTGAATACACAACCTCTCTGTTTGTTCCGTCAGTTGAAATTTTGCAGATTTCGTTCAGCTCATAGCTAACGCCGTCCTTGTCGGTTTTGTCCTTAACAGCCTGAAAATAAATGCTGTTGTTATAATAAACAAGGCTCTTGAAAGAGGAATTCAGAAAAGCCGTACACTCCTGCTTTTTCTCAAACGACGTTTCCTTATCGTGCATGCAGTCACTGCGATTGCACAATGGCTGACACTTATGTGTCACCTTATCAACCACATACAGAAATCCATTATCTGTGTTGAGAAAATAAATTTCCTTTTCGCTCTCGGCTAAATAGAGCTGACTGCCGTATCTGATGAAATTTTCCTGACTGTCCTGATTGAATATATATGTATCGGAGTTGTCAATTTTTAAATTATTCTCACCGCAGGCTGAAAGTGTGCCTGCAAAAAATACTGCGATAATAATTGCTGATAAAAACCTTTTCATCATTTTCCCTCTGCTGACAGTTCAGCATTTATATTACCGTTATTATCAAATGAAATATTCAACTTATAGGTTTCCTTTGAGTTGTCGTTATAGTTTACGATAAGGTCAACTGTTTCACCCTTTAAGTCAGAATAATCAAAGCTGTTTTTGCTTTTGAGCGCCAACTGCTGTGAATTGTAGAACAGCTTTTCGTAGCGGTAAATAAAACTGTCCTGCGTTACATTCTGATTTGTTTCAACCGATTCGCCGAGAATAATTGCATCATCTGGTTTGTCGGTGGCAAGTTCCTTTTTAAAATCCGGATCTGACGCTCCTTTAAGAATTTGAACCACAACAACAGGCTCATCAATCTTTTGCTTTTCATCAAGAGAATAAAACTCGTCGCAATCCTTTAAATTACCATCGTTCCAAAGATAAACATCTGCACCCGCAACTATCTTGCTCGGGTCGATCCTTGTTCTTGTAATTTCGTTGTAGGTCATACCGTCAAAGTAAACGTTTCTTATCTCGTTAAATCCTCCGCCGTCCCACTTAAATTCAAAATCAACCTCAGGCTTGAATGACTCGTCAAGCTTTGATTTATCAACAGCATAATAAAAGTCAAAAACATCAACAAGGCGTGTTACCTTATTATAATTATCGTATAAAATTGTCTTATTGTCGCTCTTTGCAACAACGCTTTTTATGCTGTTACCCTTAAAGCAAAGGTACATATTATCAAAGTTTTTTTCTTCATTCTTATTGAAAACAAGCTTTGAATTTTCAATTTTCTCTTTGCTTTGCTCAACTGTAACAGTCTTGCCTGGTTCAAGGATTGTGTTATTTCCTGCCGTTTCGGAAGTACCAAAATAAAAGCTGATTTCTTTGTTTGTGCAACCCGAAAATGACGTTACTACCGTTATAAAAATGGCAATCAAAGCAAGGTAAAGTTTTTTATTCATATCTGTAAACCTCTTTGTATGTAAGCTCATTTCCGCTGCCCTGCAAATCGGATTTTTTGATACAACACAAAACCTGTTCACCGCTTTGTTCCGACTTTTGAAACCACATATAATCGTCGCCGAAGGTTATTGAATACATAACGTCATTAACTTCATTGGGAACGGTGACGTCTGATTTTTTCTCTCCGTTTTTATCATAAACGGAAATGATTTTATCGTCAGTACCTTCATCAACTGCCGACTGATTGTAAACGTAAATATAGCTGTCGTCGCAGAATACCCGATAATTATTGTTTACTTCCATTACCATCTGCGGATTTGTTCCGTCAAGCTCAGAAATGCATACCTTTTTCTTTTCGTTGTTTGTGTCCGTACCTACCAATTTACCGTTAGAAAAGCCGACAAATTCATAGTCATTATTATATGGGTCAATAGTTTTATAACTTCCGTCAGAAAGGCTGTATCTGCCTATTTTTCTGACTGTAGAAACCTCTCCGTCAGTTTTTTCACCTTTAATTATTTTCTCATAGTCAGCCTTGTTTTCATATCCGTTTACGGTGACATACATATAGCCGCCATAAACATTGCGGAGTGTGCCCGATGTGCCGTAAATTCCGTTAAGCTTTGAAAAATCGATAAATTCCTGCTCGGATTTATCTGAAATGCTAACTCTGTAGTAATTGCCTGCCTGCGTTTCGGAATTTTCTTCGCTTATACTTGCCGACGTCTGATAGTAAAAATATCCGTCATAAATAAACCAGTCGCAGATAAACTTGTCTTTGAACTCCACAGCCGTATCGGACTGCGTACCGTCAAGCGAGATGCTTTTCAGAATTGTTGAGATTTCATCGGTATTCTCATTATAACGAGTTGCCAGATAATACATTCTGTCCCTGTATATCTGAAAATTGTCGAATGAACCACCTTCCATATCGTCAATTTTAGCGTTGCAGTCGGGGAAATCACCCGTATGCAGGCAGTCGGTTTTGTTGCAGAGAGGCGTTGAATCGAGTGTTTCTGCATCGGTAAAAATAATACGGTCGCTTACAATATTATAATATCCGCTGTCGGATTTCTGTGTAGGAACCCTTGCACCGTCATACTTAAACATATACTGAAAATCGGGCATAGAGGAACTTGAAAGCCTTTCGGAGTTATTGCCCTTCGTGTTACAGGCTGTAAAAGCGAAAAATACAATCAAAAGTAAAAATATCAAAAACAACTTATATGCAGCAACTGTATGGACGTTTCTTTTCATATTATATCCTCACTTTTCTTTTATTTTAAATATCTGCTATACCACAACAGCATAGCAGATATTTGTTAAAAATCAAGGATTAATAATTTTAGTTTTTATTGCAGCATCACCAATTTCTATCACATCAAAATAAGTAGTTGCATTAGAGCGACTTTTGGCGGTAGATGAGTAATTATATCCTATTGCAACATAATTTTTTAAAATATTGCTTGTACCAGATTTGCGACTTACCGACACACTCAAGTTTTTTACATCAGACTTAGTAGTTTCAGCAGAAACATTTCGTACAAATGCTCCTCCACTAGTATACTCTATGGCGGTTATAGAATCTTTCATACGGCAAAATCCTCCGTTTGTAATATCATAGTCTGCCAAACCGGAGCTTTTTCCGACATTGAACGAAAGCCGATGAGTATAGCCATTTTTTAAAGGTACACTTTTACTACTTGACACAGCGCCCGCACTTATTGCCGCAACAGATGACAGCGCACATACTGCAGCTAAAGCCGTAATTACCACTCTTTTAAATTTGCTCGTTTTCTGTTTCATAAATTAAACCTCCTCTTAAATTCATATAATTTTAATAATTAGATGTAATGCTATCCAAACAAAATCAATTTTTAAGCCATTGGACTCTCCTCCTTGTCACAATTCAACTATATATCATAAGGCACAGCACGTCTACAGTTTTGGCACAACATGAAATTTCCGGGCACAAAAAACAAAAAGACATTTCTGACAAACTGCCAAAAACATCTTTTTCATAAAGGTAAACATAAATGTGTTTATATTTGTATTCATTAATTGCCTATCCTGTAACCACCGTAAAACAAGATATAACCGTACAGGCTATCACAAGCAAACACATCAGCACTATAACTGCATTGCTTTTTTTGTTCCCTTTTATATTCGCTTTTGATAAGAATAAATCATATATTAACTTCATATTTAATCTCTATTATGATTAACAGTATGACGCTTTTTTAAAACAGATCTTAGTTTTTACTATAAATTATTTTTAGCTCCGCAGGTCCGTTTTTCAGTTTTTCTTTGTCAATGCAAAACAAATTTGTTCCTTTCTCACTATCCTCTAAATAAAATAAATATTTGTTGTCACCTATAAAGAATTCATTAGAAAAACCATCGGGGAAATCAATACTTGTAATATAATTTCCTTTTTTATCATAGACATCATATTCATTTCTTTCTATATCATCAATTGTTTTTGCCGATCTGATATAAACAAATGAATCGTCCTCATAATAAAGATCATAGATATTTTTAAATTTGTAATTTAGTTTTATGCTTTTACCGTTCTTATCAAACAAATATAGATTTTTAACTTTTTCATCATAATCAGCATCGGTATATAGCATATTATCATCTGAAAATCCCTGAAAGACTATTCCGTTTCGGGATAATTTGGAAGAAAGCGTGTATTCCTCTTCACCCTCGGGAGTATAAATAAATATATACTCCAAAGGAGAAATATCTGCCCCATCCAGCATATCATTAAATTCCTTTTCGTCTTTATATCCGCTTACACAATAATACATATTATTTCCGTAGGCAATCATATTGCTCAGTTCCGGATTATATAGTTCAAGATTATCTAAGTTAAAACACACCTTAGTATTTTGGCTTTCTAAGCTGTAACTCTCTACATTGCTGTTTGCATCTGTTGTGTAATAAATCATACCTCTATGCATTATCCAGCGTTTTATCTGTTTATTTATAGAAAAAATCTTTTTTGACTGCGTGCCGTCCGATTGTGCTTCATATATTGAATTTATAATAATCAGTTTATTTCCCTCAAAATATGATTCGTCTATTAATTTATATATCTTATTATTTATAAAATAATAATCAGTGTTCAATAAATTATCAGATAAATACGCATCACATCCTGCCAGTTTACTTTGATCCGTTTCCTTATCGTGCAGACAATTCACCTTATTACACAGTGGTGTAGCATTCAACGTTTTTTCATCTACAAAATATAAAAAATTATTTAGCGAAAAATAGTATCCGTTATTACCTTTTTGAACAGTAATATTTCCTGTAGAAGAACCGCAAAAATCATACTGATAATCCTGATTTTCCACAAATGTATTTGATGTTATATATTTAGTGCCATTGTTACACCCAAAGCTGCCTGCCAATAAGGCAAGCAGCAGAAGTATAGTAATTATTTTAGTAATAAAAACTTTAATAGTATGCATTAATAAAAACCGTCCTATTTGATGACGCTGAAGTTTTTATACAACTTGCATATCCGGAAGCTTCTATCTTTGCAAGTCTGGAATAACCACTTAGCCTTGAGGTAGAAACCGTCCTTAGTTGATAGGTAGCATCACTTGTAATATAACTGTTATTTCCTGAATAAATAGCTGTTGTTCCATTTGTTTTAACGTATTGCACACTGTTTTTACTTTTTAGTGTAGTAGAACCTCCATTTGTAACTTCCCAACAACTTCCAACAGCACTACCATCTTCTGCAGATAGTTTTAATGTATATCCATTAGTTGTTTCGTTGCTTGCTACAGTTACAGAATGACCATCAGTCGAATAACTAATGGCTTCCGCACTTATTGCCGCAAACGATGACATTGCACACACCGCAGCCAATGTTGTTAATGCTATTCTTTTGATTTTACTTACCTTTTGTTTCATAGACTTAGTCTCATCTTAAATTCATATAATTTTAATAATTTAGATGTAATGCTATCCAAACAAAATCAAATTTTAAACCATTGGACTCTCCTCCTCCTCTCATTTTCAAAAAACTACTTCTTTAAGATGCTTTTAAGATTTTCGGGTTCTTTAGGCTGTCTGAGTCCAAATATTGAAGCAGAACCGCAAGCGTATGAAGCAAACTTTTCGGCTGTTTTTTTAATTATACCTGCAGCCATTTTTTTCGTTGTATTAGCTTTCATAGTTTCTTTTTTCTCCTTTCCTTTATTTTTCCTAATATTATCAGTACTGAAATCAGCAGCAGCGTATACGACAGTAAACTGCCGTAAACTACCGAATAATAGTGCATTATAAATGACACAAAACTTATCAGCGCTGAAATTAATGTTGCTTTCAGCTTTAATTCCGTTTGTTTTTCTGCGGGAATCGGTTTGTTTCTGTTTTCTACCGGACTGAAAATCACAACAACTGATAAAGCAAACAAATTCATTGGCGCGATCAGATATTCGCAATGGTATGCTTTCACAAATTCAAATAAAACCAACACCAGAGCAAACGCAATACAGAAAAACAGGTTGCATCTGAAATATGTATCAGCATGATAACCGCCTGAAAACTGTCTGATTGGAATAAAAACAGCTAAAAAAATCACACTTTCAATAAACCGTCCTGTTACTGCACCTATTGATAATATCAGCACTATATTAAGCATAGTTGACAATGCAATTTCTATTCCGTATTTATAGCAACTGAATTCATCAATATCTTTTGATATTTCTTTTGAATCTGCAAGAAACTCTGTTATTCTTTCTGATATTGCCTCAATCAAATTTATCACCTCTTTATCACAATTTAACTATATATCATAAAATACAGCACGTCTACAATTTTGGCACAACGTGAAAATTTCAGGCACAAAAAGCAAAAAAAGATGTTTCTGACAAACCGCCAAAAACATCTTTTTATAAAAGTAAACATAAATGTGTTCATAGATATTTTAATATTATATAGCAAATAAAAATGTCGTCATTTTCAAAAAAGTCTGCTATTCCGTTATACTTTTTTGCAATATCTTTAATTATTTTCGTTCCCAAGCCGTGCAGGTGCTTATCTTTTTTTGTTGTTATCAAGTTCGGATTATTTTTGATTACCGAACCGTTAATCGAATTTTTCATACAGAACGTATAGCTTGATTCATCTTTTTTGACCGAAAAATGAATCTGTCTGTTTTTATTTACTTTTTTGCACGCGTCAATAGCATTGTCAAACATATTGCTTATAAGACTGCACAAGTCAAGGTCATCAATACCGCTGAAATCCGACACAGTGACAATTGAGGTTTCAATATCCAAGCCTTTTGCTACTTCTGCTTTGCAGTTTACTACAGCATTTACTATATTGTTGCCGGTATTGACATAATTCCCCGAAACAGACCTCCGGTCAAGATAATCTCCTACATACTTCTTTGCTTTGTCAAAATCTCCGCTCTCTAATAACGATGCAATTACAATGTTATGATTTTTAAAATCATGGCGCAGCTTTCTTATGGTTTCATATTGACTTTCAGCATTTTCCAGATATTGCTGTTGATATTTTTGTTGAACTCTGAGCAGCTGATTTTCCCTTACCGCACTGTTTTTTATGCTTAAATTCACTACAAGATAAACAGTTACAATATTATTAACTACTATTCCTAATATACATATTACAATCAGCCACCTTATACTATCTGTGATTTTCTGTAGTGATATAAATGTCAGCAAAATCAAAATAACTATACTGATAAAAAGTACCGCTAATATCAGCACCCATTCGCGGTTGCTCAAATCGCTTTTGTTTTCGTGTTTGAAAATTCCCAGTGTGAGCTTGTATATGTACAGAATAATAAGCTGGCACACCAATACACTTATAAAACGTTCAAGTGACTGAGCAGCAAAAATATCATTCAATTGCCGATGGAATAACACCGAGGAAAAATTGGCGACTAAAGCAGTAACTATGCTGATAAAAATTATAGAAAAAGAGGAAATAAAAAGTTTTTTCAGCACTTTTCCTTTAAGCCTCAGCAACGAATAAACAAATACTATTGCTATATACGCATATACATATAAACCCTCAAAGTATATAAAATAGTTAATTAAAGTAATGACAACGGTCAATAAAACGCTGCATCCCAATCCGCCGCTTTTTATAAAGGAACGCTTTTCTTTATCTCCGAGAATTGAGTACACATAATGAGAGACTAAAACCCCTTGAAACAAATTAATCCCGATTTCAAACAATATCCAAAGAATATCTTTCATACCAGTTTCCTTAAATATAAAATATGTTTTTCAATTACTTCTTTTTTAAGATTTCGACTTAGCGGTAATCTTTTATTTATAGTTTTAAGCTCAATTTCATCGTTGCTTTTGTCAATGAAATCAACATACCGCAGATTAACAATATAGCTCTTATGTATTCTGATAAAATCATACTTTTCAAACTTATTTTCATAATCTTTTATCGTTGTCCTCATTCTGAATGGAGAGTCTTCATCGCTGACAAAAAAATTAACATAGTGTTTTTCGCTTTCAAGATAGACAATATTTCTAATCGGTACAATATGACTTCTTGAAAATTCATCCTCAAACGTAAAAGTTTCATTTTGTTTTATATGGAACATCAACTTTTCTGCCGCATTATTAAGACCTTTAATCAGAATATCTCTGGAATTTTTTCTGATAAAATCAAAAGGCTGAAAATCAAAGCTGTCATACACCAACTCCGAATGGGAAGTAATAAAAATAATATAGCACTTTGAAAACTCTGCTCTTATTGATTTAGCCACATCAAATCCCGTGAGATTAGGCATATCAATATCAAGAAAAATAACGTCGAAATTCTTTCTGTTATGAGCCTCAAGTAAAGCCCTGCCCGAAATAAAGCAAAATATTTCAAAGTCAGCCGTGTATTGCCCAAACAAAGTAGTCAGGGTAGGCTTTAAAAACAAAAGTATTTCTCTGCTGTCATCGCAAACTGCTATTCTCATTATAGTTTTTCACCTCAAAAAATTTCATTAGATTAATGATTAATAATTTATGTTCAATGTTTTCTTATACGCCAAAATCTTTGATTCTAATAACGGAGAAAGGTTATTCTAACGTAATAATTATGCAATAGCACACACAGAAACGAATCTCACTATTAAGTTATTATATCACATAATAGTAAAAATTTAAACAATTATATGAAAAATGACCTTATTTGTCGAACTTTCTATTTTATTACATTTGGGGACAAAATTTAACCTGTTGTGCCTAAACTATTGATTATTTTATTTTAGAAATTATAATGAAATTAAACAATAGTTTTAAACAACAAACTATTGTATTGTACATTCGTACACAAAGCAGGATTTCTAATCCGCTTAACCTGTTATATTATGCTGTGCAAACCATTAGGGTAAACAGCTATTATTTCAGGAACAAATTGTAGAAAACATTTCGTATATATTTGCACCCCTTAACCCTTAATTTATATTGAAAAAATTGTACTCGTAAGTGCAGATATATCGAAATGTTTTTTACGCAAATATGCGTGATTTTTAGTCACACATATCAATTTAATATTTTGCAGAAATGCAAAGCTTCTATAAGTGAGAGGTGTGATAAAAATCATGTAACTTTGTCCGATTAATCTAAATTACACTAAAGTATTTTCGGGTTAATCAGACTAAATTAAATTTCGAGCATATTTCTACGCTCAAACTACAATTGAATATTTTTTAATAAACGGAAGAATGAAGAAAAAATAATTTTAATTTGGTTCAAAGAGCAATCGATATTATCTGACATATTGATTTGATGAACAAGAATATGAGAAAAAGTAATTAGTTTTCTTCCGAACGGTACCGATTTTCAATAGAAAACGGCGGACGTTAATTTTTCACGTTTATGCGCTCCCCACAAACCGTGTGGAACAGACGTAACTGTTCCGACGCCTTAAATCAGAGTTCGGATACGCTCCCTGCTCTGTAAAATTAAGCAAAATGCTTAAGGGGCGTTGAAAGTATACGCTGCATTCCGTGCAAACTAAAATTGTATGGCTGTTAATGCAGTAAAAATGCTTTCCGTCCGAACAATACGAAATTGTTCAAAAACTGCAGGAGATTATACTAGTGATAAAGCAGCAAAATCACAGGAACAAAACTAAACCGAAAATTAAAATTCGGAATTGACAACGTAAGGAGGTTACGTTTATGAAAAAGGTTATAAGTTTATTATTAACAGCATTAATGGCATTCTCAGTTGTAACTGTTGGTGCAGTTTCAGCTTCCGCAGCAGTTGAAGAAGACACCGCCCCTGCTATTACAGCCGGTTCACACATCTTCTTCGACAACACAAACACACAGTGGACAAATGTTTACTTCTATGCTTGGAACTACGGTTACTTCGGTGACAGCGTTCCTATGGAAGTATCCGATAAAGGACCGAATATGTACGAAATCGTTGTTCCGCAGGATGTCCCCAACGGCGCAGAGTATTTCCTCTTCAAGAGTGCAGAAGACTGGAGCGGTCAGCAAACACCAAACCAGACTGTTGAAACAGGATATAATACTTACAAACCCGTATTTGACGAAGCTGGCAATATGACAGTAACAAAGTTAAATACAGAAGATCCTGCAACACTCGAAGTTGCTATTACTCCATATTCAAAGAGCTTCACAGGTTCAATTGATGTTACCGTTTATGCTTTCAACACAGGTGATACGACTGCAACATATCAGATTGGCGACGCTGATCCTGTAGCTTTCACAGCTCCTACAACAATCAACCTTACAGATACTGCAACCGTAACAGTTACAGCAGGTACGGCAACAACATCCTGCACATTCACAAAGATTCAGGACGCAGTTATTACTGTTGATGCAGGTAAATATACAGGAGACATTTATGTATATACCTATGGTGGTGATAGAGTAGCTCCCGGCTTTGAGCAAATGACATATGATGCTGTTAATAAAGAATATAACTACGTTATTAATGGCTCAGCTCATGTCATTTTCACTACAACTAATGATTGGTCAACAGCTAAAAAATTCTTGATCTATGACGAAGATGATGTTCTTCTTGCAAATCAGGAACCCCTCGTTAATGCCGGAGATGAAGTAACATATCATTTAGCATTAGCAGCTTAATCAAAATTATCATTCATAAAATATTAAATTAATATTTCAAATCTGCTTTATCACTAATTAATAACTAATCTCGTACAGTCTCGTAAACTGTGGGAGCGGCAATTTTTGCCGCTCCCTATACGAGTTTTATAGGACATTTTTATATAAACATATATTTTAAGAAAGGGCGTTAATTATGAAAGCTGTTAAACAACGGTATAAAAAACCGCTGAGCCTTGTTCTAACATTTGCTTTGATATTCAGCGTTTTCAGCATTATGCCTTTGTCTGTCTCTGCGGTAATAGGAAACTTTTTTACTGTTGATGGTTTGACCTATACTGTTACTGACGAAGTATACGGTTCATATACCGTTGGAGTTACCGGTTTTGATAACAGCACTAACGATGTTGTAATTCCCGAAAAAGTTATAAATAAAGGGGTGGAATATTCGGTAACTTCTATATCAAACACCGCATTTCAAGGCAATACCGATATCTTATCGCTTAGTATCCCCGGTACTGTAAAGACTACTACTCCAGATTGTTTTACGGATTGCTCATCGCTTCAAAATATCACCCTTAATGAAGGTATTGAAGATATTGTTGCAGGTACATTTAGCGGAACTGCAGTAAAAGAAATAAGATTTCCTAAATCACTTATCACTATTAGAAAATTTGCATTTTCTGGCTGTCCAAATTTAAAAGAAGCATATTTTAATTCAGATGTAAATATTTTATCAAGCGTATTTTACGACTCTACTTTGATAGAAAATATATATTGTTATGGCAAAAATATTACTTTTAATTCAACAGCCTTTAAAAATACGAATACTACATTTATTTTACATGGTTATGCAGGAAGCACAGCCGAAGCATTTGCAAATAAAAAAGGCTATAACTTTGAAAAAATTAATGAAGAACCTTCAACATCGACCGAGCCTTCTACAGAAGTTACTGAACCTTCTACCGAAGCAACCGAGACTTCCACCGAAGCAACCGAGACTTCTACCGAAGCAACCGAGACTTCTACCGAAGCAACCGAGCCTTCTACCGAGGCAACCGAGCCTTCCACAAAAGTAACCGAACCTTCTACAGAAGTTACCGAACCTTCTACAGAAGTAACCGAGCCTTCAACAGAACCTCAGCCCACAACAGAACCTGACACTTCCATTTTTAAATGGAGAAAAATTAATAATGATACAGCTGTTGAAATAACAGGAATCAAAGACGAATATAAAATGCAGGCAGATGTTGATATTCCCGCCGAGATAAACGGACTTCCCGTTACGGTAATCGGCACCTCTGCTTTTGAATACGGTCAGGTTATGTACCTTACAATTCCGTCTTCCGTTTTCGTTATCAACGACAGCGCATTCAAAAATTGCAGTAATTTAACAACAGTTACCTTTGCCGAAAACAGCCAGCTCCAGAAAATCGGCAACGAAGCATTTTACAGAACTAGTGCAGGCGACAGTCTTAATTCCGTTGAGCTACCCGAATCCTTAAAACTTATCGGCTACCGTGCTTTTTACAACAGAGCAAACCTGCTCACGGTTAAGGTGTATTCAAAGGACGTTTACTTTGGTGACGCAGCAAAAGGCAAGGAAGTATTTGACCTCTATACAGGAACAAGCAACTTAAAGCTCTACGGCTACACAGGCAGTACAGCTGAAACCTACGCAGCCGAAAACGGTCACTCCTTCCGCTATCTTGACCTTAACACAGACGAGTTGCAGGCACTTTACGACAAAGCAGAAGCAATTGATTCAAGCCTTTACACCGAGGAATCATACGCTAACCTTACAACTGCTATGAAAGCCGCAAAGAGAATGCTTGCAAACAAAGACGCAACTCCTGCCGAGGTTCAACAGTGTACTTCCGACTTGCAGACAGCCATTGATAATCTTGAGATTTACGTTGCGCCCACAACTCCTATTGAATACATTGAGTATATTCTTGGAAATACTGACGGCGTTGACGGCATAAGAGTTACTGACGCTACAATAATTCAGAAACATATTGCCGAACTTGTTACACTTACAGGTGCAGATTTATTTGCAGCAGACATTAACGGTGACGGTACTGTAAGCATTGTAGATGCAACAATTCTTCAAAATTGGCTTGCAGAAAATGAAAGTGCTATGGGTTATAAAATAGGCGAGCTTATCAAAAAAGAAGTTACTCCTACAGAGCCAGACCCGACTAACCCGACTGATCCCGAACCTCAGCCCAATATGTTCTATGTTCCGAACTACGTTTCGTGGCTTACCGATATGGGCGGAAAAATGTGGGTTTACAATGACACTACCGCTGAATTTATGATAATGGACTACGACGGTGAAGCCGGTTGTTTCTACACAGAGCTTCCTGCCGAGTGGTCAGAGCTTTCGTTATACAGAACTCCGTACGAAACCACCGAAGAGGATTTTGACATCAACGACCCATGGAATGATGAAACTCAGTCGGGTGTTATCCTCAACAAGTGGGAACACCTCGGAAGCAGAGGCGATTATAACTGCTATAAGATTACAGGCGACGGCGAGGGAATGTACACAACCTACGACCCGAATGTTGAACCTGATGACGAAAGAACAATCTACTTTGACAACAGCCAAACAAAATGGAGCAACGTATACATTTACGGCTGGTCATTCGGAATTTATAACGAGTTTATTCAGATGGAACCCGAGGGCAACGACATCTGGTCGTATACATTCTACGATGATTTGCCTATTGACGGAGTAAAAGGCTTCCTGTTTGTCAACAGCACAAGCTGGTCGGGTGCAACACAGACAGTTGACCTTTCAACAGAAGAAGGCAAAAATTTGTTTGTTCCCTCTTTGGGCGGCAATAAGCTGAGTGGCAAATGGGACGTTTACACCCCTTAAAGCAGTTAAATTTCCATATCAAAAATCCATTTATATTTTCCGATTGATGATTTTGCTTTTCGGTTAAAATAAACGTCTCTGATTTCAACAGTTCTCCACCTTTAAATCATTAATCGCAAAACGCCCCCGACAGCTGACCTACTGTCGGGGGCAAAATATTAGGTTAAATTCTTATATATTTGTGGATTTTAAATATTGTTAAATGATTTTTGATATATTATGTTCGTCTGATATTTTTAAAGCCTTGCAAACTGATGTCTGCAAGGCTTTTGTAGTGTTCAGAATATTTTTTACAGAATAACGTCACAGCAGGCAAAATCGTTGTCAATATAGTGAGAGATAAATCTTACCTTAAATTTTCTGCTGTCACATATCGAAGTTGTTGAACCCGAAGCGTCGAGCAATTCGGGAAGTACAAACTTGATACAGCGAACTTCAACATCCTGACAGGTGGGCCTTGTGTGTTCGGGAATTGTCAGGATTTTCATACCTCGTTTATGCTCTTTTTCTTTTGAATCTACTTCGGTGACAATTACAGCCAGAGCCACTTTTTTGTGAGGGCAAACGTTTTTCAGCGTTACGTCTACCTGAAGAATACGTCCTAAGGATTCTAAATCTATCTTTCCTGCGTCAATCTCAACTGTATCGTCACAACCGCCGATTATAACATTTGCGGGCACAGGACAGCCCTCGGGAACAACAACTACTCCGCATTCAACCTCAATTTTCGGCGACGGGAATGTAACCTTATGACGTTCCTTGTCAGTGTAGGTTACAGATTCGTTGGCTTCTATGCTTCCTGTACAGGAACCAACGTGCTGAACAGTAAATTCAAGTGTTGCAGTTTCACGTTTTTTGTCGCCGAGGGCTGCAATTTTCCATTCAAGTGTTTTTTCATCAATCAGGCTTGCCGTTCCCTTTGACGGTGTTGATATTGCAACAATCTTGAAGCAGTCATCTACCTTGTCTGTAATAACAATATCCGTTGCTCCGGGTTTCCAACTGCATTTATCGTCTTCGGGTTCTGCCGTAACTGTTAATTTTATCTTAAATAATCCGCCGCATTCTATTTTTGACGGATAAACCTCTTTGTTGGAGTGCACAACTCCCATTAAATTCATTCCTTTCCGAGCTTATATTTCACAGGCTCTATACCAATATATGCGGCAAAACAGCTGTGCGACAACAAAGTCGGCGGTGTGCCGTGTCTACACAAAAATTGCAATGCAATTTTTTAACGTGATGTGTAGGAACCCGTCACCTACGGATTTAATACGAACGTTTCCGTTACAGTCGTAACTAATCGTAGGGACATCAGCCGTTTCCCTACGCCAACATTGATGTAAAATTCAAATGTTTTTGTTATTCATTTTGGCGAACACAGTTCGCCGCTACAGT
>CATXZD010000013.1 GCA_958403905.1 uncultured Ruminococcus sp.
ACGTTGATGTAAGGTCATCAGAAGTGCCTGAAACTCCGTCTGCACCGTATGTTTTGATAATTGTTGTGTTATATTTTGTTCTGTCAAAGGTTATTTTTTGACCTGCTGTTTTGTTTTTTCCGATTTCTTTAATTGAGCTGACTTTTTTGCCGGATTTTGAAGATGTATATGTAAACTCAACTTTGTATCCGTCAACATCGGTAACAGATGTCATACTTCCTTCGGTATCATATGTAAAGGTTACATATTTACCATTGGGTTTTATGATTTTTGTAAGTTTTCCCGAATCATTGTTATACACTGCGGTTCTTCCTGCCGGGTCTTTTATATTTCGAAGATATCCGCTGTCGCTATTGGGCATTTTCTCAAAGAGTATTTTATTTCCACTTCCATCTGTTACAGAAATAATAGATTTATTGTCGCTGCCATAATTTATTGTAACAGAATTACCGTTTGAATCAATGGTTTTTACTAAAAGACCATTTTTATTGAAAATCAGCTTGTTATCTTTGTCATCTTTAATAGTGTATTTACTGTCGTCAGAACCGCCTATTGTAAGTTCTAATTTCAAGCCATCTTCATCAAGGTATTTGCTTCCTTTTTTATAAAAATAGTGGTCTGTGCCGTCTTCATCGGTATATACATACGGATAATCTGTTTTATCATCACCCTTTAAACCAAATTTATCGGATGTTAATAGAGTTTGCTGAACATTTAATCTCCAGCCGTGTCCAACATACGGCATTGTGTTTGTATATTTTACTCCCGCCATATATCCATTGTAAACATGTTGGATTGAAGCAGGCGCATATCCGCTTGCTGTCGAAGCATCGGAGGTTACAAATACGAGATTGCCCGAATAATCATTGACATATGCTGTTCCGGCTGTTCCTACAGAAAAACTTGAATATGTCCAATAATCTTCCAAGCCTTTATTATTTCGGTATACTATTGTAAACAGAGGTCTTGGTGTTGAAGAAGCAGGATAATTTGAAGAATAAAATGCCGCACACTGAGCTACTGTTGACTCATCAGGCGCTTTTAGCATAATTCCATTATTTGTTTCTCCGTTATACCAGCGTTTTACGCATTTTGTAACATCCCAATTATGCCATGCATCAGGATCTTTTGCAACAAATGTTTCATAATCAATAACATCCGATTCAAAGGCAGGCTTATTATTCCATGTAAGCGTACTTTGCGACCATTTTTCACTTACATAATAAGCAGAAACATTCATATCATCATAAAAACTATTGTTATACAGATGCATATTTACATCTGCTTTCACAACCATATCGCCTTTGTTAAGAGTAGGCAGTGACTTCATTTTTAAATATGCACGGTACATACCTTGACCAAAAGTTCCTACGTAAACTGTTCCCGTATATCCTGTTGAGCTTTCATATCCATATGCTGTATTAGGATGAGAATTATCAGCAAACGTACATTCAGAAGTTTGCCAATCCTGGTCAGTTGTAAATCTTGGGTCAACAGTCACCGGATATTTGCATTCTGACAAAAAAGCTTTATCAGTTGATAATTTAAGAGTTAATTTACTGTTTTTCTGTTCAGCAATAGATAAACTGAGTTGTGTACTTGATTTTCCATCCGCATCTATCATAAACGGAGCCTCAATCGAATATACCACTTCACCCGATTTATCGCACAGCTCAATTAACTTGTCATTTACAGCTTTTGCCGTAAGACTGTTGATTTTGTATTTAATTGTAAAGTCACTTTGTGCATTTGAATTTTTCAGAATGATATTCTCTTTAATACCAACGCTGCTTGTAATGTACTGAATATCAACATTATCATAAACATTTTCATATAAAATTTCTGATGTCATATTCTTAAGCGTGGTGTACTTTTCATTACCTTCTAATTTTTCTTCATTTGTAACTACGGTTGCTTTGACTTTGTTAGTATTTTTATAGCCCCAACTAATCTGATAATCATCTGCTTTGATTTTTATCATATTATTTTCTTTAGACTTTTTTGAATAGTTCACTTTGATATTACTGCGTTTATTCGTGTATTCTTCACCCATCACCTCATCACTTGAAGCAGATGACTCTGTTTCGTTAACAAGGCTGTTATCATAATCTATCCATTTACCTTTTTCATCCTTAAAATGAACAGGTTGTTCATAGCTTACAGCCATATATGAACCGTCATCAAGTCGGAATTGTTTTGAATATTCTTCTCTTTTAGTTGTAACTTCATCTACGATGTTACCAACCTGATATGGTTTTGCTTCCTGTGGGTTTCCCGCAACTATTTCTTCCTCAATTTGAGAAATATTTTGCGCAAATACCTGCACAGGCAGCGTTAACGCAATTAGCGTTGTAAGTATAATTGATACTATGCCTTTTAAAATTCGTTTTCCACTCATTGTAACGTCTCCTGAGATATATTTTCATTCCGAACACAAAAGCTAAAATAATCAACATCATAGCTTTATTAATTACATATTACCACATTATATTTAACATTACAATGATTTTTATTAAATTTTACGTTAATTTGTTATAAATATTCTCTACTTGGAACACAAAGGTTTGTTATCTTCGCCGCAAAATCAAAACCACCCGCTAAACGGGTGGTTTTGATTAATTATACTTTATTCTGTTTTTGTTTCTTCAGCTTTGTCGGTATTGTCTGCGACCTCTGCCTTTGGCTTTTCTTCAGCTTTCTTTGCTGCTGACGTTTTTTTCACTGATTTTTTTGCAGCAGTTTTCTCTTCTTTTACTTTCTTTAATGCCACTTCCTTTTTAGCCGCCATATTTGAAGTAGACTTCTTTCTTACGGGTACAGGAAGCTCCTTTTTAAGCTTGTAATACGTTACGCCGAGAGGAGGAAGTGTGATTTCAATTGAATAATCGAACTCATGGTCTTTAACCTTTTTAGTTTTTATATCACCGCTGTTCACAATTCCACAGCCGCCGAATTCTTCGCTTTCGGAGTTGAAAACCTCCTCGTAAATTCCGTAAACGGGAACTCCTACTCTGTACTT
This sequence comes from uncultured Ruminococcus sp., assembly GCA_958403905.1. Taxonomy (GTDB): domain Bacteria; phylum Bacillota; class Clostridia; order Oscillospirales; family Acutalibacteraceae; genus Ruminococcoides. The sequence goes on from CATXZD010000013.1 coordinate 3,020, forward strand.
TTCACGGGTAACAGGCTGGAAGTTGCAAACGCATATAATTTCGCTGCCATCATATGCAATTCTGCGGAAAGCAATTACGCTGTGCTGATAATCGTCAAGTGCAATCCACTGGAATCCGTTCCAATCGTAATCGTTTTCGTGCATTGCAGGAACGTCACGATAAAACTTGTTAGCCTCAGCAAAGAAATGATTTAGCTGACGGTGCTTTTCGTAGTCGAGCAAATTCCATTCAATCTGCTTTTCTGCATTCCATTCGTCAAACTGACCTATCTCACTGCCCATAAACATCAACTTTTTACCGGGGTGAGCCATCATATATGTAATGAAACCTCTCACACCTGCAAACTTCATATCGTAATCACCGGGCATTTTATTGATAAGCGAACCCTTGCCGTAAACAACCTCGTCGTGCGAAATAGGGAGCATAAAGTTTTCTGAAAATGCATAAACCATACTAAAAGTAAGGGTATCGTGGTGATAATTTCTCCACAACGGGTCAAGCGAAATATAAGAAAGCATATCATTCATCCAACCCATATTCCACTTATAGTCAAATCCAAGTCCCATATCCTGAATAGGATAACGTGTAACATTAGGCCAAGCAGTACTTTCCTCTGCAATCATCATAGCTTCGGGGTGGTACATATGAACTACGCTGTTGAGTTTCTGCAAAAAGTCAACTGCAACAAGGTTTTCACGTCCTCCGTAGCAGTTAGCAATCCACTCGCCGTCCTTACGGTTGTAGTCAAGGTAAAGCATCGAAGCAACAGCGTCAACACGGATACCGTCAACATGATACATATCAAGCCAGAACATAGCCGATGAAATAAGGAAGCTTGTTACTTCAAATCTGCTGTAATTAAAGATATATGTTCCCCACTCCTTGTGTTCGCCAATACGATAATCCTCGTATTCGTAACAGCCTGTGCCGTCAAAACGAGCAAGTCCGTGAGCGTCTTTTGGAAAATGAGCGGGTACCCAGTCTAAAATTACACCGATACCTTCCTGATGACATCTATCAATTAAATACATCAAATCTTTAGGTTCGCCGTAACGTGATGTTGCGGCAAAGTAACCGGTTACCTGATAGCCCCAGCTTCCGTCAAACGGAAACTCAGTAAGCGGCATAAATTCAATGTGCGTATAACCCATATTTTTAACATAAGGAATAAGCTCGTCCGCAAGCTTGCGATAGCTGAAAACATTTCCATCCTCATATTTACGCCATGAGCCTGCATTTATCTCATAAACATTAATGGGCTGTGTTTTGTGCGGATGCTCCTTTTTGAAGTTAAGCCAACTTTCATCGTGCCACTCATAGCCGTCAATTTCATACACTCTTGAAGCGTTGTCGGGTCTCGTTTCACAATGGAAAGCGTATGGATCGGTCTTTAATACGCGCTCCGACCAAGGGGTTTCAACGCAGTATTTGTAGCAGGTAAATTCCTGCACGCCCTCAATGAACAACTCCCAAACACCTGAATCAGAGATTTTGTACATAAAGTTTGCATTGCTGTCCCAATTGTTAAAATCGCCGACAATGGAAACCGAAAGCGCATTCGGCGCCCATACTCTGAATACAACGCCGTCTCTGTTGTCCCAATTTACAAAATGAGAACCTAAAAATTCATAAGCATGAGCTGATTCCCCCTGTAAAAACTGGTCAAGAGGGGGTCTTTCATCATTAAGTTTAAAAGCCATAATTAACCTCTTTTCATAAGAAAGATATACTGATTCATAACAATTCACTTTAAAAATTTCGATTATGAATATCAGTATTATTATTTTATCCATCTATAGTATAATATATTTTCACCAAATATACAAGAGGTAAAATACAATTTTATGTAAATAATTTAGACATTTATGAACAACTGTCCATATTGTCAAATTATTTACAGCAATATATAATTATATTTTGACAATCTGCTGTATATAGTCATTTCCGCATTTGCCTACATTATTATACGCAAGCGCGGCAATATCATTTGCAAGAACATCTTTCTCAAGCAGCCTTGCTGTATCCGAATCCGCTTTAAGTGCTTTTGCGACTGAAGTGACAACTTCAAGATTACAGCTTTTTAACAGCGCCGCACCCTCTTTGGTAAATCCGAGAGCACGTACATAGCTAATCGGTGTATGCTGCAAATCTTCGGTAATATCAAGCAAAGCACAGGTCATAATCCTGCGCAGTCTTGCATAGGTGTAGCGTTTAGTTTTTACCGACGATAATATTTCCTTTAAAGAATTATATTTTTTCACTGCATCGATGATTCTGTTTTCAAGGCCCTCACTTACATCAGGCAGCAAACTGAAATCTTTTGCGTTCATAGTTCTTAGCTTATAAAGCATTATTCTCTCAAGATTTTCGGGAAACGTAATTTCTTGTGAAACCGACGGAATGTATTTTTCAGCACTTTCACCTTTACGAAGAATACTGCGAACAAGTGACGCTGAGGCATATTCACCGCAGACTTCTTTGCTGTCGTGAGCAGTTCCCACACGCTTGACGGCAAGCGGAGTTATTTCGGTATTTGCAAGATTTTTCATATATTCAATTGCAAGTATATTATTAGGAGATGACAAAACCTCTGCCGTTTCTTCGCCGAAAACCTCACTTACTGCCGACTGCAAAGCTCTGGGGTAATAATCACCGCCACTCATTTTTTCAGAAACAATTTCATTTACTGAAGAATTTTTAATTGCGTTTAATGCACTTTTCAATTTTTCGACATTTCCGCTTTCACTGCCGAAAGCGAGGTAATTGACGCAGTCAAACGACTTTGCAATCTGCACTCCGCAAAAGCCGAAACGCTGTGCGCTTGCAACTGCATAAACCGTCGGCATTGCAAGCACAAGATCAACTCCGTTTTCAAGAGCCGTTTTTGTCCTTGAAAATTTATCGGTTAAAGCAACCTCTCCCCTTTGCGTAAAACTGCCGCTCATAATTGCAACAATTGGTTCATTTGTCAGTTCTTTCACAGTTTGTATCAAATACTTGTGACCGTTGTGAAACGGATTAAACTCACTTATAACGGCAACAGCCATATTTTCACCTCTTTAGACCAATATTCTAAAAATGAATAATAAATTTTATTGCCAAATTTTCATAAACTTCTTTTTAGTATTAGATAACATAAATTTCGCCAAAATATGTAAAAACACTTGAAAAGATATGAGTATCGGAGTATTATATATACTGTATTATATATCATTTTTTAAATCTAATCAACAAAAGAAGGGATGAACATAATTGAAAATTTTAGTAATTAATGCAGGCAGTTCTTCGCTTAAATATCAGCTTATTGATATGACTGACGAAAAAGTGCTGGCAAAGGGCAACTGTGAAAGAATCGGTACAGACGGTGCATTTATCGGCTTTAAAGCACCTGACGGCAAGAAAATCGAGCGTAAAACGCAAATGCTAAATCATACTCAGGCATTTGAAGCTGTTAAAAACACCCTTATTGACGCTGAATACGGCGCAATCAAAAGCCTGTCTGAGGTTACGGCTATCGGTCACAGAGTTGTACAGGGCGGCTCGATTTTTGACAAATCAGTTCTTGTAAACAATGATGTAATAAACAAAATTAAAGAACTCTCTCCTCTTGCACCGCTTCACAATCCTGCAAATTTACAGGGCATTGAAGCCTGCACTAAGGTTTTCGGTCCGAAGATTCCGCAGGTTGTTGTTTTTGATACTGCATTTCATCAGACTATGCCGGAAAAGGCATTTATGTATGCTATTCCCTATAAGTATTACGAAAAATTCGGTGTTCGCAAGTACGGCTTCCACGGCACTTCTCACCGCTATGTAACAGATAAAATGGCTGACCTTATGGGCAGAAAGAAGGAAGAACTCAAGCTTATCACCTGCCACATAGGCAACGGCTCTTCAATTACAGCTGTAAAAAACGGCAAAGTTATCGACACAACCATGGGACTTACTCCTCTCGGCGGTTTTATGATGGGCACGCGTTCAGGCTCACTTGACCCATCTGTAGTTACATTCATAGCCGAAAAGGAACACCTCTCTCCCGACGAGCTTTCAACAATTCTCAATAAGGAATCGGGACTTCTCGGTGTTTCGGGAGTTTCATCCGACGACCGTGACGTTTCTGCCGCAGAGGCTGACGGCAATCTCAGAGCTCACCTTGCTCACGAGATGCTTTACTATCAGATTGCGCAGTATATCGGCAGCTACTATGTTGCCCTTGGCGGTTGCGACGGAATTGTATTCACGGCAGGTCTTGGTGAAAATCAGCCTCAGCTTCGTGAAAAGGTTTGCGACTACTTGGCTTGCTTAGGCGTAAAACTTGACAAGGAATTCAACGCTAAGGCTATGAGAGGCGTTACAGGCACTTTGTCGGCTCCCGATTCAAAAGTCAGAGTTGAGCTTATAGCAACCGATGAAGAAATGGTAATTGCAAGAGACACAAAGGCAATTGTTGAAACACTTTAATCTTTTTAATATGTAATTTTTAAGGGTTGGTCAATTGACCAACCCTTTTATCGTTTACAACTAATCTCTTATTGAAGCCGAGTCTTCCATTACGGTGTTTCTTGAATCTCTGAAAAGCAACGAAATACACCATATTGCAGCAAGACCGACAAGAATATAGATAATTCTGCTGACGATTCCCACTTGTCCTCCGAAAAGCCACGCAACGATGTCAAAACGGAAGATACCGACGCAGCCCCAATTAAGACCGCCTATTACAAGAAGCGTCAACGCTATTTTATCAAGCATTCAAAGTCCTCCTTTAATAATGCTGATAATAGTGTTGACGCATTAATTTAAATTATTCACTTAAAAGAAAGAAAAATAAAAATCCGCAAATCAGAAGACCGAGTACAATAACACAAAGACCGATTATACGCGTGATTTTTACAGCTTTTTGCAGTTTGAATTTTGAAATCATATTGTCCGTCGGAAACGGAAGCAAAATAAGCATAATTCCGAGTATGAAACAGCTTATGGAAGCAACAACAGTTCCCGGAACCTTTGCAAACGGGAACAAGAATATTCCGACAGGTATTCCAAAAACGCAAATCATATTTATAATTGAAAACAATTTTTCAAATTTTTCTCTTGTTTCGTAAAACTTATTTGTCAGCGCATGACACTCCGTACTGCAGTACTGCTCAAAGTAAGAAATTTCTTTAGCGCAATAATCGCATTTTTTCAACATAAACACCCTTTCAAGGTTATTACTGCTATTTTAACACAATGCAAAAATGTTTTCAACTTTTATTAATAAACATTTTCTGCATATTGGCTGTTTTGTTGAAAAAATTTTTTGATATTCTAACAAAAAAGATTTTGGTAAAATCTGAAAGCTAAAGTAATTTTATGACTAAAAAGTACGGTTTTATCAGCACTTTAATAAACGTATATAGTGGTTGGCCTCTCTTAAAACGTGATCTGCAAGAAGCGGAAGAATGAGTGAGCGGATTTTACAGCCTGTTATTCCCTCAACGCCTGCTTTTTTGAACTCTTTGAATTTCAGCGTTTCTTCAAGCGACTCAGATTTCATCATTTTGTTCTGCACATTTTTGCAGTTTTCGAGCAGCGTGCCATACTCCTTTGCAAAGCTGTCGGCAGTATTCATAAGCTCTGCTTCTGTCGGGTCAAGCAGTCCTCGTATAAACATTGCGTGTTCCATCATTATTCTGTTCCAGAAGCATTCTGTGTTTTTTATTGATTCGTCGGCTATATCCCCGTCCCTTTCAAGGACAGAAACATATTCTCTGTACAGCCTTGCTTCACGGATAATATGTTCAATAAGCAATGGGTAATTTGCAGTAAAAATCTCACAGTTCAGCACGTTGTGCAATACGTTTTCTTTAAATGAAATCAATCCGTTAAGCAATTTTAGCACTGTTCTGTTGAGCCGACAAACCTGTGACCAGCTTTCCGGACTAACATGACAGGTACTTTCTCCGCTTATAAGCTGCAATTCTCTTTGGGTAAGAAGCTTATTTATCGGTATTCCCGTAAAATGCTCTGTCTGTTTTTCAGCCTTGGCAGTAAATTCGGTGACAATTTCACCCGAATTCAACACGTTAGTTCTGACTACTCCGTTTGCAAGCGTTACAGCCTGACAAAGAAGCTTTTCAAATTCTTTCATAAAATACTCTGCTTTGTTTGAAAATGACGATGCCGCAGGAGTAAAGCCTGCTTTCAGAAAAAACGAATGTTCTTTCATTATTCTTCCGAAAAACAGATGCAGTTCCAAAGATTTTATAACATAATTTGTCGTATTCATTTTTGCCTCCGTAATCAATAAAATAAAAGCCAATACCAGTTTATGTTTTTTATTTTATTGTGTTACAAACACAGTCTGAATTAAAACTCAAAACAGGCAGTTTAAAAGCATTTCACTTTTAAGCTGCCTGTTCTGTTTGTAAATTGATTACACTCCGACTATTGAAATATCTTCATAACTAACATCATAATGTGATGTTACCGCATCGTCAATTACAAGTGCTGATGTATCGTTAAGCTCAGAATCCGGCACAATAACCGTAACTCCCTCGTCACTTATATAGCAAAGACATTCAGAAAAACCCTTTGCCTTGATTATACTTTCAACACTATCCTGAATGGTGAAGGTTTTCAAAAGCTTTTCAACACTTTTCTGAGCTTCTGTCATTTCGCCTTCGCTTACATTTTCAAGATTAAGCGTTTCGTTTGCCTCATCAATCACCTTATCCTGTGTTGCCTGACGTTTTGTACGCTCAGTTGCAAAATAGTTTTTCTGCTCCTTAGACAGCGCCGAGGTCTGCACAGTTTCGTCAGATGTGCTGTCGGACACCGTTGCATTTACATACGAAGCCGCGCCAAGCTCCTTTGAGGTTGTATTTGCCTTTGCACCTGCAAATTGCCAGTTTACATAAACAGCCGTTCCAAGCGCCAGTACAAGAGAAGCAAGAACAATATATTTTTTTTGAAATTTCATAATACTACCGACCTTTATTCTGATAATTTTGTAATACATACTTTTGCCGCCGATATGTCAAGCGATTTTGTAACTGCATCGGTTATCCGCTCAACTACGACAGGCGAGTCACCGCCTTCACAAACAACGAGCACTCCTCGAATAACAGGCTCGATTTCCTTTGTTTTTGTTGTACTGTCATCAAGGTAAACATACTCAACGCTGTTTTCCATTGTAAGCAGTACCTCTGTTTTCCCGGCACCTTCAATGTGTGATATTACTGATTGAAGGTCATTTTCAATCTGCGTACTGTAGGTTGTTACAGAAAATTCCTCCTCTCGTTTTTTATCTGACGAATTTCCTATATCTATGTAGTTTGAAAGGAAAATCAGGGCAATCCCCGCTATTCCTGCTATTATGATTATTCTTCGCATTTTGTCGCTGTTAAACAGCTTTTTAACGTGTCCGACCGTTTTGCTTTCGTCCATTTTTCACTCCGTTATTATATTCGGCTGTACCGAAAAATTCTGAAAAGTTATTTCACTTATCAAGTCAGTATACTGCGTGTACTCTTTGTATATATATATGCTGACTGACGAGATGATTATGCTATTATCATCGGTTACGGCTAAAATAATTTCGCAGGAGTTGATTTCGACTCCATTTTGAAGCAATAAATCTCTGAGCACTGACTCAAGATTTTTTCTTGTCTGCTTTAAAATTTCTCTGCCGTATGCCTCATCGTCTGTTGAAACAGATGCGTCGGGAATTTGGGTTTCTGAAATTTCTTTATTAAAGCCGTTTACTGCACTCTTAATCGGTACAACCATTGAGCAGATTATAAATGCACCGAGGACAAGGCTGATAATCTTTTTTGTACCGCCGTCGGTGACAAAATTTGAAACAAGCGTACAAATCAGAGCCGAAGCACAAATTGCCGAGGTCACTGCCAGTATTTCGTTCATCCCGCTCCACCGCCTGTTATAAGGATTATCGCCGTTGAGATTATGTAAACAGCCATAATACAGAGGATAATTGCAAGCAAGGTTGAAAATACGGTTGATACGCTTTCAAGGAGCTTTGAGCATTGCACAAGATTTAACACCTCTGCTGTAGATTTGCCGAGCCACAGCGTTAAAATCCACATAAAGCTCTGCAAAATTACGGGCAGAAACACCACTGCGATTGAGATTATTACGAACACTCCCACACCTGATTTAAGCAAACTTATACTGCCCTGAACAGTTTTGTAAGCGTCCGACAATGCAGAACCGACAATCGGAATAAATGAACTGAGCGAAAATCTTACTGCTCGTGAGGTTACATCGTCAAGAGAGGTGGTGATGATTTGTTTAAATGACAGAAGTGCAGAGAAAATCATCATTGCAAAACTTAAAAGCCATTTTACGGTCTTTGAAATCAAGTTTACAAAACCTGTAAGATTTATATCGGGCGACACACTTGAAGTCACACTGATTCCAAGAAACATATTGAGCAGAGGAACGATAATTTTTGACGAGAGCTGACCCACTCCCTCGCCTGCCACAATCATCATAGAGTAGTAGCTTGCTCCGCTTACAGCCTGCCCCGACGACGCCATAATTGTAAACATAACGGGCAGATAAGCAAGCATTATATTTGAAGCAATTTCAATTACACCTGCCGTACTTTTGATTACGTTTATTGCAGGCATTACAACCGCACAGGTTATACAGAGTGTTGAAACGATGTTGATGGTATTTGAAATATCATTTGAAAGAGAACTCTTGTATGCGGTGAGAATTGAGCAAAGCAGTAACAGTGCAGAAATATTAACAAGACCTTTAAGCGGTGAAGAAACATTTTGTGATGCCGTATTTGCAATTTCACTTATTATTGATGAAAATGAAATTTGTGAAAGGCTGTTTGGATCAACGCTTCCTGCGCCAATATTTTCAAGGCTCTGCTTTGCGTCATCCGACAGACTGTTATACACTCCCGAAAGGTCATAAAGCGCTGAATCTTCCTCTGCTGATACAGGGAAAACCGACATACAGATGAACACAACAGCGGTTATTGTTACTATTAAAAATTTTTTCACGTCATTGCCTCCGTTAATGAGGATGGTTTTAATTACGAAACAAGCGACAGAACTGTGTTTAAAATATCAGAATAAAGCGGTAATGCGGTTATTGTCACCATAATTTTTCCTGCCAGCGACACGTTGTTTGCAAGCGACTGACTTCCTGCGTCTTTACAGGTGTTTACCGCGAATTCCGTTACAAGGCAGATTCCGATTACCTTAAGCAAAATCACAACATAGCTTGTACTGATTTGCGAGACGGCTATAATGCTGTTCAGCGTATCTATAACGCTTGAAACCTGCGATAATACCGAAAGTAAAATGAGTACCGAACAGGCAAGTCCGAGCATAAGAGCAATTTCGCCGTTTTTCGGCTTTAGCATCACCATAATTATTACGGTAACTACGGCAAGCACACAAACTGAAAGTATATTCATTTAAAATCCAAAAAGCTGTTTTATTGTTGTAAACAGCGAGCTTATCTGGGTTATTATAAGTGTAAGCACCACAATAAGCCCTGCAAGTGAAGTAAGCATTGCCTGTTCCTCACGTCCGCTGCGTATTAAAAGCTGAGTAAGCACCGCAACGATTATTCCGACTGCCGCAATTTTGAAAATAAGCTCAACGTCCATTTTTACCTCTTATATTATCATTAGAGCCGCTGCCATACCGACAAAAAAGCCCATCGTTTTATATAGTTTTGATTTTTTGTTTATCTCGCTTTCCGCATCCGTAAACTGTTTTTTAAACAGCGAATCATAGAGTTCAAGGTGTTTTAGCTGTCCGTCAACGTCTGTTTTGCCAAGCTGTTCACCGAATTCAAGCAAAAGCTCTTTGTCGCAGTTTTTAAGTCCGAATTTAGCGGGAATTTGGCTTACCCTTTCACACCATACCGTATAAAACGCAGTGTTGTTTTCGTAATTTAATTCAAACAATTCAAGTCCCGATGTACTTGCCGCAAGCGACACAAGCGTAAAAATGTCCGACGTACTGTAACGAAGCTGAGTTGACAGGTTAGACACAAAATTTATAATTCTTTTAAAGAAATCTTTTCTCAGCGACAGCTTTTTTGAGCAAAACCACCCTGTCGAAAACCCAGATAGTACGAGCAAAAATCCGCCCAGAATTTTAAGTGCCAAATACGTCACCTGCTTCGGATATTTTTACAATCTTTCCCGGAGTTATTTTATCGGACAGAAAAACGATCTTTGAAAATGCCCCTGTTTTGAAAATTCTGCGTATATTTTCCTTGCGTTTAAGTTCGTATTCGTTAGCGGCATGGGCGGTTGCAATCACAATTACTCCGCTGTTTACCGTATGTTCAATGGCTTCAATATCATCTGCTGCTCCAATTTCGTCGCAGATTATAATATCGGGCGCCATACTGCGCACTGCCTGCATCATAGCTTCGCTCTTTTTGTAGGAATCGTACACGTCGCACATACCTATGTCATTTCTGAACACACCCGAAACAGCGCCTGCAAGTTCTCCTCTTTCGTCAATAAGCGAAACATTTTTTCCGCGCTGCGTTGAAAATATACGCGCCATATCACGCAGAACAGTTGTTTTTCCCGAACAGGGCGCACCGCAAATTAAAACGCCGCCTCGCAAATTACCCAGCCTTTCCACAAGCTGTTTTGCACAACCCCTATGCTCTCTTGCAATACGAATATTGATTGAGGAAATGTCACGGATATTTACAATTTTGCCGTTATTTACAACAGCCGTACCGCATATTCCTGCACGATGACCGCCGAACATTGTAACAAAACCGTTTATAATTTCGTTTTGCCTTGTATAGACGGAATAATTACAGATATTCTGAAAGGTATCTGCAATGTCAGCTCGCGTCACGTTATACATTGAGCCGTCTATCGGGGTGCTTGTCAGCCCTGAATTTGAGGTTATGTAATATGTTTTGTCTGTGCAAACTATGCAAAGCGGTCGGTTAATTCGCAGTCTTATTTCCAGTGCAGAATTTTCAAACCGTTCGCATAATGCATACAATCTTTTACTGATTGACGGACACAGACATTTTACAGCCTGGGCAAAACGTCCCTTTTCCTGAATGCTTGTCATTTTAAATTCCTCCAAAAGTAATTGTAATTAATACTATGTTGACAAGCATAAAAATATGACCTCACAGAAAAATCCGTTGAGTTCACAGCTTTGCAGGCAAAAATAACAGCTCCCCTCGAAAGGGGAGCCGAGATAATAACAATATTTAGTTGTATTTAATTAATTATGACCGATTATTTTGACAGGAAATAGTCCATCATTGTAAAGCCTTTTTCTATGTAATTGCCCGTCTGCTTTGCTTCCTTTTCACAAAAACTCTTAACGCCGCTGTTAATTTCATTTTTGCTGTCGTAAATGAGATACGGAACAGGGTTTGAACTGTGTGTACGAATTGAAAGCGGTGTGGGATGGTCGGGACAAACAAGAACTGCAAAATCATCGTAGTCCTTCAAAAACTCTGTTACGGGTGCAAGGATGTGCTTGTCAATAAGTTCAATCGCCTTTACCTTGTTTTCCGTTTCTCCTCTGTGACCGCACTCGTCGGGAGCTTCAACGTGAACGTAAACAAAGTCTGCACCGTTTTTAAACTCTTCAATTGCAGCTTTACACTTGCCGTCAAAGTTAGTGTCGATATATCCTGTTGCCCCATCAACGTCAACGCTTTTCATTCCTGCGCAGATTGCAATGCCCTTTAAAAGGTCAACTGCCGAAATCATACTGCCCTTTTTGCCGAACTTACCGAAGAAGCTGTCAAGCTGAGGCTTTGTACCCTCACCCCAAAGCCAGATTGAGTTTGCAGGACGCTTGCCCTGTGCAACTCTCTGTTTATTAACGGGATGATCCTTGAGCAAATCATAGCTCTTCTTCATAAGCTCATAAAGCTTTGCAGTATCATCACCCTTGGGAATGTACTCGGTAATAACACGGTTTGAGATATCGTGAGGAGGAGTAAGCTCACCGGGATTAGGATTTCCGTTGTTCCAGACAAGACAATGACGGTACGAAACACCAGAATAGAACTTGAAAGTTTCATTGCCGAGCTTTTCCTCAATATAATCAATTAAAATTTTTGCCTCCTGCGTTGAAATATCACCGCCGCAGTAGTCAATCATAGTTTTATCCTCATAATTTTCCTCATCGGAAAGTGTTACAAGGTTACATCTTAAAGTAACGTCAGTATCCTTTAAATCAATTCCGATACTTGCGGCTTCAAGCGGAGAACGTCCGCTGTAGTAGATTGCCGGCTCATATCCTAAAACGGAAAGGTTAGCAACGTCGCTTCCGGGCTTTAACCCTTCTGCAACAGTCTTTACCATTCCTACTTCACCTTTTTCAGCAAAGCTGTCCATACAAGGCTTTGCAGCCTTTTCCATGGGAGTTTTGCCCCCAAGCGCCTCAAGCGGCTCGTCAGCCATTCCGTCACAAAGCATTACAAAATATTTCATATAATAATCCCATAGCCTTTCCGCCCACTTTTTCCATCAAAATCTTCCACCTTATCGTGGGCTGATAAAGTTTAAGCAATTCAGCCGCTGCTTTTTACTGCCGCGGCAATATGAACACTCTATAAAAAACAAACAATGTAAATTGTCACAATGCTTGTTTATTACTTTTGCAAAGTTCCAAGGCTTGCACATTTTAAGTATGCATTGATAAATCCGTCAAGGTCGCCGTCCATAACGCCCTGAATGTTACCTGTTTCAAAGCTTGTTCTGTGGTCCTTTACCATCGTATACGGCATAAACACGTAGCTTCTTATCTGAGAACCCCAAGTGATTTCTTTCTGAACGCCCTTGATATCTTCAATTTTTTCAAGGTGCTCACGCTCTTTGATTTCAACGAGCTTTGAGACAAGCATTTTCATAGCAACATCACGGTTCTGATACTGGCTTCGCTCAACCTGACTTGCTACTACAATACCTGTCGGAATATGAGTAAGACGAACGGCAGATGAGGTTTTGTTAACCTTCTGTCCGCCTGCACCGCTTGCACGATAAACGTCCATTTTTATATCCTCCGGTGCAATGTTTACCTGAATATCATCATCCATTTCGGGCATAACCTCTAATGAAGAAAAGCTCGTGTGACGTCTGCCGGCCGAGTCAAACGGAGATACTCGCACAAGGCGGTGAACGCCTGCTTCACCTTTGAGATAACCGTATGCGTTCTCGCCCTCGATAAGCAAAACTGCGCTTTTAAGTCCGGCTTCGTCGCCGTCAAGGTAATCGACTTCTTTAACCTTAAATCCGTGAGCATCTGCCCAGCGTGAATACATTCTGTAGAGCATTTCCGCCCAGTCCTGTGCTTCGGTTCCGCCTGAACCTGCGTGAAAGGTGAGAATTGCGTTATTTTTATCGTACTCGCCTGTAAGCAAGGTTTGCAGTCTTTGTTTTTCGAGGTTTTCCTTTACAGCGTTAACCTCGCTTTCAGCTTCTTCAAGAAGCGACAAGTCTTCCTCTTCATTAGCAAGCTCAATCAATGCAGCTGTGTCCTCGTATTTTGCAACAAGACCCTCGTATGCTTCTACCTTGCCTTTCAGCGCACCCGTTCTCTGCAAAACCTTCTGCGACTTTTCAACGTCATCCCAGAATCCGGGTTCGGTAGCTTTTAGCTCAAGCTGCTGAATTTCGGACAGCATTCCTTTCATTCCGAGGGCGTCGGACAAATCGTCAATTTCAGGCTTTAACGCCTGAAGTCCGAGCAGCAATTCTTCAAACTGTACCATAAACACATACCTTTCTTTGATATATATTTTCATATTACATTATCTTTTCACAATTTATTATTATACCAAATTTATGTATAAAAGTAAACTTGTATTTTTAATAAATTATTGTTGTTGCATTTATAGTTTTTATTTGTTATAATTAGATAGAAATAATATACGGAGGAAATTATGGAATTTACTCAATACAAATGCCCCGTATGCAATGAGCAATTCAAAAGCGGCGACGATATTGTTGTGTGTCCCGAATGCGGCGCACCTCACCACCGTGAATGTTATGAAAAAAACGAACATTGCTTTTATGCGGACAAACATTCAGAGGATTTTTCCTTTGAAGAAACATACAGCGAAAATAATAATGATTCTGAAAAAAATGACGGCAATACAATAACCTGTAAAAAATGCGGTTTTGAGAACGAAAAATCCACATTTTACTGTCTGAAATGCGGTTTTCCTCTTAATGAACAGGATAGAAATCAAAACTATCAAAATACACAAAATACTAGCAACGGCAACAACAGTCAGCCTTTTAATCAGGGCGTTCCCCCATTCGGTTTTGGCACAACAGGAGCTCCGTTTGACCCAATGGCAGGAATTAACAGTGAAGAGCCGATTGCAGACAATGTAACTGCCGGTGAGATGTCAAAATTTGTTGGCAAAAACACACCGTATTTTATGATTGTATTTAACCGAATCAAAAAATTCGGAAGCTCCCGCTTTAACTTTGCGGCTTTTCTGTTCTCGGGAGTATATTTCCTTTACAGAAAAATGATTGCTATAGGAGTTATACTTACCCTGCTAGTAATCGGACTTACTGTCGGTGAAGCATTTATTCAGCTTATGCCTGAATATCAGGAGCTTATAAGCAGACTTCTGAATATGCAAAACGGCGCACAGATGTTTTATTCTTTCTCAATTTCGTCGGATTTTTCTATGAATGAAATTCTCTTTATGTATTCGCCGTATTTATTAAGTCTTTTAAAGGGAATTATTATGTTTGTCTGCGGTTTTACGGCAAACCGAGCATATTACAAGCACTGTACAAAGAAAATTAATCTTATCAAGACCAAAGTTGACTCAACTAATATCAACAAGGAGCTTGAAAACTGCGGAGGAGTTAATCTTGCGCTTGCAATATCCTTTGAAGCTGCGTTCATTATTATCTCTTACATTCCGCTTCTAGCCAATTTTTAAAATTTATCATTTTTATTTTTCGGAGGACTGAAATGAAAATTACCAAAGCAGTTATTCCTGCGGCAGGTTTAGGTACAAGAGTACTTCCTGCTACAAAAAATATGCCTAAGGAAATGTTCCCCATTGTTGACAAACCAACAATTCAATACATTGTTGAAGAAGCTGTTGCCGCCGGAGTCACAGATATTCTTATTATCACCAACAGAGGCAAGGGTCTGATTGAGGATCATTTTGACGCTTCACCCGAGCTTGAAGCACAGCTTGAAAAAAGCGGTAAAACAGAATTTCTCGAAACTGTAAGAGAAATTTCAAATCTTGCAAACATAACATTTATAAGACAAAAAGAGATGAAGGGTCTTGGCCACGCTGTACTTAAAGCAAAGTCATTTGTCGGAAACGAACCTTTTGCAGTTATGTACGGCGACGGAGTTATCGTCAGCAAAACTCCCGCAATTAAGCAGCTTATCGACTGCTACGGCGAGTATGGCGATGGTGTTGTGGGCGTAAAGCTTGTGCCCGAACAGGATATTCACAAATACGGCTCGTTGAAGGTTGAAAACCTGCACGATAACGTATTTAAATGTACAGATATGAAAGAAAAGCCGCAGACTAAAGACGAAGTACTTTCGCTGTACTCGATTCTTGACAGGTGCGTACTGCCTGCTGAGATATTTGAAATTCTCGAACGTACTAAACCGGGTGCAGGCGGCGAAATTCAGCTTACTGACGCAATGCGTGAAATTGCAGTTACAAAGGGAATGACAGCAGTTGAATTTGAGGGCAAGCGTTACGATATGGGCAACAAGTTTGGAATTTTGCAGGCACAGATTGAGGTAGGACTTGAACACCCCGAAACGAAAACCCAGCTTAGAGAATATATAAAAGAAATCGCAAAGACTTTATAATTACAAATTAATATTTATTTTACAAAAAGCAACGAGGCTTCGGAGTACCGAAAGCCTCGTTTTATTTTTCATAATTATTGCAAAACCTCAATATTATTCAATCGCAATCTGTGTCGGCTGATGATTTTCATAAATAGTATAATGAGTGAAGCCTGCACTTTTGGCTACCTCTATTCCCTCTTTTATGCCTTTTCCGACAAAATCAACACTGTGAGAGTCAGTCCCGAGCGTTATATATTTTCCTCCGAGTTCTCTGAAGCGTCTTACAAGCGTTTCGTCGGGCAGGGTTGTTTTTAAATCTTTAAACAAGCCCGAAACGTTAATTTCAAGCGCTTTATTATTGCTAATAAGAATTTTAAATATATTGTCAATATCATCACAAAATACTGAAAGGTCGGGAATTTTGCTTGTTTTTTCCTTAATATACCTTAACGGATATGTCATATGTGCAAGGCTGTCAAAATATTTAAACTGAGCCGTTTCTGCAAGTTCGGCAAAGTACAGCTTCAAAATCTTATTAATATCTGCCTTTGTCCAGTCGAAATAATAGAAATCCTCCATATCTCTGAGATTGTGTACCGACGCAAGCGTAAAGTCGCTTGCTCCGTAGTCTAACGCCCTTTTTGTACATTCCATATCGTGCATTGGTTCTCCAAGCTCTATTCCGCACAGTATCTTAATTTTATCGGCGTATTTTTGCTTTGCTGACAAAGTTTCGGAAATCGACTTTGGAATGAGTCTGTCAAAATTTCCGTATTCGCAGTTTTCCCCATACTTTATCACCGGCGCTTCGCAGTGGTCGGTTATTGCAATCGCATACAAACCGCTTTTTATGGCGCTTTCACACATTTCATTTACAGAGTTTTCAGCGTCAAACGAATTACTCGAATGCATATGCATATCACACAGTTTCATAAATCCGATACCTCCTAAAAAAATAATAGCATAACAATTAAATTTATGCAAGATTAGCCTTTACATTAGTCAAAAATGAGTATATAATAATCAACAATGAGTTGATATATACTTATATATAATTATTAAAAGGATTTTGCGAAATTATGCAAGTTTAACGCATTAATCCTGCATAATCAGGAGGTTATTTTATGAAAGCGATCATTACAGTTATCGGCAAAGACACAGTTGGTATTCTGGCAAAGGTTTCCGACGCCTGCGCACAAGCAGACGTGAACATTGTTGAAGTTACACAGAGCGTTCTTCAGGATATGTTTGCAATGGTTATGCTTGTTGAAATTGACAAATCGAATATCGGGTTTGAGCAGCTGAAAGAAAGCCTTGATAAGGTTGGGGAAGCTACAGGCACCAAAATCCACGTTATGCACGAAGATATCTTCAACAGTATGCATAAGATTTAAAAGCGGACTGAAAGGATAGTTTATAAAAATGTTAGAAACTAAGGACATACTTGAAACAATAAATATGATAGACAACGAAAACCTTGACGTAAGAACAATTACTATGGGTATTTCGCTTCTTGACTGCATTGACGAGGATATTGACAAAGCCTGCACAAAGGTTTATGACAAAATCTGCCGTTCGGCAAAGGACCTTGTAAAAACAGGCGAGGATATTCAAAAGGAATACGGTATCCCGATTATACACAAGAGAATCTCCGTTACTCCCATCGGCATGGTAGCTGCTCCGTGCCAAAGCAAAAAGGTAGTTAAGTTTGCACACACACTTGACAAAGCGGCTAAAGAGCTCGGCGTAAATTTTGTAGGCGGTTATTCGGCGCTTGTTCAGAAGGGCTTTGCAAGCGGCGACTATGCGCTTATTGAGAGCATTCCGCAGGCATTAAGCGAAACCGACTTTGTCTGCTCGTCTGTAAACATCGGCTCAACAAAAGCCGGCATTAATATGGACGCAGTAAAGATGATGGGTAAAATCGTTAAGCAGACAGCTGAAGTTACAGCCGACAGGAACTGTATCGGCGCAGCAAAGCTCGTTGTATTCTGCAATGCACCTGAGGATAACCCGTTTATGGCAGGTGCATTCCACGGAGTAGGCGAAGCAGACACCGTAATCAACGTTGGCGTATCGGGTCCGGGCGTTGTAAGAGCTGCACTTGCAAAAGGCGGCGCAGGCAAAAACATTACGGAAATTGCTGATATGGTAAAGAAAACCGCATTTAAAATTACACGTATGGGTCAGCTTGTTGCTCAGGAAGCAAGCAAAAGACTCTGCGTACCATTTGGTATTGTTGACCTTTCACTTGCACCGACTCCCGCAGTCGGCGACAGTGTTGCACATATTCTTGAAGAAATGGGACTTGAGGTTTGCGGCTGTCACGGTACAACCGCTGCTCTTGCTCTGCTGAACGACGCTGTTAAAAAAGGCGGCGTTATGGCTTCTTCTCACGTAGGAGGCCTAAGCGGCGCTTTCATTCCCGTTACAGAGGACGCAGGTATGATTGACGCTGCAAAAAGCGGCTGTCTTGACATTACAAAGCTTGAATCAATGACCGCTGTTTGCTCTGTAGGTCTTGATATGATTGTTGTGCCGGGAGATATTACTCCAGAGGTTATTTCGGCAATTATTGCCGATGAAGCTGCTATCGGAATGGTTAACACCAAAACAACGGCAGTCAGACTGATTCCTGCCGTTGGAAAGAAAGCCGGTGATGAACTCAACTTCGGCGGACTTCTCGGCAGAGGTCCCGTAATGCCTGTAAGACAAGGCTCGCCCGAGGTATTTATTAAACGAGGAGGAAGAATCCCCGCACCCCTGCAGGCACTTAAAAACTAACAACTTTTTTCGGAGGTGTTAATGTTTGGAAAATATGATTAAAAAGATTGTTGACGCTGACAACGAAGCCAAGGCAATGGAAGAAAACGCCCTTAAAGAAAAGGAAGAGCTTTCAAAAAAGATTGATGAGGAAACTCAGAAAATCTACGACAGCTATATGAAGGACGCCGCCCAAACCGTTAAGCGCAACGATGCTTTGGAGGAAAAGAAAGCCGAAAAGCTTTGGGAGGAAATTCAGAACAAACAGAAATCGGCACATATCAAGCTGCAGTCTGACTACGAGCAAAACTGCGACAAGTGGGTTGACGCAATAGTAAGCCGCACGCTTGAATAATTAAAAATCAATTCTCATCGGGAGGTGTGTGCAAATTATGTCAAACACTTCTTTCGCCGTTCTGACAAAAGCAAGGGCAAAATTCGGAAAAAAGCTTACCGAAAAAGACTATACCAGTTTGCTTGCCTGCCAGAATGTTGCAGAGGTTATGTCATATTTAAAATCAAATACACACTATTCGGCGGCACTTCGTGACATTAATGAAAGAGATGTCCACAGAGGACGGCTTGAAGCAATGCTGAGGCAGAATCTTTTTCACGAATTCAGTTCGCTTTGTAGATATGAATCAAGCGTAAGCGTGGGATTTTCAAAGTATGTCATTGAAACAGTTGAGGTTGAGCAGATTATAAGATTTTTAATTTTGCTAAACTCCAATTCAACCGAAAAATTTATCTATCAGTTTCCTGCATACTTTTCTAAGCACACGGAAATTGATATTGACAGGCTTGCAAATGCAAAAAATTATGAAGAGTTTTTAAAGGTACTTTCAAACTCTTCGTTTTATGAAATACTCAAAAACTTTTCGCCTGACGAAAAAGGACGGCTTCGTATTTCTGAGATTGAAAACGAGCTTTATGATTTTGTTTTTTCTAATTTGCTTAACATAATAAAGAAAAATACAAAAGGCAACGAAAGGCAGGAGCTTACTTCGTTCTTTCTTACCATAAACGATTATAATATTTTTTCAAGGATTTTAAGACTGAAAAAGTATTACAATCTCTCCCCCGACGCTATCAAATCAAACCTCCTTCTCAATTACTGCGACATTAGTCCCAAGGCAATTGATATGATGTGCAGAGCGGAATCCTCGGCAGAGGTATTTTCAATTATGCAATCAACGCACAACGGCAAGCTGATTGACAAAATCGGCTATGTTTATGCAAGCGACATAAGTCCGAGAGTTAAGTACAGACTGGCAAGAAAAAATATGCATTTTTCCAACAACCCGTCTGTAGTTATGCTTTCTTATATGTTTATTTCCGAAATTGAGTTGATGAATATAGTCAGCCTGATTGAGGGAGTAAGATATAATCTTGATACTAAATTAATACAGTCATTGCTTATCTACTGATTAAGCTTGGCTCTTATAAAGAGGTGATTTTAACTTGGCTGTATCAACCATGCAGGCCGTAAACGTCATCGGTGTTATTGACGACATTGACGACGTTATATCGGTTCTTGGTGAATCGGGTGTGTTCCATCCCGACGATGTTCCTGCTTTTTACAGCGACACAAAGAATTTTACACACCTGCAAACAAAAAACATCTACGCTGAACCGCTGACTGACCTTAAAGCGTCAATAGGACTTGCAAAGCGCAAGTTCCCTTTGGTTGACGTAAGCGACTTTAACCCAAGCTTTAAGGAAATGGAAATTTTTGCAAATAACACCGCAAAAGAAATTAACGCTCTCGTAGATGACAGGGAGTTTATAGCCGAACAACTGCTTGAAGCAAAAGAAAGCCTTAATGACACAAAGCATTTTGTCGGACTCGGTGTTGAAACCGAAAAGCTTTTGACGCTAAAGTATCTTAAAACTCGTTTTGGCAGACTTCCAAAGGAAAGCTACGAAAAGCTTTCCGCCTACAAGGACAATCCGTATGTTGACTTCACAATATGCACCGAAGAAAAATCGCATTACTGGGGCGTTTACTTTGCCCCTGTTGATAATTGCAGTGAAATCGACAGGATTTTTTCCGGACTTTACTTTGAAAAATGTGACGTTTTAGGCGTAAACGACACCCCCAGGGTTCATCTTCAAAAGCTTCAGGAGCTTGTTCCAAAACTTGAAGAAAAACTTGCTCAATCACAAAAAAGGCTTGACAGCTATCTTGATATGCATTCCGAACGTATAACAAGGTATCTTTCAAAACTTGAAGAGCTTTATCTTTACGCCAGAATACGCACAAAGGCACTGCAATATAACAGAAGCTTTATCATAGTAGGCTGGGTTCCTACGGAATTTGCAAAGCCGCTTAAACGCAGACTGAAAAAAATCAGCAGTGTAAGCATAGAATTTACAGATGCTAAAAAAGAGATTGAAAAATCTCCGCCGGTTAAACTCAAAAACTGCTTCCTTGCAAAGCCGTTTGAGTTTTACACAGAAATGTACGGTGTTCCCAAATACAACGAAATTGACCCGACGCTGTTTATTGCAATCACATATATAATCATATTCGGCATAATGTTTGCCGACCTCGGACAGGGAATTTGCGTGTCCATAGTAGGTTTATTTATGTGGAAGCTGAAAAAGATGAAGATTGGCAAAATCCTATTCCCCTGCGGAATTTCATCAGCATTTTTCGGCACTGTATTTGGCAGCTTCTTCGGATTTGAAGACGCGCTCAATCCGCTGTACAAGGCACTGTTCGGACTTGATGAAAAACCGATTAACGTTATGCAGTCGCAGTCAATCATTATGATACTGCTTTCAGCCGTCGGCATTGGCATAATGCTTGTAATTGTTGCAATGTGCCTGAACGTTTACAGCTCCATAAAGCAAGGCGACATAGGCAAAGCGCTGTTTGGTTCAAGCGGTGTCGCAGGCATAATATTCTATGGCGCTGTTGTTTTCGGTGTTACAGGACAGCTTGCACTTGGGATTAATGTATTAACTCTTCCGTATATTATCGGATTGATTGTTGTTCCCTATCTGCTTATCTTCTTCGGCGAACCGCTCGGGTTGCTGATTACGGGTGAACAAGACTGGAAGCCCGAAAGCTGGGGCGGATATATTATGGAGCATTTGATTGAGTCAATCGAATTTTTGCTTGAATACGTTACCAACACCGTCAGCTTCTTAAGAGTAGGCGCATTTGTACTTGTTCACGCAGGTATGATGATGGTTGTCTTTGTACTTGCAGAAACAGCAGGTCCTATTGCATACTGGCCTGTTGTTGTATTCGGAAATGTGTTTGTTATGGTTCTTGAGGCTTTGCTTGTTGCAATTCAGGTGCTTCGTCTTGAATATTACGAAATGTTCAGTCGTTTCTACTCGGGCGAAGGCAGACCTTATGAGCCTGTAAGATTAAATATTGATTAATTTTTGGAGGTAAAGATTATGTTATTCAATTTAATTATGTTAGCTGTACCCGTAGTATTTCTTATGGCATCTGCAATTCTTGCAGTTAAGGCATTTGAAAAAGGCAAAAACAAAAAGAAAACCGTATTAACTCAGATTTTCTCATTTGCCGCTGTATTTGCTTTCTGTATGATCTGCCCGATGGTTGCAAGCGCTGCAACAGGCGATGCAGCTGCTGCCGCATCAAGCGGTATGGCTGACGGTCTTGCATATATCGGCGCTGCTCTTGCAACAGGTCTTTCATGTATCGGCGGCGGTATTGCCGTAGGCAACGCTGCTCCTGCCGCAATCGGCGCTACAAGTGAGGATCCTAAGGCATTCGGTAAGGCTATCATCTTTGTTGTACTCGGCGAAGGTATTGCTATTTACGGTATGCTCGTTTCTATCCTTCTTATCTTTGCAAGATAAGTTACGAAACACTGTATTTCATAAAGGATTGATACATTATGAAATTTTTTCTTATAAGTGATAATGTTGATACAAAAATGGGAATGCGTTTTGCAGGCATAGAAGGCGTTGTTGTTCACGAAAAAGAGGACGTACGCCGTGAGCTTACAAACGCAATGAACAGAGAGGATATTGCCGTTATTTTAATGACGGAGCACCTTGTTTCTCTCTGTCCGGACCTTGTATATGAGCTTAAATTAAACCGAAAGCAGCCGCTTATTGTTGAAATTCCCGACCGTCACGGCAACGGAAGAACAAAAGACAGTATTACAAAATACGTTCAGGACGCTATCGGAGTTAAGCTCTGATTATCGCTAATTGATTTGCTAAAGAGGTTATATATATGAACAAAACCGCAAAAACGGATAACTTTCTTAAGGCCATTAAAAAATACGCTGACCAGCAGCGCAACGCAATGCGTACCGAGGTTGAGCAGTTAAAAGAGGAAAAAATCAAAGAAGCCGAAATCAAGGCGAAGTATGACAGTGAAAAGCTTATCAAGGATAAGCTTGAAGCAAAGCGCAATGAAGAAACCTCAAAAATTGCAAAGCTCACACAGGAAGGTCAGAAGAAACTCTTTCTTAAAAGAGCCGAAATGACCGACAGCGTGTTTAGAAAAGCAGAAGAAAAGCTGATTGAATACACAAAAACAGCCGAATACTCCGAAAAGCTTTTGGAAAGCGCAAAAAATATTGCCGCTCTTTTCGGCAACGAAAGCTGTACCCTTTACGTAAACGACAAGGATATGAACTTTGCCGATAAACTCAAATCGCTTTTTGACTGCGAAACAGATGTTTGCACCGATAAAACAATTAAAATCGGCGGATTAAAGGGCTACTGCAAATCGTTAAGCATTGTGGCTGACGAAACCCTTGACAGCAAGCTCGGTGCACAGAGAGAATGGTTTATCGAAAATTCAGGACTCAGCGTGCTTTGATTTTCACACTATTTAAACTGTTAATTTCAACCGAAAGAGATGGTAATATAAATGGAAAACAACAATGTTATATACGGAATTAACGGTCCTGTTGTCACCGTAAAGCAAGCCGACTGCTTTGAGATGATGGAAATGGTACACGTTGGAGAGCAAAATCTTGTCGGCGAGGTTATCGGAATCACCGATGATTTTACTACCATTCAGGTTTACGAAGAAACAACAGGTCTTAAACCCGGTGACCCTGTCAGAGGTACGGGAGCACCAATGAACGTTCTTTTGGGACCGGGCATTATTGATAATATTTTTGACGGCATAGAACGTCCTCTAAAGGCTATTGAAGAAAAGTCAGGTGCATTCATCAACCGCGGAGCTTCCGTTTCTTCACTTGATGAAAACAAGCTTTGGAATGTCACAATAAAAGTAAAGGTCGGCGACAGACTTGAAGGCGGACAGATTTACGCTACCCTGCCCGAAACTCCGATTATTGAGCACAGACTTATGCTGCATCCCGAGCTTTCGGGCGTTGTAACAAAGGTTATGCCTGACGGCGACTATAAGCTTTTTGATACGATAGTTGTAATAAAAGACGACAAAGGTATTGAACACAACCTCTGTCTGTGTCAAAAATGGCCTATCAGAACCTCACGTCCTGTAAAGAACCGCCTTACTTCTTCTGTTCCGCTTATAACGGGTCAGCGTGTAATTGACACTCTCTTCCCGATTGCAAAGGGCGGTACAGCCGCAATTCCGGGCGGATTCGGAACAGGAAAAACAATGACTCAGCACCAGCTTGCAAAGTGGTGCGACGCCGATATTATTATTTACGTCGGATGCGGTGAGCGCGGCAACGAGATGAGTCAGGTGCTTGAGGAGTTTTCAGAGCTTATCGACCCCAAATCTCAGCGCCCTATGACCGACAGAACAGTACTTATTGCAAACACATCAAATATGCCCGTAGCCGCCAGAGAGGCTTCTATTTACACAGGTATAACGCTCGGCGAATACTACAGAGATATGGGCTATCATGTTGCTATGATGGCTGACTCAACCTCACGTTGGGCTGAGGCACTGCGTGAAATTTCGGGCAGACTTGAAGAAATGCCTGCCGAAGAAGGCTTTCCTGCTTATCTTCCCTCTCGTCTTGCCGAGTTCTACGAAAGAGGCGGACGTGCAGACGTATTAAGCGGCGGCGAAGGCTCGGTAACGCTTATCGGTGCAGTTTCTCCGCAGGGCTCCGACTTTTCAGAGCCTGTTACTCAGAACACGAAGCGCTTTACCCGCTGTTTCTGGGCGCTTGACAAGTCGCTTGCGTATGCAAGACACTATCCTGCTATCAACTGGATGCAAAGCTACAGCGAATATTTCAACGACCTTGACCCGTGGTTCAAGAAAAATCTGGGTGATGACTTTGTTGAATACCGCAACAGAACAAGCGCGCTTTTGCAGGAAGAAAGCTCGCTTATGGAAATCGTAAAGCTTATCGGCTCTGACGTTCTTCCCGATGACCAAAAGCTTGTAATTGAAACTGCAAGAGTAATAAGAGTAGGATTTTTACAGCAGAACGCTTTCCACGCTGACGATACATTTGTTCCGCTTGAAAAGCAGAAGCTTATGATGAAAACAATACTTCACCTCTATAAGAAAGCTAAGGAAATTGTTGCAAAAGAAATTCCGCTGTCAAAGGTTCTTAATCTGGGACTGTTTGACAAGCTGACAAAGATGAAGTATGACATTCCGAACAGCAAGCCTGAAATGTTTGACGATTACATCAAAGAAATTGACGAGAAGCTTGCTTCACTATTGAAATAAGGGGGAAACGCACAAATGATAATAAATTATGTAGGCGTAAAGGAAATCAACGGTTCGCTTATCGTAATGGACGGCGTTAAAGGCGTTTCCAATGAAGAAATTGTTGACATCCGCCTTGAAAACGGAACAACCCGTCAGGGACGTGTTGTTCAGATTGAGGGCGAAAGAATTGTTGTTCAGGTTTTTGAGGGCACAAGAAGAATCAGCCTTAAAAACACAAGAACTACTCTTACGGGACGTCCTATGGAAATGCCGCTCTCACCAGAAATTATCGGACGTGTACTTGACGGAGCAGGCAGACCCATTGACGGACTGGGCGATATTTTTCCTGTCAAGCGTGAAAACATCAACGGTACGCCGATTAATCCTGTTTCACGTGTTTACCCGAAAAACTACATCAATACGGGCATTTCAACAATCGACACACTTATGACTCTTATCAGAGGTCAGAAGCTCCCGATTTTTTCGGGCACAGGTATGACGCATAATGATTTAGCGGTACAAATTGTTCGTCAGGCTAAAATCAGCGGTGCCGACAGCACAAACTTCGGTGTTGTTTTTGCCGCAATGGGCGTTCAGAAGGACGTTGCCGAATACTTTAGAAAAAGCTTTGAAGAAAGCGGAGTTCTTTCAAGAGTTGTAATGCTCCTAAACCTTTCAAACGACCCGATTATCGAAAGAACCTTAACACCGAGATGTGCGCTTACAATTGCAGAATACCTTGCATTTGAGCTTGATATGCACATTCTTGTAATTATGACTGATATGACCTCCTATGCCGAGGCTCTGCGTGAGTTTTCCTCGTCAAAGGGTGAAATTCCCGGACGTAAGGGTTATCCCGGTTACCTTTACTCTGACCTTGCTTCTCTTTATGAACGTGCAGGTATGATTAAGGGTCATCCCGGTTCGGTAACACAGATTCCGATTCTTACAATGCCTAACGACGACATCACTCATCCTATTCCTGACCTTACAGGATATATCACGGAGGGGCAGATAGTTCTTGACCGTTCATTGCAGGGACAGGGACTTTATCCGCCTGTCAGCGTTCTTCCATCGCTTTCACGTCTTATGAAGGACGGTATCGGCGACGGCTACACAAGAAGCGATCATCCGTCGCTTGCAAACCAGCTTTTTGCATCTTACGCAAAGGTTATTGACGCAAGATCGCTTGCATCTGTTATCGGCGAAGAAGAGCTATCTCCCACCGACAAGAAGTACATTGAGTTTGGCAAGCTGTTTGAGGCTAAGTTTGTAAATCAGGGCTTTAACGAAAACAGAAGCATCGAACAGAGCCTTGACCTTGGATGGGAATTGCTTTCAACTCTCCCGAGGGAAGAGCTTGACCGTGTTGATGACGCTATACTTGACAAGTACTACAACGGCTGAGCAGTAAGGAAAGGAGTACACGTGTATGGCAGTACAGGCAGTACCTACCAAGGGTAATCTGATTAATACCAAAAAATCGCTTATTCTTGCAAAAACGGGATATGAACTGCTCGACAGAAAGCGCAACATTCTCATACGAGAGATGATGACTTTGATTGACCACGCAAACGCCATTCAGCAGAAGATTGACAGAGCTTATGAGGAGGCATACATTGCTTTGCAGACAGCCAACGTAACAAACGGCTTTTGCGAAGACATTTCAAACTCTATTCCCTATGAGGACAGCTTAAAGCTTGACTCTCGAAGCGTTATGGGCGTTGAAATCCCGATTCTCACAATAAGCGAACACGAGCAGCATGACTTTCTTCACTACGGACTGAGAACAACAAATTCTGCAATTGACAAGGTTTATACAAAATTCTCAGAGGTTAAATACCTCACCGTAGAGCTTGCCGAAATTGAAAACAGCGTTTACAGGCTTGCCGATTCAATCAAGAAAACGCAGAAGCGTGCAAACGCTCTGAAAAATATTATGATTCCCAAGTTTGAAGAAACGGTAAAGTTTATTTCCGACGCGCTTGACGAAAAAGACAGAGAAGAATTCAGCCGTCTTAAAGTAATCAAGAAGAAAAAGCAGAAAGACGCTGCTTTTAAAAAGGCTAAGGAAGAAAATCAGGAACAATCGGCTTAAAAACACAGAAAAAAATTACTATTTTAATAGAAAAACGGACATCATAATGATGTCCGTTTTTCTATATATAACTTCTAAAATGATTGCCCTTATTTTTTATTCTTTCTGCCGTGCATTTTCTCGTCGTGGTTTATTCCCTTTACCTTGAACAAAATCAGGTAGCCTGCGATAAGTGCAAGAAAAGTTGTCTGGGTATAGAAAAGCGCATAGTCCTTACTGCTGAAATCAGTTGAGGTATGTTCCTTGAGCGAGCTGTCGGGTGATACTGTGTAGAGCGGAACGTATTTGTCGTCCTGCGACGAAATTACCGCTTCATCAACGCTTGACGCAGACGCTGTCAATGCAGTGCAGGAAAGCATAAAAGTTAAGCATATAAAAATTACAGATAAAGCTTTTTTCATCTATTAACAACTCCGAATAATTTATGTTATATGATTAAACATCAAGTACGCAAAACTAGAATTTGAAGAATTAATCATCACAAACATTTAACTTCCAATAATTTCTTTATATCCTCATATTGTTCTTGGCATATAACTCGATATTGTATCCATCCACCATTGCCACAAGTATATTTTTTATCAATAACCTCTTGCGTATACTTTTTCATCTCATCATAAATTGTTTCATATTGCACATTCGTTAGTCTCATCATAACTGTAAATGCACCATTTTCAGCAAAGATATTACAAATAAGCTTTTTCTTTTTATAATGTCCTATTCCCCAGCCATATTTATTTCCATAGGGGAAAATAACTTTTTTCTCTGTATTAAATGCAGATACTAACCATTCATTGAGTAAAGAAAATCTTTCTGAATTTTCACCACAAAATCTTATCATTTCTTCTATGTTGGGTGTTTCTTGTTTATTGAGCATTCGTTCGTACATAAATACCTCCACAAATTCTCGTTTTGCTTATAAACATAGCTAACCGTATACCAAAATTATATCACAGTTAATTTCCGTATTCAACGATTTTTCAGCAATAAAATAACCGGCCACATAAAACTTGTGAACGGTTATTTGTGTAACTATTTGAATGTTCCGTTTGCAGGATTGTCAAGCACTTCTCCGTTTTCTGAAAAACGTGAACCGTGGCAAGGACAATCCCACGAATTTTCGGCTCTGTTCCATTTCAGTGCACATCCGAGATGAGGACATCGGTGCTCACTAACGGTGAGCAGATTTTTGGTCGCTTCAAAGCCGTTTAGAAAAAGCTGCGGCTTTAAAATATTGCGTGACGGATTGAACACCTCGGAAAAGTCATTTGGCTTTCCAAGCACAAGGTCTTTTAAAATCATCGCTGAAACCATCGCCGATGTCAGTCCCCACTTGTTAAATCCGCTTGCAACGTAAAAATTCGGAGTACGCTTTGAGTATTGCCCGATATACGGTACTCCGTCAAGACTTATACAATCCTGCGCTGCCCAGAAACATTCTTCACGTGCTTTGGGATAAACAGTTTTAGCAAAGGCTCGAAGTTCGCACCAGTTGCCGCCCTGCTTGCCTGTTCGGTGGCCTCCGCCGCCAAGCAAAAGCAGCTTTCCGTAATTTCTGAAAGACATTCCTTTTCTGTTTTCATCAACGTACATTCCGTCAATATTCTGAGCATTTTTAAGTGCAACAGCATAGGAACGGTGCTGATAAAGCTTGAGAAAATAATTGCCGTGCTTATTGATAAACGGAAAATGCGTTGCCGCAATAACCTTATCTGCATATATTTTTCCGTTTTGTGTAACCGCAGTTGTTCCAATCATCTCGTTAACAAAAGTATTTTCAAAAATATTTAGACCTTCGGATATCGCCGCAATAAATTTAATCGGATTAAACTGCGCCTGATTAGGAAACTTCACTGCACCGACGGTCTTTTTAGGAATAATAATATTCTCGCAAAACTCGGCTTTGCTTCTGATTTTTTCCAAAGCTTTCATTTCTTTTTCAAGAATTCTTCGGTTGTAAACCGAGTAAACATAATTGTCCTTTCGCTCAAAATCACAATCAAAATTTTTGCAAATTTCGCAATACTTTTCTAACGCAAGCTCGTTTGCTCTCAGATATTTCTGTGATAAATAAGCGCCCCTGTCTGCAAGAATTTTATGATACACAAGACCGTGCTGAGCTGTTATTTTTGCAGTAGTTTTGCAGGTTATACCCGAACATATCCTGCTCTTTTCAACAAGTGCATACTTCACGCCGTTTTGGTGCAAAAAATATGCCGTGAGTACTCCCGTGATGCCTCCGCCTATAATTAAAACATCTGTGTGAATATCACCGTCAAGCTTAGGAAACTGCGGAATACTTACTGTCTGCTCCCATACTGACATTTTGTTAACTTCACTTTTAATCTTATCTGTCATATTCAAAAATCACAGTTCTTCAAGGTCAGCAGCCGTAACGTCGTTTTCAAGGTTATCCCTTGCAAGGTCATTGTCAATTGTTGAATAAACAGGCGAAATCGGCTTTTCCTGCGCAAACGGAGTTGTATGATAAACCTTTAGCGACGGAGCTTTTGTACCCGCAATAATCGGATTTGCCTTTTCCTTGCCGTGCTTAGCCTTTCCCTGAATTTCAGGAACTGCCGCCGCTTCATTTCTTGGCTGGGTATGGGTTCTTTCCATACGTTTCATTCCCTGTTTTGCCATTTTCATCACCTCAACTTTATCTTGTGCTAAGATGAATATTTTATACCGAAAAGCAATAAATTTCACCTAAAAATTAAAGGTTTCGGGAAAAATATCGATTCTTCCCGAAACCTCTTGTATTTTAATATAATTATTAAATTGTAATCAGATTTTGTCTGCAACCTCTCCAAGACGTTTATAAATGCTGTTTTCAGGAACATAGCCCCTTACAAACGACAATGGATAAATATTTGTATTTCTGCCGACTACCGTGCCGGGGTTCAAAACACTGTTACATCCAACTTCAACGTGGTCGCCGAGCATTGCGCCGAATTTTTTAACACCAGTTTCTACCTTTTCTTCACCGCAAAGCACAGTTACAAGGGTCTTGTCGCTTTTTAGGTTTGATGTAATAGTGCCTGCTCCTGTGTGCGACTTATAACCGAGTACACTGTCGCCTATATAGTTATAGTGCGGCACCTGTACTCCGTCAAACAGAATTGAATTTTTAAGCTCCGTTGAGTTACCCACAACTGCGCCCTTTCCGACAATTGCGCTTCCTCTTATAAAAGCGCAGTGGCGCACTTCAGCGTCCTCGCAGATGATAAGCGGACCGCCGAGATATGCCGACGGATAAATAGTTGCGCTCTTTGCAATCCAGATATTCTCTCCCCTTTGCTCATATATTTCGGGGTCAAGAGTCTTTCCGATTTCAATAATAAAATCCTTAATTTTCGGCAGAGCGTCCCAAGGATACTCCACACTTTCAAACAAAGGCTTTGCTATAGTTTTGCTGTAATCAAAAAGATTCTTAGCAAGTAGATTTTCATTACACATTTAATATACTTCTCCTATAAACATAATATTTCAATTTAAGTTTTAAACCTCGACAAAAAACAGCCAATATCCGCTTGCGTCCTTGCCTGCAACAAACTCCACACCGCAGCTTTCGTATTTTGAAAACACATATATTTTGCCGTTTTGGGGATTTGTAACAGAAGCACAGCCGCCGGTGTGCTTCCACCTTTCAGAAAACACATTAAAACCTTTAATCAAAAAACTGTCTTTTGAAGTTTTGCCGACATATCTGTAGTTACTTGCCATTATCATCAACCTTCTTATATTTTAAATCACCCGACAGCTTTTTATCAAATCCTGTTTTTTTGAAAATCAGTACGGTTAATACTGCACAAGTCACACCAAGCAAAATTCCGCAAAGCACGTCGGACGGGAAGTGAACATAATTATAAAGCCTTGAAAATGCAATTAACACGGCAACTGCTATTGCCGGAATTCCGAATCTTTTGTCACGAAGCAACATCACCGTTGCCGCTGCAAATGACGAGCAGCTGTGCCCCGACGGAAAGCTGTAGCTGTCAGGCGCCTTTATGAACGGCGTAACCGACAGATTTACCACAAACGGCCTTTCACGTGCAATAAGATTTTTCAGCCCGATTTCACCAATTAAAAATCCGACAAGTACTGCACACAGCACCATAACGCCCGTTGCTCTTGTTTTACGAAAGCACATCATAATTACCGACGCAATTATCCATATGCCTCCTGCTTCGCCAATATAGCTGAAAAATGCCATTACATAATCAAGGAACACGCATTTAAAAGTATTCTGAATAAAATCAAGAACATAAAAATCTATTGTTTGAATTATCTCAAAAAAATTCAATAAGAATACCTCCTGTTAATTATAACAGATATTTTAAACATTATCAACACAATTATTAACATTGTTTTGCATTTTTTATTGATTAATTTCAAAATATTTCAACTTAGAATAAAGCATTTCGTCAACAACCGCCTCTACTTCCAATCCCTCGGAAACATATTCCTCGCAAATAAGCGTACCCTTAGTGCGGATTTCATTTGCAAGCCCTGCATTTGTAAACGGAATAAGCAGTTTTACACGCTTCATTCTTACGGGAAGATTGTCTTCAATTGCCTGTAAGAGTTTGTCTACTCCCGTGCCGTTTTTTGCACTTATACGAATATACGAACAAAAATCCTGCGCCAAAACATCGTCCTCAACCAAATCGCACTTATTCAAAACAGTGATAATCGGTCTGTCGCCGCAACCGAGAGATTCAAGCAAATCGGTTGTAACATTCATATGAGTTCTCGCTTCTTCACTTGAAGCGTCACAAACATTTAAAATTATATCAGACTGAGCCGCCTCTTCAAGAGTTGAACGGAAAGCCTCAACAAGATGATGCGGCAGTCTGCGAACAAGACCTACCGTATCAATAAGCATCACCGTAACGCCGCTCGGCAGTTTAAGCGCACGCGAAGTCGGGTCAAGCGTTGCAAAAAGTTTGTCCTGTGCAAGCACGCCTGCATCGGTCAAATAATTCATCAGCGTTGACTTTCCTGCGTTTGTGTAACCGACTATTGCAACAGTTATTACGCCGTCCTTTTCGCGCCTTTTTCTAAGCATACCGCGATGCTTTTCAAGGTCAGACAGTTCTTCTTTGAGTGTTTCCATTCTGCGCCTTATGTGACGTCTGTCGGTTTCAAGCTTGGTTTCACCCGGACCTCTTGTGCCTATACCTCCGCCGAGCCTTGACATTGCAATTCCTTTACCCGTAAGACGAGGAAGCATATATTTTAACTGTGCAAGCTCAACCTGAAGTTTACCTTCCTTTGAACGTGCTCTTTGAGCAAAAATATCGAGAATCAGCGTTGTTCGGTCAATTACTCTCACATCAGTTACAGACTCCATATTTTTTATCTGTGTGGGCGAAAGCTCACTGTCAACTACAATTAAATCTATCTCCTGAGCGTTGCAGATTTCGGTAATTTCGTCAAGCTTGCCTGTGCCGACGTATGTTGCGGTTTCAACCTTGTTAAGATTCTGCGTAACCGAAAAAACAGGGTCAGCTCCTGCGCTTTTCACAAGTTCAAACAGCTCCTCAAGTGAAGCCTGAGCGTCATATTCTCCCGTATCAACGCTTACAAGCAGTGCTTGGGTTATTTTTTCTTCGTTGCTTTTAAGTTCCATAATATTTCCTTTGTTACAATTATTAGAATGATTACATTTAACAGTCCGAATTAAATAATTACTTTACTATTTTTCCAATTAGTAGTATAATATATCAGTATTCATTTGTAAATGACAGACTTTACAATTTATCAAATATTTTTCCGAGGTCTTATATATGGATAAAAAATATGACGTCATTATTGTCGGCACAGGTGCCGCCGGTTTGTATGCTGCGCTGAATTTTCCGAAGGATATTAGCGTTCTGCTTGTTTCAAAACGTGAATTGCCGCTTTCAAACAGCTCGCTTGCACAAGGCGGCGTTGCCTGCGTACTTGACACCGTTCACGACAACTATAAACTTCATATAAACGATACGCTGATTGCAGGTAAGTATAAAAACAACCTTTCTGCAGTTGAAAAGCTTGTTTCGGAAGGTCCATTAGATGTAATGAAAATCAAGGAACTGGGTGTTGATTTTGACTTAAACCCCGACGGTACTATGTGCAAAACGCTTGAGGCAGGCCACAGCCGCCACAGAATTGTTCATCACAAGGACTCAACAGGCAAGGCGATTGTTGACAGACTCATTGAAGTTGTCAGCACTCTGCCTAACGTTACTATTTGCGATAACGCGCTTGTATATTCAATTGATAAGGCTTTAAACGGCTTTTACATAAGTATTTTAAAAGACGGCAAAAGCTGTCATTACGGCTGTAATTACTGCTTGCTTGCAACGGGCGGAATAGGCAGAGTTTATAAGTATACGACAAACTCCGCAATTGCAACCGGTGACGGAATTGCGTTTGCGTATATGCTCGGCGCAAAAATAAACCATCTCTCACGTGTGCAATTTCACCCAACGGCATTTGCCGCTGATAAAGACAGAGAACGTTTTCTGATAAGCGAAGCTGTACGAGGTGAGGGCGCTGTTCTTTTAAACTGCAACGGCGAACGCTTTGCTTTTGACTACGACAGCAGGGGTGAGCTTGCACCGAGAGATGTTGTATCAAACGCAATAATAAGAGAATCAATTAAAACTAAAAGCGAGAATTTTTATCTTGATATAACTCACAAGCCTGCTAATTTCCTTAAAGAAAGATTTCCGATGATTTCTCAGAGATGTCTTGAAGAGGGCGTTGACATTACAAAAGACAGAATCCCCGTCTTTCCGTGCCAGCACTACCTTATGGGCGGAATCAATGTTGACCTTGACGCAAAAACATCGATTGACGGTCTGTATGCCGCAGGTGAATGTTCTCACACAGGCGTTCACGGCGCAAACCGCCTTGCAAGCAATTCACTTCTTGAAGCGCTTGTATTTTCACGCTCGGCGGCACAGGACATTACCCAAAGGATTAAAAAATACGGCAGAAAACCGCTTGGCAGGGAGTCTGCTTATAAATCCACCGACGGCACACCTATGCCGCACGGATATCGCTCGCAGATAAGAGAGATTTTGCAGGACACTTACTTTGTAATTCCGAAGCCTGAAAAGTATGACGAAAGTTATGAAAAGGTTGAAAAAATTGTCGACGCACTTTTCAGCGAGGATTACGAAATTACATCTGACCTTGTTGAAGCCAGAAGCATTGCAATTGTTGCAAGCATAATTCTTGAAGAAGTACGGGAGGGCATTAACCTATGATTTTAAACAGCATTTATGTTGACAATCTTATTAAAACAGCTTTGCTTGAGGACATTAACTACCTCGACACCACAACCGATTATCTGATTGACGAAGAGCAGGAAAACACCGCTAAATTTCTTGCAAAAAGCGACGGCGTACTCTGCGGACTTGAGGTTGCATTAAGAGTATTTGAAATTTTACAGCCTAACGGATTTGAATCAAAGGTTTTCAAAAAAGACGGCGACAAGCTTGAAAAAGGAGACATTATTGCAGAAATTCACGGAAAGACAAGAACAATTTTAAAAGGTGAACGCACTGCCCTTAACCTTATTCAGCATATGAGCGGAGTTGCAACGGCAACAAACAAAGCCGTAGAACTTGTAAAGGGCACTAACGCTTCAATTGCAGATACTAGGAAAACTCTTCCGGGAATGCGTCCTCTGCAAAAATATGCCGTAACTGTCGGCGGCGGCAGAAACCACCGCTACAATCTCTCCGACGCCGCAATGCTTAAGGACAACCACGTTGACGCAGGCGGCGGAATTGCAAACGCTGTTGCAAAGCTCAAGACCAAGCTCGGTCATATGACAAAGGTTGAACTTGAAGTAAGAAACCTTGACGAGTTACAGCAGGCTCTTGACGCAAATGTTGACGTAATCATGCTCGACAATATGAGCACAGAAATGATGAAAAAGGCTGTTGAAATTACCGACGGCAGAGCATTGCTGGAGGCAAGCGGAGGAATTACCGACGAAAGACTGCGTGAAATTGCCGAAACAGGCGTTGATATTATTTCAATGGGCGCACTCACCCACT
Source organism: uncultured Ruminococcus sp. (assembly GCA_958403905.1). Taxonomy (GTDB): domain Bacteria; phylum Bacillota; class Clostridia; order Oscillospirales; family Acutalibacteraceae; genus Ruminococcoides. The sequence goes on from CATXZD010000013.1 coordinate 38,379, forward strand.
CGGTAACAGCGTTTGACATTTCATTAAAAATTGCTAAGGATTAATTAAATTACGAGAGCAACTTAAACTGTTTTACGTATTTTACTTTATTAAAATAAGGTGGTATTTGTTTTGAACAAAAAAGTTATGATGTTGTGTGAAAGTGCTGTTATGATTGCGCTTGCAACTGTTTTGAGTATGCTTAAAATTGAATGGCCGTTCGGCGGAAGTATTACTGTCTGCTCAATGCTCCCGATTCTTATTATTGGCTATCGCTACAAGCCTTTGTGGGGATGTTTTACTGGCGTTGTTTACGGACTTATTCAGCTTTTGCTCGGTATGTCAAACTTTACTTATGCAACATCGGGAATTGCAGTTGTTACGATTGCACTTTTTGACTACCTGATAGCTTACGGCGTTGCGGGACTGGGCGGAATTTTCAGAGGAGTTAAAAATCAAGCAGTCGGCTTGGGACTCGGAGCAATTCTTACCGGCGTTTTGCGTTTTGTTTGTCATTTTATAAGTGGAGTTACTGTATGGGCAGGTTTTGCCGAGGATATGCCTGCATGGCTTTATTCTCTAACCTACAACGGCGCATATATGTTGCCCGAAACGATTATTCTTATTGTCGGAGCTGTTTTAATTGGTCTGATTATTGATTTCAGAAGTCCTAAGCTTAAAGGTATAAAACGAAAATAATCATTCAATACATTTTACGACTAATTCCAATTTAATTTGGATATAATGACAAATACAGACAATAATATAGCAAATAATTTGTTGAACTGTTGGTTTATATGTGGTATCATTTTTTTGATATCCGCCATTTTGGCTGCAATATTGGGGAGGAATATTGAATGTTAAGGGATTTAAAGCCAACCGACAAAGTCTGCGGTTTTGATGTGCGTCCCGGTCATTATCTTGAAAACGGCGCAACGCCTGTTCGAGGAGGAGTTAATTTCACCATAACTTCTTTTTCAGCGACCTCTTGCACACTGTTGCTTTTTAAACCGCTTGAAGACGAGCCGTACGCAAGGATTCCGTTTCCTGAATCCTATAAAATCGGCAATACTTACTCAATGATTGTTTTCGGACTTGAAATAAACGAATTTGAATACGCTTACTCGCTTGACGGTCCGTATGACGAAAACAAAGGTCTGATATTTGACAAAAACAAGTATGTGCTTGACCCTTACGCAATGGCTGTAACAGGACAGAGCGGCTGGGGCAACAAGCAGAAAAGCGAATGCGTCTACAAGGCTCGTGTTGTTTCAAACGATTACGACTGGGGAAATTTTAAAAAGAAAAACCTTCCTCTTGAAGAACTTATTATATATGAAACTCATGTCAGAGGATTTACTCAGGACAAGTCCTCAAATGTTAAGCACAATGGTACTTTTGCGGGAATAAAGGAGAAAATCCCGTATTTAAAGGAGCTTGGCATTAACGCTGTTGAGCTTATGCCGATTTTTGAGTTTGACGAAATGGGTTCATCACGCACATTTAACGGTGAAAAGCTTTACGACTATTGGGGTTACAACACCGTTTGCTTCTTTGCTCCGAATACAAGCTACGAATCTGCCCATGAGCATCACCGTGAGGGCCGAGAGCTTAAAAGCCTTATACGTGAATTGCAGGAAAACGGAATTGAAGTAATTTTAGACGTTGTATTTAATCACACTGCCGAAGGCAACGAATTGGGTCCTCACTTTTCGTTTAAGGGACTTGACAACAATATTTACTATATGCTTACCCCTGATGGCAAGTATTACAATTTCAGCGGCTGCGGAAACGTTCTTAACTGCAATCACCCGATGGTTCAGGAGTTTATTTTGAATTGTCTGCGTTACTGGGTTACGGAGTACAGGGTTGACGGTTTCCGTTTTGACCTTGCTTCAATCTTAGGCCGTAACGAGGACGGCTCGCCTATGGACAAGCCTCCTCTGCTAAAGAGCCTTGCGTTTGACCCGATTTTAAGCAATGTAAAACTGATTGCCGAGGCGTGGGATGCAGGCGGACTTTATCAGGTCGGAAGCTTCCCCTCGTGGAACAGATGGGCTGAATGGAACGGCAAATACCGTGACGATATGCGCAGATTTTTAAAGGGTGACGACAACCTTGCGTGGGCTGCCGCTCACAGACTGACAGGTTCAAAGGATCTTTACGACCCGGCTTACAGGGGCAACAACGCTTCTGTAAACTTCCTTACCTGTCATGACGGCTTCACTCTTTACGATATGTACTCATACAACGAAAAGCACAACTATAAAAACGGCTGGAACAATAACGACGGCGCCAATGACAACAACAGCTGGAACTGCGGTGCCGAGGGTGAAACAAACGACAAAAACGTTAACGAGCTTCGACTAAAGATGTGCAAAAATGCCTTTGCAACACTTATGTGCAGCAGAGGTGCTGCACTGTTCCTTGCGGGTGATGAATTCTGCAACACGCAATTTGGCAATAACAACGCTTATTGTCAGGACAACATAACCTCGTGGCTTGACTGGAGCAGAAAAGAAAAATACAAAGATGTTTTTGAATTTTTCAAATATATGATTTCATTCCGCAAGCGTTTTAACGTTATAACGGCTAACAGACGTGAAGCCACGTGCAGTTTTCCGCCCGAAAGCATACATTCCTGTATTCCTTGGAACACAGAGTTTGACTCAAACACAAGAATGATTGGAGTAATGTATGCAGGTGCAGACAGAAATAACCCTGCGCTTGACGAAATTGTATATTTCGGAATTAACGCTTACTGGAATGACGTTAACGTTGAGCTTCCTGCACTCCCGACAGGTTACGTTTGGAAGTTATACGTTGATACGGGCAGAAGCTCAAATGACGTAATTACGGAAAATAAAAATATTATTCTTTATAATCGCAGAATCACAATGCACGGCAGAACCGTTATCGCCGCCGTTGCACAAAAACAATACTGATTATTTCAACAAAAAGCAGGCATCAAATGACGCCTGCTTTTTTCTGTTTTAAAATATAAACAATAATGATAACAGTTCAGTAACCATTTGCTTCAAACTCCGAACTATCAAATCAGCCTGCCGCACCGCCGTCAAGCGAGTCTATAAGTCCTGCTGTGTATTTCTGAATATCTGTTGCATTATTAATATTTATTTTGCCGCACGTTTCGCCGACAATTGCATTACAGCGCTGTATCGGAGAAAGCTCTGCATCATCGACAAGCCATTTTTCAATAAGCGTAGCGTCTAAAACATTTACGATTCCGTCAAGGTTTACGTCGCCCTTTATAAACACGCTGTAATCAAAAAGCTCGCCCGAAGCTTCTCTCTCCTGCGTTTCAAGATTAACAAATTTAAGTCCGTAACTGTCCGCATAGCTTTTTGCAGCTGTATCGGGATAGCCGTTAATTATAAAGTCCGTAATCATCAAAGATTTGTATTCAAGCTCGCTCATTCCTGTATAAGCAAAGGCATTTTCGCCTATTTCTTCAACATTTTTTCCAAGTGCTACACTTTTAAAGGCACAACTTGAAAAAGCTCCTACGGAAATCACCTTAACACTGTCGGGCAAAATAAGGTCGCATATACTTACACAATTTTTAAATGCGCTCTCCCCTATCTTGCTAAGCGAGTTTCCGAACTCAATATTTTTAAGCTTTTTACAGTTTTCAAAAGTGCTGCCGCCTATCGATACAAGACTGTCGGGCAGTTTCACGTCCGTAAGCTCGGGACAATCGCTGAATGCTCTCCACTCAAGACTTTCAACACCATCTTCAACAACAATCTTTTCAAGTGCCGACATTCCGGTAAATGCATTAGATGAAACGCTTTTGAATTGTCCGGGGATTATTACTGAAGTAATTTTGTCGGAATGTAATATATCAGAGCTGAAGTATTCGGATAAACCTGAAATTTTTCTTCCGAACATTTCCGATGGAATTACCATTTCGGGTGAATCGCCGTTATAGCTAACCAGCATTAACTCTCTTGTTTCCAAATCACCTGCAACACCGTAACCATTGCTGTCAGACATATCGCAGACTAAATCAAGATAAACTTCTCCGCTTGTTTCGTCAACAACATAAGCGTTGCCGTCAAATGATAACGGAGCTCCGTTAACCTTTGCAGAGGTAATTATTCCGATAAAGCTTTCAACCGTACATTTGCCGTCATCTAATTTTATTATCGGCACACTGTCACTCCCTGCCGACAATAAACTGACAGTCATATTTTCATTACAAACCATATTTTCGGAAAAAATCTGTGTATCTTTTGAAGAGCAGTTTTCTATTGTTGTTTCGTAACCGCTTAGATAATACAGTCCTGCCGAATCAACACCGTAAACCGTTGCGTTAATAATATCGCAGTCAATCAGCTTACATTCCATTAAATAAGAACCGATAACTGCGGCTGAATTTGCTTTTAATTTGCAGTTTGTTACATTGCAGTTTTCGATTATCGAGTTAGTGCAGAAATTAGAAATTAACATTGCACTGTTATCAGAAGTTACCGAGCAGTTTTCTAACGTAACATTTTTAACAGTGGCATTGTACAGCTCGCCAAACAAGCCTGATTTATAATTGCCCCTTGAGTCAATTACAAAATTGCTCATTTTGTGTCCGTTTCCGTCAAAGATTCCGCTGAAAGCATTTTTGGTGTAAATAGTCTGAATTTCTTTTCCGCCGAAGTCTAAATCGGCACCGAGCACTATTTTATTAATACTTCTGTCGCCTTTATCTTCAACTTGACTGATAAGTCTGCTGTAGTCATCAACGCTGTTTACAGTAAAAGTAAAATTCTTTACTTTGTCGATACTGCATTTAAGCAAACAGTATTCATTATCCACAGTGTTTTGCGAGGAATTACTGTCGGCAAGAATTGATTTTGCAGTTTCAAGGTTAACTCTTAACTCTTCAAGAACATCTGCACTTATGCCTTCATCGGGGACAAGCTTTTCACCTGTCTTTACAAGCTCCTCAAGCTCTGTTTTGCGTACTTCGCCGTCATTTGAGGTGTATGCTTTTATTGCGGCGTAACCGCACTCAGGTTTATCGGCAACATCTGCCCAGCCTTCGCCGTTTTTCATACAATAGCTTCTGCCTGAAACCTCGTTTTCGCTGTCGGATTTAAAATTCAGAAAAAGGTCTGAATTACTTTTTACTACAACCGAAAACGTATCGCCTGCACCGAGAGTTACATTATCAGGGCAGTCAACCGTGTGAATACCCGTAAAGTCAATTGAGCAATCAAAGCTTGATATAAGGTTACCGTCCTGCGGTGAAGTAAATCCGCTGTTAAGCTTATAAATTTCAATTTCTACATCAGCAGCACCTACTGTCTGCAGACAAATCTGCTTTAGCACCTCGTTGGATTTTGCCGTAAAAACATTTGCGGCTGACTCAACGTTGAATCCTGCATATGATGTAAGCTGATGCTGATAAATGTTGTCAAATTCATCAACACTCTGCATTTCGTAGCTTGCAACACAGCTTAAAGGCGTTTCATAGGACATCCAGAAGTATCCCTCATACCCTTTAGCAGTACTGCAGCTCTCTTCGCCCCAGCTGTTTTTGCAAAGCCAAGCGCCGTCATTTTCAGGCTGCATCTCAGGGTTAAAGTTCTCTTTGCTAAAGCTGTCATCCCATCCTACTGCTACAACAAGGTGAGCCTGATTATTACTGCCGTCAATCGGATTTCCGTTGTCATAATAAGACTGCATTCCATCAACCATATAGGTATTTGAATAAAAGCAGTTGTAATTAATTACCACAGCGCCCTTTTCAATAACGGTTTTCTTAATAAGCGCATTATCATTTGTAAGCTCATTATAATCTTTCAGACGATAATCCGAATAATATCTAAGACCCTCAGGACAGCTATTTTTCGATTCATACGGCAAAAGATTTTCGGGATATGCGCCGTAGCCTGCACTAAGTCCATGTGCCACCATATCGGCAGAGCCGCCGGTACTTCCTTTAGCAGGGTCATTAATATAGTCGCCGTAAAGCGGTGAACTTTTATCGTCACAATTTGTATGAATATACCATGTGTGACCGCTTTCTGAGAGGTCAAGCGACCGTGAGGGATTATCTCCTTCTTTTGCAGAAAGCTCGGGCTGAGAAAGAATGTTTGACTCCATTGACGCAGTAGACGCAAAATCCCAGCACAGACCTTCACTGCCTTGATTTTTAACAGACGTAACCCTGTTGTATTTACGCAAATCGTATTTTGACGGCAAAGAGGTTTCATTTACGTCAACATCGTTGTTAAGCGCTTCAACATCAACCTCATCACCGTTTTCATTGTAATAAGATAAAAGATTGTTATTTTCAATCGGATGTATGTATTGCAGCTCCTGCTCGTTTTCAACTGCACTTACAGAGAACAAAGACGCGCCGCTGCCTGCAATGAGTGTACATAACAGCAACGAAATTATTTTCTTTTTCATAATAACCTCCACAGCATATGTGTTTTGTAATGCCTTTGTCTGTATTATAATTTAAATAAGCCAAATTGTCTATAATTATTTCTGACTGCACTTGAAAAATATAATAAAAATGCTTATAATATTCTCAATAAAAGTGTCAAGGAGGTTTGTATGGAAATTAAAACACTTAGCGTAAACGGCAAAGAATATGAAATCATCAAACTGCTCGGCGAAGGCAAGGGCGGCTATTCATACCTTGCAACTGACGGTAATCAAAATTACACATTAAAGCAAATTCACCATAAGCCCTGCACTTATTATCAATTCGGTGACAAAATTCAATCCGAAATTAACGACTACGAAAGGCTTAAAAAAATTGGAATAACTATGCCCGAAATGCTTGATGTTGACGTTAAGAACGAACGCATATTAAAGGAATACATTGACGGCGAAACAGTTTTTGACCTTGTTTTGCAGGACAAGATGAAAGATGAATATATTGAACAGGTAAAAGCTATGTGCTCACTGCTTTATCCTCAAAACACAAATATTGACTATTTTCCAACTAACTTCATCGTGCAGAATGAAAAAATGTATTACATAGACTACGAGTGCAACGATTATATGGAAGAATGGAATTTTGAAAACTGGGGAATAAAATACTGGAGCCAAACCCCAGAGTTTCTGGAATATATAAGCAAAAACAAAAGTGATTCTTGATTTTAGAATGCAGATATGATAAAATAGTGTATAAGAATATTTAATAAAAATAAACCGAAAGGATTGATTATAATGAAAAGTTCAGTTTTAAAGGACGGCATAAATGCTGCTCCCCAGCGTACACTTCTTCACGCTTTAGGTCTTACCGATGAAGAAATCAAAAAGCCGTTAATCGGTATCGTAAGCTCCAAAAACGATATTGTTCCCGGTCATATGAATATTGACAAGGTTGTTGAGGCTGTAAAAATGGGCGTTGCCCTTGCAGGCGGTGTTCCGATAGTATTCCCTGCAATTGCTGTTTGTGACGGTATTGCAATGGGTCATGAGGGTATGAAATATTCTCTTGTTACACGTGAGCTTATTGCCGACTCAACCGAGGCTATGGCTAAGGCGCACGCGTTTGACGGTCTTGTTATGGTTCCCAACTGCGACAAGAACGTTCCCGGACTTCTTATGGCGGCTGCAAGACTTAATATTCCTTCAATTTTTGTTAGCGGCGGTCCTATGCTTGCCGGCAAGGTTGACGGTAAGAAAATCAGCTACTCTACTGTTTCTGAGGCTGTTTCACGCTTTAAGGTAGGCGAAATTGACGAGGAAAAGTTAAGCGAATATGAAAACAACGCTTGTCCAACCTGTGGTTCATGCTCGGGTATGTTCACTGCCAACTCAATGAACTGCCTTACAGAGGTTATCGGTATGGGTCTTAAAGGCAACGGTACTGTTCCTGCTGTTTACTCTCAGCGTTTACAGCTTGCAAAGCACGCAGGTATGCAGATTATGGAGCTTGTTAAAAACAACATTCGTCCACGTGACATTATGACAGAGGAAACATTCAAAAATGCTCTGACAGTTGATATGGCTCTTGGCTGTTCAACAAACACAATGCTTCATCTTCCTGCTATCGCTCACGAGTGCGGAATCGATTTGGATCTTGACATTGCAAATGAAATCTCTGCTAAGACTCCCAACCTCTGCCACCTTGCTCCCGCAGGCGAGCACTTTATTGAAGAGCTTAACGAAGCAGGCGGTATTTATGCAGTAATGCACGAGCTGACAAAGCTTAATCTTATCAACACCTCGCTTCTCACCTGCACAGGCAAAACTGTTGGTGAAAACATTGAAGGCTGCGAAATTAAGGATACGGAAATCATCAGAACAGTTGAAAACCCCTACAGCAAAACAGGCGGCATCGCTGTATTAAAGGGCAACCTTGCTCCCGACGGCTGCGTTGTAAAAAGAAGTGCAGTTGCACAGGAAATGATGCACCACAGGGGATTTGCAAGAGTATTTGACTGCGAAGAAGACGCTCTCAACGCAATTTACGACGGCAAAATTAACGAAGGCGACGTTGTTGTTATCCGCTACGAAGGACCTAAGGGCGGTCCCGGAATGAGAGAAATGCTCAATCCCACCTCTGCAATTATGGGCAGCGGTCTTGGTAACTGCGTTGCACTTATCACAGACGGACGTTTCTCAGGCGCTACAAGGGGCGCAGCAATCGGTCACGTTTCACCCGAAGCTGCAGTCGGCGGCCCTATTGCTCTTATTGAAGAGGGCGACACGATAGAAATCGACATTCCCGCAAACACAATTAACGTGCTTGTTTCTGATGAAGAGCTTGCAAAGCGCAAGGCTGCTTGGACACCACGCAAACCGAGAATAACTTCCGGCTATCTTTCACGTTATGCAAAACTTGTTACTTCAGGCGCACAGGGCGCAGTTCTTGAGTAAACCGTAAATTTATACAAAACTTTATACATAAATTTATGCTATTTGCGATATTTAATCTTTAGAAAAAGCAATATGCACAATTCACCCTTTGTTCTATTGGGCAAAGGGTGAATTTTTTTATTTTACTCAATTATTGTTGTATATTTTATACAAATATGATATAATTATTTAGACTTAATTCATACAATTGTTGAAATTGATAAAATAACGTCGAATTTAAAATTTTCAAAACGAAAGGAGTTTTCATTTTTGAAACAATATGACGCTAAAAAAATATTAAATATTGCACTCGCCGGACACAACGGCTGCGGTAAAACCTCTGTTGCCGAATCAATCCTCTATCTTTCAAAGGTAAGCGACCGTCTTGGCAAAATAGCAGACGGAAACACAATGCTCGACTTTGATTCAGAAGAAATCAAACGTCAGGCGTCAATTATGACGGCTGTTGCTCCCATAGAGTGGAAGAACACGAAAATCAATCTTATTGACACTCCCGGTCTTTTTGACTTTGCCGGCGGCGTTGCAGAGGGTATGCGTGCCGCTGACACGGCATTGATTGTTGTTTCAGGCAAGGACGGTGTCAATGTCGGAACGGAAAAGGCTGTTGAAGCCGCCACAAAAGCGGGTCTTACCAAAGTGTTCTTTGTAAACGGTCTTTGTGACGAAGACGCTCGTTTCTACCGCGTATTTGAAAACCTCAAGGCAACGTTCGGTCCGTCAGTTTGTCCTGTTGTAGTTCCCTACATTGTTGACGGTCAGGCTAATACCTACGTTAACCTCTTCGACTACAAGGCTTATGAATATTCAACCGACGGTTCTGTTAATCCTACTGCTCTTCCCGATATGGGCAGCAGACTTGAGGGACTTCGTGAAGCTATTAAGGAAGCCGTTGCCGAAACAAGCGAGGAGCTTCTCGACAAGTTTATTATGGGTGAGGAATTTACTCCAGAAGAAATTATCCTCGGTGTAAGTCAGGGCGTAAAAGACGGCACAATCTGCCCTGTATTCTGCGGTGACGCTCATAACACATTTGCTATTGACCAGCTTTTAAACAGCCTTACCTGGCTTGCTCCGTCGGCAGCCGACAAAGGCGATGAAATAGGCGTTGACATAAACGGCGAGCCTGTTGAGGTTTCCGTAAATGAAAACGGTGCTACTGCGGCTATTGTTTTCAAGACTGTTGCCGACCCGTTTATAGGCAGACTTTCATATATCAAGGTTGTATCGGGCAAGATTGCTCCTGACACGCCTCTTATTAATATGCGCACAGGTTCTCAGGAAAGAATTACAAAGGTTCTTGCAATGTGCGGCAAAAAGCAGATTGACGTTGATTACATAGGTGCAGGCGACATCGGTGCAATTCCGAAGCTTACGTCTACAAAAACAGGCGACACACTATGCTCACCGCTTCGCAAGGTTGTGCTTGACGGAATCGACTATCCTGTTTCTTCCTACACAATGGCGATTTATCCTGCTAAGAAAGGTGACGAAGATAAGGTGGCTCAGGCTCTTGCAAAGCTTTGTGACGAAGACCCGACAATTAAGTTTGTCACTAATCATGAAACACACGAAATGCTTATTTCGGGACTTGGCGAACAGCATCTTGACGTTGTAATTTCAAGACTAAAATCTAAATACAATGTTGACGCTTCTCTTCAAAGGCAGAAAATTGCATACAGAGAAACTATCCGCAAAAAGGTTACTGCACAGGGCAGATACAAGAAACAGTCGGGCGGTCACGGACAATTCGGAGATGTATGGATTGAATTTGAGCCTTGCGAAACAGATGATCTCGTATTTGCAGAACGTGTAGTCGGAGGTGCGGTTCCTAAGAACTTCTTCCCTGCTGTTGAAAAGGGACTTCGTGATTCAATCAAGAAGGGCGTGCTTGCAGGCTACCCGACGGTAGGAATTAAGGCTACGCTTTATGACGGCTCATACCACCCTGTTGACTCCTCTGAAATGTCGTTTAAAACTGCGGCAAGCCTTGCATACAAAAACGGTATTCCGAACGCTTCTCCAACGCTTTTGGAGCCTATCGGAAGTCTTAAAACTTATGTTCCGGATTCAAATATGGGCGACGTAATGGGCGAAGTTAACAAGCGCAGAGGCAGAGTACTGGGTATGTCTCCTGCCGAAAACGGAATGCAGATTGTTGAGGCTGAGGTGCCGATGGCTGAAATGAGCGACTTCTCAACATTCATCAGGCAGATTACTCAGGGCAGAGGCTCGTTTGAACTTTCATTTGCCCGCTATGAGGACGCACATGCAAACGTAGCTCAAAAGATTATCGAAAAAGCTAAAGCTGACATGACAGAATAATCAATCACTGCAAACTTATTCATAAAAATTTACGGACGGATTTCAAAATCCGTCCGTGTTTTGTTGCTGTCTTAAAATATTATTATTTCAAAAGCGTTATTCTGCGCTTGTCAGTAGAAATTATTTTCTCCTCATTCAGTTTCTTAATTTCTCTCATCATTGCACTTCGGTCAACTCCGAGGTAATCTGCTAGGTCGGAAAACGGCAACGGCAATGTAAAACTCCTGCTCTTCTCCTCAGATTCTAGATATTCAAAAAACGACATTAACTTACTGCGGAGCGTTCTCTGACATAGAATATCAACGTGAGCAAGCGACTTCCTCGCAGTGGTCATCATAATTTGGTTAATCAACATAACGTGTTTTGAACAGTTTTTTTCACAGCAGGTAATCAGCTTTTTGTATTTTATAAAATCTACAGTACATTTTGTTTTTGCGTAAACATAAAATAATTTTTCCTCGGTATCGGGAAGAAAATGTTTTCCGAATGCATTTCCACGCATATAATAATCAATTATTCTTCTCTGCTCCTCGGAATTAATTGTGGAAAGGTATGCAATTCCACTTTTAATTATTCCAATAATGTCATTTTCAGGTGAACAAATTGTAATAATTTCGCCCCTTTCATAAACCCTTTCAACAGGCGAAAAACACTCATTTAACCCGATTAATTCTACATTTGTAAGCCTTGAATCAATAGACATATCATTCATTACAACCACTCCATAATGTGTGTTATTTTTTAGTCCTACACTATATATTGTTATTATAAATCATTTTTGTTGTTTGTGCAACAGTATATTAAAAATTTTTGCTGTATAATTAAACCTGCAATCAAATTTATTGAAAAGGAAGGGAAATAATGAAAATTATTAAGCGAAACGGTTCGGAAGAAGATTTTAATATTGAAAAAATTGTCAATGCAGTAAAAAAGGCAAACAACTCATCTGAAACACGTTTCCTGACTGACGAACAAATCAATGACATTGCAGAATACGTTGAATATAAATGCAACAAAATTAAAAGAGCGGTTTCTGTAGAAGAAATCCAGGATATGGTTGAGGATCAGCTTATGGCTAAAGGTGCATTTGAACTTGCACGCCGTTATGTTAGATACCGCTACAATCGTTCTCTTATTCGTAAGGCTAACACAACCGACAACAGAATTCTCTCCCTTATTGAATGCAATAACGAAGAGGTTAAGCAGGAAAATTCCAACAAAAATCCTACCGTAAACAGCGTTCAGCGTGACTATATGGCAGGCGAAGTAAGCCGTGACCTTACAAAAAGAATGTTGCTTCCACCCGACATCGTTGAGGCAGACAAGCAGGGAATTATTCACTTTCACGACTCCGACTACTTTGCACAGCATATGCACAACTGTGACCTCGTAAATCTTGAGGATATGCTGCAAAACGGAACGGTTATCAGCGACACCCTTATTGAAAAACCTCACAGCTTTTCAACAGCCTGCAACATTGCCACTCAGATTATAGCACAGGTTGCAAGCAACCAATACGGCGGTCAGAGCATAAGCCTTGCTCATCTTGCCCCCTTTGTTCAGATTTCAAGAGAAAAAATCCGCAAGGAAACTATTGCAGAAATTGAAGAACTCGGCTGTGAAGTAAGCGAAGAAAAGCTAAATGAAATTGTTGAAAAACGACTTCGCAAGGAAGTAAACAGAGGCGTTCAGACTATTCAGTATCAGGTTGTAACCCTGCTCACCACTAACGGTCAGGCTCCGTTTGTTACAGTGTTTATGTACCTTAATGAAGCTAAAAACGAACAGGAAAAACAGGATCTTGCCCTTATTATTGAAGAAACCCTTAAACAGCGTCATCAGGGTGTTAAAAATGAGGACGGCGTGTGGATTACTCCTGCATTTCCTAAGCTTATTTATGTTCTTGAAGAGGACAATGTAACCGAAGACAGCAAATACTGGTATTTAACTGAGCTTTCGGCAAAATGCACTGCAAAAAGAATGGTGCCCGACTATATTTCCGAAAAAGTTATGTTACAGAATAAAATCGACAAAAACGGTGAAGGTCACTGTTACACCTGTATGGGCTGCCGCAGCTTCCTCACCCCTTATGTTGACGAAAACGGAAAGCCTAAGTATTACGGACGATTCAATCAGGGCGTTGTTACCGTAAACCTTGTTGACATTGGATTAAGCGCTAACAGAGATATGGTTAAATTCTGGAAGATTTTTGACGAGCGAATGGAGCTTTGCCACCGTGCCTTGCAGTGCCGTCACGAAAGACTGACAGGCACACTCTCTGACGCTGCTCCTATTCTCTGGCAGTACGGTGCGCTTGCAAGACTTGAAAAAGGCGAAACAATCGACAAGCTTCTCCACGGCGGTTATTCAACAATTTCACTCGGCTATGCAGGCCTTTGGGAATGCGTTTACAGTCTTAATGGCAAAAAGCTCACCGAAAAGGAAGGCAAGGAGCTTGGCTTACAGATTATGCAGAAGCTCAATGATTACTGCGCAAAGTGGAAAAAAGAAGAAAACATAGACTACAGCCTTTACGGCACCCCGCTTGAAAGCACAACATATAAATTCTCAAAGTGCCTGCAAAAGCGTTTTGGCGTAATCAAAGGCGTTACAGACAGAAATTACATCACCAACAGCTATCACGTTCATGTTTCGGAGGAAATCAACGCTTTTGATAAACTCAAGCTTGAGTCAGAATTTCAGGCTCTCTCCCCCGGCGGCGCTATCAGCTATGTTGAAGTTCCCAATATGCAGGACAACATTCCCGCTGTTTTACAGGTTATCAAATTCATCTACGACAACATTATGTATGCAGAGCTCAACACAAAGAGTGACTACTGTCAGGTATGCGGCTACGACGGCGAAATCGGCATTATTGAAGAGGACGGAAAGCTCGTTTGGGAATGTCCAAAGTGCCATAACCGTGATCAGGACAAGATGAACGTTGCAAGACGTACCTGCGGCTATATTGGTACACAGTTCTGGAATCAGGGCAGAACACAGGAAATCAAAGAAAGGGTGCTTCACCTCTGATGAATTACGGTGAAATTAAAAATTACGATATCGCAAACGGCGAGGGCGTAAGAGTTTCTCTGTTTGTTTCAGGCTGTACCCACCACTGCAAAAACTGTTTTAACCCCGAAACGTGGAATTTTGAATACGGCAAGCCTTTTACTAAAGAAACAGAAAACTATATAATTGAGTGCCTTTCTCCAAGCTATATTGACGGGCTTTCACTTCTCGGCGGTGAACCCTTTGAACCAGATAATCAAAAGGTATTGCTACCATTTCTGCGCAGAGTAAAAAACGATTTGCCTAACAAAACAATCTGGTGCTACACGGGTTATCTGTTTGACAAAGAGCTTTTAAACGAAAGCCGCGCAAGGTGCAAATTTACCGATGAAATGCTGTCTCTGATTGATGTACTCGTTGACGGTGAGTTTATTCAGGATTTGTATGACATCAGCCTTGCCTTCAGGGGCTCGTCAAACCAAAGAATAATAGATGTACAAAAATCGCTTGAATCAGGCGAAATAAAGCTTCATAATCTTATAAGCAGAAATATATAATTAATGCTTATATTTAAACAGGGATTATCCGAATGGATAATCCCTGTCGTTTTATAGCTTTTTGGTAAAGCAAATAATCCTACCTACCTCATTAAATCCCACAGCCATATGAAATCTGAGGCTTTCTTTGTTGTCAATCTCGCAGTCACTTGCAAATTCCTTACAGCCTTTTAAAAATGCCCATTTTTCACATTCAGTGAGAAGCTGTTTTGCATATCCTTTGTGACGATATTCTTCCAATATAAAAATACCCTCTAAATAGCCAACAGGACTGCTGTTTGTTCCCTCAACATAATCATGCCTCAGCTGACACATTGCGAATCCTATCGGCTTATTGTCAACATATTTGATAAAACACTGAGAGTTTTCACTATTGACAGCGCAAGAAAATTCCTTTTCTAAATCCGCGACAGTGTTCTTGTTCCACATAATAACTGCTAACCGAGCAAGAGTGAGCAAGTCATTTTTATCTGCTTTTTTGACCATTTTAAAACCTCATATGCAAATTTAAAATACAATCAGAAATAAATAAAAGATAGCACTGAAAATATTTAATACATTACCTTACTCCCTTAAAAGGTTCATTGGCACAGCTTGACAGGACGCGTCTGTTCGCTACAGGGAATAAACTGCTTTTTATATAAGCCTGCTCTTCCCTAAAACTTGCCGCCTCCGCCGCCATGGGATGTTCCTGATGATGAACTGTGTGTACTGCTGCCTGAAGAGCTCTCATTCTTTGGTCTTGCAGTTTTATTAACCGTACGATACAGGAACATATCACGGCTTTCGGTGATATTCATACTGCCGCTTTTTACATAGTCGTTTGCCGTTGACTGATAATGCACCGTTTTAAGCTTGCTTATCATTACAAAAACAACGATCAATGCTATAACTAATCCAATAACAATAGATATGGGAATCCACACAAGCGACAACGGCTCACTGGGCAAATTATTATTATCATATGGTTCTCCGTCTTTTGCCTTGGTTATAAAATCATCACACAATGTTGCATAGGTATGGAATGCGTCTGCATAATCAGCGTCTGACAGGTCGGGTGTCATCTGTTCGCCAATATATTGAATACCTGCATCTGTGAATGCGGTGATACCATAGCCACAGGTAGATATGTACCAGTCGCGATCCTCCATACTGATAAGCAGCAGTATGCCGTCTTTATTATCTCCATATCCGAAATTGCACTGCTCATAAAACAAATCGGCATAATCTTGTACAGAATAGCCCTGCAAATCATCAGTAGTTACAACGACTACATCCATATTCTGGCGCAAGCTGATTTCGTCCAGTTCATCAATAAGCGCTGTTTCCTCACTTTCACTCAGCAAATCAGCCATATCACTAACACGGTAGTATTCATCGGCAAAGCCATCGGTTTCTGCCGCAAACACTGAGGTCATTGTGCTAAAGCAGAGGACAAGCATAAATAAAATAACAGTTAGTTTCTTTTTCATAACTTACCCTCCTTTAAAGCAATCCCATAAAATGGAGCAACCATATAATTCCGTAAGAAACCACACTAAACACAGCCGTGAGTCCCAGCGCCCATTTGACTGCTGCCACTTTGTCCACAGGTAAATTTCCAACAAACTTTCCGGTCTGTCCGTTCATAGCAAAGGTGAATTTTTCATCCTTCCATGTAGTGTTCAAAATCCATACCGGATAAAGCGCATATTTCACCTTGCCGCCGGATAAGCGAATGTTACTGTTTTCTGCTACTACGGTTGTATAGTTTTTTACCGTTTGCGCAAACGCTTCTTCTGTAGACTTCTTAACACGTTCGTTGGCTCTCTGAACACTTTGATCTGCATTCACATCGTACTTATCAGCCAAATAGCCTGAAAGATATGCGGTTTGAAAATCTACTGCATCTGAAATATCATAGGGTTCAATCGACTCCATAAGGTCGTCAGCCATTTTTGTAGATCCGTCTACGGGAACATTTGCAAAGCCGATATTACCGCCTCTGTGCACCGAATAATGCTGTGTTTCGGTATAGTTGTAATTGCTGTCGCTCCAGCTGCGCACCTTTGTAGCACGGTAACGCACCTGTGCGCTTACGTCAGTATCAAACAACCAAAACGGAACATACAAACCTTTGACTTCATCAATGTGGTTCTGATCCTTAAAAATTTTAGGCAACAGTCGTTTGCCCGATAGATGCTTTGTAAGTCCTGCCTTTGCTGCTTTTTTATCCAGTTTGAACGGAATCACAATATCAGGCTTTAACGCACCCGAAAACTGGCCGCTCATTACTACGGGATTTCCACAGAAAGGACATTCGGTAGCCGCAGTGTTTTCATCACCAACAATTTCGCCGCCGCAGGATTTGCAGATATAAGTACGCAAACCGTCTGTTTCTCCCTCTTGCCACTCGGTTCCGGCATTGCTTTCCCATTGCATATCGTCAGCCTTATCGTTTTGAAGCTCGCTGTCATAGCCTTTAAGAGTTTCCATCTCAAATTCTGTGTCACAGTAAGGACACTTCATTTTTTGAATATTGCTGTCAAAAACTATGGCTCCGCCACAACAGGGACATTTATATTCTTGTATAGCTGCCATTTCTTTATCTCCTTATGTTAGTCTATCGTTCCGACTCTTTTAATTTACCAAATAGGTTATGTTATCGGGGCGATCAATAAAATTAACCCTGTTTTAATTTTGTCAAACAGCCCCCGTAACAGAATCCTCTTGATAATCTATTGCATAATTACTTAATATCATTTTCGTTAAATATGTCGCCGCACTCAGGACAGAATTTAGGCGGATTTGTGGGATCTTCAGGCTCCCATCCGCATTTGTCACAGCGGTAGAGAGGCGCACTCTCGGGTTTCTTTGCACCGCAGTTCTGACAGAATTTTCCTTTATTTACTGCGCCGCAGGAACAAATCCAGCCGTCCTTATTTGCAGGCTTAGGTGAACCGCACTCAGGACAGAATTTTCCTGTAACTGTCGCACCGCAAGAGCACTTCCATGCACCGGCGCTTGGCTGTGGCTCAGGCTTTTTAGCACCGCATTCGGGACAGAATTTGCCTGATACCGTTGCACCGCAAGAGCATTTCCAGCCGTCAGCCGCAGGAGCCGTCTGTGCAGTCTGCTGTTGCTGAGCCATTTGCTGCTGTGCACCCATATTATACATATTCTGTGCAGCACCAAAGCCGCCCTGGCCGCCCATTCCGACCATGCCCATACCCATAAAGCCGGTCATAGCGCCAGCTGAGTTGCCTGCGGCAGTCTGCATAGCAGAGGCAGTAGCATCAGTCATTCTGCCTGCCATCGTCATCGGACTTGCGCCGTATGCTGCTGCATCTTCCAACTCGTTAATCTTCTTCATATCTTCATCTGTCAGTGTGATTGGGTTAAGTGTAATTTTGCCGACAGAGATACCTCTGTTCTCAATCCACTCTTGCTTGAGCGCATCATTCATTGCCTCTTTCAGCTCTTTTGCCTTGGCAGGAATCTGAGCAGGCTTTAACTCCTGTGCGGCAAGCGCACCCATTGCAGGCTGCAAAGCATCCACAAATTCTGATTTTAACTGTCCGTTAATCTCATCGGTTCTGTATTCGTCTTCAACGTTACCGCACAAACGGGTGTAAAAAAGCAGAGGGTCTGTAATCATATAGGTGTATGTACCGTTACAGCGAACCTGCACCGTTCTGCTGAGGTTAATGCTCTTTTTGGTTACTTCAAATAAAATAGGACTTGGCGTGCCAAATTTGTTGCCAATAATTTCTTTTGTGTTAAAATAATACACACGCTGGTCTTTGCCTGTGTCACCGCCATATGCAAAACGCTTTCCGACAAGACAGAATGTTTCTATTATACTGTTTCCAAGACTGCCTGAGAAGATAGACGGTTCGGTGGATCTGTCGTAAGTAAATTCGCCCGGCTCGGCGCAAACTTCAACAACCTTGCCTTGCTCAACGATAATCATACACTGACCGTCGGCAACGGCAATACCCGATCCGTTTGAAATGATGTTATCGTTTCCTTTTGTGTTTGAAGAACGTCCGCTCGTACGCTTCTGTCCTTTTCTCATAAGAACATCGTTTGGAAGTGAATCACAATAGAAAAATTCCTTCCACTGATCGGCAAGAGTGCCGCCCAATGCTCCGATTCCTGCTTTAATAAGTCCCATAATGTGACTCCTTTCATAGTTAATTATTTTTTATTATTTAAAAATGTTTATTGATTTTTTGATGAATTTCCAACAGAATAAGGGTTTTTATTCTCTTTCGGAGGATCGGGTGTACTGCTGCATCTGCTCGCCCAGCCTATGAAATACATCCAAAGAATGATGCCGAGAATCCAAACGCCGAAAGCAATTACTGCCCACCAGACAGACCAACCAAGCCAAAAGTGCAGAGCAAGCAAAATAGCGGCAGGAATTAACCCTTCCAAATTAAGAAGCATATTGAAGAGCAGACAGAGGAAAAAGTTTCCGCTTCGTTTTGTTCTTCGCATTCATTGACACCTCCCAATTCATATTTTAGCATTCAGTTTTTTAGAACACAAAAAATTGCAGACACTCTTTAGTCAATTATATTATACAATATTTTTTAAATTTTCGCATCATATTATAACACAAATCCGACAAATTTTCAATGGATTTCAGCCATTTTGCTGTATTGTTATAAAAATTTGCTTTATTCG
This sequence comes from uncultured Ruminococcus sp., assembly GCA_958403905.1. GTDB lineage: Bacteria > Bacillota > Clostridia > Oscillospirales > Acutalibacteraceae > Ruminococcoides. The sequence continues at coordinate 57,782 of CATXZD010000013.1, forward strand.
TCTGCCTATAGAGGTATCTCTATAATTCAACCGTCATAACAATATCGGTAACATAACAATATTTATGCAGGGATTATCGTTGCTTTGCACCGCCGTAGGGACACGGCGTATGTCAAGAGTAAAATTGCTGACAGGTGTACAAGCACATAACTTACACATTACAAACTTGAAATAGAGCGATTTATCAGCAATTCTGAAGTTACGATAACAAGCAATGAAGAAATCCTCTTCGAGAACTACACCAAACGTTCGACCGTTGTCCCACTCTGGAAATATCGTTCCCATTGAATCAACAAATTTAACTGTTCCTCTCGTGCAAGGTGGAACAGGTGCATACGGATCGTCCATATGGATCAGCTCAATCCTTGTTCCAGGAGGATACAATTTCTTTGTGCTTTCCGCTATTCTGCGCTGTCTTTCATATTCGTTCAAGTTATACATCTCCTAAAATAAAGTTTTTTTATGTCATTACATTTAAGTAGGACTTCTAATTTTAATTTTCGTACAATCAATCCATCTCCTTCTTTTTTCTGTTTGTATTGAGATTTTTGTTATCAGAGAAATGTTCGATCTTGTTTTCATCACAGTTATCATTGCGCCTGTCAAAGTTAGGTTTTGCCGCATCTCCCTTTCAAACTTCCTGAGTTCGGGTGTGTCGGTAAAATACATATCAATCATCCTTTCAAATTTTTTACAAATAAAAAAGCAACCGTTCTAATTTAAAAAAATTAAAACGATTGCCAATAAAAAAAGAGCTGAAATTATATTTCTATAACTTCAACTCTGTATATCAATATTAAATTTTACTAATGAAAATGGAGAAAGGGCACAAAAGCTAATTTCGAGGGTTCAAATCCTGACTGTCAGCAAAAAATCAGCTTTGACATCTATTTTTTCTTATTAAAAAAATTGTTTCATAAAATGCAAAAAGCCCGATTAAATCGGGCTTTTTCGGGTGACATCTTTTTTGTTACCCTCTTATGTCAATAGGTTACGAAAGAGATGTCACTTTAAAAATTTAATTTGGACTTGAACCTATGCTTTGATATATCAATATATTATATTTCAATGAAAAAGCTTTTATAGATTTCATGTTATAATACAAATCGTCCACACCTGAAACCGCAATACAAGATTTCTGAACAGAAAGGGCAAGAATATGCCACAAATTAAGCGACTAAATTAACTGATTGCAAATAGACTAATAGGTTTGGATTTATTAGCTTTAGATGATTTCATTTTAAAATTCGCAGTTCTCTTTTTGAATTCAAAATAGAAAAAAGCGACCTTAAAAAGCAGGTTAAACACCGAGATTATAAAGAAAAACAACATCCAGTCAAACCACAGGGGTTCATATTGCAATGGTGTTTCCAGGAACTTCTTTTTGACGTTTGATACTATTTGCAACAATATTTTTAATCATAGTTTCATACTGTATTCCTGAACTAGATGCAGATAAAGCTATCGCAGCTTTTCTCCCTAAATTGCAACACAAATTAAACTCAATAAAGTATGGAATTCCATTACATACAATAAAGTCAAATCTAGCATAATCAATTGGAGCAATAAATTCATATATTTTTAATACTGCTTGTTTTAAAAGATTATTTATTTTTGTATCGTTACTAATACTTCGCTTTAGCCCCCCTTGAACTTGACGCTTCTGCAGATAGGTTGATACTATGCAATCGGATTCTTCTTTAATAGGGGGTAAAACAACAGGTTCCAGTTTTGAATTTAGTATCAAAGGAACAGTATAGACAGTACCTTCTATATACTGTTCAACAATAATATCATTATTTTTTTGATATAAATATTTAACTTGGGCTTTTAGTTGCTCATAAGACATTGCAATAGAATCTTTAGATATAAATTTGGACGAACCACCAAAACGAGGTTTGATGAAATATGGTGGTTTAAAACTAAGACTTTCTGGATATATTGCTTGACCGCAATCAAACTTTTTCCAAATAGGAGTTGGCACATTCAAATATTGTGATAGCATTTTTGCACAACATTTATCTTCAGAAATAGCTCTAATGTTAGGTCTAGCTCCTAGATAGGGTATTCTTAAGTACTCTGCGAATTCTGAAACAAATATCTCGGAATTTCTGAAATCAGCCTTATTATACAATGTAAAAATATAATCAATATCCTTAATTAGCATTAATTCATTAAAATCATTGCAAGGGACAATGGTGTTTCCTGTAGATTTTAATATTTTATATATATCCTGATGATAGTTCCAATAAACTTCATCTTCAGGCAGATTATTAGCATTCCCCTTTGCGTATTTTGCAAAAAATAATATATTCATTTTAATTATTCCTCATTAATTTTTCTCTAATTATGTTCAGTTTATTATCAATATCTGAAATATTATTCCGACTTCCATCTTTTATTATAAAACCACCTTGATTATTTTGTAACCGTTTCCAAAGATTTTCGTAGTACTCTGAAAACATTTCCACAATATCTATATTTTCGCTAAATATAAATTTATTATATTTTGGAGAAACTCTTGATTTTCCTGGATTCCAGAGCAATAGATATTTCTCATCAAAAATCTGCAAATTCAATATATCAATATCATTTTCTACATAAGCAATACTAACATTATCTAAATTTTCAGTACTTTTCAATTGTTCTATCACCCAATCTAATTTGTCTAACGTTGGTATTTTAACTATTCTTTTAATTTCAACTGTTTGATTTCTCTTCGCAAAAGGAAAAACAGAATCAAAATATTTATTTCTAGTAATAGAACCTTTTCTACTTGGTTTGTTAATATTCAATGATGTAAGCCAAACACTGGACTGTGATACGCCCAAATATTCTAACCCCAATTCATAAAAATCATCTGATCCTTTTCCTGCCTTTGTATTAGTAATATTACTACTTCTTTTAACCTCATTTATTTCCTTATACATTTTATCTTTAAAACTATGTAGCTCAAAATAGGTACTAATGCAAAAAATAGCAAAAACAAGTATAATTGAACTGCTCAAAATATTGCCCCAATCAATTGTTTCAGATAAAGATTCTAAAACTACTTGAATTATCTGGCCCACGATAATCATTATTAAAGTGACAATATCAAAAACTTTTTTAAATTTCTTCATAATGCCTCCCATAATTAAATCATTATATACTATGTTATTATGTTTCTATACAAAAAGTATCAATTTTCTTATAAATTCAAAATAATAAATTAAGATAATATAATCTAAAGAACACTTCTAATTATATTGTTACATTGATATCATTTTATTCATCTAAGATTATTAATATTAATTCTATTATATCATAACTTTTAAAATTTGCAAAAAATTTTTGCGGATTTTATAGAAAAATTATTTCAAATATGAATATGAATATGACCGAATTTTATTATACCGTTTATTCTTTTGTATCAGACTTTATTCATTTCTGACTATCATTTTGGTTTAGTCAGGGTTATTCCTTAAATGGATATAAAGATGAACGAATATTCAAATTGCATTATCATAACTTTCGCAAAATTCATTGATATGTGCATACCGTATTGCTGATTCAGGCCGTAGCTGGAAATCAAGTGCAATATCACAATGTGCAAGTATGCCACCATATTGTCTTGCTTTGAAATAATGCCTTTTGTATTTGTTTGTGCAATCCACTTCAAATTTTATTATAACACAACTTTTACCGTTTGAAAGCAATCGTGCAAGTATTTTTTTAAAATAAAGATTAGTCATATATGCTATAAATCGTAACATACATGACTGGGTTTTATTTATATAGATTTGCACAATCTTAAAGTGCGGCTTTCATCAGCGTTCCGTATTTAAATTGGATTTCAATTTGATCAGCTGATATTACCTTTATGCAGGATATAAGTTGTCTGACTGCTTGGTCGTTATATTCTACAGGATGATTTTTAAGACCTTCAATTATTACTGCCATCTCATTTATTGTGTCAGAGGTGCTATTAAGCTTTTCCTGTTGATTTTCTATCTCGGCAAGCTCATCTTTAAGAGAGTACATCTCACTGAATAAATTATCGAATTGCTCGTCAAAATCTCCGTTTTGTGCGGCTTCATTATCCATATCGGCGAGCTGTTCTATGCTTTGTTTTAAATCGTTTAACTTGTTTTTCTTGGCGATAATACTGCTTGTATCTTGTTGTGTCTGATATATTTTCAAGTGCGTGCAAATTCTGCTGACATCAGCACCCTCTGATTTTGCCTTTCGTGTAATTGCTTCTGCAATCGCATTTTGTAATGCCGATTCTTCAAGGGACGGTGAGTTTTTACAATATTTTGTTCCGTAATCAAGTCGACTGATACATCTCCATACAACCTTTTTCTTACCTCTTATAGTCCAAGTTACCCGTCTGTATGGAGTACCACAGTTACCGCAGAACAGCAATTCTGAAAGTGCGTATTTGCTTGAATATTTACCAAGCTCGGTTTTTGTACCTTTTTGCTTAACTTTTCGTTTGCTGTTTCTGCGTGAAATTTCTTCCTGTACCTTGTCAAACATACTGCGCTCTATTATCGCCGGATGATTGTTTTCAACATAGTACATCGGCAGTTCACCGTTGTTTTTCTTAGATTTCTTGCTGATACAATCGACAATATATGTTTTTTGCAGCAAGGCATCACCTTTATATTTTTCATTGGTAAGTATCGACTGTACTCTTGCCGATGACCAATTTGTTTTTCCTCTTGCTGTCGGAATTCCATCCGCTGTTAAGCCTTTGGCTATGTCAAGCAAGCTTTTTCCGGCAAGGTATTCATTAAATATTCTGCGGATAATAACCGCTTGTTCTTCATCAATTTCAGGCTTGCCATCTACACCTTTGCGATAGCCGAGAAATGACTTATAGCTGAACGGCACATTGCCGTTTTTTAGACTCTGCCGTTTGCCAATTTTAACATTCATGCTGATTGATTCACTTTCAGCCTGTGATAATCCGCTGAACAGTGTTATGAGCAGTTCGCTTGAAACCTGTAGGGTGTTGATACCCTCTTTTTCAAAGATTATCGGTATTCCAAGTTCTTTCAGTTCCCTGACATAGAGAAGACAGTCAAGATTATTTCGGGAGAATCTCGACACAGACTTTGTAATTATAATGTCAATTTTTCCTTTTCGGCAGTCACATATCATTCTCATAAAATCAGGACGCTTTTTTGCGATTGTCCCCGTTATGCCCTCATCAGCATAAATACCTGCCATCTGCCAATTAGGCTTCATAATAATCATTTCTGTGTACATTTCTTTTTGAGTTTCAAAGCTGTGTTCCTGCTGTTCTTTGTCAGTAGATACACGGCAGTATGCCGCAACTCGCTTTGGTCTGATGTCTATTCGATTATCACCCGAATATTCAGGCTTAGGCGGTATTATGGTAACCTTTTTAGGTGCTTGGATAGTCTGTACAGCCATTTAGATTTTCCTTTCCTATGACATTTCCGTTTTTCAGTTCTATACTGACAGAACCGTTTTTATCTATTAATACGGCGGATACCGTATTTTCAAATAATTCCATTGAAAATGTTGAAAGCGGACTTGATTTCTCAAAGTCCGCTTTCAGTCTGTCGGTAATGTGTCGGTTGCTTTTATCGGAATCGTATTTTTTCTCCGCACATTCCAATATTAAATTTTGAAGCTTGTCTTTATCAAAGGCGGACTGCTCAAGCAGCCTTTCAATATCGTTTTCAATACGCATTATCTCTACCGAACATTCTGATGATATGTCATAATCATCATATTGAATCGACTCTCGATTAGCTATAATCTCATTAAGTAAATCCGTTATATGTTTTTGGAGCTCTGCAATTGTCAGCTTGATGTTAAACCTGCATTTATCTGTTTTACAACACCAGCGTTCACTCTCTGCATATCTTGTATCTGTTATATGATACAGAGGAGCTCCGCATTCAGCACATCGGGTAAGGTAAACAACAGGTTTGTTTTCAGCTGTGACAACATAATTCTTTGTAGTCCTACGGCTCTGCTTTATACTGTTTGCCTTACTGAAGTTTTCTTTTTGTATAATCTGAGGATATTTTTCATCGCCGAGATACCGTCTATCCTCAATTATTCTCTTTATACGACTCTTATTCCAACTACACTCATCGGGCAAATATTCAATTTTCCTGCTTGTAAGGCTATCAGCAATTTCTTTCAGGTTACTGCCGTTTATGTAGCTGTAAAATATTTCTGCAAGGATATTACTCTCTGCTTTGCAAATCTGAATTTTACCGCATTGCATTTCATAGCCATATGGAAACCGTCTATTCTTCATATTTGTGAACACCGTCCTTGTTTCAATATAGATTCTTTGATTTGCAGACCCCCAAGAAGTGTAAAGAATATCTGATTGCTGTCAGGGACAGTTATCTTCTGAATGATATTTTCAAACAGAGTTTCATCAAATTCTGTCAGCGGTTCATCTTGTGTTGAAAATATATCGTTTAGCCTGCGTAGCTCTGACAGTACACTGTCCTCATCCTGCTCGACAAGTAATTGTCTGCGTTCACAGCGAAGGGCATTTGTTTTGCTTGTAATCTTACTACTCTGCTCGGTATATTCTGCGGCACGCATGATTCCTTTTGAATTAAGTCTTGCTATGACAAGGTGTTTTCCGTTCAGTTCTGCAATTTCTCTGTCTATTTCCCTGATACGAAATGTAGTTTTGCTTGAATTTATCTGCATTCTTTCAATTTGTGAAATAGCGGTCGGAAGTATTTGTTTATAATTGTTGCGGAGCTTATTTACCATAGTTATAAAAGCCTCGTAAATTGCTTTTTCGGGAATTCGTCTTGAGCTACATTTGGTGCTATCATTATTATGAGTAGGACATCCCCAGTAGCGTTTCTCATTAATTGTAATCGGTTTATAGGTTTTTCCGCATTCACAAATAATTTTCCCTGTCAATGCGTAGTGGTGATGTTTGCTTGTACCTTTATCACTTGCATTTTGCAGGAGCTTTTGCGCTGCATTAAAATCTTCTTTTGAGATTATCGGAGCATTCATATTTTCAACATAGTACTGAGGCTTTTCGCCGTGATTGACTATAGTTCTGAATGGCAAGGTTTCTGTTTTGTATTTCTTTTTAAGCCTTGCATCACCGATATATCTTTCATTGCGAAGAATATAATCGATTGTTTTAACTCTCCACTCATTACGATCGGAACTTTTAGGAATGTTCCTCTCGTTAAGCATTTTTACAATTGCATACTTACCCATACCCGACAGGAAACTTTTGAATATCAGCTTAACAACTTCAGCTTCATCCTCGACAACTTCAAATTCTCCGTTCTTTAACCTATATCCATACGGCGGACTGCTTGCTATAAATGTGCCGTTTTGCATTCTCTTTTCGATACTCCATCGCATATTTTTTGAGATGGATATTGATTCCTCTTGTGCCTGTGCACCAGATATTGCAAGTAACAGTTCGCTCGACATATATGCAGTGTCGATATTTTCCTTTTCAAACAGAATGCTCACACCACAATTTCTTAATATTCGTGCATACATAAGAGTGTCGGCTGTATTTCGTGCAAATCTTGACATTGACTTGGTCAACACCCTGTCAATTTTACCTTTTTTGCAGTCACTTATAAGGCGGTTGAAATCATCTCGCTTTGCAGTTTTAGTTCCTGTCAAACCTTCGTCTGCGTAGATATCTACAAGCTCCATAAGCTTGTTTTCGCTTATTGTTTTGGAATAATACTGTACCTGTGCAGCAAAGGAGTGGAGCTGATCCTGCGAATCACTTGATACCCTGCAATATGCGGCAACACGCAAAATTTTTTCACGACTTACTGTTGGTTCAATTGTTACTACTGAACTTTGACTCATTGCTTTTCTCCTTTCATTTTTTTGCCGTTATTTCGGCGCAACAACACAATACTACAAAGGTTCGAATATATCCAGCGATTTTTTAAATAAAATCAATTTAATAAAAGATTAGCTTCGTAGTCCTCGGCTGCAATTTCTGCAATATTGTTATAATCTTTTTCGCTTATGTATCCCATATGCACAAGCGACTGCAATATACAGATTTCAAAATAATATGCATTATTGCAATTCTGATTTTCATTTACTAAATTCATTTTATATATCCTCCGTTCGTAATTGAATTATCTTTTTTTGTCTTTATGGGTTTCAATTTCTTCATCCGCTTTGGATGCAGCTGTACATAAGCACATAACAACTACACCTATGAACGCACCTATAAATAAACCAATAATAAAACCTATCATTTTAATTTCTCCAATCTATAATTATATTTTGTTACGGCAGGCAACAGCTATGAAAAACACAGCCGCTGCCTGCTGTTTTTATATCAATCGTTTTGAATAACTCTAAATCACAAGTTATCCTTTTATCGTTATTTATCCTCGATACCCTGCGACAAGGAACACACCAGACGGCTTTGCATACAGCCTCATTGGAATTTCACCACCGTGAGGATCTCCCACAGCCGCCCTCATTGCTTGCGACGGTTCTATCTCGCTCGAGCTATGACTGGACGGAAGTATCATTATCCCATCTGCCTGTCATCGCCTTCATTGAATTTGCCTTTCAATGTCTGAGTCCCGAAGACCTGTAAAGGTGTTCGCTCATGTAGCTCGTTCGTTCCGAACAGCAGAAGGAAGGTATCTGATGTGCTGATATTTAATTTTCAAAGAGCAACAGAGGTAAAAATACCCCCTCACTTTATTTGCCGTTAAGTGAGGGGTTTGATAACCATAAAATCAAAAAAATTTTATTTTCTTATGATTTTCTTAAGTTTTTTGAGAATGCGATGCTTCATTTTATTGACTGCCGCCTGTGAAATCCCAAGAATTTTTGCCGTATCACGTTCTGTCATTTCATCATAGAACAGCATTTTTATAATATTTAATTCTTCGGTTGTAAGCTCTTGCATAGCAATATGTAAATTCTCAACATCATCATTAATCTGCGCTAAAGACTCTACACTTTCGCTGATATCATAGAACTGTATTGAATTATCATTCATTAGCCTGTCCAAAGAATCTTCACGGCTTGGAATAATTCCTGTAATATTTCCATCCTTGTCTTTGACTACATGCTCAGTTTTAAGGTCTTTCTCAAAATATTTAATTTTTCTTTGACCTTTCGTATAAGCAGTATAAACCTCATTGGTTACTTCAATGTAATGACCGTCTATCCATAGTTTTTTCAATTATGCTTCCTCCGTTCTATTTGACTTTTTGTTTTCAAACAGAACAGGAGGTCCTCGGATAAAACAATTTTCGCAGTTATGGGTAAAAAAATAAAAGCTATTAAATTGAATTGTTACCAATTTTTTTAGAATACACTTGATTACGAAGAATGAAGTAAGATACTGAAAAAGATAGAAAAAAGTCGAAAAAAATACCGCAATGCAACTTGCACTGCGGTAAAATAAATTGTATTTACTTTTCAGCTTCAGCATTTTTCTCTTATCTATATTTTCCCCAATAATCCATTTGCACCTGTCTTCTTATGCAAAATTATATGCTGCTGCCAAAAATGACAACAGCATATTCATTTTAATTATTAAATTTAAATTCGAAATATTATTTATCCAATGATGTCAGATCAATTGTCAATGAACCTGAAATCATCATATTTTTGACGATTTGCCGCATTTACAAGGTATGAGACATTTCTGTTATTTATAAATAACAGAATTTAAAAGTTCTTCTACAAGCGGATCATCGATCTCCAACTTATTGAAGTTATCCTGTTTTGTTTTTATTTCAACATAAATATCATTACCGTCTGCTCTCTTATAGTAGGACACAAGGCAGGTTTCCGCACCGTATTCAGTCGATATATTAACTTCTTTATATGTAGTGTTATTAAAGGTTTTTTCTTCGCCTATTTCAGATTTACCCTCATCATAACTGTTAAGGTTTCTTACTCTGATACATTCGTTTGCCGCATCATCAAGGGAACTTATCATTCTTGTTGTACTTACTTCAAGTCTGCCCTCCATAGTACTGCTTTTACCGAAATCAATCTGAATTGTACCTGTGTTATCATCGCTGTAATTGTAGAAGTAAACCTCGTATTTTAAGCCTTGGGGAATTGTTACATTACAGAAAACGCTTTCGAGTGTTTTCTTGCCTTCGCCGCTGTCACCTTTCTGTAATTCAGCAGAAACAGTTGTTTCTTCAGCCGTGGTTGATTCAAAATTTACTGCTGAGATTGTTGAAGCAGAGCTCTGTGATGAAGTTTCCTTCGGATTGGAAATTTCTCCTTCGCCGCAAGCTGCGAGTGATGCCATCAAAATAAGTGCTAATAAAATGGCTGCTAACTTTTTCATAATAATTCCTCCACAGAATATTGAAGCTTATTGTATAAAATATTTGCTGTAAATATTACGCCCATGGGTTGCTGCTTTCAGGCTGACGGATATCTGTCAAAAGGAACTGTTCCCAAAGATACCACTTGCCGTCCTTGGCATAGCGAAGTTTTATCGGGCGAGGACTGTCTGCACCACCTGACCTTATAAAAAGCTTTGCTATCCCCTGTTCTTCATAGGAATACTGATTATCGCTGATTTCAACAGTATAAGGAGAATAAGAATGATAGTCATTTGCAGGTGTTGCTCCTGTAAAATATGAGCGTGGAACATAATCTCGAGTGCGGAATCGGTCTGCGATAAATTGCTTATCTGCTCCGTTTAGCGGACGAGGTCCACGCAGAAAATCAAGCATTTTTAATGACTGTTCACTGTTCTGCGGATAAAAGCAAAGGGCGATCACTGTCATTGCCGCTGTCTGAAACGGAGTTGACATTGAAGCCTGAGGTAGGCTTATGAACTGCTCATAGCTTTCCGGTAAACTATTGAACACAATTTTTTTAGTTTTGTTTCCTGCATTTCGCACTGTCTGCTTTAATGTACTCCCCAATTGGTTAGACGCTTTGCTCGCAAACATATCAAATAAGCCCATAATTAACACTCCTATATATCTGACATTTTTTAACTTTGCATTATGTAGGTTTGTGTCGGTCGGGCGAATTTGATAATCCGCCCGACCGAAAGCTGTTGATTATTTTATCAACCGAGCTTTTTGTTTTGGAAGGCACCGATGAGGTACAGTACCGGAATAACAAGACCTGTAAAAAGTGAAAATACACTGAAGCTTTCGGGATAACCGATAAGCGTAAATATGTTAGAAATAACACACATTGCTGCTACGGCAACACCCCAACCGATACAAGTATTGGCCTTTTCAGGTTTGTTCCAATTTTTAACGCCGATGATACCTGCAACGAACTCTGCAACTGCGCCTACGAGAGCGATAATTCCCGAAGCCCAAAGCAATCCCATAGGAGCACCTAATGCCTCAAGAACACCGAATCCAAGCAATGCTATAATTGCTACAACCAAGGCGATTGCACCAAAAATAATCATCAGAATACCGGTAACCTTTAAAAATTTAGAACCCATATCATTTCCTCCTGGTATTTATTTAGAAAGCATATTATGCTTTTCTATCAAGTTAAAATATTACGGATTGTTTCAGCCACGCTTTCAAGATAAGCAGCTCTTTCAGCAGGCAGATTTAACATTCCCTTAACGCCTTTATTGAAAACACTGTTCTTATCAACACGGATATTCATATTACCCGTTCCTACCATAGTTTTGCTTTCATGCACAATCGGTCTGACAGTAATCTGTCTGTCTTTAACAGTAACGCTTACAATAAGGTCAAGATCTCTTTCTTTATCAAATTCAATTCTCTTTCCGAGAATACCCTTTTTTAGCTTGAACGGCATTTTGAAATCAGAAGCTTTTGCATTCATCATTTCATAAATTTCTTCAAGCTCCTCTTCTCTGCCGAGTTCAATTTTTATAGAACGCTGTGATTTCATTATTTCTTTAAGGTCAGCCATAAAAAACCTCCAACTGTAATCATTTTATTTATTGTCATCACCGTACTTTTTCACAAGCTGTAAAAAGCAATCGTACACTGCACTGTAATATTCACCGCCGGTGTCTATATTAAAATACTCGTTACCGTATTTCACGCTAAATGAATTTGTTGTTTCGTCATAAATGAAAATAATTTTATTTCTCTTTTTCTCTCTTTTTATACGACTGCAAAAATCATATTTTTTATCAAGCTCTGCAAACTGATTAAACTCTTCTTCTGTTATTTCAACACGGTCAAAATCAACATCCGTATAATCACTGCTTTCTTCCATAAGACACCATGCATCAAGAAAGCAACCGTCGGGTTCCTTTCTGGCATAAAAGCTGTAACAAAATGTTCTGCACATATGATTTTGTGAAATAGAAATTGAAGAAAGTTCCTCAGTTGATTTGATGGATTTTTGTGAGCAACCAAAAATTGAAAAAATTATACATAAAACATCCATAACTATCAGACTTCTGCCTGCGTAATTTTTCATATTTATTAATTAATATCGTTCTCGTTGAAAATGTCGCCGCACTGGGGACAGAATCTTGGCAGATTGTTCGGATCTGTCGGTGTCCAGCCGCATTTGTCACATTTATAGAAATATACTCTGCTGTTATATGCGTTTGGCACAGACTGTGGCTGCGGAGCACCGCAGCCCTCACAGAATTTTCCTGTGTTCTGCGTGTTGCAATTTTGACATGCCCACATTCCTGACTGAGACATCGGTTGTTGATACTGTTTATTATGCCGTTCGTTTTGATATGGCTGTTGAAATTCTTGCTGTGTATACGGTCGTTGCTGTTGGTATCCTTGCTGTCCCTGATACTGCGTCTGCTGATCGTAATGAACATTACTATAATGCAGATTCCCATATAAAGATGGTATCAAAGCATGTCTTAACTCATCTGCCTGACGTTCGTAATCACGGTATAAGTCTGTGTATCTGCTGTCGGGACGGTTGCCGAATCTTGTAAGTTCAAATCTTATTGTGCTGAACCAAGGCGAGTTTACCGTAATTTCAACATTAAATATGTATTCGCATTTATATCTCGGAGGATTATAGCTGACTTTGTTGCCCTGACCGTCGATTCTCATAATCTCGTCTTTATCCTCTTTTATATCTAGGTTACAACTCGTGACCTGTGAAATATCAATAATATCAGGATTAGATTCACGCCAGCTTGAAGAAGACGTAATAATAAATCTATGTGTGTTTTCATCTATATAAACCCTCTTATCAGTACCAATAATATGATTCGGATTAAAGAAAACAAGCTGCCTTTTGTTTTCTTCACGATAGGCAAGCTGCTGTTTGATTTCTTCAACTGTTGAAACTCTGCGTTCATTGAAAAAAGGTGAGAGTTTTTTTGCACAGTCCTTGCAAAGATTGCCATCCTCAAGTTTGCGGTTACCAAGCAACCCTATTTTCTCGCCACAAACATCACAATATTTTTTATCAAAAAAGCCCATAATCAGCCTCCTAAATATGTTACAGTAAAGCTTGGCGCAGATCGGGCAGAGATTAAGGCCACCCGACCAAAAACATTGGTTGTTTTGTACTGTCGGTCAAGCTTTGCTGCATAAAAAATCAGAATTTACTTATTAAACCTGCTATGTACTTCTGAATCTGAGTGGCGTCAATAATGCTCACATTTCCGTCATTATTTACATCTGAAAGCTTATTCTGATACTCGTTTAAGTATAACAAACCCGCAATACCTTTCTGTACTTCGGTAGCGTCCATTATGCTTATATTACCGTCCATATTGACATCACCCAACAAACAGATTTTTACATCCTGCGTAACATTGCTGCTACTCACCGTTACGGTGTACTCCCGGGTGACATGGTCCTTCTTCATCACCTTCATGGTGTAGGTGCCGGGGGCGACATCCTCTATGGAGTAGCCTATGTAGTTACCCTTCACAACCGCTTCATACGCCGCCTCGGATGCGCCGTTCTCGATGAGCTGGATGGTCACATCCTCCGTTTGGCTGCCAAAGCTGGTGGCTGCGCCGTAAACGGTCACACCGGCGGAATTCGGGACGGTGAAGATATAATGAATAGTCAAAACATTTGACCATGCCTCATACCACGGCTCGGTATCGGATTCCGTTGTCGTAAGCGTTACTCCGTCCAGCTTTACATTCATAAGAGGCGGAGCGAACCAGCTTTCATCGGTCCCATGCTTAAATGTCACATCATACCGATACTGCTTGCCGGGGATCAGATCCGTTTCTTCGACCGGAGAACCATCCATATTTTGGTATTCGTAGCTATCGAGAGAATACCCCTTTGCCTCTGCTATCGCAGCCGTTTTATGATAGATAAGCGCCGTATATTTGGTATATTCTCCGCCCGCAGGCGCGGTTACTGTTTCGTCCACCTGCGTGATGTAGTTATACTGGAAGGTGAACACGCCATTCGGATCAACGGAACTTACGGTTGCCGTCTTCGTCTGGCGCACCGTGCCGAGTGAGTCGTCATACTTGAGCTTCAGCGAGAAGGGAGTGGCAAGTCTTCCCTCTGCGCCATCGGCAACGCCGACCTCCAGATCCACGCTGTACTTCTTGTTCGCCATAAATGTGCCGTCGGAGTTGAGGTTTCCGTTTTCGGCGCTGGCTTCCTCGCCGAAATCATATTTGCCGTTGCCGTTTGCGTCCACGAACCACAGGAGCTTTGTCACCTCGATGTCGTTGGTCCCTTCCACGGAGATACTGTCGATGCCCTTCGGCTTCGTACCGACTGTGGGCGTAATATCCGTGGCATCCACCGTGGCGGAATAGTACTGGGTGACATCGCCCACATCGAAGTAATAGTCTGCAGTCAAGTAGCAGATATCCTGACTTGCGTAGGTGGTGTATGCAAACTCAATAAGATGTCCGTTGACAAAAAGCTTGACCTCCGGAGCAAATCTGTATTGCTCGCCGCTCGCGTCCTTCCCCAAAATCCTCAGCTTCAGGCTGTTCTTGTAGATGCCCGCCTCATATTTTTTGGTGGGCGGATTGGGTGTACCGGTAAGTATGTTGCCGCCCGAATAGTTCCATACGCTCGTATATTCGATTGTGCTCTCGGAGAAAGCATTGTCATACGGCTTGCCGCTGCCGGTGATGGAGTCCAGCCTACTCACCAGCGTCTGGGCACTGACTATGTGGCTTCCGTCGGCGCGCAACAGATCCTGCAGGGAGCCCAGATCCACCGTCATATACTCATCATAGTAATTATTGCTGTCGGTTCCCTCGTAGCGGGGATCACCCACGGCAGGTGTACCGGTGTTGATGCTGACAACATCGATATACTTCATATTGGGATTTTTCACATGGGCATTTTTGCTGGTCATTGTAAAGGCCGCCGCGGTAGGATCGCCGTCGGTTCCGCCCACGGTATATTCATAATAGTAACTCGGATTCTCAGCGCCGTATGATCCGTGTTCACGCGCCGTCTTTACCGTGTCGGTAAAGGCATTTGTCCGGATTTTGGAAACATCGGCACGGCAGATGATTCGTACATCGCCGTTTGTCTTATAAGCGGTTCCGGTAACCTCCATGGGGAACTGATAGCCGGTTTTCGTCTGCACCTTCCATTCGATGTCGCCATGGTCATCGTATTCCACCTTTCCGCCGATTCCCGTTCCCTGCGTACCTTTCAGGCTTACGGACACATATTGATCCGCGTTGGCGGTGATCTTCCTTTCGCCGGGACCCCACACGGATTTGACCGTTGCCTTTACATTGCTCCAATAATCGCCGAGATAGTCGTTGTAATTCGGCTCCTCCACTTCAAATCCGACCACGGGAACCGACACCGTAAGTGTGGGGGATGCAACGATTTCTCCGTTGGATTTTCTGGTAATTCTGAGTTGAATCTTCGCGTCACCCGGGGCAAGAATTGTCGCTGTGCCGTCATTGGCAAGGCTGATGATATCCTGCGTGAGGTTCACATAGGTGTAGTTATACTGCGAAGTGGGATACTGCTGCAGCGAAGAATTTGCCGGATACGGAGTATAGCCCACCCTGAAGATGCCGTCATCGGCGGGAAGCGTCCTGTACTTGCTGTCGCCCGTACTCAGCTGCTCCGCCTTGTCGTCATTCACGGTGAAGGTGAAGCCGGTGCTTGTGACATCATAGGTGATTACGAAGCGTATCGATGTGGATACGCCGTTTTCGTGGCAAACCTTTGCCTCAAAAACATAATTACCGGGCACAAAGGTTTCCTTCGTTACGGAGCTATACAGGAAATCTTGCTCCAGAGTGAACTGGTTCGTCGTTTTGGTCACCTGTGTGTTTCTCAATCTGGCACCCGCCGGATAGCTCCTGCAGAACAGGGTATAGTCCTTCACATTCACCCAGTTGGCGTCAGAGTTAAGATTTACCGTGATGGAAGCGTTTTCGCCAAATTCCTCATAACCTGACCCTTGAGAAGTGATATACGGCTGATAGTTGCTGTCATAGTCCGTTGCTATCAAAAGAATCGAGCGGGGGCTATAATAGCGTGCGCCTTGGAATTGATAGCTGGCGCGGTAGTAGCCGGTGCGGTTTGAAACCAATATATTATTGTTCTCTTCAAAAGAAATACCAGCTTCTCCGGAACCAATATCCTCAAACTGACCACCCAGCGCGCAATACTGCCAGATGACGGAGCTGGAGGAAATGCTGTAGTCCGTCAAGGCTGCAAAGTCCTCCATACCGGAATTCATAGAGGCTTTCCACGTAGAATACCGAGCTTCCATTGTGTATCCGTCTGCGGGTACTGCATATTTCTCGCTTGTAAGGAACCGCCCCGTCAGTGCGGGCATTGCAAAGATCTTATATGTCTTGGTATCGACCAGGTGTCCGCTTGAAGTATACATATCAATGGCAACTTCAAGGGGGCCTGCCGCCTTGGGCTTTAACACGGTGTCCTTGCCGATAAACCATGTATTGCTGCCGAACCCTGCATTTTTTCTGATTATATCAGCATAGGTTGCCGCTGTTTCCGTCTGCTTTTCGTATCTCGTTATCTCGTCCTTATCGTTCGTCTTCGGCACATAGTAGCTGTAGCGAATATCCATCTTGGTGATGAAGTTTGCCTTCGCCGCATCGAAGCAGCTCTCCTTCAGGGTAATGAGGAAGTTTGTGGGATCGCCTTTGGCGGTGGTAGTGGGCGTGAACTCAAAGTCCATGCTCCTTGCCGCATTCAGCATCTCCTGATCCCAGATACCGAACGCCAGATCCTGATACACCGTGCGTTTCTGCTCGGGATCGCCGCCCCAGCTTTCGGTTATCGTGCAGCGCAGGGTATAAGTCTGCGCAGATATCCACGAAATTGCGCTGCCGTCTTTCCGCTTACACGCCAGCACATCGCAGAGGAATGTACTTCTGTTGGCTTCATCTTTCAACCAATTCTGTGCATTGCCGTAGCCGACCACATCGCCTTTGCTGTCTAACACGGTGAATTCCGCCGTGGCCTTCCAATTCGTGCTCAATTTGTAATCATAGCCGTAAGGATCGCCTGTGTATCTTCCGTTGCCGATATAATTCCGCGCCGTTTCGGAATAATACGGCGTGTAGTAGGCGTAGACATTCCACATGCTCTGCGTTTGGGGATCGATGATATTCGCACCGTAGTTATGGCTGAGCACAATCGAGTCCGAGGTCATATCCGTCACCGACTTCGGACGGACGGTCGCATCGTGACTGCCATAAAAGAACTCCGCATCGGGGGCGATATCATTGCCGCTTAAACCGAACGAACCATATTCGCATTTTTTCGTGAAGTTGGCATGATCATCATAGTCGTCCTGTTCGTCTGCCTCGATTGCCATTCTGTCTATCGTCGTTGTCCGGAAGTAGCCGGAATAAATCATGACATCCGATTTGTAGCTTGTATACAGTGTATTGGCACCGCCCATGCCGTAGATCTCGCCGCCGTACATAATAAACGTGCCGGCCGTACTGACAGCGGTACACCGCACGTAGGGAGTATTTGTGGAATTTCCCCATGGCGATTGTCCGTATTTGTAGAAGCCGCGCCCGATTACTCTGCCGGACACGATCACGGTCTTGCTTTTTTCGGTACCGATAATCGCGGCGCCGTTGGACTGACCGCGGATATATCCGGAGTAGCGCGCGTATGCGATAACCTCTTTATCCCCGTTCTCCGATGCGGCAGTGACCCACTGCTGCTTAGAGCGACCGGTTTCGATCTCGCCGTCCGGCACATTGATGATCAGCGTGCCTTTATTATAGAAAAGGTCTGTGGCGGCGCGCTCATAATCCAAATCTTCGGGGGCGCAGATCCATGTATCGCCGAAAATTTTGCCGCCGCCCTTGCTGTCAATAACCATCAGCGTGGCACCGGAGTTCACCGTGATAGCGGTCTGTCTGCCGCTGTAACCGGACCCCTTACCGAGCTTTATGCTGATTTTGTGACCGTTAAGGTCCAGCACCTTTTTGCCGTTGGCAATTATTTTATCTTTATCGGGCAGGTAATCCTCCGATACATCAATGTCGGCTTCAAGACGAATATACCATTCGTCGCTGTACCCAAGTACCTTCCGCAGAACAGTTAAACGCGAGGCTTGATTGATGTTACTGTCGATCTTCTGCCATGTGGGATTTGTGTTCCATGTGGGCAGATTCTCGTTCAGTGTGTTTGCCGCCGCCAGCATACTTGCGGCATTGCTCTGCTCCGCTTCCGTAGCGCTTGCCTGCACTGCCGACAGGGGCAGAATGCCCAGCAGTATAACCAGCGCCATCAAAAGGCTTAGCAATCGCTTGGGCTTTGCTTTTTTCATTGTACTCATATGAATTTCCTCCTTATATCAAGAGTTTACTTGTTGCTTACAAACTGTTTATCTCTGCGCCGCTTTCGCGGTTTCTTCTCTTCACAGCGTATCGATCACGGCGGAAAGGTAAGTTGCCGAAACCGAGCAGTAGATAAAATTGTCAATCAACCCGTCTTTTTTCGCACGGCGAACCTTATCCGCCAGCTTTTTCTCAGTGTTTTCATCTACCACGAAAACAATTTTGCAGTCCGGGTTGGTTTTTTTCAGTTCATCGTGGATCTTCATCCGTTCCTCCAGTTTCCACGGCGTATAAGCAGTAACCTCCATAATGAGGATATTTGCTTCCGTATCCGCACACAAATCCAAGGTCTTATCCGGACTTTCACTTTTAAAGACTTCAAAATCCGAATCAAAATCCCGAAGTGCTGTTGCTATCGCATCGGCAAACAGGACATTTTGCATATCAACAACAACTCTCCGCATGATATTACCTCCTT
Source organism: uncultured Ruminococcus sp. (assembly GCA_958403905.1). Lineage (GTDB taxonomy): Bacteria > Bacillota > Clostridia > Oscillospirales > Acutalibacteraceae > Ruminococcoides. Next base: position 76,978 of record CATXZD010000013.1, read on the forward strand.
GTTTATTACAAATATAAATGAGTGTAGAAGTCTATCTTTAACATCATTATACAAAGGCTTTAAAAATCCCACATCACCCATATGGGTGATATTTGAATATTTTTCATAAAAAATTCCCCGACTTCAAATTGAAATCGGGGGTATAGTACAAATATTCAGTATGTTTCTTTGTCTTCAGGCAAGCTCGGTATAATAAATTTCTTATTCGTCACTGCAATAGCAAGCCTGGTTTTATTGGCATATCCGGTTTTTTGAAGGATATGTGAGATATGTGTTTTCACAGTATTAACGGAGCAGTCAAGCTCCTCTGCAATTTCGCCGTATTCCAATCCGTCACAAACGAGCCGCAGCACTTTAATTTCCTTCGCTGTCAAATCGGCGCTGCTGGCAATTCCCAATTTTACCCTTGGCGTTTCGTCCGGAAAAAGATGCTCACCCGCCATTGTGCGGTCAATCACATCAATCAGTGCTTCCGGGCTGATATCCTTATACCAAAAACTGTCCACCCGTGCGCTGTGGGCGCGTTCCAGAAAGCTCACCTCTACCATAGAGGTAACAATAATAATCTTAATTTTCGGAAACTGTGCCTTGATTTCTGCGGCAGCCTCAATTCCATCTTTATTGCCTGTGGTACAGACATCCATCAGGATCAAATCAACAGGCTGTCTTCGGCATATCGTAACAGCGAGATCCGCACCGGAGACACTGCCTGCTATCGCATAATTATCGCTGTCCGTAATTGTGCGTTCCATATACTCACGCGGCATTCGCTGGTCATCTACAATAAGCACCTGTATCATATCAATCTCTCCTTTCTCGGTATTGTAACAGTCAATACAAAATCCGGCTGCGACTGTATTTCCATAATTCCTCCGCAGTCTTTTACATTGCGGTTCAGGTTGGCAAGCCCGCCCTTTGGTGTAACCTCACCCTTAGGGGGATTCCCGTTGTTGGTAATGTGCATAGAAACAGCTTTTTCATCTTCCTGCACAGTGATCTGAAGCTGTGTTGCATCGGCATGGCGTGCGCTGTTTGTCAGGCACTCCCGCATAGCGATCATAAACACATCAAACATATCGCCATGTTCTGGCAGACTGCCGGTCATCTTTACCTGAATACCGATGGCGTCGGCATCGTGGATAAAATCTGCCAGTTCGCCGCGTCCCACAGGATATTCGTTGTCGTTTTTTATGGTACTTACCGCTTTGCGGAGCAGAGATACAGCGGCGATGTTTTCTTCTGTGGTATGATTTTGCTGTAAAATCTGCCGTATGGCAAGAATTCCGCCGCCCATCTGATCATGCAGTCGTGTTTTAGCCGTCAAAACCTCTCGTTCTTTCGTCAGTGACAAAACATTATCCGAGAGTTGTTTGAGACTGCGAGCAATCTTTTTCAACTGTTCCGTCTGCCGTTTCAGTTCCTGATGCTTTTCATACTGCTCAGTGACATCTGAAAATATAGCTTCCGTATAGATTGTTCCAGTCTTTACGGTTACTTCCGTCTGGGAATAACGCCATGCCTTTCCGTCCGGGAAGAGATATGTCTGCCTTTCACCAGAAAGCTTAATGATTCCGCTTTTATTGTCACAATCTGCCAGAGCCTCCTGCAATTCATCCAAGGATTGCAGGTCGCTTTGCGCTAAGCTACGGAACAGACGGTACATCTGCAAATTACACAACTTAACCGCTCCGGAGGGCGAAAAATAGCATATTGCGCTTGGAAGCGTATCCATGGCTTGCTTCACGGAATTGCGGGTAAGGCTTTTATCCTTTTGCCGATACTGTCTTATCATTTCATAAATCAGATAGATGTCACAGCCGCAGGTAATTCCCAAAAGTGCCCAAATCGGGATCGGTAATGTCCAGAGGAGCGGAAGGTCTTCGTCTATTCGCATGAAGGCGTCCGCCAATATTGCAAGCATCACAAATAGAAGCAGAAATAAACCTATATTCAAATATCTGCCCAGTCTGTTTCTTTTCCTGTCATAATTATAAAACATAAGGAATAAAGACAGCAACAAAGAAAGAAACATCCCAATCATCAATGCTGATTGTGCTGACGCGGAGGAGAGATAAAATGTTGTCATACCTGCTCACCTGCCTTTCCAAAGCGAAGCGTGAACCGCCACACACCGTTCTCACTGACACAGGCGTCCGAAAGCCCGGAAATCTCCGAAAGTTCTGTTTCACTTTCCACTTCCAAGTGAAGAACTATAGAATCCGCAAGACTTCGGGTTTTCAACCATACGGAGTGCATACTATCCAGGGCTGTTTCTATTACCATTTCAAAGAAATGATATGCACGGATGGCATCTTTTACAAAAATCCGGTTGTTTTGTGGAATATCAATACCACACTCCACGCCTATTAGCTCCAGATTAGCAAAGGACTCATCAAGGCATAGGGATAATTCGGAAATATCCGTTGTCTTTGATTTCTCACCGATAAACAGAAGATTTCCATAGCGTTTTATGTATGCACCGACAACTGCAATTTTTGCAAGCAGCCTGCGGCAATTTTCTTCATTTGTTTCCCTGTCATACTGCGTCAACCACTTATCAAGCAACTCAATCTGATGTGAAGTTTGACCCTGCAGAAGGTCATACAACCGGTTTTTTTCCCGAAGGGTATTAATCTTCAGCTTTGTGTTATAATTCTCCCGTTCCAGGTAATTGCTTTCCGCAAGCGTTTCTTTATTTTCCTCAAGCTGTTCCAATAATGCAGCGATGTCTGTTATGTCCTCCTGCCATAAAACATGGCCGCCATTAATTCGGCTACTTTTGATCAGGGTATTCTTATCAAGGCCAACGGTTCCGCTTTCCGCATCACATATCGCTTCTTCCGAAAGCTTTGGTGCATTGGCAGCAGCGTAGTGTGTTCGGTTTTCCGCATCGACAATCTGCGCACCGAATGTTCCGACTTCAAACAATGTACCGTATCCGGTATTAGTTTGGATCAAACCACACTGGATACAGCTTTCAAATATTGCAGTAAACATAAGACACTGAACCGCCGTAATATCTCCACCTATTATCTGCATCCAGCGAACGCCGCTGGAATAGATAAAAGCATAGACAATAGAGATTCCCAGTATAATAATGGGCAAGTATTTTTTTCTTGGCGATATGCGGCATTTAATCACCATCATGATAAATGCGGTCAAAGCGCAGATAATCTCCCAGCCGATTACAATATAGTATCCGGGAGCATATCCACTATTCTTATCCGACCAGACCTCGCCTGTCGGAAAAGTAAACACAAGTTGATGAAAATCATTTGTCAGGACCAGCAACAAGCAAAACATCGTAGGGATATATAGCAGCAATGACCATTTCGGCAACTGAAAGCGTTCAGGCTTGCCGAGCGACACGGAAACATACACCGCAAGCAGGGGAATGAACAGCATCGGAAGATAGTACAGATACCATAAATACCGCGTTATACCAGGCTCGAATACGAAATAATATTTCATAGACCGCACAACGAACCAGAAAACCGTCAGAACGGAAACGGCTGTAAGATAACTGCGTACCTGTGCCTGAACGACCCTCTTTCTAACTGAAACACCCCAAGCCATATAAAGTCCGATATAAATCATAGTACGTATCAGTCCAAAAGTCACGGGGCAAATATTTAGCTTTCCTAAAATACGGAAAACGATGGCGCAAACAATTAATAATGTAACAATGATCCCTGTGTTATTGTTCTTCTTAAGAAATTTTGTCATACATCTCGTCTCGCTTTTCCCTGATAAAACGAATTTTCTATTTACTAGCAAATTTATATACATTAAATTGTATCATATATTCAGGCAATTTTCCATAGCCAAGTTTAAACAATGTCTGTATACGGTTTAAGTCTAAACAGTAATGTGCTTTTGCCACCTTGTTTACGGAACCGCTGTTCAGTTTTTATTAATTCAGCTGTCTTTAAATCCTTAATAGCTCTTCTGACTGTGGCAGGCGACAGCTTTATGTCGCCTGCTATTGTTTTTACGGAGGGCCAGCATTCGCCGTTTTTGTCGGCTCGGTCGTGGAGGTAGGTATATACGGCAACTGCACGGTGGGGCAAGTCCATTTGATACAGAAATTTCAGTCTACTCATTGCTGTTAACCTCCTGCGACGGTCTTTCAGTTTTTATGATAACCTTTTTCTGTTTATTCGTTTCCTGTTCATCGATTGAATTTTCGGGTTCTTCCATTTGCTCATCTTGCTGTGCTGATGTTGATTCAACCGCATCAACAATATCTTCACACTCAGTCTGTTCTGCATTTGGCGAAGTTTTGAGATTTTCATTTTTCTTCTTATTTTCACCGCTTGATTCATTAAAATCCGAATCAGTTACAAGCTGTTCGAAATATTGAGGACAGTATGTCTGAATTATGTTGTTGAACAACTCCGAACGGTTGGCATAGTGAACTTCACTGTTGCCGTTTTCCCTGACCTCATACTTTTCTTCAAATTTAATACCCCATTTAAAGAATAGCTTTAACTTAACTTTCATAGGATAAAAACCTGTTTTCATAACAACAAAAGTACCTTTGGGTAGTGACTTCAACTCATCGGGTGTCATTAGGGGTCTTTTTATCATCTGCAATGACTGTGACGGATCGTTTTTGCTCCTGCTAATAGATCCTGACATAACAGTTCTTGAGCCAAGTGCTTTTGATAGGACTTCTGCACTTGTGCTGTTTGGAGCAAAACCTCCAAAGATTGTCAGCTGTGTGTTGTCGATAATTACATCAGCACCCTCTTTGCCGTAATTCTTCTCCAACTGTGCGAAGGATTGAATGATTGGCACTATCTGCAAACGCCTTGAACGGGAAGCTGAGAACATCATCTCTGCTGAGTCAATTTTCGGCAAAGTGCCAAACTCATCACAGAAGAACACACAGCGATTTTTCAGCACACCGCCGTTTTCATCTGCTACAGAAAGAATTTCTCTGTAAAGCTGTTGGATAATCAGCGAAACCATAAAGAAAGTGTTGGGTTTTTCCTCGGGCATTACAATGAATATCGCACACTTTTCATTACAAAATTTTTCAGCGTCAATCTCTGTATCAAAACACAAAAGCTGTTCAAGTTCGGAGTCGAGAAAAGCATTCAGCCTTGAAAGTGCCGTGCTCATAACGCTTGACATAGACTGCTCTGCGGTGTTTAGTGCCGCCCCTGCAAACCATTTTGCTTTGTGGTCATCGGGAAGATAGTCCATAAGCAACTGAAACTGATTTTTGCCTTTCTTGTTAGTCGGTGCGAATAACTCCTGAATGATTTTGAACACCGAAACAATATGCCGTTCTTCGGGTTCGCAGAATTCCGAAACAAGTAGAATGGTTGCTGTCAGCAATCCTTCTGCGGCATCATAAAAGTAAGCGTTCTGTCCGAACGAAGCCGAGTCCATTCCCGATAGGATAATTGTTTTGGAAATGATTTTTGCGTATTTTTCTGCTCTTGCCTTGTAAACGAGCTGTTCAGGTTCGGCTTTGTATAAGTCCATATACTTGTTTACAAGATGCAGGAGATTGTTGCCGTGTGAGCGCGTCGGATTACGCAAATCTATAACTGAAATCTTGTAGCCGTAATACTTTTCTGCGATTGTTCCGTAGTTCCGAACAATGTCGCCTTTCGTATCGCTACACAAGAACGACATGCCTGTTGCACAGGCATATTCAATGCACGGATAGAGCCAATAGGCAGTCTTGCCGACACCTGCAGCACCAATCATCAGAGCGTGAACATCGCCTGTATCAACCATTGCTATTGTAGTGCTAACATGGTCTTTTCGAGTAATTAACTTTTTATTTTTCTTTTTCCTGAAAAAATTTCTGAATTTTCTGAAAGCATAAAATACTTTGTGAGCAAGGTTTATTAAGCGACCTCTTGTCCTATTTTTACAACCGACAACGATACCTTGTGCCGTTGGTCTGCTTTTCGGCTTTTTTCTCCATTTGTTCGGCTGAAAATTTATATGCTTGTAGGTTCTCTTTATCTCTTTTTTGTTCGCCCAACGAGCCGTGCCGTACTGACCTTGTCCAACTGTTTTGTTCTTTATACGGTTGAGAGAATAGTGGTTGCCGACCTTAGTTATGATTATGAAAAAAGCACACATTAAACCTACAATAATGATCAGAGTTATAATACCTGATGGCATATTTGTTCATCTCCTTTCGGTTCAAAAATTAAATCCTCGTTCCAGTCTTTATAAGTAGGAATGAGGATTTCGTTTTGGATATTCATTGAATTTAATTTTTCGGCTATGCGTTTGTTTGCTGTCTGTCCTGCCTCGTCATTGTCAAAGCAGAGAAACACATTTTTGATGTTCGGATTATCTTTCAGACATTGAAAAAGCACCCTGTCCGAAACGGAACAGGATGCCGCATAACTATGATTTTTCCAATTTTCCTTATGCATACTTATGAACGATAACATATCAATCGGAGCTTAAAATAAAAACATCTTGTCGCTTGTGCCGTGCCAGTGAAAGCTGAACTCCGGCTGACTGCCTGCAACATTTCCTTTGTACGAATTACTTGTCACCGTTCCTCTCTTGTGTGCGTGGCGAGGTTTACCGCTTGAATCGTAACCAACAAAGACAGCGTTGTGAAAATCAGCTGACTCATAAATCATTTTGTTTCTTACAAAATCAAAAAGCACATCCTTGTCAATGCCACGAGTCAACAGCAGATAAGAAAAAACTCTGCTCATTCTGTCATTCCTCGGCGGTAATTCAAAGGGTTTGTGACTTCTTCCTATGGGCGACGAGGTTATGATTTGACCGCAACTGCCGTTCAAAAGCATTTCCACCGCTTCGGCATAGTCCTTGTTGTAAAATCTGCGAACAAAATCAACTGCATCGCCGCCTTTCTGTTCATACTGATGATACCAGAGGTGACCTCTGATTGTTACCTTTTGCGAGCCGTCAAGCCATTCATACTCCGAACCTGATTTCTTGACTTTCTCGCCTTGACTGATTAAAAAATTAGCAAGGTCGGTTCGCCTTGCCTGTTCTCGCTGTTCTTTTGTAAAATGAATGTAGGTTGATATTTTAATCACTTCCTTAGTCTTAATATATTTTTTCTTTCTGCTGTAATATCTTAAAGTGGGTACTTCTTCTCCTATCATCGTGACAGGTGGCACCTATCACAAATTGAGTAGAAGTATCCCTTGGCGGTTTGATGATTTTTTGATAGACAAATTTATTTATATGTGGTATGATTGCTTTGAAATGACCAATTGCCAAATCGAAATTTAAGATACGGTGAAGCCAATATGAGATACTTATTGATTATTGATATGCAAGAAGATTATATAGGAGAAAAAAGAAACAAGAAAAAATTTCCTTATGATGTAAAAACTCTCATAGATAATGTAAATCATAAAATCAACTCATATTCGAAAGAATACATAATTTATATTAAAAATCAGTTTTTCTGGGAATCAAAAAAAAGAGAGAAATTACTATCAAAAGAGATGAATGTGGTTTCCAATCAGATTTTTACAAAGAGAAATATCAATACATTTAAAAATGTTAAATTTGTTGATTTCCTAAAGGAAAAGAATGTAACTAAGCTCGAAATTATAGGCATTGATGGTAATTATTGTGTAAAGGCAACAGCAATCACAGCTTCAAAGCTTGGATATGAAGTGTTTTTAAATGAAAACTGCATTGGAAGCGCCGACACTAAAAAGTATGAAAAGTCTAAAACGAAAATGGAAAGAATGGGAATAAAATTTTTATAAATCACGCCTTTTAAACTTAACCTTAGAATTTCTAATTACATTTTCAATCCCTGAGCCTGCTTCTTATCATTAATCTTCTGCTGTAACTTTTTATCTGTCCGTTGCGCTTTCTGCTTTTCTTCAAAGCGGAGTTGATTTTGGATTATGTTGCAGAGGTAACGCAGGAGATAAAGAGAGGAAACTGCAACGCTGTTGCAGTTGGTTTTAATTGAATAATGAGGATACATAACACCCCTGTTTGAATCAAAGACTGATTCGGCAGAGGTGTTTTCTTCATATTCAAAAGGATTTGAAACAGATTCTTCGTCATCAAAATTCCCGCTTTCTTCCTCTTCATCTTCAGTGAGATTTAATTTCAACGCTTCCTTGATTACCGCATTCTTGATTGATTTGAACTCCTTGTTTTGAGCAAGCGGAATCCTATCGGGCATTTCATCCGTGTATGTACGGATTGTATTTTCCTTTTGCTCATACCAAAGGTCATACAGTTTTTTAATTCTGCTGTCATTTGCAAGCTCTTCAACAATGGAATCAACAATTGCTTTTACATCAGGTTTGAGATAACCATAAACCTTTTTGCCTTTTGTTTTTGAAAGTCTGTCGGCAAGCTCCAACAGCTTATGCTGAATTGACGCGCTGATATATATTTCAGAGTTTATTCTTGACACCAAATCCTCTACAATGTCACAAGCCTCTGCACGGAGCTTATCCCTATGCTCAGTTTGCCTTTCATAAATGCACATTAAATCCTGCTGAAAAATATCTTTTGCAAATGACGAGCGCAGATTTTCTACACCTTTTTGCGTGAGGTAACCTTCATTCTCTACTGTTGAATATGCAATCAAATGTACATGAGGGTGATATGATTCATTATGAAAAGCCGCATACCAACGAAGATTTTGCATAGGGATTTTCAGATTTTTAGCAAGCGCTTCGGTCTGAGTGCGGAGCATATCTCTCCAGCGAGAGCCTGTGTTAAACCCAAGCCGTTCCGCATCTTCTCTGCGGATAGAAATTATCGTAGTCCAGATATTTCCCTTGTGTTTGTCAAGTTCTTCAGTTACTTTACTCAACTGAACCTGTACACAGTCATCTGTAAAAAGTCCGTGTGAACCGAATCTTTCTGCACGGGGACGAGTTGCAATGTAATCAGCATATGCTTTTCTGCCCGAAATCTCATAAGCGTAATCTTCCATAACTCGTGAGATGAAGTCTGATGCTGAACCTACATTTTGCTTTTCAAGGTAATCGACATATTCAAACATATCCTTACTGTCGGGAAAATCTTTAAGGATTTTTTCAATAAGATTCTTCTGCTTTGCTGTTGCAGAAGCATACTTTTGCGAGCTGTCAATCTTCTCAACTCCTTCACGAGTTGCAATATATTTTGCATAACCTCCTGCACTGACTTTTCGATTCGGTTTAAGATATTTAAACTTTGTAACTAACCTTGCCACAAATAATTATCCTTTCTGCCAATCATAAGCATCATCAAACGAAAACGAACCATTCAATCTCTTAACCTCTTTAACACATTCTCCACGAAGTTTTGTAAGTGTTACTTTGTCAATCTCATTTGTTGATGCAACAATATTCATTGTCATAGCAAGTTCTACCGCCAATTTAAAAATCATTCTGTTCATTCGGTTATCGCTTTCTGCAACGATAGATTTCAAAGTTGATGTCACTACACTTGGAAGGTACTGACTGTTATCATTAGATGTGAGATAACCCACATAGAAAATAATTGCTTTTTCTATAAATTCACTTCGACTCCCACAGTTATCCTCTTTGTAAATGCCCTCTACCATATCAAGTGTTGATTCTTTAATCCATAATGCAAACTTTCGTTTTACTTCTTTTCTATTTTCTGATTGTTCTATTACTAAACCTCCCTTTATGTTACAACCCATAGTTGCAACTCCTATATTTTTGGCATATTATTCGGCAATTCGGGCAGTTAAACCCACAAGTACAACCCCAAGGCTGAAAATTAACCCCTATGGATTTTTGAGGCTGAAAAGTGCGAAAAACTGCATTGCAGTCGGCGTTGCCGTCTGCTGTGAACCGACACGAGGGTGCGACTGCAACCCCGTGTCTTTCTCCTGCTATAATATAGACCGTAGATATTTAGTGCAAATTTATGCATTTTGTTTGA
>CATXZD010000014.1 GCA_958403905.1 uncultured Ruminococcus sp.
ATGAGAAAAATAATAAAATAATTGAAAAATAATTCATAAAAAGACTTTATACCGACTTAAATATGGTGTATAATAATGATAACTGTAATACCTGAAATATTTTAGGCGGTGAATGTATGTCTGTTGAATTTTCTGTCCCCTTGTCGGATATTGTCAATGACTTAAACCTCAGCGAAGTTTATACAGCGGAAAATTATAAGGATATTAAAATAACAACTGTTGAAATTAACAGACCGGGACTTGAGCTTACCGGTTATTTTGAGTTCTTTGATAACAAGCGTATTCAGGTTCTCGGAAATACCGAGTTTTCATATCTCGGACGTTTCGGCTCTGAAGCTCAGAGAATGGTTATCGACTCAATTTTCAGCTTTGGTCCGCCGGCTGTAATAATCTGCCGTGACATTGAGCCGTCTGCGGCAATTCTTGAGAGCGCTAAGCTGCACAAGGTTTCAATTTTCAGCTCAGATGATAATACTTCTGACCTGACGGCACTACTTGTTCATTATCTTAATAATGCTCTTGCTCCCAGAATAACCCGACATGGTGTTTTGGTTGAAGTTTACGGCGAGGGCTGTCTGCTTATCGGTGACAGCGGAGTAGGTAAGAGCGAAACGGCTATGGAGCTTATAAAGCGCGGACATCGACTTGTAGCAGACGACGCTGTTGAGATTCGAAGAACATCAGCAACAACGCTTATCGGTCAGTCTCCAGCAAATATTAGGCATTTTATTGAGCTTCGGGGAATAGGTATAATCAACGCACGTAAGCTTTTCGGTATGGGTGCAGTTAAAATGCAGGAAAAGATTGATATGGTAATTAACCTTGAACTATGGGACAGTGCAAAGGTATATGATCGAATGGGACTTGATAACGAATATATGGATATTCTGGGTGTTGAAGTGCCGACTCTGACAATTCCCGTAAAGCCCGGCCGAAATCTTGCGGTAATTATAGAAGTAGCCGCAATGAACAACAGACAGAAGAAAATGGGTTACAATGCTGCACAGGATTTATTACGCAGTCTGGGAATGGATGTTGACGAGATGCCCGCTTCACCAAAAACAGTAGTAGATAAATGGGAGTAAGATATAAATGAAGTTAATAGCAGATCTCCATACGCATACTATCGCCTCAACTCATGCATACGCTACAGTAACCGAAATGGCTTACGAAGCTGCAGAACTAGGACTTTTTGCTTTAGCTATAACTGACCATGCACGCACAATGCCGGGTGCACCCGGACCATTTTACTTTGAATCTCTCGGTATTTTGCCTGAATATCTTCAGGGAGTAAGACTGTTGCGCGGAATAGAGGCAAATATCTGTGATTTTGACGGTAATATTGATGTTGAAGTCTCTTTGCAAAATCATCTTGACTGGATAGTGGCTTCAATGCATACAATAACGCTTGACGGCAAAGCGACTGTTGAAAAGTGCACTAATGCTTACCTCAAATTAGCTGAAAACACAAATGTGAATGTAATAGGTCACAGCGGTTCGGATTACTTTAAATACGATTATGAAAAGGTAATTCCTGTTTTTGCAAAGAACGGAAAGCTTGTTGAAATTAACGATTCGGCATTCAGATACGGAAGAAATTATGTGGGTAACTGTGTTACAATTGCAAGACTTTGCAAAAAGTACGGTGCAAGAATCTGTGTCGACACAGACGCTCATTTTACAAACACACTAGGAAGAGCCTATAAAACGCTTGAGATTCTTGAAGATATAGATTTTCCCGAAAAGCTTATTGTAAACACAAGTGTAGAAAATTTAAAAGCGTATTTTGACGAGAATAATATTTCATATTGATATAGAGTAAAGGGGTATATTATGAATAAAAGCGAAATCATTTTCAATCTCGCCGAAATTCTGGGTTGCGAGGCAAGACAAAATGAGCCTATGAGCAAGCACACGTCATTTAAAATAGGCGGAAATGCTGACGCTTACATAAAAATAAACAATTTAAGCAAACTCAGTGCAATTTTAAAAGAGTGCAAAGATTCAAATGTAGACTATATGATTATAGGTAACGGAAGCAACATCCTTGTGAGCGACGAGGGAATAAGGGGCGCAGTAATTCGTCTTGACGGCGATTTCAGAAAAATTACTCTTGTTGATGATACCACTGTTTTTTGCGGTGCAGGCGCAACGCTTGCTTGCCTTTGCAAGTATGCGCTCAATTGCGGATTATCGGGACTTGAGTTTGCATGGGGAATCCCAGGTACTGTCGGCGGAGCAGTATTTATGAATGCCGGAGCATATGACGGTGAAATGAAAAACGTGGTACATAGTGTTTCTCATATTTCACCAAGCGGTGAAATCGGACGAATCGAAAAGGAAAACTTAAATTTCGGTTACAGAACAAGCGTTTACCGCAATAATAATATGATAATTACCGGTGTTACGCTAAAACTTAAAAAGGGAAATTCTGACGAAATCAGAGAAAAAATGGACGACTATATGTCACGCCGAAGCTCAAAACAACCGCTTGAATATCCAAGTGCAGGAAGTGTGTTCAAACGCCCCGAAGGAAATTTTGCCGGTGCGCTGATTGAACAGTGCGGCTTAAAGGGAAAATCCTGCGGAGGCGCACAGGTTTCCGAAAAGCACGCAGGATTTATAATTAATAAGTCAAATGCGACTGCAAAAAATGTCAGAGATTTAATCAGTGAGATTCAGACAACCGTTTCTGATAAAACAGGATGTAATCTTGAATGTGAGTTGATTATACTTTGATTTTATATAGGTGAATTTATGGAATTTGTAATTATTACGGGAATGTCGGGTGCAGGCAAGACAAGTGCGCTGCACGTTCTTGAAGACATCGGGTACTATTGCGTGGATAATATTCCTGCGTCCTTGCTTTCTACTCTATATACATTGTGCCTTAATTCTAAGGATAATATGATGAAACGTGTAGCAGTAGTTGTTGACGTAAGAGGTAACGAAAACTTTGAAGATATGTATTCCGAGCTTGAAGATTTCAAGCGAAAATATAAAAGCGTCAGCATACTTTTCTTTGATGCAAAGGTAGACTGTCTTATTGTAAGATATAAGGAAACACGCAGAAAGCATCCTTTGTCCGAACGTCTTAAAGACGGATCTGTTTCTGAAGCAGTAGAGTTTGAAAAAGCTCTCCTTATTCCCATAAAAAAGCTTGCTGATTATAAAATTGATACAACCTATATGTCAAATAAACAGCTTCGTGAGCGTGTTATGTCAATGTTTATGGAGGATACCTCCCAAAGTCTTACGCTTACGTTTATGTCGTTCGGCTTTAAGTATGGAATCCCTCTTGAAGCCGACCTTATTATAGATGTTCGCTGTTTGCCGAATCCTTATTACATACCCGAACTCAAGTTTCTTACAGGGCTTGATAAACAGGTTCGTGACTATGTTCTCAATAGCGATGAAACGCAGGAATTTATTAAACGCACACTCAATCTTCTTGACTTTTCTGTTCCGCTGTATCTCAAAGAGGGAAAGAGCGAACTTGTTGTCGGAATCGGTTGTACAGGCGGTAAGCACAGAAGTGTTACAATCGCAAGAACGCTTGATGAACATTTTATGCAGAAGGGTTACCGTTGTGTAATTCAGCACAGGGATGTATCAAAGAAAAATGATTAGTAAATTAGGGGAGGACAAAAGTGTCTTTTTCTTCTGAAATAAAAAAGGAGCTTTGTGAAACAGAAGTTTATGACAGAGAACTTTTAAAGGCAGAGCTTTATGGAATGTTGCTGTTTGCAAATACGTTTTCAGAAAGCAAAATTGTTTTCAAAACCGAAAATATCTATGCCTGTAAGCGAATAATATTTCTCTTACAGAATTTATTTATGCCGATAATTGAAAAGCAGACCGCACTTCGCACTAAATCAAGCGACAGCCATCTTTACAAGGTGGTAGTTGTAGATTCAGATGAATGTAAGCAGATTTTTGAGGATTTCGGACATTCGAAAAATCAGGTTACTATGCGTGTGAACAGGGCTAATGTAAGCTCCGAAGAATTTTCGTCTGCTTTTATCAGGGGAGCTTTCCTTTCCTGCGGTTCGGTTTCAGACCCAATGAAAGGCTATCATGCAGAATTTTGCGTTCCGTACAAAAATTTATCTCTTGATTTGTGTAAAATTCTTTCAGAGATAACAGAGTGCGAATTTTCTCCAAAAACTATTGTACGAAACGGAAACTATGTTGTTTATTTCAAGGGCAGTGAACAAATCTGCGATATGCTTACATATATCGGCGCACCTGTGAAGGCTATGGAAATTATGGGTACAAAGGCCGTTAAGTTAGTGCGCAATAATGTCAACCGACGTATAAACGGTGAGCTTGCAAATATCAGCAAGGTAGCCTCTGCCGCCGCAAAACAGATTGAAGCAATTGAAAAAATCAAGAAGGAAAAGGGACTTGATTCCTTGCCTGATGATTTAAGAGAAATCGCATATTTAAGGCTTGAAAATCCGGAAATGTCGTTGCGCGATTTGGGGCAAAATCTAAATCCGCCAATCAGCCGCAGCGGAGCAAACCACAGGATTCAGCGGTTACTTGAATACGCAGAAAATAATTATTAAGGAGTAATTCCTATGAATAAGAAAATGACGTTTGAAGATGCAAACGCAAAGCTTGAAGAAATTGTAAAAAATATGGAAACTAAAGGTCTGACCTTACAGGAAAGCGTTGAGCAGTATGCTCAGGCTTGCGAGCTTTTAGCTTATTGTATGAAAGAGCTTGAAACCTGTAAGGGGCAGATTGAAGATATAAACGATAGAATTCAGCGCATTAAAAACGAGGAGGGAAACTTAGTTGAAGATTGATTATATTTCTGTTACAGAAAAATTACTCTATGATTTTCTTCCGAATAAAAATTGTAAAGAAGAAAAACTTATAGAATCTATGAAATACAGCCTTGCAGCCGGAGGAAAGCGTGTCCGTCCATGTCTTGTTTTTGAATTTGCACAACTCTGCGGAGAAAATGCTGAAAAAGCCGCGCCTTTTGCCTGTGCTGTTGAGATGATTCATACTTATTCGCTTATTCATGACGATTTGCCTTGTATGGATGACGATGATTTAAGGCGGGGAAAACCATCAAATCATATTGTATACGGCGAAGATATTGCCTTGCTTGCAGGAGATGCACTCCAGACTCTTGCTTTTGAGATTATGAGCAGTGATACAACCGCCGAACTTATCGGTGATAAAGCAAGCAGAAAGGGCGTTAATACGCTTGCAAAATATGTTGGCGCAGTTGGAATGGTAGGAGGTCAGGTTATAGACCTTATGAGCGAAAACACCAACGCTCCCATTGAAGTTTTGCGTGAAATGGATTATAAAAAAACTGCTTGCCTTATAAAGGCAGCTTGTGAACTCGGCTGTATCTGTGCAGATGCAGAAGACAAATATATAAAAGCTGCGTCCGAATACGGCGAATGTATTGGAATTGCTTTTCAGATTCAGGATGACATACTTGACCTTACCTCATCAAACGAGGAACTCGGTAAGCCCGTCGGAAGCGATTTGGAAAACAGCAAGTCTACCTACGTTTCACTTCTCGGTATTGAAAAATGCCGTGAACTTGTGGATGAACTGACGCAAAAAGCATTAAAATCACTTGACGTATTCAGCGGTGATGTAAGCAGTCTTTCTGATTTTGCCCGTCAGCTTGCCTGCCGAAAAAAATAAAGTGTATTATTAAAAATTCAGGAAATGGTAAATAACTATGGGTGAATATAAACTTCTTTCAAAAATCAAATCACCTAATGACGTAAAACGCTTAAATGAGGACGATATCCCAAAGCTGTGTACTGAAATACGTGAAAAGTTAGTTGAAACCGTATCGGTAAACGGAGGTCATCTTTCACCGAACCTCGGTGTAGTAGAACTTACCGTAGCTCTTCACAGAAGCTTTAATTTTCCAAAGGACAGTATTGTATGGGATGTTGGTCATCAAAGCTATACGCACAAATTACTTACAGGGAGATACAACCGCTTTGATACTCTGCGCCAGAAGGACGGCATTTCGGGATTCCCGAAAATATCTGAAAGCAAGTACGATGACTTTAATACGGGTCACAGCAGCACCTCAATTTCAGCGGCTTTCGGAATAGCAAACGCAAAAATGTTAAGCGGCGATAACAGCCACACAATTGCAGTTATAGGCGACGGTTCGTTTACAGGCGGTCTTGCGTTTGAAGCGATGAATAACGCAGGACGTTTTAACAAGAATTTTATCATTGTGCTCAATGACAACAAAATGTCTATTTCCAAGAACGTCGGCGCTTTTCCTCGCTATCTGACAACCGTAAGAATTCAGCCCTGGTATATCAGAGTGAAAAAGCTTACCGAAAAGGTTCTCTTAAAAATTCCGCTTGTCGGCAAGCCAATGAAATCGTTTTTACAGCGCGGAAAATCCAGAATTAAAAATCTTGTATATAAAAACACCTTGTTCGATTGCTTCGGTTTTACTTATTTAGGCCCGATTGACGGGCATAACATTGATGAACTTGAAAACGCTTTTGCAGTAGCAAAAAAAATTAACGCACCCGTACTGATTCACGTTGTCACCAAAAAGGGAAAAGGCTATCAGCCTGCCGAGGATAATCCGGGTGAGTTCCACGGAATAGGTCAGTTTGATATTGATTCTGGCGAGCCTATTTCAAGCCATAAGGGCTTTTCATCAGTTTTTGGTAAGACAATGTGTGATTTTGCCCAGAAGGACAAAAAAATCTGTGCAATAACAGCCGCAATGTCAACCGGAACAGGACTAAGCGATTTTTCAAAATTTTATAAAGAAAGATTTTTTGATGTTGGCATAGCAGAGGAACACGCAGTAACGTTTGGCTGCGGACTTGCCTCACGCGGAATGCGCCCTGTTTTTGCGGTTTATTCTACGTTTTTGCAACGTGCCTACGACCAGCTTATTCACGACTCGGCGCTTGGCAACATACACCTTGTGCTTGCAGTTGACAGAGCAGGGATTGTCGGCAGTGACGGCGAAACACATCAGGGTGTTTTTGATGTTTCAATGCTCAATTCAATTCCAAATACAACCATTTTTTCACCGTCTTATTTTATAGGACTGAAAAAGTCACTTGGAACTGCAATATATATGTGTGACAGCCTTGCCGTTGTGCGTTATCCTCGCGGCGGAGAGCTTTATCGTCCCGAAGATTATGATGAAGAAAGCATTGATTATGATATTTACGGCAATAAAGAATGTAAAAATCTTCTTATAACCTACGGCAGACTTTTCTCATATGCCTGTCGTGCCAAGGAAATGCTTGAAAAAAACGGAATAGAAATCTGCATTTTAAAGTTGTGTCGAATCAGACCGATTAACAGCGAAGCCGTTGAATTTGCGTCAAATTATGAAAATGTTTGGTTTTTTGAAGAGGGAATAAAAAACGGTGGAATTGCCCGCAATTTTTCCGATTTGCTCCAGAGAACTTATTTTAGCGGTAATTATCATATTAAGGCGATAAACGATAAATTTGTAAAGCAGATGTCGGTTTCCGAAGCTCTTGCAATGCTAAAGCTTGACAGCAAGGGAATGTTTGATGTTATTACAAAAAATTTGGGAGAAACTACTGACTGAAAATGAAAAAAAGACTTGATATACTTGTTTATGAAAAGGGCTTTACCGACAGCCGTGAAAAGGCAAAAGCTGTAATTATGGCAGGTCAGGTGTATGTCGATAATCAAAAAGCTGATAAGTGCGGTTCTGCATACGATGAAAACGCAAAAATTGAGGTAAGAGGCAACACACAAAAATATGTCAGTCGAGGCGGATTAAAGCTTGAAAAGGCAATTGAAAATTTCGACTTCAATTTGAATGGCAAAATTACAATGGACATAGGCGCTTCAACCGGCGGTTTTACTGACTGTATGCTGCAAAACGGAGCAAAGAAGGTTTATTCCATCGACGTAGGCTACGGTCAGCTTGCATGGAAGCTGCGCAATGATAAGCGTGTAGTAAACCTTGAACGCACCAATATGAGAAAGGTTACGCGTGAACAGGTGCCCGATGAAATTGACTTTTTTTCTGTGGATGTTTCCTTTATTTCACTAAAACTTATTCTGCCCGTTGCAAGAGAGCTTATGGCTGAAAATGCACAAGCAGTATGTTTGATTAAACCTCAGTTTGAGGCAGGTCGTGATAAAGTAGGTAAAAAGGGAGTTGTACGCGACCCGTCGGTACATATTGAAGTTGTGGAAAATATTTTCAATTTCTGTCTTGAAAACGGATTTGATGTGTTAAATCTCGACTTTTCTCCAATAAAGGGTCCTGAGGGCAACATTGAATACCTTATTCATCTTCGCAGAAGTGATGAACCCAAGTGTTACACAGACGTTACCCCAAAACAGCTTGTTGAGAATTCACACAAGGCACTCGATAAATAATTACAGGTGATTTTATGAAAACAGCCGTTGTTGTAAATCTTTCAAAAGAAGAAGCAATCTCCTGCGCAGGTGAAATAGCTTTGCTTATGCTTTCGAATAACGCAGAGGTATATATGCTCTCCGAATGTGAGCCTTTTTATAAAGGCGTTAAGGTTTCCTATGTCAATACAATTGAAGAGATGTTCAAAATCTGCGATATTGCAATAACAGTAGGCGGTGACGGAACAATAATTCATGCCGCCAAGTACGCCGCACGTTTTAATAAACCGTTAATCGGTGTAAACGTAGGCAGGCTCGGATTTGCAGCGGATATTGAGATTGACGACATAAACGAGCTTACGCGAATCCTTGATGGCGACTATTCGGTCGAAGAAAGAATCCTTTTTGACGTTGAAGTAATTAAAAACGGCGTGTCTAAGAATTACCTTGCCGTAAATGACGCAGTGATTGCTCGTGGTCAGCTTTCTAAAATTATTGATTTGCAGGTTACGCTTGATAATGAAGTAATAGCTAAATACCGTGCAGACGGGCTCTTATTTTCCACTCCAACAGGCTCAACAGCTTATTCGCTTTCGGCAGGCGGCCCAATAATTGCGCCTAAGCTTGACTGTATTCTTATGACTCCTGTATGTCCGCACTCGCTTTTTTCTCGTTCAGTAGTTTTTGAAGGTAATTCCGTGATTACTGTTTCGGTAAATGTACCGAGCGAATGTTGTTGCGTGTTGACAATTGACGGTGAAAAAAATGTTGATATACTTGCTGATGATAAGGTAAAAATCAAAAAATCTGATTTAAAACTAAAATTTGTTTCCATATACAAACGTAATTTTTACAGAAAACTAAACGAAAAGCTGAAAGAGAGGGAAATCTGATGAAATCAAGGCGTCATGCAAAAATTCTCGACATAATTGCAGAATACCCGATTGAAACTCAGGACGAGCTTCTTACTCGTCTTAAAGGTGAGGGTTATAAGGCTACTCAGGCAACAATTTCCCGTGACATAAAGGACTTGCGGCTTGTAAAGACTCTCGGCTCAGACGGTAAATATCGCTATGTTTCCTCATCAAAAGACTCAACGGATATCCGTTCAAACTTTTCTTCTCTTTTTGCCTCTTCAGTAAACTCAATAGATTTTGCACAAAATATCGTTGTAATCAAAACCTTGAGCGGAATGGCACAGGCTGTTTGTGCTGCTCTTGATTCAAATGACTTTAAAGCAGTTGTCGGAACAATTGCAGGTGACGATACTATTTTTATCGCCTGCCGTTCATCACAGTTTGCAGTAAGTCTTACGGAAGAACTTAAAAAGCTCATTTAAAACAGGGTGAATAGTAAATGCTACAGACTTTATATATTGAAAATATAGCAGTAATTGAAAAAACGTCTATAGATTTTAACACCGGACTCAATGTGTTAACCGGTGAAACCGGTGCAGGTAAAAGTATCATAATTGATGCAATCAATGCGATAATGGGACAGCGTACCTCAAAGGATATAATCAGAACAGGGGAGCAGTCGGCTTTTGTCAGCGCACAGTTTGAAAATATCAACAGTGAAGTGATAAGAAAGCTTGAGGAGCTTGGATTTGCTGATGATGACGGAACTCTGATTTTGCAGAGAACGCTTAACTTATCAGGTAAAAGTAATTGTAAAATCAACGGCAGACCTGCAACTGTTTCAATGCTGAAAGAGCTTTCAACGTGTCTTATAAACATTCACGGTCAGCACGAAAGCTATGAGCTGTTTTCGCTTGAAACCCATATTGATTACATAGACAGCTACGGCAAAAGCAGCGAACTTTTGGCTGAATACAGAAAAAATTACAGGGAGTATAAAATTCTTGAAAAGAAATTAAACGAGGCAAATACCGACGAAAGTGAGCGCTTAAAAGAGATTGACTTGCTTTCGTTCCAGGTTCAGGAACTCAATGACGCTGAAATTATACTAGGCGAGGAGGAAACTCTTCAGGCAGAGCGCACTTCTCTTATGAGCTTTGAAAAGATTTTTTCTTTGTTAAATCAGGCAAAAATGCTTTTATCAGGTGATGAAAATTTTGACGGCGGAGTTGAAATTGTTGATTCTGCCTGTTCAAATATTCAGAAAGCCGCTGAATATAACAGTGAATATGAAGCTCTTTCAGATGTACTATCTGATGCTTATTATAATTTAAAGGACTGCACCGAGAATATATCTGACGCTATTGATAATCTCGAAAGTGACCCTCAAAGGCTTGAAGAAATCGAAGAAAGGCTTGATTTGCTCAACCGACTTTCCAGAAAATATAATTGCCCATGCGACGACTTGATACCTCTTGCTGAAACTATGCAGGCAAGGCTTGACGAGCTTATAAACTTTGACAGAAACCGTGATGAACTTACCCAAGCATTTGCAAAGTCGGAAAAACTCACAATGCTTTCGGCGCAGAAACTAAGTAAGCATCGCAAAATGATTGCTGAGGAGTTTGCAAAAAAGGTAAAGGACGAAATGAGCTTTTTAAATATGCCGAATATTGAGCTTGTTCCGAAATTTGAAACAACCAATTTTAATTCAAAGGGAATTGACAAGATTGAGCTTTTAATTTCAGCAAATCCGGGTGAAACTCCGCGCCCTGTTGCGAAAATTGCATCAGGCGGTGAGCTTTCAAGAATGATGCTTGCTATAAAAACGGTTCTTTCATCAGCCGATACGGTCGATACTCTCATCTTTGACGAGGTAGATACCGGCATTTCCGGTTCTGCCGCTGAAAAGGTTGGCTTAAAACTAAAGCAGGTATCTGAAAACAGTCAGGTTCTCTGCGTAACTCATCAGGCGCAGATTGCTGCGCTTGCCGATCATCACTACCTCATACGCAAGCAGGTTGATGACGGAAGAACATTTACCGATGTTTCAGTTCTTGACCATAACGGCAGAAAAAGAGAGCTTGCACGTATAATAGGCGGCGTTAATATTACCGAAGCCGCTTTAAATCACGCTGAATCAATGCTTAATGAATATAACAATTGATTTTTATAAATGATTAAAAGAAAGGTTGCTGCATTTTTTGAAATTGTGGACAGTATCAGAGCTTAACAAGACTGAAGCCTCTGAAATACAAACTAAATATGAGCTGCCTGCAGTTGTTGCAATGCTGCTCCAGATACGAAATATAAAGACACAGAATGAAATTGAGGATTTTCTTTTCAACGATTCAGAAATTGCTTCTCCTTTTGAAATAAAGGATATGGATAAGGCTGTCAGCCGTATAAAAACTGCGCTTGACAATGGTGAACTCATTTGTGTTTACGGCGATTATGACGCCGACGGCGTAACTTCCACAGCGCTTTTGTATTCTTATTTTGATGCAACGGGCGCAAATGCCATGTATTATATTCCGTCACGTGAAACAGAAGGCTACGGAATGAATAACTCGGCTGTCGATTTTCTCAAAGAAAAAGGAGTAAAGTTGATTGTCACTGTTGATAACGGTATTGCGGCTTTGGAAGAGATTGAATATGCATCTTCTCTTGGAATTGATACCGTCGTAACTGATCACCATATGCCGACAGGAGAGCTTCCGAATGCCTGTGCTGTTGTTGACTTGCACAGAAAGGATTGTCAAAGCAAATTTAAAAATCTTTCAGGTGTAGGCGTGGCTTTTAAGCTTATTATGGCGCTTGAGGGCGAATATTGCGATGTGAATTCACTGCTTGACAATTACGCTGATTTGCTCAGCATAGGAACAATCGGAGATATTGTTGAGCTTAAAGACGAAAACAGAGTGTTTGTCAAACGAGGACTTCAAAGTATAATGAACAGTGACAGAGTAGGTATCAATGCGCTTGTTGAAAGCTCGGGACTCGGAGGCAAAAATCTGACCGCAGGCAATGTGTCGTTTACGCTTGTTCCACGTATAAATGCTGTCGGCAGACTCGGGCTTTCGGGAAAATCGGTTGAACTTTTTCTTACCGAAGATGAAGAACAGGCAAATGAAATTTCCTCAAGTTTATGTGAAGACAACACCGAACGCAGGCAGATTGAAGCCGAAATTTTGAATAAAATTGATTTAGAAATACAGCGCAATCCGTTACTTGTTCTTGACAAGATAATTGTTATTGACGGTGAAGACTGGCATCAGGGAGTAATCGGAATAGTTGCCTCACGCATTAAAGAAATATACGGAAAGCCGACAATTATAATATCACGCAGCGGCGATTTGGCTAAAGCCTCAGGCAGAAGTATTGAGGGCTTTCCTCTTTGTGACGCAGTGTTTGCCTGTGCTGACTTGCTGACTCATTACGGCGGTCACCCAATGGCTGTCGGATTGTCGCTTGAAAGCAAAAATATTCTTTTATTCCGTAAAAGAATTAACCAGTTTGCAAATTCGTTTAGCAATATGCCGTTTGATAAACTGAATATAGAGTGTAAGCTGAATCCGGCTTTTTTAAGTGTAGATCTTGTTCAGTCGCTGAGTTGTTTGCAGCCCTTTGGTGCGGGCAATCCTACTCCGATTTTCGGACTATACCAGATGACTATTGATAATATTATTCCATTATCGAATAATAAACATCTAAAGCTTGTTCTCTCAAAAAAAGGTACAACTATTAATGCACTTTATTTTTTCACCTCCACTGATGAATTTCCATATAGAAAAGGTGATTTGATTGATTTGGCTGTAACGCTTGATACAAATGAATATAACGGAAACGTAAGCGTTTCAGTAATCATTAAGGCTGTTAAAGCTGACAGCGATGATGCTCTTGGAATTTTGCAAAGCGAACGAATTTTTGAAGATTTTTGCCTTGAAAATCCACTTTCTAAACAGCAGCTATTATCAATTTTGCCAACCCGTAATGATTTTGCTTTGCTTTACAGATTTTTACAGAGAAACGGCGGATACGGTTTTTCTTTTGATACTCTTGTACATATGCTTGACAATAAGCTTAGTTTTGGTAAAATAAAAGTTATAATTAAAGCTATGAGCGAACTTAACCTTATCGATGTTAATGAAAGTATGAAATCAAGCAGCATAAAGCTAAATAAGGTTTTTAGCAAGGTGTCGCTTGACTCTGCTCCGATAATTAGAAAACTCAACGAGAGGTGTTACGGTGAGTAAGTATTCAAATGTGGCTCATTATCAAGATTTTTCTGAATTAATAAATATTATTGAGCGTTCGGAAAATTCCTATGATATTGAAAAAATAACAAAAGCATATAAATTGGCTGAGAAATCTCACGGTGACCAACGCAGAGTATCCGGAATACCATACATTCTTCACCCAACTTCTGTTGCTTGTATTGTAGCAGAGCTTGGTATGGATACCGACTCAATATGCGGAGCGCTTTTGCATGATGTTGTTGAAGATACTCCTGTGATGCTCAATGAAATTGTAAAGCTTTTCGGCGAAGACATTGCAAAGCTGATTGACGGCGTAACAAAAATTTCAAAAATTCCTTATTCCAGCCGTGAGCTTCAGCAGGCTGAAAATATCCGCAAAATGCTTATTGCAATGGCTGACGACATCAGGGTAATTATTATAAAGCTTGCCGACAGACTTCATAATATGCGCACTATGGATTGTATGCCCGAGCAGAAACGCAGGGATAAATCGCTTGAAAATATGCAGGTGTTTGCTCCTATTGCTCATCGTCTTGGTATCAAAACCATTAAAGACGAGCTTGAGGACCGTTCTTTGCAGTATCTTGACCCTATCGGATACAAAGAAATTGAAAACGCTCTTTTAATGAACGAAGAGGGCAGAGATGAATTTATTGATTCCATAAAAAAACAGATTCTTGAAAAAACAGAAAATACAATCAAAAATGTGTATATAAGCGGCAGGGTAAAAAGCATAAACAGTATCTACCGCAAGACCTTTATGCAGGGAAGAACAATCGACCAGATTTTTGACGTTTTTGCAGTGCGTGTAATTGTAGATACCGTCCCCGATTGCTACAATGTTCTCGGTGTAGTTCATGATATATTTAAACCGATTCCAAATCGTTTCAAGGACTACATTTCAATGCCCAAGCCAAATATGTATCAGTCGCTTCATACCACGGTTCTTGACAACAGCGCAATTCCCTTTGAGGTTCAAATCAGAACATGGGAAATGCACTATACTGCTGAATACGGAATCGCTGCACACTGGAAATATAAGCTCGGTATGAGCGGCGGCAATAAAGACGATAAGCTTAAAGAGAATATTGAAAAAGTCAAGAAGATGATTCTTGATCAGCTCCAGGCTGAAGACGCAACCGATATTGCCAAGAATATACGCAATGATTTTGAGGAAAACGACGTTTACGTCTTTACCCCTAAAGGAGATGTAATCAATCTTCCGCGAGGTTCAACTCCCATTGACCTGGCGTATATTATCCATACGCAGGTGGGGCATAGAATGGTGGGCGCAAAGGTAAACGGTAAAATTGTACCGATTGACTATAAGCTCAAAACAGGTGAAATCTGCGAGATTATCACTCAAAAGGAAGAGCATCCCAACAAATCCTGGATAGACATTTGCAAAACAGCGTCTGCAAAGTCAAAAATCCGCCAGTGGTATAAAAATGAAAAACGTGACGAAAATATTGTTGAAGGCAAGCAATTGCTTGAACGTGAATTTAAACGTCACGGAATTAACCTTACCGAAGAGGAATATCCCGATTTCCTTAAAAAGATTATGATAAAAAAGCAGTATAATACAATTGACGATTTTTATGCTGCAATAGGCTACGGCGGTGTTCAGCTCTGGAAAATTATGCCACGACTGAAAGAGGAATATCAGAAAACTTATGCTGAGAATATCGAAGAAATTTCTGTTCCTCCTGCACCCGTGAAGCGCAACAAGGCGACTTCAGGTGTTGTAATTGAGGGCGCAGACGATGTTCTTGTAAAGTTTTCAAACTGTTGCAATCCTCTTCCGGGAGATGACATAATAGGCTACATTACAAGAGGCTACGGTGTTTCAATTCACAAACGCAACTGTACAAATGTTCCTAAAGACATTTCCAAGAGCGAAGAGCCCGAGCGCTGGGTTTCCTGTTACTGGGAAGACGAGGTAGGAGATGCTTTCCGCAGTACACTTCAAATTACTGCCTCCGACAGAACAGGACTTCTTGCTGACGTTACAATTAAGTTTTCAAATATGCATATCTTCATTCATTCGCTGAATTCAAGGGAATTAAAAGACGGCAAGGCTGTTGTAACTGCAACAATTGATGTAATGGGGCGCAATCATCTGCGTGGTATTATTTCAAAGCTTTCTGACATAAACGGAATAGAAGAAATCAAGAGGTTATAGTGTGAAAATTCATACTATAAAAATTATATTGCCCGCTCAGTTTACCGCAAGCGGCAACGAGCAATGGCTAAATTGCCATTTATGCCTTATCCGCCCATAGTAAGGTTATAGGAAATTTTAATTACCATTTGTGGGCAGAAAGGCTATGGCAATTAATATGAAAGCAATACTTCAGCGTGTGGCAAATGCACGTGTTGATATTGACAGCAAAACAGTCGGAGAAATTGATAAGGGATTTTTAATCCTGCTCGGCGTTGAAAACTGCGATGAAAAGCGTGACGCCGAGGTTCTTGCCGCAAAAATATCAGGACTTCGTATTTTTACCGATGAAAACGATAAGATGAACCTTTCTCTTACAGATGTAGGCGGAGGGGTACTTGTAATATCAAATTTCACGCTTTGCGCTGATTGTTCTCACGGACGCCGTCCAAGCTTTATTTCAGCGGCACGTCCCGATACTGCTGAACCGTTATATGAGTATTTCTGTGAAAAAATTGCCGAAAACGGAATTTCATGTGTCGAAAAGGGTGTTTTCGGCGCAGATATGCAGGTTTCACTCACAAATGACGGACCCGTAACAATTGAAATCAACTCAAAGGACTTGAAAAAATGATTGACGTAAAAGTATATAACGTGACTTTTCTTGAAACTAACTGTTGCTATCTTGTCGACAAAGCTACGGGTAAATCAGCCGTAGTCGATCCAGGCGAAAAATCCGATGACCTTATAGAGCAGATTAAAAAAGACGGCGAAAACCTTGAATATGTACTGTTGACTCACGGTCATTATGACCACATAGGTTACGCAAAACAGCTTGCAGACAGGTTCAATGCAAAAATTGTAACAGGTGAAAAGGAAAATAAATTTTTAAGCACACCTACGCTAAATTTAAGTGTTTATCATAACATAGAATTATCACCTTTTTCAGCCGATATACTTTTAAAGGACAACGAAACCTTTATGCTCGGTGAAACTGAAATCCGTTATATTAAAACTCCGGGTCACACCAGCGGCGGCGGTTGTTACATTTTTGATGATACCATCATAAGCGGTGATACGCTTTTCTGCGAATCATACGGCA
Source organism: uncultured Ruminococcus sp. (assembly GCA_958403905.1). Classification (GTDB taxonomy): domain Bacteria; phylum Bacillota; class Clostridia; order Oscillospirales; family Acutalibacteraceae; genus Ruminococcoides. The sequence continues at coordinate 16,756 of CATXZD010000014.1, forward strand.
GAACTGATTTGCCGACAGGAAGTAATGATGATATGTGCAGTTCAATTTTAAGGCTGAAACAGCTTTCGGGTGATTATCGTGTGATTCCGGGACACGGTCCGCTTTCAACGCTTGAACACGAAAGGAAATACAACCCTCTTATGAGGTCGCTATAATATGAATTTATATGTAAAAAATCACAACTTCTGGTTTGAACTTGAAAATCTTACAAGGCTGTTTTTCCCAAATGAAAAAATTAGTGTTTTTAAAACGTTTGATACGGTAGAACAGCCATATATTTATACCGAAGTATCGGATAAAGTAAAAATAGAGGTATCAATAAATAATTTTCAAGAATCACTTGTATCCGAAAAAACCGATGACAATGAGCTTACCTCAGCACAGCTTCTCTATAGACTTTTATGTATGTATTCCGGTTATACTCAGCCATGGGGTGTGCTTACGGGTGTTCGACCGGTAAAACTTTTCAGGCGACTATGCGAAGAACTCGGAGAAGAGGGGGCTCGCAAAAAATTCTTAAATGAATTTTATGTAAGTCCCGAGAAACTCAGTCTTGCTCAGACAACGGAGAAAAACGAAAAGGCAATTCTTAATCTTTCACGTCCCGAGTCGTTCAGCCTTTACGTTGGAATTCCTTTCTGTCCGTCAAGGTGCAGTTATTGTTCCTTTGTAATGTCATCTGTTGAGCGTGCCAAAAAGCTTATTGAGCCGTATACAAGGCTTCTTTGTGAGGAAATCAAGGCAACGGCGCAAATTGCTTCAAACCTCGGACTAAGGCTTGAAACGGTATATTTTGGCGGAGGCACTCCCACAACTCTTAATGCGCAGCAGCTTGATACGGTGCTGAAAACAGTATCAAACAGCTTTGATATGTCAACTTGCAGAGAATTTACTGTTGAAGCAGGACGTCCTGATACTATTGATAAAGAACGTCTTTGTGCTTTAAAAGAAAATAAAGTCGACAGAATAAGCATAAATCCGCAGACTACAAATGATAATGTGTTAATGGAAATTGGCAGAAAGCACACTTCGGAGCAGTTTTTTTATGCCTTTGAACTTGCAAGAAAATGCGGATTTGATAACATCAACACAGATTTGATTGCAGGACTTCCTGCGGATACTTTTGAAAGCTTTGTTAATTCCCTTAACAGCATACGTACCTTATCTCCGGAATGTATAACTTTACATACGCTTTGTATGAAACGTGCGTCTACACTTACAAATATCGGCAAAACTCTTAACAGAGAAGACGCTGAAAATGCACGCAAAATGCTTGAATATACTCAAAAATCACTGATTTCAGACGAATATATTCCTTATTATATGTACCGTCAGAGCAGAATGGTAGGAAATCTCGAAAACGTGGGTTGGTCAAAAAAAGGATATGAAAGTCTTTACAACGTTTATGTTATGGATGAAACTCATACAATTCTTGCCTGCGGTTCGGGCGGCGTTACAAAGTTGAAAAATAACGAAACCGATTACCTTGAGCGCATATTTAATTTTAAATATCCGTATGAATATGTAGACCGTTTTGATGAAATCATAGAAAGAAAGTCGTCCGTAACAAAATTTTATAATAAATAAAAGTGTTGCTTATTGCGATAAACAGTGCTATAATATGCGTAACTTCCAATCAGACTAAACATAAATATTAATAAACTAATATGAAAGGCCGGTATAATATGGGAAAATTTGACGAAATTTTTGATGATGTTGTAGTTAATGCAAAAGCAGCTGCTTCGGCTGTTTCAAAGAAAGCTTCTACCGTCTATGATGCTTCAAAACATAAGATTACAGCTGCTGAAATCAGAGGCGAAATCAACAAAAAGCTTCGTGACCTCGGTGCTCTTACCTATAAAGAGCAGATTCACGGAATTGATTTATCCGAACAGGTTCAGAAGGTTGTTAGTGAAATAACCGAATTAAAAGACAATCTTAACATAATCAACGAACATATCACGGCTTCAAAGAACCTTAAAAGATGTCCGCAGTGTGATGCAAGCGTTCCCAAGAACTCGCTTTTTTGCAATATTTGCGGAGCAAAGCTTGATGATGTGAATAATAACGAAGATTTTTCAGCTTCTAAAGCTGCAGACGCGTCAGAAAACACTAATGCTGATAAAACAGATGAAGATTTTAAAACAACAGAAGAAATCTAATGTAAAAAATTCAAAATAATTTTACGGGCGACATAATATTGTGCCGCCCGTTAATATGTTTTATTGTATGACAAAGTATTATGCAAAAAATATCTGTTATGCTTCAAAATAAGTTCAAAAGGTGATTTGATTTGTCAAAGAAATACAATGCTGTAGCCAACTCCGAAAAGGATGTATCACAAACTTTTCTTAAAGGTGCCGCAATTTTAACATTGAGTATGGTCATAGTCAAGGTTTTCGGACTTCTCGACAAAATTCTTCTGACCAATATTTATTCAATGTTCGGTGATGATGTTGCTTCAATGGGTATGGGACTCTACAGCAACGCATACGAAATTTTCGTTGTAATCTTTACTGTTGCAACAGGCGGACTGCCTATTGCAATTTCTCGTCTTGTTTCACAGAATATGGCTGAAAAGCGATATAAGGATGTAAAGTTGATACATAAAATATCAGTTCCGTTTTTTGTAATAGTCGGAATTGTTTGCCTGCTTATAATGATTGTCAGCAGCTTTATATATGTTCAATTGATTAAATCACCGTATTCGCTTCACGCAATGCTCTGCCTTGCTCCGACTATTTTATTCGGTTGTCTTGCTTCAATTTACAGAGGTTACTTTGAAGGTCAGCGGAATATGACTCCTACGGCGATTTCAGAAATAATTGAAGCCGCTGTAAAGCTTCTTATCGGTACTCTGTTCGCTTACCTTGTAATGAGCTTTGGTATAAACTCTTACGAACAGACGGGTACATTTCTTTGGTTTTCTTTTTCATCTGAAGCAGAAGCGCAGAATACTGTTCTTGCTTTTTCGGTTGCAGGAGCAATATGCGGAATAACTTTCGGCAGTTTCTGTTCGTTTTTTTTCCTTTGGTTAAAATACAGAATCAGCGGCGATGGTATTCCTGAAGCGTACTACAAAAATTCAATAGACGCAAGGGCAAAAAGAGAAACCTTTATCATTATCTGCAAAACGGCTGTTCCGATAGCAGCAGGTGCATTTGTAATGAGCATAGGTTCGCTTATTGACCAGATAATTATTCAAAATGTACTTTCAAATCTTGCCGCAACAAACCCCGAGGCGCTTTATTCGCAGTACAGCGCATATTACCCTGACGAAGCATTCTACGGCGAAGCCGCAACGGGTGTTCCTGCTACAATTCACACAAGATTATGGGGCTGTTATTCATCGGCTCTTACGCTTATGCAGCTTGTAACAGCAGTAACTCAAGTATTTGGTTCAAGCGCAATGCCGAATGTTACAAGTGCGTGGACAAAGGGCAATACCAATGAGCTTAAAAAATCAATTGAAACAGTAATCAGAATGACAATGATGTTCACTCTTCCAATGTCGCTTGGACTTTGTGTGCTTGCTCATCCTATTATGTCATTTGTATATTCCGACTCTGCAATTTCAGAAATCGGAGGCAATGTTCTTACTCTAATGGGAATTACAACTATCTTTACTGCTGCAATAACTCCGGTTTGCAGTATGCTGCAAGGCATAGGAAAGGTAAATCTTCCTATGAAACTGTACACCCTTTGTATGATAATCAAAATTGCAACATCATGGATATTTGTTAGTATTCCTGAAATAAATATACAGGGCGCTACAGCCGGCTCGCTTATCAGCTACGCAATAATTCTTGCTTTAGGAATGTATCTGCTTGTAAAACATTCAAAGGTAACGCCTGATTTCTTTTCTACAACTGTTAAGCCGCTTATTGGTTCGGTGTTTAGCTCGGCGGCAGCGTTTTTTACAAATATGCTGTTGTCACCATTAATACCTCAAAGAATTTCAACAATACTTGCCGTGTTTACAGCTATAATTGTTTATGTAGTGGCTTTGCTTTTGCTTCGTGCATTTACGGCTACAGAAATAAAATTTCTTCCAAAAGGAGAAAAAATTGCAAAAGCACTTGAAAAATGGCACTTGATTGGGTAAAATAGAAAAGTGCGAGTTAAATAGTATGTAAAGGCTTGATTTTGCCTTGCTATTAGTGTATAATCGGAGATGTGTTAAATGAACTTTAAAGAAAAAGATAATTACAATTTTAGTGATCTTGTTGAAATAGTTAAAGTTTTACGCTCGCCGAACGGATGTCCTTGGGATAGGGAACAGACGCACAAGTCCATCCGTGCAAACTTCATTGAGGAAACTTATGAAGCTGTCGAGGCTATTGATACGGAAGATAGAGAACTTTTAAAAGAAGAGCTCGGCGACGTGCTTTTGCAGGTTGCACTTCACAGCGAGATTGAAAGCGAAAATAACGGCTTTACCATAGATGACGTGTGTGACGGAATCTGCAAAAAGCTGATTATTCGTCACCCACACGTGTTTGGCAGTGTTGAGGCAGATACTACAGAGCAGGTGCTAAAAAACTGGGATGCAATTAAAATGAAAACAAAATCCCAAAAATCACAAACGCAGGCTATGAACAGCGTTTCAAAGGCTTTGCCTTCGCTGATGAGAAGTACAAAAATTCAGCAAAAGGCTGCAAAGGTCGGCTTTGACTGGGAAAATGTTGACGGTGCGCTTGAAAAGCTTTTTGAAGAATGTAACGAGCTTAAAAGTGCAATTGATTCAGGAGATAAGGAAAATCAGCGTGAAGAGCTTGGCGATGTTTTGTTTTCTGTTGTAAATGTTGCAAGATTTTTAAGTATTGACAGCGAGCATGCACTTTATGATGCCTGCGACAAATTCACAGACCGTTTTTCAAAGGTTGAAAGCCTTGCAAATGAGCGTGGCATTGATATGAAAACGGCTTCACTTTCGGAACTCGATTCCCTTTGGGATGAAGTTAAAATATTAAATAAGGATAATTATGGAGGTTTTTAAAATGAAAAAAACAGAACTTATTGCTGCTGTTGCAGAACAGAGCGGCCTTTCAAAGAAAGATGCTGAAAAGGCTCTTAACGCTACAATTGACACAATCATCAAGGCTGTTGCAGAGGGTGACAAGATTCAGCTTACAGGCTTCGGTACATTTGAGCAGCGCCAGAGAAACGCAAGAACAGGCTGCGACCCCAGAACAGGTAACACAATTGAGATTCCTGCTTCAAAGGTTCCTGCATTCAAAGCAGGTAAGGGCTTTAAGGATATCGTAAACAAATAATTAAATTTGTTTTTCAGAGCCGCAGTTGACTTTTGTCAACACGGCTCTTTTTGTTTTTAGTTATAAGATTTTAAGAGGTGAATTTATGCGACTTGATAAATATTTAAAGGTTTCACGCCTTATAAAGCGCAGAACAGTAGCAAATGAAGCGTGTGATGCAGGAAAGGTCACCGTAAACGGTAAAGCGGCTCGAGCATCATATGATGTGAAAACAGGTGATATAATCGAAATTACTCTTGGTGCAAGAAGTGTCAAGGTAAGAGTTACCGAGGTCAAAGAGGTTGTGCGTAAGGAAGATGCAGACACAATGTACGAAGCTGTTGTGTGATATAATATAAAAATAAAGAACGCAGTTTTAAAACCAAAAGTAAGCTTTAAAACTGCGTTTATTATGGTAAATACCGTAAATTTCATAGAAATCAAAAAGGGGTGCAGTTTTCAATCGGAAAAATGCATCCCTTTGGCTTATTTGCACCTCCGAAACGGTGGAAAACGATTCAAAAGCGTATCAACAAAGCGGAAGTTGTCTATATCAAAAATTAGTCATCCTAACTTCTTTATAGGTGGTTTCTAGTTTCTGTTTTGCTCCAGTAAATGTAGGCCAAGCATCAATTTCATCATTGATTTTTCTTGGAATAATATGAATATGAAAATGAGGAACAGACTGTCCTGCACTTTCATCACTTGCGTTCAATAAATTAACACCTTCGTATCCACATTTATCTACTAGATGATTTGATACCCTTTTCACAGTATTCATAACCCTACTCAAAGTATCTACATCACAATCAAGGATATTTTTCACATGTTTTTTAGGAATAACAAGAATATGTCCATCTACATCCTTAGCAACATCCATAAAAGCTACTGTCCAATCATCTTCATATACTTTCATCATCGAATCACTGCGTATTATTTTACAAAAAATACAATCATCCATTCTCTTTGTCCTCCCATACATATCCCGAACTGTTGCGCTCAATGTATCACAGCGCAATATGCCAGTCAATATACTGCACAGAAAAAGTCCACCGTAATTCTATCAAAATTACGGTGGACTTATGGCGGAGAGAAGGGGATTCGAACCCCTGGTACGGTGATTACCGTACACATGATTTCCAATCATGCTCCTTCGGCCAGCTCGGACATCTCTCCAAACACCGCTGACTATTATAACAAATATCTTTAAAAAAATCAAGTACCAATTTAATACCATTTGTTTTTTTTGAAAAAGGTTATCAGACCGATTACAACGGCAAGGCAAACACCAATCAAAACGGGGTAGCTGTACGCATAAGTGTATTCAGGTAAATTAAAATTCATTCCGTACCAGCTTACAATCAGCATAAGAGGAAGTATAACCACTGAAATCATAGTAAGTATTTTTATTGACTTATTTAGCTGTAAATTAACCTCAACCTGATAGGCATTTCTGATTTCAGACGCATAATTAAGCAGATTTTTTGTTTTAGATTTGAGCCTGTCAATTTTGCTGTCAAGCATATTAAAGCTCTTTACAGTGTTTTCACACAAAAATCCGTTTTCATTTTGTGTAATGTCATTAACAATATTAATGAGCTGTTCATAATAAAACTCAATCCACATAAGGTGTTTTTTAATATTCAAAATCTGTTTTGAAAACGCTTTGTCAGTGCATCCCAAAAACGCATTGGTTTCAAGCGAGGAAAGCTTTCTTTCGATTTCCTCAAGATGTACAAGGTCACCAAAAATAAGCTTATTCATAAAGTGATACAACAGACAGTCGGGAGTGATACTCTGCGTTTGTTCGTGCATAATTTTTTTGAACATACTCTCAATATATTCTGTTTCCATCGTGTAAAATAAAATTTTATTTTTTTCAAGAATAACATAAACGGGTATATGCTCAGTAATATGCTTTTCAATATCAATCAAGTTAAGGCAGATTGTATCGCAGTCATTGTAGCTTTCAAATCTTGAGTGATTTCCGGTAAAAATATCATTAAGTAAAGTCTGTTTCTTCTTATCATTAATCTGCGGAATTTCACCTTTTGAATATTTTACTGTTTCAGCAATTATTTCGCTGTTTTTATTCTCATCAAATTCGGTAAGTCTGCCGTCAATTATGCAGTATTTCATAATGAACACCTCAATTTATATTTTATATTATCTTCCGCATTATGTCAAATGAATATAAAATTATATGTAAAATTTATAATTTTCCGCCAATTCTGTATTTTTATTATGTTTTTCTTTGAATTTTGGTATAATTACTTGATTTTTTTTGAATATTATATTATTATATTATATAATGTTTATATCAATAAATTAAAAGAGAGGTATTTTTATGAAAAAGATTTTATCAATCGTACTCACAGCAGCAATGCTCTGTACAACTGCTTTGGTTCTTTCGGCTTGCGGCGGATCTTCTGTAAAAAAGGTAGCTTCAATTGATGACCTTAAAGGAGCTAGGATAGGTGTTCAGCTTGGAACAACAGGTGACATCTACGCTTCTGATTATGAGAAAGAAGGATCAAAGATTGAGCGCTATAACAAGGGCGCTGATGCTGTTCTTGCTCTGACCCAGGACAAAATTGACTGTGTTATCATCGACAATGAGCCTGCCAAAGCTTTTGTAGCTGCAAACGAAGGACTCAAGATTCTTGACGAGCCTTTTGCAGAAGAGGATTATGCTATCTGCATTGCAAAGGATAATGACGACTTAACAAAAAAATTCAATACTGCTCTTGCCGAACTCAAGGAAGACGGCACAATTGAAAGTATCAACAATAATTACATTGGTGACGATACAAAGGGTAAGTCACCCTATAAAACTCCTGATGGCACAGAGTATAAAAACGGCGAGCTGCATATGGCTACAAATGCATTTTTTGAGCCTTATGAATATTATGAGGACAAAAAGGTTGTTGGTATTGATGCAATGATTGCTCAGGCTATCTGCGATAAGCTTGGCTATAAGCTTGTAATCGATGATATGGACTTTGACTCAATCATCACATCAGTTCAGTCAGGAAAAGCTGATTTCGGTATGGCAGGAATGACAGTAACCGACGAAAGAAAGCAGTCTATCAACTTTACTGATTCTTACACAACGGCTAAGCAGGTTATTATTGTTAAAGAATAAAATTTAACTTCCCGGCCGATGACTATTCGTTGTCGGCTGTGATTATTTTAAAGGATTTTTGTTATGCAGGATTTTTTTAACGGTCTTTACGAGAGCTTTGTAAAGACCTTTATAACTGACGACCGCTGGATTCAGCTTTTAAACGGACTTCTCGTTACTGTTGAAATCACACTTGCGGCGGCAGCAATCGGTGTTATAATAGGATTTTTAATTGCTATAGTTCGTTCAACCTATGATATGAATTTATTAGGTAAAAAGTGCAGGAGCTTTAGCGATTATATTTTGAAGATAGTTAATTTTATCTGCAATATCTACATAACTGTAATCAGAGGAACACCTGTAGTCATTCAGCTTATGATTATGTACTTTATCGTTTTTGCTTCCTCACGTGACGGTATTGTTGCGGCTATAATTTCGTTTGGCATCAATTCAGGTGCATATGTTGCTGAGATTGTCCGTTCAGGAATTATGTCAATAGATAAAGGTCAGTTTGAGGCAAGCCGATCACTCGGCTTTAATTATAAGAGCACAATGATACACGTTATTATTCCACAGGCGTTTAAAAACATACTTCCGGCTCTCGGCAATGAATTTATCGTGCTTGTAAAAGAAACCTCTGTAGCAGGCTATGTTGCAATACAGGATTTGACATATGTAGGAAATCTCATCCGTTCACGTACTTATGATGCATTTTTCCCGCTTATTGCAGTAGCGCTTATTTACCTTGTAATTGTTCTTATTTTGACATTCTTGCTTAAAAAGCTTGAGAGGAGGTTGCGCAGCAGTGACCACTGATAATGTTTTGATAAAGGTTGACAACCTCTGTAAGTCATTTGACAGTGTTGACGTTCTTAAAGGCATCAACGCCGAAATTCATAAGGGCGACGTAATGGTTGTAATCGGTGCGTCCGGCTCGGGTAAATCTACCTTCCTGCGTTGTCTTAACAGACTTGAAGAGCCTACCGGCGGAAAAATCTATTTTGAAGGAACTGACATCACCGATCCGTCTGTAAATATAAATGTTCACAGGCAGAAAATGGGTATGGTTTTTCAGCAATTCAATCTTTTTCCCCATATGACGGTTATGAAAAACCTGACTTTAGGACCGATTAAGCTTCTCAAAAAAAGCAAGGCGGAAGCTGAAAAAAAGGCTATGGAGTTGCTTGAAAGGGTGGGACTTGCCGACAGGGCCACTGCATATCCCTCGCAGCTTTCGGGTGGTCAGAAACAGAGAATCGCAATCGTTCGTGCTTTGTGTATGGATCCTGACGTTATGCTCTTTGACGAGCCGACAAGCGCACTTGATCCCGAAATGGTAGGAGAGGTACTTGAGGTAATGAAGCAGCTCGCAAAAGAGGGTATGACTATGGTAGTTGTTACTCACGAAATGGGCTTTGCACGAGAAGTAGGAACAAATGTTGTATTTGTTGATGACGGTGTAATAGTCGAGCAGGGCGAGCCTAAGGAGTTTTTTGAAAACCCCAAGAATAAGCGATTAAAAGACTTTTTGTCCAAGGTGCTTTAATTTCCTGATTCAATATCAAAACAGCGTGTCTGAATGAATTATATAATTTTTAATATATATTCTCAGAAACATTGATATTTACTGACAATTTAATCATTCAATAAAATAATGCCTGTTTTAACTTTACAAAACAGGCATTTTATTGTATTATATTAGTAATTATAAATTATAATGAGGTGTTAATAATGCAACCAAAATATAAGAGAATTTTATTAAAGCTTTCAGGTGAATCGCTTGCAGGCGAAATGAAAAACGGAATTGATTTTGATACAGTTCTCAAATTCTGCGAGCCTATCAAAAAATGTGTAGAAGCAGGTGTTGAGGTAGCAATTGTAGTCGGCGGCGGCAACTTCTGGCGCGGAAGAAGCTCCGGCGAAATGGATAGAACAAGAGCAGATCATATGGGTATGCTTGCAACAGCAATAAATGCTCTCGGAGTTTGCGATGCTCTTGAACAACTCGGTGTTGATGTCAGAGTTCAGACGGCAATCAATATGCGCCAGGTAGCAGAGCCTTATATCAGAAACAAGGCTATTCGTCACCTTGAAAAGGGCAGAGTAGTAATTTTCGGTTGCGGAACAGGTAATCCGTTCTTCAGCACCGACACAGCAGCAGCGCTGCGTGCAGCTGAAATTGAAGCTGATGTAATTATGAAGGCTACAATGGTTGACGGTGTTTATGACAGCGATCCCAAGACTAACCCAAATGCCGTTAAGTACGATACTGTTTCATTCCACGAGGTTTTAAATAAAGACCTTGCCGTAATGGACAGCACAGCAGCCTCACTTTGCAAAGATAATGATATTCCGATTCTCGTGTTCAGCATAGAAGATCCTGATAATATTTACAAAGCAGTATGCGGAGAGAATATCGGCTCGCTTGTTAACAGCAGAGATTGATTAATTTTACAGAAAAATACAATAATTATTTAGGAGGCATTGAAATATGCAGGCACAGTTAAAAAAAGCAGACGAAACTATGGGCAGAAGAATTGATCATATGTGCAAGGAATTTTCCGAGATAAGAGCAGGCAGAGCAAATCCTGCTGTTCTTGATAAGGTAAAGGTTGATTATTACGGTGCACCTACTCCCGTAAATCAGCTTGCTGCTGTTTCCGTGACAGAAGCCCGTACTCTTACTATTCAGCCGTGGGACGTTTCGGTATTAAAGCAGATTGAAAAGGCTATCCAGACTTCCGAAATCGGTATCAATCCGCAGAATGACGGCAAAATCATCAGACTTATTTTCCCTCCGCTTACCGAAGACAGACGTAAGGAAATTGTTAAAGATGTTCAGAAGATTGCTGAAGAAACAAAAATTCAAATCAGAAACGCTCGCCGTGACACAATTGAAAAGCTCAAAGCTATGAAAAAGGCAGGCGAGCTTACAGAAGACGACTTAAAGCAGGGCGAAAAGAAAACTCAGGATTTAACCGATAAATACATTAAAAATATCGACAAGCTTTCAGCTGATAAACAGAAAGAAATTTTGGAGATGTAAAATGGCTCTATTCGGCAAAAATAAGAAAACCGAAGTGCTGAGCGAATCGGTACTTCCCGTTCATATAGGAATAATTATGGACGGCAACGGAAGATGGGCAAAAAAACGAGGACTTCCGCGAAAAGTCGGTCATTCCGCAGGAGCTAAAACCTTTCGTAAAATCACAAGATACTGTTCAGACATAGGAGTTAAATACCTTACAGTTTATGCGTTTTCGACTGAGAACTGGAAACGCCCTGAGGACGAGGTGCGCTCACTAATGAAGCTCTTTAAGTCCTATCTTGAGGAGGCGCTTGCAGACTTCAAGGACGACAGTATTGTTGTAAAATTCATAGGTGATAAGTCACCTTTTGATGAAGATTTGCGTAAACTTATGATTGAAAACGAGGAAAGCTCAAAAGACCGTGACGGTATGGTTTTGAATATTGCTATGAATTATGGCAGTAGAGATGAAATTGTGCGTGCCGTAAAAAATATATGCAAAGATGTGCAAAGCGGAGCTGTTTCGGCTGAAAATATTGACGATCAGCTGATTTCCGATTATCTGTACACGAGCGGTCAGCCGGACCCTGATTTAATTATCAGACCGAGCGGAGAATACAGAATTTCTAATTTCTTGCTTTGGCAGTCTGCTTATACTGAATTTGTAATAATGAACAAGCTTTGGCCTGATTTTGAAAAATCAGATTTGGATGAAGCGCTGAAAATTTATTCTCAAAGGAACAGACGCTACGGCGGAGTATAATTCTGAAATTCAATAAAACTACAGTTGTTTTCTTAAAAAGAGAGTTGATAAGGATGAAATCATTAAAGCCGAGATTACTTACTGCGGTCGTCGGAATTACCCTGCTTGTGGGTATATTAATTTTGGGCGAAATTTGTAATCCGATAATAGGTATAATCGTTGGAATAGCGAGTGCTTTTATGGTAGGCGAATATCTTCACGCAAAAAATATGCTGAATAATTTTTGGATTTCAATACCGTGTATGTCGTTTGCGGTTTTATGTTCAATTCTTGTTTCAACGCAATTTGTGTATTTGCTGCTTACGTTGTTTATAATTTTCAGCTTTGCAGTACTGATAATAAATCATAGTGTTCTGTCATATATTGACCTTGTATATGCTGTTTTCGGAACAATGCTTATTTCTTTCGGAATGAGTGCCTTACCGCTTATGTGCAGCAGCGGAGTGGGAGTGACTTTCTTCTTTTGCACAACTTTTGCATTGCCGTGGATGGCAGACGCAGGCGGATTTTTTATAGGAGCAAGTTTGGGAAAACACAAGCTTTGTCCGAATATCAGCCCTAAAAAGACGGTTGAGGGTGCTTTTGGCGGAGTTGCTTTTTGTTTTGTGACTGCTTTGCTGATTGGGTTGATCTTTCAGTTTTTAGTTATGCCCGGAGTAAAATTCAACTTCTGGGCGCTTGCAGTTCTCGGACTAGTTGACGCTCCTGTTTCAATTCTTGGTGATTTGAGCTTTTCACTTATAAAAAGAAGCTTAAAAATAAAGGATTACGGTTCAATTTTTCCCGGACACGGCGGAATGCTTGACAGATTTGACAGCATAATATTTACTGCACCCGTTTTGGTTGCAGTAAACCAGTTTATTCCTTTTATAACTTTGGTGTAAAATGATTAAGTTTATTTCTATTTTAGGTTCAACAGGCTCTATCGGCACCCAAACGCTTGATGTTGTCGATAAGCTTGGATTAAAAGTTGTTGCCTTAACTGCTTCAACAAATATTTCATTGCTTGAAAAACAGGTTAGAAAATATAAGCCTCGTCTTGCAGTTGTTTTTGACGAATCAAAGGCAAAAATATTTAAAGATAATATAAAAGATACTGGTACTATAGTAATGTCAGGAATGGATGGACTTATTGCCGCCGCAACTGTTGAAAGCGCCGAGCTTGTGCTTAATTCCGTTGTAGGAATGGTCGGATTAAAACCCACGATTTCTGCGGCAAATGCAAAAAAAGACATTGCCCTTGCCAACAAGGAAACACTTGTTGCAGGAGGAAATCTTGTTACTGGTGCGGTAAAAAATAACGGTGTAAAGCTTTTGCCTGTTGACAGCGAGCACTCTGCAATTTTCCAGTGCTTGCAGGGAATGCCAAAATCAAAATGTCTTAAAAAGCTTATTCTTACAGCTTCCGGTGGTCCGTTCTTTGGTAAAACAAAAGAACAGCTTAAAAGCGTTACCATTGAACAGGCGCTAAATCATCCCAACTGGAGTATGGGCGCAAAAATCACTGTTGATTCTGCAACTATGATGAACAAAGGACTTGAAATAATAGAAGCAAGCAGGCTTTTTGATGTGTCGGGCGATGATATCGACGTTGTTGTTCACCGTGAAAGTATAATCCATTCGATGATTGAGTACAGCGATAATTCAGTTATTGCGCAGCTCGGACTGCCTGATATGCGAATTCCTATTCAGTATGCGGTAACATATCCCGAGCGATTTCCTTCTCCCGTTGGTGAGCTTAATCTCTCACAAATCGGAAAACTCACGTTCTTTGAACCCGATTATAACACATTTAAGTGCCTTGAGGCTTGTAAAAAAGCACTCTCGATGGGCGGTGCCGCTACTGCAATCGCAAACGGTGCCAATGAAGAGGCGAATATGCTTTTCAGACAGGGTAAAATTTCTTTTCTTGATATTGGCGAGCTCGTCAGCGGTGCAGTTGACAGTATCAAAAATTTTGAGCCTAAAAATGTTGAAGATGTTCTTTCTGCCGATAAACTTGCAAGGCAGTATGTTATGGAGAATGTAAAATAATTTTATTTTGTAACACTTTTTACGGTGCACAAAAGTAATATCGTTTGCGGTAATTTGATGTATGGAGTTGAAGTTTTTTAATGCAGATTTTGACCACAATAGCTTTAATAATAATCGGTGTTCTGTTTTTTATGCTGATTATTTTTTCTCACGAGTTTGGACATTTTATAACCGCAAAGCTATCCGGTGTAAAAGTAAATGAGTTTGCAATCGGTATGGGTCCAAGACTGTTCGGATTCAAAAAGGGTGAAACCGAATATACTTTTAGACTTTTCCCAATAGGCGGATATTGTGCAATGGAGGGAGAAGACGAGGACAGTGACGAGCCTCGCGCATTTAATAATGCAAAAGTTTGGAAGAGAATGATTATCATAATCGCAGGTGCAGTTATGAACATTCTTCTCGGTTTTATACTTATGTTTGCCTACACCGTTCAGTCCGACAGCTACGCTTCTACTACAGTCAGTCAGTTTGCCCCAAACTCATATAGTGCGAACTGCGGTTTGCAGGAAGGCGATAAAATTGTTGAAGTAAACGGCTATTCCGTTTGGAATATGCGTGATTTGCAGTTTGGCATTGCAACACTGCAATGCCAGGAAGTTGATGGCAAATCTCTTGAAGTTTATAAAGAGGACTGCACAAACTCTGCCTATGATGTTTACGCAGACCTCGCTGTAGGAAACAAGCTCGAGGGCGAAAAAGCACAGGAATTTTATGATATGCTTTGTAACGGCTGTACAAAAATCAATACAGCCAAGAGCAAAGAAAACGCTAAAAAATATCTTGATGATGTTTGCATATCGTTATATGAATATTTTGATATTAAGGACTATAAGCTCCCGACGATAACCGAAAAAGACGAACGCGAACGTTTCATTGCTGACTTAAAGGTTGTTCGTGACGGTGAAACAATTGAGCTTGACGATGTTCAATTCTTCACATATTATGCAACTGATGAGGATAAAGCGGCAGATAAGCCATCGGTATCATTTGATTTTTATGTAGATGAAATTGAAAAAAATGTAGGCACAGTGTTAAGTCAAACTTTTTCCGAAACCTGCTCTATGGCTAAAACAGTATGGACTTCGCTTGTATGGCTTGTACAGGGGAAGTTTTCGTTTACTGACCTTTCAGGTCCTGTTGGAATTGCAAGCGCAGTAACACAGGTTGCTTCACAGGGACTTGAAAACAGTTTTGGAAGCGCAGTAAACAATATTTTGTTTGTAATGATATTAATTACCGTAAATCTCGGCATAGTAAATATGCTTCCTTTCCCGGCTCTTGACGGCGGACGTTTCCTGTTCCTGCTTATTGAATGGATTTTCAGAAAACCGATCCCGAGAAAAGCGGAGCAAATTGTAAATGCGGCAGGACTTGTATTGCTGATGGTATTTATGATAATTGTGTCGCTAAAAGATTTATGGCAGTTGTTTACGGGTACATTACCGGGAATGTAGCAAAACGGAGGATAAAATGAGCAGTAAAATTCAGGTTAAAGCAGGAAATGTAGCAATTGGCGGAGGCGCAGAAATTTCGGTACAGTCAATGCTAAATATACCTTCAACTGATATTGCGGGTTCTATAAAACAGGCAATTCAGCTTGAAAAGGCAGGCTGCCGGATAATTCGTGCGGCAATTCCGAATATGGAAGCTGTAAAGCTTATTCCTGCTTTAAAAGAGGCGGTAAGTGTTCCGATTGTTGCCGACATTCATTTTGACTATAAGCTTGCGCTTGAAGCATGCGCGGCAGGCGTTGATAAAATAAGAATAAACCCCGGTAATATCGGCTCGGACGATAGGGTAAAAGCAGTGGCAAATGCCTGTAAGATAAGAAACATTCCTATAAGAATCGGTGTAAATTCAGGTTCCCTTGAAAAGGAAATTCTTGCTAAATACGGTCATCCCACACCGCAGGCTCTTTGTGACAGCGCACTTTATCACGCTTCACTTCTTGAAAAATTTGATTTTAATGACATAGTGCTTTCAATGAAAAGTTCCACAGTTTCAACAATGGTAGAGGCTTATGAGCTTGCATCACAGCAGTGTGACTATCCGCTTCACCTCGGAGTTACTGAGGCTGGAACGGAACGAATGGGGATCATAAAATCTTCAGCGGGCATAGGCTCACTTTTACTTCACGGAATCGGTGATACAATCAGAGTATCATTAACCGCTGACCCTGTAAAGGAAGTTTATGCGGCTTTCGATATTTTGAAGGCGCTTGATATTCAAAAGAGTGGTATTCAGTTCGTATCCTGCCCAACCTGCGGGCGTACAAGAATTGACCTTGTAAAGATTGCAGGTGAGGTAGAGGAAAAACTTAAAGACTGCAAGAAAAATATCAAGGTAGCCGTTATGGGATGTGTTGTAAACGGTCCCGGCGAAGCAAGAGAAGCTGACATCGGAATAGCAGGCGGCGACGGCTGCGGACTTGTTTTCAAAAAGGGCGAGATAATTTGTAAAGTGCCCGAAGAAAAACTTGTTGACGCACTTGTAGAAGAAATTGAAAAACTGCCTTGACAACAGGTGGTTATGATAAAACTTCCTTTTAAGATGTGACGAAAAAAGTACATTATATAATTTATAATGAATGAAAGTCTATAATAAAGGAAGTCACAAGATGAATAATGTTAATACTGATAATTTAAAATCCGGCAGAAGGAATCGTATGAAAACTATTGGCGAAGTATTCAGTTCACTGTTTGGTACTGCCTGCTTTTCTCAGACAGTATCAAACGGCGTAATTACAAAATTAAATATTGCAACTGAAGCCCGTTCGGTTACCCTTTGGGTAAATTTCGACGGGCTTGTTGAGCGTAATATGCTTTTTGATGCTGAGCAGGCAATTGCAAAAATTTTACAAGTTTCATCGGCAGTTATTAAGCCTCATTTTCCGTCATCTCTTTTTTCAGCTGAATATTTTTCACAGCTTTACATAGCAATTAAGCGTGAAATTCCTAGCATAAACGGGACGCTGAATAATGCGGAAACAAAGCTTGATGACAATATTCTTACCATAAATCTGTTAAACGGCGGCAAAAGCTTGCTTGACGCCAAGGGTTTTGACAAAGCACTTAAAAACATTATATATGAAGAATTTGATTTGCGTATAGATGTTAAGTATTCGGGTACTCTTGAGATAAAAGCTGACAGCTCCGAGTATATTGACGCAATAAAAAACGCTGAAAAACAGGTTCAACGCGAAAACCTCTCTAAAGCCGCTGATTTTTATCGTGAAGAAACCGAGAATTCCTCACAAATTAAAGATAAAAAATTTGAAGATACAGCAAATGAAATTGAAATCCGTGAGGGCAAATTTGCAACACCGCAGATTATTCAGTCGTCAATTCGTCCTCTCTACGGCAGAAGCATAAGAGGAAAAATGATTCCGATTAGTTCTATTGCCGGTGATTCAGGACGAGTTGTAATCTGGGGTGATGTTTTTGACCTTGAAAAGCGTGTTACAAAGTCAGGCGATAAAAATATTTTTACGATTGATATAACCGACTACACAGGTTCTACAACCGTAAAAGTGTTTAATACAATTCAGGAGTCTGCTTCTGTTGATTCGATTCGCAAGGGCGACACTATCGCTGTTATGGGTGATGTGGAATACGATAAATATGCAGGAGAGCTTGTTGTAAACGCACGTTCAATCGGTACAGCACAAAAGGTAAAGGTTGTTGACAATGCTGAGAAAAAGCGTGTAGAGCTTCATCTCCATACAAATATGTCACAGATGGACGCTGTTACTTCAGCAGGCGACCTTGTAAACCGCGCATACAAATGGGGTCATAAAGCAATTGCCATTACCGACCACGGTGTTGCACAGGCATTTCCCGATGCAATGAAAGCTGCGGATAAAATAAATAAAGATGAAGAAAAAATTAAAGTTATTTATGGAGTGGAAGCTTATTTTATGGATGACCTCGTAGAGTCTGTAAGAGGTGAAGCTGATACTTCGTTTGACGGAACATTTATTTGTTTTGATATTGAAACAACGGGACTTTCTGCTGCTCGTGACAAAATCACCGAAATTGGTGCCGTAAAGGTTGTAAACGGTGAAATTACCGATACTTTTTCAACTTTTGCCAATCCCGAAATGCCTATACCACAAAAAATAACACAGCTTACGGGCATAACCGATGAAATGGTAAAGGATGCTCCGTCCCAAAGCAAAGCCGTATCAGATTTTCTTGAATTTGCAGGAGACAACGTGCTTGTCGCTCACAATGCCCCGTTTGATACTTCTTTTATCCGTAAAGCCTGCGAGAATATGGGCATAGAGTATAACTATACCTCGATTGACACCGTTGCAATTTCTCGTGCAATTCTGCCTGATATAAAAAACTGCAAGCTTGATACGGTAGCAAAATATTTACGTCTGGGCGATTTTAACCACCACAGAGCGACAGATGATGCAGAAATTCTCGCTAAAATATTTATAAGTCTTAGCAATCGCTTAAGAGATGATTACGCAATAACAAAAACTGACGAAATTAATACAAAAATTGCCGGCGGTGATTTTAAAAAATTGCCGACCTATCATCAAATAATTCTTGTAAAGAATAAAACAGGCCTTAAAAATCTCTATAGATTAATTTCATACGGCCACCTTAACTATTTTTACAAAAAGCCGAGAATTCCCAAAAGTGAGCTTGTAAAGTACCGTGAGGGGCTTATAATAGGCTCAGCCTGTTGTGCAGGTCAGCTTTATGACAGCATTTTAGCAGGAAAACCCTGGGCAGAATTAAAACAGATAGCGTCTTTTTATGACTATCTTGAAATTCAGCCTACAGGCAATAATGCCTTTCTCATCAGGGATGGCAGATTTGAAACAGAAGAGGAACTGCACGAAATAGATCGTACAATAATAAAGCTTGCAAAAGAACTCGGCAAGCCTGTTTGTGCAACCTGCGACGTTCATTTTATGGATCCGACAGATTCGGATTTCAGAAAAATTCTTATGGCAGGGCAGGGTTTTAAAGACGCTGAAGAACAAGCTCCGCTTTATTTTAGAACTACTGCCGAAATGCTCAAGGAGTTTGAGTGGCTCGGCAAGGACAAGGCGTACGAGTACGTAGTTGAAAACCCGAATAAAATTGCCGATATGTGCGAAAGCATACGTCCTATTCCTAAGGGAACATTTCCTCCGAATATTGAGGGCGCACAGGAGCAGCTTATAGATATTACATGGAAAAGAGCTAAGGAAAAATACGGCGATCCTCTTCCGGAAATAGTTAAAGCCCGACTGGACAAGGAACTCAATTCAATCACAACTTATGGTTTCTCGGTGCTTTATATGACTGCGCAAAAGCTTGTTGCAGACAGTGAAGCTCACGGATATCTTGTTGGCTCACGAGGTTCGGTAGGTTCTTCTTTTGTTGCTACAATGTCGGGTATTTCCGAGGTTAATCCTCTTTGCCCGCACTATATATGCCCGAAGTGCAAGCACAGCGAATTTATCACAGACGGAAGCTACGGTTCGGGTTTTGACCTTCCGCCAAAGGATTGTCCCGAGTGCGGAACAAGAATGGATCAGGACGGTCACGAAATTCCTTTTGAAACGTTCCTTGGTTTCAAAGGCGATAAAGTTCCTGATATTGACCTTAACTTCAGTGGTGAGTATCAGTCAAAATCTCACAGATATACTGAGGAATTGTTTGGAAAAAATAACGTGTTTAAAGCAGGTACAATTGCGACAGTTGCTGAAAAAACGGCAATTGGATTTGTCAAGAAATATGCTCAGGAACGCGGACTGACAATGCACAAGGCTGAGGAAAAGCGCCTTGCAATAGGTTGCACAGGGGTTAAACGCACTACCGGTCAGCATCCGGGAGGAATGGTTGTTGTACCCAGAACAAACGATGTTTATGACTTTTGTCCTGTTCAGCATCCTGCAAACGATGTTAATTCTGACAATATTACAACTCATTTCGATTTCCACTCTATTCATGATACTATCACCAAGCTTGATGAGCTCGGACACGATGTTCCAACGATTTATCACTATCTTGAAAAGTTTACGGGAATCCCTGTAATGAAGGTTTCGATGAGTGACCCTGATGTTATGTCGCTGTTTACTTCTCCAAAAGCACTCGGTGTTACCGAGGAGGACATAGACTCCAAAACGGGAACGTTCAGTCTTCCCGAATGCGGCACAAGCTTTGTAAGAGGAATGTTAATCGAAGCAAAGCCCCAAACTTTTTCCGACTTATTGCAGATTGCAGGCCTTTCACACGGAACCGATGTATGGCTTGGAAATGCTCAGGAGCTTATCCATAACGGCACTTGCACAATTTCAGAAGTAATCGGTACTCGTGACTCAATTATGACCTACTTAATGCACAAGGGCCTTGAGCCCGGTATGGCATTTAAGATAATGGAAATTGTCCGTAAGGGTAACGCTACAAAGCTTCTTACAGAAGAGCATTTTAAGGCTATGCGAGAGCATAATGTTCCCGAATGGTACATTGATTCCTGTATGAAGATTAAATATATGTTCCCTAAAGCTCATGCTGCGGCTTATATGATTGCTACACTCCGCCTTGGCTGGTATAAGGTACACAAACCTGCTCAGTATTATGCGGCATACTTTACTGTTCGAAGTGAAAACCTTGACGGTGCAGTTGCTATGAAAGGACAGAAAGCTGTTAGAGAAAAAATGAATCAGATTAAGCAAAAGCAGAGCGTTCACGAAGCAACCGCAAAAGACGACGCCGAGTATCAGACCTTGCAGATTGTTAACGAGATGATGGCAAGAGGAATAGATGTTTTACCTGTTGATGTTTACAAATCCGAAGCAAAAATGTTTATGGTAGAAGACGGAAAAATCAGATTGCCGTTCTCATCTCTTCCCGGAGTGGGTGAGGCTGCTGCAATTTCGCTTGCTGAGTCAGGCAAAAAATTTGAATATCTGTCTATTGAAGATATGCAGGTAAAAACAAAGGTAACAAAAGCGGTTATCGAAACACTAAAAGATGTCGGTGTGCTTAAAGACCTGCCTGACAGTTCACAGATGTCGTTATTTTAAGGAGTGATAAATTTGAAAAAATTTGTTTCAATCAAAAATGTGCTTATTGCAATTTCATTTACAGTACTTTTATTGTTTGTAAAGGACAATATTGATGTAGTATGGAATGTATTAAGTAAAATTGCCGAAGCTCTTACTCCATTTGTAATAGGATTTTTGTTTGCATATCTGCTTAATTTTCCATACAGATTTTTTTATACAAAGGTTTTCGGAAAAATGGGAACTAAACGCAAGATTTTTGCAAATATGAAAAAGCCGCTTGCACTTGTATGTACTTATGTTTTAATTTCAGCAATATTCGTTGCAATAATATGGATAGTAGTTCCTCAGATTATAGAAAACCTTGCAAGTTTAGTTAAAATTATGCCTTCTTATTATGACACATTTATGCAGCATATCAATGAATTTATTGATTGGATTAACTCCACATTTAACGCAGGAATTGAGAGAGATAATATTCTCAGTAATCTGTTGACAGAGATTTCTAAATTCTTCTCAATGGGCAATATAACTCAGCTTGCAGGCAAAACAGGGGAAGCAATTTTAGGTATGGTATTAAGCACTTCCTCGGGTGTTTATAACTTTATTATGGGTGTTGTTATTTCAGTATATTTTCTTGCAGCCAAAGAACAGCTTTGTCGAATCATAAAGCGTCTTGCTGTCGCATTTATTCCGATTAAGCACTTACCTAAGATTTATGAAATTGTTGACATTACAGATACAAAATGCGGTCGTTTTCTCGTTGGTGATATAATTGACGCAGGATTTGTCGGCTTGCTTACTTTTGTAGCAATGGTTATTTTGAATGTTCCGTACGCTCCGTTAATTGCAGTGCTTATCGGAGTTACAAACATAATTCCGTTTTTCGGTCCGTTTATCGGTGCAATTCCAAGTGCAATTTTGTTATTCATAATTAATCCTTGGGATATGATTAAATTTATTATAATTGTTGTAATTATTCAACAACTTGACGGTAATCTATTCAAGCCGAAGATTATTGGTAATCAGGTTGGACTTTCAAGTTTTTGGGTTCTTTTAAGTGTAATTGTAGGCGGTGCATTGTTTGGGTTACCCGGATTTATTCTCGGAACTCCAATATTTGCCGTTATATATTCGCTTGTTGGAAAGAAAGCTAAAAATGCTATCAATGATAAGGGCAAAATTGCACAGGAAGCACTTGATTTTGAAGTGCTCAACTACCAAAAAATTGCAGAAGAACAAAGGCGTATAAGAGAAGAAAAGGAAATTCAGCAAAAAGAAAAGCTCCGAAAGATTATCGGTCTAAATAAGTCCGAATCTGAAGAAAATGATGAAACGGATGTTGAATTCCATGATAATGAAAACAAATAAATGAAAAGTAATTGACAAAATCGGTTTAATATGGTAGTATATTAGCACGTTAGCGCAGTAAAGTGCTTTCGCATTAAAGTTTTAATTGACACAACAATAACAGAGAGGTTATTATGAAAAAATATTTAAAAATTACGCCTGAGGGTACAAAGGATTTTCTGTTTGCGGAATGTTCGGCTATGGATGATATTTGCGGCAAAATTGAGGAAGTATTTGTTACAAGAGGCTTTAAAAGAGTAATTACGCCCGGTATTGAATTTTATGACGTGTTTTCACTTCCTTGCAGCGGCATTACTCAGGAATCAATGTTTAAGACAGTCGACAACAAGGGCAGACTTCTTGTAGTTCGTCCCGACTCAACTTTGCCTATAGCGCGAATGGTTTCTTCCCGTCTTAAAAACAGCCTTCTTCCCGTGCGTCTTTATTATAAACAGGCTGTTTATCGTAATAATCCCACACTTACCGGAAGAAGAAATGAATTTATGCAGATGGGTATAGAGCTTATCGGTGTTAAGGGAATAAGAGCTGACCTTGAAGTCCTTACTACAGCTGTAAATTGTATTTCTTCAGTTGCCGATGATTTTAGAATTGAAATCGGTCACGCAGGTGTATTCGACGCTCTTTCTAATGAACTCAATATTGACGATGAATATAAGGAAAAAATCAGAATTTCAATTGAAGGCAAAAATTATTCCGTACTTAATAACCTTCTTGATAAGCTTGAACCTTGCAAGGCGGTAAGTGCAATCCGCAGTCTTCCGTCACTTTTCGGCGGAGAAGAGGTTTTTGAAAGGGCTTATGAAATCTGCAAGGGAACAAATGCAGAGTCATCTCTTGAATATCTGCATAAAATCTACAGTAATTTAATTCCGCTTAACCTTGGCAGTAAGTTGATAATTGACCTTGGTTTTGTTCAGCGAAACGATTATTACACGGGTATTGTTTTTACAGGTTTCATAAACGGAATAGGTGACGCTGTAATTTCAGGCGGTAGATATGACGATTTGCTTTCAGAATTTGACGCTCCTATGGGCGCGGCAGGATTTGCAGTTGATACAGATGCAATAACAATCAAACGTCTTACCGATAACGATGTAAGCTATTCAGACAATCCCGATGTGCTTGTGTTTGCAAGTGACGGGCATGAGATTGAAGGCATAAATTTAGTAGCACAGCTTAACGCAGAGGGTAAAAAAGCTCAGTTCAGCGTGCTGCCTACTTTTGAAGAAACAGAAGCGTTTGCAAAAAGCAGAGGCATTTCAGAAGTTAAGGTTATCGGATAAAACAGCTTGAAAGGATTTTCACATATGAAACCAATCAGAATTGCTCTTACTAAGGGCAGACTTGAAAAAACAACAATAGAACTTTTTGAAAAAATCGGATATAATTGTGACGAAGTTAAAAACAAAGGCAGACGTCTTATACTTCCTGTAGGAGACAATGAATTTGAAGTCGTTCTTGCCAAGGCGGCTGACGTTATTACATATGTTGAACACGGCGTTTGTGATTTGGGCGTTGTCGGAAAAGACACAATTCTTGAAAACGGCACTTCGTTTTATGAACTTCTTGATTTGGGATTCGGCAAATGCAGATTTGCCCTTGCAACCCAAAAAGGCTTTGATTTTTACAGTGGCTACAACACAAAAACAATCGCTACTAAATACCCTAAAGTAACCCGTTCATTTTTTGATGATAAAAATATGGACGTAAGAATAATCAAAATTGAAGGCTCTGTCGAGCTTGCACCCTTAGTAGGACTTGCCGATGGAATTGTTGATATAGTAGAAACCGGCTCAACCCTTAAAGCAAACGGTCTTGAAGTAATTGAGTGGGTAACTGATATTTCAGCAAGACTGATTGCAAATACCGCAAGCCTGAAATTAAGAAAAAATGAGATTGAGCAACTTCAGAAAAAATTGGAGGCTGTAACGCAATGATAACAACAGTAACAGCAGATGGAAAAAGAGAATATGAATTTATTGAAACGCTTAAAAAAAGAGCGCAGAATTCCGATAGAGACGTAATTCCCACAGTATCAGAAATTATTGAAAACGTACGTGAAAACGGCGACAAGGCTGTAAATGAATATACGGTAAAGTTTGACGGAAAAGCTCCCGAAAAAACCGAGATTACCGCCGATGAAATTGACTCATTAATTGAAAAATGTGACAAAAATTATATTTCAACTGTAAAAAAAGCGGCTGCAAATATTTCTGATTTTCACAAAAGACAAATTCAGCAGAGCTGGATGACGGCAAAAAACAACGGCGTAATAATGGGGCAGAGAATAAGAGGATTAAAGCGTGTCGGAATTTACGTTCCGGGCGGTACGGCAGCCTATCCTTCATCAGTCCTGATGAACGCTATTCCGGCAAAAATTGCAGGTGTTGAGGAAATTATAATGTGTACTCCTCCGCAGAAGGACGGTACACCTAATCCAAACATCATAGCAGCTGCAAAAATTGCGGGAGTTGACAGAATTTTTCTTATGGGCGGAGCGCAGGCAATTGCGGCGCTTGCATACGGAACGGAAACTGTACCTAAGGTTGACAAAATCGTTGGTCCTGGCAACATATTTGTAGCAACGGCAAAAAAACTCCTCTACGGAACAGTTGATATTGATATGATTGCCGGACCGAGTGAGATTCTTATTATCGCTGATGACAGTGCAGATCCAAAGTTTCTTGCCGCCGACCTTATGAGTCAGGCAGAGCACGACAGACTTGCTTCTTCAATTTTGCTTACCGACTCTTTGGATATTGCTGAAAAAACAAAGCAGGAGCTTTCTGCTCAGATGGAAAAGCTTTCACGAAAAGAAATTATCGAGTCATCGCTTGATAATTTTGGTGCAATAATTGTTTGCAGTGATATGTCACAGGCAACTCAGTTTGCAAATGAGCTTGCCCCCGAACATCTTGAGGTTTGCTGTAACAATCCTATGGAGTATATCGGAAAGCTTGATAATGCAGGTTCTGTATTTCTCGGAAACTATAGTCCCGAACCTCTTGGTGATTATTTTGCAGGTCCTAACCATGTTCTTCCCACAAGCGGAACGGCTCGTTTTTTCTCGCCGCTCTCTGTTGACAGCTTTATCAAGAAGTCAAGTTTTATTTATTACACAGAAAGTGCATTAAAGAACGATGCTCAGGACGTAATACGTTTTGCTGACACCGAAGGTTTGACAGCACACGCAAATTCAATAAAGGTGCGCTTTGATATTGAATAATTAATAATTCTCCGATGATTGGAATGTGTTTTTATGAGCTATGAACTTAACAAAAAAATTCGTGAGCTTGAGCCCTACGAGCCAATAAGCGGTACATATAAAATTCGCCTTGATGCTAACGAATCTCCTCTAAGCTATCCAGAAGAGATTATGAAGCAGGTGAGAGAAGCAATTGAAAAAATTGAATTTAACCGTTATCCCGATCCGCTTGCAACAGAAGTTGTTAATGCATTTTCAGAGCATTACAAAATAAATTCTGAATGTGTAACTGCAGGAAACGGTTCTGATGAGCTTATCTTTCTTACAGAATCTGCTTTTCTCGAAAAGGGAGATAAAATGCTTGTTGTTACACCGGATTTTTCAATGTACAGATTTTACTCGTCAATCTGTGAAGTGGAATGTGATTCATTCATTAAGGATGAAAAGCTTAATATTGATGTAGATGCCTTGATTCAAAAAATCAACAATGAAAATATTAAGCTTGTTATCTTTTCTAATCCTTGTAATCCTACAGGACAAGGTATAACGGCAGATCAAGCTCGCAAATTGGTGACATCCGTAAATGCGCTTGTAATTCTTGATGAGGCATATATGGACTTCTGGAATCAAAGTCTTATATCAGAAACGGAGGATTATTCAAACCTTATTGTTTTCCGAACTGCGTCAAAATCAGTAGGTTCAGCCGCACTTCGTCTTGGCTTTGCTGTGTCAAATAAAGCTATTTCAAAGGCGCTTAAGGCGGTAAAATCTCCGTATAATGTAAACAGTATTTCGCAGGCTATAGGTACCGTAATATACAAAAATAAAGAATATTTATTAAATCGACAAAAATCAATTGTCAGAAGCAGAGAAAAGTTGTATAATGGTTTGGTAAAGATTGCCGAAAAATATAAAGATTTGACGGTTTATAACAGCTGTGCAAACTTTGTGTTTGTTAAAACTCCCGAGAGTAAGGCTATTTGGGAATATTTAAAAGATAATTCCATTGTTATAAGATATATGGGAGATTATATAAGAATTTCGGCAGGAACAGAACAAGAGGTTGATGAAACTCTCTGCTGTATTGAAAAGTATTTTTTGAGGTGAGCCGATGCGCTGTGCTATTGAGGAAAGAAACACTAAAGAAACTCAGATTAAGCTTATTTTAAATCTTGACGGCGGCAATATTTCTATTGATACCGGTGTCGGTTTTTTTGACCATATGTTAAATTCATTTGCTACTCACGGCGGTTTCGGACTTGAGATTTCCGTAATAGGGGATCTTAATGTGGACGAGCATCACACCGTTGAAGATACGGGAATAGTACTGGGTAAGGCATTTTCAAAAGCTCTCGGTGACAAAGGCTCAATCGACAGATTCGGCAGCTTTTATGTTCCCATGGATGAGGCTCTTGCCTTTTCTTCCGTTGATATAAGCGGCAGACCGTTTCTTGTGTTTGACGCTGATTTTCCTCAGAGCAGATGCGGTGACTACGATTGTGCAATGACTGTAGAATTTATGAGGGCATTTGCTATCAACGCAGGAATTACGCTTCACCTTAAATCTTTTTACGGAGATAATTCTCATCATATTACAGAAGCACTTTTCAAAGCGCTTGCTCATTCATTAAGAATTGCTGTAAAGCAGAACACTTCAAACAAACCTCTTTCCACTAAAGGAGTGTTATAAATGATTATTTTACCTGCTATAGATATTAAAGACGGCAATTGTGTCCGTCTTTTCAAAGGAGATTACTCAACTGTACAGAAGGTTGCCGAGTCACCGTACATTGCGGCTCAGCGTTTTGCAGATTCAGGCGCAAGCTGGATGCATATGGTTGACCTTGACGGTGCAAAGGATGCCAAGCTTGTAAACGCTGATTTAATTGCAGATGTTGCAAAATCTTCAGGCCTTTTTGTTGAAGTCGGCGGTGGAATAAGAGATATAAAAGCAGTTGAATATTATCTTTCAAGAGGTATCGACAGAGTAATTCTAGGATCGGCTGCTGTTAAAAATCCGCAATTTGTAGTTGATGCTGTTAAAAATTACGGTGATAAAATTGTAGTCGGAATTGACGCTAAAGACGGAATGGTTAGGGCAGAGGGCTGGATTGACAACTCAGATATAAATTATATAGAGCTTGCAAAACGTATGGAAGATGTTGGCGTTAAGACAATTGTGTTTACCGATATAGATCAGGATGGTACTCTTGCAGGACCTAATCTGAAACAGCTCGATGATTTGGTTCATCAGGTTAGCTGCAACATTATTGCAAGCGGCGGGGTTGCGGTTTTAAAAGATATTATAAATCTTGCTGAGCTTGATGTTTACGGTGCAATCTGCGGCAAGGCTATCTATTCCGGTAACCTTGACTTAAAACTTGCGCTTGAAATGACAAGAAAAATATAATTTATTACATATTACAGTAATAACTTTTTATAAGGTGAATTATGGATTTTGATAAATATTTTGAAAAATCAGAGCTTATTCCGGCTGTTATTCAGGAAAAGTCAACGGGAGAAGTTTTGATGCTTGCATATATGAATAAAGAGAGTATGCAGAAAACCTTAGAAACAGGCTACACATGGTTCTGGTCAAGAAGCAGACAGGAGCTTTGGAACAAAGGTGCAACTTCAGGTCATTTGCAAAAGGTTGTTGATATTTTTGCAGACTGCGATAACGACACCCTGCTTGTTACTGTTGAACAGACAGGATCCGCTTGTCATACGGGCAATCATTCTTGCTTTTTCAAAAAATTAAAATAAGAGGGATATATTATGAATGATAAGGAAATTCTTTCAGCATTGTACGCAACAGTAGAAAACAGACGTGATAATCCAAAAGAGGGTTCTTACACCTGCTATCTTCTTGACAAAGGTATTGATAAAATACTCAAAAAGGTTGGCGAGGAATGCAGTGAAACAATAATTGCCGCTAAAAACGGCGATAACAGCGAAACAGTATATGAAATTTCTGATTTAATCTATCATCTGATGGTTATGATGGTTTCGCAGGGAATACCGCTTGACGATGTTTTAAAAGAACTTGACAAAAGAAGCGAAAAAACGGGAAATTTAAAGAATTTCCATGTTGTAGATAAAAATTCCTAATAAATTAGCCCTATGACAAATGTCATAGGGCTTTAAATAAACTATGTATTTTATGCGTGTGCAGGAATAAATTTTGAAACAGCTTCTTTAAAGCTGTCATCAGGTTCATTTTCAAGAAGGAGTTCAAAAGGCTGTGAAACATCAAGAGAAAAAACTCCTATAAGCGAATGAGCGTCTACAGTGTATTCGCCGCTTTTTATCATCATAAGCTGATTAGGGAAGTGAGCAAGGGTTTCAAAGATTTCAATTAATCCGTTTTTGTTTTTTGCACAAATTGGCATAGAGAACATAGAAATCACCTCAAAAATATTTATCTTTTAATATATATTATCATTAAATCTTGCGATAATCAACGATTATTTATGATTTAAATTATTTTCAACTATTTGAATAAAAAAGGATGAAATATCAATGAATTTTAATATAGTTACACTCGGCTGTAAAGTCAATCAGTACGAATCACAGGCAATGCGTGAAGCTTTGCTGAAACATGGTTATATTCTGTCACAGGACAAAGAGAAAGCAGATATTACTATTATAAACAGCTGTACCGTAACTTCTGTTAGCGACGCTAAAAATCGCAAGATTATCAGCAGAGTTCGTCGAACAAATCCTGACGGAATAATAGTGCTGACAGGATGTATGCCGCAGGCATTTCCTGAAGAAACAAAGAATTTTAAAGATTGCGATATTGTGCTCGGAAACGCAAAGCGTGCAGAACTGATACCTGCACTTGAAAGGTATTTTGCTGACAAACATTGTTTTGTAAATATTTCTCAACACCCCGTGAAAAATGAAAATTTTGAAAATCTTTCAGTTTCCTCGCTTGGTGAGCATACAAGAGCATTTATTAAGATTGAAGACGGCTGTAACCGCTTTTGCTCATACTGCATAATTCCGTATGCAAGGGGACGAGTTCGCTCAAAATCAATTGAGGATCTTAGGACAGAGGTCGAAAATATTGCTCAAAACGGTTACAAAGAAGTAGTTCTTGTAGGAATTAACCTTTCCGCCTATGGGCTCGGAGAGGATTTTGACCTTGCAGATGCAGTTGAAACTGCCTGTGCGGTTGAGGGAATCGAGAGAGTAAGACTTGGTTCAATAGAACCAGAACAGATGGATGACAGGCTTATTGCACGCCTATCCGCACAGAAAAAGTTCTGTCCGCAGTTCCATTTATCGCTACAAAGCGGCTGTGATAAAACTTTAAAAGATATGAATCGTCACTATGACAGTGCTCAGTATGCACAAATAGTTAAAAATCTTCGCGAGTCCTTTGAAAATTCCTCAATGACTACTGATGTAATGGTTGGTTTTGCCGGTGAAAGCGAGGAAGATTTTTTGTCATCAATGGAGTTTGTAAAAAGCATAGGTTTTGCAAAGGTTCATGTTTTTCCGTATTCAATTCGTAAAGGAACAAAAGCGGCTGATTCACCGAATCAGGTTAGTCCTGCTGAAAAGGAGAGACGAGCTGCAATTATGGGCGGGATTGTTGAAAATTCTCGCTTTGAGTTCCTTAATTTACAGGTGGGCAGAGTGGAAAGTGTCCTTTTTGAGCGTATACGTCACGGTTATCTTGAAGGCTACACAAAGAATTATACTCCGGTTCATGTATTTTCAAGTGATAGTTCTATTTGTGGAACGATTGCCGATGTAAAACTTATTTCTGCAGAAAAGGACTTCTGTGTAGGAGAATTAGTGCAGCAAATTTCTTAAATTCTGCATTTCCTTTCGGCTGTTATCAGAAATAAGGCTGTTGTAGCTGTATATCATAAATCCTTTTGCTTTTTTGCAGTCTTTAATAATTTTATACTCATCAGCAAGAATATTGCTTGATTTTGCCCATGTGCCTTCGTCATTGTCAGTGCCTGCCTTGTAGCCTGCAAGACCTATGTAAAGATGAACGTTTTCGTCATAGTCAAGCGTGCTCCAGCTTTCAAGAGCGTCCTCAAATTCAAGCGCAGGATTTTCTGTGCTGAAATAGATTTGCGGACATATGTAATCAACAAATCCCCTGCAATTGCACCAGGATTTTACATCAGCATAAAGTTTTTGGTTATTATCAATATTTCCCTGCGGTGAAATACCGAATACAATATCATTGCTTTCAGAATGAATTGCTCTGTAAGTTTCGCAAATCAGCATGTTAACATTTGCAAGCCTCCAGTTATCAATGTTCATACTGTTCTTTTCGCCTACCTCCGAAACATAACTTTCATAGCTTTTATCGTCGCAGTTGCCTATATCTTCCGGATAAAAATAATCGTCAAATTGAATACCGTCTATGTCGTAATTTTTCACTATTTCTATAACGCCGTCAATTATAAGCTCTCTTGCTTCTTTGTCAGATGGGTCAAGAATTATTCCGCTTTTTGTTGTTAATCCTAAGTTTTTATTTTTGACATACGGGTTATCGTCAGAAAGCTTATTTGGCGTTTCGTTCAGTGTTACTCTATAAGGATTAATCCAAGCATGAATGTGCAGACCGTGCTTTCTGCTTATCCGGCACATAATTTCCAATGGATCATATCCGGGACTTTTGCCTTGAGTTCCGGTCAGAATATGTGACCATGGGTAATATTCTGATTCATACAATGCGTCTCCGTAAGGTCTTACCTGAACAATTAGTGTATTTAGTCCGTAACCCTTACTGTTTTCGGCTATTTTTTCAAATTTATCACTGAAAGCTTGTTCGCTTTTATCGCTTTCATTTTCCATACTCAGTTCAATATATGAAATCCATACACCCCTCATTTCGCCAAAGTTGACTGTATTTATTTCATCTTTTGTTGAATTGTTTGTTTCATCAATTGTACTTATTGTTTTTGAAACAGGGGACGGTTGTTTCCGATTGACGGAACTTACGGCTGTTACTCCTATTAGTATTGCGACTGAAAGTGCCAACGGTATCAGTTTTTTTATTTTCAAAATATCATCCTCCGGAGCTTTTATGAACACGTTTTTGATTATTCTTACAATATATCTGATTTTGATAAATTTAATATCTGTAATTGTTACTGCTTATGATAAGCGTTGCGCAGTGAAAAAGCGCTGGCGTGTCAAGGAAAGTACCCTTATGCTATTGTCAGTTTTAGGCGGAAGCGTAGGTATGTACATTACAATGCTTTTAATAAATCATAAGACCAGGCATTTAAAATTTATGCTCGGAATACCGATAATATTAATAGTTCAGCTTGCGGCTGTAATCTATTTGTGTAATTCACTTGACTTTTAATTTGGAGATATTATATGTCTGAAAAACTTGAATTTATAGTTACGGATGAATATGACGGCAAAAAAGCAATTGCTTTTTTAAGAAAACACTGTAATTTATCTGCAAGAATGATAACACAACTAAAACGAAAAAAAGACGGTATTTTGATGAATGGAAAAATTTTAAGAACAGTAGATTTTACGCAGGCAGGAAGCAGGGTGGAGATAGATTTACCTGATGAAGAATCAGAAATTGTTCCCGTTGCAGGAAATCTTGATATTGTCTTTGAGGACGAACACATTATAATTGTAAATAAGCCTCCCTCAATGCCTGTTCATCCCGTAAAGCAGCACCAAACTAACACCCTTGCAAATATAATTACTTATTATATGAAAAGCAGGGGAGAAAATTATGTTTTTAGAGCAGTTAATCGACTTGATAAGGATACCTCAGGGCTTGTACTGATTGCGAAAAACAAATTCTGTGCAAATGCCCTTAAAAATAAAGTTGATAAGAATTATTTTGCATTTTGCCACGGGAAATTAGAATGCGGCGGTACAATAAGCAAGCCTATAGGATTAAAGGAAGATTCTAAAATTGTACGCTGTGTACTTAACAGCGGAACTCCGGCAATAACGCATTATAAAGTGTTGTCTGCAAACGAAGAAATTTCTTTCATTAAGCTTTGGCTTGAAACAGGAAAAACTCATCAGATACGTTGTCATATGTCGTCAATCGGACATCCTTTGCTTGGTGACGACCTGTACGGCGGCAGTCTTGAAATAATAAAACGTCAAACACTTCATTGCGGAGAGATGAAGTTTATTCATCCTGTATATGGAAACGAATTATCAGTAAACTGCGAGCTTCCCGATGATATGCAAAAAATACTTGATACAATTTAAAATAATAAATGAGGATTGACAGTTTTAGTTTCGTCAACCCTCTTTTGTTAATATATTATAAAAATATTATTAATACGGTAAAAATTATAATTAAAACGCTTGACACGTTAGTCTACAAGTGATAGACTAAAATTGTAAAATATTATGAGATTAGGTGGTGTAAAATAAAAATACAAAGCTTGATGCAGTAGAATCGCATTTTGTGGATATTGTTTGGGAAAATGAACCTATTGCAACGTCTGAACTTATTAAAATTTGCGAAAAAGAATTAAACTGAAAACGAACAAGTAGCTGTAAGAGTTTAATGACAATAATGATGCAGATGATGATTGCGATAATTCAGTAAAATATGACAAAAATAGGTGATGCCTATGACGAAATTTATGAACAGATTGTTATTATGAAAGAGTAAATAGACAGCCCGAATCGTCTACAGAAGAAAAAGCATATCAATCCATGCCTGATTTACAGTGGGATTACGGTTGATATAATTGAAAGGAGAAATTTATGAAAACTAAAAAACACAAAATTATAAAAATATCATCTTTATTTTTCGCAGTAATAATGCTGTTTTCAATCTTTGCCTGTGCACCGTTTACCGTGAGTGCAGCTGTGGAAGATGATTATTCCTATAGTATACTTGAAGGCGAATATGCCGAAATTACAAGATACTATGGGGATGATAAAAATCTTGTAATACCTAATGAACTTGACGGTTATCCTGTTGTTTCAATCGGAAAACATGCATTTTATGAAGAGTCAATTGAAAGCGTACGTGTTCCTGACAATGTTATTATAATTGAGGACGGTGCATTTTTTGGTTGTGCAAAACTTAAGAATATTGTTTTACCAAATTCAGTGCTTTCTGTTGGTAGGAACGCTTTTGATAATACGAAATATTATTATACAGAGTCAAATTGGAAGAATAATGTTTTATACGTTGGTAAAGTGGCATGTACAATAAGAAATAGAAAAGTTAAAAGTATTTCTTTTGAACACGGTACAATAACCGTGGCTGAAAGAATAGCCGAGCAGTGTAGAGAACTTACTTCACTCACAATCCCTGATACAGTAGTGAGTATAGGGGAAATGGCTGCTATGGACTGTCCAAAGCTGAAAGGTATTACAATTCCTTATTCAACAGCTTTGATAGGCAATTATGCATTTGGTTTTTATACGGAAGATTATCAGGATTATCGCAGAATAAACGGATTCAAAGTAACTGCTGCTAAGGATAGTCTCGGAAAATTATATGCAGATTATTATGGTTTTGATTTTGTTGACGGTAGTAATGCAAAATCTGTATCTATAAACAGAACGAGTCTTACTCTCGGTGTAGGGGAAGAATACACATTAATTAAAAAAATTACTCCCTCAAGTGGAGCAAATTATAGTTGGTCAAGTAGCAATTCATCTGTGGCAGAGGTAAATGGTCATGGTACAGTAAGAGCCAAAAAATCCGGTACAGCAACAATAACTGTTAAAACTGCAAACGGACTTTCAAAATCCTGCAAGGTAACGGTAAAATCAGCACCGTCCAGTATTAAAGTTAGTACAAGCAAATTGACTTTAGGTGTGGGTGAAGAATTTATAATTTCCGAAAGCACTAATTCAGGTTCATATGCTTGGAGATTTAATTGGAGCAGCTCAAATACAAAGGTTGCAACGGTGGCAAAAACAAGCGGAAACAAGGCAAAAATTGTTGCTAAAGGAAACGGTACTGCTGATATTACCGTAAAAACCTATAATGGTAAGAGTGCAACCTGCAGAGTGACTGTAAAGTCAGCCCCGTCAAGTGTTGCTCTGAGTAATTCAAATATAACTCTCGGCAAGGGAGAAACATTTATAATTTCGCAGTGTTCAAACAGCGGTTCTTATGCAAGAAACTTTACGTGGTCAAGCAGTAATTCAAAGGTTGCCACAATTGAAAAGACAAGCGGCAATAAAGCAAAAATCACTGCAAAATCAAACGGAACAACAACAATTACATTCAAAACTTATAACGGTAAAACTGCAACGTGCAAGGTAAGCGTCAGGAATGCACCTTCGAGCGTAAAGACTAATCCTTCAAGTGTTATACTCGGTGTAGGCGAAACGTATATAGTATCGGAAAGCACCAACAGTGGAACTTATGCTAACGCAGATAACCTTAAGTGGAGCAGCACAAACACATCTGTGGCAACAGTAACAAAGGGAAGCGGAAATAAGGCTCAGATAACAGCAAAAGGAGTAGGCACAGCATATGTGAAGATTACGCTTTACAACGGTAAAACCGCTCAGTGCAAGGTAACGGTAAAGCCTGCACCAACAAGCGTTAAGCTGAATAAAACTGAACTTATGCTAAAAACAGGTGAGCAAATTGTTATTTCCGAATCAACAAACAGTGGTTCATATGCAAATTCAGCTAATTTGAAATGGGAAAGCTCAGATTCAAGTGTTGCAGTTGTTACAAAGCCGGAAGGTAATAAAGCAATGATTACCGCAAAGGGAACAGGTGTTGCAGTAATAAAGCTTACAACATATAACGGAAAAACATCTCTATGCACAGTTTATGTAAATAAGATAATAGATGATATACCGGAAGACCAAGTACAAGTTGGTTCATCGCCTGTAATCATTGATGATGAAGCTGAATTAGTACGAGAAACAGTTCAGGCTGAAACTCAAGAATAAAAATAAGCCGACGAAAATGCAAAACAGCATTTCGTCGGCAATTTTTTGTTTTTAGCAGCATTAAATAGATTTTGAAAACAATTCCGGCAATACAAAATGTATGCCTGAATATTTTGCTTCGGTATTTATGTTTTCTATTTTTGCGTAACGGTATAAATTTTATATCCGTCAAATTCAGAAATTTGATTATAGCTTACAGTTTTACCCTTTTCTGCGTATTTAGTGGTAAAATAACGCTCTTTTCTGAAGGTTATATTTTTATCTACAACATAAATTTTATTATATGTCAGAACAGCCTCGTAAATATTATCTGATAAATTACGTTTGCGCA
The DNA here is from genome assembly GCA_958403905.1 of uncultured Ruminococcus sp. GTDB lineage: Bacteria > Bacillota > Clostridia > Oscillospirales > Acutalibacteraceae > Ruminococcoides. Next base: position 52,782 of record CATXZD010000014.1, read on the forward strand.
GTTCATCTGAATTATGAAAATATCCGAAACCGTCTACATTATCAAGGAAACCTTGACGGAAACCCCAAAGCGGATGAATATAGTTTTCGGTGTATTTCATATACTCATTTCCTGTGTTAGGGTCAAGAACATAATACCTGTCGGGATGTCTGTCAATTTCCGCAAATAGACTTTGAGGTCTTTCACTTTCCTTAATGGTATTTGTCGTGTTCTGAAATACTATGCTATAGCAAAGGAAAAGGCAAATAACGCAGATGGTTGAAATAAAGATATAACTGTTTTTCATTTTAAGAACAGGTGGATTTTTATGCGGACGTGCTTGTTCAAAATTAAAAGAGTACAGTAAAAATATGTACATCATAAGCCATATTCCGTAAATATGGTAAGTTTCTCCCGAGAAAAAATAACGAAGCAGTATGCTTGATGCAAGTCCCGTTGCAAGATAAAGGAAAGGGAAAAATGCAAAGCGTCGTTTTTGAAAAACAATATAAAAGACGGACAAAGCTATAAATACAAGATAAAGTATTGCGTAACAGTCAAAAGACACAAGGTGATATGAAATATCAGAAAAAATATTGCCGGTAACAAAAAGTACAGTTTTGCTGTTTTCTTTCTGCTGAATATCCGAAACAAGTTTCAGAGCAGTGATACCAAGCGAATTACTTTGGTCAATGTAGCCGTTTTTCAAAAGCTCGTACTCATTTTCCGTAGTAATTCCCACACTGCTCAGTTCTGCTTTGTGTTCAGCGTAATTCGGATAGGGCAGGGAAGATATTAAGTCTGTGGTGTATTCATATTCATAGTAATTGGTTGCTTCTTCCGTAGCATGGTTAACAGAATATGAGTATTGATTTAGCCCTGTCACAAGAAGAGTTACAAGTGCAAAAACAATCAAAAACGGTCTGAAATACCAAAAAAACTTACGAAATGCAATTTTGTACTTTCTTTTTGAAATTAAATCACCAATAAAAAACGCAACTGCAAAGGCAAGACCAATGAAAAAGTATTTATAATCAAAGAATGAACCGAATGCAACCTCTGCTGCACCAACCCAGCACGGAAGATTATAGCGTTTGTTGTTGATTGAATTGAGTAAAAGCAGAAATCCGGCAGCAACCAGCAAGGCAGCTGTTTTGCTGGTGTAAATATCGGCATAGTGATTTAATGCAAATAGAATATTAATAAGAAACGTGATAACAGCAGATTTCTTTTTGCTGAATTTGTCGGCAAAAACAAAAGTGATTGAAATAAAAGCACTAAAAGACAGAAGAATTTGTGATAAAACAAAGCAGTTAAAACCGTCAAATACGTACTGAACCGAACCGATTATAGTAGATAGTATGTAATTTATTGAGCTGCTATAGTAAAAATGATGATTACAAATATACAGCGAATTGTAAAAGTCTTTGCTGCTGTCATAAGAGAATGTAGTTACTTCAATGCAGAATAGCATTATAACAATATTAATTACAACAGCAAAAAACAAATTACTTTTAAGTAAATAAAGTGTTTTTTCTTTCATAAATTACTTACTCCCGTATGTAAATTGGCTTTAGGATAAATTTTGTTATCTCAAACCTCTGTTTTTCTGTTCATCAACCAAAAGCTGAAGATTTGCCTGTTCGTAACTGTTAAATGTTACATTTTTAGAAAACTCTTCTGCAGTATACTTTGGTGTGTACCATGATTTTGAACCAAAATAGCTTGCAAGCGCAGAATCTTTAAAAATTCTGCCTCTTCTTGCATAAATTTCATTTAAAGCAAGATTAAGATTATTGTTACTTAGGGAAGATACATCTGACTTACTTAAATATGCAGACGAGCTATTAGCAAAAATATAGCTATTGTCGGTACCTTGCGACTGATTTTGCTGAGCACGTGTAGCCTGAACAGGTGCGTCTGTCGGAGCAACAGTAGTTTCTGGTTCAATCAAACCGAGAGAAATATCAAGCGTTACAACAGTACCGTTTTTAGCTGAGGTATCTCCTGACGGCGACTGAGCAATTACATATCCCTCCGGCCATTCCTCGCTATACTCATACTCGCCGATTTCAACTATAAATCCTTCCTGTTCAAGCAGTTTCTTTGCATAGCTATAGCCGTAACCTACAACGGGTGTAACAGTTTTGTCAATTGCAACGGTAGTCGGAGCAACAGTTGTAGGCGGTACGGTAGTTGATTTTTCAGTTGTGTTTTGAACAGTAGTTTCAATTTCCGTTGGTTTGGTTGTGGGATTGTCTTTGTTATTTCCACCAAGTCCGCCGAATATGCAATAAGCGATAAAACCGATAGCTGCAAGAGTAACTATAACACATATTGTAATTATTATAACATTTTTTCTGTTTTTTGATGAATTAGGTGTTTCTTCGTCATCAAATTCATTTGTTTCAAAAATATTAAGCTCTTTGTCATTTTCAACATCGTATTCAGAAGAATCATTCTTAGGTTCATTATTTGCAATAGGCTCGGGATCCTCAAAAAAGTCTCCGTAGTCCTTTTCTTTTGCATGTTCCTGAAAGTTCTTTGCTTTTCTTTGAACTTCAAAGGTTTCAAAAACTCTGTTGTCAATTTCAAAATTATCGTTTTTATCTGTTTTAGTATTAGTTGTATCTAATTCGATTTGCTCATCCTGTTTTTCTGAAATTTCTGCATTTTCATCGCTTTTGTGCTCCAAAACTTTAGATTCTTCAGCAGTATTAGTGCTGTCAGTTGCTTCTGATGTTTCTACAGGTTGAACCAATTCGTTTTCACTTTCTGTCGGTAAAACTTCAACAGGTGCAGTGTTTTTAATTTCGGTATTTTCTTTTTGTATATCTTCTTCAGGTGTTTTGCCATTATTTTCTAAATTGTCGGGTTGATTTGAAATAGCCCCGTCAACAGGGAAAATATCTGCTGCTGATTTAGCTGAAGTGTCAAACTCGTTATAATCATAATCTTCAAAAACATTACCGTCAAAATCGGTTTTTTCGGGAATAATCAAAGTTTCGTTTAAAGCACTGTCAGTTGTTTCGCTTTTAATAGAAGTGAGTGCATTCTTAATATTTCCTGCATTTTTCCATCTGTTTTCATTGTTCGGCTGGCAGGCAATAACAATAACGCTTTTGAGCTTTTCATTGCCGTTTTTCGGAGCGGTAACAGCTTTGCCGTCAAAACGCATTTTTATAGCTTCGTCACGGTTTGTTTCTGCGCTTTCAAAAGGAATAGTGTCGTTGTTGCTCATTGAGTACATAATCAAGCCGAGTGAGTATATGTCAGTTGTAAAGTCGGCATTTTCTTTTCTGAATATTTCCGGGGCAATAAATGACATATCGTCAATTTTGCTCTCATAGTCAGAAAATCCGCCGAGCTTGTATTTCCCGTCAAATGAGCGAAAAATATTATTGGGATTAATATTACCGTGAAAAATATTTTTAGATTCAAGTTTTTCAAGAATGGCGCTCATCTGTATGCCAAAATCAATAACTTCACTCTCGCTGAATTTCTTTGATTTCATAAGCTCTGATAAGGTTTGCAGATCCTCAGAAATAATGAAAAACTCAATTTTCTTTTTGGCAGGGTTATTATTTACAAAAATATCAAGATAGTTAAAACAATCGCCCAACTGAGAAATGGTTTTCAAAAATGAAGCCTCGTCATTGATAAAATCAGTGCTTTCAATGTTATAGTCATCATTTTTTATTACTACATATCTGAGTATGGCAGAAATTACTGTTCCGTCAAAATCTTTTTTGCTGACTTTATAAATCTCGTTGCCGTTATCATCAGGCAGACGAGAGATGATTTTCCATGATTTAAGATTGTCCGGTAATTTTATGTGTGCAGACATAATAAACATCTCCTCTATATTTACGTATTCTTTCTTGTTAAAAACATACTATCTGATTCATTATAACATAATATTGATGATATTTCCATATTTTTAAAAATTTTGTTCAAATATTTAATAATACATTTTTGGTAAATTGCTATATAATGAATTATAAAAAAAAACGGGCGGATTTCTCCGCCCGATATAGCCCAATTTATAACTTCTGTTTTATTTTATATGTATTCTTTCTTTTCTTTTAAGTCCTGCTATTCCTCCGATTCCTCCCGAAACGAGTAGTGCAGCTAATCTTATAAATGTAAGCAGTGTGACAGGATCATTGCTTTTTGTAAGTCCCGTTACCGTAATCAAAATAAAACTTGCAAATCCTGTTAATAAGCCGACTATCAGACCTGCCGATTTTGTAATTTTACTTGTAATAAATCCTCCTGAAAAAGCACCGATTGACAGCAATGCAAGTGTAATATAGTTTGTAATTTCCTCAGGAAACAACCCGCAGGTCATTATAATCGCGGAGAAAATACAAATAAGTACTACTGTTACCAGCAACCCGCAGACAGTCCCAAAAAGCACAGCTTTAATAAGCAGTTTTTTGTCGGACAAAAAAACACCCCCGAAAATAATCTGTTAAATTATATTCGGGGAAATCGATATAAATTCAAAAATTATTATTTTGTATCAGTTTTAGGCTCAACGTCATCTGATTTTTTCTTGCCGAAAAAGCTTTTCTTTTCAGGCTTTTGCTCTGTAGCAGGCTCTTTTACTGTGTCAACAGTAGAGATACACCATTTTTTAAATTTCATTTTTACTCTGTCAGAGCCTGTTTCAATGATAATAGCGTCCTCATCATCTTTAATTGCAACAACTCTGCCTATGATACCGCCGATTGTCGTGATTTCATCACCGATTTCAAGAGAATTTCTCATCTGAGCTTCTTCTTTTTTTCTTTTTGAATTAGGTCTAATTAAGAAGAAATAGAGGGCGGCAAAAATAGCAGCATATATCACAATCATTAAAATCATGCTCATACTGTTGTTTCCGGCAGCCTGTTGTTCTGCAAGATTGGGTAAAAAGTTTGTCATATATTTCATTCCTTTCATACAATATATTGATTATATCAGTTTTAAATATCGGTTGCAAGTTTTTTCAAGAAATTTTCACAGTAAAATTCCATTAAATTCTAACTCCGAGTATATTTTTGTATTTTTCATAAAACTGTGTATACGTACCGTTGTCAAGCTGTTCTCTGATAACTTCCATTAAATTGTTGTAAAAATACAGATTATGAAGTACTGCAAGCCGCATACCAAGCATTTCTCCGCTTTTAAGAAGATGTCTTATATATGCTCTTGAAAAGTTTTGACAAATAGGGCAGTTACAGCTTTCATCAATTGGACTTTCATCAGTTTCGTATTTAGCATTGTTTAGGTTTCTCACGCCTTGCCAGGTAAAAAGCTGACCGTGCCTTGCATTTCTGCTGGGCATAACACAATCAAAAAGGTCAATACCTCTTGCAACGCTTTCAAGAATATTTACAGGAGTGCCAACTCCCATAAGATAACGTATTTTTTCTGATGGAGCAAAAGGCTCAACAGTTTCAATGATTGCATACATCGTTTCGGCAGGCTCTCCTACAGCAAGTCCTCCGATTGCATAACCGTCAAGATTAAGCTCGGCAATTTCTTTCATATGCTCTGTTCGTAAATCCTTGAATACTCCGCCCTGATTAATTGCAAAAAGCATCTGATGTTTGTTAATAGTGCTGTCAAGGTTGTTTAGTCTGTCCATTTCGCAAATGCATCTTTTAAGCCACCTTGTGGTACGCTTAACGCTGTCTTTTGTGTAGTCGTAGGGAGATGGATTTTCAACACATTCATCAAATGCCATAGCGATAGTTGAACCAAGATTCGACTGTATTCTCATACTTTCTTCGGGACCCATAAATATCTTTCGTCCGTCAATGTGAGAATTGAAATAAACGCCTTCTTCCTTGATATTGCGGAGTTTAGCAAGTGAGAACACCTGAAAACCGCCGCTGTCAGTAAGTATAGGACCGTCCCAACATGTGAATTTGTGAAGTCCTCCGAGTTGTTTAACTTTATCATCGCCTGGTCTTAAATGCAAATGATAGGTATTGCAAAGCTGAACCTGACATTTTATATTTTTTAAATCAAGCGCAGAAACCGCACCTTTAATTGCACCGCAGGTAGCAACATTCATAAACGCAGGAGTTTGAATTGTGCCGTGAGGAGTAACAAATTCGCCCCTTCGTGCATTGCCTTCTTTTTTAATAAGTTTAAACATATAACCTCCTATGAAATGAACATTGCGTCGCCGAATGAGAAAAATCTGTATTTTTCTTCAACGGCAGTATTATATGCGTTCATAATATTATCATAGCCTGCAAATGCAGAAACAAGCATAATAAGCGTACTTTCAGGCAAATGAAAGTTTGTGATAAGACCGTCAAGAACCTTGAATTCATATCCCGGATATATAAAAATGTCAGTAAATCCGTTGCATGGCTTAATTTCGCCGAAAAAGCTTGCCACGCTTTCAAGTGTTCGGCATGATGTTGTGCCGACAGCAATTACTCTTTTACCGTTTTTCTTTGTTTCATTAATAAGCCTTGCGGTAACCTCGGGAATTTCATAATGCTCGCTGTGCATTTTGTGATTTGTAACATCGTCAACCTTAACGGGTCTGAATGTACCTAATCCCACGTGGAGTGTCACGTAGGCCACATTAACTCCTTTTGCTTTTATTTTTTCAAGAAGCTCGTCTGTAAAATGCAGACCCGCTGTCGGGGCAGCCGCAGAACCTAATTCGTGACTGTAAACCGTCTGGTATCTTTCTCTGTCCTTTAGCTTCTCAGTAATGTAAGGAGGGAGAGGCATCTGACCGATTTTGTCAAGAACAGCAAAAAAATTATCATCGCATTCAAAGCTTACAATTCTGTTTCCGTCATCCTTAACCTTTTCAACAGTTGCACTCATTATTCCGTTGCCAAAGCTGAATTTAGCGCCCTCACGTGCTTTTTTGCCCGGTTTGCAAAGTGTCTCCCATCTGTTACCGCTTATTTGCTTCAACAGCAAAAATTCAACTCTTGTGCCTGTTTCGTCTTTAATTCCGAAAATTCTTGCGGGCAGAACTCTTGAATCGTTACATACAAGCAGGTCGCCCGGATTAAGATAATCAATTATGTCGTAAAAATGCTTGTGCTCAATATTTCCGCTTTCTCTTCCGAGAACAAGCAGCTTTGAAGTATCTCTTGGTTCAAGCGGGATTTGCGCAATAAGCTCTTTTGGTAAATTATAGTAAAAGTCACTTGTTTTCATTATATCCTCACTTTAAATAATAAAATTTATTAAATTCATATCTGTAAAATAATTGACAATGAAAGCTTAAAATGGTATATTATAATTTAATAATAGGTAGTATGCTGTTCGTAGGTTACGGTGTTTTAACACACTGTTTCTATAATATAATATTTAATCGAATAAGGCAACTGCTTTTTTAAAATTTGTTTAATTCGGAGGAATTATTGTGAAAAAGTACAAAGTTGGTATTATCGGAGCTACGGGTATGGTTGGACAGCGTTTTGCACTGTTGCTTGAAAATCACCCTTGGTTTGAGGTTACTGCACTTGCAGCAAGCGCAAGAAGCGCAGGCAAAACATATGGCGAAACTGTTAAAGGCAGATGGCATATGACTGCAGAACTCCCCGAAAAATATAAAGATATGGTTATCATAAATGCAGAAAATGTTGAAGAGGTTGCTTCAAAGGTTGACTTTTGTTTCTGCGCAGTAAATATGAAAAAAGATGAAATAAGGGCTCTTGAGGAAAAATATGCAAAAGCTGAGTGTCCGATTGTGTCAAATAACTCTGCTCACCGTTTTACTGATGATGTGCCTATGGTAATTCCCGAAATTAATGCGGACCATATTAAGGTTATTGAATCACAGAGAAAACGTCTTGGAACAAAAAGAGGATTTGTTGCAGTTAAGTCAAACTGCTCGCTTCAAAGCTATGTTCCTGCAATCCACCCCTTAAAAGAGTTTGGTGTTGATAAGGTGCTTGCATGCACATATCAGGCAATTTCAGGCGCAGGCAAAACATTTAACACATGGCCGGAAATGATAGATAACGTTATCCCGTATATAGGCGGTGAGGAAGAAAAGTCCGAAAAAGAGCCTCTCAAAATCTGGGGACATATAGAGGGCGATAAAATTGTCAACACAGATGATATTGCAATCACATCACAGTGTATCCGTGTTCCTGTTTCTGACGGACACACAGCGGCTGTATTTATGTCGTTTAAGGACGGCGTAAAGAAACCGTCGGTTGAAGAGATTATCAATATTTGGGAAAATTATAAGGGCAGAGCACAGGAACTTGAGCTTCCAAGTGCTCCCAAGCAGTTCTTGCATTACTTCACTGAACCTGACCGTCCTCAGATTAAGTCAGAGAGAAATCTTGAAAACGGTATGGCTGTTTCTGTAGGCAGACTCAGAGAAGATACACAGTACGATTATAAATTTGTATGTATGTCACACAACACATTAAGAGGAGCAGCCGGCGGTGCGGTTCTTCTTGCTGAACTTCTCTGTGCTGAAGGCTACATGGATTAATTACGGAGGTAAACTATGGCTAACCACATTTTCACCGGTTCAGGCGTTGCTATTATAACGCCAATGAACTCTGACGGAAGCGTAAACTATGACGTTCTCGGACAGCTTCTTGAGTTTCATGTTGAAAACGGCACTGATGCTATCATCGCCTGCGGCACTACAGGTGAAGCGGCTACTCTTTCCGAAAAGGAACATTGTGAGGTGCTTTCATTTGTAGCTGAAAAGATTAACGGAAGAATTCCCGTTATTGCAGGTACAGGCAGCAATGACACGTCAACCGCCGTTATGCTTTCAAAGTCAGCACAAAAAACCGGAGCAGACGCACTTTTGTGTGTAACACCCTACTATAATAAAACTTCACAGGCAGGTCTTGTAAAGCACTTCAATGTTATTGCTGATTCTGTAGATTTGCCGATTATATTATACAATGTTCCGTCAAGAACAGGCTGTAACATTCAACCTAAGACTTATCAGGAACTTTGCAAGCATGAGAGAATTGTTGCAGCAAAGGAAGCAAGCGGTAATATTTCACAGATTGCATTAATTCGTTCACTGTGCGGAGATAAACTTGATATATATTCAGGGAATGACGATCAGACTGTTCCGTTTATGTCGCTCGGCGCACTTGGCGTAATTTCTGTTTTTGCAAATATTTGTCCTTCCGAAATGCATAAAATCTGTCAGCTCTGCCTTGAAAATAACTTTGCAGAAGCTCAGAAACTTCATTTCCATTATCTTGAGCTTATGAACATTTTGTTCAGCGATGTTAACCCGATTCCGATTAAGACAGCTATGAATCTGTACGGATATGATGCAGGTGAATGCAGACTGCCGCTCGTTCCAATGAGCGTGTCGGGTTACCACGATCTTAAGGATTGTCTTGCAAAGTATGATTTGCTTGGTAAGCATGCTAAATAATTTTTGAATTTATTTGGTGATACCGCACATACTCTGTGCGGTATTGCTTTACTTAAAGGGGAAGTAAAAAATGGTAAATATAGGAATTGTCGGATGCAACGGTAAAATGGGACATTTTGTTGCAGACGCAGTATCACAGAATAATGAAACTAATGTGCTTTTCGGTGTTGATGCTTTTGGTGAGAGTAATTACGAATTTCCTGTTTTTAAAAACTTTGGCGAGATAAATGAAAAGCCCGATGCTATTATTGATTTTTCGAATCCGTCTGTTCTTGACGATATGCTTAAATACGCTCTTGAAAATTCTGTGCCTTGCGTAATCTGCACTACAGGATATTCTGCTGATCAGGTTGATAAAATTAAGAGTGCTTCTGAAAGAATTGCAATATTCTATTCAGGAAATATGTCACTTGGCATAAATCTTCTTATTGAGCTTACCAAAGAGGCTGCAAAGGTGCTCGGAAACAGCTTTGATATTGAAATTGTTGAAAAGCATCATAACCTAAAGGTTGACGCTCCGAGCGGCACAGCTCTTATGATTGCTGACGGAATTTCAGAGGTTCTTAATGATGAACCGCAGTATGTTTATGACAGACACTCCTACAGAAAAAAGCGTTCAAAAAATGAAATCGGTATTCATTCTGTCAGAGGCGGTACAATTGTAGGTGAACACGAAGTTGTTTTTGCCGGTCATGACGAGGTAATCACCGTATCTCATCAGGCTCAGTCAAAAGAAGTTTTTGCCGTCGGCGCAGTAAATGCTGCCGCATTCCTTGCTTTTCAGAAACCCGGAATGTACAATATGGGAAATCTTTTAAGCGACAAAATGAATTAATTTTAGCGGCACGGAAACGTGCCGCTAATTTTGTACCGTTTTTATGTTGTTTTTCATAGTATGTAATAAAAAGCATAATTTCTTATGTATATTACAAAGGTGAAAATAATGGAAAATAATTTAATAATGTTTAATTCAGTAACGCTTGCAATGAGAGCAAGAGAAATTTTAGGAAAGAATAACGTGTTCAGCAGTCTTATAAGAACTCCTGTGAATCTAAGAAACAGATCCTGCGGATATAGTCTTTTTGTGAAAAGTGATTTTGCAAAAGCAATAGAAATTCTTTCAAAAAACAGAATAACCTATATAGGAATTGCTTCCGTTGATGCTCAATGATTTATTTTGACAACGGAGCAACAACCTTTCCGAAACCTCGTTCGGTGGTAAATGCTGTTGAAAGTACTATGCGATATTACGGAGCAAATCCGGGAAGAAGCGGTCACAAAATGTCGCTTAAAGCGTCTGAAATTATGTATGATTGTCGGAAAAATGTCGCAGAGCTATTTAATGCAGCTTCTCCTGAAAATATAATATTTGCTTATAATTGCACAACTGCTCTGAATTATGTGATTAAAGGCATACTAAATGAGGGTGACCACGCCGTTATTTCTTCTCTTGAACATAACGCAGTCTTGCGTCCTCTTGAAAGTATGAAAGAAAACAGGGTAGAGTATTCAATAGCCGACTATTCGCCAAATGATGAAGAAACTATAGATAATTTCAGAAACGCAATCAGACCCAATACAAAGCTTGTTGTATGCACACACGCTTCAAATGTTTTCGGAGTAAAACTTCCTGTTGAAAGAATAGCAGCTTTGTGCAGAATACATGGAGTTTTGTTTTGTGTTGACGCAGCGCAAACCGCCGGTGTTGTGCCAATTTCTCTTAAAGACAGCTGCATTGACTTTCTCTGCACGGCGGGACACAAGGGCTTGTACGGTCCGATGGGAACGGGTATACTTGCAATTAATTCAGAAGTTTTACCAAAAAGTTTTATTCAAGGCGGTACAGGCAGTTTCTCGTCTGACAGAAACCAACCGTCAATACTGCCCGACCGATATGAGAGCGGAACACCTAATCTTCCGGGAATTGCAGGTCTGAACGAGGGCATTAAGTTTGTTATGAAGAAAACAGAACGCAATATCGAAAAATATGAGTCTGACCTTGCACTTCGTTTGTATCGAAGATTAAAAAAGATCCCCGGTGTATCGCTTTACACCGATTCTCCCGAACTCCACAAAAGTGTACCCGTAATTTCATTTAATATAGATGGACTGAGTAGTGAGGAAACATCGGCAATACTCGACAAACGTTTTAATATTGCAGTAAGAGCAGGGCTTCATTGCGCTCCTCTTGCTCACGAGTTTTTTGGTACACAGGATTGTGGAACAGTAAGGGCGGTTTTATCGGTATTCACAACCCGTGAACAAGTAGATTATTTTGCATCATCAATTATGACAATAAATAAATTTAAAAAAGAATTTAAAAAGGTTGCAATTGATATTTAAAATGTGTTAAAATAATTATGTAAAGTACAAAGAATAAGGCGTTTTATTTTTTGTTAATCAAATTTAAAACGCCTGTTTTGTGCGACAAAGTCTTGAAAGGAGGAAACGCAATGGATATATTCAACAGCATTTTTTCGATTTTCAGAACAATTCAAATCAGAGATATTGTTGATATTTTGGCAATTGCGGTTTTGATTTTCGGACTTTTCAAGTTAATCAGAGAAACAAGAGCAGTACAGCTTTTAAAGGGCATTTTACTGCTTTTTGTTGTGTATTTTATTTCTTCGTTTTTTGGGCTGACAATGCTGTCATCGCTTCTTCAAACTTTTTTTGAAGCATCTGTTATAATTATCGTAATTATTTTTCAACCTGAGTTGCGTAAACTTTTTGAACAGATGGGTAGGAATAATACATACAAAAAATATATTAAAGTATTTTCCAAACACAGAAAAAGCGATGAATGGAAGAAAGCCGTAAAAAAATCAATTATTGATGCGGCAGATACCTCCCTTTTATTTTCACGCTCTAAAACAGGTGCGCTTCTTGTATTTGAACGTGAAATTATGCTATCTGACATTGCTTCAACAGGAACGATTATTGATGCTGAAACTTCTGTTGCTCTTTTCGGAAATATATTTTTCAACAAAGCACCCTTGCACGATGGCGCCAGTATAATACGTGACGGAAAGCTTTATGCTGCCGGCTGTATTCTTCCTTTGACAGATAATAAAAATGTAGACATAAATCTCGGAACAAGACATAGAGCGGCACTTGGTATCAGCGAGCAAAGTGATGCTGTTGTGCTTGTTGTCAGCGAGGAAACAGGTGTAATTTCCCTTGCAATAAACGGTGTTTTGCTTCGTGATTTTACGAGAGATTCTCTTATTAATAAACTTGAAGAATTTTTGCTTGACGATTATCTTGACGATGACGACAAGAAAAATGACAAGAAAAAAGGGAGGTCAAAGACTTGAAAAAAGACACATTCTCCCTTAATAAGTTAATGCAGAACAACAAGTTTATTTTTATTCTTGCAATTTTAATTTCATTTTCAATTTGGATTTATTCCGGTCTCGGCGCCGCTAATGACACTAATGTTACCTTAAGTAATATCCCCATTCAGATTGAACTTTCCGATGAAGCTCGTGACAACGGACTTCAGATTTTTTCCGGCAGTGAACAGACTGCTTCCGTTACTGTTACAGGCAACAGAGCCGTGCTTGGTTCTGTAAATGAATCTGATGTTACTGTTACAGCCGCCGCAAACTCAATAAATTCTTCCGGTAATTATAGTTTGCCTGTTTCTGCTACAAAAACCAACCCTACATCTAATTTTCAGATAACTTCAGCCGTAACTCCTTCAACAATTAACGTTATCGTAGATTATTTTCGTGAAAGTACTTATCAGATACTTGACAATCACATTGTTTACAAGGTTGCTGACGGGTATTACGGTGTTACTTCTCTTTCGTCAAAATCAGTAGTAATTTCAGGTCCGCAGGCAGAAATCTCAAAAATTGACAAAATATACGCTGATGCAGAAATAAACGGCACTCTTAACGAGTCGGTTGAAACAGATGCAGAACTTGTTTTATATGATAAAAATAATAAAAGACTGTCAACGGACCTTTTTACAATGGATGTAAAAACAGTAAGAGTTACCGTGACAGTTATGCCGGAAAAGACTGTAGATGTAAAGCCTGCTTTTGTAAATATGCCTGAGGGACTGGAAATTACCGATGATATGATTTCAATTGACCCCTCATCAATTCTCCTTGCAGGTCCTGCCGAAGTGTTGGATAAAACTTCGTTTGTAAATCTTGAAGCAATTGATTTTTCAACTCTTAAAGCAGAGAAAAAGACGTTCCCGTCACTTGGAATTGATATTCCTTCTGACTGCAAGAATTTAAGCAATTCCACATCCGCTTCTGTAACGCTTGATTTAAGCAAATTTTCTACAAAGTCATTTACTGTTGATAAATTTTCTGTCGACGGACTTTCAAGTGAGTATAAGGCAGAAGTAACTCAAAAGAGTATTTCCGTAACAATTGTCGGTCCGAAAGATGAAATCAATAAGCTTTCTGCTTCTGACATTACAGCGGTTATTGATACTTCAAATTCAAAGGGAATAACAGGTTCGGTACAAATGCCAGTGTCATTTAAATTTGATGGATTCAAGAGCTGTTGGGCTTATGGCGATTATAAAGCAAATCTCACAATTACAGAAAAATAATTATTCAAATAAGAGCAGACATTGTTGTCTGCTCTTTTTACTAATAAATACTTATATATTTTGTGTATTAGTATATTTGCTTATAGTTATTGCACAAAAATATACATTAATAATTATTTAAATATACAAAATATTTATGATGTATTGTTTATAAATGCTAATTATGCTATAATTTTATTGTCTAAAAATACATTAAAAAGGAGAATAACTATGAAAAAACATCGCAAAATTACGAGCCTTCTGCTCGCTGTTGCTATGGTGCTGACAGCTTTTGTTGCTACAGCATTTACTGCGTCGGCTGCAGCAGTCGGTTCAAGTGTATATTTTGACAACTCTAAGTATAATTGGGAGAATGTCTATGTATACGCTTACGGAACAAAGAACAACGCAGAATGGCCCGGAGAACTCATGGAAAAGACTGATGATGGTCTTTATACAAAGAATTTCCCATCTAATTACAAGTCAGAGAGTATTATTTTTACAAACGGACTTGAAGAGGGTGAGGGCAAAGAACAGTATCCTACAGGCGCCGGACTTGCTCTGAAAACAGGCGAGTGCAAGCTTCTTACTGCTGATTTAAACTGGGTTGACTACGGCAAGCCTGATGACCATGGTTACGGCTTCTGCTATACTGCTTCCGGAACAGGCTTCTCTTCCGACAGTATGCCGGTAAAACTTGGTCTTAAAAATGCCGTGAAAGGCTATTACTCAATCGACGGTTCTGTAAAAACTGAGTTTTCAAATAACGAAGAAATCAGAGTAGGTCAGGGAAAAATCGGTAATTCGGCTGTAACTCTTACTCTTTTTGCTGTAGGCGCAGACGGTGTGGAAACAGAGCAGAATTATATCTTTAAGAAGACCTTTACTCAGACAAAGACCACTTTCTCAGCAGCATCCGACGGACATACAACAGATGCTGAAACAGGCTACTATTCTACAAATCCTGATTTGCAGCTCGGTAAAAGCAAGACAATTACAGTTGACGGTGATGTAAGCGACTGGGATAGCTCAATGATTATTGCTCAGGGCGTCGCTAATGATGACCCGAGAGTTTATATGCCGTCAGCAATGCACGAACAGCCATGGGATGCATATGCACTCTATGCTGCATGGGATAATGACAATCTTTACTTTATGTGGGAAATGGCAAATACAACATATATTATTTCTCCCGAGGATAACTTTGCCGCTTCAAATGAGGCACGCCCATGGAGAAACAGTATTCCTATGTATCTTGCACTTTCTATTGATCCCTCAAAGAAAGCAACCGGCAAGGCTGTCGGAACGGATAAAAATGGATCTACATTTACAAATCCCTTTGTTTGGGGCTGTGACGGTGGAGTAGCTAAGGATGGCGGAACTGGTTTTACTACTCATGTGGATACACTTATCGCAATGGATTCCAATAACTCAAACGGCGGTGCATCAATATATAAAGCCGATAAGCTTGATTCAGACGGAACATATATGTTCAATTATGATACACGAGTTCCGATTGGCGTAAGATCATTCCAGGCACAGGATAATCAGAACGGATTTAAAATCAAATATGCTAACGGTACGGCAAGTGATACTATCTACGGTATTAACAGCCCTAAGGGATCTCGTGTTCTCGGAGATAATACAGACTTAAATTCAAACTGGGTGGATTTCTTTGACCTAGGATATAAAGATAGCTACGGTTATGTTTATGAGGTTGCAATC
>CATXZD010000015.1 GCA_958403905.1 uncultured Ruminococcus sp.
AACGATTACTCCTAAAAATGAACGAATACCCTAAAATTGAACGATTACTTTTTGGTTTTTAACCCATTTCCCCTTGAAAAACGCAAAAAGCCGCCACGAAACACTCTCGTGACGGCTAAAATTTACTTTATAAAAATGTAAAAGGGCTGAAAGAGCCCATAAAATAAGGCTTTTCAGGCAAAAAGAAAGAACGCTAACTTTGTATCAAAATTAGCGTTCTTATTTGGTGGAGCGCTTTTATCTAAAAACAAAACCCTTTCATTTTCGTCTTTTTCTTCAATTTCAGATAACAGTTGGTCGCTGATTGTAACAGGTTCATCGCCCGAATTATAGGTAATTGTCACCCTATCATCATAAAGATAAATCTTATTTACAAATATGCTGACAAGCATTTTTCGGTACTTTATGTCTTTAATATCGCCCTTTTTCAACTGACTTAAGAAAAATTTTATGTCAGTTTCTGTCAATGTCGGATAAGGAGTTTCTTCCTCAGCTATCATTTTTTCGATTTCTGCGTGTTCCTTTTCCAATATTGGTATCTGTTCGCCAAGGGATTTTCTAACGCTTTCAATATCACTTTCCATAATAGCAGCGATTGTATTCCGCTGTTTGCGTTCATTATCAGCCAGAAGTTTTTTCAATCGTTTCAAATTAGAGGTATCTTTTTCAGCTTCACATATAGCCACAACCTCTTTGGCAATACGCCTTATATTTTCAGCAGATAAAAGTCTGCGGCATTCTGAAATAACAAGGTTCTCAATGTAATCCTTATTAACCATTTTCTTTTTACAGGTTTTATTCTTACGACCGTTGCAAATATAATAATTATATACTTTTCCTTGCTTTCCTGTACCCGAGAATCCTGTCATCATCTCTTTGCAATGACCGCAGAATAATTTAGTCGTAAGCAAATATTCAACTTTAGCCTTTGCTCTTGCAGGGGCTTTTCTGTTTTTATCCATAATTTCAGCAACCTTATTGAATAATTCGTTTGATATTATCTGAGGCATTCCGTCAGCTATCTCAATATTTTTATAAATATAAAAACCAAGATACCGCCTATTTTTCAACATAGTATGTAATGAGTTTTTATTAAACGAGCTACCTCTTGATGTTTTTAAGCCTTGTGCATTCAAAATGGTTGTTATCTCTGTGACTGTCTTTCCGCTTGCATACATCTCAAATATGCTTTGAACAATAGGCGCTGTATCGGGATTTATCTCAAAATGCTTGTCTTTGCTTATTTGATACCCAAGAGGTACACCGCCGCCATTATACATACATCTTTCAGCATTATAAATTAAGCCTCTGTTTATTTTCTCCGATAGTTCTTCACTATACATTTGTGCTTGTGCCATCATTAAATTGCGACAAAATCGTCCTGTAGGAGTATCTCCGAAATTTTCTGTTACAGAGATAAGTCGCATATGATTATCTTTTTCTATTTTATCAGCATTATCAAGTGATTGCTTTAGATTTCGTCCAAATCTATCTATTGAATAAACAAGAACAGCTTCAAATAAATTTTTTGAACAATCTTTCAATAATCTTTTTAATTGAGGGCGGTCATCGTTTGTGCCTGTCAGAGCTTTATCACTATAAACCTTAATGACATCATAGCTATTTTCTTTTGCAAATCGGGAACACACCTCAATTTGTTGCTCAATACTTGCTTCTCGTTGAGAATTTGAACTATATCGTGCGTAGATTACAACATTCATTTATAACACCCTTTAATAAATATATTTGCAAGTGATTAATTAGAATTTTGATTCATATCAATTAATATGTTTTCAAAAGCAAGTTTTATATTTCTCTTTGTTAATTTGTAAGGTACACAAATGCCCTTGTCAATATGCTCTTTCCATTCATAATCTTCAAATTCTGGGGCACTACTGCTTGGTAAAATCATATCATCTTTATAAATTAAAATAATATTATTAGAATGTTCTATTCTAAAATAAATATTACCACTTTCTCCTACAAAACTCGATGAATTATAATATGGTGAATATACGGACATTAAATTATCCCAAAAGCCGTCTTTATTACCTATTTCAAAATAATAATCATTTTTCTCAAAAGAACACGACATAGTTTCGATATATGCACCATAATATGAAAACATTTTCTTAAAATTATCTGTATCTAACAAATTATAAAATAATATTGCAAAGTTTTTTATTCTATAATCAGGATTTTCTACACGAGATTCATAACACCAATTTCTACCTTCCATAAGTAGTTCATCTAAAAAATCAATGATATTATTATAAATAAAATTTTCATCAAATAATGGCTTTATGCCGTGGATTGTTTTTACAAAATAATCGTCACTAGTAAAATAATCTGATATTTCCTCTATTTTAATTATTTCAGGAAACAAATAATTATATATAACATCAAAAACATTCATAAATGAAATAATATATTCATCATCATTACCTATGATTCCAAAATGTGTTATGGAATTGCGTATATATCCTAATTGTGATAATATGCTTTTCACCTTATTTGATTTACAGTATTCTGCGCAAATTTTATTAATAGCCTCAGTATATGTTATTGTTTTAAATTCACCGCTATGTATTAATATATCTTCTAATTTGTTATTCTCATCAACTTTTGTTAATGCTTCTTTGATTTTCTTACTTTCAGGTTCCAAATATATTGATAGCGGGTCATGCAAAGCTAATATTGACTTTAGTAAAAGTTCAACAGAGTTTTCTAAAAAGACAGCACATATCTTCATATTTTCATCAAACATACTTTCAGTATCTTCACCATTAAAATAATATATACGTTTAAACTTTTCAATTGCGATATTTAGGGAACTTAATGCATTTTGAGCAAGGGTATATTTCATTGAAATCACCTCAATTTTTCAACTATGTTTAAATACTTATAAATCGTAGGATAAGACAGCGAACACAACCTTGAAAATTCCATTTTATTTATCTCACCGTTTTTATATTTCGGATAATGTTTATAAAATACATTCGGAATATCCTCTGCGGTTGTGGCTGGTCTGCCTATTGTTTTGCCTTTGGCTTTGGCGTTTTCCATTCCGCTTTTTACTCGCTGACTTATGATATTTCTTTCAAGTTCACTGAAAACGCCCATCATTTTGAGCATTCCCTCTGTCATAGGGTCAAGTTCCTTGCTGCAATCAACAACAAAAGTACCCAAAACTAATTTAATGTGCTTGTCTTTCGCTAACTCGATAATATCACAAAGCTGTTTTGTGCTTCGGGTAATTCGGCTAACCTCTGTTGCGATTATCGTATCGCCTGACTGCACAATGTTCAGCAGTTTATTAAGTTCCGTACGGTTCACCTTTGTACCACTCTCATACTCCAGATAAATCGTTGTATCGGTAGCACCCTGCTGTTTGAGTTCTCGTACCTGCCTGTTTATATCCTGCATTTTCTCGTTTGTAGAACATCTTGCATAGCCGTAAATCATTATAATTAGCACCTCACTGAAAAAATTACCATTCGCTTAAATCACAAACATCACCTGCATTAAAATGTCCGTTAGGTATTTGGTAAATTCGTTCTTCTACTTGTTCTCCCTTTTTAAGTTTAACTTTGAGTTCGACAGTTGCTTCATCATAATCATAGTTTATTTCTTTGTTTATGTCTTGTCCGATATATTCTACTGCGTTTACGCCCTTTAAATTATCAACTATATTTACGATATTTTTTCCGTTTATGATAATGGGTTTAATTGTTGACGGAACATCATTTCTATATTCAAGTTTGCTGTTTTCCTGAGGTAAAATATATCCGTTATTAGTACAATCATAAAATAATGGCATTTTACCTGCTTCACCCATAAAAACAAGGCAAGGATTTCCACAAGTGAAATCATACAATGGGTCTTTTTTATAGCAAGTCCATAATATTTCACCTGTGTTAATACGCAGGATATAATATCTATCGGCATCTATTGCAAAAATATAATTCTCAAAAAGTTGTATATGCGTAAAATCTCTAAAACTATTTGAATCCCAGAAATAATATCTTATGTTACTGCCTTTTGAGAATAATAAATCCCTATGTAAACCAAACGAATTACAAGTGTCGTATTCGCAAGGAGCAATCCATTTAAATGAATTATCAGTATTTATATAAACTGCACCAAATTGCCCTGATTTGCAGAGTATATATTCTTTATCATTTTCATAAAAAGAAAATATGTTATCATATTCAAATGGTATAACCGTATGTCCTGTCAATGAATCTACTATGCCATATTTATTGTTATTTATCCTGATTTCGATTTTAGTTTCCATTATAGCACTCCTTTTTTATATTATAAGATATAAACAAAAAGGAGTCAACTGTTTTGTTTATATTTTTGTCCTGATTTACATATAATTTTAGTTATTTTACACAATGATAAAATTATAAACAGAAAGAGATGTTTTAGTTTATACGACAATACAATAGCGAAACCCAAGAAACAAAACTTGAATTTCGCTATACAATTACTATCTTTATCTTATTAATTTCCTATGCAACAATTTCATAACAAGCAATATCAGCGGTATATTTGAAATTATTATTACAATACGGATTAATTTTCCACTGTTTGTCCTTGAATTTTCCTTGTAATGTTATACCAAAAGTAGGACTATTATTTGTCCCATCATCAATTATAAATCCATCCTTGTCTGTTTGTATATATCTTAAGGAAACTGTACCATCAGTGACTTCACCGTCAACATTTATTAGATAATATTCAAAACCATATTCATCTTTGACATACTGAATATCGAACTTGCTTAACTTTACACTTTTTCCTACCAATTCATAAGACATCTGATATACAAATGTTACACCATTAACAGTTTTAGTTAATTTTTCTGATGTGTTCTCAGGTTTTGAAGCAGTAGAATTATTATAGCTTGGTGTACTTTTTGATGTTGATGTATTATTGTTATCCGAACTGTCAACAGATTGATTATTGCTATTATTGACTTTTTCTGAATTAGATGAATAGGTTTTTGAGTTACTCTCGTCTGAATTATCAGTATCTGAATATCGTTTATAATCGTCTTCATAATCAATTAAATAATCATCATCTTCAATATTCTGACTATTATTCCAATCTTCAATCACGGAAGTATTATTAACTGATTTATCAATTACAAATACACTATAGCTGCTTTTAATATATTGAGGAGGTATATCCTTAACCTCTTGTGCTTTAGTACCATATGTAACAGTATCATTACTGATTTCACTGCTGTAATCTATCACAATCAAATATCCTTTATATTCAAATTGAACCAAACCAGGTTCTAAAATGCTGTTTGATGTGTATGTATAATTATCAATATTAATTGCTTCAAAAAAATCCTGTGCTTTAGTGTTTTCTTTTGTATTGGCAAACAAATCTCCAATTGTTGTATATACACCTGCACATATCATTTTCTTTCCATATCCGCCATATTCAATATCCTGTAAAGAAGGCAATCCATTTGAAGTATAGAAATAATATGCAAAATCACCGTTATAATCACCCAACAACTGTGCTATTCCATTGCACAAACTCGGAGTTTTGGGATTTATAACCATATTAGGATTTTCAACTTCAAGTGTAGAAAGAGTTTTGCCTATATTCTTTAAGCATTCCAAATCATTTATGCTTATTTCTGATGATGTTGCACTTAAATCATGCGTTGGTGATTCTAATGTTGCCTGTATAGTTGAGTTTTCGGCAATATTACTTATATCGTTGCCATTTTTACAACTGCTGAAATATAGGATTATAAATACCGCCAATAATACAAGCGTTGCAGTTAAAATAATAATAAGAACTACAGTTGAAAGATTAAGTGTTCTGGGCGATTTCTGATTTTTAGGTATATTTATATTTGTTTCAAAATTAGGTTCAACAAATGAATCTTCGTAGTCGTCAATAGCTATTAATTTATCCTTTGACATAATTTCTTCATTTGAAGCTTTATCAATTTTTTGAATTTCGCCTTTTTCATCGCAATTATCAACTATCTCTTTATTAACATCAGCTTGAATAAAAGGGGTATCTTCGTTTGATTGTACTGACATTTTTATCCCCCTGACAACATATATGTTTTAATTCAGATTAAAAAATTACATTGATTTACAACATTCATTTGCTACGCACTTATCACACTTAGGTTTATTTACAGTGCATATTTCACCGTAACCGTCAGCACAATAAGACCAAATAATGTAGTCAACCTCTGCAACAGGCTTATTCATTTCCTGTGCAATTTCTGCGACTATATCAAATGCTTCATATACAGGCACTTCTTCACATTCTGAACAGCAAAGGATTTTACTTCCCAAAATTCTTCTGATATGTCTGTCAGGTTTTGCAATATCATATCCGACATTTTTCAGATATTCTGCAACTAATGCTTCTGCCATTTCGGCAAGCTTATCTTCACTTTGCGGGTCGGCAAGCTGTTTAACTAAGGTTTTCAGGGTATTATCTTTATCAATAAATTTTTGATAGTAAAAATCAATATTGCCGTACTCCTGTTCAAGACTTATCAACTTGGTGATATTTTTTGATATAAGTGCTTTCATCTGCTTCCAAGTAGATTGACTTGAACAGCCAAAATCTCTGATTGAATTTGCCAATTTATCTGAATCACAATTTAAAAGATATTCAACATCATAATTATTAAAAATATCATCTATCGGTACTATTCTTCCTGTTTTGATGTCAATACCCCTTTCAACTCGTTCCCATTTAATACCCGAACTAAGCATAGAGTAAACCATAGCACGAATATGGTCATTTACGGAAAATCTCTCGCCGTTATTCCGCCTGTCAATCTGATGTTTTATGTGTGTATTTTCCCATAGCTTCTTCTCCTGAAGCACACCGTTTTTTATAAACAAGTCATTGCGTAATTGTTCGTCCATTTGGAGGACAGTTTCTGCCGCCGATTTAATAGATTTTTTCATCTCTCATTTCTCCTTAATTTGTAATTTTCAATAATAATAACAGAAAAATCCGTTTATCATTATCTACATAATACAACTGATTTTTCGTTTTGTCAACGAGATTTTAGTTATTTCCGCCATTTATTACTATATTCATTTAAAATAAATGAGAGGTGATAAGTTTGAATTTTGGCTATAAATTGCGTTCTCTAATTGAAGAACGAAACCTGACACAAAAACAAGTTGCAATAGATTTGAATATTGCTCCCTCAACAATGGGTGGTTATGTACAAGGCAGTAGTGAACCTGATTTTGAAACTTTGAAAAGATTAGCAAGATATTTTGATGTAACAACTGATTATCTTTTAAATATACACACTGACAAAAGCAACAACTTTATGGAAGACGAGCTGTTGCGAGTATTTCGTTCAATGACGGCAGAACAGCAAAACTTATTCATTGAGCAAGGCAAAGTATTTGTCAGAGCAAATAACACTCGCAAGGAAAAAGCAAAATCATCATAATTGATTTTGAGAACTACGACTCACACAAATCATAATTGTAATTAATTTTGAAAAACCTTATATATTTATAGATAAACATAAAGGAAGCACCCTTTGTTTATCTGTTTACGCAATTCACTCTAACTTTCATTACATAGGTTGTTGCTGATATTTCTTTATTGAACATCTCGACGGCTCATTACAGTTAGTTTTGTTGAAACTGTGTATGAGGTGTAATTAACCTCAGAGTTTATCACAAGCGTAATTCATTTTGTAATCATATATGGATAAAGCCATTGAACTTTTATTTTTGTTCAATGGCTTTTGTATTATATGAATTTAATCTTTTGAATGATTCCCCGAAACGAGGTGGTTAATATGTAAATTTTGAAAAAATTCACCCTAAATTCCCACTCTAACTATGGCTGATATCCTGAGTATAATTGTATCAAAAGATAATACATCTAAAATCTACCATTGAAAATATTGATTGCATTGATTGTAGAGATAAAATCAATATGTATCAATGAAATCAATGGTTATTTTCGTATTAGAATTCAATGCCTGTGTAATCATCTTCATCATTATTTGAGTTTCCGCATTTGTCACTATTTGCAAAAATGCTGAAATAATAAAAATGATGAATTTTTCCTGCATTACCATTACCTTGTGCTTTGTGGATGATTTTATCGTTTGTAAATAATTGTTTGTCAAAATCTTCGGTAAGTTTTTTCCCTAGACTTGAACAAGAGACTGCAATAGGCATATTGCAGATTTTCTCTCCAGCTTTCAAAAGTTGTGTTGCAGTACCGCTCCATTTGTTTTCAGGACTTTCTGACAGTAAGCTTTTTATAGTTTTTACTATGGGACTATTTTTATATGCACGCTCTTTATCCTTTTCTGCAATTTCATATTCGTCTCCTATGACCTCCCAACAAAATTTATTTTGGTTAAAATGAATTACTGTATTATTTTCTTGTACATCACGACCGGTGATATGCAATGTCGCATTTTTATCTTTACGAGATTCTTTGTCAATCATAAAAATTGTGTCAGCTGCACCCATAATTCCATTAGTACCAGATATCATATTAAAATTATTTTCAGGGTCTTTCATCTTTCTGTTGTGATGCACAAGAAGAAGACTGAGTTTGTTTTTGTCTGCAAATGATTTTAACGCACCAATATCCGCATAATCTTGCTGATATATATTCCCTCGTGCAGGAGCTTTACTTCTAATTTTTTGTAATGTATCAATTATTATTAATTTTATTTCAGGATATTGTTTTATATATCCTTCCAGTGTGCTAAGAAGATTTTCGTCCAATGAAGGTGCCTCATTGAAAAAATAAAATCCTTCGGGGGCTATTCTATTTTGCAAAATTTTATTCGTTCTGTCTTGTAACCTTTGATAGCTATCTTCAAGCGCTAAATATAAAACCCCATTTTTGACAGTTTTTTTATTTAAGAAATTTTCACCTGAAGCAATCTTTAGCCCCATATCTAATACAAACCAACTTTTTCCCATTTTAGGAGAAGCGGAAAGCAGACTTGTCCCCTCAGGTAAAATATCTTCAACCAAATATTGTATTGGGGGCAAATCAGCTTTTTGTAGGTCTTGTGCAGATATAATATTGGGTGTTGCAAGTGCTTTTTTAGTTGATTCATTATTTTGCGAATGTTTATCATCTGAAAGAATATGTCTCTTTTTATTTTGTTCGCAGTACTTTGCGTATTGCTCTGCGGCTGTTGAAGATGGCATACCTGTTTTAATTAAATTTGCTATATAATCTTTCCTTTCTAATTTTTTCTTGTGTTTGTCATCTTTCTGACTCACATAGGGACTTGAAAGAAAAGAGTGTAAGGCTAAATCTTCATTTTTATTGCACCAGTATAATAATTTATTCATAAAGCCCAAATCATTTTCACTTTCACTTTTATGAGGACGAGAACCTTGCCAATATGAACTTAGCTTTTTATCCTTTTTTAAACCTATATCTAAAAAATCTCGGTCTGTTAGATTCGTGTTAGATTTGTATATTTTAATTTGGTTGTTATTGGATTGCGGTTTTTTCATATATGTATCTAATATTTGCGGCAATACAAAAGTACCGTCAACCATTGAATTATTATTGATAGAATTTCCTGTTATTGTAACATATTTATTTGTAGCCCCTGAAACATAAATTTCAAGTTTTCGACTTTTATTATGTATGTAGTAAATTTCCTTATTATATTTGAAATCACTTACGGTAAATATTATGCGAATTCCTGTACCGCTTGGACTTACTTCTGTATAACTATTCATTTTATTGATGATATCTTTTGCCATATCAGATAATTCTCCGTTATTGTAGCAATGGTCAATATCTATTGCACCGATACCATTAAATATACCAATGCCTAAACCAGTATAATTTCCGCTATTGAGTGCTTTACAGGCTGTTCCAAAATCAGCAAATGTGTCAGGGTCATTTGATCTAACACACGCATTAGTTTTCGGATTGTAGGGTATTTTCTTGTCTTTCCATACGCACCAATAGTTGTGTTCTTTTAATTCAACAGGGATATTATTTAGTTTCATATTCATTTACTCCTTTCGCATTCTCAAGTTCAAGTTCTTGTTTTAAAAAAAGTTCGTATTCTTGTTGATGTGTTCTAACATATTCAGCTATGTCTGGATACACAGCCAATGCAAGTTCTCTGATTTGTTGTTTGCTGAGTCTAAAATTTTTCATTTTAGCATTCCTCCAAAAAAATAAATTTAAGCCTGTGCCCAGCATTTACAACGAATACGCTTACAACTATGCACTTGACGAACCTAAAAGGGTGTAGTAAAATTAGTATTTAGAAGGTGTTATTAATGGATTTACGAGAATTAGAAAAAAATTACGGCACTGAAAAACAGTGCCTTGATTATTTATACAATTTGCGTTGGGCAAATGGTTATTGTTGTCCAAGATGTCAGCACAACGAAAATTGGGAAATATCCGCCCATAAGTATAAATGTAAAAAATGTGGTTATTAAACAACTGTGATTGCAGGAACATTGTTGCAGGACACCCATATTCCAACCAATCTTTGGTTTAAAGCAATTTGGTATGTAACGTCAAGCAAAAGCAAAATTACTGCACTCGGACTTCAAAATCAGCTTGGTTTAAGTAGCAATAGAACAGCATTGTTAATGCTCTCTAAAATCAGATGTGCTATGTTTAGCGAAAAACAAGATAAATTATCTGGAAAAATTGAGGTTTATTGGATATATAATTATGACTATAATCATAATTTGTACTATTTAATAATTGCTGTAGAAATTGTTAATAATCAAGTAGGACGAATTAAATTAAAGCGATTAGACCGTCGGGATTATTCACAAATAAACACTTTTATAGAAGCTTACATAGAAAAAGGAAGTCAAATACAATGCAAAAAATGGGGAGGTATAGACAATATAATCTCCAAAGGTTATAACTGTAAAATCAAGTCAGATAGATATTCATTTCCTTATGCTAACAAAGTTAATGATGAGTTTCAGCGTTGGTTACTATATAATTGCAATAATCAGAAAATAAAAATTTCTTACAATGTTTTTGCGTGTGACGCTTTTTGTAAAGATTTTAATAAATACAAGCAAGTTCCTTCATTTGAAGAAATATTGTATAATGCAATGCACCTGCCACCTACACCATATACAAAAAAA
This sequence comes from uncultured Ruminococcus sp., assembly GCA_958403905.1. Lineage (GTDB taxonomy): Bacteria > Bacillota > Clostridia > Oscillospirales > Acutalibacteraceae > Ruminococcoides. Next base: position 11,151 of record CATXZD010000015.1, read on the forward strand.
TAAACTCCACAAACAATTAATTGTCTGTGGAGTTTAATCTCAAACAGATTAAATTTTATAGGTTAAGAAGCGAAATGCTGATGAAGTATAATTATTTTAATATCAATTTGAATGTCGTTTTGTCCAATTTAGAATGATAGTTTCATCATTTTTCTCATCACAGGGATTAGCAGAATAGCAGAAACTCAAAGTATTATCGCTGTGCAATTTCTTATATAGCTCTGGTTTTAAAATTCTTGTCTTATTATCGTTAAAAGGACTTCTTTGACCAGGTGTGCCATAAAGCTTATTAGGATTTCTGCGAACTTTATAGCAATAAATTTTGTTTGGGTCTTCAGCATCACTATTGCTTAACGAATGAACCATTGCTCTTTTTTCGTTCTCTGTTATCTTTTGTTTAACTTCGGTCGGGATATATCTACCTAAATTTTTAGAAAATTGGTTTAATATATCGCCTAAGTTATCAGAAAATGCAATTCCAAAATACAATCGTAAGGTCTTTGCATCAGTCATTAAACAACACGTATTTGCTGGAACCTCTAAATCATCATTGAAATTACTTTCTTTCATAAAATGTAACTTTAATAATGCAAAATTTGGTTTAGATTCATCTTTTAAGTATAATTTTACAAGCACAATGTAATTCATATTTTTATATGCGAATAAAAAACTACTAATTACCCAACCTTGCTTTTCCATATCTGATTTAAGTACTTTTAAGTTATTAAGAGGCTTCATCAAAGTCACCTCTATATTTCTTATAAACAATCGCATCTAACTGGCTATCATCAAGTGAACCATCGCCAGATTTAATTCTTAAAAGAATATCTTTGATAAAATAATCTTCATCTTTTTTGTTAATTACACTATAATTAAATGCAGATTCCTTGTGGATTTTTCCATCAACAAAATCTGGGTAAAGTTCTTTCCTAGATGGCGGAATAAGTTCTTTTTTTCCATTCTTGTACTCTTTTACAATACATTTTTCTGGATGGTTAGAAATAATGTCTTGTTGTAGAGTCTTAAGAATATATTGTTTAATGTAACATTCCACATTAAATATATAGCGTTTTCTTACTACAGATTTAGGAACAAGCAATCTCATTTCATTGTTTACTAAAAACGGGTTGCCTTCTAATTCTCTCCATGACAAAGAATTGCAATCCCAATAATAACCAATTATCGCTACTTTATTGCCCAATTTAATATTCCAAATATCAGCTTGTTTCAATGTGAACTGATACAATTGCTTTCTTATAATATTAGTAATTAAATCAGACATCTTATCTTCGGCAAAATTTTGAATATACATACAAAGAGCCAAAGGATTGCTTTCAATATACGGATTTCTTCGAACAATATTATAGAAATCCAAAAATAGCTTTGTCAATTCCGCAGATGTATTACCCCTACCAAATTTACTACAAACTTTCATGCCCAAATTAGTTTCATTAGGTTCCGAAGCATGATTCAATAGTTCGTGCAAACGTTTATGGTTTTTTTCTCTACAAGCTTTAAAAATTTCCTTAAAGAAACTATCAATACATTTTCTTGACTCTTTGCAAAAATCATTTTGTAATGCCTGGATTACATATGGGTCAATAAAAAGTCTTGTATCTAAGGTTTCGTCGATGTCGATAAAATCAATATCTTTATGACCGTTTGTATTCAATTGAAAAATCTCTGTAATATGCAAGTTATCACTCGCCTTTCTTATTTTTAGTATAATTATTTATATATAATCACACTCAATAAGAAACCTTGTGGTTTTTTCACCTTTCTGGGAACAGATTTCATATTGCAAACAGCTCAAAAATATGGTACAATGACAAGTGCTAATGTGACAAAGTACAAAACTGTGCTTCTGTTACCTCACAAGACACCGAGCGGCAACTCGGTGTTTTTGTTTTTTTATTGAAATGTGTTGTTTTAGAAAAATTTTTCAGGATTACAACCGAATGCACCTTCTAAAATTTTATTTTGTAAATTTACTTTAGAGCGAGATGTTTTTAAATCGCTCATTCTATGTAACTTGCTTTTTCCATAATTATTCTTGCTTATCACCCATACTTGATCTCTACGTGTATTTTTACTTATTAGTAACGGCTGATGAGATGTGCAAATAAGCTGAGCATTATTTGGATTAGTATTTGGATTTTCAAACAATTCTATAATCTCTCTAACGAGCGATAGATGTAATCCATTTTCAATTTCATCAATAATTAAAGTGCCGCCAGATTCTAATGTATCATAGAGATAAGGTAGTGTTGTAAAAAGTTTAATAGTTCCTAATGATTCATCTGTAAAAAACTTAATTGGCGTGCTACTAGTTTCAACGCCATTTTCATAAACAGCATGTTCAGAATTAACTTCTACAGTTGTTTTCTTAGCAATAAACTCTCTGTTCTCAAAATCATCAATTTCAATCTTTTCTCTTGATACCTCTTCCTCTAAAAGAGATACTGTCATCTTTCTAATTGTAGGGTCTGCTTTCGATAGTATTTTAGCATATTCTTCAAGGCGTGAAGCTGAAAATGCATTTTGAGAATCAGTAGGTTGTATTCGTGCAGCCGTCATACTAACAATTTCAATGTTTTTTATAGCACTTATTACCTTTGTTGCTAATTTATTATTAAGTAAAGCTGCAACAGGTAAAGCAAGAGCCTCTTCTTTAACAACTTGTTTAATGGGTTCAAAATTTTTTAAATCCGATTTTAACACAATATCCTTGTAAGAAGATGATATTCTCTCAAGTAATTTTTCTGTGCGTTTATATTTTTTGGTTAGAAGCTCATATATTATCTTTTGATTTAATATGGTAAATTTATAATGATAATACACTTTATCAAGAAGAAGTTCTATTTCAAAAGAAGTAGGTTTGCTCGCGTACTCAACATCAAAAGCAAAAGAAGGAACAGCGGCGTTAATACCTTTAAAGTGCGGTAAATCTAACAAACGCGAATTATTCATAGCTGTGAGCGGAGACCAATCTACCAAACGCTGTATTTCGCGAAGAATTTTACAAAAAAAAGTTTTACCAGAACCATTAGCACCATATACATATGAGACTTTATTATAATATTCGTCATTAATATATATAGCAAAATCAGTTGAATCTTTTTTGCTACTGTCGATAAGAGTAGTGAATTCCGTTTTATCAGCAAACGACGCAAAATTTTCAGCAGATAGTGATTTCAAAATACAGTTATTCATAAAAAAACTCACCTTTCCAATAAAGAATACTATATTCTTCTTAAATTGTCAATAGCTATTTTAAAAAAATCTGCATATCGGTCGATTTTTTTAAAATAACTTTATTGCATATAAAAACAGAGAGTCCGAAAACTCTCTGTTTTTTCTTGCTATTATATTACAACCAAACCGTAACGGCGAAGCCGCCGAAATAGAAATAGGGTTTTGTGTAATATTGGTGTGGTGGAGGTGGGGGGAGTCGAACCCCCGTCCGAAAAATGTTTGCCAAGAATTTCTCCGAGCGCAGTCGCTGTTTTATATCTCCCTAACTGTATCGCCCAACGACAGGCTATACAGTTCGGCAGCTCCTAATGTGTGACAAAGTGCGGAGCGATACTCTGTTCACATTTACCACTAATCGACGCCCCTTGCACAGTCGTGGTGCTCTATGCAGGAACGAGCAGCATTAAGCTGCTAATTTAACTGTAGTTTTGTCAGTTATTTTAAATTGCGGATTTTATAGCGGTTCCGCACCGCTGCTCGCTTATCAAGGTTCACAATCCCCGTCGAAACCTTTACACCCCCATATATTATATTAAAGCTAATTACCTTGCCAGATACAAATCGATTGTGTCATATATATTGATATATCCTCCGACAGCATCAAGTGAACTTTTCATATCCTCTTCAAAGCTTTGCTTTATTTCTTTGGACAAAGTCCTATGATCGGAATATGTGTTGAGTAAATCAATATATTCATCGCAACTTAACCTGCGCACGCGCTTATAAACATTGGAAAATACAGCATCAAAGTTGTTGTCCTCTAACTCCCTGAATTTTATTTTATAATCATCTTCACAAAATTCTACCTGTTTTTTGTCGCTCGGTCTATATTTTTTATAAACCGCCATACTTGCAACATTCGTTTTATCATCACATCTGCTGACAAACGGATGATTCCAGAACAAAGCAAGAAATCCGTTTTTTGAAAGCAGTCTTTTTACCTTTTCATAACCGCTTGGCTGTGGAATCCAATGAAATGCAGTTGCGGAATAGATTAAATCAAAGCTATTCTTGGGCAAATCGCACTGTAAAAAGTTATCATTTATAATGCTTATATTTTTATAATTCTCAAACTTTACCTTGCAATAATCAGCAAGATTTTCACCAAGCTCAACAGCAGTCAATTTACAGCCTTTGTCAAGAAATGGCTTTGTAGCCTGACCTGTACCGATTCCAATTTCAAGCACATTGCTGTCGGGTGAAATCTCTAAATATTTAAAAACATCTTCAAACATCTTTGCAGGATACCGAGGCCTTATGCTGTCATAATTTTTAACATCCTCATTAAAGGTATATCTCAAATCCATAGTATTTACCCTCTGCCCTGTTCCTTGAGGGCACGCTCTATGTCACGCTTTGCACTGCGTTTTGCCATATCCTCACGCTTATCATATAGCTTCTTACCCCTGCACAAACCAACCTGTAACTTTACTCTGCTGTCCTTAAAATAAAGGCTTATGGGTATCAGCGAATATCCTGTTTGCTTTACGGTGCCGTAAAGCCTGTTGATTTCTTTCTTATGCATAAGGAGTCGGCGCACTCGCATTGGGTCACGGTTAAAAATATTGCCGTGCTCATATGGAGAAATGTGCATTCCGTTGACGAAAATTTCACCGTCAATAATAGAACACCAGCTGTCCTTGAGATTTACCCTGCCGTTTCTGATAGACTTTACCTCTGTTCCGAACAGCTCAATTCCGGCCTCATATGACTCCTCAATAAAATAATCATGATGAGCCTTTTTGTTCTGTGCAATCGTTTTGCGTGAGCTCATTATATCTCATTCCTGCCTTCCAACGCCTTTGCAAGTGTGTATTCGTCTGCGTATTCAAGGTCACCGCCGACAGGTATTCCGTAGGCAAGTCGGGTTACCTTAACTCCCATTGGTTTTAATAGCTTTGAAATATACAGCGCAGTTGCATCACCCTCAACGGTCGGGTTTGTCGCCATTATAACCTCTTTTACTGTGTCATCGTACAATCTTTCAACAAGCTGTTTTATTGTAAGGTTATCGGGGCCCACGTCGTTAAGCGGAGAAATTGCGCCGTGAAGAACGTGATAAACCCCCTTGAACTCGTGGGTGTTCTCAACTGCCGTTGCTTCTCTCGGTGTTTCAACAACGCAAATTACCGAGTTATCCCTTAACGGGCTTGCACATACGGGACAAAGCTCCTTGTCGGTGAGGTTACAGCACTTACTACAATAATGTATTTTTGTATGGGCGTCAAGCACTGCGCCTGCAAGCTCCTCTGCTTGTGTTTTTGACAGATTGAGCACATAATATGCAAGGCGCTGTGCAGTTTTATGCCCGATTCCGGGCATTTTTTCAAATTGCTCCACAAGATTTTCAAGCGGAGCTACATTATACTGAGCCATAATTAAAACATTCCGGGAATGTTAAGTCCGCCGGAAATTGACTCCATTTTGTCCTCTTTTTCCTTTTGCGCTGCTCTTAATGCCTCATTAGCTGCAGCAATCACAAGATCGGACAGCATTTCTACGTCCTCCGGGTCAACAACCTCAGGAGAAATCTCAACTTTTGTAAGCTCCATTTTACCTGTAACAGTTACTTTAACAGCTCCGCCGCCTGCTGTAGCATTATATTCTTTTACTTCAAGCTCTGCTGCTACTGTTTCCATATCGTCCTGCAATTTCTGAGCCTGACGTGCAAGCTGCTGAATGTTATTTGCTCCGCCGTTATTGTATCCTTTTGGTAATCTTGCTTTCATAATATTAATTTCCTTTCAATTTTATTCTTCTGTTATTTTTATACCCGTACCCTCAAGACCGTTTTTTAAAACGTCAAGGGGGTCGATTTCTTTCTTTTTTTCTTCAACACGTTTATATGGCCCGAGTTTATATACTCTTCCCGTTGTTTCAAGAATTATCTTCCTGATTTCCTCTCGCCTTGTGCCGTTTTTGAGAAGTTCAAACGCCATTTCGTTGCTTGTATCAATCAGCAGATAACTTCCGCTTACATATGCTGTTGAACCTGAAAATGCCGCAGCAATTGCCCTTGAAATAGGCTTCATATTGCTGACAACGTCCACCCACTCCGGAAACGGCTTAGCGTTTTTGTAAATATCATCAAGATTTGCAGGAGTTCTCGCTGCCTTTGATACCGGCGCAGTCGCAGGCTTGGCAACAGGCTCTTTTTGCGGCTCAGACTCTTGAACGGTTTTGGAAGAAGAAACATCCTGCTTCGAAGTTGGCATAGGCTTTTCAACATCAGTTGTACTAATATCTAAAGTTTCTTCTTTCTTTGCAGGGAATGAATCAGTTTCGGAAACATTTGATTTTTCTTCATTATCTTCCGAAACAGGCTCATAATTAATAGTTATTCCCTTTTTTACCGCCTTTTCAAGCGCAGAAACTCTCTGTGTGAGCGCCTCATAAGTACCGTCAAGCTCTGAACACGCAAGCTTTACCATAGCCATTTCAAGCTCGGTTCTGTCACCTGTTCCCTTTCCCATTCGCTGATAAGCACGTGATAAAACGTCCATATAATAAACTATGTCAGCAAGTGAAAGGTAATCGGACTGCGTTTGTGCTTCCTCAAATTCATCTTCGGACATCACAAGAATATCCCTTGGATTCCTGACAGATTTAATCAGCATAAGTGCTCTGAAATGCGCGACAAGCTCATCGCAAAGCCGAGCCATATCCTTTGATTCGCCGTAAAGCCTGTCAATTATTTCAAGCGATTTTGCCGTGTTTTTATTTATTACGCAGTTTACAAGTTCATAAAGATATGTCTTTCTTGCAAGACCTGCGGCATTTCTGACAACATCTTCATCAATATCGGAGCCAATTGCAATGCACCTGTCAAGCAGCGACAAACCATCACGCAATGCTCCGTCGGCAACCGATGCAATAAGCATTGCAGCAGAGTCAGAAAGCGTAACTTCTTCCTGTCGAGCAACAAAAAGAAGTCTGTCCGCAATTGCACGGGGCGGTATGCGGTGAAATTCAAATTTCTGACAACGTGAAAGAATCGTCTGAGGTAGTTTATGAACCTCGGTTGTTGCAAGTATAAAAACAACGTGTTCAGGCGGTTCTTCAAGAGTTTTGAGCAGTGCATTAAATGCCTGTGTAGTAAGCATATGCACCTCGTCGATAATATAAACTCTGTATTTGCACTTTGCAGGCTTGAACTGAACCTCGTCAATAATCTGGCGGATATCATCAATGTTTCTATTAGACGCAGCGTCCATTTCAACAACGTCTAATATACTACCATCGTCAATTCCACGGCAAACTTCGCATTTGCCGCAAGGATTGCCGCCATGTACATCAAGGCAGTTTACTGCTTTGGCGAGAATTTTTGCACAAGAAGTTTTGCCCGTACCTCGAGAACCTGTAAAAAGGTAAGCGTGGTTAAGCCGCCCTGCGACAATCTCGTTTTTCAAAGTAGTAGTGATATGCTCCTGTCCGGAAACATCATCAAAAGTCTGAGGTCGCCATTTGCGATACAACACCCTATACAAAAAATCACCTCCGCATCAACAAAAAATGCAAGCCGTCAGCCGAAATAACGGCAATCGTACAAATAAGTAAGCGGCAGACTTACTGCATCGCATCAGAAATACTGCTTAATGCTGCTCGGTTCCCCGCCTGACATGGTTCACAGACCCCAATCGCACAGGGCCTGCCGCTCACTTAATTGCACGCAATGACTTCTTGCAATTCTTGATTATTATAGCACACATTGATAAGAAAATCAATAGCTTTTTGTTCTGTTTTGCAGCCGCAATTAAAATAAAAAATCACAAAAGCGTTGCAGTTTTCTGCAACGCCTAATTTGTGAATATAAAGCTGCGAATAATCAGTAACGAATTATTCCTCTCTCTTCTTTCTTGCAAGGAAAGCTACACCTGCAGCTGAAAGCATAAGTCCGCCGAATACATAGAAGATTGTTGTTTCCTGACCGGATTTAACTGAACCTGTGCCTGAACCTGAGCTTGAACCTGAACCGGTTGAACCGCCGTTCGAGCTTGAACCGCCGCCAAGGTTGCTGGTTGTACCGCCAGCCTTAACTTCTGAAAGCTGTTTTGTATCAGTCTTTTTACCTGTGGTGGGGTCTGTGCACTTAGAGAGAATATCTTCAATTGCTTTAACCTTAGCGTCATCATCAGTTACTCTTGCCTTAACAACGCCCATTACATCAACGGGGCTAACCTTAAGAGTATCAAGAAGATTCTGAGTAAGATCTGTCTTAGCAGGGTCATTGTAGTAAGCCATGAGGTATGTAGCAAGAAGTGTTACGTCATTTTCGCCTTCGGGGAATGCAGAACCAACGATGTTACCTGTTGAAGTAATTTTTCTTTCAGGACCGCAGTCGGGGTTGTTCTCCCAAACAGCTACATTTGCCTTTTTCTCTGAATCTTCAGGGTTTTCAATCTGCTCACCTGTGCAATACATTGTATCGCCGATGCAAGCACCGCTCATAATTGCGTTATAAGTCTGCATACCTGTGTTAGATGAGAAGATAACGCAGTAAACTTTTCCGTCAGAAGGACTGATTGTATTTTTTGTCTTTGAAAGGTCATATGTAGCAATACCTGTTTCCTTATCAAGAGTACACTGCTCAGCCTTTGTCTGCCACTCGGGCCATGTACCTGAACCGTCAGCTCTCCAGATATGGCAGTAGAACTTCTTGTTTGTGTCGAGGTTCCAACCTGACTTTTTAGCGTCAAACTTAACTACGCTGCCTGCGCCAACTGTGTCTGAAGCAGTGTCAGCGCCTACTTCTGATGAATTATCTGCTGAAACAACTGCTGAATCTTCAGCGCCTACTGTATCAGCTTCAACTTCTGCTGCGCTTGCTGTAACTGCTGCTGTACCAACCATCATTGTTGCAGCAATTGCAAGGCTTGCTATTTTCTTGAACATTTTAATCTCCTCCTAAATTGTTCGTAAACTTAGAGATACACATAATATCTCAGTAAAGTTATTATACAATAAATGTAACAAAACTTCAATACTTTTGATTTAATTGTAACATCATTAATTGCACAAGATTTTGATTGTTGATTTGTTAGTTTTTCACAATTTCTATTATTATTAATTCAATTTTAAAAAATTAATATCATAATTATTTAAGAAGTGAATATACTGTATCTTTTACGGTAGAAAGCGCATATTCAACTTTTTCGGGGTCCTTTGCGCCTGCCATAGCCATATCAGGCTTTCCGCCGCCGTTGCCGCCTGCTGCCTGTGCAACTGCTTTAACAATTTTTCCTGCATTTGCACCAAGTGAAAGAGCCTCTTTACCGCAAGCAGCTGCAAAAGTTACTTTCCCGTCGTTCACCGCTGCAAGCACAATAACAACCTTGGGCGCGCTGTCTTTTGCACGCTCACACATTGTGCGCAGTACGTCTGCATTTGCATTATCAACCTTCGAAGCAACAACTCTTACGCCGTTTTCAATCTCTGTGCCTGCAAAAAGCTCTGAAAGCTGTGCAACTGCAAGCTTTGAATTAAGCTCATTAATCTCTTTTTGCTGACCCTTAATAAGAATTTCTGCCTTTTGTGCGCCCTCAACTACTGCTTTTGGATTTGAAATTTTAAGTGCCGAGCATACACCCATAATAGTGCCGTTCATAATGTTGATATAATTCAAGACACCGTTACCGGTTAAAGCTTCAATTCTTCTTACACCTGCGGCAACAGAACCCTCCTGACGGATTTTAAAAAGTCCGAGATTGGAAGTATTCTTTGCGTGGGTGCCGCCGCAGAATTCAATTGAAAAATCATCTGCGCTTACAACACGCACTACATCGCCGTACTTTTCACCGAACAGAGCCATTGCGCCGAGTTTTTTGGCTTCTTCAATCGGCATTTCACGGGTCTGAACCTCAATAGCTTCAAAAATCTTTTTATTTACAAGGTTTTCAACCTCAATAAGTTCCTTTGCGGTCATAGCCTCAAAGTGAGTGAAGTCAAAACGGAAGTATGCGTCTGTAACAAGCTGACCTGCCTGCTGAACATGGTTGCCGAGAACCTCACGAAGCGCTGATTGTAAAAGGTGAGCGGCAGTGTGGTTTCTTGTAATATCGGCACGGCGCTCGCCGTCAACTGATGAGCTTACCTTTGAGCCGACTGAAACGCTTCCGCTTTGCACCGTGCAGGCATGAAGGAAAATACTGCCCGACGGATCTTTTGTTGTATCGTCAACATCGGCAGTGAAGCTTCCGCTTTCAAGCAAGCCCGTATCTCCGATCTGTCCGCCGCTTTCAGCATAGAACGGAGTTTTATCGAGCACGATAACTGCGCTTTCACCTTCGGTTACGCTGTCAACTCTTTCACCGTCACGAACAATTGCAAGGACTGTTGAATCACAGGAAAGCTCGCTGTAGCCGACAAAGTCGGTTTTTGCAACATCGGAAAGGTCTGTTGTATCGGAAATCCATGCGTCTGCACCTGCGTTTTTGCGAGCGTCACGAGAACGTTTTTTCTGCTCTTTTAAAAGCTCATAAAAACGGTCAACATTAACTTCAATACCTTTTTCAGAGAGGATTTCTCTTGTTAAATCAATCGGGAAACCGTAGGTATCATTGAGCTTGAATGCATCTTCACCGCTTAATGTTTTGATTTCATCGTCCTCCATAATACTCTGGAGCATTTTAAATCCCTGGTCGATTGTCTTGGCAAAACTTTCCTCTTCAACCTTGATAACCTTTGTGATAAACTCCTCTTTTTCCTTTAACTCGGGATAAGCTGTAAGGTTTTCCTTAATTACCGTGTCACATACCTTATAGAGGAACGGCTCTTTATATCCGAGAAGTCTGCCGTGACGTGCGGCACGTCTTAAAAGTCTGCGGAGCACATAGCCCTTACCTTCATTTGAAGGCATAACGCCGTCGCCGATCATAAATGTAGTACTGCGGATATGGTCGGTGATTACACGAAGCGAAACGTCGCTCTTTTCGTCTTTGCCATACTCAACTCCGGTAATCTGAGAAATGTGCTTCATAATATTTTGAATAGTGTCAACAAGGAAAAGATTATCAACGCCCTGCATTACGCACGCAAGACGTTCAAGTCCCATACCTGTATCAATATTGGGATGGTCAAGAGGTGTATAGTTGCCGTTGCCGTCGTTTTCAAACTGTGTGAACACAAGGTTCCATACTTCGACGAATCTGTCACACTCACAGCCAACGCCGCAGTCGGGACTTCCGCAGCCATTGTCCTCGCCTCTGTCAAAGTAAATTTCAGAACAGGGACCGCAGGGACCTGAACCGTGTTCCCAGAAGTTGTCCTCTTTGCCGAGTCTGACCATGTGCGACGGGTCAACGCCTACTTCTTCTGTCCAAATTTTGTAGGCCTCGTCGTCGTCCTGATAAATTGAAACATAAAGCTTATCAACAGGCATTTCGAGAACCTCTGTAAAAAACTCCCATGCCCAAGCCGTTGCTTCGTGCTTGAAGTAATCACCGAACGAGAAGTTGCCGAGCATCTCAAAGAATGTGCCGTGACGAGCAGTAATTCCGACACGCTCAATATCGGGTGTGCGGATACATTTCTGGCAGGTTGTCACACGCTTTCGGGGCGGCGTGATTTCGCCTGTAAAATACTTTTTCATTGGAGCCATACCGCTGTTGATAAGCAAAAGGCTGTTGTCATCTTTCGGAACAAGAGAAAAGCTGGGAAGTCTTAAGCAGCCCTTTGATTCAAAGAACGAAAGGAATTTTTCTCTTAGTTCATTAAGTCCTGTCCATTGCATAATATACTCTCCTTTTTATTTTTGAGCGGAACATACCACTCACAACAGTTTTAAAAAAATAAAAACTGCCCCATATAAAATATGGGACAGGAAATTCCTGCGGTACCACCCAAATTGACGCTGTGCGTCCGCTTTGAGTAATCATCGGATTACAAGCCCTTAACGCAGGCATACGCTGTGCTTAATCACACAGAGCTCAGGGGCAGCCTGCCGAATTTTCACCTGAAGCTTTGCACCTGCCAGCTTCTCTCTGAAAGGATTCAAAACGACTCATCCCGTCATTGCCGAATAAAATTATTTTCTAATAAATTATATGACTGTTTTATTCAGTTGTCAACAGTTTTTTATTATTTATACAAACAGTCAAACCGTTTTCCGATAAGCTCCGACTTAACGGGTTTTAACATAATGAATAAAATTAAAATCAATTTAACTATTGCGCTTTTTTCTGATTACCGAGCCGGTAGGAATCGGCTTATCGGACTGCATATAAAGTCTTTGAGTAGGGTGCGGTGCGCTGTCAACAAACTCTCCGTCCTCGTTTTTAAGTGAAATACAATTGACATTAAACGGAATACCGCTTGGCGGAAGCACATCAAGAGTATCGCCGACAAGGAACTTGTTTCGCTGTGAAATGAGCGAAGTTACTTCATCAATAGATTTTTCACACACTGCAACGGCATCGTAATGGCGGATATAACCCCCGTTGCCCGTAACCTGTCCCGGCTCATGATTGAAATAAAATCCTGTGTTATACTCCCTGTGGCTGATTTTCTCAAGTTCTTCCCTAATCCACGGCTTAAGCCTGTAATTCTCAGACATATTTTCAAAATAATCATCTACTGCGTGGCGATAAGCATTTGTAGTTACCGCCGTGTAGTATGCAGATTTTGCTCTGCCTTCAATTTTAAAGCTCGAAACGCCTGCTTTTACAAGCTCGGGAATGTGCTCTATCATACACAAGTCTCTTGAATTGTAAAGATATGTCCCGTCAGAGGTTTCTTCAACGGGGAAATACTGCCCCTCTCTGTTTTCTTCAAAGAGGTGATATTTCCAACGGCAGGGCTGGGCGCAGTCGCCGTGATTTGCATCCCTGCCTGTCATATAGCTTGAAATAAGACATCTGCCCGAAAACGAAACGCACATTGCTCCGTGAACAAAGCACTCTATTTCAAGCTCGGGCGGAATTTTTGCACGCATTTCGGCAATTTCGTCAAGCGGAATTTCTCTTGCAAGCACAACCCTTGACGCTCCCATATTGTACAACATATTAGCCGTTGCATAGTTTGTAACGCCTGCCTGTGTTGAAATATGACGAGCTACCTTTGGAGCATAACGCTTTGCTGCCTCAAAAACACCGAGATCGGCAATAATTAGAGCGTCTACTCCGCATTCCTGCGCATATGCTAAAAAATCAGGGAGAAATTCAAGCTCTTTATTGCGAGGCAGCACATTGCAGGTAACGTGAATTTTTTTGCCCATATCGTGTGCCTTTTCGCACGCAAGCTTTAGCTGTGCGTTATCAAAATTTTGCGGAGCAGACCTCATTCCGAACATTTTTCCTGCAAGAAAAACTGCGTCTGCGCCAAATTTCAGCGCTGAATCAAGGCACTCCATATCGCCTGCCGGCGACAAAATTTCAGGTTTACTTATCATTGTATATACTCCAGATTTGCTTCATGCTCATAAATTGTGGAAGCGTAATATGCGTTTCCGTCTTTATCATGGCAGAAGTAGTAATAATTTGTATCGTTTGGATTGATAGCCGCAAGAATTGCATCCATACCGGGATTGCAGATTGGACCGGCGGGAAGTCCTGATTTTGAGTAAGTATCGTACTTGCTGGTGTAGTTTTTACCCTTGCCGTCAGGAACATCAACAGCGCTTCTGTACGGATAGAACTTGGTCGAATCAAGTCCGAGGTTTGAAACACCCATATCAGCATCAGCAGTCAGTCTGTTGTGAATAATCGAGGATACGTTGTACATATCGTCAACATCAGCCGCCTCAGCCTGAATAATTGAAGCTATTGTCATAATCTGGTCAAGAGAATATTTGCTGTTGCTCTCTTCGATAAGCTTATTCACGGTCATAAGCCTATCATAACCGTTTACATCTCTCTTTTCGTTAATCTTTGTTTCATAGTTGTTCAGGAATTTATAAATAGCGCTTTCAGCGTCCTCGTTTTTATAAAACTCATAGGTATCGGGATAAAGATAACCCTCAAGCTTATAATAGCGGTCACTGCTGTTTTTGATTTCTTTAAGGAAGCTGAAATCATCGTCAAAATTATCGGAAGCGCAAAGCTCAAGAAACTTGTCCGTACTGCTGATAGCACCTTTTTCCTTTAGCGTATTTGCAACTTCAAGCACATTCTGACCCTCGGTAATCATTACCTTTACAGTATCTGTTCTGTTATTTGAGCTTAACAGATAATTTATAATAGCCTCATAGTCCATATTTTTGCTTATTTCATATGTACCTTGTGTAAAATCATCGGCTGATTTTGTTATTGTAGCAAACATCTTGAAATATGACGGTTGTTCAATGATTTTATTCTTTGCAAGGGTTTCGGCAACATCGTCAAGCGTTGGATTTTCGGGAATTTCAATCTTTACTTTTGACGAATCTGTGCGGTTAATTGCAAGCAAATCATTCATTCCCGTTATAATAAACACCGACAGCATTGCCCCGACAATCAAAACGGAAATAATCCAAAACCATCTGAAATAACGGCGGTTGTACTTGTTTTTCGCTTTAAGCTCCTTTTTTTCGGCTTTCTTTTTCTTTTTAAGTGCATTTTTAGACTGCTTGGCTATTTTGTCTTTTACATCCTGTCCGCTGTACGAATTAAGCTCCTCGGACTTGCTGTAATTGTTTTCACCGTCATCATCATAGTTATCGCTGATATTAAGGTGAAAGTTTTCAGCCCTGCGGCGTCTTTGCTGTTCTAAATTATTCTGAGTAAAATTATTGTTGTCAAGGCTCATATTTATCATTCCTTTCGGACACGTTGTGTATATAATTAATAAATTTATCGGTGACGAGAATATCGGTGTTTTTATCAAAAATACCTTTTGGAAGTTCCTTTTCTATACAGCGTGAATAGCATATTCCAACGCTTGTTCCTCCGAATTTCTCAAGAAATCTGTCGTAGTAACCTTTGCCGAATCCCAGTCTGTAACCCTGAAAGTCAAAGCAAAGACCCGGCACAATGCACAAGCCGTCTGAATAATCGCTGACCTTTTCGCATAACGCTTCGTCAGGCTCCATAATCGAAAAAGCTCCCTTTTTAAGACAGCTTACGGAGGTTATATAGTAAAAATCCATTAACCCCGACTTATCTCTGCATTTTGGAACGGCAAGGCGTTTGCCGTCTTTTAAAGTCGTTTCAATTATCAAGGAGGTATCAACCTCAATAGGCGTTGAAACAAATGCAAAAAGCGTTTTGCTTTTTCTGTATTCTTCAAGCGACAAAAACTTCTTTGTAATTTTTATGTCAAGCTCTCTTTTCACGTCTTTCGGACAATTTGCGCGAATCCGCCTATAGACAGCACGAATTTCATTTTTGTGCTGTCTTATATTTTTATTCAAAGGCATTGCATAGCCTCAGTTACCAGATCCGCAGAACGCTTTGAGCGTGCAGCGCTGACTATAGCGTGGCCGAACTCTATTGCACATCCTGCACCCTTTGCAGTTATTATTTTTCCGTCTGTTTCTGTGTGAGCGGAAGTGTAGCAAGCCCCCTCAAGCTCTGTTTCAAATCCCGGGAAGCACGTAGCCTTACGGCCTTTTAACATTCCGAGATGTCCGAGAATTGACGGTGCGGCGCAGATTGCGGCAACTATTTTATCATTTTCATAACAATATTTTACACAGCTTATTACGCTGCCGGATTTTTCAAGATTCAGTGTTCCGGGCATTCCGCCGGGAAGTACAACTCCCTCTATATTTTCAAGGTTGATTGCATCGGGCATAACGTCTGCTTTAACAGTTACGTTGTGCGAGCTTGTTATCATATCACCTGTTACCCCAACTGTAAGAACATCAAGCTTTGCGCGACGCATTACGTCAAGAGTAGCTATTGCCTCGGTTTCTTCAAATCCGTCTGCAAGAAAAACATAGAACATATCCGCATTTCCTTTCAACTTAGAGTTATCCCGATATAGGTATTTTCGGGAATTTTTTCGTTATTGTCAAGAGATTTTATCATCCCGTATTTTTCGTTTTTGTAATTATTATATAACTTATCGTCAGCTTTGACCGTAAATTCAAACAGCTTTGCAGTTGTATTTTTTAAAAGCGCCTGCGCAAGCGAACCCAAGCTTTCGTAAATCGAGTAGAACACCTCTGCTATACCGTTTTCCTCTTCAACAAGGGCAAAACAATTATTCGATTTTACAGTTTTGCAATCGTAAAGAGAATAATAATCCGAAGCAAAAGAAATAAAATTATTATTCTGCAAAAGAAAATCATCTTTTAAACATACCTTTTGCAGTTCTTCATAATTATATGAAGTTTCATCCGTCAAATTGTTTTGATTATTCAAAGAAAACCGCCTTAGCTCTTCTCTTGAAAAAACTGCTTTTTTAACCGTACAAAGCGGTTTGTATCCAAAGCGTTCATAATAGGAGTAAAGCGTATCATTTGCAGGAAAAAGAAGCGAATAAACATCGCCGTTTTTGCGGGAATCATCCAAGGCAAATTCTATGAGTTTTCCCATTATTCCGAGGTTTCTGTACTCGCTTGACGTTGCCGCAGAGCAAAGGTAGTGAGCATTTTTTCCATTAAGCGTTGAATGAACCAGAAACAGCATTGCAACCGTTTTTTCCTCAATGCTTGCGGTATAAATTGTTGTAAAATCAATACATTGATTAAAAAACAAATCCACTGCTTCGCTTTTTTCTCCAAAAGAATCAAGCCAAAGATTTTTTAAAATCGGAATATATTCAAATTTATTTTTTTCAAAATTTAGCTTCATCTTTCAAACTTGCATTATATCGGTCAAGAATAATAACGGGATTATATGAAAGCTTTGATTTTCTCAAACCTTCAAGTCCCATATCCTCTTCCCTGTTTATATACTTATATTTTGTAAGAGTTTTTGCAAACTCATTGTTTATCACCGAATAAACTCCGTCATATTCACGCAGTGCCTTTTCAAAATTTATGTCATAAACATTAGGAGAAATCTCACTGCCGAGCGTCATTGCAACAGGTTTATCTTCAACATACAAAACAGCGCCCTGCATATTGAAATCTTTCATATTTTCAAGGCTCTCGCAAATTGCCTTTATCTCGTTGTTTTCATCAGTCGGAATGCCGTTTTCTGCGTACCAGTCAACAACAACCTTTAAAGCGTCGGATTTATTATTATCGTCTATCGTTTCAAAACGGGTATTATTGTATGTTTTGTAAAACTTTGAAATATGATTTCGCTTTGCGTGAAATCTCTTACCTCGAAGCGTTACAAGCTCTTCGGTCAGGTAGATATAATCCTGATTTTCAGGAGAACGCTCAAAAGTAAACCTGGACGGAAAAATTGACTCAAGCATTGCTTTCTGTCCGTTTGTAAGCATTACAATAAACGGTTTTTGGCCCCTTTCATATGCATCGGCAAAAATTTCCTCAAGAGCGCCCCTGACTTTCTTGCCCGTTGGCATACAGTAACCCCAAAGGCTACCGTCATCTTTGAAATACGCCTTAATGAGCGTATCATCGTAAACTGCAAAATTTATATTGTACTCATTTCGCCAGAGGTAAGCGTTGAGCAAGTTAATGTCACAGCCTAAGGCAATAGAGTAATCGTAATATTTTTTAAATTCTTCAATCTGTGTTTTTTCAATCAACTTAAAGTTCAGCATAAAATATCTGATACCGCCTTGTCAATTTCTTCTGAAATTTTTTCAATAGTCTTAATTTCGCCGTTTTCACAGCAGTTGATTATGCGCCATGAACATTTTTCAGCCGCATAAAGCGCACTTCTTCTGCATTCAAGCAGATATTTGAGGTTTTTTTCGTGAATATCCTTTTTTGAAACATCACCGCCGTAGCGTTTTTCCATAAGTTTTTGTGAAACGCACGGCTCTACATCAAGGTAAATTACAACATCAGGCTTCGGTATTCCGAGCTTTTCGTATTCAAAATCGCCCTGCCATTCAATAAAAGAGTCACGTTCACTGTCATCAAGCTTCGACATCTGGTAGATAATATTTGAAGTTGCATATCTGTCGCTTAGAATACAGAATCCTTGTTCATAGTCCTTTTTCCAGTGCTGCAAGTAGCTTGCCGCCCTGTCAACAGCGTAAAATGCCGAGGCAGTATAGGCGTTTACATCCTCGGGATTATCGCCGAAGTCACCGCCAAGATACATTTTTACAAGAGCAGAACTTGGACTTGCATAATCGGGAAATTCAAGCTTTCTTACGTTTAAACCTCTGCTTTTAAGCTTTTCGGCAAGCAACTTGGTTTGAGTAGCCTTTCCGCTTCCGTCAAGTCCTTCAATTACAATAATTTTGCTTTTCATATTAACACCTATTTATCAGTTGTAATATTTAAAATACCTTAGAAAAAATATAAATTCAATCAACAATTAAATTTTACTGCTTTACAAAAGCTATTTATGCTTTGCCGTATTTTTGGCGCATTTCCTTTTGCCTGCCACAACACATATTACCCTCGGGACAAGGTCCGAATAGGCAGGAAGGTCCGCAATTTTTGAACAGATTAGGCGCAACTTCAAGGCATTGCAAAAGCATCTGTTCTGCTACCTCACGAATTTCCCACTGTGCACGGTTACAGCAGCGGTGTGCAAAGAAATTTTGCAGACTGCGTGCGTTGAATGAGCAGACAATTTTAGTTGTGGAAGCATTCGGAAGAATGAAACGAGCATCCTCGTTTGCCTTTTTTATGAAGGCAGAGCACTGCTTTTTGTTCTCATTTCTGAACTTTTCTATAATTTCCTGATCACTTCCGTCAATATCATTTCCACATTCTTTGCAATAATCCTTGATATATCCTGCGGCAAGTGCATCTCTTATTTCTTTGTAGGCGTCAGCCTGAAGCGCAATCACCTTATTATATGCACTTAACGCCTTTTCATTTTTTGCAATTTCAGGAGGAGTTACAAATTCAAACTTAGTTCCGTCAACATAGCGCTGTGACTGCTGACTGTAAGAAGCGATTCTGTGGCGCACAAGCTGATGAGAGCAAGCTCTAGAAATTCCCTCAATTCCAAATGTAAACACTGCGTGCTCTGTCGGACTTGCGTGTCCGAGGTCGGAAAGCATATTGATAAACGAAGCTGTTTTTTCTTCGGTAAGTCCCTCTCTTATATCTTCAATTCCCGACGGTGAATAACAAAGCTTTGCCGCCATTGCAACAGTTTGTTCTGGATTCGGAGTGTGCATCAAAAGTGTAACCTTAATAGCCATTTTTATCCTCTTTTCAATATCAGCTTACATATTATTGCATAATTATAATTATTATATCATTTTATCCTATGATTTTCAACATTAATTTTCCGAATCAGCTGAACCTCAGCTACCAAAAACTATGAATTGTAAAATTAATACAAATGTGGTAAAATAATCGTGAAAAAGAGGCGGTACAGTTGAACAAAATTAAAGGACTTATAAAACATAAAATGACTTCTGCGTGGCAATACGTAAAGGCATTTGTAAAGTGGCTTTTTATTGCATCGGCAACGGGACTCGTCGGAGGTACAATAGGATCACTTTTCAGCATTTGCATAAAATATGCAAACAGTATTGACAGCAGTCTGTGGTATCTTATTTTCCTGTTGCCTTTAGGCGGTGTGCTGATTGTATTTCTGTACAAGCTGTGCAGAATTGAAAACGACCCCGGCACAAACTGTGTCCTGGAGTCAATACGAAGTAAAAACCACGTTCCGTTTGTTATTGCTCCGCTGATATTTATAAGCACTATTATCACTCACCTTCTGGGCGGTTCGGCAGGAAGAGAGGGTGCAGCACTACAGCTCGGCGGTAGTTTGGGAACTATTACCGGCAGAATTCTGCACCTTGGACAAAGCGATACTCACGTTGCGGTTATGTGCGGAATGAGCAGTCTTTTCGCCTCGCTTTTCTGTACACCTATCGCCGCCGCATTTTTCGCGCTTGAAGTAATCAGCGTCGGCGTTGCATACTACTCTGCGCTTGTTCCCTGCTTTACCTCAGCGATAATAGCGTACTTTGTTTCAATCCACCTCGGTGCGACTCCCCTGCACTTTGACATCGGCAAAGCAATTCCGAATCTTAATTTTATTTCACTTGTTCAGGTTATCGGGCTTGCCGCCGCTTGCGCTGTTGTAAGCATTATTTTTTGCGTAACTATGCGGCAAACACAAAAGTGGGCAAAAAGGCTGATAAAAAACGAATACCTGCGAATTATCACAGGCGGTGTAATTATTGTTGCGCTGACTTTTGCGGTTGGCTGTCGTGACTATAACGGCGCAGGCTCAGGGATAATTGAAAATGCAATCTACGGGAATGCAAAGCCCGAGGCATTTATTCTGAAAATAATTTTCACTGCCGTTACAATCGGTTGCGGATACAAAGGCGGCGAAATTGTACCCA
This sequence comes from uncultured Ruminococcus sp., assembly GCA_958403905.1. Classification (GTDB taxonomy): domain Bacteria; phylum Bacillota; class Clostridia; order Oscillospirales; family Acutalibacteraceae; genus Ruminococcoides. Next base: position 31,731 of record CATXZD010000015.1, read on the forward strand.
CATTGTTTATCGGTTCAACCTTCGGCTGTGTTTTCGGAAGCCTTTTGGGACTTGACCCGTCGTTCGGTGCGGCTATAGGACTGATTTCCCTTTTCTGCGGAGTTATCAACTGCCCGATTGCCTCAATACTTTTAAGTGTGGAGGTTTTCGGTTCACAGGGGTTGATATTCTTTGGAATTGCAAGCGCCGTAAGTTATATGCTGAGCGGATATTACGGACTGTACAGCAGTCAAAAAATTCTTTATTCAAAATTAAAAGCCAAATACATTAATATTAATGCAAAATAAGCGGTGTGCATCGCAATGAAATTTGTCAGTGCCGTCATCAGCACAAAAGTCCACACCTCGCCGTCACCCCTATCACTCAGTTTATTATCATAATCAAAACCACCCGTTGAACGGGTGATTTGCGCAGCTGCTATAATCCGGTTACTTCACCAACCCCTAACCCCGTACCAACCATTACTGCAAATATCGGATATCAGTTTTGTGCTTTCGGCGTGTTCTTCAGATAGTCAAGAAAACGATTTTGTTTGAGCCATAGGTTATTTTATCCGGGGTAAGTGGAAGATTGCGGTCTGACCATTCACGCACAAGTTCCGGGCGCATAGCTGCTAAACTGTTGCTCATATTAAAACCTCCATTTCTTCTATGATTAGATTATATGAAGTTTCGGCTTTTTCTTGTAGTTTGTGAATATCCGTATAAATAGGAAAAAACCTTCGAGAAAAGATTTCTCCTCTCTCAAAGGGTTCAATTTATCAATTTACTCTTATTTTTCTTCTTTTCGATAGGTATCTCATTATAAATACAAGCAATAAGAAAACCCACGAAAACGCTTCGGCATATGCAATTACCATATTGTCAAAAACACCCTCAAACAAGTAAGAACATACGATACGAACTCCCAGTGAACAAATTCCCATTATTCCTGAAAAAAGCATATCGGAAGTTCCCTCTAAATACCCTTTTATGCTCATCGCAACTCCATTAATGACATAAAACAGTGATATTGTTTTGAAAAATTCATCCCCGATTGCTACGGAATCACTTGTCAAACCAAACATTGAAAGAAGCGTTCTTCCGGTAAGTATGATTACTCCCGTCAATCCGACCGACATAACTGCCATCATTACTGTGCCGAGTTGAAATGCCTTTTTCGCAGCTTTTTCATTACCGGCTCCTGTTTCCTGCGCCACAATGGTCGATATTGACGTGCTGAAATTGACGATTGGCAGCAATAAAACAGAGTCAACACGATACGCAGTAGTAATTGCTGCAACAGTTTGTTCTCCGAAAGTGTTCATAAATCTCTGTAAGAAGATATTTCCAACGGATGTTACACTGCTTTGAACGGCAGGAGGAAGTGCATATTTTCCTCCGCTTTTTATCGTAGTTTGCCATTCTTTCATATGAGATTTAGAAAAACTTAACGACGGATAATGTCTTGCAGTAAAAATAATAATATATACCGTCATCACTATCTGTGAAATTACTGTTGCAACAGCGGCACTCCACACACCAAATCCGCATATACCTATAAAAACATAATCAAACACACCATTAATTACAGAGGAAATCAATACGGATATGAACGGAACTTTGCTATTTCCAACACCACGAAGTGCTGCGGAATATGTATTATAAATCGCAAGAAATGGAACGCCAATAAATATAACAAAAAGATATTCCCTCGCATACTCAAGCAAGTCAGTTGGAGTATTAAGCACTCTTAAAATCGGTACTGTTAATATAGCCCCCGAAAGTGAAATAATAAGAAAGACAATTCCGAGCAGTAATGAATAGGCAGATAACAGTTTCCCGTTTTTTTCTTCTTCTCCTCTGCCATATTGCTGAGCAAACAAAACCGATAAGCCTGAGGTGAAACCGACAATAACAGTAACAAACAAGTTATAAATTGATGTTGTTGTACCAACACCTGCAAGTGCTTTTTCGCCGATAATATTTCCTACAATCAATGCGTCAACCCAGTTGAACAGTTGCTGTAACAATCCGCTTAAAATAAGTGGGACAGAGAATAAAACAAGTTTTTTCAATATAATCTTTGTTGTATTCATATGACCTCCAAAAAAAAGCGCTTCTAAGTTACCGTACAGCACCAGCCGTACCACAGGGGTAACTTAAAAACGCCTCTTTGTATAATATTAAATTTTATTTGTCCTTAATTAGAATCACAACACTGAAAATTATGCGATTTTTTCATCTCTGCACAAATCTATGCACAATTTGATGTAAGTTTGATGTAAAGATGTAATTTTCGGCGTCTTGCCAAGTCCGCAAACCCGCATAAATACGGGCTTTTTAGCCTTTTTCGTTCGGTAAGGACTTCATTGTCGGGAAAAGGAGCACATCGCGGATTGCGGCGGAATCGGTAAGAAGCATTGTCATTCTGTCGATACCAAAGCCTATACCGCCTGTCGGAGGCATACCGATTTCAAGTGCATTGAGAAAGTCCTCATCGGTTGTATTAGCTTCCTCGTCGCCCTGTGCAAGCTGTTCTTCCTGCGCCTTAAAACGTTCCCTCTGGTCAATCGGGTCATTAAGCTCTGAATAAGCATTCGCCATTTCCCAGCCGTTCATAAAGAACTCGAAACGTTCTACGTAATCAGGATTTTCGGGCTTTTTCTTTGTAAGCGGAGAAATTTCAATCGGATGATCCATTACAAATGTTGGCTGAATCATATGCTCCTCGGCAAATTCCTCAAAGAACAGATTAAGAATATCGCCCTTCTTATGTCTGTTCTCAAACTCAACGCCCTTTTCTTTGGCTATAGCTTTTGCCTCTTCATCAGAGTGGATTTCGTTGAAGTCAACACCTGAATACTTCTTGACTGCGTCAAGCATTGTAATTCTCTCAAACGGCTTGCCTAAGTCCATTTCAACGCCGTTATATGTGATTTTGGTTGTACCAAGAACCTCTTGTGCAACGTGGCGGTAAAGATTTTCGGTCAAATCCATCATACCGTTATAGTCTGTATAAGCCTGATAAAGCTCCATAAGAGTAAATTCAGGATTATGTCTTGTGTCAACACCCTCGTTGCGGAATACTCTGCCGATTTCGTAAACCTTTTCAAGTCCGCCTACAATAAGACGCTTTAGGTAAAGCTCAAGTGAAATACGAAGCTTTAAATCCTCGTCAAGAGCATTGAAGTGAGTTTCAAAGGGACGAGCCGACGCACCGCCTGCATTTGAAACGAGCATAGGAGTTTCAACCTCCATAAACCCTTGTGAATCAAGGTATCTGCGGATACTGCTGATGATTTTTGAACGTTTAACAAATGTATCCTTAACCTCAGGATTCATAATGAGGTCAACATAGCGCTGACGGTAACGAAGATCTGTGTTTGTAAGTCCATGATACTTTTCCGGAAGCGGCTTGAGTGACTTTGAAAGAAGCTTTACTTCCTTTGCATGAACAGAAATTTCGCCCATCTGAGTTTTGAAAACAAAGCCCTTAACCTCAACTATATCGCCAATATCCCACTTTTTGAGGAAGCTGTATTCTTCTTCGCCCAAATCGTCGAACTTAGCAAATATCTGAATTTTGCCGCTGCGATCGTGCAAGTCCATAAATGAAACCTTGCCCTTGCCGCGCTTTGAAAGCAGTCTGCCTGCCACACATACGTCTTTGTTTTCGTATTCTTCAAAATTATTCTTTATTGTTTCGGTAAGTGTATCACGGTCGCTTGTTGTAATTACAAACGGATCTCTGCCTGCCTCTCTGAGTGCGTCAAGCTTATCATACCTTACCTTTATTACATCGCTTGTATTAGCCTGCTGGGGCTTCTGACTCATATTAACATTCCCTTCAATTGCAAATCAAACGGAAATAAGCCTTATAGCTATTTCCGTTAATTTAATTCTTATTTAGAAATTTCAATAATCTTAATTGCTTGTATTCCACCGGGAGTTTCAACCTCAACAACATCGCCTACGCTCTTATCCATAAGAGCTCTGCCAATAGGCGATTCGTCAGAAATTTTGCCCTCTCTGGGGTTAGTTTCATTTGAACCCGAGCCGACAATCTTGTACTTACACTGTCTTCCTGTTTTAATCATCTCAATTGTAACAACAGATGTAAGGTGAACGTGCTCATTTGAAGTGTTGGATTCATCTATAATTACGGCAGTTTTAAGAATTGCCTCAATAGTTGCAATTCTTGCTTCCATAATTGCCTGTTCGTTTTTAGCGTCATCATATTCGCTGTTCTCGGACAAGTCGCCGTATGAACGAGCTACTTTGATTTTTTCTGCAATTTCCTTGCGTTTTACATTTTGTAATTGTGCAAGTTCCTCTTCAAGATTTTTAAGACCTTCCGCAGTAAGCATTGTAGGTTTAGCTGCCATTTTAATATCGTCCTTTCATATTAGCAATTAATGTGCATAAAAAACTGCATATAGATTTATTATATGCGTTTTCGCACCTCTTGTCAAGCAAAACGATTGAGATACACACAAAGTGATTTTACCGTTTGTGAGGAGGAATAATTTCGACAAAGCAAAGGCACAATTGAGCCAAGCTCATGCTGTGAAGCAAGTGTGTAGAGTGCAGAACAAAAGTATTCTTCGTCAAAATCCTTCGGTTTTAAAAGGTCAAAACCGTTTGGCATTCGCAGATGATATTTATAATAGACCAATCCGCTTGACGGCACCTTCGGACAACCTGTGGTCAGAACAAGAGTTTCCTGCTTGAGCGGAAGTTTTTCTTCAATCACGCAAGGGGCAATTACAAACATACAGTCGCACAAATCTGAAATGTTTTGCGTAACTACGGCAGAAGCCCCAAGTTCGTCCATTGCTCTTTCAAGCTCATACTGATACGATTCAAAATCGTTTGTAACAACCTTAACGTCCGAACAATGCTTAAGAATGTGAAACAAAATATCGTGAGAGTCGCCGTCAGGGTCATAGATTCCCACCTTAAGCATTTCGGGACGAACGCACCCCTCAATTGCGCTTAATGCCATATTGGTGCAAAGGCGCTGTGAATATGCATTTGAAAAAAAGCGTCTGTATCCGCTGTTCTCAGGAAATTTCAGCGTAGGCGAACACAACAGGTGATTGCGTTGTGCGCCTATTATGCTGTCTATTTTATCAAGCCTGATTTTTCCGCTGTAGCTTGTATATGTAACCTGCTTAACTCGAACTCCTCTCGCCTTTTTTACTTCAACCTCAACCTTGTCGTTCTTTATAATATGAAAAAGCCTTTTTATTCCCTTTTGCTTTTCGGGAAGCTTTAAAGAAAGTGATGTAATCAAAAAAATACCCCCGCATAAATACTTAGTAAAAGTATATGCGAGGGTACAAAATTTAAGTATTAATTAAATGCAAATTCACTTGCGATAAGCATACTTAGAAAATGTAGCCGCAGCACCTGCAAGAGCCATTACAATTAATAATGTAAGAATCGCAAAATTGTTCTGACCTGTCTGAACAGTGCCGTTTGATTTAACATTTGACGGTGTGTCAATTGTAGATATAGAATTTGACGGTACTGCTTTTGTTGCAGAAGTTGCATCTGTATTATCCATCTGCGGTTGAGTTGCAGATTCTTTGGTTGCTTCAATATTTTCCGTTTGAGGTTGTGTTACAGGCTCGGATTCAGCAGGATTCATTGGCACAATACCAAAATAACCAAAAGCGGAAAGTTCAGCAAGAATATCATCGTTGATTATACCAGCTTCATAAGCATCGTTAATTTCGATAACATCGCCGTTATTATACAGATAAACTTCTTCTCCACAGTTGTGGTAATAATAATAATCACCTATAGTTTCTTCATAAAACACAGCAGGATGCAACACTCCGTCAGCAACAAAGCTAAAATAAAATCTGCCGTCACTTAATGTAGCCGAACATATAAAATAAATATCATCAGCTGTAACATCAAATCCTTTTCGCCCTTCATAGAATTTCTTAACCACTGCTTCCTTAACCTGATATTCAAAGTCAGAAGTATCGGGAGTAGCTTCTCTTTCAGCGGCAAATGCTGTCATCGACACAGAAAATACAAGCATTACTGCCATAATAATTGAAATTAGTTTTTTCATAGTATCGTCTCCTAAAATAATGTTAATTTATCAGCTTTTGAAGATCTGTTAATGACTACGCATACTATTAACTAATTATATCTGCTTGTCTTTTTTGAATACTTGTAACGTCCTCAAAAAGTTTTGTCATATTTATACAAAGTTTAACGCAAATATAAAATTATTTGATGATATTATTATAGCAAAAAGCTATAATTATGTCAATATTTTTGCCTATATTTTTACAAAAAATCGCCTATTCTTTTTATTTTTCTAAATTATTTACATTTTACCTTATAAATCCTTATTAATTATTTTAATTTACATAAAATAGTGCTGTTAATTCATCCGACATGAAACTTACAATGGTTTTTCATGTTTTATTGATTAATAATATATACAAATAAAAAATCCGAAAGCACAAATACTTTCGGATTTTTACTTAATTCAATTATAATTTAAAATTCAGACATTGGGTCGTACTTAGCACCGTTATACTGGCACTCGAAATGGAGGTGAGGTCCTGTTGAATTACCTGTTGAACCTGAATAACCGATTGTCTGACCCTTTGAAACATGCTGACCTGTACTTACAATTGCATTTGTAAGGTGTCCGTAAATAGTAAGCTTGCCGTTGCCGTGGTCAATAAACACATAGTTACCGTAGCCGCCGCCACAGCCATCGTAATAGCTTTTACCCCAGTTGTGAGGACAACTGTTATTTACTGCAATTACAGTACCGCTGTCAGCCGCAACAATAGTAGTACCCATTGGTGTTCCAATGTCAACACCGCCGTGATTATAAGAACCTCTGTACTCTTGATATGGAGCAGTGATTAAGTAAACTCCGGGTGCAGGCCATGTAAAGCCTGAGCCGGACGGAGGAGTAACCGACGGGGTTTCGGGCTGCACGGGAGTAGATGAACCGCCGCCCGGGTTGTCGTTTGAAGGCGCCCCCCCTGAGTTTCCGCCACCGTTTTGATTGCCGTTATTATTGTTCTGAGCGGCTTTTTCCTGCTGTGCCTTATAATATGCTTTTATCTGATTTTCAATTTCAGCACTTTGTGCAGCCGCATCTTCAAGCGCACTCTTAGCATTATTATTCGATGTATAAAGGTTGCGGAGAATGTCCTCGTTTTCTTCAAGAAGTTCATTGAGTTCAGTCTGGTCATCTTCAAGAGAAGCTTCTTTCTTCTCAAGCTCTGCTTTGTCCTCTTCAAGAACTGTTTTCTGCTCCGAAATCTTTTCAAGCTTTACGTTAATTCCATCTATGAGCTCCTTATCATAGCTTGAAAGAGTCTTAATAATGGAAACCTTATCGATAAAATCAGAAAAATCCTTTGCACCGAAGATAATCTCAATATCGCTTGCATTACCTGCCATATAAACTGTTCTTAAACGCTCACAGAGAGTATCAAGCTGACCGTCAATATCTTCATTTGCCTTGTCAATGTCCTTTTGTTTTGCTTCGATACTGTCATTTAGGTCGCTTATTGATTCTCTTGTGAGAGCAATTTTGTCATCAAGGACTTCAATTTTGCTGACAAGAGCCTCGTTGTACTCTTCTTTTTCGTCAATATCAGACTGAGTTTTATCAAGAACATCCTGATATTCCTGATTTTTCTGTTCAAGCTCCTGAAGCTGTTGCTGCAATGAATCAATGCTTTCTGCACCTGCCGAAGCGGCTGAAAGTGCTACAGGCATTGAAATAAGACAAACGCTTAAAAGAGCACACATAATTCTTTTTAATCTGTTCATTACTTTTCTCCTTTCACGGATTACCAGCCGAGAATTTCATTACCTTCTTTTTTGAGATACTTACGAATTGAAATAAAGCTTCCAAAGAAACCTATTACTACACCTGCTATTACAAAAGCAACGGCAACATAGAGAATTACATTTGTAAGAGGAATATATGTAAACGGAATCATACTTGTGATTGCACTCATAACAGCTTCATATAAAAGTGCAATTCCACCCGTTGAAACGGCGGCAGAAATAAAGCCGATTACCATACCCTCAATGAGGAATGGCATACGAACAAACGAGTTTGTTGCGCCTACTGACTTCATAATACTGATTTCAAATCTTCTTGAATACATAGTTGCTCGGGTTGTATTAGCAATGATGAAAATTGAAATAATCATTAGTGCGCCTACAACGCCTATGCAAATTATGTTTACTAGATTGCTGATGTCTGTAAGCTTTTTAGCAAGCTCTCTGTGGTCGTTGATACTGTCAACACCATCAATATTTTTTATCTTAGCAACGGTTTCATCATACAGTGACAAATCGTCCATTACCACAATAAAAGCGTCAGGAAGAGGGTTTCGGTCTTCAATTTTGTTAAAAAGCTCATCTCCGAGTTCTTCCTTATACTGCTGAAAAGCCTCATCTTTTGAATAAAAGGTAGCCGAGGCTACATTACTAACCTTTTCAATGTCTTTTCCTATGTAAACAGCCTCAAGCTGTGATACGTCTGATTTAATATAAACAGTCGTTTCGTTTGAATCACCAACCGAATCAACGACCTGAGCAACGTTTATTGAAAAAAGTGCCGCCGCACCTGTAAGAACAAGACAGCTTACAAGTACACATACAGAAGCGATACTCATTATACGGTTGCTCCATACGTTTTTCAAGCCTTCCTTTGCCAGATAGCCAAAGCCTTTCATAACATTATCCTTTCAAACTGTATTTGTCCGAGCAAATCAGTCGGGCAGAACAACCGCATTATCGGGATACTGCGGAGCATCATCATATTCATCATAACCGGCGTAATCATCATCGGAATAACGTATGCCGGCACTTTTATCCTTTGTGTCGCCTATAACTCTTCCGTGGTCAATTGTAATCACTCTCTGATTGAACTCGCGTACAAGTTCATGCTCATGAGTTACAACAAGTACTGTTGTGCCCTTTGCGTTAATTTCATTAAGAAGCTCAATAATCTCATGCGACATCTCGGGGTCAACGTTACCCGTAGGTTCGTCTGCTACAATGATTTCGGGATTATTTACAAGCGCTCTTGCCAAACTTACACGCTGCTGTTCACCGCCCGAAAGTTCACTGGGCTTGTCCTGCATTTTGTCTTTCAATCCGACAAGGTCAAGCACATAAGGTACTCTTTTTTTAATAACAGCAGTACTTTTACCCACTGCTCTCATTGCAAAGGCTACGTTATCAAAAACATTCATCTTTTCAATTAGTCTGAAATCCTGGAAAACTATGCCCATATGACGGCGAAGATAAGGCACCTCTCTGCGCTTGACCTTAGAAGTCTTTTTGCCGTTGATAACAATTTCTCCCGAAGTGGGAGTTTCCTCGTGCATAATAAGTTTCAGAAACGTACTCTTACCTGCACCCGAAGAACCTACGATAAAAACAAACTCACCTTTATCAATATGTAAAGATACGTCGTAAAGCGCATGAGTACCGTTTGGGTACGTCTTAGATACATTTTCAAAATCAATCATAATTTCACCTTATTTGGGGTTTGTGCTAAAAGCATTTACTGAATATCGTAATAAAAACAACAAGGGCGTATATAAATTATATTTAAATACACCCCAACTTGTTAAAACGATTCAATAAAATTAATTATCAATATTTTGTAGGACTTGCGTTAAGATACTTCTTAACCATCAAAGCTACCTTGAATACAATAGCGTCCTCAAATTCACGAAGATCAAGACCCGTAAGCTTCTTAATTTTTTCAAGTCTGTAAACAAGAGTGTTACGGTGAACAAACAGCTTACGTGAGGTTTCGGAAACGTTGAGGTTGTTTTCAAAGAAACGCTGGATTGTAAAGAGAGTTTCCTGATCAAGGCTTTCGATTGAGCCGCGCTTGAACACTTCCTTAAGGAACATCTCGCAAAGAGTTGTAGGAAGCTGATAGATAAGACGTGCAATGCCGAGATTGTCATAGCTTACGATTGTGCGCTCTGTATCAAATACCTTTGCAACCTCAAGAGCAGACTGAGCCTCTTTAAATGAACGTGCAAGATCCTTGATACCTGTAACAGTTGTACCGATACCGACAACGCAGTGAGTGTAAAACTCGCTTGAAAGTGTGTCGGAAATAGAGCTTGCAAGCTTTTCAAGGTCACGGCTTTCTGTGTCAGCCTTGATTTCTTTAACAAGAGCAATTTCAGCCTCGTTAATATTGATGACAAAATCCTTTGACTTGTCAGGGAAAAGATTCTGAATTATGTCATAAGCCGATACATCTGTCTTTGAAACAATTTTTATAAGCAGACAAACGCGGGAAACCTCGCTGTTGAAATGAAGTTCTCTTGCTTTAAGGTAAATGTCGCCGGGAAGAATGTTGTCGAGAATTACATTCTTAATAAAGTTTGAACGGTCATACTTTTCATCATAATACTGCTTGATGCTCGCAAATGAAACAGAAAGAAGTTGTGAATACTTTTGAGCATATTCGTCAGTACCCTGTACAAAAACTGCATAGTCATACTTAGCGTTGCTGCCAAATGACTTGTATGTATAGCCGTTAATAACAAATGGAGCAGTTGAACTGAGTGTTTCGGAGTTGATGCTTTCGTTTACTTCGCCAATTTTTCCAAGCTCCGAACATGCAATAACAACCGAAGTTTCATCAATAACGCCGATTGTTCTGTCAATTGCATCTTTCATCTGGTGTACAATACCCTGAAATAATCTGTTTGACATGATATTTACCTCTTTTTCTCCGCAATTAATATTATAATATACTGTGACTGTAATCTTTAAATAAAATACAATCTCTCTCATATACATATTACACAAAAACGAGAAAAAAATCAACCTCTATTTACAATTTTTCTTTAATTTTTTTATAGAGATTGCATAAGCAGCAAAAAGTTACAATTTTGAAAGCAAATATAAACAATTTTTAATCTTTTTTCTTGAATTTATCACTATAATAATACTTATTTGTGTTGACTGTGTGAATAACGGAAATTTTTACTAATAATAGTTAAAAAATTTATAAAATATTTTTTATTAATTCAAAACAATGTAACCGTTTTTGAATTTTGTAATAGTATGGTATTGTAAACGAAAGGAGGAAAGCGTATGTGTAACTTTTTCGGAAACGGAAACGGCAATTGCTGCACTTGGATTATTCTTCTTATCATCATCCTCTGCTGCTGCGGCAACAACGGTTGTGAAAACAACAACAGCTGCGGTTGCGGTTGCTGATAATTGAGTAACTGTCACTGAAAATAAGCTTTTGGCTGAGGATGTTCATTATAAAGGGGCAGGCATTTTATGCCTGCCCCTTAAAGTTTTAGTAGGTAAAATCAGGAACGTATTTTTTAATTGTCGGGAGCATTCCTATTTTGTCAGGGGTATGAGGCGGAAGCTGCCAGAAGTCATGAGCACAGTAGGTATTGCCCTCAATTATTGCAGGTCCATCGGGAGTAATTGCTACATCCCAGCCGATATATCTTATCTGAGGTACAATCTGAGCCGCCTTAAGGCACATCTCAACAGCTTCTTTAACAAACGGAAGCTGGTATCCCTGAATCTTCACGTGAGTGTCGGGGTGCTCGGTGTAAATAATGCCCTTTGTTGTATCACCCGAATGAGCAGGATATTTCATCTTGCCTGTTTCAATGTCAACAGGAGTAAACAAACAGTTGTTATCTACAACACTGCCTCCCTTTCCCATTTTCTGAACAATATAAACGCAGTGCGGAACCTTGTCGTTGTCAAGAATAGTGATTACACGCATACTGTTTACAGCGTTGGGATAAAGCTTTGAGAGCGCAGGATGCTGTTTGATGTTATCCTCAATTGTGCAAAATCCCTTGTCAACAAGATATTTGTAAAGCTCGTCAAAATTTTTAAAATCGCTTACCTTAAGTCTTTCACAGCCGATACCGCACTCCTTGTCCTGCATTTTGCAGAAAAGGTATTCCCTTGATTCAACAAATTTTTTGACATCCTCTTTTGACGACTTGTCCATCTGGAGGTATCCTCTGCCGATATAATCCTTGAAAAGCTCGTTAAACTCGTCCTTGTTGTCAAAAAAATGCGCATACTCGGTATCATTCATAAACATATTAAGCTTTTTGCTGATAAGACGTGTGACGAACGTTTTACGCTGTTCTTTGTTGAGATTATAGAATGCAAAAATCTCGTAATCATAGTAGCCTGCACCGTAGCGCTTTGCGCACCAAAGCATATCAAAGAAAATACCAACGCTGTTTTTGCCCGATCTTTCGTGTACATCCTTTATTGCCTTTTTCATTTTGCCGAAGCTTGCGTTCTTTAATACTCTGAAAATATATCCCTTATCTGCCATTTTATACCACTCCTGTTTTTTATCAAATGATTAAATTAAAAACGTGTTTTTGCCCGGATTTCATAATGTGTTATATGCCGAATTAATCGTTAAGACACTCAACTTCATAAATTCGTGGAACTCTCTTTGAAATTCCGCATACAATCTCGTCAACATTAGTATTGAGCAAATCAGCCATCCATAATACACTTAGTTTGTCATTAAGCAGCGCAACAGTATCTCCGCGCTTCACATCGCCTATGTCTGTGACATCAACCATAAACTGATCCATACATACTCTGCCGATAATCGGCGCTTCTTTGTCATTTATCATAACCTTGCCGATATTTGACAGCCGTCTGCTGTAGCCGTCGGCAAAGCCAACGGGAATTGTAGCAATTTTGGTCGGTCTTTTCGTTACAAACGTTCCGCCATAGCCAACCTCTGTTCCTTCAGGGACTTCTTTTACCATAACTACATACGTATACCAACTCATCACCTGCCGAAAATCTTCTTTGAACCATTCATCCTCATCAATCGGACATAGCCCAAAAAGAATATCTCCTGCTCTTACGGCGTCAAGCTGTGTTTCAGGGCGAAGAAGAATTGCAGGACTGTTTGCAACGTGCTTACACGGGATTTCTACTCCCTCTTTTTCAAGCTTTGCAATCATATCAAGATACAGTTTAAACTGCTCTGTTGCACTTTTGCCGTCGTTTTCATCAGCACGTGAAAAGTGAGTAAACGCACCTGTTATTTTCAGGTTTTCCATTTCATTTATTTTTTTAATAATCGGAATTGCAGAATCGTTCGCAGGAAAACCTATTCTGCTCATACCTGTATCAATTTTGATGTGTATCGGCTGAACAACACCGCTCCATTTTGCAAGCAAATTCAGCTTTTCTGCCGTATCAAGAGAAAATATAGTAGGTGTTAGATTGTATTTAATAAGGTTTTCAAGCTGACCGTCACAGGTATCGCCAAGCAAAAGTATTGGCTCAACCGCACCTGCCTTGCGAAGCGAAGCACCCTCTTCCCAAACTGCAACGGCATATCTTTCAACACCACATTTTTTCAGGGTCGGATAAATGCCTTTTTCGCCATGACCGTAGCCGTCACCCTTCAAAACAGCCATTATTTCAACGTCCTTGTCAAGACGGCTTCTGATATTTTTAATATTGTGTTCAATAGCACTAAGGCTTACTACAGCTTCAGTTCTTTGCGCAAGCTTTCTCAAAACAAAGCCCTCTTTCAATATTGAAATACTGCGAATTATCGCAAACTTATTCAACTCTGCACTTTCTTAGTTTATTAGTATATCATATATTTTTCTGTTTTACAATAATAAAACTCTTATTTCGATTAAATGTAATATTTCATCAATTATTTTACTTGCAATTTCTATCAGATAAAAGAATCCTCCGAATAAAATTCGGAGGATTCTTTCTTATATTTATAAAGTGAGACAAATGAGCGTATTAAACGTTATAATCAGACCAAGTACCGTTTTCGTAAATCTTGTTCATTCCGTTGATTGTTAAATCGCCTGTCTGACTTCCGTTTCCGCCATTGTTGAAAATAATCATGGTAGCGTCTGACGGAACTTCCACACGATAAACATTATTACCCATGCTTTCGGTTTCAACGCCGGGCCAAGAGGTCATTGTAGTATTGCTCTTGCTCCAGTAATAAGCCATTACCTTGTTCCAATTATCAGTATTCTTAAAATAGAGATAATTCTTAGCAGCAGGTTCAGTTGTAGTTTCAGGGTCAGTAGGTGTTTCGCCGCCTACGTATGTACCGCAGTAAGAACCTTCATATGCAAGTTCTGCAATATAGCACTGAATAGCCGTAGCGTCTTTTACATTAACTACACCGTTTTTATCAACATCACCAGCCGTAAATGCATCACCCGTGAGTGTGCTGATTTCAGCAGCATGAAGCTGAGCATCAGTTGCGTCTGAAATAGTGATTGTACCGTTTAAATCAACATCGCCAATAAGAACCTTGTTCTGCGGCTGTGTTGTCGGCTGAGTTGTTGAGGGCTGTGCAGTTGTAGCAGGCACTGTTGTAGGATTAGTATATCCGGACTCTGTGGGATATGTAACAGTTTTGCTTTCTTTTGTAAAGGTATAAGTGGCAGATGTTGTGTTTTTACCGTCTGTAGCAGTAAGTACAACAGTGTACTTTGTACCGATTGCATCGCCTGCGCCGATAGTAAATGTAGTATCCTTAGTGTATTTTACAGCAGCACCGCCATTGATGCTGTATGTACCGCTTGTTGCGTTATCAAGGCCGACAGTAATATCAATTGATTCAGCAGCAAAGTTCTCTCTGGGAGCTTCAATTGTGCTTCTGGGTACTGATGTAGTGTTGTAAACTACTGCAATACCGTCCTCGTTTCCGATTGTACCCTTGATTGTACCGCCTGAAACAGTAAATGTGCTGCCTGTTATCTGATCGGTGTAAGTACCGTCTTTCATCTTGCCGCCGAGGTTTACGCTTACAGCGCCTGCTCCCTTTGTGCTGACGAGAACAACACCGCTGTTGCCTCTTACGTTATAGAAAAGTGAGTCGCCTGAATTTCCAAGGCTTTCGCTCTGACCAACGAAGTGGTTTCTGAAACGGTTAACCTCTGCAACGCAGGTGTCCATCCATGTTAATGTTCCGACCTCGCCCATCTGAGTCTGTCTGATTTCCTTAGCCATCTGATTCGGGTCTTTTCTTGCCTCGTAACCGTTCTGGTCGCCGTTAAGTCTTTCATATGAATAGTAAGGTCTTGCAAAATAAAGACCAGTTGAATCTTTTCTTGATGCTACAATAGCCCACGCCTTGTTAATTGTTGAGTCATTGCTGTCATACGATGAGCCGCCGCCCATATATGTATCGTGAGATTCAGCCCAGAGAACTACCTTATTTCCCTGACCGTGAGCGTATCCGCAGTAGCCTGAGTTTGACGCTCCGCCAACCTGTCCGTATTTGAGTGAATTTCTGATATTGTCACCTGTTGAGTTGTCGGTAACTGACATCTTGCTGAGGTAGTAGTTTTCCGCAGCATTGCTGTCAATTCTGTTAAGAACCTCGCCGTAATAGTAAGGCGTAAAGTTCTTTGTGCTCTTTGCATAGCTTGTTGCACCGTCAAGAACTACGTTCCAGAAATCACTTGCAAATGCAGAATCATCCGCAGGAGTTTCAATGTGCTTTGCAGCGTCAAATCTGAAGCCGTCAGCACCGTTATCTATACATTCCTTGAGGAGGTTGAGAATCATATTCTGAACCTTCTTGTCGCCCGTGTTAAGGTCAGGCATACCCATATTACCCTGAGTAACGTCAAAACGTCCATCACTTGTATGAACCCAGCTTGTGCTGATGTGCCAGTAAGAGGAATCGGTAAGCATATCAGGATTCCAGAATGTTCCTACCTGAGGTGAAATATCGCCCATAACCTCTTCAACCGAGCCGATTTTCCAACCCTTAATGTTGCCCATATGGTTTGCGACAATATCAACAATAACTTTGATACCGTATTTTTCTGCTTCATCGCACATAGACTTAAATTCAGCCTTTGTGCCGTACCATGTGTAACCGTTGTCACAAATTTCTTCGGCTACGGGCTGATAGCTTTTCCACCAGTTACCGTCATTACCGCCTGTGCCGTCAGGAATACCTACATTACCGTAAGCAGTTCCCTCCCAGTAATAGTCCTTAGGCTGAGTTACCGGTGAAGTCTGCACGGCAGTGTAGCCGGCTGCTGCAATCTGTGGAAGATACTTTTTGATGTTGTTGTACGACCAGTTCCAACAGTGAAGAATAACGCCTTGCTGAACGCTGTCAGGCTGCTCGAAGTCGATAGTAGATGATGAAGCTGCAACTTCACCACTGTTTGTCGTTACGGCTGATATTCCGGCAACGGATGATGACATTACCAATACAGAAGCCAGTAACGAACTAATGATTTTCTTACTCCATTTCATTTTTAATTTCTCCAACTTCTAAAATTTCGGCAAGATTCCCCTCTTGCCATGACTTAATTATTATATTATAATATATATGAAATATCTTGTACTAAAATACTCATTAATGATACTATTCTATTTTATTTGAGGTTTTTATGAAAAAATTTATCGAAAATCTGAGTGATAAAAAAACTGAATTCAAAGAATCGGATATGCCGTTTAGATACTATCATTTTGACTATTCCGATGGCTTTTCAGGCTTTCAGTTTCACTGGCACGAAGAAATTGAAATTCACTATGTTGTCGGCGGAAGCGGAAGCTTCTTTATTGATGACACGGAATACAGCGTTGAAAAAGGTGATATAATCTTTATTGCCCCAAGAATTATTCACAGCGGAAAATCGAACAACAATGACCTTATTGACATTTGCTATATTGTTGACAACGACTATCTTATGTCAAAAAACAACGAGTACAATACCGATAAATTTTTTACTGAGCTGATTAATGCAAAAATTGAACTACCGGTTATATGCAGTAAAAATGAGGGATATGAACAGCTAAAAAAGCCCTTGCAGATGATAGATTTCTGTGTTGAAAACCGAGGACCGTTTTTTCAGCTTGAAATTAAACGCAGTTTATTTGACTTTTTTATAGAACTGTATAAGAATAATTATCTTTCAATGTCGCCCCAGTCATCAAATCGCAACGAAACAAAAAGTATTATAAAGCAGTCAATCAGCTATATTCAGCAGAATGCATCGGGCAAACTTACGATTGATGAAATCGCATCTCACGTTGGTTTGAGTTCAAGCTATTTTATGAAGCTTTTTAAGGAAAGCACAAAAATGACATGCGTTGAATACATAAAAATTCTGCGCCTGAACAACGCCGCAAATATGCTTAAAGAAACAGATGAAAGTATTTTGCAAATTGCTCAAAGCTGCGGATTCTTTAATCTTTCACTTTTTAACAGAGAATTCAAAAGATACTATTCTATCACACCGAGCCTATACAGAAAAAAATATAAAATGTCGGAAATCGAATTTATTACTTTTTAGCATATAACAAGGCGGACTGCTTTCGCAGTCCGCCTGAATTTTTATAGGATTTATAAAAATCTGTTACCATGTTCCGTAGAGATTATGCCCTTTTGAATCGACTTCTGACTTTGCGTAGAAATTAAGTTCAGAGCCATCGAACGGGATATCAACCGTCTGGCTGTTATTGTTGTTAAAGATAATATAATCAGCATCTGACGGTACTTCAATTGAATAAATAGCTTCGCCGTAATCGTTATTCTCTACAAATGTCATTTTTGTTCCCGGCCATGCAACGGGTCCGACTTCACCGTCTGTCCAATAGTAACAGTAGATTGTTCCGCTCCAACGCTGAGAGTTTGAGAACTTAACCGTATAGGTTTCAGGAGTGGGCACAGTAGTTGGAGGAGCAGTTGTGGGCTGCGTTGCCTGAGTTGTAGGCTGTGTTGTCGGCTGTGGTGTTGTAGTCGCAGTCGTAGGAGTTTCACCGCCGATATATTCGCCGCAGTGTGCTGCTAATTCTGTTAAGCCTGCGAGATAGCACTGAATCGCAGTAGCGTCTTTTATGTTAATAGTGCCGTTTTTATCAACGTCTGCTGCAATGGCATTGTTACCTGACAGTGTTTTATACTCGCTTATATGACTCTGAATATCGGTAGCGTCGCTGATTGTGATTTTACCGTTAAGGTTTACGTCGCCGATAAGAATCTTGTTAACAGGAGCCGTAGTTGAAGGAACAGTGGTTGGCTGTGTTGTTGGTCGTGTTGTCGGAGCTGTTGTTGAAGGAATCTGAGTATACTCTACCCATGAGTGGTTAGCTCTCATAATCATTGTTCTTCCGTTAAGAGGCATACCTGTTTCACCATCGGCAGGATAACGATTTGTTGTTGCACTGCTACTCTCGGTTAAGATTACATAACCGTTTTCAAGCTCTTCGGGCACTTCAATAACATAGTATCCTGTTGCAGAATCCTTTGTCATCTTCACGCCGGGCCATGCAGCATTTCTGGTTGTTTCGTCAACATAGATATATGCGTACGCACTTGACCAGTTGTAAGATGAATTATCAAAGTAAACCTTCTGAACAAGACTCGGGTCAACCTTTGTATATGTATATGTTACGGGGTCGCAGGTTGTTGAACTGTCGGAAGCCTTTACTGTTACTGTTGTCTTTGTGCCGTAAGCAAGACCTGAACCGATTGTGATTGTCTGTCCGTTTGTAAAGCTTGCGAATGAACCTCCGTCAATAGAATACTGACCGCTTGTTGCATTTTTATAGTTGAGTGTAAGATTTAAAGTATCTGTTTTGTAGCTCTGTGAGCCGGGATTTACAGAAGCAGAAGGGCCTGCAGGCTTTGCATTGTAAACAACTGCTACGCCTGTGCTTCCGATATTACCGCTGATTTTGCCGTTAGCAACAGTAAATTTGTTACCTGAAACCTGATCTGTATAATTGCCTGCTGTCATCTTGTGTGCAGTTACGTTAACAGATGCTGATGAACCGCTGCAGTTTACAAGAACTACACCCTCTGTGCCACGCTCGTTATATGCGATTGAGCCTTCGCTTGAGAGATACTCTGTCTTACCGGCAAAGTAGTTCTTAAACTGGTTAACAGCCCTAACTTCATCATCGCCCCATGCAGTTACGCTTGCTGTGCCTATCTGGTCGGAATAGTTTCTCGGACGAGCAAGGTACATACCGCAAGCCTGTGCTCTTGAACCAACCATTGCCCATGTCTTTTTAAGAGTTGTATCACTCTGACCTCTTGAAGCGCCGTTTGCGTATGTGTCGTGTGATTCGTTCCATAAAACTGATTTATTTCCGGCAGGCTGAGAACCGTCATCAAGATAAAAGTCACTTCTCTTTGCACCGTTTGAATCACCGCTGTTAACAGAATTACGGATTGAGTTTGATACAGAGCTTGTTGTAATGCTCATCATTGAAGTGTAAGAACCAAGTACTGATGTAGCGACGTTCTTATCGTTATCACCTGTTACCTTATCAAGAATCTCACCGTAATAATACGGAGTAATTCCTCTTTTGCTCTTGGCGTAGCTTGTAGCAGCACCGAGAACATTAGGCCAGAACTGGCTTGCGCAGCCACTGTCTACAGGTGTTTCAATATGCTTTGCACCGTCGAAACGGAAGCCGTCGGCACCTGCATCAATTGCCTCTTTAAGGAAGGAAATTGCATAGTTCTGAATCTTTGTGTTTGAAGTGTTGAGATCCGGAAGTCCGCCCATACAATACTGTGTGATATCATAACGCGTAGCATACCAGCTGTTTTTGCTGATATCATGCCAGCATGAGCTGTCATTTCTGATATCATCAGGAATTGTAGGAGAAAGCGTGTTGTCACCGTTGTTTGCTAGGTGGTTTAATACTGCGTCAACAATTACCTTTACACCGTATTTATGAGCTTCGTCACACATAGCTTTGAACTCACTTTTTGTGCCACACGCATTCTGACCGTTAGTTTCAATGCTGAAATTTGAGGGCTGATAGTAAACCCACCAACTGCCTGACATCTGTCTGTTCTGTGTTGTTTCCTTGATTGTCTGGATAGGTGAAGTCTGGATAGCACTAAAGCCCTGCTCTGCAATTTTCTTCATGTTAGCCTTAATACCATTGTAGCTCCAGTTCCAGCACTGAAGAATCTGTCCGTCCTGTACATTATCTACAAGACCGTAATCTGCTCCCGTTTCTACGGAAGTTGTTTGTGCAGAAACCTCTGCGGTTTCGTTTGTTCTTGCCTCAGCAACAAAGCTGCCTACTGTAAGGCAAGAAAGCGCCATACATAATGCGAGTATAGCGCTCATGATTTTTTTGCTCAATTGTCTCACTCCTAAATAAAATTACCTTGAAACTGCCGTTGCAGTCTCGTAAAAAGGGGCAACCCGCATACAATCGCCCATTTCCTTATTTATAATAACAAAATAATAATACTTATGCAACGCACTATCTGCACAATAAAACATTTTTCTTTTTAGTGAATATGCCAAATTATGTATTTTTTATGGTTTATTGTATACAAACCTGTTGCAAAATAAACATATATTATCAACAAATCGTTTTCTTTTAGTGCATATATCATATTGTCAAATCTACCGAAATTTCTGTCAAAAAAGTACTATTCTGCTATACTTTTTAACAGCTTAATCTCATAAGCATATCCGTCAATCTCGTTAGGCGTTTCGAGGAAAAAAGGAAGATTACTTAAAATAGGATGATTTATTATTCTTCTAAAAGCTTCAAGTCCTATTGCACCCTCGCCTATTTTCTGATGTCTGTCCTTGTGACAGCCGAGGTAATTCATACTGTCATTAAGGTGAACGGCTTTTAGTCTGTCAAGCCCGATTACTTTATCAAATTCATTAAGCACTTCGTCAAGGTGATTTACAATATCATATCCTGCGTCAAAAACATGGCAGGTGTCAAGACACACACCGATTTTTTCATTGTATTCAACTTTGTCGATAATTGCCGAAAGTTCCTCAAATTTACTGCCGATTTCACTGCCCTTGCCCGCCATAGTTTCAAGCAAAACGGTTGTGTTCATCTCGGGAAACATAGCCTCATTCAAAGCAGATATTATCTGCTTTGTTCCCTTTTCAATGCCCTGACCCGTATGACTTCCAGGGTGAAAATTATATAGATTATTCGGAAGATATTCCATTCTGCGCAAATCATCCTTTAAAGTGTTCAGTGCAAATTCTCTTGTTTCGGCTTTAGCCGAACAAAGATTCATTGTATAGGGTGCGTGAGCGAGAATCTGCGAAAAACCGTTTTCAATCATAAGATGATTTAGTGCATCAACATCGTATTGTTCAATTTTTCGTGCAGAACCGCCCCTCGGATTACGAGTAAAAAACTGAAAGGTATTAGCACCAATTTCAAGTGCCTGTTTTCCGATAGCCTCAAAACCATTTGAAATTGAAAGATGACAGCCTATGTTTAACATTTGATTTTCTCCTTTGTTTTAAGAAATACTTGTCCGAAATATATTGAAAACCGAATTTCTCATATATATTTTTTCATCTAGTGTATGTGTACTCAACATAATATCAGTATATCCTTGTTTTATCTCAAAATCAAGAAGATAGTCAAAAGTCTTTGCATATATACCCCTTGTCCCTGTATTCTGAATCAGTGTAAGCAATGACAAGTTCTGTACATTTACCTGAAGCGTTTTATAATATACAGTAAAATTTCAGGCAGAGAAAATGTATTGAACGAATTCTGCGTATTGAGGCAGGACTATGTACAGGAAAAACACTCAAAAAAACGCCGAGGATATCGGACGAAATCCAACGACGATTTCTCGTAAAATCAAAACTAACAGAAGTTACATCCACGGTTCATTCTATCTTAACAACGACTGCAAATGCGCACGTCGCTATACTCAGAAACATGTTTGTAATGATGAGTACTGTGAAACACCATGTGTTAAATGCAGAAATTATTATTGTCGGGAAGGACGTTCCAAATATACGTCGCGCAGGTGTATACAAATTGAGAAACCACCGTATGTATCAACAGGTGCCCACAAAAATACAGGTGCAACAAGAACATATATTTAATATTTAAAAATCAAAAACTCGAAATACAGTTAACTTGATTTTCTGCAAAAAACAAACAGGTCATAATCGACCTGCTTGTTACAATTTTTAATAATTTGTATTTTTGTATTGCTTATAGACAAGATTGAATCCAAACCTTAATATATCCGATTTTTTTAACCCGCTTTTTCGGACAGTTCGTTAAGTAACTGCAACTCTTCGGCACTTAATCTCAACCTATATCCATAAGTTTTAGATGATTCAGTCGGCTTCCCATTTTTTACTTATATTTATCAATCCTTCCCCTTGCCATTTTATAGAGACTATTTTATAATTTTTAAGGATTCGCGAGCGTCGGCAAGTGCCACCCGCATTCCTTTTTGCTATTGCTCTGGTTTAATTGTCAGAGCCTTTTCTCCTTGCTTCTGCAATCACTTCATCAATAAGTTCTTTTGCTTTGTCAATATTGTTGCTATCGAGCAAAGCTTTTATTGATAACATTACCGTGATAAATTCAAGTCTTGTCGTATCTGCTTTCATATTATATTCTTTCTGGCACTTGCCGCCGTACCCGTAAGAGTTATTAAAACTCCTTTTCAACCCCAATTACAAACGGATTTACTGAAAGATGTAACAACAAAATAAAAGTCCTTAAACGCAATGCTTATGGTTACAGAAATTTTAAGCGTTTTCGTAACCGTATTTTACATATCTTTTTCCATCAATCTTTCAATCATCAAAACAAGCGACAGCTTGACGCTATCGCCTGTTAATTCATCTTTCTTTTTTCGGGTTTTCCCCAACTATTGACATAGAACCGAATTTTTCCTGTAAAATGTTTGTAGAGCATATTTGATCCTCCGTTTCTGGTTTCTAAGCAATTCCATTTTAACGGATTTTTTCAAATATGCTCTACTTTTTTATTATTTTTATTTTTTGTAGGCTCTATTTGTTGCTACCCAAACATTTATTATAGAGCCTAGAATCAAAACATTTCTCTCTTGCGAAGTACAAACATTACGCATGTAGCACCAACAAGGATTGAAAGAATGATTACTGCAAGTGAAGAATCACCGGTCTGAACAGCGCTGTTGCCGCCGTTAGATGATGGTGGAGTATCAACTGTAGAATTTGAAGTTGTTGTAGATCCTGTTGCTGATGTCGAATCAGTTGCGGCAGGTTCTACAGGCTCCGTTGTTTCTGGCTCTACAGGAACCGTTGTGTCAGGCTCTACCGGAGCTGTTGTGTCAGGCTCTACAGGAGATGTTGTATCAGGCTCCACGGGAACCGTTGTGTCAGGCTCTACAGGAGATGTTGTATCAGGCTCTACGGGAACCGTTGTGTCAGGCTCTACTGGAGATGTCGTATCAGGTTCTACGGGAGCTGTTGTGTCAGGCTCTACAGGAGCTGTTGTATCAGGCACTTCTGTAGCGGTTGTAGGAGCAATATAAGTAGAGGGCGTAAGTGTTGTACGAGTTTTAACACCAACTGACTCTGTCTGATCGTTATTGAGCACCTGACTGTTGTCGACAAGAATAATTTCCTTATCACTGTCAGATCTCAAAGTTTCTTCATCAATTTGAGAAACTCTCAAAACTTCAACAGTAAGGTCAATAGTTGTAGTTGCAGGAGCCTTATCTGTAAGGTCATTTACATTGAAAGTAAACTGAGCAAAAGGAGTTTCTTCAGATGAGAAATCAAAAAGATTAAGGCTAGAAGCATTATACTTAATCTTATTCTTCAAACCTAAATTCAAAACAGCCTTATCACCGATTGTCGGGCAAACTGTGTTAACGTTATTGTTCTCTGAAAGTGAAAGGATTTCAGAATCATATGTTACATACCACTGTAAGTCAAGCACATCCATATCTGACTTCATCCAATATGTTACAACTACTTCGTTAGTAGACTTAATATAATCCGCAGTAGCCTTCGGGAAGTAGTTTGATGTAGCATTTACAGTAAGATAAGGAACATTAGGTTCAGGTTCAACTGTTGTTTCAGGTACAGTAGACTCTTCTTCAGTAGGAGTCGTTGTTGTTTCAATAGTTGAAGGCTCTTCATAAGTAGAAGTAGTAAGCTCTGTTCTGCGGTCAACCTGTACTGTTTTAGTAGCATCGTTGTCAAGTACCTCAGAGAAGTTACAAAGCATTACTTCTTCGTTTTCATCACTTCTAAATGTTGAAGGATCAGCTTTTGAAACACGAAGAACATTTACATCGAGGTCAACTGTTGTTACAACAGGTGCACTTGCAGAAATATCTTTTACATCAAAAATAACTGTAGCATATGCCATTTCTTTACTTGTGAAGTCAAACAAATAAAGATTGGTAGCATTATACTTAACAACACCGGTCATATTAAGATTCAACACACCGGATTTTCCGATAGTAGGACAAACGGTATCAGCGTTATTTTTGCTTGATACGGAAAGAACACTTGAATCATAGTAAAGATTCCACTGGGTATCAAGAACATCCTTTGTTGACTTCATCCAATAAGTAACTGTTACTTCATTTGTAGTTTCATTATACTCAGCAGTAGCCTTCGGGAAATAGTTTGAAGTTGCATTTACTGTGAGATAAGGTGTTGAAGAAGTAGCAGGCACTGATGACTCGGTAGAAGATGTGGAGTCTGTTGTATCGGGTACCTCTGAAGGAGCCGTTGTAGATTCAGTCTCGGGCTGTGTATCAGGCATATCCTTCGCCGGCTGATAATCTGAGTTAAAGAGCGTACCCTTTTCAGCAGCCTCTTCCTTTGTGGGATATGTACCATACTCGCCGTTGCCGTAATAGAAGTACCATTCACCGCCGCTTGTAATTTTGCCGTTAAGAGGATTTTCGGAAATCATATTAGGATTGATGACATAAATCATATTATTCTGATTAAATGAAAATCCGAGGTCATACTCTTCATCATAGAAGAAGTTATCTGCGAAAGCGCCGAGAGCAGCCTTATCACCGTTATAGCTTGCTTCCATTTCAGCAAACCAGTCTGAATCATAAATGTCAGTATCACCGTCAGAATAGAACTGACATGTAATATCAACAGACTGAATAGCCTTAGCATAATTCGGGTCAGTCGTATCCTCACCGCCGTCATAGCCGTTGTTCCAGATAATTGTTGTAGAATCTAAAGGAACGTCACTGTAGTAAATCTGATCGGCGTCACCATTCTGTGCACCGTATCCGGGCCAAGCAGCAGGAGCGTCAGAACCAAGCCACCAATAAATGCCGGCATCAAAAGCGCAGTCGTTATACCAATCAAAAGGCATATAGAAATAATATCTATTTGTTTCAATTCCTTCTGAGGGAGTATATCTACCCTGCTCGTCAACTTCTGCTGAAACGCTTACAGCAGCAACTGCTACCATAGAAACTGCCAACATTAGCGTAAGAAGAAGACTTATAATTTTCTTGGACATTTACATTTCCTCCCATTTATAGTTTTCGATTATATCGGGTATATATATTATATATTAAACGCAATTAAAAATCAAGTAGTTACAAGAAAAAATACTGCGATTTAGTATGTCAAATTTACTAAATATATGTTATTTCTTTAAGTATTAATATTACAAATGTGCTTTTTTAGGTTATTCTATGTGATTTTATATATAATTATACGATAAATTCAAAACGCTCCCCGACAGAGGGGAGCGTTTTGCAAAACAATTAATTTTTAAATATTAATTAGTTGTACTTCTTACGAGTAAATACAACAACACCTGATACAGCAGCTAATACTAAAAGAAGAATAGTTGCGTATGAAGCTTCGCCTGTCTGTACTGCTCCGCCTGAAACTGTTGAAGTTGTTGTATCAGCAGTTGAAACGGGCTTTGTAGCAGAAGCGGGGTCTGTAGAAGGCTGACCAGGCTTAACAGGATTTGTAGGTTCTACATTAGTTGTAGGCTTTGTAGTAGGCTCAATAGGAGTAGCGGGAGCATCGGCAATGTTCTTCAAAGTACCCTTTTCTTCTGATTCTTCTTTTGTAGGATATGTACCGTACCAACCATCGCCAAAGTAGAACTGCCACTCACCAACATATGTCATTTTTCCTTCAAATGTTTCAGAAGTCTGAGAAGGATCTATAACAAAAATCATATTATCCATTTTAAAAGTAAAGCTTTCAAAGCCTTCTTCATCAAAGTTTTCGAGATCATAGAAGAAGTTGTCAGCAAAGTTGCCGAGCTTAGCTTTGTCGCCGGTGAAGCTTTCATACATCTCTTCATACCATTCTGTATCATAGAGATCACTGTCACCATCACAGTAACCTTCAAGCTTTCCATCGTTTGCCTGCTTAGCCTCTAAATAAATAGGAGCTTCTTTGTCTGTTCCGCCGTTTACATAGTTATTCCAAACTATAGTGGGAACATCTGTCGGGCAGTCAACATAGTAAAGGTTTTTAATATCGCCTCTCTGCGCCTTATAACCGGGCCAAGACAAATCACCACCTGTACCATCAACAGCACCGCATGCATCTGTACCTGACCACCAATATGCACCTGCAGTATCAGTATTTGAACTATACCAATCTTCAGGCATTGCAAAATAGTATCTGTAAGTAGCTTCAACATTGTCACCAGGTGCATAGCAACCGTTTGTGTCAATTATAGCCGATGCGCTTACAGAAGCAATAGCAGCCATAGAAGCTACAACTGAGCCTGCAAGTAAAAGGCTAACAAGTTTCTTTTTCATTTGAATCTCCTCCAATATTTTTCCGATAGCAGAATATCGGTTTTAATTCATTATATAACAAATAAAAATAAATTTCAATAAATTAAAGAAATTTTATTTTAGCATTTTTAACAAAGTTAAGCTGCTAATTTTGTTGATTAAGCTTTAATTTTCAATATTATCGTCATTATCAGTGGAAATTTTAGCATCATCACGCTTTTTAATAAACAAAATTGCTACTATTGCTCCTGCAATTACAACAATAGCCACAATAACTATTACCGGCATCATATTAAAAGAACCGCTTAAAGGCATATTTTCATACCTTGTTACATCAACAAATTCTGTAGCAAACTGAGAACCTGCTACAGCTTGATGATTATCTTTATTAGGAGTGTTCGCCTCGCCCATTCCGTCAATATAATTTATAAAACTTCCCTGATTATTTTTCAGTGTCTGTTCATCTTCACTGATAACCGGCGTCTGGTCAGTGACAATAGATTCATCATTTACAGTAATATCA
This sequence comes from uncultured Ruminococcus sp., assembly GCA_958403905.1. Lineage (GTDB taxonomy): Bacteria > Bacillota > Clostridia > Oscillospirales > Acutalibacteraceae > Ruminococcoides. Next base: position 58,819 of record CATXZD010000015.1, read on the forward strand.
TATGTCCATTTGTAAGATTTAAGATATGTCATATCATCACCATACATTTCGGAAACAAACTGTGAAATTTCAGTTTCGCCGCCCTTGACAACCTTAAATTCCATTGATAAAAATACATCTTTATTTGCAAATGATATAGGAGTACTGATATTTGTCCAGTTAATCGGAATTTTGTCTTCAAGATTCAAATTATGGACAACGCCGTCAAATTTGCCGTAATTCATAGAATCCTTATCAAGCTCAAGGTAGTTATGGTCATAGAACATACGAAGCTCGAACCCGATAATATCTTCTTTTGTATCACTTAAATATAATGTATATTTAATCTTATCGCCAACTTTCACTTTTGCACTTTTGTTTACAGTTAATTCGTCATCTGCCGCAAAAGCGGTAATTGATGTCATAAACGACAGCATAAGAACAGCCGTAAAACAAAGAGAGATCATTTTCACTAAATTCTTTTTCATTGGATTTCATTCCTTTACATAATATACATATATTATACATCATCTTATAAAATATTTCAACGAAATTTTATAAGATTTATTTGAATATTATGTGAAACTATTAATAAAATCTTTAGATTAATTGCTAATTCTGTGTTAAAACAGTTATTATATTATATTTTATCAACTCAAATAATTAACAATTATTGTAAAGACTTTAGATTTTTATGACTTTTACTAACAGCATTATGTAATTTACATATACTTCTCGGTTCTATAATAAATGTTGGGGTAATAACAAACGGAACCTTAATAAAGTTCTGCG
>CATXZD010000016.1 GCA_958403905.1 uncultured Ruminococcus sp.
ACCCTTTTGTCGCTTTGCGACATTTCCCCTAACAGGGGAATTTCCCAGACGTCCCGAAACATTAGTTATCTAATTTCACTTATTAAAACGCTTTCACAAATTCGCTGACTGCCGTAACGGTTTTTTTGCTTGCAAGCTCGCAGAATTTTACAAAGTCCATACCCTTGTTTTCGTCCAAATCATCGGAAATTGCTCGTATAATGCCATACGGCACTTCACATCTGTTGCATACGTGACCGATAGCCGCACCCTCCATTTCACACGCAAGCGCACCGAAACGGTCGTTAATTTTAAACCTTTGCTTGCGGTCGGAAACAAAAATGTCACCGCTTGCGATAATTCCCTGTGCAACCTTTGTGTCGGGAATTTTTTTGCATACTGCGGCAAGCAGAGTTGACGCTTGCTTGTCACATTCAAAAAACATCATATTGCCGTCGGGAAAGGTGATTTCGCCCTGCTTGTCGCCGAGCGCTGTAGCGTTCATATCGTGTTCAACCGACTTTGTTGCAACCACAATGTCGCCTATGCCGACAATCGGAGAAAGTGCGCCTGCAACTCCGCTGTTTATTATAATTTCGGGATTGTATTTTTCAATAAGCAAAAGCGCGCACATTGCGGCGTTTACCTTGCCCACGCCGCACACAACAACGCAAACCTCTTTGCCGTGAAGTGTGCCGAGGATAAAGTTCATTTTTTTGTCAGTTTTCATTTTTACATTCTCGCAGAGGTCGATTATTCCGTCTGCCTCAATCTGCATTGCACAAATAATTCCTATCATTTTATCCACCTTTTCCCTTTTAAATCACACTTTTTAAATTTATTAAAATTAATCAAAATTTCCTGTCTGATACATAATTACCGACAAAGCCGCAAGAGGCGCTGTTTCGGCTCTTAAAATTCTTTTGCCCAGCGTTGCGGCAGAGCCTCCCGATTTTGTAATCAAATCAACCTCGCTTTGCTCAAATCCGCCCTCACTGCCGATAAATATTCCGATTGTTTTCGGCTTGTCTTTGATAATTTCCCTTACGGGCGCACCGCCCATTTCGTAGAAAATAATTGTTTCTTCGTTTGATTTTGTAAGCTCAGCCGCATTCTGAAACGAAACGCAGGGGCAAACCTCAGGGATAATTCCTCTTCTGCTCTGCATAGCCGCCTGAAGGGCTATTTTCTGCCAGCGCTCACGCTTTTTGGCAAGCGATTTTGCGTCGGGACGCGACACGCACCGAGCCGACAACACAGGTACAATCCTGCTTATGCCAAGCTCAACGCATTTTTGCACAATAAAGTCCATTTTGTCGCTTTTCGGCAGAGCCTGATAAAGCGTTACATATACGTCGGGTTCGTTTTTACAGGGCGTTTTTGAAATTACGTCAACGGTTACGCTGTCATTGTTGATGCTGAAAACCTCGCACAAGCACTGTGTTCTGTCGGGAGTAACAATAGTAAGCTCCTCTCCTTTGCTCATTCGCAGTACTTTTGAAATGTGCTTTGCATCCTCGCCGGAAATAATATACTGGTCGCCTTTGATGTTGTGTTCCGTAAAAAACCAAGCCATAATATACCTCAAAATTATGTAATAGAGTCTGTTTATACTATGATACCAAAAAATAAAGGTAATTGCAATATTGTGAAATGTTGACAAATCATTTAAACTGTAATAGAATTTGAATTGTTACAGGGAAGTTAAGGCGGTTGGCACTTTTGACGCTGCAACATGCGGCGTTGGAGGTGATACACTATGGCTGAAACAGTTTTACTTATAGTTTTATTGGTAGCAATTGCTGAGGTTGTAAAGTACATAAAAAAATAATCGCCCGACGGTCCAATTTCGAGCGATTATTTTTTATTAAATCGATATTATTGGGCTAACCGCTTTGACGGTTTTCCCTGTAATATTATTATATGTTATTGTTTCACAAAAGTCAATATTACAAAAAACAAATCAAGTGTTTTTCGACAGGAACAGCTTGATACTGCATAAGTGATACATTAAAATGAAGTAATAATAAATTTTATTAAACCGGGAGCTGTTGATGATGTTTTCATTTTCAAAGGATATAGGAATTGACCTTGGCACTGCCAATACGCTTGTATGCATTAAGGGCAAGGGAATAATACTGCGTGAACCGTCTGTGGTTGCAGTTGATATGAGAAGCGACAATGTGCTTGCGGTCGGTTCTCAGGCAAAGGATATGATAGGCAGAACACCCGGTTCAATCGTTGCAGTACGTCCGCTTAAGGATGGTGTAATTGCCGACTTTAAGATTACGGCAAAAATGCTCCAGCATTTTATTAAAAAGGCGGTAAAACCCGGAATTTTCAGCAAACCGAGGGTTATTATATGTATGCCGACAGGCGTTACCGAGGTTGAGCGCAAGGCTGTTGAGGACGCTGCATATGAGGCAGGCGCAAAACCCCCCGTTATATTGATTGAAGAACCTATGGCGGCGGCAATCGGCGCAGGAATGCCTGTTGACGAGCCTACGGGAAGTATGGTGGTTGACATCGGCGGCGGCACAAGCGAGGTAGCCGTAATTTCGCTCGGCGATATTGTAACAGCCTGCTCCGTGCGCGTCGCAGGCGACAGATTTGACGAGGCGATTTCCACTTATATAAAGAAAAAGTACAACCTTTTAATCGGCGAGAGAACAGCCGAGGATATTAAAATTAAAATCGGCTCTGCTTACCCTTACGAGGACGAAAAAAGCCTTGTAGTAAAGGGCAGAAACCTTGTCGACGGACTTCCGAAGGACATCACAATTACTGCCTCCGAGGTGCGTGACGCACTTGCAGATCCGCTTATGACGATTGTTGAGGCAATTAAGACAACGCTTGAAAAAACTCCTCCCGAGCTTTCGGCAGACATCATCGACCACGGAATTATGCTGACGGGCGGCGGTGCGCTTTTAAGAGGAATAGATATGCTTGTTATGCAGCAGACGGGTATGCCCGTTCACATTGCCGACAGACCGCTCGACTGTGTTGTTGACGGCGCGGGCAAAAGGCTCGGCAAGCCTGTGGGCGTTCAGTATAAGCACAACAGATGACAATTAACAGAGAACAATTGACAAATTACAATTAATAATTTATATGAAACGGATAGACAACAAAAGATTCAAACCTCTTATAATAACGCTCGTGATTTTGATTGCGGCGGCTGTTTTGTCACTCGGCGAAAACTCTGTTATTCCCAGCGCGGTGAACGCCTTTACCAACGGACTTTTCAGTGTGACGGCGAGCGCAACGGCAAGTGCAGATACTGCAAGCTATGACGATTTAAAGACCGAGAATGAAAAGCTCAGGCAGGAAAATGCCGAATTGAGAGAACAGCTTGCGGACTATTATGACGTAAAGCAGGAAAACGCAAAGCTGTGGAAATATTATGATTTAAAAAAGCAGAATCCGTCGTATAAAATTCAGCCTGCCGCAGTGATTATGCGTGATGCAAACGACGATTTCTACTCATTTACACTTGACATCGGCACGTCGTCGGGAGTTTCCGTCAACAATCCCGTTATTACAGAAAACGGACTTGCCGGCTGGGTGTATAAGGCGGACTTAACCACCTGCAAGGTAAAGACTATTCTATCTCCCGATACAAAGGCAGGCGCTGTTGATAAGCAGTCGAACGACAGCGGAATTATCAGCGGAAGCGCTTCTTTGAGCGATAATAACCTTACAAGCCTTACTAAGCTTGAGGAAAACAACAAGATAAAGCAGGGCGATATGATTGTTACATCTGGAACGGGCGGAATTTACCCCGGAAATTTAATTATCGGAAAGGTTAAGGAGATAAAGTTTAATTCCTATGACGCTTCACGTTATGCTGTTGTCGAGCCGTATGAGGACATTCGCAGGATAACCTCGGCGGCTGTTATAACCGACTTTGACACGAAAGGCGAGGTTAAGGGCGCACAATGAAAAACCTCGTATTTTTTAAGTATTTTTCCTATTCGCTGTTGGTGATTTTGCTCTACGTTTTGCAGGCGTCACCTAACTTAATGCCTGAGCTTTTTGGTTCAAAGCCGCTTTTGCTTTTGCCGTTTGCACTGGCGGTTGCTTCTGTGGAAAACGAAGTGCCGTCGCTTGTTTTTGGAGCAGTATGCGGAAGCCTTACCGACATTGCGTACGGCGGAGGAATAGGATATTTTGCAATAATTTTAACGCTTGTCTGCTACTTTGAATCGCACGTTTTTACTACATATTTTGTTGCGAATTTGTTTTCGGCGGCGGTTTATTCGGCAATAGCAACAACGCTTTCAATAGGACTTTATTTTCTTGTTTTCAAGGTGCTTGCGGGTGTTCCCGACTGGCAGATTTTGTTTGTAAATCACTATATTTCAAGAATTGTATATACGTTTGTTATGTTTATTCCCGTGGGATTGCTTGTGAGATTCTTGCATAAAAGTTTTTAAGGAACAGCCATAATTTAAATTTGGTGATTCAATGAATTTTTTTAAAAGGCGCAAAAAGCGTAATTCAAAAAATAAATACCCAAAAACGACGATTACCGTCTGCATAATAATTACGCTTGCTTTCTTTGCAATTTTTACGGCGCGCCTTGTTGACTGGCAGCTTATCCACGGCAGTGAGTACAGCGAGCTTGCGAAACGCTCTACAAGCTATACCGTTAAGACCGACGCAACAAGAGGTGAAATCCTCGACAAAAACGGCAGCGGACTTGTGGTGAATACCACCCGCTACAAAATTGTGATTGATAAGCTGTACGTAAATGAAGATACGCTTGATGCTAACCTGCTTTCGCTTATAAATCTTATGGATTTGTCGGGCGACAAGTGGGAGGATACTCTGCCGATTGCGCTTTTGGGAAGTACGTTTTCCTATAAAAATGACGCAGAAAGCGAAATATCCGAGCTTTTGTCGGAGGATTTTTTAAATCTTGATAAAAATACAACGGCGCCGGACTGCTTTAACAGCCTTGTAAAGCGCTACGAAATTGACGAAAGACTGTCGCTTAAAGAACAGAGAAATCTCGTTTCCGTTCACTATAATATGGAGCTTACAGGCTACTCAAATTCAAACCCTTACATTTTTGCAAAGGATATTAAACGCAGTACTGTCAGTACAGTAAGCGAAAACACGCAGGGCGTAAGCGGTATTGACGTGCAGACGTATCTTGTGAGAACGGCTCAGGACGCTTGTCTTGCTCCGCATATTCTCGGTGCGCTCGGCTCAATTACCGAGGAAGAGTATGACGATTTAAAGGGCGGAGAAAAAACATATTCCCTTACCGACAATGTAGGAAAATTCGGAATAGAGCTTGCTTTTGAAAATCAGCTCAAGGGCGAGGGCGGAATGAAGATTATCAAGAGAAACAGCGACGGCACAATCGTGGATACGGTTGAAACGATTGATTCAAAGCCGGGTAATACGGTTTATCTTACGCTCGACAAAAAGCTTCAGAAAACGGCGGTAAAATCGCTTGCCGAAAATATTAAGGCGGCAAAGGAACAGGGTGTTGCCGAAAAGCAATCATCAGGAAAAAGCGGCTGCGGTGAGGACTGCGAAACAGGCGCGGCTGTAATGCTGTCGGTCAAAGATTTTTCTGTGCTTGCCGCGGCAAGCTACCCGACCTATGACCTTAATAAATACAGTGAATACGGAAATTACTATGTAAAACTTTCCGAAAATAAAAATTCGCCGATGTACAATAGAATTTCTGTCGGAAGCTTTGCCTGTGGTTCGGTCTACAAACCCTGTGTTGCGTGTGCGGCTCTTGAGGAAAAGACGATTTCAACGGATACCGAAATTTTCTGCAAACAGGAATACGACTACTATCCGAGCAACGTAGTGCATTGTATGCACTACCACGGCGATTTGAATGTGACGGGAGCAATTGCGCAGTCGTGCAACTACTTTTTTGCCGAAACAGGCAGACGTCTGGGAATTGAAACAATGTACCTATATTCTGAAAAATTCGGGTTAGGCGAATATACGGGAATTGAAATTGAAGAGTCAAAAGGCACGCTTGCAGGTCGTGACAGTACAAACTGGATGCCCGGAAACACTGTTCAGGCAGCAATCGGTCAGTCTGACAACGCTTTTACTCCGCTTCAGCTTGCCACGTATGCGGCTACCCTTGCAAACGACGGCACAAGGCTGAAAACCCACGTTGTAAGCAAGATAACCGACTACGAACGCAAAAATAATGTGCAGGATTACAGCCGTCCGGTAGTTGTTGATAATTGTGCGGTTTCACAGAAAAATCTTGAAATTGTACAGAAATCAATGCTTGAGGTAACGCAAAACCAAGACGGAACGGCGCATTCTATGTTCGGTGATTACAAGGTAAAGGTTGCGGCAAAAACAGGAACGGCGGAAAACGCAGGCTCCGACCATACCACGTTTATATGCTATGCGCCCTACGATAAACCCGAGGTTGCGGTTGCGGTTGTGATTGAGCACGGTGCAAAGGGCAGATATTCAATGCAGGTGGCTAAGGACTTGCTCGACGGATATTTTAAATAGTTTGGAGAGTGAAGTTTGGAGTGTGGAGTTAAGGGTCGGTTGAGTGCCTCGACCGGCAAATTTTCGAATTTATAATAGTGCTTGTTGTGAGGAAAGGTTTGAACGCTGAATTTATGTCGATATGTTGGTGACGTTTAGCATTTCAGTGTAGGGAACAGTCTTGACTGTTCCGTGGGTTTACAGCTAACCTATAGGTAATCGGAACGGTCAAGACCGTTCCCTACATTATGATGTAGTGTAATTAATAAAGTCTGTGAGAAAAGTCAACGTTTAAAATTTGCGTAAGGTTGTGCAATTAGTAAAAAAACAAAATTGTTTTTAGCTAATATGCATAAAATATTTACAAAAAATTTGGAAGCAAAAATATTGTGCTTTTGTTGCCCTTTAACGAATTTTATGATAAAATAATACAGAGGTAGTATAATTATGGATAATGTAATAGTTGTTGCGTCGGGAAAAGGCGGTACGGGCAAATCAACCGTCTGCATCTGCCTGTCCGTTGCGCTTGTAAAACAAGGCAAAAAAGTTCTGCTGATCGACTGTGATTGCGGAATGAGAGGCCTTGATATAATGCTCGATATGGAGCAGGATATTCTTTTTGACGCCTCTGACGCCGTTTGCGGCAACTGTTCGTTTGAAGAAGCTGTCTATAAAAGCAAAAATAACGATAATCTTTATCTTATGGCGGCGCCGTTTGATACCGAGAACGAGTTAAGTCCTTCGGTTTTTAAACAGCTTGTAAACTCGCTGAAGGATAATTATGACTTTGTTATAATCGACTCTCCCGCAGGAATCGGCTCGGGGTTTGTAACAGCCGCCGCTCCTGCCGACAGAGCGCTGATTGTATCTAACGCAGAGCCCACAAGCGTGCGCGGCGGTGTTAAGGTGCGTAAAAAGCTTGAGGCGCTCGGAATAAGCAATATCCGCTTGGTGCTTAACCGCTTTGATCGCAAGGTGTTTAATCAGCTCGGTTTTTATAATGACCTTGACGACGTAATTGACGCTACGCAGACCCAGCTCATTGCGCTTGTTCCGCTTGATATACGAATTTCCGTTATTATGCAGAGGGGTGTTGCAGGGCTTAACTGGAGCGCCGTTTCGTCGGTGTTTGACTGCCTTGCTTTGCGCCTTTCGGGTGAGCGGGTTTCGCTTGCATTTACAGGTTGATTATACATTTAAAATATTATTTGGTTTTTAAGTTTTGAAATATAGTTTGGAGGATGTTGGTTATGAATATTGCCCTTATTGCTCATGATGAAAAAAAAGAACTGATGGTGCAATTCTGTATTGCTTACTGCGGTGTTTTAAGTCGTAACAATCTTTGTGCTACGGGCACTACGGGTAAAATGGTAAGCGAGGCGACCGGTCTTACAATTCAGAAGTTCCTTGCCGGTTCTCAGGGCGGCAGTCAGCAGATTGCGGCAAGAATTGCGTGCAACGAGGTTGATATGCTTTTGTTCTTCCGTGACCCGTTAAGCCCCAAGCCCAACGAGCCTAACGATATGAATATGCTCCGCCTTTGCGATATGCACAACATTCCCGTTGCCACAAATATTGCAACAGCCGAGGTGCTTATCCACGGTCTTGAGCGCGGCGACCTTGACTGGAGAAATATTTTAAGATAAAATTTCTGCGAAAATACTAAAATCGGGCGGCATTGTGTCGCCCGATTGTTGCGTTTAAAAGGGATTTATGGTACAATGAATACAATTTACAGTTTACAATTAACAATTAAGGTGTGCGGCGCAGCCGCATATAAATAAACTCGCGCAATTTACTTTTAAATTATTCCATCCTATCCGCTCGACCGTAATTGTTAATTGTACATTGTTAATTGATAATTTGAAAATCAACCGTTGGAGGAAAAATATATGGCGCTTATCACGAAGAAAATCAAGGGTACAGAGGACGTTCTGCCCAAGGAAAGCTACCGCTGGCAGTTTGTTGAAAACGTAATGCGTGAAGAATCGGGCAAATTCGGATTCAAGGAAATCCGCACTCCTGTTTTTGAGCATACCGAGCTTTTTGCAAGGGGCGTCGGTCAAACAACCGACGTTGTGCAAAAGGAGATGTACACCTTTGACACAAAGGGCGGCGAGAGTGTAACGCTTCGCCCCGAGGGTACAGCAGGTGCGGCAAGAGCCGTGCTTGAGCACGCTCTTGAAAACGAGGGACTGCCGATTAAGGCAAGCTACTTTGTTTCCTGCTACCGCTACGAAAAGCCGCAGGCAGGCAGACTTCGTGAGTTTCACCAGTTTGGTCTTGAGGTTTACGGAACACAGTCGCCTGTTGCCGACGCGGAGCTTATTTGTGCGGCACAGTCAATTTTTGACAGATTGCAAATTGAACAGCTCCACCTTGAAATCAATTCAATCGGCTGTCCCGTATGCCGTGCCGAATACCACAAGGCGCTCAAAGAATATTTTGAAGGCTGCAAAGATGAGCTTTGCGATACCTGCCTTTCACGTCTTGAGAAAAACCCGATGAGAATTCTCGACTGCAAATCACCGATTTGCTCAAAAATTGCCGAGGGTGCTCCCAAAATTACCGATTACCTCTGCGAAGAGTGCGAGGAGCATTTTAAATCTGTTCAGAGATACCTTGACTCGGCAGGCATTAAATATACCGTGAACCCGACAATCGTCCGCGGTCTTGACTACTACACAAAAACCGTCTTTGAGTTTGTGACCGACTGCATAGGAGCACAGGGAACTGTCTGCGGAGGCGGACGTTACGACGGTTTGATTGAGGAGCTGGGCGGAAAACACCTGCCCTCGCTTGGCTTTGCAATGGGACTTGAGCGACTGCTTATGGTAATGGACAAGCAGGGAATAAAAATTCCCGATTTCAGCGAATGCACGCTTTACATTGCGACAATGGGCGAAAGTGCAAAGGAAAAGGCATTTGAGCTTGCAATGACGCTGCGTGAAAGCAGTATAACCGTTGAAACCGACGTTGTCGGCAGAGGACTACGTGCGCAGATGAAGTATGCCGACAAAATCGGCGCAAAATATTCATTGGTGCTCGGCGACAACGAGCTTGAACAGAAAAAGGCTGTTATAAAGAATATGACCACTGGCAAGCAGACAACGGTAAGGCTTGACGAAAACTTTATTGAAGACTTTATAATAATGGAAACCACTGATGAGGATGAGCCTATGGCAGGATACATTGTGAAAGACGGCAAAGCAACGCTTCTGTAAATACACTGCATATTAGTGTGGAGTTGTGGTCGAGTGGATAGGCTGTAATATTTGAAAAGTTTAGCGCCCGAATTTATTTATATTCGGCTATGTGAAAGACGAAAAAATGCATCTTAGTGGCTATGGAATAATTGCGAATGAGGAAATTGAAAATACAATAAAAATTCGGCAGAAATGCGGTGTGAAAATCAATAAATATGTAGTTATGCCGAATCACGTACATTTGATAATCGAACTGGCGAAAGAATCAGATGAATCTGACGTAGGGACACGGCGTGCCGTGTCCGCAGAAAAGCACAACTCTTTTTCAAAGCCGGTGCCTCAGTCAATATCAACGATAGTCGGAGCGTATAAATCAGCTGTAACCAGACGAATAAATCTGATGGAAGGACACGGCACGCCGTGTCCCTACGAAAATTCTGATATACACCGAATATGGCAATCAAGATTTCACGACCACATAATCAGAACACAAAAAGATTATGACAGAATATCGGAATATATCGACACAAATCCGATTAAATGGGAATTTGATAAATACTATACAGAATAGATAGCAATTTAATCAAGATAAGGAGTAATATAAAAATGGCAGAATTTATGACAGGCTTAAAGCGCACAAATTACTGCGGAGATTTAAGACTCTCCGACGCAGGAAAAGAAGTCACAGTATGCGGTTGGGTACAGCGCTGCCGTGACCTCGGACAGCTTATTTTTATCGATTTGCGCGACCGCACGGGCGTTGTACAGCTTGCTTTTAACGATACGACGGATAAGGAGATTTTTGACAAGGCTTTTGCCTGCCGAAGCGAGTTTGTTCTTGCCGCAAAGGGTGTTGTATGTGAGAGAAGTTCAAAAAATGCAGAAATTCCCACGGGTGAAATTGAAATTCTCGTAAATGATTTGCGTGTTCTTTCAAAGGCTCAGACCCCGCCGTTTGAAATTGTTGACGAAACAAACACCAACGAGGAGCTTCGCTTAAAATACCGCTACCTTGATTTACGCAGACGCCCTCTGCAAAACAACATTATGCTCAGAAGCAAGCTTGCAAAAACTGCAAGAGATTACTTTGCCGAAAACGGATTTATCGAGATTGAAACTCCTATGATGATAAAGTCCACCCCTGAGGGCGCAAGAGATTACCTTGTTCCGTCAAGAATCCACAACGGCAAGTTTTATGCTCTTCCGCAGTCGCCGCAGATTTACAAACAGCTTCTTATGGTGTCGGGCTTTGACCGCTACATTCAGCTTGCACGCTGTTTCCGTGACGAGGATTTGCGTGCCGACCGTCAGCCCGAATTCACTCAGATTGATATGGAGCTTTCGTTTGTCGACGTTGAGGATATTCTTGAAATTAACGAGGGTCTTTTCAAAAGATTATTTAAAGATGTTCTCGGCAAGGATTTAAAAACTCCGTTTGAGAGAATGACATATAAAGAGGCTGTGGAAAACTACGGCTCCGACAAGCCCGACATTCGCTTTGATATGAAGATTCAGGACATTTCCGACCTTGTAAAGAACTGCGGATTCGGCGTGTTTACGGGAGCAATTGAAAACGGCGGTTCTGTTCGTGCAATTGTTGCAAAGAACGCTTCGTCAGTTTACACAAGAAAAGAAATTGACAAGCTCACTGAGTATGTAAAGGGAATCGGAGCTAAGGGACTTGCCTATGTAAGATGGGTTGACGAGCCGAATGCGTCGTTTAAAAAGTTTATGACCGATGAGGAAATGAACGCAATTTACGAAAGACTCGGCGTAGAAAAGGGCGACGTTATTTTAATTGTAGCCGACAAAACAAGCACTGTGCTTTCAACTCTCGGCGCGCTTCGCCTTACTGTTGCAAAGCGTCTTGACATTATCCCGGATGAATTTAAATTCCTCTGGATTGTGGACTTCCCGTTCTTTGAGTACGATGATGAAAGCGGTGAGTGGCTTGCAATGCACCACCCGTTTACAATGCCAAAGGAGGATTGTTTGCAGTATCTTGACACTGACCCCTCAAAGGTTATTGCAAAGGCATTTGACCTTACGCTCAACGGAATTGAGCTGTCAAGCGGTTCAATGCGTATTACCGACCCCGAGCTTCAGGAGAAGATGTTCAGGGCGTTAAAGCTTACAGACGAGGAAATCGAAGCAAAGTTCGGATTCCTTGTTGAGGCCTACAAGTACGGCGCACCGCCTCACGGCGGAATGGGAATCGGTCTTGACCGAATTGCAATGCTTCTTTGCAAAGCAGACAGCCTTAGAGATGTTACGGCATTCCCGAAGGTGCAGAATGCAAGTGAGCTTATGTCAGCCTGCCCGGCACCCGTTGACAAGGAAAGTCTTGATGTTCTCGGAATAGAAATAAAAGAGCAGTAATCGTACAATTTGTTTCGCATTAATATGCGGTGTGATGTAACTCTTGCTAATCACAATGTTAAATACAAATTAAATATTTTGCAAATGCAGTTCTGACGCTGAAATTTGATTGACGCATAAGACAACGCAAGGCTTTTTCGGGGCAATTGCACCTTTTTGCAGTTGTTTCCGCAATAAAAGTAACTACTAACGCGGTGTCTTTTGACACCGCGTTTATTTTAATACTGATATAAGGAGAAGAAATGGACGAAAATCAAAACGAAACACGTGTTGCAGTCATCAGCATAATTGTTGAATCCCCCGACTCAATACCGCAGATAAACGAAATTTTACACACAGCCTCCGACTGTATAATCGGCAGGCTGGGGATTCCGTACAGACAGAAAAACATCAGCATAATAAGCATAGTAATTGACGCAAAGCTCGATGTAATCAGCTCGGTTTCGGGAAAACTCGGCAGGCTGTCGGGTGTGACGGTTAAAACAGCTTATTCAAAAAAGTGATAAGTTATGGATATTATAAGCATTATTGAAAAAATTGAATCAACAGGATTTGCGCCAAAGCAGGAGCTTGCGCTTTTGCTTGAGAATATAAATGACAGCGAGCTTGAAGTACTGCGCAAAAAGGCTCAAAAAAAGTCGCTTGAACACTTTTCAAACAAAATCTACATTCGAGGGCTTATCGAGTTTTCAAGTATTTGTAAAAACGATTGTCTTTATTGCGGACTGCGTCGTTCAAACAAAAACGCAGTGCGCTACCGACTGAGCAAAGAGCAGATTTTGTCGTGCTGTAAAACAGGCTACTCACTCGGTTTTCGCACCTTTGTTTTGCAGGGCGGAGAGGACGGCTGCTATACAGACGAGGTTATGTGCGGCATTGTAAGCAGTATCAAGTCGCTTTACCCCGACTGCGCAGTTACTCTTTCGCTGGGTGAACGAACTGAGGAAAGCTATAAAAAACTTTTCGGCGCAGGTGCAGACCGCTATCTTCTGCGCCACGAAACGGCAAACGAGGAGCATTACAAGAAGCTCCATCCGCCCGAAATGTCGCTTGCAAACCGCAAAAACTGCCTTTACACGCTGAAAAAAATCGGATACCAGACAGGCGCAGGCTTTATGGTTGGCTCGCCTTTTCAGACGTATGAAACGCTTGCGGAGGATTTGCTCTTTTTAAAGGAGTTAAATCCGCAGATGTGCGGAATAGGCCCGTTCATTCCACATAAAGATACACCCTTTGCAGGTGAAAAAAGCGGCAGCGTGCGCCTTACGCTTGTGCTGATTTCGCTTGTGCGCCTTATGCTTCCAAGGGTGCTGCTGCCTGCGACAACGGCTCTGGGCACAGCCGACGGGAAGGGCAGAGAAAAAGGGATTTTGCACGGTGCAAACGTTGTAATGCCCAACCTCTCGCCGACCGAGCACAGGGCGGATTATTCGCTTTACGACAACAAAATCTGCACAGGCGACGAAGCCGCCGAGTGTATAAAATGCCTGTCAAACTGTATGAAGTCGATAGGCTATGAAGTCGTAACCGACAGAGGAGATTATAAAAATTAAAATGTAAAATTCAGAATCGCTTGCTCGATTCTATATTAAATAATAATTTTAGAAAACAGGAAGGTAATTAATTATGTCAAAGTATGACAAAAACTCGCTCAAAGCCGAAGAATTTATCAATGACGAAGAGATTAAGGAAACGCTCCGCTTTGCCGACGAAAACAAGGACAACCTTGAGCTTATCGACAAAATCATTGAAAAAGCAAAACTGCGCAAGGGTCTTGACCACAGAGAGGCAAGCGTGCTTCTCGCCTGCGAAAACAAGGAAAAGCTTGATGAAATCTACGCACTTGCAAAGCAAATTAAAAAGGACTTTTACGGCGACAGAATCGTAATGTTTGCACCGCTCTACCTGTCAAACTACTGCGTAAACGGCTGTGTTTACTGCCCATACCACGCAAAGAACAAGCACATCTGCCGCAAAAAGCTGACTCAGGAAGAGGTTAAGAACGAGGTTATTGCACTTCAGGATATGGGTCACAAGCGCCTTGCAATTGAGGCAGGCGAGGACCCCGTAAACAATCCGATTGAGTACATTCTGGACTGTATCAAGACGATTTATTCCATAAAGCACAAGAACGGCGCAATCAGACGAGTAAATGTCAACATTGCCGCAACAACGGTTGACAATTACCGCAAGCTCAAGGATGCAGGAATCGGAACATACATTCTGTTTCAGGAAACCTACAACAAGGAAAGCTACGAGGTTCTTCACCCCACAGGTCCCAAGCACAATTATGCCTACCACACCGAGGCGATGGACAGAGCAATGGAGGGCGGAATTGACGACGTGGGAATCGGCGTTTTGTTCGGCCTTGAGCTTTACCGCTACGAGCTTGCAGGAATTCTTATGCACGCAGAGCATCTTGAAGCCGTGCACGGTGTAGGTCCTCACACCATAAGTGTGCCGAGAATTAAACGTGCAGACGATATTGACCCCGATGTGTTTGATAACGGTATAGATGATGAAACCTTTGCAAAAATTATTGCAATAATCAGGATTGCCGTGCCGTATACGGGTATGATTATTTCCACAAGAGAGAGCAAGAGCGTGCGTGAAAAGGTGCTCGGACTCGGTGTTTCACAAATCAGCGGTGCGTCACGTACAAGTGTAGGCGGTTACGTTGAGCCTGAGGAAGAGGACGAAAATTCGGCTCAGTTTGATGTGTCCGACCAAAGAAGCCTTGACGAGGTTGTACGGTGGCTTATGGAGCTTGGCTATATTCCGTCGTTCTGTACAGCCTGCTACCGTGAGGGCAGAACAGGCGACCGATTTATGTCGCTGTGCAAAAACGGTCAGATTCAGAACTGCTGTCACCCCAACGCACTTATGACCCTTAAAGAGTATCTTATGGACTACGCAAGCCAAGGGACAAAGGAGATAGGCGACAGGCTTATTGAAAAGGAACTTTTGAAAATTCCGAACGAAAAGGTAAGAAAAATTGCAACCGAGCATATTGCCGACATTGCAAACAACAATAAAAGAGATTTTAGATTTTAGGTCGAGCACCTGGACAAATAAAAATTAACAAATTACAATTAACAATTAATAATTAAAGGTCGGTCGAGTGCCTCGGCAGGGTGCCCCTGCGGGCAAATCGAGTTCAAAAACCGTATTGTACGGATAAAACGGTTGCCCGAATTTAAAATTGATATATAGGTTGCGTTTCGGGACGTCTGGGAAGCCGTCCCCTACGGATTTAATACAAACGTTTGTGTTATTATCCCACACGGATACGGATATAAATAAACTGTTGCATTTACTTTCGTAGGGACACGGCGTGCCGTGTCCGCAGTGGTTATCCTATTTTTTCGATTAAACCGTATTTATAGAGGAAAACAAACCTCTCCGTAGGGGACGGGTTCCCACACGTCCCATTCACAAAATTGCATTGCAATTTTGCACGGACACGGCGCGCCGTGTCCCTACGTCAACATTGATGTAATAAAAATATTAATGTAAAATTCAAATGTTTTTGTTATTCATTATGGCGAACATGGTTTGCCGCTGCAAAATAAAATTTATCTCTGCGGCAAAGCCGCAATATAAATAACTTCGGGAAACAAAGTTTTAAATTATTACAATCTATCTGCTCGACCGCAACTCCACACTCCACATTCCACACTTCACACATCACACTAAAAATAGAATTTACAGCTTTTGTGTGAAAATCAGATTACCTCAGGAAAGAAGGCAATTAATATGGGACTTAACGACACACCGCAATCGGAACGTATTCATATTGGATTTTTCGGCAGACGCAATGCAGGCAAATCCAGCGTTGTAAATGCCGTGACAAATCAGCAGATTTCTGTTGTGTCAGAAGTAAAGGGAACTACTACAGACCCTGTAACTAAAGCAATGGAGCTTTTGCCCTTGGGGCCTGTTGTTATTATCGACACTCCCGGCTTTGATGACGAGGGCGAGCTTGGAGAAATGCGTGTAAAGCGCACAAAGCAAGTGCTTAACCGTGTTGACGTGGCTGTGCTTGTTGTTGACGGAACTATCGGCAAAACGGGTGCGGATAACGAGCTGATTGAGATTTTCAATGAAAAGAAAATCCCCTGCGTTGTCGCATACAACAAAAGCGACATTTCAGGGAAGAATGATTACTCAGACGGCGTGGCTGTCAGTGCGCTAAACAACACAAACATTGACTTGCTTAAAGAAAAAATTGCTCGGCTTACAAAGACAGACGATACAAAGCTGAAAATCTGCGGAGACCTTGTCAGTGAGGGCGATTTTGCCGTGCTTGTAGTGCCAATTGATTCAGCCGCACCAAAGGGCAGGCTTATTCTTCCGCAGCAGCAGACTATACGTGACGTGCTTGAAGCAGGCGCAACTGCAATTGTTGTGCGTGATACCGAACTTAAATCAACCCTTAAAAGCCTTGGAAAAAAGCCGAAGTTGGTTATTACCGACAGTCAGGCTTTTGAGAGTGTTTCAAAAGATGTGCCGAATGACATTTATCTTACCTCGTTTTCAATTCTTATGGCTCGTTACAAAGGTTTTCTCAAGTCGGCTGTTGAGGGAGCAGCGGCAATTGACAGGCTCAAAGGCGGCGATAAGGTGCTGATTTCCGAAGGCTGTACCCACCACCGCCAGTGCGATGACATCGGCACGGTCAAGCTTCCGAGATGGCTAAAAAAATATACGGGCAAAGAGCTTGTGATTGAAACCTCGTCGGGCAAGGGGTTCCCCGACGATTTAACCCCCTACAGCCTTGTAATTCACTGCGGAGGCTGTATGCTCAACGAGCGTGAGGTGCAGTACCGCAGGAAATTTGCCGAGGACAGCAAGGTGCCGTTTACAAATTACGGAACTGCAATTGCATATATGCAGGGCATTTTAAAGCGAAGCCTTGAAATTATCCCCGACATAGATGTTTGATACTGATATCCGATTAAAAACAGACAATCTTAATGGTCTGATTTTAATCAAATAACCGGTATGAATTCAACAAAAAGCGCCGACCGAAAATTAAATTTCGGTTGGCGCTTTTGCTTTTTATAAAATTAAATATTTATTTTATCCAGCAATTCTCCCACTTTTTCGTGGAAAACAAGGTCGGCGTTTTGGTCAAACGGCGTTTCGTCACGGTTGATAAGCACAATGTTGTCGCCGTTAAAGTACCTTATAAATCCTGCCGCAGGATATACCGTCAGGCTTGTGCCGGCAATAATCAGTGTGTCGGCACTCTGTATTGCGCTCAGAGCACCCGAAACGGTGCTGTCGTCAAGTCCCTCTTCGTACAGCACAACGTCGGGTTTAATAATTCCGCCGCATTCGCACCATGGAATGCCTGTGCTGTCCTTTATGTGCTCGGCAGAATAGAATTTTCCGCATTTCATACAGTAGTTGCGAAGAATGCTTCCGTGCAGCTCATACACCTTTTTGCTTCCTGCCGACTGATGAAGTCCGTCAATGTTTTGCGTTACAACTGCCGTCAGCTTTCCTGCATTTTCAAGTTCAGCTAGTTTAAAATGCGCCTTGTTCGGCTTTTTGTCAAGACAGAGCATTTTGTCACGATAGAATCTGTAAAATTCCTCCGTATTGTGCATAAAGAAGGTGTGGCTCAAAATCTGCTCGGGCGGATAATCGTACTTTTGGTTGTACAAGCCGTCAACACTTCTGAAGTCGGGTATTCCGCTTTCGGTTGAAACGCCTGCACCGCCGAAAAACACAATTCTTTTGCTGTGGTCAATTATATTTTGAAGTTGTTGTATTGTACTCACGAAATCGCTTCCTTAATGCTTTTAACGTAGTCGCACACAGGTTTTATGCAGTCTTTTCCGTATTTTCCGACAATTTTTACAATAGCCGAGCCGACAATTACACCGTCTGAAAGCTGAGCCATTTTCTTTGCCTGTTCGGGTGTTGATATGCCGAATCCGACAGCGCAGGGAATGTCGCTTACCGACTTTACAAGGCTTACCATTTCGCCGATGTCGGTTGTAATTTCGTTTCTTACACCTGTAACGCCCATTGACGAAACGCAGTAAACAAAGCCCTGTGCCTCTTTTGCAATCATTCTGATTCTTTCGTGCGAGGTTGGCGCAATCAGCGAA
Source organism: uncultured Ruminococcus sp. (assembly GCA_958403905.1). GTDB lineage: Bacteria > Bacillota > Clostridia > Oscillospirales > Acutalibacteraceae > Ruminococcoides. The sequence goes on from CATXZD010000016.1 coordinate 18,176, forward strand.
ACAAGCTCAACGCCGTGCTTGTCGCAGTACGGTGCAAGTTCCTGCTTTTCTTCAAACGGTGTGTCGGGAACGATTACCGCCGAAATTCCGCATTCACTGCACCTGCTCATAAATTTGTCTGTGCCGTAAACAAAAATCGGGTTCATATATGTCATAATTGCAAGTACACACTTGATTTCAGAGCGGACGCGCTTTACTATATCAAAGATTTTGTCGGTTGTCGTGCCCGACGCAAGCGCACGAAGGTCAGCCTCCTGAATTACAACGCCCTCGGCAATCGGGTCGGAAAACGGTATGCCGATTTCGATAATGTCAGCGCCGTTTTTGCTCATTTCAATCAAAAGCTTTTCGGTTGTTGCAAGGTCGGGGTCGCCTGCCGTAACAAACGGAATGAACGCCTTGCCGTTTTCAAAAGCCGATTTTATATCATTCATAAATATTCTCCCCTCTGTATCGTGCAATAGCCGCAACGTCCTTGTCGCCTCTGCCCGAGAGGTTGACAACGATTATTTTATCCTTATCCATTGACGGCGCAATCTTCATACAATGCGCAACTGCGTGAGCGCTTTCAATTGCAGGAATAATACCCTCTGTTTTTGAAAGGTACTCAAATGCACAGACAGCCTCTTCGTCCGTTACGGGAACGTACTGCGCTCTTCCTGTGTCTGAAAGGTTTGCGTGCTCAGGACCGATTCCGGGATAATCAAGGCCGGCTGAAATTGAATACACGGGTGCAATCTGACCGTACTTGTCCTGACAGAAATACGACTTCATTCCGTGGAAAATTCCGAGTGTGCCGTTTGCAATTGTTGCGGCATTTTTCGGGTTGTCAACACCCAGCCCTGCGGCTTCACAGCCGATAAGACGTACGTTTTCATCCTTGATAAATTCGTAGAATGCGCCCATTGCGTTGCTTCCGCCGCCTACACAAGCCATAACAACGTCCGGGAGCTTTCCTTCTTTTTCAAGCAGCTGAGCCTTGATTTCCTTTCCGATAACGCTTTGAAAATCTCTTACGACAGTCGGAAAGGGATGAGGTCCCATTACCGAGCCGAGAACGTAGTGGGTGTCCGACACACGGTTTGTCCACTCGCGCATAGCCTCGTTTACAGCGTCCTTTAACGTCATTGTGCCTGTTTCAACAGCATTCACCTTTGCGCCGAGAAGCTTCATTCTGTAAACGTTGAGAGCCTGGCGGATTGTGTCCTCCTTGCCCATAAAGATTTCACATTCAAGCCCGAGCAAAGCCGCAACCGTTGCGGTAGCAACTCCGTGCTGACCTGCGCCTGTTTCGGCAATTACACGTGTTTTGCCCATCTTTTTGGCAAGCAGACATTGACCGAGGCAGTTGTTTAGCTTGTGCGAACCCGTATGGTTTAAATCCTCACGTTTTAAGTAGATTTTTGCACCGCCCAAGTCCTTTGTCATCTTCTCTGCGTAGTAAAGCCGTGACGGTCTGCCTGCGTATTCACGCATAAGAAAGTCAAGCTCCGAAACAAATTCGGGGTCATTTTTGTAGTGATTATAAGCTTGTTCAAATTCGTTTATCGCATTCATAAGTGTTTCGGGAACAAACTGTCCTCCGTGAATGCCGAACTTACCTTTTGACATTTTATGTGCTCCTTTATATTTTGTGTTGCGTATTGTTTGGAAATATTATTACGGTTTAATTGGTAAAATTTCATAGCCACTGCGGACACCGCGTGTCCCTATGTTAGTTAGTATACTAAACGTTTCCTGTATAGCCGTAGTACAGTGTGAAATCTAAAAATTCACACTTGAAAACGATAATGCTGAATTATATATTGTAGGGGACGGCATCCCTGACGTCCCGTTTAATAAATTGCTTTGCAATTTATTAAATATGGCGAACTGTGTTCGCTGCTACGATTTAGTTTTACTGCCTTTAAGCTTTTCAAGCATTGCCTTTTTGTCCTTGCTTTTCATCAGTGTTTCGCCGATTAAAACGCCGTTTACACCTGCGTTCTCAAGCTCGGCAACGTCATCTCTTGTTTTGATTCCGCTTTCTGCAACGAAGAGAATATCACTCGGCACAAGATTTCTGAGTCGGACTGAATTTGTTATGTCGACCGTAAAATCACGCAAGTTGCGGTTGTTTACGCCGATTATTCTTGCGCCTGCACTGACCGCTGACTTAACCTCTTCCTCTGTGTGCGCCTCAACGAGTGCCGAAAGTCCGAGAGCGTCACAAAGCTTTATCCACTCTCTGATTGTGTCTGTGTTAAGCAGTGAGCAGATTAACAGCACCGCCGACGCACCTATCAGCTTTGCCTCATAGATTTGATATTCACATACGGTGAAGTCTTTGCGGAGCAGAGGGATTGAAACATTTTTTGAAATTTCTTCAAGATAAGCGTTTTCGCCCTTGAACCACTTTGGCTCGGTCAGAACCGAAATTGCCGATGCACCCGATTTTTCGTAGCCTTTTGCAATATCTATATACGGAAATTCCTCTGCGATAATTCCCTTTGAAGGGGAGGCTTTTTTGACCTCGCAGATAAACGACATTCCGTCCTTTCCAAGCGCCTGCTCAAAAGGAAAGTTTGTGTCGCAGTTCAGCGAAAGTGCCTGTTTTCTGACTGTTTCAAGCGGAATTTGCGCCTGTATATCATTATACCTTTTTACGTTTTCCTGTGCAATAGTTTCGAGTATCATAATTTTGTTCCCTGCAATTAAAATAAATTAAACGTTGTTTGTTGCCATTGCAAACTGAATCAGTTTTTCATATGCTTTGCCGCTGGAGATAATCTCCTGTGCAAGCTTTACTCCGTCATTGATTGACTCTGCCTTGCCGCCGGCATAAAGTCCGAGCGCTGCGTTGAGTACGGTAATATCACGCTTTGCGCCCTTAAGCTCACCGTTTAAAATCTTTTTGGTTATTTCAGCATTTTCTGTGCCGTCACCGCCGATAAGTTCCTGCATTTCGTATATGCCGAGTCCGAACTGCTCGGGTGTGATATCATAAGTTTTAAAATTTCCGCCATTGATTTCGCATACCTTTGTTGCGCCCGTTACGGTTACTTCGTCCATACCGTCATTTCCGTGAAAAACAAATCCCCTCTTAACACCGAGATTTGCAAATACCCTTGCGATCGGCTCAACAAGCGATTCGGAATATACACCCGTAATCTGAAGACTTGCGTTTGCAGGATTTGTCAGGGGTCCGAGTACGTTGAAGATGTTTCTTATGCCGATTTCACGTCTTACAGGGCCTACATAACGCATGGACGAATGGTAGCCCTGAGCGAACATAAAGCAGAGGTTGGTATCTTTAAGCACCTTTTCGCTTTGCTCGGGCGAGATTGAGATGTTTACGCCGAGATTTTCAAGACAGTCGGCAGAACCGCTCTTGCTTGACATTGAACGATTGCCGTGCTTTGCAACGGGGATTCCTGCGGCGGCAATTATAAATGAAGCCGTTGTTGAAATGTTGAATGTGCCTGTGCCGTCGCCGCCTGTGCCCACAATGTCCATAACGTCGCTTTCGTGATTTACGTGAAGAGCCTTGCTCCTCATTACCTCGGCGCAGGCTGTGATTTCGTCAATTGTTTCGCCCTTCATTCTCAGTGCTGTCAAAAAAGCTGCCATCTGAGCCTGTGTTGCCGTACCCGTCATCATTTCTTCCATAACCTGTTTGGATTCTTCATATGTCAGGTCGCAGCCTGATACTAACTTTAAATTTGCTTCCTTAATCATAATGTCAATTCCTTTCAAGAAAATTTTTTATTAACTGCATACCGTGCGAGGTTAGAATTGACTCGGGGTGAAATTGCAGACCGTAAATTTCGTAATTCTTGTGTTTTACACCCATAACCTCTCCTGCTTCGTCCTGAGCGGTAATGCTGAGAGATTCGGGGATTGAACTGCGCTTTGCAATCAGCGAATGATACCTTGCGCCTTCAATTACGCTTGGCATATCCTTAAAAATTTTACAGCTTTGTTCAACAATAATGTTGCTTTTCTTGCCGTGCATAAGCTTTTTTGCGTGAGTTATTTCAGCACCGAAAACCTCGCATATCGCCTGATGACCAAGGCAAACTCCGAGAATTGGGAATTTGCCTTTTAAGTTTCTTATAACATCCTCACACACGCCGGCGTTTTTCGGATAACCCGGACCGGGCGATAGAATAATGTGCGAGGGGTTTAGTTTTACAATTTCCTGGGCGGTTATTTCGTCATTGCGAACGACCTTAATGTCGGGGTTTACGCTTCCGCAAAACTGCACAAGGTTGTAGGTAAAGCTGTCGTAGTTGTCAATGAAAAGTATCATAGCTCGTAAACCTCCCCTGCGTTTTTGACTGCGTTCATAACTGCAAGCGCCTTGTTGTAGGTTTCTGCGTACTCGTTTTCCGCAACGCTGTCGGCAACAATTCCTGCGCCTGCCTGAACGTAAACCTTGTTGTTTTTCTTTACCGCCATTCTTATTGCAATGCAGGTGTCGAGATTGCCGTTGAAGTCGATGTAGCCCAACGCTCCGCCGTAAACTCCTCGAGGAGTTTTTTCAAGTTCCTCGATAATTTCACACGCTCTTATCTTCGGTGCACCCGAAAGAGTGCCGGCGGGGAGCAGTGCTTCAACGGCGCTCAGTGCGTCAAGACCGTCCCTGATTTCGCCCTCAACTTCACTGCATATGTGCATTATCTTTGAAAAACGGAGGATTTTCTGATATTCGGTGACCTTTACCGAGTTGAATTTTGCGATTTTGCCGATGTCGTTTCTGCCGAGGTCAACGAGCATATTGTGCTCGGCAAGCTCTTTTTCATCGTGAATAAGCTCGTCGGCAAGTGCGTTGTCCTCCTGCTTTGTCTTGCCCCTCGGACGCGAGCCTGCAATCGGAAATGTTGTAAGCGTGCCGTTTTGGAGCTTTACAAGCGTTTCGGGAGATGCCGTGATGATTTCGTCACCGTCAATCGACATATACACCATATAAGGTGACGGGTTTGTTGTGCGAAGCACTCTGTAAGCGTTAATCAGCGAGCCTTTGCAGTCCGCCTCAAACCGCCTTGAAACCACGCACTGGAATATGTCGCCGTTATAGATGTATTCCTTTGTTTTTTCAACCATTCTGCAAAATTCGTCTTTAGTATAGGTGCTTGTAAATTCAATGTTTTTGTCAGTTTTAAGTTTCGGCAGAGGTGTGTTGTCGGTTATTATTGAAATAATCTTATTTATATCGTCCTTAGCCTGTTTGTACTGGCGTTCGTAATCACAGGTTTTCATATTTACAATGACTGTAAGTTTTTGACTGAGGTGGTCATAGGCGATAATTTTGTCAAAAAGCATCAGGTCAAAATCGTTTGCTTCACCGCGCTTAAGTTTTAAAACAGGCTCGGCGCAGGCAATCATTGCGTAGCCCCAGTATCCGACAAGACCGCCCGTAAAGGGAGGAATGTCATTAAACTCGGGCGTTTTGTAGTTGGCAAGATACTTTCTTATTTCGTCATACGGCTTGTAAGTGGTTACGGCTTTTTCACCCTCGCCCGTAATAGTCAGCGTGCCGTTCTTGTAGGCAAGTCGTGCCTTGGGGTTAAAGCCGATAAATGAGTATCTGCCCCACTTTTCACCGCCCTCAATGCTTTCAAGAAGAAAATATTTGTCCGAAATTCCTGCGATTTTGCGAAGCAGAGTAATCGGAGTTACTACGTCTGCGTAGATTTCCTTGTAAACAGGAATTACGCTGCAACTGTCTTTGAGGTTTAAAACCTCGTTGTAAGACGGCTTAATCATAACTTTTACACCAACCTTTGTCGAGTGCCTCAACACGCAAATCGAACAGACGGATTGAAATTATCAAACCGTATTTGCCCGACTGTTTCAAGGCAGTTTTCTATAAAATAAAAAAGACTTTTGTCCCACAAAGGGACAAAAGTCTGAAATAACAACTTCTGCGGTACCACCCAAATTGACGATAATCGTCCGCTTAAACAGCATACTAACATATGCCTCCTGCTGTAACGGTCAGGCTCCGTCGGAAACTACTTGCATACGCTTTCGGTCCGCCCTCACAAGTCCATTCAGGTAAATCTCCGCTGTCGGCTCGCACCACCCGCCGATTCTCTGAAAGTTTTGATAAATCCTACTACTCTCGTTCACTGGTTTATTTTATTGATAACATTATATTACCGAATGTTTACTTTGTCAATACTTTTTTTAAACGTTATATAAAACGGTTTTGAATTATAGGTCGGTATCTCGGGAGTCAGACATTAATCAGACTCTAACGCAAGATACAACTGACAATTTACAATTAACAATTATCAATTAACAATTAATGGTCGCTGTGCTCCGAATTTAAAATTGATATATTGGTTATGTTTCGGGACGTGTAGGAACCCGTCCCCTACGCAAAGTTTTGTTTGTTACTATAATGTTGATATAATCGGTAAACCTTCATAGTTAATGTGGACACGGCGTGCCGTGTCCCTACGCAGATGTTGATATATCGGTTATGTTTCGTTTCTTAATGTTGTTCGCTTGATTTTTCCGCTGATAGTTTTCGGGAACTCGTCAACGATTTCAAGGTGCTGAATCCACTTGTACGAAGCCATACGCTTGTTGCAGAAGGTCTTGATTTCGTTTTCTGTGTGCTTGTCGTGAGCAGTGCCGTCAACAAGCCTTACAATAGCCTTGATAGCCTGACCTCTGTCTTTGTCGGGAACGCCGATTACCGCACATTCAAGCACGTTAGGGTACTGCATAATCACGTTTTCAACCTCAAACGGTCCTACACGGAATCCTCTTGTCTTGATAAGGTCGTCGGCTCTGCCGACATACCAGTAAAAACCGTCCTCGTCCTTGTAGGCTGTGTCGCCCGTGTGGTAAACTCCTCCTCTCCAGACCTTTTCATAGAGCTTTTCGTCGCCGTAGTACGACATAAAAATTCCGTACTGCTTTCTGTCTTTCGGCGGATAAACAACAACCTCACCCGTTTCGTTTGCGCCTAGCTCATTGCCGTTGTCGTCAATGATGTGAACGTCATAAAGCGGAGTGGGCTTGCCCATTGAACCCGGCTTTGCTACCGTGCCCTTGAGGTTTGCAAGCATAAGCACGCTTTCGGTCTGTCCGAAGCCCTCCATTAGGTGAAGTCCCGTCTGCTCAAAAACCTTTTTGAATACCTCGCTGTTGAGCGCCTCGCCTGCTGTGGTGAGATGTTCAAGCGCCGACAGGTTGTACTTGTCCATACCGCGCTTAATAAAATATCTGTAAACGGTGGGCGGTGCGCAGAAAGAGGTTATCTTATATTTTTCAATAATACGCAAAAGCTTGCCGGGCGAAAATTTGTCGAAGTCATATACCATAACTGCGCATCCGCAAAGCCACTGACCGTAGATTTTTCCCCACGACGCCTTGCCCCATCCTGTTTCGGCAACAGTGAGGTGCAGTCCCTTTTCCTTTACGCACTGCCAGTATTTTGCGGTGATAATATGACCGAGGGTGTAGGTGTGGTTGTGCTCAACCGCTTTTGGATAGCCTGTTGTGCCTGAGGTAAAATAAATGAGCATTGGCTCTTCGGCTTTGGTGTCGACTCTTTCGAGTGTATCATCGGCATTTTCAACCTCGGTAGTAAAGTCAATTGTGCCGAAAAGCTTTTTTCTGCATACAAAAACTTTTTCAAGGGTGTTCGGCTGAGAAGCAACAGCCATTAAATCGTCGGCAGTTGTGTCATCGGGAGTGCAGACAGCCGCAGTAATGTTTGCAGTGTTTACTCTGTAGGAAATATCACTTTGAGTAAGAAGGTGCGTTGCAGGAATTATAATTGCGCCGAGCTTGTGCAGGGCAGGCGCTACGTACCAGTACTCATAGTTCCGCTTTAAGATAACAAGCACCTTGTCGCCCTTTTTGATTCCGTTGTTTCTGAAAACATTAGCCGCTTTGTTGCTCAGTCTGCTGATTTCGGCAAATGTAAAGGTTTTTTCTTCCTTTTCGGGATTTGTCCAGACAACGGCTGTATCGTCGGGTGCAAGCTCGGCCATTTTGTCAACTACGTCGTAGCCGAAGTTATAGTTTTCGGGAATGTCAAGCTCAAAGCTGAGCAGATTTCCGTTTTCGTCAAGTGTTTCTTTACAGAAATTTTTGTATAACTGCATATTAATTGCCATAGCCTTTCTGCCCACAAATAGTAATTAAAATTTCCTACAACCTTACTATGGGCAGATAAGGCGTAAATGGCAATTTGGCCATCGCTCGTTGCCGCTTGCGGAAAACTGAGCGAGCAATATAATTTTTATAGTGTGAATTTTCACACTAAAACTTCCTTTTCAGTTGGTTTGCTGACGCATATAAAAGAATACATAATACATATATAATATCAGTTTTACTACGAATATTATTCTATATAAAAATCTGCTGAACTTCAATATGTAAAATTATGCTAATTTAAAATATATTGCGCTTATTAATTCACCAACAGAATACTGTTATTCAATAATGGAAAAAATAGGAACTGCTAATTCATTTTCTGCATAATATACGGCAGATTTGCTGTAAAAATGGAATCGCAGTCAATTTGCTTAAATTAAAGGTTCGCTCTGGTATAAAGAAAACCGCCCCCGATTCGGGAGCGGTTTTTTGTTTGTTGTAAAAGATGTTAAGTTTTAGAAACTGCTGATCATACCTGCAATATATTTCTGAATCAGCGTTGCATCCTTAACGTTTACCGTGCCGTTTTTATCAACATCGGCAGCCTTCACTTGACGTGAGTTAAAGCTTTCAGTGCCTACAACATTTTTGAGAATGAGTGTTACGTCGTCAATTTTAACATTACCGTCGCCGTTTACGTCACCCAAAAGAATGCTGCTTTCAAGAGTTGTTGATGTGCTTATTGAAGCGTTTTCAAAACCTTTGATGTTTGAAATGTTCTGCATTCGGCTGTAATCAACAATTGAAGCGAGGTGGAGAACATCGGAAGAATCCGTGTATCCAAGACTTAAAACGTTGAGGTCAAGGTTAATTTCAGCATCGCCTGTTCCGATTATGTTGAACGTTACAGTAACAAAATCTGAGTTGTTGTCAAACGGAACAAGATTTAATGTGGAGAAGTTACCCTTGATGTAGTTGTCCGTATTTTTAAATACGAGGTTTTTGCCTGCCGAAGGTGTGATAGTTTGCACACCATTTGACATATTATCGGAGGCTTTGAATTCAAGCTTTGTATTGTCATAGGAAAGCGTCCACTGTGTGTCAACAACGTCCATATTAGAAGTCAGCTTGTAGAAAACTGTAATTGTACCCTCGTCCTTGTTAAAGGTTTTTGTTGCGGTCGGGAAAATATTTGAAGATGCAGTAACCTTAAGCTCGTCTGTAGTGGGAGGAGTGGTTACGGGAGCCGTTGTAACAGGTGTAGTTGTAACAGGTGTAGTTGTAACAGGTGTAGTTGTAACAGGAGCGGTTGTTGCAGGAACAGTAGTTACAGGAGCAGTAGTTACAGGTGCTGTTGTAGCGGGAACTGTGGGTGAAGTGGGAATTTCGCCGCCTTCAATATTGCCGTTTGACATATTGTATGAATAAGTATCGGCGGAGAGTCCGTTTCTTGAAACACTTACTTTAATTGTTGAAGATGAAGTAACCGAAGCGCCTGTTACAGTAAACTCACCTGTTACGTCATCTGATTTAACCTTGTAGTCCCTGCCGCTTACATTAACGGTTACGTCTGCGTCTGCAACAGCGATACCCATGAGTGTGGTTTTACCCGAAACTGCGTAAGTAAGCCTTGGCTGTGCAAGCTTAAGAGCGCTCTTTGCATTCTGGAGCTTTGCAGTCATATCTGCGATTGCAGCCTCGTCAGCAGCGTCGCCCTGAGCAATCAGTGCGTCGGCAGAAACCATAAGCAAGCTTACTGCGCTCCATGTTGAAGAGGTGTAATCGGAGGAAGTCATAATTTTAACTTCTCTTGCTTCCTTTTTGAGCAGAGCCATTCCGCTTAGGGGTGCTTCAATTTTTTCAAGCTTGTACGAGGTACAGCCCTCATTGGTAACGGTGATTAAAACTTCGCCCGTAATGCCTGTGATGTCGCCTGTTTTAGTCGAGTCGTTTCCGAGATTGAGAATAGCGTTTACTGAAGAAGTGTTGGGAATTGTAATAATATAGTTGCCGTCCGCATCTTTTTCGGAAAGCTTCTTGCCCGGCCAAGCGCCTGCGTGCTCTGTTTTGTTATCGTCCCAAATATAGATGTAAGGAACAGTGGAGCTGTTGTAGGGTTTAACATGAATTACAACCGAATCCTCGGTAGGTTCATCGTGACCGCCGCCTGTTGTAACAACCTTTGAAGCGTAAGAGGAGTTTGTAACCTCAAGAACAGTAGCGCCTTTGAGATTTGTAAGGTCACCGCTCTGTGTGCCGCTGCCGTTGTTGAGAACTACGTTGTAGGTTTCTGTGGTGTCAAGCTCAAGAACATAGTTTCCGTCGGAATCTTTCTGTGTGAGCTGTTTGCCCGGCCAAGCGCCGTTGAGTGCTGTGCTTGCGCCTGTCCACACATAAGCGTACGGAGCTGAGCCGTCCCATGTTTTAACTGTGATTTTTGACTTTTCGGCAGGCTGAGTTGTGCCTGTAGGCTCTGTCGGAATCTGACCCTGCGCAACCTTTAAGAATGAAAATTCTGATTTTGCACTGCCTCTTTCGTTTTCGCCCTCAAGAGTAACCTTGATTGTGTCGCCGTCATAAGCAGTGTTGCCGATTGTGAAGCTGTCGCCGTTTTTAACGATGAACTTGTTTCCGCCGTCAATTGAGCATTTTGCACTTGTACATTCTTCAAGAGAAACTGTAACAGTCTGTGTGCCTGAGAATTTAGGTTCGCCCTTTACGGACATAAGCGGTCTGCCGTCAGGTTCCTGAATTAGGATTGTGCCGTTTGCGCCGCTGTTGAATGTAACCTTGCCGTTTGTAACGTTTGCAGATGACTGGTCATAAGCGTTTACAAGGTACTGACCGTCTGCCCAGAGTGCAGAAACGTCAATTGTAACGTTTGTATTTGCGCTTGCGTAGATACAGCCTGCTGCCTTGTCTGTAACGCCGTTCTTGCTGTATGTTCTGCCAAAAGCGTAGCCCGAGCTTGATGTAAGGTCTTTGTTGTCGCCTGCACCTATAGAAACATGGTTGTTTCTGAATGTGCCGACCTTCTGCCAGTGAGCAAGTACTGAAGAATCGGCAGAATCCCAGTTCATATCACTGCGCAGTGAGTGACCTGCACCGCCGTTGCCGTCAAATGCCATTCCCGAAACAAGCGGACGGTTTGTTTCATCACCGTAGAAAATCTGGATGCCGCCGGGAAGAAGCAGGAATGCAGAGCCTACGGAATTAAGATTTCCTCTTGTGAGTGTTGAGTCGTGCGATGAAAGATAGGAAAGCTGGTTAAACTTGTCGTTTGAGTTGATAGATGTTGCATAACCGTTGTAAACGCTCTTGATTCTGTCGCTTGAAAGCAAGCCGCCGCCCTGAGTTTCAAAGTTAATCATTGAATCAAAGCCGCCTTGTGTGTAGTAGCCGTCATAGCCGTAGCCGATGTTGTGGTCCCAGCATTCGCCTGTCATCCAGAAGTCCTCGTCCCAGTCTGCGCCGGGCTTTGAGGAGTTTTTCTGACGCCATTCTTTAAGAGCGCTGACGCAGGCGTCCTTAAGCTTTTTCCATGAGGCAAATTCAACGTGCTTTGCAGTATCGCAGCGGAAGCCGTCAACACCGTATTCTTTTACCCATTCAGAAAGCCATGTTGTAAGATAGCCGGTAACTGTATTTGAGTTGCCGTACTTGGAAACTTTTGCGTTATATGTGCCCTCCTGAGTCCACTTAGTTTTTAAGATGGGCGGAATAGAAACGGATTTTGTCTGTTCGGTTCTGAAGTCGGGCAGACCTTCAAGCGACCTTGTAATGTCGTCGCCGCCGCCCTCGGTGTAGCCGGGCAGACCGCTTCTTATCCAGTCGTTGCCCCACCATCTGCCCCAATCGGAAGCAGAGGACTTGAAGTCAATGTGGCTGTTTACGTCGCCAACGCCGTCAAGCTTATATTTATATTCCGAAGCACCGCTGAGCAACGTACCGAAATTGAACTCTTCCATATCCTTAACGGTGTTATAGCCTGTGTGGTTCATAACAATGTCCATAATCACTCTTAGTCCGTGCTCATGAGCAGTGTCAACCATTGTTTTGAATTCTTCACGTGTGCCGAAGTTAGCGTCGGTTTCGGTGTAGTCAAGAACATAGTAGCCGTGATACGAGTAGTGAGCAAAACCCTTGCCCGAATCACAGTAGCCGTGAATCTGCTCGTACGGTGCGGAAATCCACAGTGCGTTTACGCCGAGGTCGTCAAAATATCCCTCGTTGATAGCCTGTGTGATACCTGCAAAGTCGCCGCCGTGGAATGTTCCCGGATTGGTGTCCCAGCCCGGAAGCGGGTTGCCGTTTGCATCGGTAGCTCTGCCGTATGAGTGGTCGTTTGATGTGTTGCCGTTTTTAAAACGGTCGGTGAGAAGGAAGTATACTGACGCGTTATCCCATGTAAAATTGTCACCTGAATTCGAAGACGAAGCAGAAACTATGCTTGTTTCTCCGATGTCCGCTGCACCGGCGGTGGCAAATGAGAAAGAAATGCAGGACAGTATCATGCAAAGCACTAAAGCTGTGCTTACGCACTTAAATAATCCTTTTCTTTTCATGTGTTTGATCTCCTTTCAAAACTCCTAAATATATGGGATTAGAAAATTTTCCCATACAATGAAATTTTAACATACTTTATATATAAAATCTATAAATAAAAATCGAAAACAGTAAAAACGTCATTGTGTACAATGCAAAAGATCATAATTTATGCAATTTAACTTTTCGTGTGTTTTTTGAACTGATACCTATTTGTAATAAAAATTAACTATATGATACAAATATTTTGCTTTTAGCTATATTTCATATATTTTGCTTTTTTATTTCGACAAAATGCTCAAAAATAAAGCGATTCAGTTGTCTGCAAAATTCAGCATTGTTTTACGCAAAACGGCATCATCTCTTGTAAAATAACGAAATTTTTACAAAGATTAAAAAATATTTATAAAAAATATATAAAACGCTATTGATAAATTCAAAAAATAATGTTATGATAACTCTTAGAAAGAATGCCGCAGTAACGAAACTGAAAAGATTTGCTTTGAGCAATATTTCAGTATTTACGGCAGTATATTTCTTAATACTTATATTTTTTAAAGGAGATTCCAAAAATGAAAAAGTCAAGAAAAGTCCTTGCCCTTACAATGGCAGGCTGCATGATGGCTACAGCTTTTGCAGGATGCGGCGGCTCAGGTTCGTCTGCTTCCGATCCAAAGACAGACTCAAGCAGCAAGACAGACACATCAGGTGTAAAGTCGATTTACTTCTTAAACTTCAAACCTGAAATTGCTGACAAGTACGAGGCTATTGCCAAGAAGTACAAAGAAGAAAAAGGCATTGAGGTTAAAGTTAAGACAGCCGCTTCGGGTGAGTACGAAAAAACTCTTACATCAGAAATTGCAAAGTCAGATCCGCCTACAATCTTCCAGATTAACGGACCTGTCGGATATCAGAACTGGGCTGACTACTGCGCAGACCTTAAGGACACAGAGCTTTACAACCTGCTTTCCGACAAAACTCTTGCAGTAACAAAGGATGACGGCGTTTACGGCGTTCCTTATGCAGTTGAGGGATACGGCATTATCTATAATGACGAGGTTATGCAGAAGTACTTCAAGACTGACGGAGCAAAGGCTAAGTCTACAGACGAAATCAAGAGCTTTGATACACTTAAGCTCGTTGTTGAAGATATGACAGCAAAGAAGGACGAGCTGGGCATTGACGGTGTATTCGGCTCAACATCACTTAAAGCCGGTGACGACTGGAGATGGCAGACTCACCTTATGAACGTTCCGCTTTATTATGAATTCAACACAGGCAGCGGAAGCCCGATTACAAATTGCCTGAACGCTAAGGATCTTGAATTCAAATATTCGGACAATTACAAGAACCTCTTCGACCTTTACACAGACAACTCCTGCACAGACAAGAAGCTTCTCGGAAGCAAGACTGTTGACGAATCAATGGCTGAATTTGCTACAGGCAAGTGTGCTATGATTCAGAATGGTAACTGGGCTTGGGGTCAAGTTAACGGTGTTGACGGCAATGTTGTTAAAGAAGAAAACATAAAGTTCTTACCTCTTTACATGGGCGTTGAAGGCGAAGACAAACAGGGTCTTTGCGTTGGTACTGAAAACTACTTTGCAATCAACAGCGAAGTTGACGAAGCTACACAGCAGGCATCTATTGATTTCCTTGAGTGGCTCTTCACAAGCGATTACGGCAAGAAAGCTGTAACAAATGACCTTGGATTTATCGCTCCGTTCACATCATTCGGCGATGATGAAAAGCCTTCTGATCCTCTTGCTAAGGAAGTTCTTTCCTGGATGGAAAAAGACGGTATGGAGTCTGTAGTTTGGACATTTGCCGGTATGCCTTCAGAAAACTGGAAGAACGAATTCGGTGCATCTCTCCTTGAGTATGTTCAGGGACAGAAAGACTGGTCAAAGGTTGTTGACGATGCAAAGACTTCATGGACAACAGAGCGTGAGGCAACAGCTGAATAAGCAAAGCTTATGCTTGCTGCATCAATCAAATAATTAACTGCAAACCTCCTGCTCCCTCGGGGGCAGGAGGCTTTTTAAATGAAGCGCTGATTAAATCATTATTTGTCGAAAGTATCAGTCTTGATTTTTTCGGCGGTTTCGTAAAAAGGACAAATGGAGGAAAATATGCAAAAGGCAATAAAAAAATGGTTTCCTGTGCTTGCGCTTCCGACCGTTGTCGCATTTCTCATTTCGTTTCTGATTCCGTTTATAATGGGAATCTATCTCTCTTTCTGCAAATTCAAGACAGTAAAAAATGCAAAATGGGTAGGCTTTGACAACTATCTCAAGGCTTTTGCAAACGAGGACTTTATAAATGCGCTGTGGTTTACGGTTAAATTTACGATTGTGTCCGTTATTACAATCAATATTCTCGCCTTTCTGTTTGCAATGCTGCTTACAAAGGCGCTCAGAGGCACAAACGTATTCAGAACTATCTTCTTTATGCCGAATCTTATCGGCGGTATCGTGCTGGGTTACATCTGGCTTATGATTATCAACGGCGTTCTTCATTATTTTAACGCCACAATTACAACCGACGCTTCTTACGGCTTCTGGGGACTGGTCATACTGATGAACTGGCAGCTGATAGGATATATGATGATTATTTACATTTCGGGCATTCAAAACATCTCGCCCGACCTTATGGAGGCAGCGCAAATTGACGGTGCAAATTCGGTTCAAAGGTTGTTCCGCATTACAATTCCGCAGGTTATGCCTTCAATTACAATTTGTTTGTTCTTAACGCTTACAAATTCGTTTAAGCTGTTTGACCAAAACTATGCTCTTACAGCAGGCGCACCCGGAAAGTCAACGCAGATGCTCGCGCTTGACATCTACAACACCTTCTACGGCCGTGTAGGCTGGCAGGGCGTCGGACAGGCTAAGGCTGTAATATTCTTCCTCATAGTTGCGGCAATTGCGCTTACGCAGCTCTTCTTAACAAGAAGAAAGGAGGTTGAAAACTAATGGCTGAAAAAGTTAAATCCAGAATTCAGGAGAAAAAAGCAAAGCTTCGTGCTCCGATGACGGGAAAAGATTGGATTAAATTCATAATCCTTATGATTATCTCCATTGTTTTCATTGCTCCTATTTTGCTTGTTTTGATGAACAGCTTTAAGGGCAAGCTCTTTGTCAGCAATGAGCCGTTTGCTTTTCCGAATGCAGAAAGCTTTGTAGGACTTAAAAACTACACAAACGGCATTGAAAAAATCGACTTCTTCAGTGCGTTCTTTGTATCGCTTTTTATAACCGTATTCTCGGTAATCCTTATTGTGCTTGCAACGGCAATGTGCGCATGGTTTATTACCAGAGTTAAAACATGGTACACCAAGCTATTGTATTTACTTTTTGCATTTTCAATGATTGTGCCGTTCCAGATGGTTATGTACCCGATGTCGCAGGTTGCAAATATGCTTCACCTTGACAATATGGTCGGTATCGTTGTAATCTATCTCGGATTTGGCGCAGGACTTTCGGTGTTTATGTTTGCGGGATTTGTAAAATCTGTGCCGCTTGAAATTGAAGAGGCGGCAATGATTGACGGCTGCGGTCCGATGAAAACATTTTTCCTCATCGACTTCCCGATTCTTCGTCCGTCTGCAATTACCGTTGCAATTCTAAATGCAATGTGGATTTGGAACGACTATCTGCTTCCAACGCTTATTTTGAGCGACGTAAAGACGCTTCCTATGGCTATTCAGTATCTGCGCGGCGGTTACGGTTCAATTGATATGGCGGCAATGATGGCTATGCTCGTGCTTGCAATCATACCGATTATTATATTCTACTTCGTTTGTCAGAAGTACATTATAAAAGGTGTTATGGCTGGTGCTGTAAAGGGTTGATTTTCAGTCAAAACAATAAGTCGGTGCTTAACTATGGAAACACGGATTAATCATATGTGCTTATGTGTTGCAAAAATTAAAATAAAATAATTTATAAAAAGAGGCTGTCGCAAATTTTCACTCATTTGCGACAGCCAATTTTAATTTAATTTTCGCAGTAAAAAGTAGTATTAATATCCCCAACGGTCAAAAAATCTTACATCCTGATATGTAAGAATGTAGTTTTGGCTTTCGTGGAATGCGCTTTGTACAAGATTCGGGTTGTACATATACATAATTCTGTGCTGAACGGCGTCGTGGTTTTCATCAAAAATGTACCTTACCGCCTGCTTGCAGGCTTCGTTAGTGCCGATATCCGTTCTGCCTGTGTAGTGGCAGTCGTCAATAACCGACTGAACGCTTGTGTAGCCGTCAAAGCACATTGCGTCTTTTACCGCCTGAGCAATCAACGCCGCACCGACAAATCCGCCTGAGCCGAATTCGCCCATACAAAGGCGCTCAAGCAAGTCTCTGTCAGCATCGCAAAGCGTAACCTGACCGCATTCATACGTTGTGTCGGGGTTGTCAATGGCAACAAGGTAGCCTGCGTTCCACTGCGCATTGTAGTCGGCAGGGACTTTTGGCGGAATTGCCGTAGCAAACGGGATTGTTGCCGCCCGGGTTGTCGGCTGTGCGGTAGATGGCTTTGTTGCCTTAACCGCCTTGGTTGACGGCGCAGTAGTTGTTGCCTGAGTTGGTTTTACTGTTGTTTGAGCAGGCTCTGTCGTTGTAAGAATTATTCCCTCGCCTGCGGCAATTTCATCAATTTTAGGGTTGATGTTTGATGCAAGAGCTGTTTGTTCGCCCTCGCCCGCTTTTAACATTCCGCTAGCAAAGACGGTCTGAATTACAACAAGCACTGAAACAAGAACAAGTACAACCGACAGAACTTTGTTGATTTTTCTATCAAAAAATTTTTTCAAACTGAATCACCTGGATAACTTATTATAATTACTATAATTTTAACATAGTAAATCTTTGCTTTCAAGCCGTAGTATCGCACAAAACCGAGCTGAAAATTAAGTTAAAAACTCACAATAATATTCTGCTCTGTGTGTCGGTTAAGTGAAAAAAATACCGAAAAAAGAAAGATGCCGACGCAATATGCATCGGCACCGTTGGTGATATTTCTAAAACGACTGGCGCTCTGTTTTTCTGTATTTTGACGGGGTGGTGTCGTAATACATTTTGAACGCTCTGTTGAAATTTGAAATGTTGTTAAATCCCGACATTCCAGCAATTTCGATAATCGGAGTATCAGTTGTTGTCAGCAGCATAGCCGCACGTGTAAGACGAAGCTCGTTTACGTAGTTTACAAAAGTTGTGTTCATAAGCTCCTTGAAAAGGTGCGACACGTAATAACGGCTTAAGCCTGTTATTTGCGCGATTGTGTCAAGCGAAATGCTGTCGCAGAAATTCTCATTGATATACTCGGTAATTCTGCGCAGCGCACGGTACTTTTTACCCTGAGTTTCAACGTCAAGAATCTCAATATACTTGTTTGCAAAGAGAATGTAGAAAATTTCATACATTTTTCCGTGAACAAGAAGCTGGAAAAAGTCAAACTTTTCATTTTCAGCCTTAGTAATGGTTCTCAATGCGTCGAGCATTTCTGTGTAAAATGCATCCTCGGGGGTGATTTTTATAAAGTGAGTACAGTTGCCGGTTGTAAGCCCTCTGATAAGGCTCTGCGGGATATATTCCTGCGTAACGGAAGCAGGATTTGAAAGATTGAGCAGTACTACGTCAACAACAGCGTTGCGATTTTCGGAAATTCTGTACTTTTGATTCGGGGAAATAAAGTACATATCGCCCTGATTAATGCTGTATGAATTGGTAGTAGTTTCAAGAGTCATTGAGCCTGTTCTTACAAGCGCGATAACGACCTCGCCGTGAACATTCCAGATGTTATCAATGACCATTTCGCCGCAAACGACTCTGAATGCGGAACTTGAAGTTGTAGCAGAACGCAAAAAATCAAAACTCATAAAAACACCTCTATTTATTAATAATAATGATATGTTGCCTTAGACTACGCTACTAATAATAATTATTATTTAATATATTGTCAATATTTTACTTAAAATTTCAAAAAAAAAATAGATGTTTCAAAAAAAAAATAAAAATTTAATATTCCACGTTTAATCGACATTTTCTATGAAAATTCAGATGTTTATTCCGTTTTAAAAGATGAATTTCTTGGTTTTAGGTGCAGGAAACTGATATTATATTGGCAAAAAGGTCTTTTCCGGGCTCAGCAATATATAATCAAAATTATGAAAAGGATGTTTTTTGATTGTTATATTGCGTTTTTATCACGGCAGAGCATGTAAAGAGTGAAGTGTGGAGTTAATGGTCGCTGCGCTCCGAATTTTAAATTTATATATTGGTAACGTTTCGGGACGTGTAGAAACCCGTCCCCTACGGATTTAAAACAAACGTTTCATATCCAATCGTGACTATTGTAGGGACACGACACATTCTCTGCACTAAATTCAACATTTGTAATTATCTATAAAAATTTACCGGTCGAGGCACTTGACCGTAGGGACACGGCAACGTTGATGTAATAATAACGTTTATGTAAATTTCAAATGTTTTTGTTATTCATTTTGGCGAACACAGTTCGCCGCTACAGTATTTAAACATGGTTAATTGTCATTTGTTAATTGTTAATTGTCCGACTTATAGGGCGGATTAAAAAATGAAGTAAAGTTGTTTCCTGCGTCAAAGTCAGAAAAATGTACAGTTACCGAGATACCGATCTATAGCTATGCTCCGACCCTTAGGGCGTTTAAAAAGACGTTTGAAAAGCGGATAATTTTTGGTTGAATTCGTCAACGGCTTTTTGGGGCGAGAGAATCCTTACCTTTGTGTCAAGACCGAACACCCAAGCATAAAACTGCGGACTGAGCATAACGTCAACATTAACGGTAAAGCTTGTTTCACTTTCTTTTGCAATTATCACGTTAGAGCCGAATCGGTCAACGATAACTCCGATAAGGCTGTTGTCTACCGACAGCTTAACGTTTGCCTGTTCTCCGCCGAACATTGAGAAAACGCCCTTCATATAGCCTGCAAGGTCAAATTTTTCAAAGGTTTTTCTGCCGTCACGCTCGTCGCCTGAGATTTCGATAGACTCCATTTTGTCAACACGATAGTGCTTAATCATCTGAGCGTCGCTGTCGTATGCAACGAGGTAGTAATTTTCGTCATCCCAGCAAAGCGCCCAGGGCGAAACCTTGTACAATGCGCCGTTTTTACGCTCAACCTTGACGATTTTCTTTTCACTTCCAAAGTCGATTTCCCAGTTGCAATATTTAAAAGCAACCTGCTTTTCACAAGCAATTGCGTTGTGCAGTGTGTCAACGTTGTAGTAGATTTTTTCGTTGATGTTTTTTACCCGATTTGAAACATAAACCTGCCTTTGAAGTTGTTTGCCCTCGTTTTCGCTGACAAGCCCCTCAAGTTTTTTAATAAGCGAAAGACTTTTTTTGTGCGTAATAAATTTTGAACTTTGGATTGCGTCAACAAGAAGCTTCAATTCGGGTACTTCAAAGTCACGGCTGCCGACATAATATTTTACGGTTGTGGTACGTGTTCGGCAGATGTCAAGCCCAAAGGTTTCGAGGATTTTTAAATCATCATACAGGCTCTTTCTCTCTGTTTTTATTCCGTAAGCTTCAAGCGCCTGCTTGATTTCGTTTGCAGTAAGACCGTGGTTTTCGTCTGTCTTTTCGAGCATAATTTTTTGCAGATACAAAAGTTTCTGTTTTTGCATTGAGCTTTTTGCCATGGCGGTTCTCCCTTAAAGTATTTGAGAAAATGCAACTACAAGCGGCATTGTGACAATGGATACAAGCGTTGTCACGGTAACGGCGCTTACCGAAAGCTCAACGTCCCTGTTGTATTTTGCCGCAAACATTGTGGTTGTGGCGGCAGTCGGCGCAGAGCTTGCAATTATAAATGCTACAATGATGGTTTTGTCGATGCCGCAAATCGACATAATAATTGCGGCAACAACGGGAATTGCAACAAGTCTTACGGCTGTCGCGGCGTAGGCACCCAAATCGGTGAACGCCTTTTTGAAATCAGCCTGCGACAGATAAAATCCGATTACAAGCATTGGCAGCGGGGTGTTCAGCGCAGACAGATATTCAATTGGTTGGCTGATTATGTACGGCAGGTCGATTTTGCAGACGAACAAAATCAGCGCAATAATTACGCCGGCAACGCCCGGATTGAAAGCAAGCTTTTTAATTGAGAGCTGTTTTTTGTCGCCGCTCATACTTACAAGTCCGTACGTCCACACAAAAATGTTGAATACGGCAACGAAAATTGAGCCGTAAAACCAGCCGTCATCGCCCAATATCGCCTTTTGCAAAGGGAGCGACATAAAACCGCAGTTTGAAAAGATAACTGAAAATTGCAAAACTCTTTTGCGGCTTTCGTTTTTGTCACGAAACAAAAGCTTTGCAATCAGAATTGAGCCTGCAATGATTAACGAAGCGCAGAGCGTGGCAATTGCAATCTTGCCGAGAAGCTCAAAGCTGAATTCCCTTTGAAAAGCCGTTATCATAACACAGGGCGTTACAACATATAAAACTATGTCGGTAATGTGCTTTGATGACGAGTCGGTTAAAAGTCCCTTTTTTCCGCAAATAAAGCCCACCGCAATCAAAATAAACAGCACAAGCACCTGCTCGGCAATCATAACAAAATTTTCTGCCACCTAAAAAACTTCCCAACATATAAAAATTTAAGGATTATTACTCGAATCATAAGTAATACCCGATAATTTTAGCACAGCGGAGGTCAATTTTCAAATAAAAAGATTATATGATTCCTGCAAGTTCGACAACATAAAACGACATTATAAACAAAACTGTATTAGTTTTATAGTGCAAATTCACCAACCGATTTGAAAAAATATTTTAAATATGTATTAACCGCCGAAAATTATTAGTGTTTGTTGACAATTATTTTTTCAAAATGTATAATTATATTAACAGCAAAAACTATATAATATTGCATTATATCATAAAAACTTGAAAGAAGGATTTTTTTATGGCAACAACAAAGAAAGCTGCTGCAACAAAGGCTGCAGCCGAGAAAGAAACTGCAGTTAAAGAACCCGTAAAGAAAGCAACAACAAAGGCTGCTGAAAAAGCAACAGAAACTCCTGCTAAGAAAGCTCCTGCTAAAAAGGCTCCTGCAAAGAAAACTGCTCCTAAAAAGGTAGCTCCCAAGAAGCCCGCTGCTAAGGCTGTAGAAGCTAAGACAGAATCAAAGGTAGATTTCTTTGTTGAGTACGGCGGAGTCCAGGTTTCAATCGAAGAAGTAATCAACAACGTAAAGATTACACTCGGCAAGAATGCAAAGGAAATTTCCGTTTACCTCAAGCCCGAAGAAAGCAAGGCTTACTTTGTAGCTGACGGCGAAGAAAAGGAAATGGACGTATTCTTCTGCTGATAAGCAAAGAATATACAATATAAATTTTTAAAGGCTCTATTTGTTGCTATCCCAACATTTATTATAGAGCCTTTTTGTTATATAGTATAAATATAGAATAAGCTGCTTTGAGTATGTATATAAAAGGAAGGAAATGACTTTTATGGATGTGTATATCCATGTTGATGGTGTAACCAAAGCCGATGCATTTTGAAACAAACTCGAAAGCAAGCGTGTGTTATTACACGGAAGGAGATAGTGTGACGCTCATAGGAAATGTGGAATTTATCGAAGATAAAAAGTTGCAGGAATCGGTATGGAATGAAACAGACAGAAAATTCTTTAAGAACGGCATAGATGATCCCAAATTTAGGCTAATTAAATTTCATACGCTTGAAGCAACATTTTGGATAGAAGGAAAATTCAGAACTTGCAAATATAAGTAATAATTTGCAAGTTGCTTTGATTTTGTTTAATTAGTAAACATTTGGAGGAAAAGTTATGAACGTACCGACTGTTACAAACGCTGAAAAACTTTTATGTGAAGCTGAAAAGCTGAATCCGGGTTTGTGGGTTGAGCATAACAGAACGGCAGGGAATTGCGCAAGAGCGATTGCCGAGCAATGCGAAAATTTAAATCCCGGATATGCGTATGTTTTCGGTTTGCTCCACGATATTGGCAGGCGTGAGGGTATTACCGATATGAAGCATATAATTGACGGCTATAATTTTATGCTGTCTATGGGGTATGACGACAGCGCACGAATCTGCCTTACACACTCGTTTCCTGATAAAAATATAAATTCCTATAACGGCAAGAATGATTGTGACAATAAAGAAACCGAGTTTATCAAGTCATTTCTTGATAATACGGAGTATGACGATTACGACAGATTAATTCAGCTTTGCGATGCAATTTCCTTTCCAAACGGCGCAACCTTTCTTGAAAAAAGGCTTGTCGATGTAGTTATGCGCCGAGGTTTCAACGATTACACGGTGCAAAAGTGGAAAGCGTTTTTCGAATTAAAGGAGTATTTTGACAACAAAACGCAAACGGATATTTACAAAATTTTGAACGTGAGTATATAAATCTAAAAATATATTATATTAAAACACAAAAACAAATTATTCTATGTTAATAAACACATCTGTGAATTTTCCGCAGAGGTGATATTAAAAAATGGTATCCGCCTGTAAAAGAGGATACCATTTTCTGTTATAAAATATTTTAGTTATTCTGCAAGGAGTTTTTGGATTTCGGTTGCATCTATTACACTGACAGAACCGTCACCGTTTACATCAGCGAGCATCATTTGTTCATCATCAAATTCTATTAATGAAGCAGCTTGCTTTTGAATCATAGTTGCATCAGCAATTGTAACTGCGCCGTCGCGGTTTACATCGCCAATCTCATATTCCGAGTTCGGTTTATGTTCCATTCTCCAAAGCTGTGTGCCATAGAATGGGTTTGCCGTGCCGACTACCCAATAATCAGGTGTGTTTGCAAATATGCGCAAGCCGTGATTGTAGCGATCTCCAAATCCGTTATTTGTCACAGTTGCAATATCAACACTGCCGTCGTCATTCTGAGTAATCTCATAAAGGTCAAATCCTGCCTTAGAGGTTGCCATATATTTAAGGGACTTTGAAATAGCTTTAAGGTTTTCCTCTGTTGCATAACTCATAAGCATATCGTAAATCGGCTTTGCGCTTTCGGGCAAATACGCTTCAAGCTTTTCAAGTGCAGCAAGAATCTTGCTGTAAATGTTAAGAAATTCATCTGTCTTTGTTGTGTTAATCAATGATGAAAGTTTTGTAAGCTCATTATTGATTTCCGTGAGCTTATCAAGTGTGTTATCTGAAATTGTTTCATCCAAATCACCGTCATTAACAGCCTGTTTAAGTTGAGCAGTCTGAGCTTTTGTAAGCTCAATTTCAGTCTTTTTGTCCATTGTTTCGGTAGCACGGTCAGATGCATCTTCAACAGCTGTTTTAATTAATTTATCGGTTGAAGAAGATTTAATTTCCGTGCCTTTTAAAAGTTCAAGAAGAACACGAATATACTCAACCTGACGATTCCACTCTTCCTCTGTCATATTGATAATGTCGCCGTTGGTAAGCTGAGCAATCGGCTCAAGCAGGGTTGTAGTGTCCATTGTGCTGACATAGAGCTTGCCGTCATACACGGTCATCTGCCATGTATACTGGCTCATATGAGTTTCATAACCTGAACCCATACCTGAAATACCGCCCTGAGGGAATGTTGAGGTCGGGTCACCGACAATCATCTCAATTTCTTCGTCTGCGTCCATACGATAAAGATTAATTGACTGCTCAAGGTTAGTAGCCTGAGTTGTAAAGTCTTTTCTTAAAACAAATCCCTGTAACGCACTTGAAACGTCGTTATATTCGCCGATATAAAGATAGCCGTCATATATTTCAAGAGTGCAGGCACCGCAGCTTACACGCTCTTTGTCAAGACCAAACGGATATTTTGCGCCGTCATTCTTATCGCCTGCAAGCACTGACCATGTCCAGGAATTTCTGTCGTCTACAGGTCCGTTACATTCACCGCGAACGATTGCAAAAGTTCTTAATGTGCCTGTTTCGGGATTTTTTGTGTCGGCAGTTCCTGTACATACAACAACATAAAGCTTATCGTTGTACTCAATTACCTGATAAATACCGCCGCCGCCGTTTACATCTGAACGGTGATAAGCCGGATAATTAAACAAATCCTCCATTGTTGCAATTACCTTAAATGAATCCTGACCCTCTGACGGATCTTTTGATGCACAAAGGAATACTCCGTCGGTATCCAGACAGCCTGCAATAAGATTATCCTGATATGTGCAGATTGCACGAGTTGAAGTAAACACCTTGTCTTCTACAAGCTTACGATAACCGTCAACATCTACGCAATTATAAATGCAAGTCATCTTATCGTTATTTTCAGGGTCAATCTCATAAATACAAGGGAAACCGTTCTGCATTGCAATAGCCCTTGAAATTTCAGCCGGGGTAAGCTTGTTAATATCAATAATCATACCGACAAAGTAGAGCTTGCCGTTCATTTCAAGCGCACTGCGGAATGTAGGAATCAGTCCGTTTGTATCACGGGACATAAGAATTTTTGTTTCTCCCGTTTTTACATTAAATTTAACAAGGATACCGCCTGCATATTTGCCGTCAGGCTCGCCTGTGTACAAATTTCCGTTGTACATTGCGTCCATCATTGCCTTTGAAACTTCAGGACTCATTCCGCTCATACCGATTCCGAGAATAGAAGAAACGCCGAGTCCGCCGTACATAGTGTTGATATATACCCAGTCGCCGTGTACTGCTGAAGCATAGCTGTAGGACTGTCCTCTGTCGCCGTTGCCCTCGCTCTCGCCGTTGACATACGGAGCAACACTGCCGTTGCCTATATAATCAACAATACCGTCGGGAGTTTCAACCGGTGAATCAGGATGCGAAATCTTTTCAAATGTATAATCTCCGTTTGTGTATGTAATCTTAGGGTTAAGCGCTTCTGAGGCAAACGCAACAGGAATCGCCTGAATACATACCGCTGAAATCATTGCGACACTTAGAAAGATTGCTGTGATTTTTTGCGTTAAGTGTTTTGAAAAATTGAATTTTTTGTCTTTCAAAATAATACCTCCTATGTGGTTGTTATTAATGAGCCTTTATTATATCATATAATTATTAAATAATCATTAAATATTTTAAAAGTTTCATTTTGTGAAAAAACTTCATCTAACGAAAAATCTGCTCAGGCAATTTATATAGTATTAATATGAATTAAAAATTCTGCGACTTTTTGCTGATTTGAAAAGTGTTATGTACAAAGGAGGTTTGATGATGAATGATTTAATCAGCGCTGATGATTTCGTTACCAAAGCTGTAAATGAATATTCCGACACTATTTACAGAGTTGCCCTGAACATAACCAAAAACAAAGATGACGCATTTGACGTTTGTCAGGAGGTTTTTGTAAGGCTTATTAAAAATAAAAAAAAGATAAGGAATGATGACCATCTCAAGGCTTGGCTTCTGCGAGCCGCCGTAAACTGCGCAAAAAGCTGTAAGACTACGGCTTATGCCCGTTACTGCGTTCCGCTTGACAGTATTTCCGAGCAGAGTGTGTCGGACAGGACTGATGACAAAACGTTGTTTGAGAATGTTATGTCACTGCCGCCCAAGTACAGCGTTACTATTTATCTTTTCTATTACGAGGATATGAAAATATCAGAAATTGCAAAAATCCTTGACATAACGCAGTCTGCGGTGAAGTCAAGGCTTGTCAGAGGCAGAAAAGCACTTAAAGAAATTATCGAAAAGGAGCAGAGCTATGATTGATAACAAAGATTTTGACAGAGAAACATATAAATCCGAAGCAGAAAATGTAAAATTAAGCGGAAATCAGAAAGAAATTCTGCTTAACAAAATGCGTGAGGCTGACAGGCAGTTTGAAAGATACGACCATAAGCCTGAGAAAAATAAAATTTTTAACACAACGTGGACAAGAGCCGTTGCCGCTTCACTTGCGGTTGTGCTTGTAGGCACGGCGTGTTATATGGGCTTTTCAAATTATGAAAAAGCAGCTGAACGCAATGTTGCAACATCTAATTCTGAAGGCAAAAAAACAAACGGCAACATATTTTCCATTACGGCTGATGCGGCTGAAATTGAGAACAAGTCATTAATCGGTATTTTCACCGGGGTAAGCGGCGCTCAGTTCCTTATGAAGGACTTTGAAAATGAAGATTCCTTTTACCGCAATAAACAAGGTAAGGTAGATTATTTTAACGATTTTGAGCTGGCGGAGCTTAACATAAAGGGCAGTAATATACAAAGCGTTGAGTTCAGGCTGAACCACAAAAGCGTGTATTTTGTTATTTCTCCTGACATTTTCGCGGATTCGGAAGATGAAGAAATCGGCAATGAAACTAATAAGATATACGAAAGCGGATATTTTGAGCGAAAGAATATAGCAGAAACGGGTGATTTTTCCGATTATGACAGCCTTGAAAATTCACAGTACACCAAAGCGGAATTTAAGGAACACGCTGACGGTTTGTATGGTGAATTCTGCGACGGATTTACTTATACTCTGAAAAATCCGACAGATAAGGAGAAAATTATTAATATCGGTCAGGCAATTAGCCTTGTTGTTGAAACAGACAGAACTGACAGCGAGATTGACAGCCTTATGAATGAATATTGCGTTTTAAACGATGAACTGCTTGCGTTAAGAGCCGAAAACCGCAGTGCCAACGGAGAATTTGGAACGGTATCCGATGAAGAAAACGAGATTGAGAGAAAAATGGAAAAACTGAATAATCAGATGGTGAAAAAGACGACAGACGGCGCAGTGATTGATGTAACCGTAAAATTCACCGACGGCAGTACGCAAACTCAAAAAATCAATATCGGATATTACGAAAGCGAGGAGGACGGTGTGTATTATTCTCCAAGCGTCACCTTCAGCTATGCCGATTAATGCTTGAAAACAAACAATTACTATGGTAAAATGAACGCAAAACGATAATTTAGTCGAGTGCCTCGACACGCAAATCGAGCGAAAAAATCGGTTATTTAGGTAAAAACGGTTGCCCGAATTATAGATTGATATATAGGCAAAGTTTAGGGACGTCAAGGAAATTCCCCTGATAGGGGAAATGTCGCAAAGCGACAAAAGGGTTGCCGTTTTCGCAGAAAAGCCGTCCCCTACGGCGATATAGGAAACGTTTGGTTTCAGCCGTAGGGACACGGCGCGCCGTGTCCGTAGTGGCAATCAAACTTCACCTATTAAATTGTAATTATAGAGGAAAATAAACATTTCCGTAGGGGACGGGTTCCTACACGTCCCTTTCACAAAAAATTGCAATGCAATTTTTTGTGCGGACACGGCTGATGTGTCCCTACGTCAACGTTGCTATAATTACAACGCTAAATTATCATTTATCTTACAAACTAATTATCTGATTATGAAAACGGGGTGAGGTTTTGCAGGACGTTAATGTACCGCATTCGGCAACGGAAGCCAAAAAGGATATGCAAGAGCTTTTTGAGCTGTCGGGTGTAGCCCGCAGTTTTGCAAAAGGCGAGATAATCTACCGTCAGGGGGATTTGGCGACTACTTTTTGCTATCTTAAAAGGGGCAGAGTAAGCGTTTTTATGACGTCAATTGACGGAATGGAAAAAACGCTGAACACCGCGTCAAAGGGAGAACTGCTCGGCGAGGGTGCGTTTTTTGATAAAAAGCCGAGGGTAAGCTCGGCACGGGCAGTCACTAACTGCGAGGTTGTTATGATTGACAAGCAGACGCTCACAAAGCTTTTTACAAACCACCCCAAGCTTGCGTTTGAACTGCTTGAAATTCTGTCAAACAGAATCAGACTGCTTTCATCTCAGCTTGACTCAATGACGTTTTTGCAGGCTGACGCACGAATTGCACGTCTGATTTTGCAAAGCGAAAACAACGGACGTGTAAGCCTTACGCACGAGGAAATAGCCGCCGCAGTCGGTGTGTCGAGGGTGACGGTGAGCAAAACGCTCGGAAAGTTTGCGGCAAACGGATATGTTTCAACGGCGTACAGAAAAATAGTAATTAAAAACCGTGACAGACTTGAAGAAATGGGAACGATTGACAATTAACAAATAACAATTTACAATTAAATTCGGGCAGACGGCATTTTAATATTTTGCTGTCTGCCTGTTTTATTTTAATAAAGTCACTTTATAGTCATCTTGGGTGTGTAATATTAGCTTGAAAGCTCGTGAGGAATGTCCGGAAAGTCCTGACGTACTTTAATAAGCAAATAGAATACAGTTGTTTATTTAAGTGAGGTAAAACGAAAATTTAGTCGAGTGTCTCGACACGCAAATCGAGCGAAAAAATCGGTTGTTTAGGTAAAAACGGTTGCCCGAATTATAGATTGATATATAGGCAACGTTCAGGGATGTCAGAGATGCCGTCCCCTACGGCGATACAGGAAACGTTTGGTTTCAGTCGTAGGGACACGGCTGATGTGTCCCTACGTCAACGTTGCTATAATTATAACGCTAAATTATCGTTTATATTACAAAATACAAAAATTTCGGAGGTAATTATGGAAATTTTAAGAGTTGAAAACCTTGTAAAAACCTATGGCGAGGGCGAAAACAAAGTCAACGCGGTTGACGATATTTCGCTTTCTGTTGAAAAAGGCGAGTTCGTCGCAATTGTCGGCGCAAGCGGAAGCGGAAAGTCAACGCTTCTGCACCTTATCGGCGGAGTTGACCGCCCGACAAGCGGCAAAATATTTATTGACGGCAACGACATTACTAAAATGAACAGCGATACGCTGGCGATATTCCGCAGACGTCAAATCGGAATTGTATATCAGTTTTATAACCTGATTCCTATTCTTACCGTGGAGGAAAATATCACACTGCCGTGCGACCTTGACAAAAGTCCTGTTGATAAAAATCAGCTTAACGATATTCTCGACACATTCGGCTTGCGTGCAAGAAGAAAACACCTGCCCAATGAGCTTTCTGGCGGTCAGCAGCAGAGAACGTCAATTGCACGTGCGCTTATTTCAAATCCTGCGCTTGTGCTTGCCGACGAGCCGACTGGCAACCTCGACACCAAGGCGAGTGAGGACATTATGAATCTGCTGAAAATTTCAAACCGAACTTACAATCAGACAATCATAATGATTACCCACGATTTAGAGCTTGCAAAGCAGGCTGACAGGATAATCACCATAAGCGACGGTAAAGTTGTTGAGGAGGGTTAAAGGTGAACACACTCAGTAAACTCACGGTTAAAAACCTTAAACTCAATAAAAGCCGAACAATTGTTACAATTATCGGCATACTGCTTTCGACTGCGCTGATTACCGTTGTTGCGGGAATTGCCGCAAGCGGTCAGCAGACTATGATTAATTCTCGGATTAACTTTAAGGGCGATTTTGATTTATTCATTTCGGGCAATGCAACGGGTGAAGACGTTAAGGAAATCAAAGCCAACAGAAATGTTGAAGATGTGTATATCAATGATTACGGCGATTTTGTCAGAATACCAAATTATAAAAACGACAAAAGACCTTACGCTTATCTTCAGACCCTTACTCCCAAAGCGTTTACCGACTGTTTTAATCTTCCGCTTAAAGACGGCAGATACCCCGAAAACAGCTCTGAAATTGTGCTTGCACCGGGTTTTATAAACAACTCTGCAAAAGAGTATAAGGTTGGTGATACAATCACGCTTGAAAAGGGAGTGCGTAAAGCCTCCGACGGCAGAGTGATTCCGAATACAAACCCTTACGGTCAGATGCTTATTCCTGACGGCGAAGATGAATTCGGAGAAAGCTCATATATAGTAGAAGAAGTTGACGAGCGTTTTGAGGTTGAAGAAAACAAAACCTACAAAATTGTCGGTATACTTGACGAATACTATACAAGTTATTTTGAGCCTTCGGGCGGCAATACGTATTTTCCGTTTTTTACTGTCTCTGAGTCGGATGATATTTCAAAGGAAGGCTGGTTGTTTGTAAAATACACCGATGAGGGTGAAAAAAATTATATTAAGACAACCTCGCAGATTACCGGAGTTTCCGAGGAGCATTTAAGGGACTATCTGGCAAATGCCTACAGTCTTGAACCCGGCGAAACAAAATACGATTACTTTGATGTTCAGACTACGCTGCTTTCATACAAGGGCTATGCGTTAAATGACAACACTTTGCAAATGCTTTTCACGCTTGCTGCTATTATCATTTTAATAGTAATTGTTGCAAGTGTTTTTGTAATTCGCAACAGCTTTGCAATTTCAATTACTGAAAAAACTAGGCTTTACGGAATGTTGTCGTCAGTCGGAGCAACATCACGTCAGATACGTCACAACGTGTTGTTTGAGGGATTTGTGCTTGCACTAATCGGCATACCGCTTGGTATTTTGCTCGGCGTGGGCGTAGTTGCAATCCTCATTCAGATTTTAAATATATTGCTTGAGGACGCGCTTAAGGGCACTTCGTTTGTGTACAGTATTCCGATACTTGCAATTGTTCTTGCAGTTGTGATGTCGCTTTTAACTATTATTTTCTCAACTCTCGGCAGTGCGTTCAGAGCCTCAAGGGTTGCGCCGATTGACGCTGTAAGAGGCAACAACGACATCAAAATCAAGAAAAAGCAGAAAGCATATAAATGTCCGAAATTTATCAACAAGCTGTATGGAACGGGCGGTGAAATCGCCTACAAAAACCTCAAGAGGAGTAAGAAAAAGTACCGCACAACGGTAATTTCAATTGTTGTCAGCGTTGCCGTTTTCATAGCTGTTTCAAGCTTTATTCAATACGGAACGGAGTACAGCGCAAAATACTACCACGAGATAGACTATAATTTAAGGGTATACAGATATGATGCTTACAATAATATTGACGAAATGACAGCCGACTTCCAAAAAATTTCACAGCTTGACGGAGTAACAAACGGTAGTCTTAATTTAATTGCAAGCTCTTATATTGCAGATTTTGATAAGACGGACGCTGTTTTTTCTGATGATGCAAAGTATTACAATGTTGCTTCTGAAGAAAGTGACGATAATTATTATATTGAACTTTTTGCCTTTGATGACGCAACCTACAGGCAAAAGTTAAAAGAGCTGGGACTTGATTATGACAAGGTTAAGGATAAGGCTATTCTGTTAAACAGCTTTGTATATTTTGACGAAGAGAATAAAAAACCGCAGAAGTGCGAGCTGTTTGAAGCAGATAAGGTGAAATCTCTGATAATCAGACCGTCAATTGACCCGTCGCTTGAAGAATATTACAATAAATATGATGTTGAAATTGCAAAGGTGTATAATTCCACTCCCGAAGCGCTGAAATATCTTTCCACGTCCGAGGGCAATGTGGCTTTGATTGTAAGTTCTGATTTTCTGAAAAGCAAAAATTACGGTATAGATTACATTAACTCGGAAATTCACGTAAACGCTGAAAACGCAGACGAGCTTGAAGAAACTATTGACAAGCTTGACGGAGGTCAGACCTTTGCGGTGCATAATATAGAGAAAGCAGCAAATGTGTACAACGCAATAACGCTTGTAATCTGCATTTTTGCCTACGGTTTTATAATTGTTATTTCGCTTATCGGCGTGACAAATATCTTTAATAC
The DNA here is from genome assembly GCA_958403905.1 of uncultured Ruminococcus sp. GTDB lineage: Bacteria > Bacillota > Clostridia > Oscillospirales > Acutalibacteraceae > Ruminococcoides. The sequence goes on from CATXZD010000016.1 coordinate 50,331, forward strand.
AATTACAACCAATATGCGACTGAGGAGCAAGGAGTTTGCTATGCTTAAGTCAATCGGAATGACAAAGCGTGAATTTAACCGAATGATTCGCCTTGAAAGCCTGTTCTACGGCGTTAAGTCGCTCTTAATAGGAATACCTCTCGGACTGCTTGCGGGGCTGGGAATCTTTAAGGCATTTTCAATGAACCTTGCAACTGACTTTGTTGTGCCTTACTCGGCTATTATAATCAGTATTGTGTTTGTGTTTGCGGTTGTGTGGATGATAATGAAATTCTCAATTTCAAAGGTGCAGAAGCAGAATATAATTGAAACAATCCGAAATGATAATATTTAATCAGTGCTGTATTGGTTGACATATAAGGTGTTTTGTCGGATAATATAAAAAACGTTTGATTTACAGTCGTAGGGACACATCAGCTGTCCCTACGATTTGTGTGCAATTATGAAAGCAAATTCAGGAACAAAACTATGAACATTCTTCTGATTGAGGACAACCGAATAATTTCAAAGGGAGTTATATATGCGCTGGAGCAAAACGGCTATTCCGTAACGCTGTGCGAAAGCTTTGCTTCGGCGCTTTGCGCTGCTCCGTTTGACTTTGAGCTGATTATAATTGATGTCGGACTGCCTGACGGCAACGGCTTTGAGCTGTTTGAAGAAATCCACCGACTGAGTTCTTCGCCTATAATTTTTCTTACTGCAATCGACGACGAGGACAGCATTGTAAAAGCCTTTGACCTTGGCGCAGACGACTACATCACAAAACCGTTTTCTATGCGTGAACTGCTCGCCCGAATCCGCAGACTGACTTCAAGAAGCAGTGCAAAATCAAGCCTTGTCACAACAGGTGACATAAGCGTTGACCTTGAATCACGTGAGGTTTATAAAGACGGCGCAAGGGTTGAGCTGACTGCGCTTGAATACAAAATTTTTTCAATCCTTGCGCGCAACTGCGGCAAAACGGTTACTCGTGAAATTATCCTTGAAAAAATCTGGGACATTGCAGGAAATTATGTAAACGACAACACCCTGACCGTTTACATTAAGCGCATACGGAAAAAGCTCGGCACGGACAGAATTAAAACCGTTAAGGGTGTTGGCTACAGGCTGGAGGAATAATGAAACGTTCGCATAAATTTTTAGTAATATTTCTTGTGCTGACAGCCGTTTTTTCAGCCGCTTTTGCAGTCTTTTCGGCTTTTGAGCTTGAAAGTGTGCGAAAAAACACCAACAGCGCAGTAGTACAGATAATTGAAAACATAAAAGAAAAATATCCCGAGATTTCACAGCGTGAGCTTGCCGAAATCTTAAACGATAAGTCCGAAAGCTTTCAAGTTGAAAACAGTATGGAAAAATACGGAATTATCCTTGACCGTGAATGGGCGGTTTACAAAAACAACGGTACGGGTAATTTAATAATAATTGCAAACACCGTTTTAAGCATATTTTCCTGCCTTGCGCTTACGGTTGTTTTTTTGAAATACTGCAAAAGTCAGAAAGCAGAATCCGACCGTCTTGCAGGTTATCTGCGAAAAATCAACCGCAAAGAATACGACCTTGAGCTAAAAGCAAACAGCGAAAACGAAATGTCGCAATTGCAAAGCGAAATTTACAAAACTACCGTAATGCTCAGGGAACAGGCGGACAATTCGCAAAAGGACAAAGAAAATCTCAAGCAGTCGCTTTCAGATATTTCCCACCAGCTAAAAACTCCGCTGACGTCAATTATGGTAATGCTTGACGATATTATCGAGGATGAAAATATGCCCGACAGTATTCGGAGAGATTTTTTAAACGATATTCGCCGAAGCAGCAACGGAATCAGCTTTCTGGTTCAGTCAATTCTTACGCTGTCAAAGTTTGACGCAAACTCCATTGTGCTGAAAAGCAAAACGGAAAACGTGAAGAATATTTTAAATGAGTGCGTGAAAAATACCGCAGTGCTTGCGGAAATCAAAGGCGTTGAAACAAGCGCCGAGTGTGATGATAACTTAGCATTTGACTGCGACTTCAAGTGGCTGTGCGAAGCGCTTACGAACATAGTCAAAAACTGTATTGAGCATACAGATGAGGGCGGTTTTGTAAAGGTGAATGCCGAAAAAACCTCGCTTTGTACCAAAATCACCGTAACGGATAACGGGTGCGGGATTGACAAGGAGGATTTGCCGCACATTTTTGAGCGTTTTTACAAAGGCAGAAATTCCGACGAAAACAGCGTTGGAATCGGGCTTGCACTTGCCAAGACCATAATTGAGAAAAGCGGCGGCAATATTTATGCCGATTCAAAGCCAGGCGAGGGAACAAAGTTTACAATCACCCTGTTTGATATAAAAATTATTGACAAAAATTAACATAATAGGAAATTAATACCTTGACAACCATATAACTTGTGTTATAATGAAAGCATACAAACATTTTACCACTATATTTTGTATGTTTTCATTACTGACGGGCGGATTTTATAATCCGCCCAAATTTCTTTTTAAACGTTTGAAAATTGTAAACTAAAATTAACATAAAAAGTAAATATTAGTTGCTTGAAAAGCTGCATTTTATCTGTTATTCTTTTGTCAAAGGGGTATGAAAAAATATGATTGGTATGAATTTGAAATATTTTCGCAAACAAGGCGGTCTTTCTCAAGAGGAACTTGCAGAGAAAATTGATGTGTCACGTCAGTCCGTTGCAAAATGGGAAAGCGGAGAAACTCTGCCTGACATCATCAAGTGCAGAGAACTTGCAAATCTTTTCGGCACAACGATTGACAACCTGATTAACTACTCTTTTGAGAACGAAAAACTTGTTGAAAGTGAAAATGACGGAAAGTATATTTTCGGAATTGTCAAGGTAGGAGATAGAGGTCAGGTGGTGATTCCCAAGCACGCAAGGGAAGTTTTTAAAATTAATCCCGGCGACAAGCTGATAGTGCTCGGCGACACAAATCAGGGCGGAATCGCTCTGGCAAAAATTCCGGAAGCAGACCTTGAATAATTCTTAAGTAACCAAAACACATCATCCCTTAATATGATTTAGTCGGTGATAAAATGTACGCAATAAAAACCACGAACCTTACCAAGAAATATAAGGATAAAACTGCGGTAAATTCGCTCAACCTTACGGTAAACAAGGGTGAGCTTTATGCTCTGCTCGGTGTAAACGGTGCAGGCAAGTCTACAACAATAAAAATGCTGTCCTGCCTTATCTCTCCCACAAGCGGTGACGCACTTTTGCTTGGCAACAGCATTGTAAGCGACAGTGCAAAGGTAAAACAGCTTATCAACGTTTCTCCGCAGGAAACCGCCGTTGCCGAAAAACTTTCTGTGCGTGAAAATCTTGAACTTATTGCAAGAATTTACGGCGCTGACAGAAAAACAGCCAAATCCAAGGTTGACGATATGATTGAAAAATTCGATATGCACGAAATTGTAAACAGTCGTGCAAAAACTCTGTCGGGAGGATGGCAGAGAAGATTAAGCATAGCAATGGCGCTTATTTCCGAGCCTGAAATTCTTTTCCTTGACGAGCCGACGCTCGGACTTGACGTGCTTGCACGCAGAGAGCTTTGGACAGTGATTGAAAAGCTCAAGGGCAAAATTACGATAATCCTTACAACCCACTACCTTGAAGAGGCAGAAGCGCTTTCCGACAGAATCGGAATTATGGCTAAAGGCGAGCTTAAAGCCGAGAATACGGCTGAAAACCTTAAGCGCCTTGCCGATACCGACAGCTTTGAAGAGGCGTTTATCAGAATTGCAGGGGAGGGTGTGAAATGAGAACTATTGTTTTTGCTTCAAGAAACACAAAGGAAATTCTGCGTGACGTTATTACGCTGTTTTTCGGACTTGTTTTTCCGCTTGTGATTATGGTGCTTTTGTCGGCAATTAACTCAAGTATTCCCAAGGAAGCCGCCGAGGCTACAACGCTTTTTCAAATTCAGAATCTTGCACCGGGAATTTCGGTGTTCGGCTTAAGCTTTATTTCCCTGTTTTCGGCTCAGCTTATCTCAAAGGACAGAACAACCTCATTTGTTCTTCGCCTGTTTACTTCTCCGCTCAAAGCGTTTGAGTTTATTTTGGGCTACACTCTGCCGCTTGTGCCGATGTCGATTGCGCAGACAGCAATTTGCTATATTGCGGCGATTTTCTTCGGACTTGAAGTAACCCCGAACATACTTCTTGCGATAGTTGTAAACATACCGATAGCGCTTGTGTTTATCGCATTGGGACTTCTTGCAGGAACGTTTCTTAACGAAAAAGCCGTTGGTGGAATCTGCGGTGCATTGCTCACCAATCTTTCTGCTTGGTTTTCAAATATATGGTTTGACACCTCGCTTGTCGGAGGATGGTTTGAGTCGCTTGCAAACGCAATGCCGTTTGCTCACGCAGTAAATTCCGCCCGATACGTAATTGCAGGCGAATACGGCAAAATTATTCCAGAGCTTATGTGGGTAATTGTCTATGCAGTCGTGTTGCTTGCGCTTGCGATTACGGCGTTTACAATGAAAATGAAAAGGAACAAATAATAAATGCAAAAATCTGCTTCCGCCCCGTCTGTGCGCTATCATCTGATTGACGCATTAAGAGGCTTTGCACTTGTCAATATGGTGGCATTCCACCTGATTTACGATATTTTTAATATTTTTTCAGCCGAAACAAACTGGAACAGCGAACCGCTCACATTAATATGGGAGCGGTTTATCTGCTGTTCATTTATAATTTTGTCGGGAGTGTCGTTGAATTTTTCGCACCATCCGTTTAAAAGAGGAATAATTTTAAACGCTTTCGGCTTTCTGATTACAATTGTTACCGTGCTTTTCATTCCAAGTCAGGCTGTGTGGTTCGGAATTTTGAATTTTCTCGGCTGTGCAATGATGCTTGCGTATCCGCTAAAGACTTATCTTGAAAATATCAATCCTGCCGTCGGAGCGCTTTGCAGTCTGCTTTTGTTTGCATTTTTATACTGCGTTCCGAGCGGTTATGTCGGATTTTTTGACGTTGCATTACTTAAACTGCCCGAATTTTTGTACAGCATAAAGGCGCTGTCATTTATTGGATTTCCCTCAGCAGGCTTTCATTCAACCGACTACTTCCCGATAATTCCGTGGCTTTTTCTGTTTTTGTCGGGGTATTTTGTCTGGCGGATAATCAAAAACTGCAATGCTGACAGATTTTTCAAATTCAAAATCCCGTTTCTTGACTTTGTGGGAAGCCATACGCTGATAATTTACATCTTACATCAGCCGATAATTATTGGTGTGGGTTATGCTCTATTGGGATTTAATTTATGAATATAAATGAAACGAGCCGTCATTTTACAATGTCGGCTCGTTTCGGTAGAGAGTATATTTTAAGAAGAAAGAGTTTACAAACTTTCGTGGTTTTAGAACTTATATATGTATTACTTTTTGTGTATCGGCGCACATTCGGAGTAAAGCTCCATACTGTACACCATATTGTCTTTTGCAACCATTGTAATCGGCACTTTGGGCGCCAGTTTGTTGAACATCACAAGAAAGCTTTCGTCACCTCCGTCGTGCATTCCTGTTACAACACGTCTGACGTTGTTTTCCTTTACAAACTCTGCTGCGGCGCTTGAAGCGTTGTCGTGAAACAGAACTGTCATATCAGCGCCCGACTCCTTTGAAACAAGGTAAAGATATTCAATCTGGTCGCTGACTGCCGTATAGTTGCTTGTCGGCTTTAAAATGCTTAGTACCCTAAGCTCACAGCCGCAGTCGTCGGCGATTTCCTTTGCGGTTTTAATAATTCTGTCGCAGTCGTACTGGCTTGTAACGCATGCGAGTACCGACGACTTTGTTTCTTTCATTATTTTGTCACCTCCTTTTGTTACTGTGCCTATATCATAAAGTACGTTTATGAAGTCTGTATATCGTAATTGTGAAGTTGTTGTGAAAATTTTGGTTAGTTATAAAAGTCGGTTTATATGGATAAAACGGATGCCCGAATTATAAATTGATATATAGGTAACGTTTTGGGACGTGTGGGAACCCGTCCCCTACGGAAAAGTTTGTTTTTAATTATTAATTGTAATTTGTTAATTGTAAATTGTTCTACTCCCGAGATGCCGAGTTATAATTCAAAACCGTCCCTTAGGGCGTTTAAAAATGAAGTAAAGTTGTTTCTTGCGTTAGAGTCAGAAAAATGTACAGTTACCGAGATACCGAGTTATAGCTATGCTCCGTCCCATAGGACGTTTAAAAATAGTAATTGAGTATAAAAGAGTAAAAAAGAGTATATAGGTAAATTTAAGAGATTGTTCAGACGTAAATTAAATTTTTTCAAAAAAGTGTTGACTTTGATAAAAATATATACTATAATCATACCTGCACGAAAAAAGACAGGAGGAAATGTTATGTCAACATATTTAGCTAAGAAAAGCGAAGTTGAACGCAGCTGGTATGTAATTGATGCAGCAGGCAAGCCCCTCGGAAGAGTAGCAGCTCAGGCAGCCGTTCTTTTAAGAGGTAAGCACAAGGCTACATTTACACCCAACGTAGACTGCGGCGACCATGTTATTATCATCAATTGTAAGGACGCTGTTTTAACAGGCAACAAGCTTACTCAGAAGAAGTGGCAGCGCCACACAGGCTATATCGGCCATCTTAAAGAAACACGTTACGATACTCTTATGGCTACAAAGCCCGAAAAGGCTATGGAGCTTGCTGTTAAGGGTATGCTTCCCAAAAACACACTCGGCAGAAATGCACTTTTAAGATTAAGACTCTTTGCCGGTGCAGAACACAACCATCAGGCTCAGAAGCCCGAAACGGTTGAAGCTTAAGAAGGAGGCAGAATATAATGTACGATAAGACACCTTATTTTTACGGTACAGGCAGAAGAAAAAGCTCTGTTGCAAGAGTAAGACTTTATCAGGGCACAGGCAAAATCACAATCAATGACCGTGACATCGACGATTATTTCGGTCTTGAAACACTCAAGCTCATCGTTAGACAGCCCCTCGCTCTTACAGAAACAGACGAGAAGTTCGATGTTGTTTGCAGAGTATCGGGCGGCGGCGTAACCGGTCAGGCAGGCGCAATCCGTCACGGCATTTCAAGAGCGCTTCTTCAGTATGACACAGAGAACCTCCGTGGCAAGCTCAAGAAGGCAGGCTTCTTAACTCGTGACCCGAGAATGAAAGAGCGTAAGAA
>CATXZD010000017.1 GCA_958403905.1 uncultured Ruminococcus sp.
CGGAGAAGTATTATCTTTCACGCAAACAAGCGGAAAAGCTCTTATACAAAGAAAATCCGACCCAAGGTGAGCGAATTTACTCTTCAAAAGGATTAAGCTGTACACTTACAAGTGGTGCAGGCGGTTTTGGTGGACATAGCGGTCTTTATCTTATAGAAGATATTGAAAACTTTGGTTTACTGATAAAGTCTAAAACTAAGGACGGTTATCAAGTTGCATATCCCGGTGACAGTATTGATACAGCCTTTTCGGGACAAAACTCAAGGCGTGGTAGAGTTGGTACTCAGATAGCGCATACGCTCACAACCTCCGCTACACAGGCATACTACTTTATAGACTTGAATCCTGACCCGAAGCTGACAGAAATTGCAAGATGCATAACTGCAAGGCATGATTCGGGAATTAGTAATCGCAAAGCTGAACATTCGGGAGTTTTCGTTGAAAATCCAAATGCCATCGATGACAACGAAAAATTCGCAGTAGCTTTTGTTGAGCCAAACGGTGATGTCCATATCGGAAGAATAAGAAAGCTTACTCCGAGAGAATGTTGGAGATTGCAAGGCTTTACGGATGAGCAGTTTGACAAGGCAAAAGCGACAGGACTATCCGACAGCAGGCTTTATAAAATGGCAGGCAACGCTGTTACCGTGAATGTAATTTCTGCAATCGGGGAGATTATCAAAAAGGTAAATGACAAAAACTAAATAACAACAACTAATATCAATCGTTCCGAACGACTGATATTGGTTTTCATATATATGCCGTTGGTTGAGTTAAAAGCTTAATCAACGGCTTTTTACTTTGTTGGAATAATTGCATCAATATTGTCGGGCAGAAAAGTTTTTTACTTTACAATTTTTCTACTCGGATTGGGTGCAACATCATGTTGCTTTCAGGGGCGATTGATATTTAAGAATTTTTGGCGAGATGAGAGTTATAACTCCCCACCGCTGACAATTTTTCCTCTATCGCAATGCTATGCGGTGGGGAATTGCCAACGGCGGCTCGCCGGGAGGTGATAAATATCAAAACCCCTGTAACATGGGTAGGCAATAAAACCTCAATTTTGCCGATTCTATATTCGGTCTTTCCACTGGAATACAGCAGATATGTAGAACCTTTCGGCGGTTCAGGTGCTGTATTGCTCGGTAAACCATCGCCGGATAACTTTGAGGTATATAATGACTACAACAAAAATCTTGTTAATCTGTTTAGATGTATCAGAGAGCGACCGATGGCTTTAATTAAAGAACTCGGCTTCTTCCCTCTTAATTCAAGAGATGATTTTAATGAGATAAAAAGCTTTTTTAAAAGGGAAAGCTTTGCGGATAAATTTCTTGACGAAGAACTTGAACTCACAAAAGTAATTCTGCCCGATCCGAGTGCGGAAGAAATAGTTGAACTTTACAAAAGCACAGCAATCGATTATGATGTTCGCCGTGCAGCAATGTTTTTAAAGCTCCTACGATACAGCTATTCAAGCAGTGGAAAATCCTTTGCCTGTCAGCCGTTTTCAATACGCAGTTTATTCAGACTGATTGAAGATGTCAGCCTGCGATTATCAAATGTTGTAATTGAAAATCAGGACTTTGAAACGCTGATAAAACATTATGACCGCAAGGAAACTCTGTTTTACTGTGATCCGCCATATATTAAGACGGAACACTTCTACTCCTGCGGATTTGGCTGGGAGGACCATTTAAGGCTTCGTGATACGCTGTTACAAATTGACGGTAAATTTCTTTTGTCCTACAACGATTGTGAGGAAAGCCGTAAACTATATAAGAATTGCAATATAGTTGCCTTTGAGCGAAAGCACAGTATGGCACAAAAGTACGAACCCGGCAAGCAATTTCCGGAGCTTTTAATTTCAAATTACGACTTACGTGAGCGTGATAAAGCAATGCCTTATCAGCTCAATTTTTTTGACTCAAATAAAGATACTGAAATCAATACAATTTTTAAGGAGTGTATTATTAACCATGGAAAATAGAATTTATGTAAGCATACCGCTTGACGCACTTATTGTATCAGGAATCACATCCGACTGTGCTGTGCAGATTTCAGCTATGAACGGAGCAATTCTGATTGAAAGGTGCGATGATGATTGCGAAGAATGTTGCTGTGACTGTATCTGCGATGAGTGCAGAGCAGAGCTTGCGGAAAGCGAGGATGATTAATGCTTAAAATATACAGAGTCCTCGGTAAAAAAGGAAGAATTACAATCCCCTTTGAAATCCGCCAGCGAATCGGATTCAGATACAACGATGTGCTGTCGTTTACGGAGCTTGATGACAGATCGGTAGTTGTCAGAAAAGAAAAATTCTGCGACAACTGCAATGCACTTGAAGAAGATTTTGAGGAAAATTTCACCCTTGAAGATTTCCTTGATAGCCTGTCCGAGGAAGAACATAGAAGCGCACTTTTGCATCTTTCTCTGCTGTGGGCAGAAAAACAGAAACACTAAATCGGAGGTAAATTTATATGGCACAGAATACAAATTACAAAGGACACAAAAACAACAATCAGAAAAGGAAACTGCCGTATATCAAGGTAAGGATTGATAAGCTCGTTGATGTAGAAGATTGCAATACAAAGGCTTTTGCAAGCGTTACTGTCGGCGGTGCTGTAGCTATTCACGGAATCAGAGTGATGAACTCAAGAAAAGGCTTATTTGTCGCAATGCCTGCAAGTAACTATGTTGACGAAAACGGCGAAACGAAGTTCAGCGAGATTGCTCACCCTATTTCAAAGGAGTCAAGAGATATGCTAAACAGCAAGGTTATGGAAGCGTATCATCAGGCACTTGATGAACAGCAGAGTGAGGATGAAACCGAGGATATGTCAGAGGAAGAATCGGAAAACTTTACGCAGAGTATGTAACAGCAAATAAAAAAATCTCTGGACATTTGAAATTCTTTGGATATACTTGTTGCTTGAAAGGACGGCGATAGTATGAAAAAGAAAATCGCAATAATGATGACATTGATTTTAGCGACAGGAACATTCACAGCTTGCACTGCAGAAGAAAAAGTAAATAACGATATTAAGACATCCGTAGTTTCAAAGGCGGCGGATGTTTCTGTATCTACGGAAATTTCTGCAACGGCAACAACTGAAATAACAATCCCCGAAAAAGCCACAGTTTCAAAAGAAACAGAGCCTTCGGAAAAGGATACAAAATCCGAAGAAAAAGCCGACAGTAGGCAAAATTCGGCGGTTGTTTCGGCAACCGATCCGATTCAGGAAACACAAACAGAGGTTCAGAACAACAGCAGGAATACAGTAAATAGCAATCAGCAAAAATCAGAATCAACTGCTAAAAAAGAAACTGAAACTCCTGCTCAAAAGCCTGCTGAAAAGCCAACACAACCGCCAACTCAGAAGCCTACGGAAAAGCCGACACAAAAATCGACACAACCGCCTACAAAGGCAAAAACGGTTGATGTTCAGTATGCGGTGAGCTCCTGCATAGCCTACGGTCAGCAGCTCGGAATGAAATATGATTCCTCACTAAACAAGGGCAACGCAAGCTGGTTCTCGCCCACAAATGCATCATATTATGATGATACGCAAAGCCTGACAGCAGATTGCTACGGCGATGTTGAGTATGTAGCTTACTACTACCAAAGTGACGGCATAGTTCCGAGTGACTTATCATTCAATGTTATCGCAGAAAACAACAGAATATATGTAGTCTACTGTTGAGCAGACGATTAAGCAAGGCACTCACTTCATTGTGGGTGCTTATTTTTATGAAAGGAAAATGACAATGAAAATCAATAGTATAACACTCTCTGATCTCCGCCGTATGAACGGCAAGGAAGGACTCATCTTGCAGGGATGCGGCGGTGAAACACAGGAATGGGTGGACGGCATCAATAAAATGCTCACGGACAAGGGAATACTTCTTGACGATACAAAGTTTGAAAATGTTTCAGTGTTTAAGAGTGACGGTGTAACCTGTATTCTCTATCCCTTTGAAGATGTCCACCTTGATATCGGCAAGCTGGCAATGTGGAGATTGCAGTCATACACAGCCTTTGCAGGAATGTGGCTGTCCGACTATGTGGATAACAGACTTGGCGGTTTTGAACCTGAACAGAACAAAACTGAAAAGCTCAAACCTGATTGTGCATTGATAAGTCAGGACGGCAACATATTCAATCTTATGGGAATTGCAAGCCACACCCTTAAGCAAAACGGTATGGCCGACGAAGCAGAAATGATGTGCGCTCGAATAAGGGGTGCAGAAAACTACTGTGAAGCGCTGAACATTATAGGAGAGTATGTAAATATCACAGACGGCAGTGAGCAGTCTGATGATATAGATGAAGATTTCAATGAAGGGCAGGCGATGAAATTATGATTTGAGTAAGCAAAAACGGAATATTTTATCAGCAGGCAGAGTCAACCGACTTTGCCTTATTTTTTTGAAAAGAGGTATTTTTTATGAACAAATTAATGTCAAACAAAAAACTCACAAGAATAACGGCACTTTTACTTGCGGTTGCAGTAATATTCGGAACAATGTTTGCACTTCCCGTAAGTGCGGCAAGCGGTGATAAGGTTACAATCACCTTTGATTACTGTTATGACAGCACAGGCAACATAATCAAATTTCAGCAGACAACTGTTAGTGACGGCTACACGGTCGGAACTCCCGGTGAGGAGCTGTGCAAGATTTTTGCAGACGGAAAAGAAGCCTACTGCATTGAACCCGGTCATACTCTCTATTCAGGCAATACGCTGACCGAGGACGGTTCAACTGTTTGGAAAAATTTAGGCTCGGCAAAGCAGAAAGCAATCAATCTTGCTCTGCTCTACGGCAAACCCGGTTCGGGAAAAAGCTTAAGCGGAACAGAGGATCAGAAATGGGTGGCAACACAGCTGATTGTATGGGAGTTTGTTTCAGGATGCCGTTCTACAAGCGAAGGCTATAAATGCACAAATACAAAGTTCATTGACGGTATATGTGCAGGCGGTGCAAATCCCGGAGTTAAGTCGGTTTACAATGCAATCTCAAAAAGTCTTGCAAATTACTCAACTGTTCCGAGATTTGCATCGGCACTCGCTTCAAAGGCTGAAACCTATGAAATGAAATACTCGGACGGAAAATATACTTTAACCTTAACCGACAGCAACAGTATTCTTTCAGATTTCAATTTCAAAACCACAAGCGGAATTTCCGTTTCAAAATCCGGTAACAAGCTGACCTTAACTTCAACTTCGCCAGTCAATGATGCAGTAACATTCAACTCTGCAAAATCAATGCCCAATGTCGGCAAAACAGTGCTTGTTCCCTATGGAGATGCTACTTTGCAGGATGTAATCAGCGGTGTTGAAAACGACGCTGACCCGATAAGAGCATATTTCAAGGTCAAGACAAGCTCGGGCAATCTAAAGCTTGTTAAAACTTCCGAGGACGGCAATGTTGCAAATATTGAGTTTACTGTCAAAGGTAACAACTACAGCAAAACGATTAAGACAAACTCAAAAGGCGAATTTGAATTAACCGACCTTGTTCCCGGAAGTTACACCGTTACCGAAATTACAGACAGTAAGTATGAAACACAGAAATCGCAGACCGTTAAGGTTGAAAGCGGTAAAACTGCAACCGTTACCTTTGAGAATATCCTCAAGAAAGGAAGTCTTGAAGTAGTAAAAACAAGTGAGGATAATTTCAATGTGGGAGTTAAATTCCACATTTACGGAACTTCGCTCAGCGGTGCAAGCGTTGATTTGTATGCAACAACCAACACTGACGGTGTTGCTAATTTTAAGGATGTCCTCGTTAGCGGTGACAAGCCATATACGCTTGAAGAAGTTGATACTGCCGAAAGATATGTTGTTCCGAAAGCACAGACAGCACCGATTGAGTGGAACAAGGTAACGCAGAGGTCATTTGACAATGTTTTGAAGAAGTGGAATCTTACTGTTACAAAAACAGACGCTGAAACAAAGTCTGCACAGGGTGACGCAACACTCGCAGGAGCAGTTTATGGTATCTACAATAACGGCAAGCTGGTTGACAAATACACCACAGACAAGAACGGCAGTTTTACAACTTCATATTATGTTTGCGGTAACAGCTGGACTTTAAAAGAAATTGAGCCGAGTGAGGGGTATCTGCTTGACGAAACTGAATACCGAATCGGCGCAGAATCAAAGAAATACACCATTGAAAACAACAGCATTTCAATGGGCGTAACCGAGGATATTTTAAAGGGAAAAATCTCTATAATCAAGCACACAGATGACGGCAGTACAAAAATAGAAACCCCCGAAAAAGGTGCAGAATTTCAGGTGTATCTGAAATCGGCAGGAGGTTACAGCAATGCAAAGAACACAGAGCGTGATGTTTTAACTTGCGATGAATACGGTTTTGCAGAAACAAAGGATTTGCCCTACGGAACATACACGGTTCATCAGACCAAAGGTTGGAACGGTACGGAGTTTATAGCCGACTTTGATGTTTTCGTTTCTGAAAATAATAAGACTTACAAGTACCTCATTAACAACGCAAGTCTTGAAAGCTATGTAAAGATTGTAAAGGTTGACAGCGAAACCGGAAAGCAGATTCCGTATGCAGGCGCAGGCTTTCAGATTTACGATCCCAATGGAAACAAGGTAACAATGAAGTACACATATCCGACTGTTACAGAGATTGATACCTTCTACACGAACAGCGATGGTTATCTCATCACACCCGAAACTCTGCCCTACGGCAAAGGCTATTCAGTCGTTGAGGTGCAGGCGCCTTACGGATATACCCTCGACAGCACACCTGTATATTTTGACATTACGGTAGAAAACACAACAGAGGAAAACGGCGTTATAATCGTAAAAACCGAGAAGAAAAATACTCCGCAGAAAGGCACAATTACCGTAGAAAAAACAGGCGAGATTTTCTCGAATGTAACGGCAGTCGGCGGCGGATATACTGATGAAAACGGAAATGATGTTGCACTTCTGACCATCTATCAGCCTGAATATTGTGTAAGCGGTTTGGCGGGTGCAGTGTTTGAAATCTATGCAGATGAGGATATTACAACCCCTGACGGAACGGTAAGAGCAAAGAAAGACGAGCTTGTTGCCACTCTGAAAACAAACACGAAAGGCACAGCTACAAGCAAACAGCTTTACCTCGGCAAATACCGTGTTGTTGAAACCGTTGCTCCGTATGGAACAGTTATCAATCCCGAACCTCATATGGTTGAACTCACCTACGCAGGACAGAACGAAAAGGTGACTAACACCTCAACATCATTTACTAACGACAGGCAAAAGGTTGAAATCGACCTTACAAAAATTCTTGAACAGGACGAGAAATTCAATATCGGTAACAATGATGAAATCCGCAATGTTTCATTTGGACTTTACGCTGATGAAGATTTGAAAGCCGCAAACGGAACAGTCATTCCAAAGAACGGACTTCTTGAAATCATCACCTGTGATGAAAAAGGTAAGGCGACTTTCACAACCGACCTTCCAATCGGAAAATATTATGTTAAGGAAATCAGCACTGACAATCACTATATCCTCTCTGATAAAAAATACCCTGTTGTGTTTGAATACGCAGGACAGGATACAGCGACTGTTCATATTTCTGTAAATGACGGTGAGCCGATTGAAAATGAAATCATCTACGGCACAATCAAAGGCTTAAAGACGGATAACGAAACCAAAGAAACTATTAGCGGTGCATTGTTCGGATTGTTTAATAAAGATGAAAAAGAGTTTTCAGAAAAAACTGCAATTCTTACATCTAAATCAAACGAGGACGGTATTTTTGAATTTGCTAATGTTCCTTACGGCAAATACATTGTCCGGGAGTTAAAGCCTGCCGAGAGTTATCTTCCCAATGAAGAAAACTATCCTGTAAAAGTTTCAGAGAATGAAGAAATTATTGAAATTACAGTCGAGAACTATAAAATTCCTGAGCTTAAAACCACAGCAACTATAGACGGTAAAAAGGAATTTACGGTAAACGGCGACATTACCATTGACGATGTTGTTTCATACAAGCACCTTGTACCCGGCAAAGAGTACACCGTAAAAGGCGTTTTAATGGATAAAAAGACTAAAAAGCCATTCCTTATTGACGGTAAGAAAGTGACTTCTGAAGTAACATTCACACCCGAAACAGCATACGGCGAAGTAACAATATCCTTCACCTTTGACGGCTCTGTAATTAAAAAAGATACGGAGATAGTTGTGTTTGAAAGTTTGTGCCGTGACAAAGCGGAAATTGCCGTACACGCTGACATTGATGACAAAGGTCAGACAGTAACAATTCACCCACAGCCCGAGCCCGAAAAGCCGCAAACAGGCGATAACTCAAATCTCGGTTTTTACATCGGCTTAGGTTCAGTTGCTCTCGGCGGTTTGATTGCATTTCTCATCATTAAATTCAAGAAGAAAGATGAGGATGACGATTGATGCGCAGGGCGTATATTTGTGCGCCAATGGGTGGCAATGTGTCTGCAAATATTGAAAACGCAAAACGATATGCCCGATATGCGTTTGAGTGCGGTATGGCTCCGTTCATACCGCACTTTTATGCCTTGATTTTGAATGACAGCAATGAAGATGAAAGAAACCTTGGTATGAGTGCCGGGAAATCTTTTCTTTGGCATTGCGATGTGATCTTGGTTTTCGGAGATAAGATAACCGAGGGTATGAAAGAGGAAATTCATATTGCTAAAAGTTTGCATATCAAAATCAAGTATATATCGGAGAATGAATTAAGAAAATCGGAGGTAAAAAATGATAAAGTCAAGAAAAATAAAATTATTTAAACTCTTTATTAGCGTTTTTATTGTACTGTTGATGTTGGGAGTATCGGCAGTTACGGTCTGTGCCGCAGGAGATGTTTCAACCGCTATCCAAAGCACATGGACGGCGGCACAAACACAGATTAAGAATGTAGTAAACAATGTTGTGTTCCCTGCGGTGGATATGATTTTGGCTATACTTTTCTTTGTTAAACTGGCAACAGCATATTTAGATTACCGCAAGCACGGACAATTTGAGTTCGTTGCCCCGGCAATACTTTTCGGCTGTCTTGTGTTTTCACTGACAGCACCGCTATACATTTGGACAGTACTTTAATTAATTGAAAATGGAGAATGTAAAATGAAAAATTTCGGTCGGGCAGATAGCTTGTAACAACGCAAAATTTTGTTGCCCGAATTTATTAATAATTGCGACGCAGTCGCAAACCTTAATTTTCAATTATCAATTTTCAACTTTCCATTTAACAAAGGGTGGTGATTTATATTTTTGATTGGTTAGGAGATTTTATCGGCGGAATCGGTGACGCCATAGGCGGTGCTTTTGATTACCTCGGTGAACAAATCTCAAACGCTATATGGAACACAATGCTGCAGTGGTTCTATGAAACGATTTACAACGCAGTTGCCGACTTCTTCACGATGATGGGCAATATGGGTGCGGATGTATTTGACCTCTCTTGGGTACAGGCGACTATAAACCTGTTTACGCTGTTTGGCTGGGCACTCTTTGCCGCAGGTACGGTTGTTGCCGTATTTGATGTTGCAATAGAATATCAGAACGGCAGAGCAAATATTAAAACAACCGCAATAAATGTATTAAAAGGTTTCTTTGCGTGCTCACTGTTCGGCGTTGTACCTGTGGAGCTGTACAAGTTCTGCATCAGCCTGCAAAACACTTTCTCAAAGGATTTGTCATCGATAATGGCAGGACAGCAAAGCCTTGATTTATCAGGACAAAGTACAAGCGTGTTAGAGGGCAGTTTTGCAGTTGCAAACCAGACAACATTCGGTTTACTGAATTTGTTATGCTTGATAGCCTTTGCCTACTGCGTAATAAAAATATTTTTTGCGAATATTAAGCGTGGAGGAATTCTGCTTATTCAGATGGCAGTCGGTTCGTTATATATGTTTAGCGTACCGAGAGGTTATCAGGATGGCTTTAATCAGTGGATGAAACAGATAGCGGCGCTTTGTCTGACAGCATTTATGCAGACAACTCTGTTGTTCCTCGGTTTACTTACATTCCCCGGAAATATGCTTTTAGGGCTTGGAATAATGCTTGCATCAAACGAAGTGCCGAGAATTGCACAGCAGTTCGGACTTGATTCAAGCGTAAAAGTAAATATGACAAGTATTGTTCACGCAACAACAACTGCCGTGAATCTGACGAGAAGCGTTGCAAGAGCGGCGAAGTGAGAGGAGAATTTTAAATATTATGACAACTTATCTATATCCGCAAAACCTTAAAGCCACAGCCAACCTATGGCTGTGGAGTTTAAGAGATTTTGCAATTATGAGCATATCTATGCTGTTATCGGTGCTGATACTTGCACAGGTACAGATTTTTACACCGCTTGTTTTAACTCTTCTTTTCGGGTTTTTAACAATCCGTCTGGAAGATACAACAGTGCTTGATTTTATCCGATATGCAGTAAAATATTTTATTTCAACACAACAACAATTCTATTGGAGGGAGAAAAATTGAAAAAGCAAAAAGGCAAATCCGTTCAAGATTTGCTTGGCATAAAAACCTTTACGAAAAACGGTTTAAAGGTCGGCAAAGAAGAACTCATTTTCTATATGGTTCAGCCAACAAATATTTCCGTACTTTCTCACACGAACATTGAAATTAAGGTACGACACCTGATGATGGTACTTTCTGCTGTGCCGGATATTGAGATTACCTGTACAGACTCGTGCGAGTGTTTTGACACGAACAAAAGCTATATCAAAAGCAGGATAGAAGCTGAAAATAACGAAAAAGTTAGAAAAATTCTGAATAAAGATTTGGATTTTCTCGACAGCATTCAGACCGAAACCTCAACTGCAAGGCAGTTTCTGTTTATCGCAAGGTGTAAATCTTCAAAATCCGAAAATGTTTTGCAGAAAGCGAACAGAGTTGAAAAGATTATATCCGATCAGGGCTTTGAAGTAACACGAATGAAGAAAGCGGACATCAAGCGTTTTCTCGCAATCTACTTTGAGGCGAGTATGAACGGTGATTTGTTGCCTGACTATGACGGCGAGCAGTATTTTGAAAAGGAGCAGACATATGAAGAAACATAAAGGTAAAATTCAAATGGGAATTGTAATAGGAATATTTTCTGTAATTATAATTGCCTGTCTGATTTCGATATTTTCAAGGCTCTATGCCGAAAACAATGAAAAGGAAGAATTCAGACAGCTTGCAGAAATTGTAACTGAGGAAACAACGGACACGGATAACAAAACAGAAAAAATAATTAAACCTAATATATTAAAGGTCAGCAATTTTGAAAATGAAGTTCAGGATGAACTGCCTGTGTATTACTCAACTTACTATCAGCCACACTCTGTTCACAATTTGCTGTCTATGAATTCAGAGTGTTTTGGTTGGATAAGCATATCAGGAACTAACATAAACTATCCTGTTATGCACACACCAAACAATCCGCAGAAATATCTGAACAAAAATTTTTACGGTGAATACAGCTTTAGCGGTACACCGTTTCTTGATGCAAGGTGTTCAGCTGACAGCACCAATCTCATAATCTACGGACATCATATGAACAACGGGACAATGTTTGCAGACCTCTGCAATTATACCGATTATTCATACTTTACGGAACATCCGACAGTTGTACTTGAAACGAAAGACGGGATATTTGCTTACTCCGTCTTTTCTGTTATGAAAGTAAAATCTAATGATGATTGGTACAAATTCATTTCAGCAAGCTTGAGTAATAGCTACGATTTAAAAATTGATTATGCAAAATCACACAGTATCTACAACACAGGAATCACACCTGTTTGCGGTCAGCAGATTTTAACCCTTTCAACCTGTTACGGCTACAATCAGGATGACCGCATACTTGTGTTGGCAGTACAAAATTAAGGAGGCTACGAAATGGCATTATTTAAACGAAAACCAAAGGTACTCACACCTGAGCAGGCAGAAGAAATCTACACCAAAGATTTCTTTGATATGATTCTGCCGTCAACGATAAAATTTTTTACCGATTATTACATTGTCGGTGACAGTTACCGAAGTGTATGGGCAGTCAGAGAATATCCGCCGAGTACTGAAGAACAGGCAATTCTTTCACAGCTTGCAGACAGAAACGGAGTCACTCTCCGCATATATCACAGGCTTGTTGAAAGTATGGAGCAGAGAAAAATAATTCAGAATGCTACACGCAAAAATAAGCTTAAATCAAGCGGTAATGATGTAAACGAAACCATTGAGGCACAGGGTAACTTGCAGGATGTTGTTACACTTATGGCGAATCTTAGAAAGAACAAAGAACCTTTGTTACATTGTTCTGTATTCATTGAGCTTAAGGCGAAAAGCAAACAGAAATTAAAGGAATTACAAACCGACATTGCAATGGAGCTTACTCGTTCCAAGATTGAAGTGGACAGATTAACACTAAGGCAGAAAGAAGGCTTCTTGTCTGTAAATCCTATCGGCAGTAATCAGTTTGGAAGTTTGTATGAGCGTGTCCTGCCTGCTTCATCAGTTGCAAATCTGTTTCCGTTTAATTTCAGTGGCAAGACTGATCCAAAAGGTTTGTACATCGGTAGGGACAAATTTGGCACGAATATTCTCGTTGATTTTGACCGCAGGACTGAGGACAAGACAACTTCAAATATTCTTATTCTCGGAAACTCAGGTCAGGGTAAATCATATTTATTAAAACTTATTCTTACAAATATTCGTGAAAGCGGTAAGAAAATCATTTCCTTAGATCCTGAGAGCGAGTACGAGGATTTGACAAATGCTCTCGGCGGTTGCTACATTGATTTTATGTCAGGCAAATACAAAATCAATCCCCTTGAACCAAAAGCTTGGAATGACGGTCAGGACGAGCTTGACAAAGACGCACCGCCTGCATTTAACAAGGTAACCCGATTATCACAGCATATTGCGTTTTTAAAGGATTTTTTCAGAACCTACAAGGATTTTACGAACGCGCAACTCGATACAATCGAAATTCTGCTTATGAAGCTGTACGCACGATTTGGTATAACAGATACAACCGATTACAGCACAAAAAAGCCTACGGACTTTCCTGTGATGAGTGATTTTTACGATTTGTGCGAGGAAGAATATATGACCTACGACCACAAGCGAAAATATCTATATACCGAAGAAATTCTGCAGGAGGTTTGTCTGGGTATTCACAGTATGTGTGTCGGTTCTGAAAGTAAATACTTCAACGGTCACACAAACATTACCGATGACAAATTCCTGTGCTTCGGCGTAAAAGGTTTGCTCGACACTAACAAAAGGCTCAAAGATGCAATGTTATTTAATATCCTTTCCTATATGTCCAACAAACTCCTCGGCGAGGGAAACACCATTGTATCAATTGACGAGTTGTATTTATTTCTTTCTAATCTCACAGCTATTGAATATATCCGCAATGCAATGAAGCGTGTCCGCAAGAAAGATTCAGCAGTTATTTTAGCAAGTCAGAACATTGAGGATTTCCTGATTCAAAATGTTAAGGAATACACAAAACCTCTATTTTCAATTCCCACTCATCACTTCTTATTCTTCCCCGGCAATATCAACCCAAAGGATTTTGAAGATGCACTTATGGTAGAACCAAACGAGTATGATTTAATTAAGTTTGCCGAGCGTGGCACTTGCTTGTATAGGTGCGGTAATGAACGCTATCTTTTACTCGTTCAGGCTCCCGAATACAAAGCAGAGGTTTTCGGCAGTGCTGGAGGCAGGTGATGTATTTACAAGGTAAAATTACTCTGATATAATGAAATAATAATATTTTATTGAGGTGCTTCTATGAGTAAAAAATTTGAATGGACAGTTGAGATGGCAGATAAGCAGATAGAAAAATGGGAGAAAATAAAAGGTGTCATTATAAGAGCAAATCAACTATATGAAAACGATGATTTTGCAGTATTAATCTATAAGTTGTATCTTCAAAACACCTCAGTTGCAAAGGTAGCTGAAATAATGAATGAGCAGGGATATAGGACACCTAGTGCAACAGGAACAAGAAAAATTAGTTCAAATGATATTTCTGAGGTTATTAGAAATATTGAGATAGAGGATAAAGAATTACAGGAACTTGTTCGTTCTATCCATTCAAATGCGACTAATTTTATTAATAAATTGTACAATTAACATAGTTCTATTTGTTTTGGGATTATTTGCTTAATTGGAGTTGTGTATTATTATGCAAAAATGTTATGAAGATAGAGTTGTTAAAAGAATAATTTTTCATATTGATGTAAACAGTGCTTTTTTGTCGTGGGAAGCTGCTCGCAGAGTTCGTGAGAGTAAAGACGATTTGCGTTTGATTCCGTCCTGCATAGGCGGTAATCCCGAAAAGCGAACAAGCATTGTTCTTGCAAAATCCATTCCTGCAAAGAAATACAATATCAAGACAGGCGAGCCGATCTCTATGGCTTTAAGAAAATGTCCCGACTTGGTAATAGCCGAACCCGATTTTTCTCTATATGATAAATGTTCTAAAGCGTTTATCGAAATCTGCAAAAGCTACACACCTGTTGTTGAGCAGTTCTCAATCGATGAATGTTTCCTTGATATGTCAGGTATGGAGAGAATATATCCTGAACCGATAAAAACGGCATATCAAATCAAGGATAGAATTAAGAGTGAACTTGGCTTTACAGTTAATGTGGGTATAGGTTCTAATAAATTGTGTGCTAAAATGGCAAGCGATTTTGAAAAGCCTGATAAGGTTCATACTCTGTTTGAAAATGAGATACCCGATAAAATGTGGACATTGCCTGTTGGAGCACTTATTTCTGTCGGCAAAAATACGGCAATAAAGCTTGAAAAATCTTATGTCAAAACAATAGGAGATTTGGCAAAACTTTCACTTCAAAACATTCAGTCCATTGTCGGAAATAAATTCGGTGAACAGTTGTATTACTATTCCAAGGGCATTGACGAATCACCAGTCCTCGATGTTCCGCCTAAAGCTAAAGAATATAGCGTAGAAACCTCATTTGAGGATAATATCACAACAAGAGAAAAGGCACATAAGGTTTTACTTTCCATTGCCGACAATGTTGCATTTCGAATTCGTGATGACGGCGCTAAAACGTATTGCGTTGCCGTAAATATCAGAACAAATGATTTCAAGAATAAATCTCATCAAAAGCACCTTGATATTGCTACGGATATTACAACTGAGATATACAGTATTTCAAAGATTTTGTTTGATGAACTATGGGACGGACATTCTCCGATTCGTCTCATGGGTGTTTCTCTAACCGATATTACAAGAGAAGATAACGAGCAGATGTCTTTGTTTTCGATTTCAGATAAAAATAAGGACAAAGAGAGAAATATTGATAAGGCAGTTGATAATCTTCGCAACAGGTTTGGTTCAGCAATTATTTCAAGAGGCTTGAATTCTGAAAATACAGCGAAGATTGACAGAAAACACAAAGCTCAATTTGAAAATAAAAGGAAGAGCAATTATGGGAGTAAGTAATAAAGTGTGTCCTGAATGCGGAAAAAAGATGAAACAGCAGTTTATAGGCTTACAGCATTGCAGTTGTGGTATAAGCTGGATGAAAGATATTGGATATTTTGAGAGAACTAAAAGTATGGTGTTCGCTTTAAGACGAGTCAAAGTTGGCAAGAAAGTTAAGCAAGTGCCATATATAAAACATTACTGATTTTAGCTGATTGAAATATAGCGTGCAGCGGTATGATTTCAATCGGCTTTTTTATTTACGGAGGTGATTCAATGAGTGCTACCATAGGTGCGGCACTAAAGAAAATAGCAGTTGCATTGCTCACGGATAAAAAGGTAATAAAAACAATAGGCAGTATAGTAATCGGCATAATCATAATTGTGGTTATGCCGATTGTTGCTGTTGTTTCAGTTTTTAACGGCAGTATGGATATTGACACCGACAAGCTCAATCAGTCTATACAAGAGAACATATCGGCGGAGCAGATGGAAAATTTACAGCTTATCAACGACACAATGACAGAGGTTGAAAATCAACTCAAAAGCAAAAAACTGTCCGACTGCAACACGCAGGCAGAGGTTATCTATCTGTTTTCCCTGTCCGATAAATCAGAGGATGAGAATTTTGTCAAAAACTTTGTATCCTGTTTCAAAAAGAATCAGTCTGACGAGGATTTGATAAATGCCGTAAATCAGAAATTCGGAACTGAGATTAAGTATGACGAGTTTCAGAAGATGATTCAGTCAATCAAGGGTGCAGAAATCAGCACCGCAGGCTTTTCCGACAAGACCACGAAAAATAATCTTGACCTTGTCAAGTGGTGCGAGAATGCATACAAAAACGGTTGGGGTTATGTTTACGGCGGTTATGGTCAGATCTGCACCAAACAATATCTCGACCAACAGGCAAGTCTGTTTCCCGGCAACAACGAGGCAGGCGGTGAGATGCGACAGGTCGGTGAGAAATGGCTCGGCAAGAGAGTTGTTGACTGCATAGGCTTGATAAAATCCTACGCTTGGTACAATGCTGACAGCGGAGAAATTATCGCAGGCTCAAACGGCTTTGCGGACTGCGGAGCAAATTCTATTTGGAGCAGTGTAACCGAAAGCGGACCAATTTCTAATATGCCCGACACACCCGGACTTGCTGTTTGGATGGACGGTCACATCGGTGTATATATCGGCAACGGAGAAGTTGTTGAAGCACAAGGCACAGCCTATGGTGTTGTCAAAACTCAGCTTAACGGTCGAGGTTGGACGAAGTGGCTTAAAATACCTAATATCAAATATGTAAATCAAAGCAATAAGAAATGACGAGGTAATTTTTTATGAAGAAAACAAGCATAAGCATAATGTACGATGATGAAAAGCTGAATGCTATCAGGCTGTATATGTCACAGCGTGATTTGGATTTTAAATCCGAACTCGAAAAATCTGTGGACAGCTTGTATGCAAAATATGTTCCTGCAAATGTAAGAGAGTTTATTGATATGAAAGATTTGCAGTCAAAACCGCCCAAGCCTAAAAAGCCAAAGCCACAGGAAGAAAATATCGAGGTGACAACTTGAAAAATCAAAACTTCGGAATAGAAATTGAGATGACCGGCATCACTCGCAGTACTGCGGCTAAAGTGATTGCCGGTTATTTTCATACAGACGCAACTCATGTGGGCGGTTGCTATGATGCGTATTCTGTTCGTGATAATGACGGCAGAATGTGGAAGATTATGCGTGACGCAAGTGTTCGTTGTGAAAATCGTTCAGGGCAGAATGCAAGCTCTCTGTACTCGGTTGAATTTGTCACTCCGATTTGTAACTATGACGATATAGAAACTATACAGGAGCTTGTCAGAAAGCTTCGTGGTGCAGGCGCAAGAGTCAACTCAAGCTGTGGTTTGCATTGCCATATTAATGCGGCTCCGCATACCCCGAAAACACTTCGCAACATCGTAAACATTATGGCGGCGAAAGAGGACTTGCTCTACAAGGCATTGAAAGTAAGTGTTTCCCGTGAGCATTACTGTCAGAAGATGGACACACGCTTTCTTGATGAAATCAACCATCGTCCTCCAATGTCAATGGAGCAGATAAAGTCAATGTGGTATGACGGCGAGGATTACAGCTACCGACACTATGATGATACACGCTATCACGCACTGAATCTTCACAGCGTATTCTACAAGGGTACGATTGAATTTCGTCTGTTCAATTCCACCTTACACGCAGGAGAAGTCAAAAGTGCTATTCAGTTGTGCCTTGCAATCAGTCATCAGGCTTTGATACAAAAATCAGCAAGACACGCTAAAACTCAGTCGGATAATGAAAAATATACTTTCCGCACTTGGCTGCTCCGCCTTGGTTTAATCGGTGACGAGTTTAAAACGGCTCGTCACCATCTGCTGAAAAATCTTGAGGGCAACATTGCGTGGAAGGATCCTGCACAGGCTGAAAAGCAAAAGGAAAGGCTTGCTCAAAAACGAGTCGAAGAATTAAACAACACAAATATAAACGAACCCGAAGTAAATCCCGTTCCAAATGATGAACAGGAAGAAACTTCGGGTTTTGTTATGAGTATGTAGAAAGGAAACTCAAATGAAAAATAAATTATACATTGCCTACGGCAGTAACCTAAATCTTAATCAAATGAAGTACCGTTGCCCGACAGCGAAGCTTGTAGGTGTTGGCACGGTCGAAAATTACGAATTGCAGTTTAAAGGTATGCCTCACTGTTCCTATGCAACAATCGCATCCAGTAACGGCAAGTCTGTTCCGGTAGCCCTTTGGGAGCTTCAGCCGAGAGATGAAAAACTCCTTGACCGCTACGAGGGTTATCCCTCTCACTACTTCAAGCAGGACTTGCCTGTAAAAATGAATAACGGTTCGGAGCTTACTGCAATGGTTTACATTATGAATCTTAGACAGGACTTCGGATTGCCCAGTGCAAGCTACTACGATACAGTATCGCAGGGTTACAAGGACTGCGGTTTTGATTTGAATGTTTTAAACGAAGCCGTAAATGACAGTGCAGAAAAATTTTACGAAAATCTTGAACAGAACAATCTGTTTGATTCACCTGATGAAGATGATGATATGGAAATGGGTGGTATGAGTTTATGAATGAGAGAAAGAAACTTAAAAAGCAGCTCGGCGATAAATATATTTTCAAAATGTATTTGTCGGTGAATGAAGTCAAGAAATTGCTTTCTGAAAATCCAAAGGACAAGCACGACACTCTATTCGCTTCACTCACAGTCGGCTGTGTAAAAATCAATGCCGTAGTATTTCCGACTCCCGATAAAATGCTCCTCAGCTTTGATATTCTCGTTAAGGACAATCCCGACAGCGAGGAATGGATTTGCTATGATACATTGAGTGATGAAATCAAGTTAAGCCCTCGCAGTATTGAGCAGGCAATATTTGATATTCTCAGCCGTGAAGTTAAGGAGTACGGACTGTCATATACAGATTGTAATTTTGAAGTGATAAACGGCAAATCAATAATGACTAAATAAAATATTAATTTTATGTAAAT
Organism: uncultured Ruminococcus sp.; assembly: GCA_958403905.1. Lineage (GTDB taxonomy): Bacteria > Bacillota > Clostridia > Oscillospirales > Acutalibacteraceae > Ruminococcoides. Next base: position 19,010 of record CATXZD010000017.1, read on the forward strand.
TATATTTGCTAAAGGTAGCAATTAAATTATCAAGACACTTAAATAGTGACTGAATATAGAAATTATAGACAATTAAATTCTCTTATGTTATAATAAATCACAAAAGGAGGAGTGATTATGGAAAAAGAAGATGTTGCCAATGAAATTTCTGTTCAAGGAAAAAGTAATGCTGATGTGCTAAATTCAGTCAAGGAAAATATTAAGCGGTTTGTGAATAATATAGAACTGATAGCAAAAAAAGGGTTAGTGTTTGCAAGTGCATTCAGTGCGATATATTTTGTTATAAATTTGGGTAGTAATTATCTATATCAAATTAATTGCGAAAGATATTATAAAATTCCAGCAATTTATTTTTCTAAAAAAATTGATTTTGATTTGATTTTTATAGGACTTGTAATGTTGCTTTTATTTATTTCATTTATTCCAGTATTAATACAACGATATTCTGTTAAGTGTGAGACTGATACTAATGGCAAATTAGTGTATATGATTTTTTTAGAGGTTATTGTTGGCATGACTGTTGGCGTTATGAATATTTCTTATTTGGATTCGATATTTCATAATTCTAACATACCTGATTGGATAAAAAGCATCTATTCTTTTATTATCTTTCCTTATAATGAGTATACTGCTGTTTTTATTACAATATCCCTTTATGTTGTTTGTACTGTGTTAATATTGTTAAAACCGAAGTTTGATAATAGTAAAAGAAAGTATGTAAAGAAAATTTATATTGGCTTTTTAAGTATATTGGTTATATTAAATTTATCAATTGTTATAATTGGGATATATTCAAAAGTAGATTCACCTATAAAGGATAAAACATCATATGAAATAATCAATATACAAAATGATAAGTATGTAGTATTATCAGAATATGATGATAAATCCCTGTGCGTGACATATGAAGCGAAAAAAGAGCAAGGACAAGAGAGGTTTACATTGTATACTGATAGTTATTATTTTTTTAGTCGTGAAGAAGGAATTTATTCTTATATTCATATGGAAGAACCTCCCACGATTGAAAAAGAAAGAAAATTTAATAATTGAATGGAATATTAATTGATTAGGGCTGTTAAAGACTTCAAAGTTTGATATACAAATTTTGAAGTCTTTATTTTTTGTTATGTCTAAGTGGTGATGTCCTATATTCTGAACTGTGAAGTTAAGCAGTATGGATTGTCATATACAGATTGCAATTTTGAAGTAATAAACGGCAAATCAATAAAAGCAGAATAACGGCGGTATTTTCGCCACATTCGCCCTGTGTCGGCTTTTCAATAAAAAGTCGGGGAAGTATCCGAAATCAAAGAAAAACCAAATCCGGGCGATTTGTAGCAAAGCGTAAAAAATCATAGTTACGGCAATTCGGGCAGTATTTCAAGGGTAGAGAAACAAGCAGGATAAAAGCGTATTCCGTTGCAAAGCGACGGTCGCCGAAACACACCGCACGGCAACGCCGTTCGGGGATTTTCAAAGGTGTTACTTTTTTCGGATTGTGTTACCGATTGTATACCGCACTGCCCAATTTTGCCATTTTGATGAGATTTTCTTTGAATACTCAAAGTGTTACCGAAAGGAAAGATGAAAAATGGACAACGACTCAAAGAGAATAGGATTATATATCAATCAGGATTTGCTCAAAGCTTGCGACAATGCAATTTCAAGAACCAATGCAACATCACGAAGTGAGTTTATCTCAAATGCTATTGAGTTTTACATTGCATGGCTCAGCTCAAAGAATGTAAGCCGTGTGCTTACTCCTGCTTTGGAATCCGTCATCAGTTCAAAAATTCTTGATACCGAGGACAGAATCGCAAGGGTGCTGTTCAAGCAAGGTGTAGAGCTTGCAATGCTGATGCATGTTGTCGCTGCGACCAATGATATTACCGAAGGTCAGCTGAAAGATTTAAGAAAAATTTGTGTTGACGAAGTCAAACGCAACAGTGGGAAATATAAATTTGATGATGCAGTTAGGTTTCAGAAAGGGTAATCTATGCCGAGAATTATTATTAAATCACCCTACATAAAACCAAATTCCAAAACTCACATTGGAAATTATGTTTCCTACATTGCCACTCGTGACGGAGTAGAAAATGCTGATAGCACACAAAAGTTTATGGAGACAACAGAAAAGCAAAAGCAGATTATTCAAAAATTGCTTTCTGATTATCCCGATTCAAAGGAATTGTATGAGTATCAAGATTATCTTGATAAGCCGAACAGAGGTAATGCAGATGAATTGATTTTGCGAATTGCTGAAACCCACGCTGAACTATTCGGTGACCGAGAAAAATATGTAAGCTATATTGCACAGCGACCGAGAGTAGAAAAAGTATCTTCGCACGGCTTATTTACAGATGATGGTGTGCCGATAATTCTCTCACAAGTTCAGAAAGAAATTGCAGAAAGCAAGAGCAATGTGTGGACACATATCATTTCTTTAAAGCGAGAAGATGCCGAACGGCTTGGTTACAACAACGCAAAAGCGTGGATGAACCTTATTCGTTCACAACGAAATATGATAGCAGAGAATATGAAAATTGCTCCTGAAAATTTCAAATGGTATGCTGCATTTCATAACGAGGGACACCATCCTCACATTCATATGATTGCATATTCCACAAAGCCGAACGAAGCGTATCTGACTGAAAGAGGAATTGAAAAAATAAAGTCAAATCTTGCAAAGGTAATCTTTCGTCAGGACTTGATAAGCATTTATCAGAAGCAGACAGAACATAGGGATAAACTCTGTGCTGAGGCTCGTTACATTGTAGATGACTTAGTTTCAAAAATTAATTCTGAAATATATGTCAGTGCATCAATTCAGCATAAGCTGTTGGAGCTCGCCGACAGGTTTTCAAAAACGAAAGGTAAAAAGGTTTACGGTTATCTGAAACCCGATGTAAAAGCAATCGTTGATTCTATTGTTGAAGAGCTTGCAAGTGATGATAGGATTAAAAAACTGTATGACTTATGGTATGAGCAAAAGGAAAATACCATTCGCACCTACACGGATGAAATTCCTGACAGAATTTCGCTTGCCCAAAATAAAGAGTTTAAGTCAATAAAGAACGCTGTAATTAAGGAAGCATTGAAACTCAATCTCACTGAAGATGAGGCGGAAGAAAACGAGAATACAGACGAAGAATCTGTTTCAAGTCCCTTTGAATATGAAGAAAACACCTCTGCCGAATCAGTCTTTGATTCAGACAGAGGCGTTCTGTATCCTCATTATTCAATTAAAACCAACCGAGACAGCGTTGCAATTTCTTCTCTCTATCTCCTGCGTTACCTCTGCAATATGATTCAAAGCAGGCTTCGCTTTGAAGAAAAGCAAAAAGCACAGAGGACGGATAAAAAACTAAAACAGAAGATTAGTGATAAAAAGCAAGCTCAGGGTTTGAAAATGTAAGTTTTATTTAATTGATTCTTCAATCTAAAATATATTTCATATTTATATATGGTGTATCTGTTTCACAGAACCCAATTTTTTTATACAACGGTCTTCCGGTTTTTGTTGCTTCCAATTCAATGTAATCAATATTTTCTTGTTTTGCATAGGCTATCAACATTTTCATTAATTTTGTAGCAATGCCTTTTCTACGGTATTCTTTTAATGTAACAACATTCAACACCTCTCCAATTCGTCCTGATTTATATTGTGGTCTACATGGTTTCTCAATTATATGCAAACATGCACTTCCGACTATTGCATCATTACACTCTGCAAAAAAGGCTATAAAATCTTTATTAAGATGATTTTTAAAATATGTAGGCAAAGACCCTCTCATTTGCGTTTCCTCTTCAAGTGTTAAATTTTCTAACTCTGCCCGTATGTATTCAATTCGCATATTTACCATATCTTTTAAGTTGACTTCACTTGCAATAAAAAAATTCATAATTCATTTCTCCTTGACAAATTCCTATTCATCAACCTTCTATTTTACTACTATCATATCATTTATAAGTAAAATTGTCTATCAAAAAATCAGTCTTCCACCAAGGGGCAACTGCACCCAAACGCTGACTGGTGCCTCCTGTCACAGTGATAAGAGAAGAACTACCCACTATAAGATATTACAGCAGAAAGAAAAAATATATTAAGACTAGGAAGTGATAACAATATCAACCTACATTCATTTTACAAAAGAACAGCGAGAACAGGCAAGGCAAGTTGACCTTGCTAATTTTTTAATCAGTCAAGGCGAGAAAGTCAAGAAATCAGGTTCAGAATACGAATGGCTTGATGGCTCACAAAAGGTAACAATCAGAGGTCACCTCTGGTATCATCAGTACGAACAGAAAGGCGGCGATGCAGTTGACTTTGTCCGCAGATTTTACAACAAGGACTATGCAGAAGCGGTGGAAATGCTCTTGAATAACTGTGGCGGTCAAATCATAACTTCTCCGCCCATAGAAAGAGTACACAAACCCTTTGAACCGCCACCGAGAAATGACAGAATGAGCAGAGTATTTTCTTATCTGCTGTTGACTCGTGGCATTGATAAAGATGTACTTTATGAATTCGTGCGTAGAAAAATGATTTATGAATCAGCGGATTTTCACAATGCGGTATTTGTCGGTTATGATTCAAGTGGTAAACCTCGCCATGCACATAAACGAGGAACTGTGACGAATAATTCGTACAAAGGAAATGTTGCAGGCAATCAGCCGGAGTTTAGCTTTCACTTTAACGGCACAAGCGACAAGATATTTTTGTTTGAGGCTCCCATTGATATGATTTCCTACATTTCAATGCACAAGGAAAATTGGAAAAATCATAGCTATGCGGCATCCTGCTCCGTTTCCGACAGGGTGCTTTTTCAATGTCTGAAAGATAATCCGAATATCAAAAATGTATATTTGTGTTTTGATAATGATGAGGCAGGACAGAAAGCAAACAAACGCATAGCCGAAAAATTAAACTCAATGAATATTCAAAATAAAATCCTCATTCCTATCCGTAAAGACTGGAATGAGGATATTTTAAACGGTGAAAGGATTGATGAAATATGCCATCAGGTGTTATAACTCTGATTATTGTTGCAGGCTCAATGTTTGCCTTGTTCATAATAATTTCTACACTTGGCAATTACTATTCTCTCAACCGCATAAAAAACAAAACGGTAGGACAAGGGCAGTACGGCACGGCTCGTTGGGCAAACAAAAAAGAAATAAAGAGAACCTACAAACACATAAATTTTCAGCCGAATAAGTGGAGAAAAAATCCAAAAAGCCGTCCAACCCAGCAGGGAATCATTGTCGGTTGCAAAAATAGGACAAGAGGTCATTGGATTAACTTTGCTAACAAAGTGTTTTATGTTTTCAGAAAGTTTAGAAACTTATTCAGAAAGAGGAAAAACAAAAAGATAATCGTACAAAAGGAACCTGTCAGCACCACAACAGCAATGGTAGACACAGGCGATGTCCACGCTTTGATGATTGGTGCGGCTGGTGTCGGCAAGACTGCATATTGGCTCTATCCGTGCATTGAATATGCCTGTGCAACTGGTATGTCATTAATGCTAACTGATACCAAGGGAGATGTTGTTCGCAACTACGGAACGATTGCAGAAAAGTATTACGGCTATAAAATTTCAGTTATAGACTTGCGTAATCCCACTCGTTCTCACGGAAACAATCTCCTGCACCTTGTAAACAAATATATTAATTTATACAAAGCTGAACCCGAACAGCTTGTTTACAAAGCAAGAGCGGAAAAATACGCAAAAATCATCTCAAAAACAATTATTCTTTCGGGTATGGACTCGGCTTCGTTTGGACAAAACGCTTATTTCTATGATGCCGCAGAGGGACTTTTAACGGCAACCATTCTTCTTGTTTCGGAATTTTGCAAACCCGAAGAACGGCATATTGTTTCAGTATTTAAACTCATTCAGGAGTTGCTCGCACCGACTAACGAGAAAGGCAAAAATCAATTTCAGCTATTAATGGACTATCTTCCCGACGACCACAAAGCAAAATGGTTCGCAGGGGCGGCTCTGAACACAGCCGAACAGAGTATGTCAAGTGTTATGAGTACGGCACTTTCAAGGCTGAATGCGTTTCTTGACTCCGAGCTTGAACAGCTTTTGTGTTTTGATACTGAGATTGACGCTGAAAAATTCTGCAATGAAAAGTGTGCAATCTTCATTGTAATGCCGGAAGAGAATCCCAATGTGTTCTTCATGGTGAGCCTGATTATTCAACAGCTTTACCGTGAGATACTGTCAGTCGCAGATGAAAACGGTGGAAAGCTTAAAAACCGATGTGTATTTTTCTGCGATGAATTTGGCACGCTACCGAAAATTGATTCGGCTGAAATGATGTTCTCCGCTTCTCGTTCAAGGCGTTTGCAGATAGTACCGATAATCCAATCCTTCGCACAGTTGGAGAAGAATTACGGCAAAGAGGGTGCTGATGTAATTATCGACAACACACAGCTGACAATCTTCGGCAGCTTTGCTCCAAACAGCACAAGTGCAGAAGTGCTATCAAAAGCCCTCGGCTCAAGAACAGTAATGTCAGGCTCTGTCAGTAGAAGTAAAAACGATCCGTCCCAATCCTTGCAGATGATAGAAAGACCTCTGATGACACCTGATGAGCTTAAGTCACTTCCAAAAGGCACATTTGTTGTAATGAAAACAGGCTTTTATTCAATGAAAGTCAAACTAAAACTTTTCTTCAAATGGGGAATTGAATTTGAGGAAAAGTATGAGGTGAGAGAAAACGGCAACCGTGAAGTTCACTATGCAAATCGCTCAGAGTTGTTCAACAACATAATTCAAACATACTGCCTTCAATATTTTGAACAGCCTGTAACTGATTCGGACTTTGATGAAACAAGCGGTGAGAATAAGAAAAATGAAAATCTAAAAACCTCGCAAAATGCAGAACAGACCGAGTACGAAGAAGATTTTAATTCTGAGCAGTACGATGAGCCGACAGAGAATAAAAGCACTAAAAAGAAAACAGCTCCAATCAAAACCCAGCGACCACCTCAGGAGGATAACAGCAATGAGTAGATTAACTTTTCTCTATCAAATGGACTTGCCTCACCGAGCCATTGCCGTATATACCTACCTCCACGACCGAGCAAACAAAAACGGCGAATGCTGGCCCTCTGTAAAAGCAATAGCAGGCGACATAAAGCTGTCGCCTGCTACAGTCCGCAGAGCTATTAAAGATTTGAAGAAAGTAGGGTTAATAAAAACCGAACAGCGTTACCGTGAACAAGGAGGTAAGAGCAGTTTATTGTTTCAAATAAGTAAATAACGAAAAAAATATATGTAAATATAAGAGATTATATTCGTTCGTAATTTTGTATATTAGAGTTTATTCCAATAGTAGAAGTGAATGTATTTGTATCGCTATCAAATTTCATTTCTAAATTTCCCCTGTATTTTTCAACTACTCGCTTTATGCTTCTGGTGCCAATTCCATGCATGCCAGAGGCGTTTTTAGAGGATACAAGAATTCCATTTATGTATTTAGGATTTTTATTGCAAGAATTTGAAATTTTAATGATTACAAAATTTGAGTTCCTTGTACTAATAGAAAAATCAATAAATTTATTATTTGTCATTAACGCTGACTCAACTGCATTTTCTAAAAGATTGTCAAGTAAGGCAGTTATATCATGTTCTTTAATAAAATCAATATTTGCGTTTTTTATACTGATTGTAAAGTTTATGTTATTTTTCTTGCATATCTCATAATACCTATGAGTAATTAAATTGACTGTAGGGTTATTACAGTAGTCAATAGGATTCATAATACTAAAATCATCAACAATTTCAGATATATATTGAGCTATATTTGAATTTTTATCTTCTGATAACTGTTTAATTGTATTTAAGTGTTTAGTTATGTCATGAATTAATACCTTTGAGTTTTTATTTTGTTCACTTAATAGTTTATAGTAATCAATTGTATCTTTTTCTTGTTGCTTATCTAAAAGTATTTGTGTGTATTTTTGATTAACTTTTATTGTTAGTTCGTTTATATAGAAAACTATAATATTTGAAAACAATAGAAGCAAATTTCCTATAACTAAAGATAATTTAAAACTATCATTTACTGAATAAACAATACAAAGATACACAGTAGTGTGCATTAAAATGATTGAAGCAATTGGCAGAATGCAAAAAATAAGAGAAAATTTGAAATTTGCTTTCGTACTTTCTTTTTGTGATATTTTTATAATTAAATGCACTGATAAGAAATAAAGCAATTTACAAATTGTTGCTTGAATAATTAATACAAAATCATCGTTATAGCTTTCAAATAAATCTATTCTGAAAAAAAGGGAAGAAAGATAAAATACTATTAATTCAGTGACAATCATAAGAAATAAAAGAATTAAGTTATTAAATAAAGCGGATTTTAGTTTTGTATTATAACATAATATAGAAAATAGAAAATTACAGAAAAAGAAGCCTAAAAGATTTATCAGTGGTATTTCACAAAAATGAAGTGAGTATAAAATAATAAAATTTCCTATTGCAAATAGAAATATAAATTTTTTATAAATTTTCCTTTTAAATTTAAAAGAAAAATAATAAAGAGATATTAGAGATTCGATAAAATATACCACAGCATAGCATATGTTTGAAATCATATTGTACCTCCCATATATTCATAAAAAGCTTTTTTAAATGAAGCGTAAAAGCTCCGGGATATTGGTACATTAACTTTTTTTGAGTCAAAGGATAATGTGATTTGATTTTTATCAAAATCTGTTACATTTTTTAAATTTACGATAAAACTATAATGTGATTGTGCAAAATAATCATATTCTTTCAAATGCTTTTTCCAGTAATCAAACTTTTTATTGGAAATATATTCGCAATTCTTTGTAATTATTTTTGTTTTGCGATTTTCAATAGTTAAATAAAGTATATCAATAGTAAATATATTATGACATTCATCAAAGTAATCTAAAATAATTGTTTCTGTACTCTGGTGGTATAGATTTAAGGCAACATCCATACTTTTAAAAAATCTGTTTTTATCGATGGGCTTAGACAAAAATCTAAAAACATTAAGATCCATTGCATCATCAAGGTATCCCTGAAAAGAAGTAACAATAAAAATTATAATATTAGGATTTATTTTTTGGAGATGTTTTGTAACTGTGAGTCCGTTAACACCAGGCATTTCAATATCTATAAAGGCAAAATCAATTTTAATTTGCTCTGTCAAAATATTCTCCCCATTTATAAAACATATACATTCAAACTTATATTTTGTTTGTTTTGAAATATCTAAAAGATACTTTTTGATTTGAGTAATAATTTTTGGATTATCATCGCATATTAACACTTTCAAAGTAACATCTCCTACAATAATAATTAAGGTTAAAGGCACGGTAGCCAGCCGTGTCTTTTTCCATTTCAATGCTGAAGCTGTTAGAATGAGAAAGAATGGTCTGACTTATATCACCTTGGACTAACACGTCCGTAAAGGAGTCAGTCAGCCGCTTTCTCATTCGCAGCATTCGATTTGCGCAGGTTGTACCGTCGGTGTTCCGATGCGTTCGTGTCACTCAGGAGATTGAACAAGCATTGAGTAAAAAGCGGTAGCCATATCAAAATCTCAGGAGGTACTTTATGAACTCAGTCGGAATTGATATTTCAAAAGGAAAAAGTATGGTAGCAGCTCTGCGCCCTATGGGTGAGGTAGTGCTGCCTCCAAAGGAATATCCACACACAGCTCTCGGTCTTGAACAGATGGCGTATGACATCATTTCTCTTGGCGAAGATACCAGAGTAATTATGGAAGCAACCGGTCGCTACCACGAGCCTGTTGCCGCAGCACTACACGAATATGGGATTTTCGTTTGTGTTTTAAACCCCATTTTAATCCACCAAAGCGGTGGAGGTTCTGTCCGAAAGGTTAAATCGGACAAGAAAGATGCAATCAAAATTGCAAAATACGGTCTTGATAATTGGACTGATTTGCAAGAATATGCATCTGTTGATATTTTAAGGCAACAGCTTAAGCTATACAGCCGTCAATACAATCTGTATATGAAAAATGTTGTTGCACTTAAAAACAATTTACTTGCACTTACAGACAAGGTTTTTCCAGGTGTCAATGAACTGTTTGAATCTCCCGAAAAGACTAATGGTCATCAGAAATGGGTGGATTTTATCTATACTTTCTGGCATTGTGACTGCATTTGTCGGGTAAGTGAGAATGCCTTTTCTCAGCGTTATCAGAAATGGTGCAAAAGAAATCATTACCATTTCAGTTTTGAGAAAGCTTCTGATATTTATACTGCAAGCTGCGGTCATTTTACAACCTTACCAAAAAATAGTAATACAAAGTTTTTGGTAACAACCGCAGCCAAGCAACTGACATCTATCAAAGAAAACATTGCCTTGCTTAGAGCAAAAATATTTTCTCTGGCTAAGCAGCTTCCCGAATACGATGTTGTTATGGAAATGTTCGGCATTGGTGAGATTACAGGTGCTCAGTTAATGGCTGAAATCGGCGATGTACGGCGTTTTCCAAATCGCAGTTCATTAGTTGCTTTTGCCGGTGTTGACCCTTCTGTCAACCAATCAGGCAAGTACAACGCCCATAGCAACTCAACCACAAAGAGAGGTTCTTCTCACCTTCGTAAGACACTTTTTCAAATTGTCAGTACATATGTTAAACGCTCTCCTGTTGATGAGCCTGTTTATCAGTTTATTTGCAGAAAGCGTTCAGAAGGCAAGCCGTATTATGTTTATATGACTGCCGCCGAAAACAAGTTTTTACGCATATATTACGCTCGTGTAAAAGAGTGTCTTAATACACAGAATTAACTGACGGTCAATCTAACAACTCACTTAGGCTGGATTTTTGAAAAAACTGCTAAAGTCCGGCTTGCTTTGCTATACCCTTTTTCTGTTGCTAAAAAAATTTTAACTTTTTTCATTTTAGGGCTTGACTTTTATTTGCAGGACTCCTTATATAAAGAATTATAACTTAAAAAGTGTGAATTGTCATCTGTTTTATCACAGTTCAGATATAATTATATAAATTTTTTTAAGATTAGATTTAGCAACTTATTATTGTCAAGATTTAATGCATAACAGGTGTTAGCTAATATTTTCTTGTTTGTGATAAACAATTTCAGATTTTTATAATTTAAATACATTAACATCATTTATTAAATTATTTAAATTATTTATCTGTTAAAAATTAATTACTAAAATATTCTTTCTAAGATGTATGTATATGTTAAAATATTGATTGTTCACTAAAAAAATACAGGTTTTGTTGATTTTTTTACCGATTTTGCAAAAATAAACTTAATTTTATATATTGTGATAGAATATATAGCAAGGAGGTTGATAATGATGAAAAATGAAAAAAGATTATCAAACAAGATGAGAAATGGAATTAAAAAATGTTTAACTATTACATTAAAGAGCAATGCAAATTCTTCAGGATGCTATGTGATTTATCAACCCAAAGTACCGAAGAGTTTCGCTAAGTTTAAAAAGTTAAAATGATTAAATTAATTTCGCACAAAGTCGCCTGCCTTTTATGCAAAGATGAGGATTGTAATGATAATTATGAGTTATATGAATATGCTGTATATATTATTTTATCATCAGCATTCCATATTATTACTGTCATTGCTTTAGGATTATGTTTTAATTTATTATTTGAAAGTTTTATATTTTATTTTACTTTTATTGCTATTCGTAAGTTCGCAGGTGGTTACCATGCTAAAACGCCAACAAGATGCTATTTATTTTCTGTTATTTCAAGCATATTAATGTTGTGCTTAATTAAATATGTAAATAGTGTTGGTAATATATTTACTTATTTGCTCATAATATTTGAATTACTTTGCGTGGTATTGATAATATTAATGTCCCCTCTTGACACAGAAAACAATCCATTGAATACTCATGAGAAAAAGTGTTACAAAACATTAGCTGTTTTAATATCGATCTGTATACTTATCCTATCGTTATATTGTGTTTTAACAGAACTCAGGAATATTGGGCACTCTTTGATGTGCGGAGTTATAATGAGCTCCTTGGTGTTATTAATGAGAAAAATTCAAATTATAAATAAACTAAAATTAAAATAAGAACTTAAGATTTCATATTATTTTAGGCGAATTCAACAAATATAAATGGAGAAAATAAATAACAATATAAAAGATATCATTTATTGTATTGTCAGGAGGGAGGAGTTTCCGGTGTTTTAATATTTGCAAAAAAATATAAATAATATTGAAAAGAAAGAGGGTTTTATCATGAAATTTAAGAAAATTGCAATTGCTGCATTGGCAGCTATAACAATGGCAACAAGTATAATGTATATGCCGGTTAGTGCTTCAACCGTTGATACGGACTTTGAGATAGTTATTCCTAATAGTGGTAGCAACTATAATCAAAACAGCAAAAGGAAAAAGGCTACATCTACATCTACTTATGTGAATTACAGCAAAACCGTTGGACCAAATTATAATGGTCAGGCAACAGGACCTAATAAAATAAGAATGTATGTATATGGCTCGAATGGTCCTAACGGTTCTTTAGCAAATTATACTTGTGGAACCTCTGTAATAGTTACTAAAGGAACAAAGGGATATATAAAACAAACTGTTTATGAAACCTACGGAAGTAACTCTTATGCCCAATTAAAGGGGGCAAAAGTATCAGGTTATTCAACTGGTATAGCAAGAGGTTGTTGGAGCCCCGATAGTGCTAGCGAGTCCGGAACTATAAATTATAATTAATTAAAATAAAGGAAAAGTAATACGACCTTTTGTTAATTACTTTTCCTTTTAACCTATGTTGACTTTTAAGATTACTAATAATAAAAAAAGCTGTTCTGCGTCTGTACTTTAATTCTTGTTTGTGCAGTCGCTTCATAGCAGAAGGAAGATTTATATGAAAAAATTTATAGCTTTATTATTGATATTAAATTTATGTGTTCCTCTTTTCACAGGCTGTTCCAATACAGGTGAAATAGCGAGTAAAACACAAGACAACAGTGTAGATGAAGATGTAGATTTGACAAAATCATCAAATGAGTACACATATATAGAAAAGGGAGATACTGTATCTGATTTCTTTAAGTATTCTTTTGCTGATGAAGGGTTACCAGATGAATATAGTATGAGTGGATATGATGGATTAGAATATACATTTGATGATGTAAAAGTGTATGATTCTGTATCAGCATCACCAATTAAAGAAAGTGAATGTGAGAAAATAACTGGGAAGAAATCGGATAAAACTCTATATAAGGAAAATAGTTTTATTCTTATAGATATGACTGCAACATACAATAAGCCTAAATCATCTAATTTCGACGAAATTATGTTTAGAATGGAATTTGAGGGAACATATATGATTGGCGATGGCTTTAAAGAACACGACCCGGACGAGTTTGCTTATCCATATACAGACCCTGTAATGATGTATTTTAGTGAACGCCCGCAGGAGGGTGATGTTAATTTGGATGGAGATACCATAAGTTTAGAAGATGACGGTAATGTTTGCAGAAAAGTATTAAAATCCGGAGATTCTGTTAAATTTCAAATCGGCATTCTTACTAAGAAAGATTTAGTGGATGAGAAAAATGTTTTTCTGTTTCTTAGGTTTAGAGAGACACCGGAAAAAGGAAATCCCGTTCCTCTTGTAGATGTTTTAGGAAGATTCAACAATGAGTAAACTATTAAAGCTTGAAATTAAAAAATCTATTTTTTCAAAAACATTCCTTTTAGGATTGGTTTTACTTTCAATATTTGCTGTTATAAGCGGAGTATTGATGGTTAATGAATATGGCGGAAAAAATCCACAGCATTTATACGAACATTGTATGGAAAATGGCAAATATCTATATAACCCTGACTTCCCTTTGTATTCATTTTTTAATGCTTGGGTTGGTGGTGAAACAACAACAGTAGCGTATACATTGTTCTTTACAATTATGCCTGTGTGTACTGCGATACCCTTTGCTTGGTCATATCATAATGAAAGCAAGAATAGTTATATAATCAATGTTGCCACTCGCATAAATATTAGAAAATACTTTATTGCTAAGGCTATTGCTGTTTTTGTTTCAGGTGCATTAGTTGTATTTCTTGCATTTGCATTAAATATTTTAATTGTTAGTGCATTTGTTCCTTATTGTCAACCATGGGCAGGATACAATTTTTATAATCTTGTTTACTTTGATACAATGTGGGCTGATTTGTTTTTTTCAAATCCATATCTGCATATGTTATTGTTTGTTTTATTAAACACGCTGTACGGCGGAATATTTGCATTATTGAGTTATGTAACCTCTTTTTATGTAAAGAAATATGTTGTAATTCTTTTTGCACCTTTTTTAACTATGATATTAGCAGGATATTTAGAAAATGTAATTTATAATAATATATTTGGAGATTCAATGTATTTTGTTGAATTTGTTCCAACACAGTTTTTACATTCAAGAAGTATAATCTATCAAGTGATGAGCTGGTCTGTTGCTGCTACTACTTTGTTTTTAGTGGGATTTATATTCATTTCAATTTGCATTAAGGTAAGGAAAAATGAAATTTATTAAATTTTTTAAGTTTGATATCCGATATGGAATAATAAATCAATACAAAAAATATTTATTATTTTCCCTTTTGATTATACTTGCATTTTTTGAATTTCGTTCCAATCAAATTTCATTTGAAAACTATTCCTTTTCACTAATGGATTCTATCCTATATATTTACGGGGGGATTAAAGAATTTATCCCTACCGGTGGTGAAACATTTAAAATTCCATATCTTTGGTTATTGAATCATATTTTGATTTTGTTTTTTACCCTAAATTATATGCATAAGGATTTAGTTGGATTTGGACAACAGACTATATATCGAAGCGGAAGTAGAACTGAGTGGTGGCTGTCAAAGTGCTTTTGTCAATTCCTTTCAGTTTCTTTGTTTTATGTAATATCTTGGTTTGAGTTAACTATATGTACTTGGATTGTAAATGGAAATATGTCGTTAAGCGTTTCTAAAATGATGAAAGATACTACAGAACTCGGGGTAAATGCTTTAGATAATCCAAATTGGAGTGTTAATTTGAATTTATTATTGATGCCTTTCTTGTTTACTGTATCAATGAGCTTGTTGCAGATGACTTTGTGCTTGTTTGTTAAACCTACTGTGAGTTATGTGCTTTCTGTAGTAGTTTGTATCTTATCTGCCTATTACTTGAATCCTGTAATTATAGGCAATTATGCAATGGCTCTGAGAAGTAATCAGTTGGTTTCAAATGGCGTTGATATAAACATAGGCATCATCTGTATGGTGATATTAGGACTATTTTCAGTTGTTATTGGTATGCTGAGATTTAAAAAATATAGCATTTTAACGAAAGGATAAAATATGGATATTGTATTTGAAAATGTTACCAAAAAAATTGGTAGGAACATAGTTGTAGATAATGCCAGCTTTACAATAAAGTCAAATTCAATAACGGGACTGAAGGGAATTAACGGTTCGGGAAAGACAATGATTATGCGTCTTATTTCGGGTTTAATATATCCGACTTCCGGAAAAGTATTTATCGGAAAAAAAAGGTTAGGTGAAGACATATCCTTTCCCGATAGTATTGGTATAATGCTTGAAAATCCTGCTTTTCTCAATGGATATAATGGCTATGATAACCTCCGCATACTTGCCGATATAAAGTCTGTTATTAACGAAGATGATATTTGTGAAGTTATGAAATTAGTTGGTCTTGAAGAAAGCGGATTAAAAAAGTATAGAAAGTTTTCTTTGGGGATGAAGCAAAGGCTTGGGATTGCAGCTGCAATTATGGAAAAACCGGAAATTCTTATTTTAGATGAACCAACAAATTCTCTTGACGAAGATGGTGTTGAAATGGTTAAAAATATACTGAAAAAAGAAAAAGAAAGAGGCGCAACTATAGTCCTCTCCTGCCATGATACACAAATATTGGAGGACCTCTCTGATGAAATAATAGAGATTCAAACAGGCAAAATAAAAGGAATTTATGCTCCAAAAGAAAAATAATGTGAGGAAAGTATGTACAAAGTAATAAAGAAAAGAAATTTAAAAGTACTGTGGATAATCATATCGTTGCTTGTAGTTGCTTTGGTTTTATGGTTTGTTAGTTTTTATAATGTAAACTCAAATGCATTTAAGCAAACAACCGAGTATTATAAGATGAACGAATGGGTTGAGCTTGATGGAAATTTCTTTTTTGATGCAGTTGAAAATACAAAAGGATATTCGATTCGTGTAAATAGTGCCAAGCTTGAAGAATACGATAAACTAATTCAGAGATATGATAAAGAAATTGACACAGATACAGATATGCCAAAGCCTAAATATGTTTGTCTTTTAAATATTTCTGTAAAAAATATTGCAAATAATAGTGGTTATTTTAATGCTATGGGTTTCGCCTTATATAATGGTGCATTACAAATTCCTATAGATTTTGATATTTGGAATACTATCGATAAAGCTATTGATGGTAATACTATTTTAAAATTGAGAAAAGATACAGAAGTAACATTGACACTGCCTTTTACGGCGCAACCGCTTGATGAGGCAGTCAATTCAAACAGATTAAATAATATGCTTGAAGATGACGAATTTGATTTCTATATTTGTGATTTCCCTGTGCGAAAAATGATAAAAGTTAAGTTTTAAAAAGAATTCTAATTATAGTTGCAACCCTGCTTGCCGACAAGTTATAGCTTTTAATGCTAATAACTGTCGGCATTATTTTTTGCCCTCTTTGCGTTGAAAGCAGAAAGGGCAATTATGTTTTGTAGAAACAGAAGTCCTCCAATCGACCTGAATTAATAAAAATTCAGATTGATTGGAGGAAAATTAAATGGATGATAATCGTCCGAAAAGAAGAAAATCAAAGGATAATCCTTACACAATTTTTGCAGAGAATGGAAAATTTTATGTTGCTTTCAAAGATGGACAAGGCGATGAAAATAGAGTTGAAGTCAATAATGATGTGTTTAGCTTGTTTAATGATAATGAACTACAAGATATTTCTCAGCTAAACGAGTTCGATAGGCACATTGAACACTTTGAACAATCAGAAAGCACCTTACATAAGAAAACACTGTCTGACAATATTCCGTTTGAAGATATTATTATTTCAAAAATAAGAAGTGGAAAATTAAAGGAAGTGCTTGTTTGCCTGCCGCCGTTGCAGAGAGAAAGAATAATACTTTTCTACTGGGAACGATTTAACTGTTCTGAAATTGCAGAAATTCAAGGATGTACGAGGCAAGCCGTATCGTTAAGCATTAGACGAGCAAGAAAAAAGCTAAAAGAGGAAATTCTTAAAAGGGGAAATCTTTAACAAAAGTGTACAGCGTATTTTGTTAAAAGTGCTGAAAATAAAATTTTTTCAAAAATAGGCTTGTCAAAACGCTTTTAAGTGAGGAAACAGGTGAAGGGATAAAAATCCTTTCGCCTGTTTTCTTTTTTTAGAGAACAGGTGTTGTTCTTTGAAAATTAAATATCAGCACATCAGATACTTTCCTTCTGCTGTTCATAACGGACAAGCCACATGAGCGAACACCTTTACAGGTCTTTAGGACTCAGACATTGAAAGGCAAATTCAATGACGGCGGTGACAGGCAGAGGGGATAATGATACTTCCGTCCAGTCACAGCTCGAGCATATAAGGAGTCCCCAAAAAGCAGGTTTGCTTTTTGGGGAGAGGAGGAGCTATGGAGCGTCCGAGCCTTGATTTATCAAAGCAGGGCGAGAATAGCGTAATCAGCTCCGACGATGTCGCAAGCAATGAGGGCGGCTGTGGGAGATCCTCACGGTGGTGAAATTCCAATGGAGTCAAATGCATGACCGCCTGATGTGTTCCTTGTCGCAGGGTATCGAGGATAAATAGCGACAACAGGATAGCATGAAAATTAGAGCTATCCAAAACGATTGATATAAGACAGCAGGCAACGGTTGTACTTTACATAACTGTTGTCTGCTGTATCAAAATATATTATAGATTGGAGAAATTATAATGATAGGTTTTATTATTGGTTTATTTATAGGAGCATTTATCGGTGTTGGCTTTATGTGCCTTTGCAACGCAGCTTCGGCTGCTGACAAAGATATGAAGAACATCAATGATAAAAGTGATGATGAAAAATAAAAATTATTTCAGTATCATTTTGCCTAATAATCATTGTGTTTTGGTTATTAGGCAAGGTGATGTAAACATCAATTCAAAAACGGAGGTACACAATGAATTGTATGAATGAGGTTAAAAGCAAAAATAATGCATTTTATTTTGAAATCTGTATTTTACAGTCGCTTGTGTATATGGGATACATAAGTGAAAGAGATTATAGCTGTATTGCAGAAATTGCAGCCAAGGACTACGAATCAACTCTTTTATTAAATTGAATATTTTAAAAATTTTGAAAAAATCACTGGATATATTCGAACCTTTGTAGTATTGTGTTGTTGCACCGAAATAACGGCAGAAAAACGAAAGGAGACCAGCTATGAAAAGTCAACAGTAAAAAATTATGATTGACTAAGAAAAGAAATATTAAATTTAAGGAGTTTAAAAATAACCCTGACAAGCTTGTGAGCAGTATGACCTAAAGCACCGTAATGATTAAGACCCTGAGAGCGTTTCAGATTGTAGTATTCATTAAAGGTTTTATCGTGTAAGGTAAGCTGCCAGGCAGCGTTGATAAGAGCGAAACGAAGAAGTTTAGAGCCACGCTTGGACATTTTCGTATGGCTCGCATTGAAATTGCCTGATTGATAAACAGAGGGGTCAAGTCCTGCGTAAGCGAGCAGTTTGCAAGGATTTGAAAAGCGGTTGATATTACCGATTTCACCTAAAATCATAGCACCGTCAATGTAACTGATGCCGGGAACAGTCATAATTACAGAGTTAAGTTCCTGCATCAAGGATTTAATTTGGTCATCTATCTCAGATACTTGCTGCTCAAGCAATTCAATTTGAGCAATCGTGTGAGGTATTTGAATATATGTAAATCTGTTCTTCACACCAACTGAGGACTTAGCCAGACTTTTTAAAGCGATAGCTTCTTCTTTACCGAATCTTCCGTGTGAAGAGGAAGAAAGGAGATTACTTAACTTGGTTAAGTGTAAGGCGGCAATGTCCTCGGGTGAAGGATAGGATTTTAAAACAGCATATGATGTGCCGATATGAATACCGGATTTAAAGAATTTTGCGTATTCAGGAAAAACGATATTGACATATCCGTTTAATTGTGTTTTCAGGCGGGCAATGGATTTCTTAATGTTCTTTCTAAAACGGCAAAGAGATTTAAGCTCCAAAGATTGGATATCCTGTTCGGAATAGAGCTGATAAGAATTAACCATTAAAGATTTGATAATCAAAAAAGTATCAACTTTATCAGTCTTTGTTTTACGGACAGAAGCCTTGCGAATAGCAGCGGTTTGGATAGGATTGATAACAGCGAGAGAATAGCCATTAGAGTACAAAAAACTGATAATGTTTTCGGAATAAATGCCCGTGGATTCAAGACCGATAAGAATATCGGACTTATCAAAGGCAGACAGTTTATACGTTAATTTTGAAAAACCGACAGCGTCATTAGAAAAAGCAAAGGGTTCAAAAAGAACAACGCCATCGGAACTCATAACAGCAGCATAATGGGTTTCTTTAGCAACATCAATACCAACAAAAATCATAAGGAAAACCTCCGAAAAAGTGATACACCGTTTTGACCACAAAGCTTTAAACTCGTAAACTTGCATGAGATGAAAAATCAAGGTTTTATCCAGCTATCAACATTTTGAATAAAGCCGTGGCAGTACACTCCTTCAAGTCGTCAAAAGCGACAAAAAGCAATCAAAAGTCCACGGTGCTCAAAACGATTGTACCACAAAAAAACTAATAAAAACATATCAAAGCTTCGTTCGCTGCGCTCACTTCTCTTTGATATGATTTTACAAAAATGAAGTAAGCGTAAATTCTAAGAAAGGGTATGATTTAGTTTTCTACTATATCATACAAGAAAAGCAATGAATCAAAGTTCAGTAGTAACAATTGAACCTACAGTAAATCGTGAAAAAGTATTGCGTGTTGCGGCCTATTGCAGAGTATCAAGTGATTCACAGGATCAGCTACATTCCTTTGCTGCACAGGTTCAGTATTATACAAAGCTCATAAATGAGAATGAACTTATGGAATTTGTTGACATTTATGCAGACGAAGGCTTGACGGGAACTAAAACTTCTAAACGAGATGATTTCAACCGCCTTATAAGCGACTGTAAAAAAGGTAAAATTGACAGGGTGCTAACTAAGTCGATGTCAAGGTTTGCACGAAATACAGCCGACGCTCTTATGTATGCACGAATATTAAGAAATTGCGGTGTAAGTATTCTGTTTGAAAAGGAGAATATCGATACCGCATATATGTCAAGCGAGCTGTTACTTGCAATATCCGGTGCTCAGGCACAAGAAGAATCAATATCCATATCAAAGAATATGAGATGGAGTGCCGAGAAGCGTATGCAAAACGGTACATTTATAGCAAGTAATCCACCTTACGGATACAGGCTCAAGGATGGTGAACTTGAAATTGAGGATGATGAAGCTGAAGTGGTCAGGTTGATATTCAAAAGCTTTCTGTCAGGTATGGGTAAATATAAAATTGTAAAGATGCTAAACGATAGGAATATTCCTAAAAAACCTGATTGTAATGAATGGAGAATCAAAACAATTGATTATATTCTTCGCAATGAAAGATATATTGGTGACGCAAGGCTAAAAAAGAAATACAAAACGGAAAACTTGCCATTCAAGACTATAGTTAATCACGGCGAAAAGCCTCAGTATTATGTTGAGAATATGAATGCTCAGATAATATCAAAAGATGACTTTTACGCAGTGCAAAAGCTACTGCGTGATGCGTGCAATAAAAGTAAAAGCAAGCATCATAAGTACGCACTGACAGGGAAAATTATCTGCGAATGCGGAAAAACTTATAAACCGATTACAATTAACGATAAACAATATTGGGGATGTTCTGCTCATAATAATGACAGTGGCAAATGCAGTTCCAGACGAATCCCTGAAAAGGATATTTTCGAGACCTTCATAACTATGGTAAATAAACTTCGCAACAATTATAAGCAAATACTTCCGACAGCTATTGCACAGACTGAAAGAATGCAGATGAAGTCAGGAAAAACTGCACTTCGCATAAAGGAAATAGACAGAGAAATTGCCGAGCTAAACGGTAAACACCTTGTTATAGCAAGACTTAATACAAAAGGAATTATGCGTGCTGCAGAATATACTGAGCAGAGCAGTAGAATAACAAGCAGGACAAATGCCCTTCGGTGTGAACGCAGGCAACTTTTAAACGAGCAGGACGAAAACAGTATTCTATCGGGAATGCGAAAGCTGAATTGTGTATTATCTGCACAGAAAGAACCACTGACAGATTTTGATGAAATGTTATTTGAAAGTATTGTACAACAGATAACTGTTCCTACAAATACAGATATCTGCTTTAAACTACTCGGTGGCTTAAAAATCAGAGAATCAATCTCCGAGCAAAGGAGATGTTCAAAAATATGAAAAACAGAAGATTTCCCTATGGTTATGAAATGCAAAAAGGTGAGATTCAGATCTGTAAAGCAGAGAAGAATATCCTTGCAGAAATATTTAATAGCTACATAAACGGCAATAACTTAAAAGAAATTGCTGATAACCTTACAATTAGGAAAATCGAATATTTACCTGATGAGTGTGGTTGGAACAAAAGCCGTATAAAGAGAATAATTGAGGACAGACGGTATCTTGGTGATGAAAGATATCCACAGCTGATACAAGAAGAAATTTTCAATAAGGCAAATAACATAAAGCAGATACGCAGGACAACAAAGAATTATGTTGTCACAGCTGAAAACAAACCTGTAGTTCACCTTGCTCGATGTGCCGAATGCGGAGCTCATCTGTATCATATAACAGATACAAGATATACTGATAGTGAACGCTGGTACTGTAAAACAGATGAATGCAAGTTAAATATCAGGCTTACAATTTCAGATTTGCTGAAGGATATAACGGAGTTACTTAATAAGGTTATATCCAATCAGGAGTTAATTCAATATTCAGAATATGAAGCTTCGTCAGATCCATCAATAGAGATAATGCGTATGGAAAATGATATTGAAAGACTGCTTGAACAGACTGAATTTGATAAGGATAAACTTCAAAATTTAATACTGGAATGTGCGGAGAAAAAATACAGCTATGATAAAAGCACACAACACATTACCGACAGACTGAAAGCGGACTTTGAGAAATCAAGTCCGCTTTCAGCATTTTCTATGGATTTATTTGAGAAAACCGTTTCCACCGTACTTATAGATAAGCTTGGTTCAGTCAGCATTAAGCTGAAAAACGGAAATATCATAGGAAAGGAAAATGCAAATGCCTGTGCAAACGATGCAAGCACCTAAAAAAGTTACTGTAATACCGCCAAAGCCTGAATATTCAGGTGCTAATCGAATAGACATCAGACCAAAGCGGGTTGCTGCGTATTGCCGTGTATCTACGGACAAAGAACAGCAGGAACACAGCTTTGAAACGCAAAAAGAAATGTACACCGAAATGATTATGATGAAACCCACTTGGCAGTTGGCAGGTATATACGCCGATGAGGGCATAACGGGAACAATTGCAAAAAAGCGTCCTGATTTTATGAGAATGATAGGCGACTGCCGAAAAGGAAAAATTGACATTATAATTACAAAATCTGTTTCCCGATTTTCACGAAATAATCTTGACTGTCTGCTCTATGTCAGGGAACTGAAAGAACTTGGAATACCGATAATCTTCGAAAAGGAAGGCATCAACACTCTACAGGTTTCAAGCGAACTACTCATAACGCTGTTCAGCGGATTATCGCAGGCTGAAAGTGAGTCAATCAGTATGAATGTCAAGATTGGAAAAAGGCAGAGTTTGAAAAACGGAAATGTACAGTTTAGCTACAAGTCATTTCTCGGCTATCGCAAAGGTGCAGACGGCAAACCTGAAATTGATGAAGAACAGGCGGTTATCATCCGAAGAATATTTAAAGAATATCTTATCGGCAAAAGCTTGCTTGATATAGCCAAAGGCTTAACAGCTGATGAAATTCCAACGGCAAGAGGAAAAACAAATTGGTCATCGGCAAGAGTTCAGTCGATACTCACCAATGAAAAATATAAAGGTGATGCCTTGCTGCAAAAAACATATATTGTCGACTGTATCAGCAAAAAATCCAAGAAAAACAACGGAGAATTGCCTATGTACTATGTTGAAAACAATCATCCGGCGATAATAGAACGGAGTATGTTTGATAAGGTACAGGAAGAAATTTCTCGCAGAAACAGTAAACGAAAGGTTAAACAAAAAGGCACAAAAACCGAGCTTGGTAAGTACTCAAGTAAATACGCACTTTCAGAATTGCTGTTCTGCGGTAACTGCGGCACTCCATACAGACGGGTGACTTGGACTAACAGAGGTAAGAAAAAGGTTGTCTGGCGGTGCATTAGCAGGCTTGACTACGGAACAAAATACTGTAAAGACTCACCGTCCCTTGAAGAATCGGTATTGCAAAATGCGATTGCAGAAGCCATTACACAAAAGGCGAAATCAGAGGGTGCTGATGTCAGCAGGCTTAAATCGCATATGCAGATTTATTATGACAGGCAGGATGCAAGCAGTATTATTGCAAAAAAAAACAGGCTTAACGAGTTAAAACAAAGTATAGAGCAACTTACCAATATGGACAACGAAGCCGCACAGAACGGAGATTTTGACAGCCAATTTGAGCAGTTATATGCCGAAATGTACAATCTCAAAGATGAGCTTGACGAGATTGAAAAGCAGCAGGCAAGGTTTATCAAGTCTTCTGATACACTGAATGAGGTGGCAGTAATATTAGAAGGCTTGAAAAATCACCCTGTAGAATACGATGACCAAGCGGTCAGACAGCTGATATCCTGCATAAAGGTGCTTTCGGCAGAACAGATTGAAATCCAATTCAAAGACGGAACGCTGATGAAAGCTACCATTTAAGAAAACCTAAAAATATAACCCAGTCATATATGTGAGAATCCTTGATAGCTTCACAGGCTACCGAATTTGGGCAAATCTTTAAAAGCAGATTTTTTAGCGTTTTAATTATAGTTACTATTTCTATACTAAAAATGAAATGCTTAAACGACATTATGAACTTTGTATTTAACTTGAATAACTAAAGTAATTCTGCTCTGAATGCTTGTAATTAAATTTAATACAAAAATGTAATTGAATTTTTAATATTTACAAATTTATGCATTTCTTTAGTTGATTTTCAACAATAAATTTATTGTTTTTTCTACTATTATGTTAATTGTAATTTTGTGTCGATTGTGATAAAATTACACTAGATGTTAACAAATGATATATTTATGATAAAATATATACGATTTTAATATCTGTTAATTCTGTGTTTTTGTGGGGTTATCCAAAAAAGTACTTGTACTTTGATTTAAAATTGACTAATTTGACTCTTGATAAGAATAGCAAAATATAGTACAATGAATTCTATGGTATAATTTAATCTCATGATTAGTTTGCCAAATCCTAATATTAGGTAGTATCAATGAAGTAGGTTTTGCATAAAATAATTGTGATCTATACCTACGGAGAGAAGAGAGGTTTTAAGTAACATGAGTTTAGATGTTATGTCACAAGGTGGAGATTCACAAATAAAAATCAATTCTTTTTATGATGTTTTCGAAGAATACTCCGATGAGGAATTATTGAAATACAAACATTTTGCAGGAGTGTCAGTAAAATCGAAATACAAAGAAATATTAGATAAACTACAAAAAGAAGATGCAGATTGACTGCATCTTCTTTATTTTTACAAGGGGCGATAGTAAATGCATGGTTATCTTTTGAATTTTTATAAGTATTCACCACAAGGAGAAAATCCGAATTATACAAATGACTATGATGAGCAATTTGTAAGAAGTATTGTTTGGTCATCGTTTGATAGATTAGAAATAAGAAAAATTTCGGAGTTTGAACAGTTTCGACAATCTAAATATGGTGAGAAAAACTGGGTTGGAGAACGCCAATTCTCAATGATTTATGATGTTAGTGATGAAGATAGTCCGCAAAGATTGATGTTTACTGAACAGAAAAAAAGTAAATGTGATTTTTCGTTTTCTAACTCAATAGATACTGAAAAAAAGTATCGTTTTTTTGGAATTTCTATGTTAGATATATCTGAAGAATTTTGCAAGTATGCTTATTCAACGCAAAATCCCGGGAAAACATTTAGACATCAGTTTATAAATGCTATTGATTCCATAATTCAAAAAAACAATATAAATGACGATTTATGTTACGATGTATATTGTACTTTAAGTGGGAATGACTTGATTGTCATTTGGTTAACTAACCAATTTAAAGATGTTATTACAGTTATTGAAGCATTAAGAAAATCAAAAATCAAAAAGGGCACTTGTGTATTGGCCAATGCATCTACAATAATGGGAATATGTGATGACAACGCTGATTTAGATTTTAGCGATGTTGAAGGAAAACTGTACATTAAACTAACTAAAAAAGATTCCTTTAATTTTGATGCTGTGAATACTGCTTTAGGAAAAGTATTAAATAATTCTGACATAAAATTTGAAACTATTTTAGGTGAACACGATTTATTATTTGCAATAGATGCTACAGAATTAGCATCTAATTTATATAAAGAGGACGGTTTTATTCACATTAGAAATGAACATTATTTTAATAATTTTATCCAAACAAATACAGAGATTTCTGTTAATATTGAATATGAGAAATTAAAAACATACACATTTGATTTTGATATTAAAAATAAAAAAAGAAACTTTGAGGAAAAACATACTGAAGAAATCAAATCTTATATCGATGATATTATTACAGCACCAATTTTCACAAAAGCACCATATCTTCAAGAAACTTTATGGATATTATATGAAGACTATATGAAGAATATTTCTTCTGTTCTTAGTTATCCTTGGATTTATGATTTAACCTATTATCTTGAATCAGCGCTACAGTATTTAAAAGATTTGACAATAATTGATAAAAATATCGATAACAAAACAAAATACAATTGTGTTGATATTGTTGTTAGCAGTATGAGGCATATGTTATTACATGTGTCACAAGCAAATCGGTTATTTTTTGAAATTCCAAATACACATTTAAAGCACACAGGAACATACAGCAAAATATTGAGGGCATACCAGGGAATAATTAAGCAATTACTAGATTTAGCATATAATATTCCTAAATTAAGTGGAAGTTCATTTGTTGTTCCAACTATAACATTCGATATTACGCCTATTACAGTCTCACTTTCGTGCCCAGATATTAAAATAGCTGGCACGCATAATAAAAAAGTTGTAACAATAAAATTGCCCTATGAGGCACTAACAGATATTAATAAATATGCTTTTTTATTAGCCCATGAAATATATCATTATATTCCTCCCAAAGATCGAAAAATACGAAATATGCTTTTAGGCTCAATTGTTGTAAATATAATATTTACACAAATGATTATGCTATATATTCAGGAGAATATAGTAACATATTTAAGTAAAGATGAATTTGAAAACATATGGAATGATATATACAATGTAATAAAGAGTAATTTAGAACAGTATCTGCTTAACAATACGTTGAAATATTATGATGATATTGTTGGTAATATATTTGATAATACTCCCGAGGATCTTGAATGGGAAACTTATTACAACATATTACAAGAAACTTTTAAAGAAAAAATTACAAAGAAAAACATCGAAAAAATATTTGTTTTATTTTATCATTTTAATTTCAGTTTTATTGACGAATCGATTTTAAACGAACTCGACGAATCAAGAAAAGAACTATTTTTTAAAGCAACAAATCTAATAAATCGAGTTATTGACAACGGGTTACAATCCTTTGAAAATTGGATTGTCCAATATCGCTCTAATAATCGATTGTTTTCTATTGATAAAGATATCCAGTATGCATTAAGGGAAACTTTAGCTGATTATTTTATGATTCAATCTACTGGTGCTGACGAAAAAACTTATCTAAAGCTTATTCTAGAATATAAGGATATTTTATCTGGAGATAGAAATGTCCTTCAAGACTTTAGATTGGTATTGGGCTTAAAGTATGTTTTAAATATAGATATCTTTGATCAAGATATCGAAAATAACTTAATAAAAAAATTATCCGAATATGAATTTAGCAATGAAAATATAGCATTTATCTGCTCAAAATGTTTAGAGTATAAATCAGTTGTACAAATATATGATATAATTATTTTGAAGCTTTTTGATAGTTTAAATTTTAGTACAATTGAAGCAGATGATATAAATGGAATTTTCAAGAAAAAGTATACGGCATTTAAAAATATATTTGATGATGCTAATAAAACTAATTCTAAATTTGAAAAAAATATATATTTTGTTGAGCATTTTCAAAATCAAATGGAATTTGATGAAATAAAAACACCTAACCCAATGCCTAGCAAATACAGAGATAATGATATTCTTGATGATGTTTTTAAACAATATAATTTTGAAGGAAAATATCGCATAGATGATAGAACAAAAATTTGCAGGTCAGTGGAAGATGTCATAAAAAGCATTCACAATGATTTAATCGAACTTTCTGAAGGAGATATTACGCCAATATGGTTTAGAGGGCACAGTAAATCGAATTATAAATTATTGCCAAGTTTATACCGCATGAAAGATAATAAATATTTCTATTCTACAAAGCTTAGAGAGACAATTGAATCTTTATTTAAGTCATTTACAGTAAAATCTTTTGGAACTCCTGAAATTTTTGAAAAAGGAAATGACTCTATAATTGGGACACTTGTTTCTATGCAACATTATTCTGTACCTACCAATATACTAGATTGGAGTACATCTTTGTTCGTAGCACTATATTTTGCTGTTGAACACCAAATGGTATATAGCAACAATGAAAAAAATCAAAGGGAAAGATGCAAAGAGGATGCAGATCTTTGGCTGTTGAACCCAATAAGGCTAAACTTTGCTAGAGAATATTTGAGAACTAAAATTATTGATGAAGAAAAAATGAAACAAATGTTGTATTATCCAATTCCTTCAATGTTAGGAACAGAATCAGAATATCAAGAATATTTACCGTTTGCTAAGGATGGCTATGATGTAAATAAATTCCCAATGGCTATTTATGTTCCGTTTGTTAATCCGAGAATTAAAGCTCAAGTTGGAACTTTTACAATGTTTAGTTTGGATGTTGATCCCCAAGAAATTTCTAGTGAAGAAGGAAAAACAGAAGTAACATTTTCTGAATACGATTTAAATGTATTACAAAAATCATATAAAGAAAAAGCTGGTGAAAAATATAAACCATTCCTAAAAAGAATAACAATTTCAAAAGAATGTGTACCAGAAATAGCTGATTGGTTAAGGCAAGTAGGAATACATAAATCAGCTATTTATCCAGATCTCTCTAATATTTCGGAAAGCACAACAAGAGAAATAAAAAATTACTTAGAAAAGATTAAATAGTATTATATTCAAATAAGTAAAGCACCATTGCAGTCTGAACTCCTGTGGTTTGGACTGGATGGTGTTCTTCTTTATAATCCAAGTATATTTATGCAGCCTTCTAAGGCTGTTTTTTCTTTTCCTTGATTTGGACTAAAGAAAAAAACTGCGAATTTTGAAGTGAAATCATCTAAAACAAATAAATCCAAACCCATTAGTTTATTTGCTATCATTCAATTTAGCCTCTTGATTTGTGGCATAATCCTGATTCTTCTGTTTAGGAGTCTTGTTTAGCAGATGTTTGGAGTTTTATAAAACTTCTCCTGGTATCTGCAATGATACTTGCAGGCAATTCGCTGTCCGATATGTAACGGTAACTATCATTTGCTTCTAATTGTAAAAACACTTTCATTTCATATTATCAATTCATTCACAAGATATTACAACATGAAATTTTATTAAAACTTTTTCATGGGAACGGGAATATGATATATTGATGTAATAAAATGAGGGTTCGAGTCCAAATATATTTTTGGTGTTGACATCTCTTTCGTAACCTGTTGACATAAGAGGGTAACAAAAAAGATGTCACCCGAAAAAGCCCGATTTTATCGGGCTTTTTTGCATTTTATGAAACGGTTTTTTTAACAGGTTTAAATAGATGTCAAGCCCGGTTTTTCATTGGTATTAGGGATTTGAACCTACGAAAAACGGTTAGAAAGACTTTTTATAAATTTAATATTGTATGACAGAGTCAATTTTATAGAAATATAGAATTGGCTCTTTTTTTATTGCAATCGTTTTAATTTTTTGATTAGAATGGTTGCCTTTTTTTATTTACAAAAAATTGAAAGGAATGATAGATATATATTTTACCGACACACCTGAACTCAGGAAGTTTGAAAGAGAGATGCGGCAGAAGC
>CATXZD010000018.1 GCA_958403905.1 uncultured Ruminococcus sp.
CGTTTATACGGAATGTATATGTGCCAGCCTGAAGGTCTGTTGTGCCTGTATAAACGTTGCTGTCTGCATCCTTTACAAGAGTAAGATTGATGTCGCCGAATACACTTACTTCATCTTCAGAAGGTGAAGTTGTAGGCTCTGTTGCAGGCTCTGTTGTAGGCTCTGTAGGTACAGGGTCTGTAGGAAGTGTGGGAACTACATCAGACTCATAGGAGAGTGTGAGTGTATCGTCATCGTTAACTACAAGTGTAAATGTTACTTCACCTGCAGGAACCATAAGCTTGTCAGCAGTTACGCCGAGAGTTGTAGTGTTGTAGAGTGTAACCTCGTTAACAATGCCCTGCCAGCCATCTGTCATATACCAAGCAGCGTTACCTGTTGTCTTAACACCAACATAGCTTGCTTCTTCAAATGTAACTGTAAGTTTTCCGTCAACGAACTTATAGTCACCCATATTTTCATAATCTTCTTCACAACCATAGTTTGCACCATTGATTGAACCGAAGAGATAGTAGTCTGTAGCAACAGGATCTGTGGGTTCGGGATCTGTAGGATCTGTGGGATTTACAGGAATTGTCGGTACTGTTTCTGCTGTATAGGACAATGTAAGAGTACCATCATTATTAACTACAAGTGTAAAGTTTACTTCACCTGCGGGAACCATAAGCTTGTCAGCTGTTTCGCCGAGTGTTGAAGTATTGTAGAGTGTAACCTCGTTAACAATGCCCTGCCAGCCATCTGTCATATACCAAGCAGCGTTACCTGTTGTCTTAACACCAACATAGCTTGCTTCTTCAAATGTAACTGTAAGTTTTCCGTCAACGAACTTATAGTCACCCATATTTTCATAATCTTCTTCGCAGCCATAGTTTGCACCATTGATTGAACCGAAGAGATAGTAGTCTGTGTCAACAGGTGTTGTAGGCTCTGTAGGATCTGTGGGCTCTGTTACGCCTGTCGGATCAGTTGATGAAGCATATGAAAGTGTGAATGTATCGTCTCCGTTATCAACAAGAGTAAATGTTACCTCTTTGCCTGCCGGAACGAAAAGCTTGTTAGCTTTGGTTCCAAGTGTTGTTGTATTCTTGAGAACCGCTTTTGACACATTTGTTCCAAGCCAGCCGTCTGTCATATACCAAGCTGAGTTATCACCCTTTTTAACAGCAACATAGCTGTCAGCATCAAATTTAGCTGTTACCTTGTTGTCTACAAACTTGTATTCACCGGCATTATCTGAATCTTCTTCACAACCGTAGTTAGCATTGTTGATGTAACCAAAAAGATAGAAAGAATCAGGATCTCCTATAGTTATCGGTCTAGTTGTTGCTTCTGTCGGGTCTGTTTCAGGGGGATCTGTTGGATTTTCAGGGTCATAAAGACTCCACTCACCGCCGCCCTTGTCCCAAGTAGCGTTCTTAACTGTGTAGCAGTTCATTCCCTCGGGGATGTCAAGGTCTGATGTCTGATTCCATTTGGTATTCCAATTATTTGCTGTTGTTTTTGGATCCATACGGCAGAAGATAATTTTCTCCCAATTGCCCTCGGGAAGAGTAACAGAATAGTAACCGTCTCCGTCCTCGTCTGCCATATCTGTCCATACGTTTTTGGCGCCTTCAAACGTATACACGGCAAAGCGTGCATCGCTCTGTGTCCAGTTTGAGTTTGGTTTCAGATAAACAACTGTTGTTCCGTCTGAAACTGCTGCTGCCGATGCGCTGATACCTGTAATGCACATACTGAATACGAGCATTACGGCAATCATCATAGCAGTCAGCTTTTTGAATGTCTTTGATTTCATGTTTTGGAAATCCTCCTTTTAGGTATTTTATTTTCCGGGTAAATCCCTATTTTTATTTTACTATAATCACTAGTTGATTTCAATATTAATCCTGCACAATAAAATATTATTTTGTTGGTAATATCGACTTGCAAATTTTGTGTTGCATTTTTTAAGAGTGTAAAATGTGGAAATATTTACTAAAAAATTTATATTGAAATAAAGGTAACATTTCGGGACGTGTAGGACATTCCCCCTGTGCAAAGCAACAAAAGGGTTGCAGTTTTCGCATAAAACCCGTCCCCCTACGGAAAGGTTTGTTTGGCACTATAATGATGATATAATCGGTTAAGTTTCATAGTTACTACGGACACGGCATGCTGATGTGTCCATACGTCGGCAAATACAACGTTTTACTTATAACATAAAAAAGGTCGGAATACCTTAATTGGTGTTCCGACCTTTTTGATTTACTATGAATCTGTTCCGTAAATCAAGCCTTATTTAAGTAATAGACTTAATAAGTCCGCCTTTTTTGATTATATTCTGAATAAACTCGGGGAACGGTTCTGCCTGATAGGTTTTGCCTGTTGTTTCGTCCGTGATAACGCCCGTATCAAAGTTTACGGAAACCGTGTCGCCGGACTTAATTTCCTTAGCCGCTTCGTCACATTCAAGAATCGGAAGTCCGATGTTGATAGCGTTGCGGTAGAAAATTCTTGCAAATGTTGAGGCGATTACGCAGGAAATTCCGCTTGCCTTAATTGCAATCGGAGCATGCTCACGCGATGAACCACAGCCAAAGTTCTTTTCGGCAACCATAATGTCGCCCTGTTTTACGTTGTTTACAAAATCCTTGTCAATGTCCTCCATACAGTGAGCGGCAAGCTCCTTGTGTGAGGCAGTGTTAAGATAACGAGCAGGAATAATTACGTCGGTATCTACGTTGTCGCCGAATTTATGTACAGTACCTTTTGCGTTCATAATTAGCACCTTACCTTTCTTAATTGAGCTTTTCGGGGTCTGTTATGTAGCCTGTTACCGCACTTGCAGCCGCAACAGCGGGGCTTGCAAGGTAAACCTCACTGTCAACGTGTCCCATTCTGCCTACAAAATTGCGGTTGGTGGTTGAAATTGCTTTTTCTCCTGCGGCAAGAATACCCATATGACCGCCAAGGCAAGGTCCGCAGGTTGGAGTTGAAACAACTGCGCCTGCCTCTACGAATATATCAAAAAGTCCTTCGTGCATAGCCTCAAGCCAGATTTTCTGAGTTCCGGGGAGGATGATGCACCTTACGTTGTCGGCAATTTTTTTGCCCTTTAAAATATTTGCAGCCGCACGCAAATCGGAGATTCTGCCGTTTGTGCACGAGCCGATTACGCACTGGTCAATCTTAACTTCTTTTTCGCCGATTTCATCAACGGTTCTTGTGTTTTCGGGAAGATGGGGGAATGCAACAGTAGGTCTGAGCTTACTCAAATCAATTGTATATTCCTCGTCATAAACTGCGTCCTCGTCGGCTGTGTATTCAACGGGAGTTCCCTGATACCTGCCGTTGCAGTATTCACGAGTTATATCGTCAACAGGGAAGATACCGTTCTTTGCGCCTGCTTCAATAGCCATATTTGCAATGCAAAGGCGGTCGTCAATATTAAGGTGCTTAATACCTTCGCCTGTAAATTCCATTGATTTGTAGAGCGCACCGTCAACGCCGATTTCGCCGATAATGTGAAGAATTACGTCTTTGCCGCTTACACAGCCCTGCGGTTTGCCGATAAGGTTGAACTTTATAGCGGAGGGAACCTTAAACCAAGCCTTGCCGCTTATCATTCCGGCAGCCATATCCGTTGAGCCTACGCCTGTTGAAAATGCGCCGAGTGCGCCGTATGTACAGGTGTGCGAGTCTGCGCCAATGCAAAGACAGCCCGGACCGACAAGTCCCATTTCGGGCAGCAATGCGTGTTCAATACCCATCTGACCGACGTCCTTGTAGTTTTTGATGTCGTATTTGTGAGCAAATTCTCTGGTTTGCTTAACCTGAGTGGCAGCTTTAATATCCTTGTTAGGAGTAAAGTGGTCCATAATCATTGCTATTTTTGTGTTGTCAAATACAGCAGTTGCGCCGTTTTCTTCAAATACGTTGATTGCAACGGGAGAAGTTACGTCGTTGCCGAGTACCATATCCAGCTTTGCTTCAATAAGCTGACCTGCCTTAACCTCGTCAAGTCCTGCGTGAGCGGCGAGAATTTTCTGCGACATAGTCATACCCATAATTATCACTCCTTGAGTCTGTTTATTTACTTTAAATACATTATTACATATAGAAAAAGAAAAGATTGTAAACTAATTTACAATTATAAAAATTTGACGAGTATCTCGGCTTGTAAGTAAGAAGTAAAATCAGTCTGTGCTGACAACGCTTTTTCCTCGCCAGCTTCCTTTTATCCATCTGATGAAAACAACAATTCCTCTTAAAATTTCGTCAGCCGCCATACCTATCCATACGCCTGCAAGTCCCATTCCGAGCACAACTCCGAGAACGTATGCAATCAATACGCTCAGTCCCCACATTGAAAAGATTGCGAGCACAGTCGGGAATTTTACATCTCCTGCCGCTTTCATACTGTTGATAATAACGATATTTGTCGTGCGTCCGAATTCAAGAAAAACAGCAATGAACATAACCGTTGCGCCAAGCTGTGCAACCTTCGGGTCTTTTGAAAACATTAAAAAAGTAATCGGAGAGGCGAGCCAGTTTAGTACGGCTATAGAAATTGAAACAAGCAGTCCGAATCGAAGCGTTTTGAGTACTCGCTTATAGGCAAAGTTGTAGTTTCCTGCGCCAACGCTGTGCCCTACAATAATTTGCGTTGCAATTGCGGCAGAAAATGCAATCATATAAGTCAACATTGAGAGCATATTCGCATATATTTTAGTATTTATTGCGACAATGCCCATCGTGTTTACCATGGCGGTAATAACAAGCTGTGAAAAGTTGTATGAAATATTCTCGCCTGCCGTGGGAATACCGAGCTTTAAAAGCTCTTTCAATATTTTTGACGGAAACGGCTTTAAGTATTTTATTCCTATCCTGCCGCCTATAACAACGTAAAAGTAAATTATTGCGGCGACAACAGCTAAAATTCTGCTGACAGATGTTGAAATCGCAACGCCCGAAGCACCGAGCCCCAAACTTTGCAGAGGACCGTAAAGAAAAAGGAAGTTGCCGAGAATATTAATAATGTTCATACCGAAGGATATTACCATTCCGAAAACAGTTTTGCCGTGACTGCTGAAAATCTGGCTGAACGCATTGATAAGCGCCTGAGTAAATATAGTGCCGCCGACTATTTTCATATACGTATCGGCGTCGCTCATCATTTCACCCGGCACCTGCATAACCGAAAGAAGAGGATAGCTGAACAGGAAAATAACAAGGCTTATCACTCCGCTTAGCACAAGATTAAATCCCATAGCCACGGTGTATATGCGGTTCATTTCCCCTTTTTTGTCTGCGCCGAGGTACTGGCTTACCATAATTCCCGTTGCGCTTGAAATTATGGTGAAAGCAAGTGCAAGAAAGCCCAAAATTGAGTTTGCGTTGCCGATTGCTCCGACAGCCGTTTCGCTGTAGTTTGACAGCATAATGGTGTCAGCATAGCCGAGTGCAATGCCGAGAAGCGACTGAAAGAATATCGGCCACGCAAGGCTTATTACACTGCGCTGAACAACAGGAATTTTACTTTTTTCATTTTTATTGACAAGCGCCGCCATTTATTTTTCCTCCTTCATATTTATAAAAGCATAACGATAGACTTGTTGGCTGCATTTTATCCGAAATATCTGTTGACCTTATATGACTTGCAATGTATAATGTGAAATATATTATTGAATACTGAAAGGAAACTGTTTATGAATGTATGTGTGTTTGGTTCGTCAAGCGACCTTATTGACAAGGAATATCTCGATTCCGCCGAAAAGCTCGGCTCGGAGCTTGTAAAAAGAGGCCACGCGGTCGTATTCGGTGCAGGCAAATACGGCGTTATGG
Source organism: uncultured Ruminococcus sp. (assembly GCA_958403905.1). Taxonomy (GTDB): domain Bacteria; phylum Bacillota; class Clostridia; order Oscillospirales; family Acutalibacteraceae; genus Ruminococcoides. Next base: position 5,827 of record CATXZD010000018.1, read on the forward strand.
GAGCAGTTGCAAGAGGTGCGTCAGCTGAAAACGGCACGCTTGTCGGAGTAAGCCCAAAATTTTTTACCGAAATGGACGTACTTTTTGACGGCTGTACAGAGCTTGTTTTTACCGAAACAATGTGTGAACGCAAGGGTGTTATGGAAGACAGAGCCGACGCTTTTATAATTTGTGCAGGCGGAATGGGCACTTTTGAGGAGTTTTTCGAGGTTCTCACCCTCAAACAGCTTCGCCGTCACGAAAAGCCGATTATCATATATAATGTAAAAGGCTATTATAACCATATGATAGCGATGATGGATAATGCAGTTAAAAATAAGTTTATGACAGACGATTGCAAGCGTCTTTATTCTGTAGCAGATACGCAGGAAGAAGTTTTTGAACAGCTTGAAAACTACGTTCCCTTTTCATATAATAAGTATAACTTCGTTTATGAGGGGGACAAGAGCAATGGCTGACCGCTGCGAAATGTGCGCTCACTATGTAGCTGACGAGGAGTTCGGCGATTATTGCAGTATTGATCTCGATGAAGACGAAATGGAGCGTTTTCTTACTCAGAATGTTACTCAATGCCACTACTTTCAACTTTATGACGAATACAAAATTGTGAATAAGCAGATTTAAAATCAAGATATTCATTCGGGGCGCGATTTTTCGTGTCCCTTTTTTAATAATTAAAAAAGCAACCCGGATAATATGCTGCTTAATTTCTATTATATATATCATTTGGCTGTATTCAAGGTAGAATTTTAATAATGTGTAGTACTATTTATTCCTTTTGTGTAAGAAACAGCAATATTACAAACTTCAATGCATTTTTTACAATTTAGTAATTTATTCTATTATTTTGCACAAATAAAATTCGAAAAGCTTGTACGAATATACAAAATTAGAAAAACTTGTTATAAAAATATTGCTTTTTAGACGAATCTGGTATAAACTTGTTATATCAAATATTTGTAATTACATTAATTTTCGTTTTGGGAGTGTTTACAATGGGCTTTTTCAACAAGATAGTTGATAATATGGTCAGTGAAAAAGTGCCTCGTAAAAGGCGCAAAAGGCTGATAGTGGTTATAGCCCTTATCACTCTTATTTCAATGACTACTGCAACGGTTGCATGGTTTACGGTAAATACATTTGCAGGCGTTGATAATCTCGACATTAAAATCAGTATGAGCGCACAGCTCAAGGTTGGAATGGAAAATTACGGTACAGACCTCGAAAGGTATACCAAGGTAATTACCAACGAAATGGTTGACAGCTATCTTCGTGACCACGGAACAAGACTTGAAGAAATTGTGCTTGATCCTGTTACAACCACCAACGGCACTCGCTTTACTAATCAGCGCGGCACGGTAAGAGAAGCAAATGACCGTTCCTATCTTGAATTTGAGTGTTACTTTATCGCTACCGAGGATATGTGGGTGCACCTCACAACCGAAAGCACCGAGCAGGGCGAGGATGACGGAACAAAGGTTACAACCACCTCAACAGGCGCAAAGGCTGACGTTGTAAATTGCGCAAGAGTTGATTTTTCAACCGATAGAAACGGCACGGCAATTTATGAGCCGAACCGCTCGACTCCCGTTAACGGTCAGACAACGTTTGACCTTCCTTCGGGAACAATGCAGTACAGCAATAACACAAGGCTGTTCCACCTTGAACAGCTTACTCCCACAAAAGCAACAATCCGAATTTGGATTGACGGTGAAGACCCTCAGTGTGATGATGATGTTCAGGACGCACAGCTTGGTGTTCAGCTCGGCTTTGTAGGCTGCGATGATAACAACGTTCCTATTTCTTAATCAATGCTGATTATCGGGTAATTTTATTGCCCGGCTATAGACCGAAATTTTCAGTCTTATTACTTTAACTATTACAAAATAAAACCCGACGGAGTGATTAATTTGTTCGGAAAAAAGAAATCTAAAATTGAACAGCCCATTACTCCGGAGGAGTTGAGCCGTCTTAATGACAAAAAGATTGCAGATGCCGAAATTGAGCATTTTCACGTTAAGAATGACTCTATTGACATTGTCAAGTACAAAAAGCGCAGAAAAGTTTTGAGCATAATCCTTACGGTTTGCTTGATTATTCTCATAATTCTGTTCCTTGTTTCAATGCTTGTAACCCAGTGGGGCGACCTTATCATAAGTGTTGATTCTCCGGCGGTTAAAAAGGGTATTGTTCTCAGCGAGGATCCCGAGTTCAAAACTCAGAGTGCATCGCTTTCTGCTAAGCAGGCTGACGATGTAACAAATATTACATATTCATGGCTTCCCGTTGACCTTGACACAAGCAAAAACGGCGAGCATAACGGAGATAACTACGTTGCCTATACCTTCTATTGCAAGAACAACGGTCAGGTTACTCTTGACTATGACGCAGTGCTTGAGATTACCGGTGTTGCAAAGTCAGCCGACGAAGCAGCACGAGTTATGGTATACAAAAACGGCAAACCCGAGATTTACGGTAAGGGCAAGTTCCATGACCGTAACACAGCCGAAACAGATTGCACAAAATTCGTAACCGACACCGAGGTAATGAAAACTGCAACCGAAGATTTCAAAGTAGGCGACATTGACAAATACACAATCGTCATTTGGATTGAGGGTAATGACCCTGAATGTATTGACGATATCCGCAACGGTCACATAAGAATGAGAATGCTGTTCAGCGTTCGTGACGACGAAACGACAGCACCGAATGACTAACAATGTTTTAGATTACACAAATTGTTAATTGTAATTTGTTAATTGTATTGGTATTAAGTGCAAGCGCACTAAATATAAGCAAAACATCCCTATGGTGTTTTAGGGACAAAAATTATTTTTTAGGAGGAATTTCTCAATGAAAACAAATTCAAGAAAGAGAGTATTAGTCTCTTCAGTAGCAATGCTCCTCGTAGCAATGCTCGCACTCGGAACCGCAACTTATGCATGGTTCACATCTAACACAACTGCTACGGCAAATGGTCTTAATGTAAAAACATCAAAAACAAGTACACTCGAAATCAGTAAGAGTGATCACGAATGGGGTACAAGTGTAGATTACGCTCATACACAAAGCATGTATCCTGCTTCAACAGCTAACGGCACTGCTTTCTTTAAGACAGTTGCTGCTGCTAAAACTGCATTTAACAGAGATGAAACTCAGCCAATTGAGTCAGCTTCAGGCGGTACATATGTTTTTGCTGAGCAGCTCAATGTAAAGAACTCAGGTGAAGGTACTGTAAAAGACATTACAATTACAATCAACAACTTCACATGTAAATACGGCAGAATCGCTTTAGTTCCTGCTACTGAGGCAGGCGCAATTTCTTATCCTGAGGGTAAATCATTTGTTAATTATGTATATGATACAGACGGCAAACTTTATAATGCATTAAAAGACACAACTGGTGGTGAAGAAAAAATCACACCTAATAATTCAATGACAATTGAAGTTCCCAATCTTGGCACAAATGAGGCTGCTTACTACAACCTTTATGTATGGTTTGAAGGACAGGATGAACAGTGCTTCGATACAAATGCCGGTCAGAATCTTGGCACAATGACAGGTAATACAAGCAACTTCTCATTCACAGTTACAGGTACACCTGAAAGCACACCTGCAGCTTAATTTTTAAAGCAACAAAAACAGCAAAAATCTGAATTTATTGGAGTCCCCTTATGAGCAAAGCGTTAAAAAGAATAATTAATATTGTAATTGACATTTTAGTCATATTTATTCTGATAGTGTCAGTATTTGTAGCCACACTGTCGTTGACCACAGAATCATCAGGGGTTCCCAATATTTTAGGCATAGCGCCCTTAAGTGTTCAGACTGCTTCAATGGAAGATACAATTAATCCCGGAGACTTAATCTTCTGCTCTGTTTCTGATGTAGATGACGAGTTTCAAAAGGACGATATTGTAACCTTTCCGATTATAGTAAACGGCGAGCAGGTTTTAAACACTCACCGTATTGTCGAGGTAGTAAAAGATAGCAATATCACATATTACAGAACACAGGGTGACAACAAAAAAACTAATCCCGAGCCGGACAAGGAATTGCAGACTGCGTCCACAATTGTGGCAAAGTATAACAGCTTTAAAATCCCCGGCTTGGGTAACGTATTAAGCTTTATCAGAACTCAGCTCGGATTTTTCCTATGCGTACTGCTTCCGATGATTCTTTTCTTTATCTATGAAGCTGTCAGGGTTATAATGAACCTTCTGGCTTACAACAAGGAAAAGACGCTTGAAGAAGCAAAGAATGCTGTTAATAATTCTGAACTTACGGAAGAACAGAAGAAAAAGGCGATTGAAGAATATCTTGCTTCAGTCAATCAGCAAAGTGATAACGCGGAAAATATACCGAAAGTACAAACACCTGCCGACGGCGATAATTCCGGCGCTGAAAATTAAGGCTTGCGATTTATCAAAAATTATTTGTCCCTATGCACATAGGTGCAACTTAAGTAACGAGAGTATTTCTTTTCCGCCAAGCGGCGGAAAAGAAATATGAAGTTATATTTTACTATATCATTTAACCGAATAATTGTATTCGGAAAATTACAACACCGTGAGGAGATGTGTTCCTGCTTTGCAGAAATACATTGAGGTAGATTTTTTTAAGGAGACGAAGTACCGTGGATACAGTATTTAAATTTCTGTTTGAATTTCTCGGTCAGTTTTTTGGCTCATTGTGGTCAATTATAACAGGCTTATTTGCCGGAATCGGAAGTGCATTTGATTTCCCGGCATACATAAACATTATCAATGCCTATACTACCGAGCTGGGAGGACTTGCCTGGGGTATTGCAATTCTCGCCATAGTGCTTCTTATTGCTGTGCTTGGACTTATTGTATGGCTCATCATCGTCGCCGTAAAAAAGTTTATCCGTTCACACCGCAGAAGAAAAGACACCGACTCCCTTGTAAAGGAAGTACAGGCTCTCAACAAAGAGGTAATGAGATTAAACCTTGAAAAGGACAAAATCCTTTCTATGAAGGTTTCACAAATCGGTCTTAATCCCAACGAAATTGCTGAGCTTACCGGCGAGGAAATTGAAGCTCTCAATAACGGTGAGGAAGAAGAAGCTGCAAACGGCTCACGTTTCTACAAGCTTACAGAAATCGACGAGCTTTGGGCAGATTATGTACCTCCCGTATACGACAACGATATTACACTTCCCGAGTTTTGCGAGCGCTTCCGCTTATTCGCTTGCTCACGCCTGGGTCTTTACTACGATATCAAACTTATCAGACTTTTTGTTGCTTCTTTTGCTTCAACAAGACTTATTATCCTACAGGGTATTTCTGGTACAGGTAAAACTTCACTTGCATATGCCTTTGGTAAGTTTATTAACAATCCGTCAATTATCGCTTCTGTTCAGCCGTCATGGCGTGACAGAACTGAGCTTTTCGGTTACTTCAACGAATTTACAAAGAAATTTAACGAAACAGAGCTTCTCCGTGCTATGTACGAGGCTTCTTACAACGAAAACATTTACGCTGTAATCCTCGACGAAATGAACATCGCGCGTGTTGAGTATTACTTCGCTGAGATGCTCTCAATTCTTGAAATGCCGTCACGTGACGAGTGGGTTGTTGACATTATTCCAAACGCATGGCCTACTGACCCGAAACACATCAAAAACGGTCAGCTTCAGATTCCGCCGAATATGTGGTACATTGGTACAGCTAATAACGATGACTCTACCTTTGCAATCACTGATAAGGTTTATGACCGTGCTATGCCTATTAACATTGACACTAAGGGCGTTGCCTTTGATGCAGAAGACACACCGCCTATTAATATCAGCTATAAACACTTTGAAGATATTCTTAACGAAGCAAAGGCTAAACATGTTGTTTCAGAAGAAAACCTCAAAAAGGTTGGCCTTCTTGACGACTATGTTATTGAGCATTTCCGCATAGCTTTCGGTAACCGTATTGTTAAGCAGCTTCGCGACTTTGTTCCTGCTTACGTTGGTACAGGCGGAACTGAAATTGATGGTCTTGACTATGTTCTTGCACGTAAGGTATTCAGAAAGTTTGAGTCACTCAACCTTTCTTATATTCGTGACGAAATTGACGGTCTTTGCGCTTACATTGACGAATTGTTTGGCGAAGAAAATATGAATGAATCAAAGGATTATCTCCGCATGCTCAAAAAGCTCGTATAATTAGCGACATAGGGCGAACTGCGTTCGCCCTTTAGTTACTGTAAAAATTGATTTTTTTGGCAGGAATAATTTGGTGATTATGAGGAGCTAATATAATGGCTGATTACAGTAAATATTACAGAGCCTACATGCAAATGCAGGATCTTCTGCAAAATGATTTTACTTACAACTACATAAAAGCCGGTCTTAAGGACGGCGATAAGGGCAACGATACGCTTGTTGGTAAAACCAATGAAAAAGTAATCGATATGGACTGGGTTGAGGCCATTGAGCAGGCGCTTCCGTATATCCAGAATGCCATTGATGAACAAAGACGTTTTATTAAGCAGGTTGACAATGTTGTGCGCATTGAGCTTGCTAAGAAAATCGGTCCCGACTCCGTAAAACATCTTTCACAGCATACCAATTTTATAGCCAAGGTTGAGGGCGATATGGTTACGCCAAACAAGATTCTCACTATTGAGCGTGAGGAAACCTTTGCTACTTATGAAAACCGTGTGCTTATGACGCTTATTCGTAAAGCACTTAACTTTGTTGACGATAAGTATTCTAAGATGAAGGACGTGCCTAACGACTCGTATAACGACGTTAAGGTAGTACGTCATATGGATCTTGACGGTGAAAAAGTCAACTTTAATTATGAGTATGAAAAAACTTCTCATGATGTAATTTCTGATGAACTTGATGTTCAGGATTTTTCAAATCTTTCAGATTTTGACCGTATCCGTCGCTGCCGTCAGGCACTTAATGAATTTAATAACTCCCCGCTTATTCAGGCAATTTCAAAAGAGCCTGAGGTTCACCCACCGCTTACTCAGACAAACCTTTTGAAAAAGAATCCTAACTTTAAAAAGGTTGTTGATTTGTGGAATTTCCTTGATACCTATAAAAAACTCGGCTTTGAAATTGTTGGTGAAGAATATAAAGGCGAAATGTCTGACACCTTTAAGCAGGATGTTTACTTTACAATGGGCTTTGAGCATTTTATGATGAACATTGCCACAAACCCGGCTTTGCGCAGGATGCTTCAGGAAAAGTACGAGGAAGAAAACGCTCGTATTGCGGCTGAAGAGGCAAAGCCAGAAAAAACACGTGAAGCAGTCCTAAAGGCTCAGCTTGATGCAGTTCGCAAAGAGGAAATGGAAATTCGCCTCAAAGAGATTCGCGAACGCGATAAGCAAATTCTTGATTTACAAAATGAGGTTAGAAACTTAAAGAATCAGCTTGACGAAAAAGAACGTATGATTCTTTCTCTTAAGGGCAAAATTTCTGCTCTTGAAGATGAGCTTGTTGCTGTAAAGAATGAACTCAAGGAAACAAAGCTTAAACTTCTTGAAGCTGAAAAGAGAATTAAAGAGCTTGAAGAAGAAAATCAGCAGCTTAAAGATGAAATTGTTCAGCTTAAGGCAACTATTGACGAGTTGAATAACACAATAGATGAACTTAATAAGCAAATCGTTATTCTTAATGACCGCATTCAGGTATTAATGCAGGAAAATGCTCGTCAGAAGACTAAGATTCAAGAGCAGGAACAGCAGATTGAAGAACAGCAGACCAGAATTTCTGAGTTGGAGGTTCAGACTGCTGAACAGCTTGCTAAAATCACAGCGCTGACTGAAAATCTTGAAAAATGTAAGGATGAAATCGAAAAGAGTAATCGAAAGATTGAAACTCTTACAACAGAACGTGACAGGCTAACCAATACTTTAAATAATGAGCGTGAGCAAAACAAAGCAAGAATCCAGCAGATGAATGCTGATTTTGCTGAAAAAACCCGTATTGCTGACGAACAGCATAAAAATGAAGTTAAGTCCCTGCAAAACACTATTGACGCGGCAGATGCTGAGCACACAAGATATGTAGCACAGCTTAATGCTGAATTTGCTGACAAGGCAAATCTTGCAGAGCAGAAACGCATAAAAGAACTCGCTGATAAGCAGGCTGAACATGAAAAGCAGATTGAGCAGATTAAGCTTTCAAATGACAAGGCTTCTGAGGCTGTGAAAGCTAAGCATGCATCGGAAGTTAGAAAGGTTCAAAAGTCTGTAGACAAGCGTGTTGAAGCAGCGCAAAAGGCAGCTGAAAAGCAATACAATGCAATGCTTAAAGACCTTAAGTCGCAGCAGGCAAGAGAAATTGCTGAAATTAAACGCAAGGCTAAGGAAGAAATAAAACTTGCAAAGCAAAAAGCAAAATCTGAAGTAAAGATTGTAAAACAAAAAGCTAGAAAAAATATGTTTACAAAAGAAGAACTTTTGGAAATGAACGACATAATCAATACTGACTAAAGGGTTATTCAGAGAGGCACACATATGAAAAATTCTACTGCGCCTAACAGGAAAACGGGCAGAATGATTGCTAAAAATTTAATAATTCTGTTAGTTCTTGTTGCTGTGACTTTTGTCAGTATGTGGGCATGGTTTACAAATAGTACTAAAGCTGACGCAAACGGCATCAACGTGAAGTGTGCTACGTCAGAGGGCATTGAAATTGCGGTTGTGCCTCATAACCAAACAGTATCTGATGTTACACGCTTGGTATATAGCGATACTATTGAACTTAGAAAAAGCGAGGAAGGCGAGCCTGCAAGTATTCTTGATACACTTTCGCTTACCGAGATTACGAGTGACGGAAAAACATTTTATCGTCCGAGTTTAAAACAGACTGACGGTATTGCTTCTCCTGTTATTACGGATTCAGAAGGTAACAAAGTAACATGGAATGAGGCTGTGCAGCAGGTTCATTATTTGAGCTTCGACCTCTATATTCGCTCAAAAGCATCGCAAACTGTTCGTCTTGAAAGCAGTTCAACGTTTGTTCCGCATTCTACTTATTTGACAGGTCCTCCGTCTACAAACAAGAGTACTTACGGCGATTATTCGCGTGACTGCATTGTAGGCGCTGCGAGATTTTCTGTAGTTGATAAATCTAATGCACGAAAGCTGCTTTGGATTCCTCATCCCGAGTTAAAGCTTGAAACGACTGCGGCTGAGGGCGGCGGACATACTTTTTCAATGCTTACAGGTCTTACTTCGGGTGACTCGTTTAATCATCAGTATTACGGAGTAAACTCATCAAAACAGCCGGATAATGATCCCACTGTTATAAATAAGTCAAATAACCCAACAACAGGTGTAACTGCTTCAACTAAGAATTCGAACGGCAGCTACGTTTTAGGTAAAGATGTAGCTCTTACAAATCTTGACGATAAAAAATCTGATAATTACTACTACGGACTTGTAACTTGCAATATGTGGGTTGAGGGCGAAGACCCTGAAGCAAAGCTTGCACTTGTGGGCGGCGAATTCACGATGAAATTGAATTTTACAGGTACACCATCATAACAATCTAAGGAAGTGATACATATGAAATCGAACAATTTTTTGCGAAAATTCTTTCTCGGATATTCTGAAGAACGGATAATAAGCAGAAAAAGAATTATGACAGCATATGTTTCACTTTTTTTAGTGTGCGTGCTTTTGATGACGTCAACCTTTGCATGGCTTACAATGAAAAACTCGGCTTCCCTTTTTACTGATTTATTCAGAATGGATTCTTCCACCGGCTTGAGTATCAACGATGGTGAATCCATTACCAATAAAATTATTCTTGATGACTTTAAGCTTACTGAGGCTTCGAGTGTTGACGGCAGAAATATGTTTTTTCCCGTTTCAGGCTTGAACGGCTCAACCACTAATGATCTTGCTTTTCGTGAAGGCAATGCCGGTGACAAAAATGTTCATTACGCAAGTAAAAATATAACTCTTGTAGGTGTAACCGACCCTACAAATATTTATATAAAGAGTTATAATATTACCGTTAAAGGCACTTACAACGGCACGGACTATGAAGAAGTTTTTGACGGTACAACACATCTTGCCGATACAGACAACGATGGAATATATGATAAACAGCTTCATCACGAAAAGTGTCCGATTCGTGTAGCCTTTATTGAAGACAGTGAGGACACTCCTCGTGTTTTTGACCCTACTGCAATCATTCAGCAGCATGTTGATGACTATGACGCTGTAAGTTATATAGACGCTAATGGCACGGCTTCTGTTCAGCACACAAATAACAGATCTTTTTCTGATTATATTTTCTCGTTCGATTCAGAACCGCTTTTCCAGATTTCTCACAGTGATTCAATCGACCTTACAATGGTTGCCTGGCTTGAAGGTACAGGTGAAAACTGGGATCGCTATGCAGACGCTACAATTTCAGTTGAGGTTGTTCTGGAAAGTAACTATTCTGAAATGATTCCTGTTCAGTTTGTTGATAAAACGAGCGGCGATGACGATGCAGGAAAGAATAATGTTCAAAGCTGGATTGGCGGCGATGATTGTATCGTTACTATGGCATATGAGGATAGAGACGGTGCAACAAAAACTGTTGTTATGTCAGAACTTGCGGATGCTGCATATCCAACATGGGTAGCAATGCTTCCAAAGGATATAGTTACCAACATTTCTTTTTATCGTTTTTCAGTTGCGAATGAGACCATTTTTAACTCATGGCATACATGGGATGATCAAGCCAAGTATGATCAACAGTTGACAAGCACTGCAAAAGGTTGGCTGACCAGTGTATTTGGAAGAAGTGCAGGTAATTATCTTGAAACAACCCGCGGTGACTCACTTGTCTATACAGCTCGTGCCGGAAACGGTTACGGCTATGTTGCTGACAACGATCCTGAATTAGATAAGAAGCGTTTATCGCCTTGCATAGGCTTCTGGGATGCTACAGTGGCAGGAAGAGGTCTTTCCGGAGGCGGTGGTGGCGGCGGTAGTGACCCAACACAGCCGTCTACAAGCCCTCAGCAGGGAAGCAAAGTTAATATTGGTGTTAACTTGAATATTCCGAGCAGCAAGAGCTGGATAAGCAATAACTTGAGAAACGGATATACTATTTGGGTAGAGTTTACTACAGGCGATCCTGTTAAAATGAATGTTGGCGGTAATTATGATTATTGTACATTCAGCGGTCAGATTGAGATTGGCAGACGTATTAGGAGTATTGGTCTGAAAAACTCTTCCGGTGTATTCACCAATCATCTTGCACTCAAGAATCCACAGACTATTGTTACTGCATACAATTATAACTTTAAGGTTGACAATGACGATACCATTGTTCCAAACTAAAACTTACTAAAAAAGGAGGTGTCATAATGAAAAGCAAGCTTGAACTTATCAAGAACCAGTTTAACTTTAGAAAAAAATCACGCAAAAGCTTTTTACTTTCCGTTGTGGCACTTGTTGAAATCATTGCAATTATGGTAGTTTCAACATATGCGTGGGTTGAAACTGCGTCTACAATAATCATTGAGAGCAATGGCGAACAGCAAATTGATTCATATATCTATACAAATGCTGACTTAAACAGTAATAATGCAGGCGTTATTGATCTTTCAAGATACTACCGTACATCGGGCAATATGCATCTTGCCTCTGCTACAAGCTCAAACGGAAGCAGCATTTTCTTCCCGAGAGTTGCTTCAACCAACAGTTCGGTAACCGGTCTGAGACAGGGTGAAATAAGCGATAAAAATACAAATTATATCAGCTTTAATTTTAAAGTAACGGCTAAAGATACAGATACAAAGTTGATTTTTGACAGGGTACCTGAAATCAGAATCGACGGTTCAGCCGTAAACGATAACTCAATCAGAGTCGCCATTAACGACGGCAGTTCTACCAAAGTTTTTTCAAATACATCATTTGAAGGCAGTATAAGAATAAACGGAACAGATTATCCTACAGAAGTTCTTCCTTTCGGCGACTATGCCGGAAATACAGCGGTAACAAACAACAACTTTGTTTTTACCCTTACTAAGAATACAACAAAAACCATCACCGTCACCATTTGGCTTCAGGATCCTAATAAGGCAAAAGAAGCAAATGTTACAATAGGTGATTTAAAGCTTATTCCTCATACATCATCAACCAGAGAAGTTCTTTTTACCGACTTCACCACACGTTTCAACACCTCGCTTGCAGGAAGCGACATTAGCTGGGCAAGCAATGAGGGTACACAGATGTGGATGCGTGATGTCGCAAGAAATGAACTTACTAAGATGGATAAATCAGGCGTAAACGGAAACCAATGGGTGGGCTACGTTGAGAATAAATCCATAACACAAGATAAGGGTAATGTTGAATTTTACAATTGTGACAGTTCTGTTGCAAGTGCGCAAGTAATGTCAAACTATAATTGCAAGTGGACTGAAAGCTTCTCAAATTTGACATCTTCTGAGCTTGCGTCTACTCCTGACTTTAAAGCGTATGGAAAATTTGCCGATGCTGAAGCCAAAATTGGTTTTGGTACGTGGCATAGTCTTTCAGAGATTCAGCTTGATTCTGAATATGATTCGGCTTTGCCTAAGCCTACTTCTATTTCTGATATTAAAAAGGTAACGCTTAAAACTAATGGCGGCTCAGGCAATGCTATTGAAATGGCTTATGATAATTCTGACGGCTACAAGGTTTGGCGTGCGTACATCCCTAATGATGAAACAACATCGAAAAATTTACATTTTACATTTACAAGAACTCCAATAACATATACATACAATGCTGTAAAGCGTAATGTAACCTCAGCAATTTCAACATATGTTGTAACCTCAAACAATACAGGTTATTGGGTTCCGCCGGCAACGGTTAAGGTAGCTTTGGGAAATGGTTGCAACGGTAAGGGTAAAGTTAGTGTAACGGGCGGTATACCCGGTGCAACAGAGGTTAAGGTTACACAAGGTACACAAGTTACACTTAATGCAGAAAATCTCCCGGGTGATGATACATATGGTTTTTGCAACTGGTATTCTGACCCTGAGTGTACAAAGCAAGTAGGTTCTACTTCAAGCCTTACGGTAACTGCTCCCGAAAGTGAAACGACGGTTACATATTATGCAAAGTTTATGCTTCAGCATAAAATTACTCTTTATTCTTTGGCAGACGACGAAACAATCGCAAGCACCAAAGGCGGTACTGTTCAAATACAAAACAAAACCGGAGCAGTCGCAAAGGCGGAAGCTTATGTGTTTGATCAGGGCATTGTAACAATTAAGGCAGTTGCTAAATCAAGCCACAACTTTTTGGGATGGTTTAATAATGCGGAAGACGCATCACCTGTGTATGATGCTACTCGCAGCTCTGTTACGATTACAAATGTGAGAGAGGATATAATCCTATTTGCAAAGTTTGCAATAAAAAGATTTGATATTGAGGCTCAGTCAAAGTATGAGATTTTGAATCAGCCTTCTCTCGGCACAGGCGATAAAGGCGGCACCGTAACAATTAACAATGATTCTCAGGCTGCCTCTAAGGCTTATATTAAAGTAACAGTTAACTACGACGGAAGTGCAACTTTTAAGGCTTATGCAAAAGATACCGACGGCTACAAATTTGTCGGCTGGTATACCGATGAAAATTGCACAGATGCGAACAGAGAATCGACAGACAATCCTTATACGGTTAAAAATATTCAGGCAAACAAAAAGCTCTACGCAAAATTTGAGCTAAAAACCTATGATGTTACGGCGCATGCTGTTTCAAACGGTACAAACGACAATTCAACATACGGTAATGTATGTCGGGTTGTAAACAATACAGCTCAGACAGCTTCAAATAAAGTAACAGCAACTGGAATTAAGCACGGAGCTACAGTTACTTTCAGAGCAAATAATACATCCAATGCCACTTTTGACGGCTGGTACAGTAACCAGGCTTGTACAACAAGGCTTACGGCGACTGACACGGATGTTACATTAGCTAACAACGGCAAAGATATTACGCTTACTGTCAAAAGCGCCCGTAATATTTATGCTAAGTTTACACCAATAAAATACAAGGCTACTGCTCACGTTGTTTCAAATGGTCAGGTTAAGGTAGGTTCAAAGTCTTGGAGCACCACTACCTCGCAGGACGATGTTATCAAGGGCAGTTCGATTACATTCTATGCTCAGCCGAACGAAGGTTATGAGTTTGATGGTTGGTATACAGCTGCAACGGGAGGTTCCTTGGTAAGTTCCAATGAGGAGTTCACCGTTACTAATGTAAGCGGTAATATTGACTACTACGCAAGATTTAAAGTTGCAAGCAAACGCACAATCTATTATTACAACGAAAATAACTGGAGTACGGTATATGCTTACTGTTGGGAAGATGCAGTAGGTGACGGCAATCGAAATGCCGCTTGGTCCGGTGTTAAAATGACTCATTTAGGCGGTAAAGTATGGAGCTATGAATACTCTCCGTCATCAAAATGGGATATGGTTATTTTCAATGACGGTTCAAATCAAACAGGTGATATAGACCTTCCGACAAATAACACTGATGCCTACTACAAGAATAGCAGTTGGACATCAAGTTCAAATATCAGTCATAAGGTTACGGTAAGCAGTGTAAGTAATGCAACTGTTACGGTTACTTATAAAACAGGTGATAACGCATCGCATACAATCAGCGAGGGCAGCAACGCTCAGGTTTATGAGGGCACAGCGCTTACGTTCAATGCAACAGGCGTTTCATCAGGTCACAAAGTTACCTATAAGGTTAACAATGCTGATGTCAGCGGTACAACTTATACACTTGGTAATGCAGACATAACAGTTACAGCAACGGTTACTCAGTCAGGTAAAACAATATACTTAAAGCCTAATTCTGATTGGAATTCGGCTGGTGCATGGTTTGCAGTATTTGCTCAAGGTGGAACATGGTATACAATGGAAGATGCAGGCGGAGGATACTATAGTTGTACTCTTCCAACAAATGTTTCGAAGGTTATTTTCTGTCGTATGGGTAATAAAGCGACCAAATACCAAAGTAGTTATAATTGGAGTGGCGATGATGGTGTGTGGAACCAGACACCGGGTGGTATAGATGTATATGAAACCATTCCTACAGACAGCAAAAACTGCTTTACATTGAACAACGGTTGGAGTAATTGCGGCGGTTCCTGGTCAACAAAATAAGCCAATAATTTAAATAAAGCAAGGAGGTGAAACCATGAAAAAATCAAAGCTTTTACTTGTGAGCGTGCTTACGGTGGTGCTTTGCATAGTATGTGTGATGTCATCGGCGTCAACTACTTTTTCGTGGTTTACCCGTCCGAGAACATTAACAGGCGACAAGCTGCAGCTTCCGGGTCAGACTTATGAAATTGCTAACGGCAAAAACATAAGATTTACCACATACGAGTCGACCGACGGCGGCGAAAACTACGGCTCAACACCTGTTACAAGCTTTAGCAACACTGCTCTCGCTCCGCATACAAGGAAGATGTACAGAACAGATATTGCCAATTCGGGTAATGACCCTCAGAGCGTTTCGCTTTTTCTTAACAATCTTAAGATTGGAGCGGGTGCAGGCGAATTTTACCTTGGTGTAAACAGCCCGCTCAAAACCTATAAGCCTTACGGAAAAAGTGCAACCGGTTCAGGAAGCTTGATTGAAGCTAACGCTGATGACTGTGTTAAAAACATTTATGTAGGCTTTGCTTCTGATTCAGGTGTTGATGTTTCAAAGTTCTATTTGCATTATTGGAATGACAACGGATTAGCAGATGACGCCCCTGTTTCTACTACGACAGTTGGTTCGGGAAACTATAATCCAAAAGACTGTGGCAAATCGTCGCATAACGCGTCAATTAAGTTTACTATGTACGTTGCGACTATTCCCAGCCAAGCAACCGGAGTTAAGCTTAAGTATAAAAACGGAAATGATGTATGGGATGGATATGACGGCGGAGATAATACTGATCTTGTAAATAAAAATACTGTTCTTTTTTATCGTTGGAGTGACGGTGATAATGGCAGTAATAAGGATCACACCTGCTATGGAACGTCAGGTGCTCCTGCGGGAATTTCCAAGTATTATTCTTCTGCAAGAGTTAAAGTCGGTAATACAATAAATATTGCCCCGGCCTACAGCGGCGGCAGTGTAACATATGTTGTTTCTTCAAACCCAAGTGTTGCTTCCGTTCCCAACGAGAAAACAGGCAATATAAAAGGTTTAAAGCCCGGCACTGCAACAATCACAATGACTGTATACGGCAAAGACTATTCGGATAAAATTGTAAAAACTATTACGGTTAACGTTTATTCGGAATCGTCTGATGATCAGTCTTTTGTTCCTGTAGTAACCAATGTTCGTGTAGCGGGTGCGTCAGCAGACAGCGCTTCGGTTGAATCTGTTTTTTGGTACATTAAGAATGATTCGGATACTACGCTTTCTTACACTATCGGTAGTCTTGACCTTACATTGTAAGTTATAAAATTGTATTAAAATCGAAACCTCTTTCACTTGTACAGACATATGAAAGAGGTTTTTTAATTAAGGCTCTTTGGCAATAAAACAGAACCGACGACCTGAGGACTCTTGCGACCAGCGTTGTTTTTAGCTTTTTCTGCCTAAAAATTTTATGTTTTGGATAACCTTTACAGTATAAGCAACTGTATTTTACCGTTTTCCTATGAGTACATATTACCGCAGTCTTTTTACTTAGCGGTATAGAGGTGTGATTTTACATAATTATTAACCTTTTTTCAGTTTAATATCTTGCAATTTTGCCAAAAAAATATATAATATTTTCATAGGCATCTATATTTATAAATCTAAAGCAATATATTTTTATATCAATCTCTATCAATAAATTTACGGTGTTAAAAATATGAAAAAAGCTATTTTATTTATTATTTCATCCTTATTAGCTGTATCTGCAATTATCACAACTTCTGCGCATTCATATTCACATTTCCCTAACGGGGATGTAAACCTTGACAATAAATTATCTGTTATTGACGCTACACAAATACAAAAATCACTGGCAGAAACAATTACGCTCAGCGAAGAACAAAGATTGCTGGCAGATTTTAATCTTGACGGTAAGATAAATATTGTGGATGCCACCAAAATACTGAGTGTCTTAGCGGGAATCGAAAATCCTCCGACTGAAATTCCGTCATCGACATCACCTGAAAATGAATATGTCACTCCTGGTGAGTTTGGTGTACCCGAAGATGCAAATGACGACTTGCGTCTTTTTCAAAAAGCGCTTGACGCTGCCGCAAAAAAGAATGTTCCGCTTGATTTGGAAGGAAAAACATATCACATATATACTTCTGAGGCTAAGTGTCCAATAATTAACGGTACTCTTAAAATTATGCCGAGTTCAAGCCTGGTTTTAACCGGAAACAAAGTTTCATTGAAAAATGTTAATGTTTCCCGTTGGTGGAAAGGCGACGGATACGGATACGGCGATGTCAGACTGCATCTTACCGATGGATGTGTAATTGAAAACTGCAATTTTTCAGCACATACAAGCTGTCCGAGAATTTTCTGCAATACTGCTGCAAATAATACAATCATTAAGAACTGCACCTTTAGTGAGGGGTTTGGAATACTTTTTAATGATGGCGAACCCGAAACAAGAAAATATAATAATAAGCTTTATACAAATTCAATCGGAAAAGGTCTTATTGTAGATAATTGCATATTTAATACTTCGGAAAAGCCTGTGCAATACGAGGGAGATAATGTTGAAGTAAACACTCCGAATTTCAGATTTTCCGATGTGCAAGTAACTAATTGTGTCAGCTACGGAGCAAAAATAAACACAAATGTCGGCATAGGTTTTGGATTTGCACAGGTTGACCATATTGTTTGTTCTGACAATAAACTTTACAATATACAAGGATCGGGAGCCATACATATGGAAGCCTGCACCGATGTGGAAAGCAATAATAATACAGTTAAAAACTCTCAGTACGGCATAATGTGTATATATAATAAAAACGCATCGTATTCGGGAAATACAATCGAGGATTGCGATTATGGTATTTATTGCAGTTCAGAGTATCCATATGGTTATAATGAAGACATATGTTTTTCTGACAATAACATTTTAAACTGTGCACCGCACCCTTTAACGGGTTCGGGTATGAAAAATTCACAAATTATTAATAACACTTTCCAAAGCAACTTTGATCATATTAATGCAATAATAAAGTTAGCGTATGACAAATCATACGAAACAAATAATGTTACCGTAGCCAACAATATAATCAATTATACCGGCAGCTTCTCGGAAAAAAACTGGGCATATATTATCGGCACGGATTGCAATGTATATAACAACACAATTACAGGTTTGAAGCCATCTAACTTTTTGTGCAGTGATTATTTGGCTGTAAGGGTACAGCTTAATCTGCCGCCTGACACCCCCCTGACAGATACTTTGTATTTTGCAAGTGAACTTAACAATTGGAACCCTGCCGACACTTCTTATTCATTAACAAGAACATCTGAAACAACAGCAGAGATAATAATTGATATTCCAAAAGATATTACTCATAATATAGAATTCAAAATTACAAGGGGAAGCTGGGACAAAGGAGAAATTAACGAAAACGGACAGGAAAATGTAGGAGAACAGGGAAATATCAATCATATTCTTAATATTTATGGCGATTACGGCAGCGGATACTGTAGTTTTGATATTAAGAATTGGAAAGATTTTAACAAAATCAAAACCATCCGTTGAACCGGTGGTTTTATCATCCCATGTAAGAGCTTTTTTACAGGCTTAACTCTTGCACAACATTGGTATTGAAATTTGACAACGCATTACTTTTTCAAACAGCCGCTCACGTGCGGCTGTTTATTTTGCTTTTGTGACAATGTCACGGAAAAAGCACGTTGTTTTAGATATAATTAAGTCAACAAATAAAACAGGAGGGCAAATAAATGTCTGTAATCAATATCACCAATGAAAACTTTGAAAACCAAGTCCTGCGTGCTGAAAGGCCCGTGTTGCTGGACTTCTGGGCTGCGTGGTGCGGCCCGTGCAGAATGGTAAGTCCTATAGTGGATGAAATTGCCGCAGAGCGTTCGGATATTGCCGTGGGTAAGGTCAACGTAGATGAGCAGTCTGATTTGGCTGAAAGGTTCGGTATCACAAGTATTCCCACGCTGGTGGTGATTAAAAACGGTAAAATTGTCAATCGGGCTGTGGGTGCAATGCCCAAGGCTAAGATTATTGAAATGCTTTGATTGGAGGGAAAAAGATGGGATTTTTTGATTTTTTACAAAGTCCGAATATAAATCAGGGCATTGAGCGTTTTCGTGCTACACCCGACGCAGTACTGCTGGATGTGAGGACTGCGCAGGAATACAGTGAGGGTCATATCCCCGACAGCCAAAATCTTTCTTTGGATTCTCTTGACAAAGCGGCTGAAATCATTAAAAATAAGAATGTGCCGATATTCGTTTACTGCTATAGCGGGGCTCGCAGCAGTCAGGCGGCGGCATACTTAAAACAAACAGGTTATTTGAACGTAGAAAATATCGGCGGAATATCCGCCTGGAGAGGAGAGGTGACGCAGAAATGAAGGTAGTTATTGTAGGCGGCGTTGCAGGAGGCGCTACTGCGGCGGCAAGAATTCGCAGGCTGGACGAACAGGCAGAGATAGTAGTTTTTGAGCGCTCGGGATATGTCAGCTATGCAAACTGCGGTTTACCGTATTATATAAGCGGAGTTATCTCTGACGGAGAAGATTTGACGCTGCAAACACCTGAGAGCTTTGACGCTCGTTTTCGTGTGGATATGCGTGTGCACCATGAGGTTACTGCCGTTAACAAGGAAAAAAAGACGGTTTCTGTTAAAAATCTGGAAAACGGTGAAGAATTTGAAGAAGCCTATGATAAGTTGATTTTATCTCCCGGTGCCAAGCCTGCGCAGCCAAAACTTCCCGGTGTGGGAATTGACAAGCTGTTCACACTGCGCACGGTTGAGGATACTTTTCGTATCAAGGAGTATATTGACAGCCATAAGCCCAAGACGGCAGTGCTGGCAGGAGGCGGTTTTATCAGTTTGGAGGTCGCTGAAAATCTCTGTGAGTTGGGAATGGATGTTACAATTGTACAGCGCCCAAAACAGCTTATGAATCCCTTTGACAGCGATATGGCGTCATTTATTCATGCAGAAATGCGCAAGCACGGGATTAAGCTGGCGCTGGGTCATACCGTTGAGGGCTTTGAGGAAAAAGATAACGGTGTAGATGTGCTTTTGGAAAATTCTGAACCTCTGCACGCCGATATGGTGGTTTTGGCTATCGGCGTTACTCCTGAGAGTACCCTCGCCAAAGAAGCCGGTCTTGCACTTGGAATAAAGGGCAGTATTTTGGTAAACGACCGAATGGAAACCTCTGTTCCTGATATTTATGCCGTGGGAGATGCAGTGCAGGTAAAGCACTTTGTTACAGGAGAAGATGCGATAATCTCTCTTGCAGGTCCTGCCAACAAACAGGGACGTATTGCCGCAGACAACATTTGCGGCAAAGACAGCCGATATATGGGCAGTCAGGGCAGCTCTGTGCTGAAAATCTTTGACCTTACGGCGGCTGTTACCGGCATTAACGAGAGCAGTGCTCAAAAATCAGGTCTGAATGTTGACAAGGTTGTTCTTTCGCCAATGAGCCACGCAGGTTATTATCCGGGTGGAAAGATTATGACTATGAAGGTGATTTTTGAAAAGGACACCTACCGCCTGCTCGGCGCCCAGATTGTGGGTTATGAGGGAGTGGACAAACGCATTGACGTGTTAGCTACCGCAATTCACTGCGGTATGAAAGCTTACGAATTGAAAGATTTGGATCTTGCCTATGCGCCGCCCTATTCTTCTGCAAAGGACCCTGTAAATATGGCGGGATTTATGATAGAAAATATCAAAAACGGAATTTTGAAGCAGTGGCATTTGGAAGATGTCAATAAATTGCCTAGGGATGGAAGTGTGACGCTTCTTGATACCAGAACTCAGGCGGAATTTGCCTGCGGTCACTTTGAGGGCTTTTGCAACATTCCAGTTGACGAGCTTAGGGAACGATTGAAAGAGATTGCCCCTGATAAACCCGTATATGTCAACTGTCAAAGCGGTTTGAGAAGCTACATCGCCTGCCGTATTTTGGCAGGAAACGGTTTTGAGTGTTACAATTTTAGCGGAGGATTTCGATTCTATGACGCGGTTGAACACGACCGATGCTTAATTGAGCAGTCCACCGCCTGCGGAATGGATAAATAAATAATAAAGCGGATGTTTTACATTGGTTTGGTAAAACATCCGCCTTTTAAATATTATTGAATAATTTTTTGCAATCCTTTTATGTCACACAGCTCCACTGTGCCGCGTGAGAGCTGAACAAAACCTTCTTCCGAAAAATATTTCAACATTCTTGTGACTACCTCACGGGGATTTCCCAGGTGTTTGCCAATAGTTTCGTGCGTAATGTGCAGGGCGTTCGTTCCCTCAATGCTTGCTTCTTTTAAGAGAAACTCTGCGAGTCGACTGTCAAACCGCTTCCAGAGAATTTGATCCATAAGCCACATGACCTCGGAAAAACGGGACGCCATAACTTCGTTGGTGAAGTTTGCCGCAGCAGCAGACTCCGACATAATCTGACGGTAAATTTCGGTGGGGATAACCCACAGCACAGTGTCTTTTTCTGATTCTATGGTGATGTCAAACTGGATTGAGCGTATCATACATGATGCGGAAAACAGACACAAATCTCGGTCAAATAGCCGATACAGCGTAATTTCCCGTCCGTCCTCCGAAATCATATAGGCTCGAAGCTGTCCCTGCTTCACCACCAACAGACCGGTACACTCTGAACTTGAACCGTGAATGACCGTTCCTTTTTTTACAAAACGCTCAGTCATGTGCTTGTGAAGCTGTTCTTGTTGGGAATTGGTGAGCTGCTGCCAAATCGGGAAATACAACTCAAATTCCATGGCATTCACCCCCTGCTTTTCGTTTTATTATAGCTTTGTTTTTGTCATGTGTCAATTTTGTAATGCAATTTCATTGGAATAAAATAATTTAGAATTTTCTGGGGTTTATTCTTTGGTTTTTAAATATTTGGGAGTTACGTCGCGTCCGAGCTTTTTTAGCATATGTTTGTCACTGCGAATCGTTGCACAGGCGGCTGTAGTCAGCATATTTCCTGTAATGGTAGCCGAAGCGCCCGACTGAAAGGCACGTTCGCCGTCATTGGTCAGCAATGCGCGTCCTGCCGCAAGACGGATGTTTGCCTCGGGATTTATGTATCGGAAGAACGCAATTGTTCTTAGAATTTCATCTTCCGTCAGCTGAGGGCAATTTTCAAGAGGTGTGCCGGGAATCGGCATCAAAGCGTTCAGCGGAATAGAGTCAACTTTAAGCTCGGCAAGGCTTACAGCCATATCCAATCTGTCTTCGGGGGTTTCTCCCATTCCGATAATTCCGCCCGAGCAGGCACACATCCCTTCCTCTTTTACAAGCTTTAGTGTTTCAAGCTTTTGCTCATAGGTGTGAGTAGTGCAGATGTTCGGAAAATTACGCTTTGATGTTTCAATATTGTGGTGATAGCTTGTTACGCCTGCGGTGTGAAGCCGATGAAGCTGTTCTGCATTGAGAAATCCCATTGACGCACACAAATCAATCTTACACTCTGCGTGCATTGTTTTATATGTGTGAATTGCTTTTTCAAATTCTTCACCGCTAAGTGCACGCCCTGCCGTAACAATTGAAAAACGATCTATGCCCTCGCTTTCGTTAAGCCTGCACGCTTCCAGAATTTTTTCTTCGGGAAGAAAGTCATATACCTCGCAGTCGGTGTGATTATGAACCGACTGCGCGCAGTATTTGCAATCCTCGGGACATCTTCCGCTTCGTCCGTTTATTATGGAGCATAGGTCTGCTTTGTCACCTATAAAATGCTTGCGAATGAGGTCGGCTCCCTCGCAAAGCTCTTTTAAATTGCAGGTGAGAAACATATTCAAATCATCCTTACGATTTATGCGCTTGCCTGCGATAATTGCCTTGGCTAATGCTGTCATATTCATAATTAAAAACCTCCTTATTTGTGCTCGGGCAGAAGGTGCGACTTTATTAATACTGTCCTAAGTGCTTTTCCCAATGCGGAGGCAATCAGAATTTTTGCAATATCAAAAGGAATGAACGGGAACACGCAAACGGTAAGAGCGTACCACATGTCACACTGCATCTGCATAACAAACCAGACTGTTCCGAAAAGATAAGCGACAAGCGTTGCAACAATCATACCGATGATAGTAATGACGGTTTTTGAATGGGATTTTTCCATTACAAAACCGCATATAAGCGCCATAAATATGAAGCCGACAAGGTATCCGCCTGTAGGGCCTGCAAGTTTGCCTATGCCGCCTTCGTAGCCTGAAAATACTCCCATTCCCGCGGCGCCGATAAGCAGATATATAATGTAGCTTGCTGTTGCGCCCTTCATACCGAGAATATAAACGGCAAGATAAATTGCAAAATTTGTTAAAGAAACAGGAACAGGGCCAATCGGAATTGACATCGGTCCGAGTACGCACATAAGAGCCGCCATTAAAGCACAGACCGAGAGTTGATAGATTGTAAAACGTTTTTTTGCTGTATTCATTAGTATTCCTCCAACTTGGTTTTCTGCATTAATAATACATACTTATCTTTTGTTTGTCAACTAAAAAATAAATTTAGGTTGACAATTAATTTGTCTGTAAACTTGTGCGTTTGTTTTGATTAATATAAAATGTGAGCAGAGATTTCAGACGGGCACAAGTGTACAAATATAAGGGAATTTGCATAAAATACGCATAAAATCAGCAGTTTTGAGCAAACAAATGTTGTTGCAATTTAACGTTTGTTGTGATATAGTTTGATATAGAAGTTTTGGAGTAAGCAAATGTGCCGATTGCGCACAAACACAAGCATTATAGGTGAATTTTATGGATTACAAGTTAATAGCGCTTGACATTGACGGGACGTTAACAAATTCCAAAAAGGAAATTACGCCCCGCACAAGGTATGCCCTGCTTGAAGCGCAGAAACAGGGCAAAAAAATTATTCTTGCGTCAGGACGTCATCCTGTCGGTATTTATCCGATAGCAAAGGAGCTTCTTCTTGACCGCTACAGCGGTTTTATTATGGCGTTCAACGGCGGAAAAATAATTAATTGTGAAACGGGCGAAACTGTTGTAAGCAAGCTTTTTCCTCTTGAATATCTTGCTGACATTGTCGGTGTGCTGAAGGATTCAAACATTACAATCAATACCTACGACGATAAGTACATTATATCCGACAGAAAAGTTAATGATTATACTTATGTTGAAAGAGATATTCTCAAGACGGAAATGGTTGTTGTTGACGATTTTGTTTCGGCAGTTAAGTTCAACATCAACAAAATTCTGCTTGCCGGCGAGCCTGATGAGCTTGATCGCTATCAAACGATTTTGTCGCGCCGTTATGACGGTTTGCTCGATGTTTATAAGAGTGCTCCGTATTTTCTTGAAATTATGCCGTTTGGCGTTACAAAAGGCTCAATGCTGCCGCCTTTGCTGCAAAAGCTTGGAGTTCGCAGAGAAGAGCTTGCGTCTTTTGGCGACAACTACAATGATATGACAATGATAGGTTACTCAGGCTTTGGTGTTGCAATGGGCAACGCTGAACCCGATATCAAGAAAATTTCCGATTATGTTTGCGAAAGCAATGATGACGACGGGATTGCAAAGACGTTTGACAGGTTTATTTTGAGGAATTGAATTTTAAATATTACCTGCAAAAAGGACACGGAAGAGCCGTGTCCTTTTTGCATATTATCAGTGTGGAGTTAAGGGTCGGTCGAGTGCCTCGACTGGCAAATTTCCAGATTTATAATAGTGCGTATTGTTTGGATAAGTTTATTTGCTAAACAAATTTTGATATACCGGAAGTGTTTTGAAATGTGTAGGGAACGATCCCTGTGTCGTTCCTATTATGGGTTAGCTAAATGTCAGTTAGGAACAACACAGGGGTTGTTCCCTACGGATTTAGTACAAACGTTTGTGTTATTATCCCACACGGATACGGATATAAATAATACGTTTCCGTTATTGCCCATGTGAATATAAATACAACGTTACCTTTACATTCGTAGGGACACGGCGTGCCGTGTCCGTAGTAACTATGAAACTTTACCGATTATATCATCATTATAGTGACAAACAAACCTCTCTGTAGGGGACGGCTTTCCAGACGTTCCATTCACAAAATTGCATTGCAATTTTGCACGGACACGGCGCGCCGTGTCCCTACGTAAACATTGATGTAAAATTCAAATGTCTTTGTTATTCATCTTGGCGAACACAGTTCGCCGCTACAGTATTTTAACATTGTAATTGTTATTTGTTAATTGATAATTGTAAATTGTCCAACCCTTAGGACGTTTAAAAAGCGTTTAAAAAAGCGGCAAAGCCGAAGCCTTGCCGCCATTGTAAAGTTAAAATCAGTTTGTGATTGTCTGCTCTGTTTCCTTGTCAAAGATATGAATCTTGCTGAGGTCAAATGCAACCTTAATATTGTCACCGGGCTGTGCTGTTGATGTAGGCTCTACACGAGCTGTAACAGGCACACCGCCGATGTTAACATAAAGGTAAATCTCTGCACCCATAAGCTCTGTAACGTCAACGTTAGCTTCAAGGTGACAATCTGACTTTGCAAGGAAGTCGGGTTCATCGTGAACGTGCTCAGGTCGAATACCGAATACAACCTCTTTGCCAACATAAGCATCAAGAGCGCCGCCCTTAGCCTTTTCAGCGGGAACAGGAATCTTGTACTTATCAAAGTTAAGAGTATAGTTTGCGCCATCCTTAGCAAGAGTAGCGTTGATGAAATTCATCTGAGGTGAACCGATAAATCCTGCAACGAACATATTGCAAGGCAAATCATAGAGGTGCTGAGGAGTATCAACCTGCTGAATAAAACCATCCTTCATAACAACAATTCTTGTACCCATTGTCATAGCCTCTGTCTGGTCGTGGGTTACGTAGATAAATGTTGTACCGAGGCGCTGATAAAGCTTTGAAATTTCTGTACGCATCTGAGCACGAAGCTTTGCGTCAAGATTTGAAAGCGGTTCGTCAAGAAGGAATACCTTAGGATTACGTACAATAGCACGTCCGAGGGCAACACGCTGTCTTTGACCACCGGAAAGAGCCTTAGGCTTTCTGTCGAGATACTGTTCAATACCGAGAATACGGGCAGCTTCTTCAACTCTGCGCTTAATTTCTTCCTTCGGAGTCTTTCTTAACTTAAGGCCAAAAGCCATGTTATCGTAAACGGTCATATGAGGATACAGAGCATAGTTCTGGAAAACCATTGCAATATCTCTGTCCTTAGGAGCTACGTCGTTTGCGAGCATATCGCCAATATAAAGCTCACCCTTTGAAATATCCTCAAGACCGGCAATCATTCTTAAGGTAGTTGACTTACCGCAACCTGAAGGACCAACGAGAATAATAAATTCCTTGTCAGCGATTTCAAGGTTGAAGTCTGTAACAGCAGTAACACCACCGTCATAAATTTTGTAGACATGTTTTAATGATACATTTGCCATTTAATAAACCTCCAATAATCCAGAAAGTAATAATACTTCATTACAATTAATAATATACCACTTTGAACAAATTTTTACTATACTGATTTTAACTAAATATTCATTCGATATTTTATTTAAAAATGACACTGAATAAAAAACGACTAACGTTTTTAGTGTATAATGCCGATAAAAATCAACTCTTTATCTAATTTCGTCAACAATTTGCAACAACCTATGGGCAATTTGCTATCCAAATATAAATTTCCAATTGAAATTCGTTGAAGGTGCACAACATTTATTCCACAACACAAAAACATTTTTTTAACCTGATGGAACTTACCTTCGCAAATTGTCACTATTCCTGTTTTATTGTCGGAATCGGGCATTATTTCAAGTTTTGCAGGCATACATTTTGTACCATCGGCAAAAATAATTCCATTTTCAAAAGCTTTAATTGTGTCACCGTTTATCTCTTTATCAAGCTTTGCAATATATTTTTTGTCAACATGATTTTTAGGCGACAGCATTTTATGCGCAAAATCTCCGTCATCAGTTATGATAAGCAGTCCCTCGGTATCCTTGTCCAATCTGCCTGCGGGAAAAAGTCCTTTTCTTTTGTACTCTTCAGGAAGAATGTCAATTACTGTTTTGTCATGATTGTCAGTTGTTGCCGACACAACTCCGGCAGGCTTATTGAGCATTATGTAAATATTTTTGCTGTAATTTAAAGCCTGTCCCTCAACGGTGATTAAGCTGTTTTCGGCGTCTGTCTTAAAATCAGCTTTTTTGATTATTTCACCGTTTACGCAAACTTTTCCCTTTTTTATCAGTTCACGCACCTCTTTGCGGCTTCCTGTTCCCTGTGAAACAAGTATTTTGTCAAGTCTTTCCATATCAAATAAGCGGCAGGTTTTTACTGCCGTACACTCCGTTTGTAAGATGTCCGCCGATTACCTTTCCTTTGTATATAAGAAGTACGGCGTATTTTGTTTTGCTGTTTTTAAGCTCATATGTAACCTTTTGCGCTGATTTGCCTTTAAATTTTTCAAGGTCAAGTCCTATTTCCTTTTGCATTTCGTTATAATCATCATATGTTTCGTTAAACTCTGACGGAATCATAACTTCACTGCTGTCTTTGATTTTTACTGCTGATATACCAAACTGATCAAGGAAAGCACACTGCTCATCGTCTTTACTGCATTTAAGTGAGTAGTGTCCGAGCTCGTCGCAGGTTGCTGTATCAGGCAGGCTGTTCTGCACTGAAATCATACATATTATACATACTATTGCAACAGCAACAGACACAACAGCAAAAATCGCAAAAACTTTTTTGGAGTCAGCAACTCTAAAATTAAAAACAAACAATGCAATACCTCCGAACATACTTATAATATAATAATAAGTATGCCGAAGCACTTGCTTTAATGATAAATATCAGCCGATTAAAAGCGGCAAAAGTTCATTTGGCGTTTTTGCAAACAACTCTGCGCCCTCGTCTTTCATAGCCTGAGTACTGCCATATCCGTACTCAACTCCTATAAAGTCAACTCCGCACTGTCTTGCGCCTCTTGCATCAAAGTATGTGTCGCCGATCATCACCGTATTTTCCTTTTCAGAGTCAAAATCTCCTCCGAGTGATTTCACGGCATAAGGAATCAAATCTTTTTTGTCCTTGCGGCTGCCGTCAAGCGTTGAACCGCAAATTGCATCAAAGCAATCAAAAACACCCAGAATTCCAACAATTTCCTCAGCAAACTTTTCGTACTTCGAGGAACACACTGCAATCTTTGCACCATTCTCTTTAAGCTTGGACAAAACACATTTTATGCCGTCATAAAGATTATTGATATATTTTCCTTTTTCATCGTAAAAGCTACGGTAAATCTCAACACCTTCCTGACAATCCTCCTCTGAAAAACGGCATACATTTCGGAATGTGTCAATAAGAGGAGGTCCTATATATAATGTATAATCATCAAGATTGGGAAGCGGCTTGCCAAGCGCTGTAATTGCGTGTTCAAGCGATTTACGTATTCCGCCTGCGCTCTCGCTTATTGTTCCGTCAAGATCAAAAAGAACATATTTATACTTAATCATTGAATTTACCGTCCGCCTTTGCTTGAAATTTATCCGCCTTTACGCTGACTCTTGTGTGGGTGCCCTTAGCAATCAATCCTTTTTTATCATATGCTTCAACGTCAAAATAAAACATTCTTCCCTCAGCTTTTGTAAGAATTGCTTTTGCTGTAACATCTGCTGCAACAGGAGTAGGGCTTGTATGCTCAATTGAAATCATAGTTCCGACTGTTGTAAGCTCATCGTCACCAAGCTCATTTTGAGCAAGCTCTGCGGCAGCATTTTCCATTAGAGCAACAACCGCCGGAGTTGCAAGTACCATAAGGCTTCCGCTGCCCATTGCGCAGGCGAGATTTTCTTCTTCAACCTTAATTGTCTTTGAAATTGTTTTTCCTTCCATAATATCGCCTTTCCTGCTGTTCTAAAAAAAGTAATGAAAAAACACTTTTTGAATACAACAGCGTATATTTCACCATCGGATAACCATATATTACCGGCCAAAAATATTACAATGTTAATAACGTCATTCCTAAAGCAAACAAAACTGCGGCAAAAGCCAAAATTACTATCTTTTTCTTTTGACTTACTAACAAACCGATAAATTCCCTGATAAAGGCGTTAGGCCAAAAATACCATTTTGTTTTGCTGCCCATCCCTTCTGCCTTTAAACCTGCTTGATTTGATAAAATACCGCTTCGGAAAACATGATAATTAGTTGTTGAAAAAACAACCTTAGCATTGCTGTCGGCAATCAGCTCTTTGGAAAACTTCATATTCTCAAGAGTATTTGTCGACTTTGTTTCAGGCATTATTTGCTCTTCAGGGATTCCCTGCTCCAAAAGATAGCGCTTCATTGCTTCTCCTTCAGAGATTATCTCGTCGCTTCCCTGACCGCCTGATGGAATAAATACTGCTTTCTTACCGGTATTTTTAAGTTGACAATGAAAAAAATCAATTGCTTTGTCAACCCTGCCCCTTAAAAGCGGAAGAAGTGTTCCGTCTTTTTTTATTCCGCATCCGAGAATTATAATGTAATCCTTATCAAACTCAGGTTTATGCTTAGCGGCAACAAATGCACATATTTGCGTACTGAGTAAATATATTTCGCAAAAAATTACTAATGAACAGATTACAGAAAAAACTAAAACAGATATAGTATCATAAAAGTTTACTTGTTGTGCAAGAACCAAACAAGTAACGGTTCCTGATACCATTAATATACTGATAACTATGCCCAAAGCGTTTGCAACACGAAAACCTTCGTGCCGAATAAGAGAAATGTTGCTTATTGTCATCGAAACAGCATAAAACAAAATAAACGGAGTTGAAAAACAAACAATAAGCATTAAAACCATCGGTGTTAGTGTTTGTATAGTATTTGCATAGTGGTCGCGGTAATTAAAAAGCAAATATACAGACAGAGAAGTAAAGAATACTGCCAAACCAGCAAATATTATCATTAAACCACAGTTAAGAATTGTGTTATAAGAATATATGTTTTTCTTCAAATAATTTTTGAATTGAATTATCATATATACGGTCATAATACACAAAAACAGTGCCGCCGAAATATAATACACAGGAAATCCCGATATATTCGGAACACCCTGAATACCAGACCCCATATCATTATAAAGAATGTTAAATAAACCAACCTTTAAATAAGATGTAAAAGAGGTTTTCAAATTATCGCTTTCAGATGTGTATGTAACCGTTGCATAAGTACCTCCCTGCTTTAAGGCATGAAAAGTAATTTTCAAGTAGCCGTCCTCATAAATCGGTTCGCTGTTACTTACAATATCGGGCTCGGAATAACTTATGCTGACATTTGTATAGTGCGCTTCCTCAGGTTCTGAAATATATAAATCATAATTCGTACAGTTTATCACTATGTATAAAAAGGTTCCGATTAAAATAATGCCAAGCACAACAGCTGTAAACATCCATTTCTTTTTTAACATTGGCCTACCCTCCTAGTTTATATGAAAATATACAACAGCATTACGAAAGATAAAGCTCAACATAGTTTTTTAGGTGTAATTATCAATGTTACTGTTGTTTAATGTAAAAAATTGTGATATAATTATCTCTACCTTATATTAGTATATAATACAATATTAATATAAAATAGGCAAGCGAATAAATAAAAATATTTTGAGGAGAGTTTATAATGAAATTAGGTATAGTCACATACCGTCAAATTTCACATAATCCTTTATTTCACTACAAAAGTCTATAAACGCCGATAAACACTGATGTTTATTAGATTTGTCACTTCAACAAATGTCAATAAAAATCAATGCAGTTTAATACTTAAATGGCGTAACAATGGCGTACGCCAACACCTGAATTGAGCCTGATACACAAAAATAAGG
Organism: uncultured Ruminococcus sp.; assembly: GCA_958403905.1. Classification (GTDB taxonomy): domain Bacteria; phylum Bacillota; class Clostridia; order Oscillospirales; family Acutalibacteraceae; genus Ruminococcoides. The sequence continues at coordinate 36,857 of CATXZD010000018.1, forward strand.
ACAGAGAGAAAATCAAATGATTGTTCTTTCTGTCCGTTTTTTATTATCCTAAAATCAAGTACCAAAAAAATTATTAAAAGTATAAACCCTAAAAACTCTCGACTAAGCATTTATAACCTCTCTAAACTTATAAAGTCTTTCATAAAATTGAAATGCCCTCAGGTTGTTATCTCTGAGGGCATAGTTATTATTTTAATATTGCTTATTTATACTCCCAGTGACCGCCAACCACTACATTTCGTCAATCCTATGAATACCCTTGTTTGACTTTTGATATATCTTATCATATAATGTTAATTAACTATTTACAAAGAGGGGTATTACATATGAATATTACAAATATACCTTATAAGGTTTATAAATACTACTTTAGCATCGATAACATAGAACAAGCAAAATTAATACAATCTAAAATAGACGAACAACTAAACAAATGCAACTTTGACAAATCAGACTTAAATCTTCTTATAGACTATTCAAAAGACTTCACAAGCATATGTAATGATGTAATCAATAGAAACAATATTACTACATCAGAAGAATATAAAATATCTATAAAGACTTTAAAGATTATCAACTCTAATGCACAAAGCCTATTATATTCTAAAAAATATAAACATAATATCAATATTATGATAATTAAAGACTGTTATAACGAGATTGATAAGTATATATCCTTTTCTAAAAAACCAGAAAGTTTATTCTTGATATACATATTTAGTATGCTCACTGTATTTATATCAACAATCCTAATCTTTAAAAACTTCATAAATAACACATTTGTTTATTTATCCTTACTTGCACTATTTATTATTCTTATAGTACTCCCTCTCATCTTCTATAAATGGTTTGGAAGAAAGCTAAAATGTATAGCCAATATTATTACTAACAAAATCAATAACTACAAAGGACAGAAAACCATAGAAAAATTGAACAACTGCCTAAATAACATCCAACACTAACTACAAGTCACAATACCAAGTAATACACAAGCTATACCTGCAAACCCCAACAAAACATAACTTACCCATATATCTGATACAAATATTGATACAAAGACTGCTATAAGCAATATTACAATCAATGCTAATAAAAAAATAGACATACCGTTCTTACTGCCTTTCTTAATAATTTTATATGTTTAAAAGTATATTCATTGTTTTCTTTCACAAAAATACCCTCAGAGTTTTAGTTCTGAGGGCATAGTTATTATTTTAATATTGCTTATTTGTACTCCCAGTGACCGCC
>CATXZD010000019.1 GCA_958403905.1 uncultured Ruminococcus sp.
AAAACGTTGATATAAAATTCAAATGTTTTTGTTATTCATTTTGGCGAACACAGTTCGCCGCTACAGTATTTAAACATTATTATTTGTAATTTGTTAATTGTTCTACTCCGAGCTTATATTTTCAGATTATTTAAATGGATAACCGAAATAAGTAAAAATCCCGAAACCGTCTGAATAATCAGTAAAGTTTCGGGACTTTCTTTTGTAATATTTTTTGTTTTCAACTTTCCTTGTTACGGGATTTACATTTCCCCATGTTATGCGCTTTTTACGGTCAAGCTCACGCTTTTTTGCCTTTGAAAGCTTTTGGTACGGAACAAACTTTTCCATTTATATACACCTCCGTTTATCTGAAACAGAAGTATATCATATTGTAAAATTTATTTCAATAATAATTTTATACATTAATGGAAAAATTATTTTTCAATGGAATCAGTCTTGTAAATAAAATCAACCTTGCCGTTCATACTGTCGGAAATTCCGCTGTAAGTATTGTAGTGTGATGAAACTTTTGAAACAGCCTTGAGCCTGTTTACAAGCCCTTTTACATCGCCGTCTGCTGCTTCAACAAGCACGTCAATACCATCTTTCTTAAATTTTTTAAGCCCATCATTAAGCGACATAGAGCCGTCTTCAAGCTGTTTTACTCCGCTTACAAGAGCACTGCTTCCTTTTTTAAGTGAAGCAACGCCCTCAGCAAGTGCCTTTGCTCCGCTGTTAAGCTCGTTTGTTCCGTTTTTGAGCGACTGTGCACCGCTTTTAAGAGAGCTTGAACCGTCCTTTAAAGTTTTAGTACCGTCTTTGAGAGTACCTGAACCGTTCTTCAGCTGCCCTGCTCCGTTTTTCAGAGCACCTGAGCCATCCTTTAAAGCATATGTTCCGCCGAGAATCTGCTGAGCACCTGCGTTAGCCTTGTCAACGCCGTCAGTGTAGGTGAGCACTCCCTGATAAAATTTATTGTAGCTGTCAAGCTGTTCTTTAAGGGCAGGAAGCGATTGCTTGCCTGCGCTTGCTTTTTCAACAGCAATGCTTATCTGACTCTGCACTTCGTTGCTCTGCATATTTGTATCAATAAGCGACTGAATCTGACTTTGTGTGTTGCTGTCAATTGTTGCCTGAATTGAAGATGAGCTCATCTGCGTTGATACTGCGGTGTTAATCTGTACCTGCACCTCATCGGGAATCTGTCCCGACGCTACGGCAGAATCGTACTGTTCGGCGGTCATTGAATAACCTGCCGATGCTAAAACACCCTCAGTAACCTGTTTTCTGACTGTTGACTCAACAGCATCTCTGATTACGTCTTTCCGGCTGTTTACAGAAGCGGTTACGGTTTCAAGCGCAGTATTGTATGCAAGAGTTTTCACACCCTCTTCGCTTAACGAGCCGATGAGCTTATCAAGCACCTGAGCGTAGTTTGAAATTGTCAGCTTATCAGTCTGAAGTCCTGCTGCAGCAATCTGAATATCCGCTGTTGCAAGCAGTGTATCAAACACCTGCTTTGCACCTGCGTTAAGCGAATTGCTGTTGTCTGAAATCGTATTAAGTCCCGACGAAAGAGTTGCAACATATCCCTGCAACTGTGAAACTCCCGAATCAAGACTTACTGCGCCATCGTTAAGAGAGCTAACTCCGCTGTCAAGCGAATTTGCACCGTCCTTAAGCGTTCCCACGCCGTTGTCAAGGTCTTTTGCACCGCTTGCAAGTGCGCCTGCACCGTTGTCAAGTTCTTGCGCACCGCTGCTAATTTTTTCTGCACCGTCGTAAAGCTGTTCAACACCCTCAATCAGTTCACCCGATTTATCAAGCAGAGTTTTAAGTCCGTCATATAACTGTGACGAGCCGTCAATAAGCTGATTAGCTGCGTCAGTCAGTTTATCAAGTGAGTCGGACAGCGAGTCAAGCTTATCGTCAACCTTTGAAAAGTCAATATTGCTGAACATATCGTTTGCGGCAAGCGTAAGGGTTGTTGCAAGTTCAAATTTCTTTACATCTGCGGTTATTTCAACATAATCGGGAATTTCAAAATCCTTGCTGTCTATATTAAGGTTTGACTGCATTTTCGGAAGTGCAAAGCCTGCAACGTAAGTGTGGTTTCCGTCGTTGATAACCTTGCCGTTTGAAACCTCAACGTTTCTGAATACATCATTGTCGAACATCATACCCGTAAGCATCACAAACGGAACGTAGATTTCTTCTTCCTTGCCGTCAATTTTTATTTTCTCTGACTCTCTGTTAGTGTAGTCAAAGCGGATTTTCACCTTGCCGCTCTGACCTGCAAGCTTATCTGCCGAAATTCTCTTGCCGTCAAGCGTATAGCTTACCGAAAGTCCGACAGGCAGTTCTGATTTTCCTGTGCCCTGATAGTAGATGTCATTGCCGTCTGCGTTCCACTCGTACATATTGTTTTCGTTTACCGTGTAGGTTTCGTCACCTTTGACATTTTCAATATTATCAAGGTTTGAAATATCCTCAAAACTCTTTGATTTTGCAGTGTTTTTTATCCAGTCGCTAACAATAATCTTTTTTGCTGAGCCGTCGGCATTTGCAATTACGTAAACCGTTTCATTCTTGGAAAGCTTTTTAGTGTTGTCCTCCAAAACGGATTTTACGGTTGAAGAAGTGTCCGAAATATTTTTATTCTCTGTTTCGGCACCTGTACTCTTTGCACCTGCTGAGTATGACGCAACGCCGACTGTACTGCAAAGAATTGTAAGGCTTAAAACGCCTGAAATCACCTTTGGCATATATTTTTTTAAATTACTCATTTACAGTTACCTCCGTATTTTTTGTCTTTGACTTAAAGCCCAATGTTGTTACTCCGATAACTTTATCAAACAGCATAAACATTGCAGGCAGAATAAGGATTACGCAGAGTGCACTGATTATTGCTCCTCTTGCCATAAGTGCGCAAAGCGAGCCTATCATATCAACATCAGAGTAGACTGCAACGCCGACCGTTGCGGCAAACAAGCCCATTGCACTGACGATAATTGACGGTATCGAGGTTTCAAGCGCAGTGGCGACCGCATTCTTTTTATCGTTGCCAAGCGAGCGTTCTTTTTTATATCGCGTCGTCATAAGTATCGCATAGTCAACCGTTGCGCCGAGCTGAATTGTACTTATGCATATCGGTGCAATAAACGGCAGTGACTCACCCATATAGTGCGGCAGACCGAGATTGATAAATATTGCAAGTTCAATTACCGCAACAAGGATAACCGGCAGACTTACGCTTTTTTCAACCACTGCAATGATTAAAAAGATAGCGATAATCGAAATCATATTTACAACCTGAAAATCAACCGATGTAATATCAATCAAGTCATTTGTGCAAGCCGCCTCACCAATCAACAATCCTTCATCGTCGTATTTTCTGATTATGTTGTTGAGCTGTTCAATCTGTTTGCTTACCTCGTCGGAAGCAGTCTGATATTCCGAGTTTATCAACATAAGCTCCCAATTGTCGCTTTTAAGAATACTTGTAACAGATTCGGGAAGAATTTCCTCGGGAACAAGCGAACCAACTACGCTTTCAAGTCCGAGAACGTATTTTACACCATCTACTTTCTCCATTTCTTCGGTCATTTTGCGCACCTGCTTTGCAGGTAAATTTGAGTCAGTCAGCACCATATGGGTAGTACCGACGCCAAACTCCTCTTTAAGCTTTGTATTTGCAATTACGTTTGACATATCCTCAGGCAGGCTTTTTGACAAATCGTAGTAAACTTCGTTGTTTGTGCCGCTGTAACCGTAGTACGACGGATAAACTATCATTGCAAACAGAATAAGAAAAACCGGGAAAATTTTAATTATACCTTTTGCAAGCTTTTTCGTTGACGGAATCAGCGACCTGTGCATTGTTTTTTCAAGCGGCTTGTCGAGTACGAGAATGAGTGACGGAAGAATTGTTACACAGCCGATTACGCCGAAGATTACACCCTTAGCCATGACAATTCCGAGGTCACGTCCGAGCGTAAAGGTCATAAAACAGAGTGCAATAAAGCCTGCTACTGTTGTTATTGAGCTTCCGAGTACGGAACGTGTTGTTTCCTTGATTGCAACAGCCATTGCTGTTTTGTGGTCGCCGTAAATCTTCTTTTGCTCACCGTAGCTGTGCCACAAAAAGATTGAATAATCCATTGTTACGGCAAGCTGAAGAATGGCAGACAGCGCTTTTGTGATATATGAGATTTCGCCGAGGAAGTAGTTTGAACCGAGGTTCATAAGTATTGACATTCCGATGCTTGCAAGAAAAATAAACGGGATAATCCAGTTATCCATAAATATCATCATTGCAACAACGGCAAGAATTACTGCGATTGCAACGTAGATTGCTTCCTGTTCTTCACACAAATTTCTCAAATCGGTAACCATTGCCGATATGCCCGAAACAAAGCATTGCTCTCCTGCAACAGCTCTGATTTGCGTTATAGCGTCCATAGTTTCGTCAGCCGAGCTGGAGGTGTCAAAGAACACCGCCATAAGCGTTGAACTGCCAGAATTGAACGCATCGTAGATTTTGTCTGGAAGCACCTCCATTGGAATTGACATATCAGCGATGTCGTCATACCAGAGTACGGTAGCTACGTGGTCAATTTCCTTAATTTTTTCTTCAGTTCTGACGATGTCCTTTTCGCCCATATCCTCAAAAATCAGAAACGAAAACGCACCCTTGTCAAAATCTTCAAGAAGATAATCTTGTCCCTTTATAGTGTCAAGACTGTCGGGAAGATAATTGAGCATATCATAATTGACGCGTGTGAATATCATTCCGAGCACTGACGGAACGAGCAGCGCTGTTGCGACAATCAGGATTGCTATGCGGCTTTTTACAACCGCTTTTCCGAATTTCATCTTCAATTACTCCTTAACTGTATTTTCTTGTCTTAATATTTTAATAATTAAACAGGCAGAATAAAATAGACACAAAAAAAATCGTGCCTTGTTTTTAGGCACGAAAGCAATTTTGTCTAAAAGAACAAACATTCAACTTGAAATGTCTGTTTAATAAACGTATTATTTATTTTTTGAGCTGATCCTAAACGCATTTTCCATTGAGCCGTCAAAAAGCTCACAAATTCTGCGCAGCTTAATGGTCAAATCATACTTCATTCCGCCGCCAAGCCAGTCAATAACAAAGCCGATAAGCAGACTCTTGTAATACATTACAATAACTTCTTTATCATCATCGCTAATTTTATAGTTTCCCGAAACGGCGTCTATGTATTTTGAAACTGCATGCTGAGTTACACGGTTTAGATACCGCTCAAACAATTCTCTGTTTGCCGAATTGTAAATGTGCATCATAGCAGTTTTGTTTTCCAGCGCAAAGTCAATTGCCGACAGCAGACAGTCAAAAATTGTATCCGACTCTGTCTGCGACTGAATGAGCTTGTCCGCTTCCTCGGTAAAAATCTCCTCAATAAGTGACGGAATGTCACTAAAATGATAGTAAAAAGAGTTGCGATTAATTTCGCAGTCCTCAACAATATCCTTAACCGTAATTTTATTCAGCGGTTTTTTATTCAGAAGTTTCAAAAAAGAAATCTTAATTGCGTATTTTGTAAAAGAAGGCATTTTTCTCCTCCAAAATAATATTTATATTACATTATATATTAGCACAAAACCTTCTGCTTTGCAAGAATGGCAGTGCTGTCAGAAGATAAACATCCTATTGCTCAGGCACAACAGCAAAAAACACAAGGTCGCTGTCACTGTCGTTGATAAGGCTGTGAGAATGACCCTTGGGGCAGTAGTGGCACATTCCCTGCTCAACGGTTTCGTATTCGCCGTCATAAAGGACCTTTCCCCTACCGCTTAAAAAGTAAATAATCTCACTGTTTGTTTCGTGAGTATGCAGTCCGATCGTCGCTCCGCTTTCAAGCACACCGTGCAAAATTCGGTTTACACCGTCAAAGCGCATTTTTGCGGAAATGGATTTTTCTCCGCCCTTGAAATTAGGAATTACTGTTGCTTTTTCATTATTAAAATCAATAATCATAATCTTTCTCCTAAATCATATGATAATACGGACATATGTCCTCATAACTTCCGTCTTTCATAAGAAAACCCTGCGGAATTGTTCCGAGCTGAACAAAGCCAAGCTTTTCATAGAGCCGCCGAGCCGCAGTGTTGGTCTTAACTACTGCATTAAACTGCAAAATCTTAAAGCCGCAGTTTTTAGCCTGCACAAGACAGTCCTTCACAAGCATTTCGCCTATACCATTTCCTCTTGATGAAGAACAGACAGCATAGCTTGCATTTGAAATATGACCGCATCTGCCGATGTTGTTGGGATGCAGAATATACAGCCCTACTATTTCACCGTTTTCGGCATTTTCTGCAACACCGCAGTAACTTTGCGAAGCGAAAAACTTTTCTCCTTTAGTTTTGTCAAGAATTTCCGTCTGCGGAAATGCAATTCCGTCCTTAACAACTTCGTTCCACACACGGTTCATCTGCAAAATATCTTCGCTTCGGCAGGCTCTTATAACAATATTCATATTGCACACCCTTTCAGAGATATTTTATCATTTTGCCGAGAATATTGCAACTGTTATTTGTTATGCCGAAACTCAATAAAAATCGCATTATATTTTGTAATTTGCATTATGAATCGTCTTGTAGAAAGAAATATAAAATGTATAATTATATTATAACAAAAACAATGGAGGCAGTGAAAAAATGTCAATAAAACGAAAATATACACTTGGCGAGGAAATTTTCAACTCTGTTTCGCACGGTGCAGGCGCCGCTCTTTCAATAGCAGGAACGGTAGTGCTGATTGTTGCTTCGGCTATTCACACCAATGCGTGGGGTATTGTCAGCTCGTGTATATACGGAGCGTCGCTGATTATTCTTTATACAATGTCAACGCTTTACCATTCGTTTAGGAACAAAAAAGCGAAGGCTTTTTTCAGAATAATGGACCACAACACTATCTTCCTTCTTATTGCAGGTACGTACACTCCGATTACATTGTATTACCTGAACGGAGTTGTCGGCTGGGTTTTGTTCGGAGTTGTGTGGGGTGCGGCAGTTTTCGGAATCGTGATGAACTCTGTCAACCTTGAAAAGGCAAGGATTCCGTCCATATTCTGCTATGTGGCAATGGGCTGGGTAATAATCTTTGCAATCAAGCCGCTTATTGCGTCAATGCCTGCAATTTCGCTTATATTTTTGATAATCGGCGGAGCTTTTTATACGCTTGGAATTATATTTTACGCAATTAAAAAGGTAAAATACTTTCATTCCGTATGGCACCTGTTTACAATTGCAGGAAGCGTGTTCCACTACTTTGCAATTTTGCTTGGTTTCTGGAATATATAATTTTAAAAAAATGTTGAAAAAACGGTTTGTTTTAAAAGTTTAAATTTATCCTATAATTTTTGTAAATTTATCCTTGACAAAGCAAATGAGTTATGATAGAATAATTCTTGCTGAAACAACATAATTTCAACACGGAGAGGTGTCCGAGTGGTTTAAGGAGCTAGTCTTGAAAACTAGTGATCCCGCGAGGGACCAAGGGTTCGAATCCCTTCCTCTCCGCCATTTTATTTTTTACTTTACCGCACGGAGGATTACTCAAGTGGTGAAGAGGCTCCCCTGCTAAGGGAGTAGGTCGCTAACGCGGCGCGAGGGTTCAAATCCCTTGTCCTCCGCCAAAGGCACTCACGCAAGTGGGTGCCTTTTGTTGTGCGATAAAGTCTGAAACTACGTAACAATCAATAATTGCACCAAATTATATATTTGTATAAATCCTCAAAAATGCCTTATACTTTATTTGTGGTGATTTTATGAATAAAGATTTACCGTTGGGGTTTTCTATGGCTCTGGCTCAACAGCCCGAAGCAATCAAAAGGTTTTCAAATATGACTGTGGACGAACAAAGCAAAATACTTTCTGAGATTCACAACATAAATTCAAAACAGGAAATGCAGTCCTTTGTTTCAAAGCTCGCTGATTAACTCGGCGGGCTTTCTTTTTGCAGTTATTACTTGCTGACATATTGATTTTAAAAATTATGGAATATATAATATAGTTGATTAAATGTATTAAGGAAGCTGACTATGAATATTCTTATCTGTCCAATTTGTAAAAACGAACTTTTATATGAAAACAAAACAGCAAAATGTAAAAATAACCACTGCTTTGACCTTGCAAAAGAGGGATATGTAAACCTGCTTTCGGCACACAAATCGGGTGATAGCACAGGCGACAACAAAGAAATGGCTAAGTCAAGACGTGACTTTCTTGAAAAAGGCTTTTACGCTCCCCTTGCCTGTGCTGTAAGTGACTGCGTTGAAAAATACACCACTGACAGTGACAGCGTTCTTGACATTTGCTGCGGCGAGGGATATTACACATCTTATCTTACAAAAAAATACAACCGTGATTTTTACGGTTTTGACCTTTCCAAAATTATGGTAAAGCTTGCTGCAAAGCGCAAGTGCGGCGCAAAGTTTTTCGTTGCAAATATCGCGTCTATTCCCGTTAAAAGCGGTTCCGTAAAACTTGCTTTTCATCTTTTTGCCCCGTTCCACAGCGCTGAATTTGCAAGAATTCTGAGCGATGACGGCATAATTGTAACGGCAATTCCCGGCAGAGAGCACCTTTTTGCACTTAAAAAAGTTCTTTATGACAAGCCGTATTATAATGACGAAAAAGCACCTGATGCAGAAAATCTTGAATTGATTGATAAAATAAGGGTTAAAAGCACTATAAATCTTGACTCAAAACAAGATATTAAGGCTTTGTTTCAGATGACTCCGTACTACTATCACACACCAAGCGAAGGTATGAGAAAGCTTGATATGCTTGAAAATCTTACTACTGAAATTGAATTTGTGCTGTTAGCGTACAAAAAAGCATAATCTATACGTTAAAAATTTTCTCATAAAAATTGTGTAGATTTAATAAACTTTATTGTATTTTTCTTTTTTATTCCCATATTGTGAAATATAAAGTATAATTATATTGGTAAGTTATATGTTACCGATCTTGAAATTAATAAAGGACAATGATGAAAAAGAAATCAAACAAAATTATCAGCGCAATTCTTGCTGCTATGCTTGTTGTTACAAGTATCGTTACAAGCGGTCTTATTACAATGAGCGCAGCAACAGGCGACACTGTCTACTGCGAAACAGACGGATTTGAACCGTACTGCTATATGTTGATTGACAGTAAAACCAGCAACGGCTCCTGGCCGGGTGTTAAGATGACAAAGATCAAGGATAATATCTATTCCTACACCCTTGACAATGACTATGTCAACATTATCTTTATCAACGGCGGCGACAGCAAAAAACATTAGATATGATTTATCCCGGCGACAATCAGATTTACAGCTTCTCAACGGGCAAATGGTCAGTTTACGATATATCGGCATCAAAACCCGTAATCAGCGTTGATAAGAAGGATAAAACAAGCTTTAAAACAGATACTCTTGACGTTGCAATAACCGTAACCAACGCTGACAGCGCACAGTACAAGGTTGACAACGGCGAATGGGTTACTTTCAGCAACAGCACAACAGCAGCAGTCGGCAAGAATACTGCATTCAACGCTTACACAACGCTTACAGTATCTGCTACAAATGCTAACGGCACTGAAACTGCAACATATCAGTACCTCAAAAAAGACCCGAATGCTCCTGTAGGAACAGACGGCTCTACTACTCCTGCATTAACCGGCAAATACGCCACTAACCCCAATAAACAATATGGCGTGAGAAAGACAATCTCTGTTGACGGCAACAAGTCCGACTGGGATTCTTCAATGCTGATTGCACAGGGCACTGCAAATGATGACCCGCGCGTATATCGTCCCGGTTCAATGTATGAAATTGCAATGGACGATTATGCACTTTATGCCGCATGGGATAACGATAATCTATATCTTATGTGGGAAATGGCGAATGTTCAGGACGTTGTAGCTCCAAATGATGATTTCCCGATTAGCCAGGGCAACCTCTGGATTTACAATATGCCTATTTTCTTTGCTGTTAACACAGGCTTGGGCAATGTTTCAGACGGCACAACTTCTGGCGGCGGCACATTATGGGACAGCGGAATTACATACACAACCGATTTTGATACCATAATTACCTGCTCAACTAATAATTCAAACGGACCTTTCATCTATCCTGCTGATGAAAACGGTAAGGTCGGCGTTGAAAAATACAAAGGTACAAGCACAGGCATCAATATGAAATGGGGCAACGGAAAGACTCTCTCCGGCAAGCTTATCGGTATCAACGGCGGTTACGGTAAGTATCACGACCGCAAACCCGGAGATACTCTCAGCGATTCATCAGACTGGGTAGACTTCTATGAGATAGGACACGATTCAAAGCTTGATATGTTCTATGAGATGTCAGTACCGCTTGAAAAGCTTGGAATCAGCGCTTCTGATATTGAAACAAACGGTATCGGCATTATGAAGATTTCAACCTTCGGCACATCAGGTATGGACAGCCTTCCTTATGACCCGTCAATGAGCGACAACGCAGATAAGTCTTATTCAAAGCAAGAGCCAAACTCGCAGGAAAAAGAAGACGAGGACAACATAACAGTTCCTCTTGCAAGAATCGGCAAAGCATTATCGGGCGGCGATAGTGATCCTACTAATCCGCCTACAACTGCTCCGCCCACAACAGAACCAACTACAGAACCAATCACAACAGAGCCGACAACTGCTCCGCCGGTTTCGGTAATTCTCGGCGATGCAAACGGCGACGGTATTATAACTATAGCTGATGCAACTTTAATTCAGAAAGTTGCCGTAGGTTTTGAAGTATTAAGTGATAAATATACCAAAGCAGCCGACGTTGACGGAAACGGTATAATAAATGTCAAAGATGCAACATATATTCAGAAATATAACGCAGAAATTGAAATTGAATATAATGTAGGCTCTGCAATATAAATTTAAATAATTAAAAATCATAGGCGGTTCTGAAATTCAGAACCGCCTATTAATTAATATGCACAAACGTACAAAACACCCCACCGAATTGATATGCACTCCAAAAGTTAGACACTTTTGGAGGTGCATATCAAATAAATCAGTGGGGTGAGATTTTAATTTTTCCTTCTAATTAGTGTTTTCCTCTGTTTACATACTTAGTATGCAAAAGCTTATGTGCTCTGGGTTTGCCGGGAGCATCGAAGAACTCATCATAAATAGTCTTGATAATCGGGCTTTCGTCGCTGCTTCTGTACTGGCACTGTTTATCATAATCATAGAGAGCCTTTGAACGGATAGCCTTAAGGTCAACGTAGTTTCTTACACTGTCGCTCTGAACAGGCTGACCGCCGCCGTTGATACAACCGCCCGGACAAGCCATAATCTCAACCATCTGATAGTCAGCTTCGCCCTTCTTAATCTTTTCAATAAGCTTTCTAGCATTTCCAAGACCAGAAGTAACGGCAACCTTTATCTCAACGCCTGCAACACTGTATTTAGCTTCTCTGATTTCCTGAGGACCTCTTACCTCTTTAAACTCAATCTTCTTGAATGAGCCGTCAAGCATTCTCGCCGCAGTACGCAAAGCTGCTTCAAGCACACCGCCTGTTGCACCAAAGATTGCACCGCCGCCCGTTGCTTTGTTAAACGGAGCGTCGTAGTCCTCATCATCCATATCCTCAAGCTTAATACCCGCACCCTTAATCATCTTTGCAAGCTCTCTTGTAGTGAGCGCAACGTCAACATCATCAAAATCAAATGTGCGCAGTTCAGGACGAGTAGCCTCAAACTTCTTCGCTGTGCAGGGAATTACGCTGACAACAAACATCTTTTCGGGGTCAAGATTATATTTCTGAGCATAGTAGCTTTTAAGCACTGCGCCAAACATACCCTGCGGAGATTTGCAAGTTGAAAGATTAGGAATCATCTCAGGATAATAATGCTCAACAAACTTAACCCATCCGGGACAGCATGATGTGAACATCGGAAGAGTTTCCTTGCGTGTAATTCTTTCAACAAGCTCGTTTGCTTCTTCAAGAATTGTGAGGTCGGCGGTAAAGTCCATATCAAACACCTTATCAACGCCGAGTCTGCGTATTGCAGAAACCATTTTGCCCTCAACATTTGTGCCGATAGGCATACCGAAGCTCTCACCCAGAGTTGCCTTGATTGACGGAGCAGTATAGAAAATAACCTGCTTTTCGGGGTCTGAAATTGCGTTCCATACCTCATCAATCTGGCTCTTTTCATTGAGCGCACCGACAGGACAGCTTACAATGCACTGACCGCAGCCAACGCACGGAGAATCGCCGAGTCCCTTTTCAAAAGCACAGCCAACGTGAACCTTAAAGCCACGCTTGATAGGTCCGATAACCGAAACGGACTGAACATTCTTGCAGGCTGCAACGCAGCGCATACACTGAATACACTTGTTGTTATCACGCACAATGTACGGTGATTCATCGTCAATCTCATAAATAGGCTCTTCAGCCTTGAATCTGTCTTCGTCAACACCGTAGTCAAACGCAAGTTTCTGAAGCTCACAATTGTTTCCTCTTACGCAGGAAAGGCATTTCTTGTGGTGAGTAGAGAGGATAAGCTCAATAGTAGTTTTTCTTGAAGCTCTGACCCTGGGAGTATTTGTAAATACCTCCATTCCCTCCTCAACGGGATATACGCAAGACGCAATAAGACCTTTTCTGCCTTTTACCTCAACAACGCACACACGGCATGCACCGATGCAGTTGATATCTTTAAGATAACAAAGCGACGGAATTTCGATTTTAGCGACCTTTGCCGCCTGTAAAATAGTGTAATTGCTCGGCACCTCAACAGGGATACCGTTTATTTTAAGATGTACCATATCCATAATACCCCTCCTTAATGTGTGTAGATTGCGCCGAACTTACAATTCTTCATACAAAGTCCGCACTTGATACACTTATCCTGATTAATAACGTGAGGCTGTTTAACCGTACCTGAAATTGCGCCAACGGGGCAGTTTCTTGCACAGAGCGTACAACCCTTGCACTTTGCAGGGATAATTTCATATTTCATCAATGCCTTGCAGACGCCTGCAGGACATGTTTTATCCTTAATATGGGCGATATACTCGTCCTTAAAGTAGTTCATTGTTGACAAAACAGGGTTGGGAGCAGTCTGACCGAGCGCACAAAGCGAAGAAGTCTGCATATGGCGTGCAAGCTCGTCAATCTTTTCCAAATCCTCCATTTCGCCCTTGCCCGAAGTGATTTTGTCGAGGAACTGCAGAAGTCTGCGAGTACCTACACGGCAGGGTGTGCATTTACCGCAGCTTTCATCAACGGTAAATTCAAGGTAGAACTTAGCGATGTCAACCATACAGGTATCCTCGTCAAGAATAATCATACCGCCTGAACCCATCATTGAACCAAGAGCAAGCAAGCTGTCGTAGTCAATCGGAGTATCAATATGGAGTGCAGGAATACAACCGCCCGAAGGTCCGCCTGTCTGAGCAGCCTTAAACTTCTTGCCATTGGGGATTCCTCCGCCAATTTCTTCAACAATTTCACGCAGGGTCGTACCCATAGGAATTTCAACAAGACCAACGTTTGTAATCTTGCCGCCGAGTGCAAATACCTTTGTACCGGGGCTCTTGGGAGTTCCCATAGAGGTAAACCACTTACTGCCGTTTAATATAATCTGCGCAATGTTAGCGTATGTTTCAACGTTATTGAGTACGGTAGGCTTACCGAAAAGTCCCTTAACAGCAGGGAACGGAGGACGGGGACGAGGTTCGCCGCGGTTGCCCTCGATTGAAGTCATAAGAGCAGTTTCTTCGCCGCAAACGAATGCGCCTGCACCGAGTCTGATTTCCATATCAAAGTCAAAGCCTGAACCGAAAATATTTTTACCTAAGAAGCCGTACTCCTTAGCCTGGTCAATAGCCTTTTGCAGTCTTTGTACAGCAATAGGATATTCTGCCCTGATATATACAAAGCCGTGATGTGCGCCGATTGCGTAACCTGCAATAATCATAGCCTCAATAATACACTGCGGATCGCCCTCAAGAATTGAACGGTCCATAAATGCACCTGGGTCGCCCTCGTCGGCATTACAGCATACATATTTAACATCATTAACACTTGCTTTTGCAAACGACCATTTTCTACCTGTCGGGAAACCGCCGCCGCCTCTGCCTCGAAGTCCCGAAGCAGTAATTTCATTGATAACGTCGTCGGGAGTCATCTTCGTAAGCACCTTTGCAAGTGCCTGATAACCGTCAACTGCTATGTATTCATCAATATTTTCAGGGTCAATTACACCGCAGTTGCGAAGTGCAACTCTGAGCTGCTTTTTGTAGAAAGCTGTTTCTGAAAGCGAGATAATTGAGCCATCCTCATGAACTGTTTCCTCATACAAGAGTTCCTTAACAATTTTACCCTCTTTAAGGTGCTCTTTAACGATTCTCTCTACACCCTCGGGAGTAGCCTGTGAATAGAATGCGCCCTCGGGATATACAATCATAATCGGACCAAGCGAGCAAAGACCAAAGCAGCCTGTTCTTACAACAAGGATTTCCTTTTCCAATCCGTTAGCTTTCAATGATTTTTCAAGAGCTTCTATTACCTTTTTACTACCCGAAGAAGTACAGCCTGTACCTCCGCACACAAGCACCTGCTTGCGGTAGCCTGTCTTTTTGGCAAGTTTCTCACCCTCTGAGGCAACAATCTTTCTTACCTTTACAATCTGTTCATGTTCTTTTTTTATCTTGTTGAGTTCTTCAAGTTTCACGGCTTATTTGCCCCCTTTCTTAATGTACTTGTCAAGAATTTTGTCAACCTGATCGGGAGTCATTTTTCCGTAAACCTCATCGTCAACCATCATTACGGGAGCAAGTCCGCAAGCACCTACGCAACGGCAGGAATCAATTGAGAACAGTCCGTCCGGAGTACACTCGCCGCTTTTAATGCCGAGCTTTTCCTCAATGGCTGCAAGGATTTTGTCTGCACCCTTTACATAGCACGCCGTACCAAGGCAAACGCTGATTCTGTGCTCACCCTTTGGCGTAAGACTGAACTGCGAATAGAAAGTAGCAACGCCGTAAACCTCGCTCAATGAGATTCCAAGACCGTCTGCAACCATCTGCTGCACCTCAATCGGCAGATAACCGTAAATGCCCTGCGCCTCCTGTAAAACGGGAAGCAATGCACCCGGCATATCCTTGTGCTTTGCGATTACATCTTTCAGCTTCCTTTCCTGGGCGATAGTGCCCTTGAAGGCGTTAAGAGATGATTCTGTCATTAATATAACCTCCAATACTATTTTTCATAATATCCGTAAAAATAACATTATATACGTTATTATACTATATTGCTTGAAATTTTACAAGTATTTTTAATAATTATATGCATTATTAAAAGATTTTTTGCAACATTAACATATTATCTCCTACTATTTGTTTATTTCGCTTTTAATTTTGTTAATTATATCTAACTATAATTTTATAAATTGTAGCTTTTAACCAAAGAAAATATATGCAGTGCTTAATTCTGATATAAACAATAGTAAAATATATTTTTTCATTTTTACAGCAAAAATAACTTATACCGGTATCCGACTAAATAATAGTGATGATTTATAAATTATCCGTCTTAAATCGATAATTATCACTAAAATTCAACAAAATATAAATTTACATATATTTTCGTATTGTAATTTTACAAAAGCTGATATATAATAAAGTTAATAATTAAATAGCAATCTTATCAAGAGTGACTGAGGGTCAGGCCCTGTGACGTCCGGCAACCTGCAATTGCAAGGTGCTAAATCCTGCGGTTTTACCGAAAGATGAGTAAACTAAGCGCCTTTCGGTTGAAAGGCGCTTTTTTTGTGCACTACATTAAGAAAAGGAGTTTTTATAATGGCAAAACATTTATTCACATCAGAATCAGTTACCGAAGGACATCCAGACAAGGTATGCGACCAAATTTCTGACGCTGTTCTTGACAATATTCTTGAACAGGATAAAAATGCTCACGTTGCCTGCGAGGTTACAACCACAACCGGTCTTGTTCACGTTATGGGTGAAATTTCAACTGACTGCTACGTTGACATAACCTCAATTGCAAGAAATGTTATAAACGACATAGGATACGACAATCCCAAATGCGGATTTGACGGCACAACCTGCGCAGTTTTAACCTCAATTGATTCTCAGTCACCCGACATTGCAATGGGTGTAAACGAAAGCTATGAGATTAAGGACGGCAAAAATGACGTTAACAATCAGATTGGCGCAGGCGACCAGGGTATGATGTTCGGCTATGCGTGCGACGAAACGCCCGAGCTTATGCCTCTTCCCGTTTCACTTGCTCACAAGCTTGCAAAACAGCTTACAAAGGTAAGAAAAGACGGCACGTTAAGCTATCTGCGCCCCGATGGAAAAACTCAGGTTACTGTTGAGTATGACGATGATAAGGTTGTGAGAATTAACACTGTTGTTGTTTCCACTCAGCACGATGAGGACGTTACGCTTGAGCAAATCCGCAAAGATTTAATTAAGTACGTTATCAAAGAGATTATCCCCGAAAACCTCCTTGATGATGAAACAAAAATTTTTATAAACCCCACAGGCAGATTTGTTATCGGCGGACCCGTAGGCGACTCGGGACTTACAGGCAGAAAGATTATTGTTGACACCTACGGCGGATTTTCACGTCACGGCGGCGGCTGCTTCAGCGGTAAGGACCCGACAAAGGTTGACCGCAGCGCCGCATACTACAGCCGTTACATTGCAAAAAATATTGTAGCCGCTAAGCTTGCAAAGAAGTGCGAAATTCAGCTTGCTTACGCAATCGGCGTTGCTAAACCTGTTTCAATAATGGTTGACGCTTTCGGCACATCAGAGTATTCAAACGAACAGCTTGCCGCTGCCGTTGAAAAGGTATTTGACTGCCGTCCAAACTCAATTATTGAGCAGTTAAAGCTTAGAGAGACAAAGTATCTTCCCCTTGCCGCATACGGACATATGGGCAGAGAAGAGCTCGGTGTTCGCTGGGAGGATACCGACAAGGTTGACGAGCTGAAAGCCGCAATCGCATAAAATTCCACATATAATCAACGGACGTTTCATGGATTTAAACGTCCGTTTTTATCAGTAAACTAAACCGAGGCTGTCAAGGGTTTCGTTTATTTTCTCCTGTATATCATTATCAACCTTAAATGAAACAATAAATTCCCCATTGCAGCATTTATAGAAATAATCGCTTTCGGTCGTAATAGAAAGCATTTTAATATTTCCGACGGCATAACTGCGTTTACTGTACATATAGTATTGCAAATCATTGCCTATTTGACTGTAAAATACGTCGCAGTTGTAATCATCGCTGAATTCATATAAACTTAAAGTATATTCGGAATCAGGGCTTTCAGCCTCATAACACTGCTCCAGTCCGGGGTAACCATTAAGATTTGCTTGTTTTTCAAGCTTAAAGTCTTTTGACTGTAAATCTTCAAATATTTCCGAAAAGCTTTTATCGGCAGTTACATTTGCATTCTTCGTAAGTGAGTTGAGGTTACCGACAGGATTAAATGCAAAAAGTGAGCCGTACAAAAGCGTAAGGCATAAGAAAATTGCACTGGTAATAATCAGCTTGTTTCCACGGAACTTCCTGATTTTTATATATTCCGTAAATCAAACCGCAAAGCGGTATGATCCCTGCAAATAAAAAGCTGAACTTCATTATCGGATTATTCATAACAGTACCGTATGCAGAAAAAATCAGCCCCAAATACAGAGAAAAGAATGATAATGTATACAGAATATTGGAAGCATTCTTCATTCTCAACAATTTTTGCACGCTGTATTTTCCATTAGGACTGTTCAGCGCAGACTTGTTCTTGTGCCGTTTGCTGAACGCTAACATTTGTGAAACACTTTTAATATATCCTTCACTTTTCAGTTTATCAACACAATAAAAGGCTTTGTTTTGCAGATAAAATAAATAATAGCCGTCGCTTTCGCTTGTCTTGAAAAAATTGGAATACGAATAACTTACAGGCGACTGCTCCCCTTCAAGACACACCAGAAGGTAGTTATTGTAAAACTCAATGTATCCGTTTCTGCCCTGCATAAAATTCATATATCTCTTTGCAGTTATGATTATTTTTATAATTGAAATGATGTACATTACAAAAAAAGGTATGATATAAATTAAAAACAGAAGGCTGATTTTGCTATGCTGAGAGATATTACTCAAAGATTGAAAAAACAATATGCCTGCAAAAAGAATCGCTAAGCCAATTCCTATTGAAAGCAACACCATTCTTGAAACTGAGCTTTCAAATTTCAGCGCCTGTTTTATTTGCTTTTTTGAATTTACTATCTGAGCTTTTGCAATCGGCAGCTCGGTTTTTTGGGTATTGCCCAACAGTTCATCAATACTCATATTATAAAACGAGCTTAGTTTTACCAACATATCTGCAGAGAGCATAGTTTCATCATTTTCAAATGCATCTACAATCTCCTCAGTTATTCCAAGCTGATTTGCAAACTGAATTTGCGAAAGTCCATTTTCCTCACGAAGTTGTTTTAAACGTTGTCCGAAACTCATATTCTCACCCTGTTCCTAATTATATTTTCTACATTTATATCATAACATGCTTGTCATATTTTGTCTACATTTTACAGACAATTTCTCAATATTTATACAACTTGACAAAGCGTTATATTTATTATAAAATATTATTTACTGTGATGAATATGTCGCTATAGCTCAGTTGGATAGAGCGACCGCCTCCTAAGCGGTAGGCCGGAGGTTCGAATCCTCTTAGCGACGCCAACAACAAAAGGGTTGTAAAAAACAGTCCAAAAATAAGCCGGGATTCACCAAAAGATGAATCCCGGTAAATTTTTTCTGAATTTTTGGCAAATGTTCGGATTTTGTGTAAAATCGTTGAATTTTGCGCACAACGAATAAAAGGTAGATAAAACTACCTTAATTGTGGAAAACTTTTTTTGTTTTTTAGGCGGCTATTGAACGAGCTGTTTTTTTCAAATGGTATTTGTGCAAGTTAACACCGCAGGAAATCATTGTAATTTCCCAAATTATGCCGTTTAAACCTCTTCTAATCGCCCTTATGTACGCTCTGTTCCATTTGATTGTACCGTATGCACCTTCAGCCTGTATACTTCTGCTCATACGCAGTAATTCACCTTTTGTTTTGCAACACCAATAGCATATGCAATCTGAATTTCACATCTATGCGCAAGACCTGCTGCCACAATATTTTTTGCCACATATCTTGCAGCGTAAGCGGAACTCCTGTCTACCTTTGTTGGATATTTCCCCAACTATTGACACAGAGCCTAAATTTAAAGTGAAGTGCCGCCTGTTGTGCGACCAACAGACGGCTTAAATAGGATGTGAGAAGTATGTCTACTCCTCAAAATATATATTACTATGCGTGTAATAATTTGTCAATTGGCAACAAAAATGTAAACACCTAAAAATACAAAAAATCCGCAAAAATGTTCTTATTGTAACTTTTTTATATATAAGTACCTTTTATAATTTCAATTAATATAGTTCAAGAAACTACAGCATAACAATTATATCACGAAAACATTAACAAATCTATAAGTGACGCTGTAAGACATTCTATTTTTTACAAGCCTTATATATTTACAAAAAGAAGCAGGAGTATTTGCTAAAATGCCTATATTCTTTGCAATTTGCTCATCGGTCAATCCGTCCCTTGCCCAACCTTCAAGAAGTATCAGACTTTCAGGTTCAAGCCATTTCTGATATTTTCCTTTTGCCACCTTCACCACCTCGTTTCTTTCACGGCAACATCGCCTTTCTATTTATCTGTTTAAAATAAAATGCAAAACAAAAGGCTAAGCCCGAAGACTTAACCTTTTGAGAATGTATATGATACGTTAAAATTTAAGCACTTAACCAGTAGCCTCTGCCCTCTGTTGTACTTCCGTTCGGAGCGTCAGTTGCCATATAACTAACACCGTTATAATTCATATTAAGTTTTATACCGATACCGTCACTAACAAATTTATTAGTTATCATCTCATAATAGTCTGAACCGTCGTACGAATAAATAAGCTTCAAACTCGTATTCCAAACGCCGCCTGACCAATACATAAGGTGATCATAAAAAAGACGAGTGCCTTCGCAATCTCTTGTAACTGTTACCATTACATTATAAGTGTCTGTTCCGGCAGGAAGTTTAAGTGTAAAGTTAAATCTTCCATCATCCATTTTGTAGCGGTTTACACAATCAATGACTGAATGGTCTTCAATTGGACCAGCGTATGTACTTGCCGTCTGTGCAGTTGCGTCGGTATTATTAACCGCAAACGCAGGTACCACTGACATAATAAGCATTACAATACATAATGCCATAACTGAAATCCTTTTTGTAATTCTTTTCAAAATAATTACCCTCTTTCTTAATTTTTATGTAGTGATATAATCTCACTAATTGTATTTTACATTATTATTCTAATTTTGTAAATAACAATTTATAACAAATTCTCGTAATATTATTTATGCAAAACTTATAAATGGATTAATTATTACATAAACCGCCCTACATTTAAGCAAGGCGGTTTGTTTAGAAGAGATTATATCAAATGGAGGACTTGTTATTTTGTAACTTTCTACAGTTTACATTATACAGCACCTAAGGGCAGCCGTCCGCATAAAACACCAATTGCTCAGATTCATAGACATCCTCGTGGGCGAGTAGTTCAATAAGGTATTCCACCGCCTCATCGCCGGTAGCGTCATACTTTTTCCTGTTTTCCGCTGCCCGTTTTAGATTTCTGCTGTAGTTTCGTATTACCGTCACGCAGAACGAGTCAAACATGGCACAGATGCTTTCATCTCTATCAGAGGGAGTTCTCATGTTCCATCCCTCCTTTACCGCAGATGTGAGCTTGCGCTTTCTCGCCTCCTCGCTTATCTAAAACACATCTCGTGTGGGCAAACCGGAAAGGTTTCGGGAAAAGTCAAAAAAATTCATTTTCTTTGAGTCGACTGTTTTCGACATAAGAAAGCAAAAAGGTCAACCCACGCAAGGCGGATTGACCTTTTTTGCAAGATGCTTTCGTCTTGCGGTTTTTGGCATTTTATAAGTTTAAGGGCACAATCTGTATTTTTGAATTGTGCTATTTTAAAGGTATAAGAAATTATATTTTATCCCAACGTCAGATACCAAGTACCGGAAATACGAACAAAGTTTAATTCACGAGTTGTTGTTTCCCCTCCTTTTATGGTTTCTAAAGAGATGCTGGCATTATCACCGTTTCGTTCATAACCAGCAAATTTTATAGAAGATTTTTCGGTCGGAGTGTCGTTCTCCTCACTTTCTTTATCTGTCTCGGAGGCTAAAATTTTATCGAATAAATCTTCCGCCGACATTCCGGTAAATCCCATAACCAATTGAATCTTATTCGTCATATCCGGTTCAATGCACTCAAGTACGGTTTCAACATCTTTATCTTTAACCGCCGACATCATTTTAACTACGGTAGGAAACGGAGAATTCTCATACCAAATAAAAGCTCCGATGCCTGCACACAAAATAAGTGATAATATAGAAGCCGTCACAATGATGAGAATTTTCTTTTTCTTGGATTTTACTTTACTCATACATATTCACCTATTTAATAGGAATAGGCTCCGGTCAGCTCTTTGATCGGAGCCTGTTCAGTCGTTTTATTCCGTTCTCAATGCGATAACCGGATCTTTTTTCGCAGCTTTTTTAGCCGGCAACAGCCCGCCGATGATTGTAATTAAAATGCTGATTGCAATCAAAATTAAGGAAGATGCCCATGGCAACTGTGCTTCAAGATCCGCCAATCCGCTCAATTTTTCGATGATTGAGTTTATCGGGATAAGAGCCAAAAGCGATACGCCGATACCGATCAATCCGGCACAACAGCCGATGATGAAGGTTTCTGCATTAAACATCTGCGAAACATTGCGTTTGGACGCACCGAGCGCACGGAGAATACCGATTTCCTTTGTGCGTTCCATAACCGAAATGTGCGTGATAATGCCGATCATAATGCAGGAAACAATCAGAGAAATCGCCACAAAGGCAACCAGCACATAGGAAATGCCGTTAATGATCGTTGTGATAGACGAGGTCATCATAGCCACATAGTCCGTGTAGGTGATATGATTATCTTCCGATGCGGTTTCATTATATTGTTCGATACAGGCGGCAATGGCATCCTTATTCTCGAAGCTGTCGGTATAAATGCTGATCGACGCAGGCGCGTCATAGCTAACCTTACCAAAGGCTTTCAGATTATCCTCATAGGTAGATCCGGCGATGTACTCGTCATAAACCTTTAACAGAACTTCTTTATCAGGATCTCCTGCAAGCCAGCGATCAAGCGCTGCCGCCATAGCTGTTTCGTCCATTACCATATTGCCTGCAGCCGCTCCGTTTTGACCTGCTCCGGTATTGCCTGCTTCTGCATTAGACGATGCATAATACATCATCAGCTTATAGAAAGACGCTTTTTCCGAAATACCGAGTGAGCTTAAATATTCCTTTGCGTCTTTTGCTTTCGCCTCATCATCCGGGGATTCAAATTTCATACCGGTAAGCACATTGATTCCATTATCCGCTTCCTGTGCCTTTATAACAGCACTTTCGTCTGTGTGGGTAATCACATAGTCCGTAAGTCCCGATGTGTACGCCACAGCAGTAGAAATGTTTGCACTTTCGGTATCCTCCTTGGGGCGGATTACACCGGTAATTTTCAATTCTACGGCATTTTTAAGCAAGTCTTCTTCGTTCAGCGTGATGTCATCAATATAGGTGAAGGTACCGTTTTCATTCTCGATATAGTGATCGCAGGCAGGAACAAGATAGAATGTATGACCGCAAATGTCTTCATATTCAAAGCTGATTTCATCGGCAGTCTCGCCGTTTTCTATTTTTTTAACAGCCGCTTCATACTGTTCTTCCGTAATAAGGCCTAACTGATAAAGCGTACTTGCTGAAATACCGTTATTCTCATTCAAAACAAGGATGACTTCGTTATATTCTTCCGGCCAAGCGCCATACAGCACATCGTAACTGTCAGTAACCACCTGACTGACCGCTTTCCCGTCTGATCCAACCATAAGCTCGGAGAAGTTAGCTGCGCCGGAGGAAGAACCACCGCCAATGACGGCAGAGCCTTTTAGTTTATTCAGGATTTCCACTTGTCCCTTGTTGCCGCCACCCATCGGTGCAGAGGATGCCTCGATTTCGCTGTCGCTGTCGATCAGCTTTCCGTCTGCATCGTGAGAATAAACACTGAAATTCACATCATAAGTGTAAATGATACCGTTTTCGCCGAGATACTGTCTGATTTCGCTGTCAGGATTATCCAGATACTTTTTAAATTCGGTCAGATTGTTTTCCACGATATTAGAGGAAATCTTTTCACTGGTTTCAATATCTTTGTAATCCGCAAATACACCGGTGCGATGTTCGTTTTCAGTCTTGTTTGTGCCGCGTATTTCGCCTACAATTTCACCGCGCATCCCCATGACGCCTGAAACATCAATGGCTTCGCTGCTGATCGTAATCGGATAAGAAGCCATTGTGTCTTTCTGAACATTTGCAATGTAAGCGTTCATTCCCGTAGAAAGGGCAAGGATCAGGGCAATTCCGATAATACCGATAGACCCGGCGAAGGACGTGAGCAGTGTGCGTCCTTTTTTCGTCCGCAGATTGTTGAAGGAAAGGGACAGCGCTGTAAAAAAGGACATGGAAATTTTCTTTCGCTTTTTCGGTTCCGCCGGAGCTTCCTTTTCCGTATAGGGATTGGAATCACCGGTAATCTGACCGTCCCGCAGCTTTACGATGCGCGTGGAATACTCTTCGGCCAGTTCTGGATTATGGGTAACCATAATGACCAGCTTATCCTTTGCGATTTCCTTCAGCAGTTCCATAATCTGTACGCTGGTTTCGGAATCCAAAGCGCCGGTTGGCTCGTCGGCTAACAGAATATCGGGATTATTGATCAGCGCACGGGCAATCGCAACACGCTGCATTTGTCCGCCGGACATCTGATTCGGCTTTTTGTGGATATGATCGCCAAGTCCTACCTTTTTCAGCACGGCGATCGCTCTTTGCTTGCGTTCCTTTTTGGAAACGCCGGCTAAGGTCAGCGCCATTTCCACATTAGCGAGTACGCTTTGATGAGGAATTAGATTATAGCTTTGAAAAACAAAGCCGATAGAGTTATTACGATAAAAATCCCAATCAGCATCCTTATATTTTTTTGTAGACACACCGTTAATAATTAGATCACCACTGGTGTAGCGGTCAAGTCCTCCGATGATATTGAGCATCGTTGTTTTTCCCGAACCGCTTTGTCCGAGAATAGAAACGAATTCGTTTTCCCGGAAATTGATGCTGACGCCTTTCAGAGCGTCCTGCTTCATATCTCCGGTTACATAAGTTTTTACAATGTTTTTCAGTTGTAACATAAAACTACCTCCTGTTCTTGTGCCGATAGTATATCAAATCAAGATAAACTCACGGACACGCGAAGATAAACTGGAGATAAACTGAATTTATAGGACAAAAAATCACCTGCCAACTTGAACAGGTGATTTTGCATATATGATCTATTGCCTAATCTTTTACGCATTATTTTCGGAGATTCTATCGGTAAAGAGAGCTTTCGTTCACGCCGATGAAGCAATTTTGAATTTGCAGGACGGTGATTATCATTCATACCCACTCGAAATTCTCTTTTCCCGCGCCGATTTCAAAGTGATATTTGACGATTCCTAAATCAAGCTTCGTGTAAAAGCCCATTCCGGCTTTCGCAGATACCTTGCCGCCGTTCAGTGTAAACAGAAATTTCTGCTGGTTCATAGCCGTGGGCGCAAGCAGCGCAGCCTCCATGCCGCTTTTGAACCAATCTGGCATTGTCCCCTCAGATTTGGACACCTCGGAGATCGATTTGGATTTGTGCGGAACGCCCTGAGTCTCTCCATATCCGAGCGCGATGACAACACATAGTTTTTCTCCCTGTCCCACGGTAAAGGCGGTTTTGATTTTGCTGTAGGTCATCGCTACCCAACAGGTGTTCAAGCTGAGTTCCTGCGCCTTTAACACCAATCGTTCTCCGAAGTAACCGCATTTCTCGTCAAGCGCGGGATCCTTTTTCCCAATTATCGCAATATAGTTTGTTACACCGCTGAATTTTCCGTAATGCGCCATAAATCCGTCAAAGGCTTTCGGCTCGCTTGTAACAAGCTGGATATGCAACCCGCTTTCTTTGTTGCAGGCGTCAATTTCTGATTGCAAAGCGGAAATTGTCTCCGCATTGATCGGCTGATTTTTGTACCGCCGTACACTGTGGCGCGCTTTCATCGCTTCTGTAATACTCATGATAGATTCCTCCTGTTTATTCTTTATCGAGAAAGGTGCGTATCGCCTTTGCGTCCCGGTATCCTTTTTCATACAGCTTTTGCAGTGCGTCCAGATTCTTTGTCAGGGTATCAACGCCACAGGTATCGTCAGGGGCAATAATGAGCGCTTTCCCCTGAACTTCATATTCCTTTGCCAGAGCAACGCCGCGGTTATACTGCTTGACACGGTTTCTCAAACGTTCGGCTGAGCGCGAATATTTCTTCTGTATCCTGTCGGCAAACACACCGTCTTTGCCGATTGTCCGCAGGATATCCTTCGGCTTGGTCAGGATTAAAACCACTTTATCACAGCCGCATTCAAATGCCTTTTCAATCGGAACGGTATCGCTCAAAGCACCGTCATAATAGGGAGTACCGTTCACCTCATACGGGTGGCACACAAAGGGGATCGCCGATGATGCTTTCAGGATACTGTAATCATCCTGATGCAGATCGTTTTTATCAAAGTATTTGGCGTTTCCTGTTTCGGCTTCGGTGGCTACCGCTAAAAATTCGATGGGACTGCTGATAATGCTTGGATAATCCAGAGGATTTTCACCGTCCGCATTACTCAGCGTGCCGTAAACATAATCCAGATCCAAATACGATTTCTTGAAAAGGAAGTTTCGCAGGCTCATGTATTCTCTGCGGAACGGATATTCCGTATAAAACGCATAATTCCTTTTTTCTGTCCGGCTATGTAGGAAGTGACATTTGCACTTCCCGCCGATACACCGATACAGAGATCGAATTGGATGTTTTTATCCAGGCAGTGATCAAAAATTCCGGCGGCATATACGCCACGCAGTCCTCCGCCGACATCAACGATTCCTGTTTTCATGTTCCGTCCTCCTATTTGATATAATTGACGATAATCATGGCGATGCTCATCGCCGCAAGTCCGAATCCAAGCGTTCGGTTCATTACCTTTGGTGACGCTTTGTTGGCAAATTTTGCGGTCAGCATGGCGCCGATTAAGGTAAAAATAATACACATAATCAAAACCGAGTAATCGGTGATTCCGCCGCCGATGGCGAAGTGGGAGACCGCTCCGGTCAGCGCAGTAAAGGTCATAATAAACACGCTGGTTCCCACCGCAGTTTTCAGCTCATAGCCCAGTACACTGACTAATACTAAAAGCATCATCATACCGCCGCCTGCGCCCACAAAGCCACAGATCAGGCCGACCGCCGCTCCGCAGACAATAGACTGAACAGCGGCTTTTTGTTTGCTTCGGTTTTTGTTGCTTTCCTTTGCCTCCATGACGGGACGGAAAATGAATTTCAGTCCCGCAAATAATGTCATGAACATGGAAAACCCACCCATTGCCGTCTGCGGAAGCAGGGATGCCAAATAGCTGCCCACCAGCGTAAAAACTAAAACGGAGACCAGCATGACAAGACCGTTTTTCACATCGAGGTTCTTGTTCTTTTTATAGGTGTAAGCCGAAGCAGCCGAGGCTAAGACATCGGAAGCCAACGCAATGCCCACGGCTTCATAGGCGTTTACATGAAGAAATGTCACCAGCATCGGCGCGATCACGGCGGCTGCGGACAGTCCCGCAAGTCCCGTACCGAATCCTGCTCCCACACCCGCAATCAGGCAGACAATTATTTTGACAAGCATAAGAAAATGCAATCCTTTCTCATAGTTCTATGACCTGTTCTTTGACAGACGGGTCATGATTGGTGGCAACCAACCGGCAATGCGGATCCGCGGCACAGTCGCAAACCCATGCAAGTGATTTCTTTGCCAACTTGGTATCCACCGTAAATCCGGGAATAATCCGTTCTCTGAAAGATTTCTGCGTATAGGCAGTGTCTCCCGCTAAAACCACATAGCTGCCACCATCTCCGGTGATTTTTGCGCTGAACAGCCCGTGGCTGTGACCCGGTGTATTGATTAGAAGAATGCTGCCGTCACCGAACACATCATAAGATTTTCCCACAGGACCGATACCTGTTTGCACATAGTCAAACGGCTCAATCCGGGTAAACTTCCATGTACTTTTCACATAGCGGAAAAAATATTTTCTGCTGTCTGCAATTTCTTCTCTTGCCGCCATGATGTGTTTTGCATCCTGTACGAGCCGCAGTCCGCTTGTATGGTCGAAATCCATGTGGCTGAAAAAGATATAGTCAATATCTGTTGGGGCGATACCGACTTTTTCCAGTTTGCAGTCAACGCTTTCCCTAGACTTTATAATCGGTTTGCTGATACTGTTCAAAAAAACATTCGGTCTTTCGAACACATACTTGGAGTCCCAACCGGTATCGATTAAAACTTTTCCTTTCGGATGTTCAATCAGATAACAGGATACCGGCAGGGTGATTTTCTTTTTCTCTCCCCGCAGAAACCCAGTTACAGCAAGCGGATTTTTCTCTCTGTGGGGGATCGCCTGATCCACCCGCACACGCCCTGTATGAAAAATGTGTACTTTTATCATTTTTTCGCACTCCTGTCGGGCAGCTGCTCCATAAAGCTCTTAGCGTGCTCCAGCATATGAATCAAACGGTTCATTGCTTCAGTATCCGCATCAAAATAGTAATAGTGCCTGGTGCCCTCACGGCGCATTTTCAGAATACCTGCCTCTTTCAGAATCTGAATGTGATGGGATACCGCAGGACGGGACAGATTGGTTTTTTCCGTAATAGTGCCGACACGCACGCCGCCGCAGTCTTCTATTTTCATCATTTCAAGGATAAGGTGCTGACGGTTTTCATCGCCCAGCGCCAACAAAACCTTTTGACAGCTTTCAAATTCTTCTGCAAGCTGTTTAATCTCTTTACCATGCTCAGCCATAAATTGCGCCGCCTTTCGTTTATCTACTTAAACTATTATACCATATAATCGTGAATTATTTACGAATTTTTTCGTCGGTAAAGAAAATCGAGACGGTTGATTTTAAGATATAGAAATAAAAAGCCTTAATTTGTTTACATTGGCGTGTCTTTTCCATGGTATAATAAAAGAAATAAAGGACAAGGAGGGCGTGATTATGTTTCATATTCTTGTTGTGGAAGATAACGCCGATATGCGGGAACTGTTTTGCACGGTTCTTTCCGACAGCGGCTATCAGTGCATTCCTGCGACAGACGGTTTGGAAGCGTTGGAAATTATGGATAAAGAGTATATTGACTTAATTGTAGCTGACATTATGATGCCGGGTATGGATGGGTATGAACTTACCAAATCTGTTCGGAAAGCAAAAATGGATCTTCCGATTCTGATGGTTACAGCCAAGGATCAGTTTGACGATATGCAAAAGGGATTTCGCGCTGGAACGGATGATTATATGATAAAGCCGATCAATGTAAGGGAGCTTGTACTGCGAGTGGAAGCCCTTTTGCGGCGTGCGAAGATTCAGAGCGAGAAGAAGATTACGGTCGGGGACACTGTACTCGACTACGACGCTCTTACGGTTACGATACACGGCGAAGAAACAATTTTGCCGCAGAAGGAATTCTATCTGCTTTACAAGCTCCTGTCTTATCCAAATAAAATTTTCACCCGACCGCAGCTTATGGACGAGATATGGGGAATGTTCAGTGAAACGGATGAGCGCACGGTAAACACCCACATCAATCGTTTGCGGGACAGATTTTCGGACTGCACGGATTTTGAAATCGTCACTGTCCGGGGACTTGGATATAAGGCGGTGAAAAAAGTTGAGTAAAAAACCGCATTCTAAATTATGGCTCTATTTTGCCGGACTGGTTTTCGCAACAATCGCAGCCGTTTTTTTGC
The DNA here is from genome assembly GCA_958403905.1 of uncultured Ruminococcus sp. Classification (GTDB taxonomy): domain Bacteria; phylum Bacillota; class Clostridia; order Oscillospirales; family Acutalibacteraceae; genus Ruminococcoides. The sequence continues at coordinate 29,151 of CATXZD010000019.1, forward strand.
TGATCACCGTGCTGTGGCTTGTGCTTTACAAATTTCAGATTATTTCGGTTGATCCGCGTATCAGACATATTCCAATTCTCGTTTTACTCGCAGGAAGTCTGCTGATCGGATGCGCTGTCGCTGTGTATGTCGGCAAGTTAATTATTCATCCCGTTCAGAATATCAGCAATGCGTTTGATGAGCTTTCCAAGGGGAATTTTGAGGTTAAGGTTTCAGAAAACGAACGGATTATGGAAATCCGGGAAATGGCTCAGCGTTTTAATGCCATGACCTACGATTTATCTCATATCGAAACACTGCGCAGCGATTTTGTAGCAAATGTTTCTCATGAGTTCAAAACGCCGATTGCAGCAATCGAGGGATATGCGACGCTTTTGCAAAACCACAGGCTGTCCGATGAAAAGCACGATCATTATGTAGAAAAAATTTTGGAAAACTCCCGCAGGCTCACAAACCTTTCCGGCAATATTTTAATGCTGTCTAAGTTAGAAAATCAGGAAACGGTTTTGAATAATAAGGAATTTCGCTTAGACGAACAGCTTCGGAAAGCCGTCTTAGTGTTGGAAAACAAATGGGCGGAGAAAAATATTGAATTCGATATGGAAATGCCAAAACAAATCTATTACGGGAGCGAACAGCTTTTATGTCAGGTATGGATCAATATTCTGGACAACGCAATTAAGCATTCGCCAAACGGTGGAGTTATCCATATTAACATTCGACAGACGGATGCCATGCTTACCGTCACGATTGCAGATCATGGCAACGGGATGTCGGAAGAAGTGCAAAAGCACATGATGGAAAAATTTTATCAGGGAGACAACTCTCGCAAAGCAGAGGGAAACGGTCTCGGTCTCGCCCTTGTAAAACGAATTGTTGAATTGTGCAAAGGAACTATCACAGTAGATAGTTCTCCGGGGAAAGGCGCGGCATTCTCCGTCTCTCTTCCGAAAAAATGATAAATAGTGTAATATCCCGTTCCAGTTTACCGTGAGTTGTCCTTGATATGGTATACTTCCGATGTAAAAAGAAAAATTGCACTTTCAGGAGGTAGCCATATGGTACTTTATTTCAGTGGAACGGGAAACAGCCGTTATGTCGCAAAGAGGATTGAGGAGATTTCAGGGGATGAGCTCATCTCAATCGGTCAAAAAATCAAAAGTGGCGACTACAACGCAATCCGATCGGAAAAGCCTTTTGTTTTTGTTGGTCCGGTTTATGCAGGCAGACTTCCGCGTGTGATGGAAGAATATATCCGTAAGGTGAATTTCAGCGGAACACCAAAAACATACTTTGTCGGCACCTGTGCGGCAACACCTTGGGTTACCGTTCAGTATGTGGAAAAATTGTGCGGTGAAAAAGAATTCTCACTGTTAGGCTTTAACTCTGTTGTAATGCCGCAAGGTTATCTTGCCGGCGGCGGCACACAACCAAAAGAGGTCAATGACAAAGTCTTGAAAGAAGCGGAACCGAAAATCATAAAGATTGCAGAAACCATCCGTGATGTGCAGATACTTCCCAAAGAGCAGCCAGGCAAAGCAATCATGTCAAAGGTTCTCAATCCAATCATGTACTCAATGATGATCAGTGCGAAAGGATTTACCGTGACAGATAAATGTACCGGTTGCGGTAAATGCGAGAGACGCTGCCCTTTGAATAATGTTAAAATAGTGAATGGTAAACCCGTTTGGGGCAAAGAGTGTACTCACTGCATGGCATGCATCGCAGGTTGTCCAGCAGAAGCGATTGAGTATGGTAAGAAAACACAGGGAAAGCCGAGATATTATCTTGGGGAGAAATGAAAAACAGGACTTACAGATCTAAAACAATCTGTAAGTCCTATTTTATAAATTGAACCATAAATCGTACTGCAGAGCCAATACCTCGTCTGTTGTTATAACATCAATTGGGATTCTATCAAAGATTAAATTATTAGCTTGATTACCACCGCAACAAATCATCTCGACCGTCCATTTCCAATTTCTCTACGGTGTACTTTAACCATTCCACTGGCGTAGGTATATCTCCTTCACAGGGAATAGCCTCCCATGCTTTGCGCTTTTCCGGGTCTGGATCGTGAAGACCTTGTTCAATTCTGCCTGAAATGATTTGCTTCATTTCTTCAACAGTGATGTTTCGTTCACGGGCTAACCGTTCAAAGAAGTTGTCGTGTTTTTCCATTGTGTTTGTCCTCCTGCGTTTTTAATAGTATTATCCCAATGCCTAAAAGGTAAACATGATATATCTCTTTTGGGATATTTTCTATCTACCCATTGTGACTATTATACAACCATTTCGGGGATTATAATAAATACAAATGAGAAGGGGATGGCATTGATGCGCAAAAAAGAATTAAACAGTTAATGGAAGAACGTGGATGGACGGATTATCGCTTGGCAAAGGAATCGAACCTTTCTCATTCTACCGTTACAAATAGAATAACGCACCAACGCTGCCAACACTGGAAGCGGTTTGTAAGGTCTTTGGGATTACATTGGCACAGTTCTTTTCGGAAGGTGACAAGCCTCATGCGCTGACGCCTGAACAGCAGAAATTGTTTTCAAGGTGGAGTTCCTTAAGCGACGAACAGAAGCGATTGTTGCTTGACCTTATGAATACGATGTAAAAAGCCAAAAAGAAAAAACTTGAGTTTGATACAAGGTTGCTTCGGTGAACCCCTCTTTCGGAAAAGCATAATCCATAAGTCGTCATTGTCCCCACATTCTAAAAGTCGAATTTGCAATAATATTACGGTCTATTGACAAAAATGGAGCCATGTGCTAAAATAAAAGTACAATATTAGACCGTCTGACATTGGAAAGGAGAAAAACAATGAACCGAGAAGAAGTCAGAAACTATGTCAATCAATATTGCAGGCTGCGGGATATTCAGTTTGCTGCCTATGAATTGTATGCAAGAAAGTATAACCTTACCGCAAAAGAATTGTTTGTGCTTGATATTGTTTGGTTTGTGCCGGACGGTTGCTTGCAATCGGAAATTTGCGAACGGTTGTCGGCTACCAAGCAAACCGTCAGCGCTATTATCAAAAAGTTTTGGAAGCTCGGTTACATATCCTTAACGGAATCCGAAACAGATCGACGCAATAAGATTGTTCGTTTCACAGACGCAGGTAAGGAATACGCAGCTAAAATTATTCTCCCTGCTGCGAATGCCGAGATTGACGCAATGGCTGAATTAGATATGTCTGGCGAAGATATTGCAGAATTAGTGCGGCTTACAACGCTGTTTTCTAATCAAATGGCAAAGAAATTCAGTGAAATCAAGGAGGACTGAATAATGGAATTTTACGAGGTCATCAATCTACGACACACTGTCCGAGAGTGGAAAAATGAAGGTGTTTCAGAAGAAACATTAGAACGAATCCTTGCTGCCGGCCTGAAAGCTCCTACTCACGATCATCAGCGGAAATGGGAATTTATTGTTTTGCACGATAGCAAAGAAAAAGAAAATGCACTGCAATTTGTGAAAGCATGGAGTGCTACACAGGAAGAAAGAAACGCTGTTTCTTCCATGGGAACAACACCGCAAAGAATGTATGCCTATGCTATGCCCAGACAATATACTATGCTGCTGAACGCACCGTATGTGGTGATTCCTCTATTCAAAGGTGGTACAGGACTTTTTAATGCAACAGCTATCAACGGTCTGAACAGCTTATCATCTGTTTGGTGTGTTGTGGAAAATATTTTTCTTGCCGCAACAGCGGAAGGTTTATCCTGTTCTATGCGTATTCCGGTCGGTGAGGAGGGAAAGAAAGTTGTATCTTTTTTAGGTGTGCCGGACGGATATATGATGCCTTGCTATATTGGTATAGGCTACCCGGCAGAGAACGCTGTTGTTGTAGAACAGGTAGAACGCCAAGTAAAAGATACCTTGCACTTTGGCAAATGGTGATCAGGAAACGGAGGATTGAATTATGGAACTTTACGAAGCAATTAACAAAAGGAAAACGACGAGGGAATTTTTAGATACAGAAGTTGATTTTGAGGTCATTAAAAGAATTTTGGAAGCAGGAAACAAAGCGCCTACTTGGGATCATAACCGTAATTGGCATTTTATCGTTTTAAGAACCGACGAGGAAAAAGAATATGCTTTTTCCGAAGCCAAAGCTACCTCGGATAAATTTGATGCCGACAGGTATCTGAATATGCCCAGACCTTATCCGATTACATTGGGGCAAAAAATGTACGGTTACGCTATGCCCAAACAGTATACTATGCTAAAAGAAGCACCGTATGTGATTATTCCTTTATTCAAATCAAAAGAACTGAACGGCGAGTATGTTTCAAAACTAAATCCCTTTGCCACGATTTGGTGTGTGATAGAAAATATCTTTTTAGCGGCAACGGCAGAAGGTTTGTCCTGCTCAATGCGCATACCGCTGAATAAAGAACACGACATCGTTAAGAAAAAACTAAAAGTGCCGCCGACTTATATGATACCCGTATTTATCGGTATTGGTTACGCAAATCCCGAAGAACCGCAATTAGAGCAATATAAACCCGACATAGACAAACAAATACGCTTTGGAAGATGGAAATGATTATAAAAGAAATAGAAACAAAAAATATAATAACAAAATCCAATTTACCCGTTTGTGAGTATTCGGTCAACCCTTATGTCGGCTGCCCCCACGCTTGTAAATATTGCTATGCTTCTTTTATGAAGCGGTTTACAAATCACCCCGAACCGTGGGGCGAATTTCTTGATGTAAAACATTGGGATAAAATTAAGAACCCGAAGAAATATGCGGGCAAGGAACTGTTTATCGGTTCGGTGACAGACCCGTACAATCCGCAGGAAGAAATCTACGGGCGTACAAGAGCCTTGCTGACCAAACTGCAAGGCAGCGGAGCAAAACTTTCCGTTGCCACAAAATCGGATTTGATTCTGCGGGACTTGGATTTGATAAAGACATTCCCCGACGCCCGTGTGTCATGGTCGGTCAATACGCTTGACGAAGCGTTCAAAAATGATATGGATAAAGCGGTGTCTATCGAACGCAGACTTGCCGCTATGAAAGCGTTTCATAAAGCGGGCGTTCGCACAACCTGTTTTATCTCGCCTATCTTTCCCGGCATTACCGATGTCAAGGCGATTATTGAACGAGCAAAGGAGCATTGCAATCTTATTTGGCTGGAAAATCTTAATCTGCGCGGCAGTTGCAAGGCGGTCATTATGGAGTATATCAAAGAGAAATATCCTGCTCTCCTGCCGCTGTATCAGGATATTTATAACCGAAACGACCGCAGGTATTGGGAAGCGCTCGACACAGAGCTAAAAGAATACGCCGCCCATATCGGTCTTGATTATGTGACGAATGATGACAGTATGAGCCGTCCTTTCGATGCTCCGCCTGTGATCGTTAATTATTTCTACCACAGCGAAATCAAGAAATCAGCAAGAAAAGGCGGTGGAAACAATGCCTGAACTACCCGAAATAGAAACGATAAAAAGCGTGATAGAGCCGCAGATAAATGGACTTACTATCGAAAAAGTTACCGTCAATCGCCCGGAGGTTATCGCACAGCCGGGCAGCGCTGAGTTTTGTAAAGCCGTTACGGGACAAGCCATATCCTCTATGGCACGCAGAGGAAAGTTTTTAGTAATCCATTTGACAAATGAAATCCGAATCATTCTGCATTTGCGAATGACAGGCTGCTTGCTTGTTACGCCGCCTGACTATCCGATGGAAAAGCACACACATATCATTATGCAGTTAAATAGCGGAACGGAGCTGCGTTTTTCCGATACCCGCCGTTTCGGGCGCTTTTGGCTGATACAAAACGGTGAAGAAGATACATATAGCGGAATCGGTAAATTGGGACTTGAGCCGCTGTCTGCCGAGTGTAACGCCGAATATTTGCAAAGCCGATTCGGAAAGCGAAAAAAGACAATCAAGGAATGTTTGCTCGACCAAAGTGTTGTTGCAGGAATCGGCAATATCTATTCCGATGAAATTCTGTTTCGGGCAAGGATCAGCCCTGTCCGTCCGGCAAACAGTTTAGCGGCAGAGGAATGGTTGTGCCTTGCTGCGGAGATTCCCGAATGTCTGTCCTATTTTATAGAGAAAAACCGTATCACGCCGGAGGATTACTTGCAAACAAAAGGACAGGACTACCGAAACACGCCTTTTTTACAAGTGTACAGACATAATGGCGAACCCTGTCCGAATTGCGGGAATACATTATGCCGTACTGTTATCGGCGGCAGAAGCAGTGTGTATTGTCCGAATTGTCAAAGGGATTCTCTATGTTAAGTAATAGAGCGCTTCTAATATAGGAGCCCTTTTTCTATCTTTGAACGATTACTCCTAAAAATGAACGAATACCCT
>CATXZD010000020.1 GCA_958403905.1 uncultured Ruminococcus sp.
TGGAATCGGAACGGTCAAGACCGTTCCCTACATTAAAATTGATTTAATTATCATTCCTGATTTGACAACTTTTAGCATTAACATTGTAGTAGGGGATGGCATCCTTGACCTCCCTAAACGTTGCCTATATATCAATCTATAATTCGGGCAACCGTTTTTACCTAAAAAACCGATTTTTTCGCTCGATTTGCGTGTCGAGGCACTCGACCGACCATTAACTCCACACTATGCTAAATTATCGTTTATCTTAATAAAAAACCGCCAACTCAATCTAAACAAATACCAAACAAAAATCAGGTCGGAACATTACTTTTTAATAACGCTCCGACCTTAAATTCCAAATTAAATAAAAGATTTAAAATTCTTTATTACTTCTTCACGGTGCTTATAGTTATCCGACTCTTTGTCGGGGTTTGCGTTGTCAATGCTGTCATCCGTGTAAACCATAATATACCTGCCGTTATTTGAAAGGTACGCCTTTACCGACGGCAAATCAAGAATTGTAAACTCTCCGTCGGTCTTTACGGAATCAACAACGACCTTTGCAGTATCGTTAAGATTATTTACATTGTATTCATAAAGCTCAATTGTAATTGCCTTTCCGCCGTAGCTTGCGGCATACTTTTTGCCTTCCTTGGCACCGATAAGAGATGCGTCCATTACGGTTACAGTGCTTTCGTCAATTTTTCCGTCCTTAGTGGTAATATAACCTTTCTTAGCAAAATAATTGCTCAAACCATTGAGGTTATCTTCAAAATTTTTAGCATCAACCTCATCTGCCGTAGCAGCACTGCCCGTAGCTTCGGTAGCCTGAGTAGTTGTTTTATTCTCTTTTGAAAGTGCGTCCTTATATCCGCAGCCTACTGAAACAGCTGCAATAAGTCCTACGCATAAAATTGCGGCAATAAATCTTTTCATAAAAATAATCCTTTCAAAGGTGATTTTCAAAGTTATATTTTATTATAACGCATTGCAACGCATAAATCAACATTTATATTTAAAAAAGAACCGGAAGATTTATCAACAAAAAGATAAAGCGAACAGTCGAAGCTGTCCGCTAATATCATTTACAATGGAATTTTTATTAAAGTGTTTCCTTATGCAATAACGTAAACGTTAACGTCACGTCTGCCGAAGTTTACGCATTCGTCATAGGTGTTGTAGAAGCAGTCTACAATAGCCGAGCCGTCCATAAGCGCTCCGCCTGTATCAACAGCAGTTGCGTAGCCGTAAACAAAGCTGCCGTCTGTTGAAACAATGTAGAGCTTTGAACCGTATGGAATTATGTTGGGATTAACTGCAACACCGCCGTGGTAAGCCGGCACGCCTGTTGCTGTTCCTGCACCTGCGGGAGCAGTGTAAGCAGTACCCGAGCCGGTAAGCATCTGGCTGTAAGCAACCGTTACGCCGTTTGAATCGGTAAAGGTTCCCGCTCCGCCGCTTGTTGCCGCACCCTTTGTTCCGACAAGAACAACCTTGTCAACCGGTTCTTTTATTCTTTTTTCAGCAACAACTTTATCCGAGCTCTTTTTACCGTCTATGTATTTTACTTCACGGGTAACGATTTTTTCACCGTCTTTGCCCTTTGTCTTAACCTTTGTTTCGCCAAGCTCAACTTTGTCAGAATTTTTCTTGACTGTGTCATAAGCAATTTTTTCTTTCGTAGACTCAGTTTTATAAGTAACACGCTTGATTGTTACGGCATTGATGTTTTCAACGTCATCGCTGTGTGAGGTACTTAGAATATCATCATCGTCAACCTCATAGCCTGCATAGTTAAGAGCGTCGTACACATTCACCAGCGCAAGCTTAACGTCCTTTGTCTTGCCGTCGGCTGTTACGCTGACCGTTTTTGTCTTATAAATATTGATTTCCGTATCACCTGTAATTTTACTGTCAGGCGCAGGAACGGAAATTTCATCTTCAGCAAGGGTTATCTCTGCTTTTTTCAGAGCGTCTGTAACCGTTCCCTTGGCAAGGTGAACGACCTGAGTGTCACCGCCGTTATTGATTGTAATTTTATTTGCGTCGATAATTGTTACGTCAAGATTAAAATCGTTGTTTTTTGTAACTACAAGGTCGCCGTTTGAAAGCTCATACTCAACCTTGCTTTTGAATCCGTTGTTATTTTCCGAGTTTTCGGCACTGTTATCATACGACTGAATCGCAGCCGCAACGGTAATAACCGAACCGAGGACAACCGTTGCTGCAAGTATCAGCGCTGCGGCTGATTTTGCAATGCGAAGTATATCCGCTGTAAATCTCATTGTAATAACTCCTTTTTTGTTTTTTGTGTTTTGCAATTTTTTCTGTTCGAGCACTGCTGTGATTAACACAACTCTTTTCCCGAAATACGTGCAACGTTATGTTGCTTCAAATACCTTCACGCACAAAGCAATTTTGCAGGAAATTTGCAAGACCGCTTGGTACAGTTGGCAATTATAAGCTTGCTTTTTGGATATGTCAACCTGATTTAAATTCAGTTTTTTGTTGATTTTTCACAATAATTATGGGTATTTTTCTCAATTAGCATTATTATTTTGAGCTTTTACCCTGTTTTCTCCTGCAAAAATATGTTCAATTTGCAAGAAATTGATTTGTCATCATTTTGTTATCAATTTATTACCAATTTGTAACTATTTTATGACATCCATTACAGAAATATTACAATAACCACAATCGACAATTTTATGCCTATCAGCCGCCTTTTCACACTGTTTCAGAATAAATATTAACCATATTGCTTGTTGCGCAAATTTTTTGTAAAATTGATTTTAAAGACTTTTGTAATATTTTTAAACATAAAATCGGACAACGGCTAAGTGCCGCTGTCCGACTTAAAATACAATATATTTACATTTAATTTACATATAATATAGTATTACTTTTTCTCCTTAAAAGCGAAGAATCTCTGACCTATATAATTGAACGCAACAAACAAGCATGAACCAACGAGCATTGAAGCGTTGCCTGCGAATTTGTCAACAGTCCAACCGAACATCGTCAGCGAATTTGCAACGCAAATCCATTTTGTAAGCGGAATTGCTATGCCATAAGCGAGTCCGTAGCAAACGGCAATGTTAAGTGCAAATTTCGCAATCGGTTTCCAGCCCTTCTCCTTGTTTTTGAAGGTGAAATATTTGTTGAGGAAGTAACTTAGAATACTGCCCAGAATGTAACCCACAATTGACGAAATCCATTCGTCCCATCCGCAGAGGTTAAAGAACAGAAACTGAAGTCCCATTCCCACGATTGTGTTGAGGATTCCGACCATTATAAACTTCCAGAATTTAATGTCGAAAAACTGCTTGATAAAATTTTTCATTATTAACTATCCTTTTCTTCGTTGTTATCTTCCTCAAAATTTGAGTACTTTGTTATGTAAATCGGTCTATCCTTTGACTCCATATAAATTCTGCCGATGTACTCACCTAAGATACCGATTGACATTTCAGTAATACCGCCCAGAAACAGTACAGCGCACAGCGTTGTAACATAACCGGGAGTGGTTATTCCTAAGAACAATGTCTGAATAAGCGTTATTATAATATAGATAAGCGATATTATAAAGATAAAGCCGCCCATAACAGCCGTAAATCGCAGAGGTGCAACTGAAAAGCAGGTAATTCCGTCAAGCGCATATTTAAACAGGCTCGAAAACTTCCACGTTGTAGTTCCGAGCTGACGGTCAACCGTTTTGAACGAAATCCATTTTGTATTAAACCCTACCCAGGAAAAAATTCCCTTTGAAAAGCGCTGAACCTCGCCGAGTTCAAGGATTGAATCAACCATTTGCCTTGTCATCATACGGTAGTCCATTGCGCCGTAAGGGTTTTTAACGTCAGTAAGCTTGTTGGAAATCTTAAAAAACATCTTAGAGAAAATACCTCTGAATTTGCTTTCGCCCTCACGTTCGTCGCGCTTTGTTGCGCAGCAATCGTAGCCTTCTTTTTCAAGAGCCTCAATCATCTGCGGAAAAATTTGCGGCGGGTGCTGTAAGTCTGCGTCCATTACAACAACATAGTCTGCCGTTGAATGTTGAAGCCCTGCATACATTGCAGCCTCCTTGCCAAAATTTCGCGAGAAACAAATGTACTTGATATTAGAAAATTGCTTTGCAAGCCTTTTCATTACAAGATACGTCTTGTCACGACTGCCGTCGTTTACAAGAATGTATCTGAAACTATAATCGGGAAGCGAGTCGATTACCTTGTTGGTTTCAAGCACAAAATGCTCAAGTCCTGCTTCCTCATTATAGCAGGGAACGACCAAATCTATCGTTTTCATATATATCACCCTTTTCACAACTTAATTATAACAAACACTGATAAAAAAGTCTACATAATTTTTATAGTTTGAAGTGTGTTCGGACGAGCATCTAGATCGTAGCGAGCAAAACTTCACTCTCAACATCCCAAACTCCACACTAATACTGACATCCGATTAAAAATAGACAATCTTAATGCTCCGGTTCTCGTTAATCTTAGTCTGCTTTTAATCAAATACCGGTATTAAACAAACGGTCGGGCATCGCCTTACAGCGATGCACCGACCTGTCATTTTACGGATATTTAATTAATCGTCAAAATACCGAGTCAATTTGTTTGTTTGCCGCAACATCAACAACCTGATTTACAGCCTTGTTAATATTTGACTTGTGAACATGGCCTACAGAAGTACCGTTTACCGATGCAACATAACGGTTTGCGCCTGTTTCATAAAAGCTTACCGTATCACTGCTCTTGTCGGAAGAGTATGTGTAAGTAATTGTCAGAACAGGAGTACCGCTTGCACTCTCGGAATCCAAATCTGCAAGCTCTGTGTAGGATATGTTCTGGAACAGCGTTGAGAAATAGGAAAGCTCAATTTCCTTGTCATCACACTTAACGCTTGTCTGGGTAGTAGTTGTTTCACTGCCCTCATTGTCGGTTGAAGTAACATCTTTTGAGCTCAATGCAAAGTCATATGTCTTTTTCCCGTTGTTTATGCTTACCTGAGAAAGAGATGTCATCTTAGGACTCAGCACATAATCGCTGACAAGCTTGTCGTAGCTTGTTGTAACCCACGGCAGATTTGCAGAAGCCATAACGTAAACAACTTTTCCGCCTTTTTCCATTACACATACCTTGCCGTCGCCGTCAGGCTTTGAACTGATAACATCAACCGTAGTATCCGGATAAACAGCCTTTACCTCTGCATAGGGATTTGACAGTCCAAGCTCAGAAAGCTGAGCGGAGGACGGGTTTACCATTTTAACGCTTTCTGCGTAAAGACCTCTGATTGCGCCCTCAACAAGACTGCTTTCGCTCTCGCTTGCATAGCCCTCGTTAGGCTTTGTAATTTTGTATGAAGCTGAATTTTTGCCGTCATTGTTTGGAACAAGTACAATCTCATTGCCAATGTTTGAACCTGAAAGTGCAATTGAAGATGCAATGTTGTTGTCGGAAACAGTTGCTGAATCATTTATTGTAAGGCTCATAAGATCGGTAAGACCGTAATCAAATGCGCTTACAGCATCGGTTTCAACAAGATAAATTTCGTCGCCGTCACCAAATTTAACGTAAGTACCTGCGCTCTGCGGAGCGTCATCGCCTACGTAAATTACAGCTTTTGTCTTATCGTCATAGGTTATTGTTACTTTAGACCTCGGCTTGTCAAATCCGTATTCGGAAGCCTTGTCCTTGTCAAGAGTTACAACCTTCGAAAAGTCAAGATGTGAAGCAGAAGATGCAATCGTGTCGGCAACACCCTGCTGTAATTCATAATCCTCATAACCCTTGATTGTGTAAACAGTAGTATCAGTTTGGCCCTTGTCATTTTTCGGAGTAGTTGACGTAATGTCAAGCGTACCCTTGGCATTTTCAATGTGAATCGTTGAAATTTTATTTGTGTCATACTCAACAAGCGTGCCGTAACTGTTGTTTTCAATGTTACCGTTTTTGTCGGTGATGATTGTAGCCTGATGAACACCGTTTGCATCAGTTGAAACACTCATCTTAACGCCTTCATCATAGGTAGCCGAGCCATCGCCGTCGCCCTTTGGCAGAAAAATCAGCAAAAGCATTAAACCAATCAGCAGTACAGCCGCAATTGCCGCAACTATGAAAATTTTTGTATTCTTTTTCATTACCTGTTCCTCCTGCGAAGCCACACGATAAGTCCCGTTACAAGAATTGCTGCCGGAAGAATAAATACAAAGATTGCGAGCATAATCGAACGTGTTGTAACATCCGTTACGCCAAGCTCTGCGCTTTCAAACGATTTTGATTCAATCGTTATTCCTGTATCGTCCTTATCTGCAATTGTATTTACAACATTCATAAAATATGCGGAGTTATTATAGCTGTTGTAGCTCATAACAGTTTCGCTGAACATTGTGTAAGAGCCGAACACTACAACTCTTGAAGACTTTTCATCGTTGTTTGTTTTTACACCTTCAGCCGCAATATTGAGAGGTTCTCCCGTAATTGCGTCCTGATAATCCCAGTTTTCGTCAAAATCATACGGCTGAACACCCGCTTTGTCAGAAGTTGTAAGCAGTGAGTGAGCCATTTCGCTGTCTTTGATAATAATATCGTGGGTTTCGCTGACAACTACGGGGATTTTTGAATTTTTAAGATTATCTTTGTAGTAATCACTGTAATCTGTAATAAACGCAAACGGAGTTGAGCCGCTGATAAGGTAATCAGTGTTTGTCTCAAAAACGTATCCGTCGTTTACCTGCATACCCCACTCGTCAAGCAATGCGTCAATATTCGGAGTGTCGACCTTGTCGATACATGGAACATAAATAAGAGTTCTTCCGTACTTGCCGTCGTTGTTAAGCCACTCGGAAATTTTTTCAGCAGCATTCTCGTCAAGGTCAACAGACGGAGAATAAATCATTATAAATTCCGCGTCTTTGTCAATATCCTGAGTTAAAAGCGAAATTTCATTTACTTTGTAAGCGTTGTTTTCAAGCAATGTCTTAACTGCCGAATAATCCTGCTCATTATTGCCTTTGATCATATCAACAACAACCTTGTCGTCAGTTGTTACGTTCAGAATAGCAGTAATAACAGCCTGTTCAATAGTTGTGCCGGTAAACTGGTACTGACCATAAGCACTGTAGGTTGTTTCATCATATTCAAAGCAATCTTCTACATTTAAAGCCCTGTACTGATTGCCGCACTCAACAAGCATAAAGTAGTTGAATGAGCTTTCACCGTTCCAATTAATGTCGGGATAATTTGACGTAAAGGTCGGGTTTGCAGTAAGGTCAATGTACTTTATATCAATTTTGCCGTTTGAATTGCTCTTGATTTTTTCAAGCAGATTTTTAGCCTGAATAAAATATGTACCCTGATTTTCCATATCATCTTCGGACTTAAGAATGTAAAGATTTACGTCCTTGTTAAGGTGAGAAACATAGTCGATTGTATCATCCTGCAAAGCAAACGACTGATTAGCCGTAAAATCAAGCTTCAAATCGGGAAAACGATCAACAATCAATCCGCAGATAATGTTAATCACAATTACAATTGCCACTACCACAGCGACAATTAAAACAGCAAACGAACCGTGACGAGCCTTTCTTGATTTAAGAAAAGCCTTAAAGCTTCCCTTTTCCTTTTTCAGCTTATTCTTTTTATCGTTTTTGTTGTCTGCACCCTTTTGCAGTGCAGTTTTTTCTTTTGTATTCTCCACTACTGTATCGGGAGTTTCATTAGGCGTAAGAACCTTGTTTTCTTCGTTCATTCAGATAACCTCCCTTAGCTCCAGCGTCTTTTTTCCAGAACACGAACGGTAAAGAAAAGGAAAAGTCCCGTAAGCGTCAGGAAAAATACAATGTCTACTATGCTTAGTATTCCGTATGTAAAGTTAGTGTAATAATTAAGCGGATTGATTTTTTCAAGAACCGTTGTAATCCAGTCAACAGAAATTATATCGCCTATATTACCAAGGAACGAAATAAGAAGTCCGAGGGCCATACCTGCAACAGCGGCGATAATCATACTCTCAGTCAGTGCAGAAATAAACACGTTTACTGAAATAAGCGCAGCACCGAGAAGAATAATTCCGATAAATGTGCAGAGAATTACAGACCAGTCGGGTGTTGCATAGAATGAAATAACAACAGCATACACAAGAAAAATGCAGCAGCAAGCAGCAAAAAGTATGAATGCACCCAAAAACTTGCCGATAACAATCTCTGTAAGGCTTGTCGGAGAGGTCAGAAGAGCTTGATCGGTTTTCTGACGTTTTTCTTCTGAAAAGGTTTTCATAGTAATAATCGGGATAATGAACATAATAATGTAGAACATATTTCCGTACACACCTGCAAGGCTTGTTGTGTTGTAGCCAAAGCAAATGGCGGTAAAGAATATTCCCGAAAAAATAAAGTAAATAGCCATTACAACATAGGCTGTAGCAGAGTTAAAGTAAGAGGAAAGCTCTCTTTTAAGAATAGCACCCATCAGCTGTTACCTCCATTTTCACGATAATTATTCTGGTCTGCCGTTGTCAGCTTGAGGAACATATCCTCAAGAGTTTCATTCCCCGACTGCATATCAAGAATCGGACAGCCTATTCTTGACATAGCACTGAAAACATCACGTCGAACGTCAACGCCCGTTTCGTATTCAACCATATATTTAGCCCTATCGTCACGCATAGACTGAACTTTGTTTACACGGATAACGGCAGGAATCTTCTTTATTGCAGAAATAACATCAGCAGGAGTTCCCTCAACCTCAAGCGCAAGTTTTTGTTCGCCCGAAGCGGCGGTTGAAAGCTCTTCGGTTTTTGCATCTGCAACGATTTTGCCGTTTGAAATAACTATTATTCTGTCACAGGTAGCCGAAATTTCGGAAAGCACGTGAGATGAGAAAATAACCGTATGTTTTTTGCCGAGGCTCTTAATAAGCTTGCGGATCTCAATAATCTGCTTAGGGTCAAGACCAACGGTAGGCTCATCAAGTATAAGTACGGGCGGATTGCCAAGCAAAGCCTGAGCAAATCCGACGCGCTGACGGTAACCTTTTGAAAGGTTCTTGATAATACGCTCCGACTGTTCACTAATGCGCACAAGCCGCATAACCTCTTCAATATGCTCCTTTTTTGGAAGCTTAACCTTTTTCAGGTCAAACATAAATTCAAGATACTTCCTAACGCTCATATCAACATAAAGCGGGGGAATTTCAGGAAGATAACCGATTTTTTTCTTCGTTTCCTTAGGGTCATCAAGGATTTCGCTTCCATCAATGGTAACGGTTCCGCTTGTTGAAGAAATGTATCCCGTTATCATATTCATTGTTGTGGACTTTCCGGCACCATTCGGCCCGAGAAATCCCAAAACTTCACCCGTTTCTACGGTGAAGCTGATGTCATCAACGGCCTTTATGTCGCCATAACATTTTGTAAGGTTTTTAACCTCGACCATGTGACTTTTCACTCCTTAAAATTAGTCTGTATGAAGTCTGCCTGAATCATTTGCAAGCAGAATTAAACATTATAGATTATACTATAAAAAATTGATTTTGTGTATATAAATTCTAAAAAAACTACGCGAAATCACAAAAATTCAGTTTTTCATCACATAAATTCAAGGCAATGGGAATTTATTAACAAAAATTGAAAACAATAATTATTGATAATGACTACAAAATTTTAAGGAGCGTAATTATGGGCAGTATTATGGATTACATTAATGCTTTCTGGGTAGGCGGTTTAATCTGCGTAATCGGACAGATTCTTATTGATAAAACAAAACTTACCCCTGCAAGAATACTTACGGGATTTGTTGTTGCCGGCGTAATTCTGGGAGCAGTCGGACTTTACAAACCGCTCGTTGAATTTGCAGGCGCAGGCGCTTCGGTGCCAATCAGTGGTTTCGGCAATGTGATGTGCGATGGCGTGAAGGAAGCTCTTGCGCAGGACGGTGCGCTCGGAATCCTTACGGGAGGGCTTACAAGCGCAGCTGGAGGAATTGCCGCCGCAATCTTCTTCGGACTAATCGCCGCTCTCTGCACAAAATCGGGAGATAAGTTTTAGCGTTGAACAACACACCGCCACGTATCTTAAAAAATACGAGGCGGTGTGTTGTCTTACAATTCTAAATATTTTTAATATATCGCACCTCAACTGCATCGTCAAACTCACTTATTCTCTCTGTGCCGTCAACTGTAAAACCGTGCTTTTCGTAGAAACGTCGCGCACGTTTATTCTCCTTAAACGCCCACAAGAATACGGACTTTTGCCCTGTCTCTTTCATCTGTGAAAGTGCTTTTTTCAGCATTGCTTCACCTAATCCCGTGCCAAAGCTTTTGGGCAAAGAGTGAATCGCAACAATTTCTGCAAGATTATCCTCTGCATTCTGCCACACAAGCATACCGCTTTTTTCTCCGAGTAGAAAATGCATCTTACCCTCAATGTAAAGATTTTCAAGCATTACACGACAGTTTTCTTCAATAGTATAGGTGTCCATTGTTTGCTTTGAAATAAAGGCGGAAAAAGCATAGCGAAACGATTTCACCATTATTTCAGACATAAGTTTCACATCTTCAAAATCTGCATTTTTTACATTAAACATATCAATCATCTTTTCTCATAAAATCATCAACTGAAAGAACTCCACATAAATTCTTCTCTTTTGCATGCCCGTAATACACCTTATTTATATTTCGGCTCAGTATTTTATTCCAACTGCCATTCAAAATATCATCATTATAAGCAGTAATGGTATCCAGAGTATATAAATCTCCAACAATAGCAATTCCCGCATCAAGTATTATTGAAATGCTGTCATCACTATGTCCCGGAGTATGGATAATCTCACCGTCAATATTCATCTTTTTCAAAAAACTTCTGCTTTCTTCACAAGATAATGTCAGCACCTTTTCATCTTCTATCGGCACATAGCCGCCTTGATTTTCCCTTTTAAAGATACGGTCTGACGAATGAAGATAATTTTTTTGAATATCCATTACAACAAGCTGTATGCCAAGCTTTTGAAGCTCACCGACAATGCCCATATGGTCGGGATGATAATGCGTAATAAGCATATACTTTATGCTTTTTGCCGTTACACCATATTTTTTAATTTCTTTAAAAAACATAGGCAAAGTACCTGCCCAGTCGGTATCAATCAATATTGAGCTGTTTCCGCTTGTAATCAAAAATGTATTGATTTTCCCGTATTTTAATATTTTCAGCATTTCAGTTTCATTTTTGATAGATAAACTTGCAAATTCTGCGTTGCTCACCTTGATAATTTCCTGTTCCCTCAAAAGTCTTAACAAATCCGCTGCGCTCCATAACCTTAACCGAGGCATGGTTGTCTGCAAGGCAAACACCTGTCATTTCATCAATATTAAGCTGTTTCATAATCACAGGCAAAAATGCCTTTACCGCCTCGGTTGCATAGCCCTTTTTGGTGTAGTCTGCACCGATATGGTAGCCTATTTCCCACGTAGCGTTCTCAAACGGAACAGCCTGAACATAACCGATGTTTGCACCGTTTTTCAGTAAAATGGGATACACAAGCGGACCGTCGCCTGTTTTGTAGCAATTCATCAGAAATTCTATAGTTTCTGCCGCATCTTCAACCGTTTCAAAAACCTCGTCGGGTACAAAACGGCGGTTATCATCGTCGAGCGAATTGAGATGAACGCTCTGCGCCATACTCATATCCAACTCTGCAATAATTAATCTTTCTGTTTCTATCCTCATAATTCCTCTTTATTTTGTATAAATTACAAGCTCGCTCTTCATTCCGTTGAGCTCGATAACATTTTCTGCACCTTCAACACTGAAGCTGTCCGTCTTTCTGCCGTCCTTTTCATATGAAATACTTGTGCCGATTCCCTTTTTAACAGCAAAAAACTCTGCATTTTCGGGAACGCAGATTCTTGATGTTGCCGAAATCTGATTAATTTCAACCGAACCGCTCAAGCTGTTGCACACAATGTTCATATCAAGATTACAGTTAACCTCAAGAGTACCAACAAAGCCGTCAAGTACAACATTATTTGTTTTTGTTTCAAGCTCCAGACTCTCGCAGCTAAGATCCTTAACCTCAATTTTGCCTGCATTTATTGTCGCTTCAATTCTGTCGATGTACTTATTAGGAAGCAGAACGAAAATCATAACCTGTTCTTTTGCGTCTGCCTCGGTCATACCGTTTTTTCGGCTAATGTCTATATCAATATGATTTTTGTTGTCGTCAATTTTTACCTTGAAATCGCTCTGAATGGCAGAAAGTGTATTTGAAGCAAGGCGCACGCGGATTTTCTCGCCGTCATAGCCCGACAAAACAAAAGTATTTGCACCGCCCAGGTTCATATCATAACGCTTTATGTTGTCAATGTCATATTCGGTTACGCTTTCATATAAATAGTCGGTCTGCTTTTTCTCCGTTTTTTCATTAGAGAGCAGCTCGTCAAGCGAAATATTAAACAGCGACGAAAGCGCCATCATATTATCAATATCGGGGATTCCCGAATCGGTCTCCCACTTTGTAATAGCCTGTCTTGAAACACCGATTTTCTCCGCAAGCTTTTCCTGCGACATCCCTGCTTTTTTTCTTATGGTTTTAAGTTTTTCTGAAAATGTCATTTTTATGACCTCCTTAGTTTGTTGACCTGATTATAGAAAATTACACTTTGCAAAACAAGCAATTATAGTTTACATCTGATATATTTTTTGCTACTTTGCGTAGCAATTCAGGTTTTAAGCCGTTTTTAGCGCAAATCTTAATTAAAACAAGCCGACAAAAATGCAATCGGCTTACAATTTTCATCGGCTTTGGTGCTAAACGATAATTTAGTGTTGTAATTATAGCAGTGTTGACGTAGTGACACGGTGTACCGTGTCCACACAAAAAATGCAATGCAATTTTTGTGAATGGGACGTGTGGGAACCCGTCCCCTACGGAAATGTTTGTTCGTTACGATAATATAGATATCATCGGTTGCGTTTGATAATCACTACGGACACGGCACGCCGTGTCCCTACGGCTAAAACCAAACGTTTTCTGTATTGCTGTAGGGGACGGCTTTTCTGCGAAAACGGCAACCCTTTTGTCGCTTTGCGACATTTCCCCTAACAGGGGAATTTCCCTGACGTTCCTAAACATTGCCTATATATCAATCTATAATTCGGGCGACTGTTTTTACCTAAACATCCGATTTTTCCGCTTGATTTGCGTGTCGAGGCACTCAGCTAAATTATGGTTTATATCACTAACTAAATCAGTAAAATTAGCTTAGCTTGTGATATAGCAAGTAACAATAATTTTTATTCAGCTGATTTCAGAATAACTGTTGACTGAGCAGGAAGTGTAAGCTTTCCGTCTTTAAGCTCAATATGCTTGTCCGAGCTTTCTGCAACAAGATCAGCTCTGACTACTGCGTTTTTAATCATATCGTCTGTAATTTCAAGGGTCTTGCTCTCTTTTGCGTTGAAGTTATGAATTACCATAAGCTTTGAACCCTCGTACTCAACATAGTAAGCACCGATATTATTACCGTTAAAGCTCTGCATTCCTGTAATTGTACCTCTTGCAAGCTCAGGATTCTGATTTTTAATCTTTATGATTCTGCGATAATAATTTAGCAATGAATCCTTATCCTCAAGCTGCTGCTTAACACCGCCGTCCGTCGGCTCGTCAAATTCATCTCCTATGCCGTTTACAAAAATGCTTGGCATATTATCAGTATCGAAAATCATAGCAGTTCTGTATGCCGCATCGTTGGTAGTATTAGGAGCCTTAATACCAATTTCCTCTCCATAATACATAAACGGATTGCCCGGAAAGAGCATATAGAGCGCTGCCGCAAGTTTTTCGTAGCCTAAACCCTGTGCCTCAAGCGTGTTTGCAATTCTAACCTGGTCATGATTTGAAAGGAAAAGAGCGTTGATAGAATTTTCGTTGCTCTCTTTCATTTTCTTGTCATAATTCATAACCTTTTTTACAATTGCCGAGCCGTTCTGCGTTACAATATTTTCTACAAACAAACCTGATGACTGAGCAAACTTAAATGCAAACTGACTGTCAATACCCGACTTATAAAGTTCCTGAATGTCAGAATCGTCAGACCAGTTTTCACCGACCATATAAACGTCAGACTTTATTTCCTTGCAGGTGTCATAGAACCACTTTAAAAATTCGGTGCCGTCTGTGCTTTTATTCGAGTAGTATTTGCAGGCGTCAAGTCTGAATCCGCCTACACCTCTGTCAAGCCAGAATTTTGCAATCTTCTTAAATTCTTCACGCGTCTTTTCGGAATTGAGGTTCCACTCGGGCATATCGTGTGAAAAATTAGCTTCGCATTCATAGCCGTCGGCAAGTGAATTTGTCTGAATGTCGCTGTCAAAATAAGTGCTTGGATGAATTTCAAAATATTCAGCATTGCCGTCAAGCTTGCCTTCGCTCACTTCTTCAACAGCCTTTAAATAAAGGGGATTATTTGAAGAAATATGGTTGAGAACAAGGTCAATTATTACCTTTATTCCACGCTTGTCACACTCCTCAATAAGCTTGTCAAAATCCTCAAGCGTACCAAAATCGGGGTCAATGTCGTAGTAATTCTCAACGTCATATTTGTGATAGGACTTTGACGGCATAATAGGCGTGAGCCATATTCCGTCAATTCCAAGGTCATCACCGCTGTTGGGATCGCCATCGTTGAGATAATCAAGCTGTGAAATAATACCCTGTAAGTCACCTACATCATCTCCGTTAGAATCGCAGAACGAATGAACGAAAATTTCATAATAGTTGCGGTATTTATCATCGGAAGCGACAGCCTTTATATTTTCAATCGGGTCTGCAACGTCAGCATTTGCCCCTTTTGAAGAGTTTGATGAACCAGAGTTTTCCTGCGAAGTACAGCCCGCAAGAACACATCCGCCGACAATCGCAGCACACAGTAAAAGTGATAGCAGTTTTTTCATAAGTAATATCCTTTCATCTATTAAACTGTTATTACGTTAAGGAAACACTGATTAATTAGCGTGATTTATTCAGTGTTTCCTTAATTATAAATGGGCGGCAGCCAATGACTGCCGCCCTAAAGAGCATAATATTATATTAACCCTTAACGCCGCCGGCTGTAACGCCTTCAACGTAATACTTCTGCATTTTGAGGAAGAGAAGTGTAATCGGAACTGCAACAATAACCGAACCTGCAAGGAACTGCTTGTAGTATGTATTGATAAAGTCATTACTCAGCATTTTCTGCAAGCCGATAGCAACCGTATAGTTATCCAGGTTATCACCCATAATAATCTTAGCAAGAATAAAGTCTGTCCAAGGACCAATGAATGATGTAAGAACCGTGTAAACTACAATAGGTTTAGACATAGGAAGAATAATTCTCCAGAAAATCTGATTCTTCGTTGCACCGTCAATTGTTGCGGCTTCATCCAAAGCTCTCGGAATTGTATCAAAGAATCCCTTTGAAATCTGGAATCCAAGACCTGCACCACAGCTGTAACAAATAACAAGAGCTACAAGAGTACCTGTAAGGTTCATTGCCTTTAACAAATAGTAAATAGCAATCATTGTCATGAAGCCGGGGAACATACCGAGAATCATACCAACATTCATAAACTTTTTACGTGATTTAAATCTCAGACGGCTGAATGCGTAACTTACCATAAGTACGGAAACCGTTGAAATAATACAGCTGAAAATAGCAACTACGAATGTATTGAGGAACCATCTCGGAAAATTGATGGAAGCGTTTCCGCCTGCACCTGTAAAAAGGTCAATGTAGTTTTGCAATGTCCATTCATGAGGAACAAGGTAGTCAACTGCAATAAGACCTTCAGCTCTGAAAGAATGCATTACAAGGTAAACAAACGGAGAAATCCAGATAATACCTAAAATTATGAGAAGAGCGTAAATGAAGAAGTTCGCAACGTGTCTTCTAAACTTATAACTTTTTATCATGAGAACGCCTCCTCATCCTTCATAGATTTAGAATTGTTGTAAATCAGCAGCGACAGAGTTGCGCATACTATAAATACAAGAATACCGATTGCCGCCGCAAGACCGTAGTCCTGTGAACCCATAGTCAGGTTAAACAGCCATGTTACAAGAATATCGGTTCTGCCTGCCTGATAGAACTGCTCTGTAGAAGGACCGCCGCCGGTAAGAAGATAGATTACGTTGAAGTTATTGATGTTACCAACAAACTGTGTGATAAGCTGAGGTGTGGTAACAAAAATCATATAAGGAAGCGTAATCTTTGTAAATGTCTTTACAGGGCCTGCGCCGTCAATACGAGCCGATTCATACAAGTCCTCAGGAATATTCATAAGAATACCCGACATTGAAAGTATGGTGTACGGAATACCTACCCAGAGGTTTACAATAATTACCGTCATTCTCGCCATTAGCGTAGAGCTGTTCAGGAACTGTATTTCCGGATTCACACCGCCGTTAAAGTAAGAAAGAACTATGTTAATAGCGCCGTTTGTCTGGAGCATCTGATTCATAAGAAGGAGCGATACGAACTGGGGAACAGCGATTGCAATAACGAAAAGTGTTCTCCATAAAGCCTTAAATTTGATGCCCTTCTTATTAATCATAAGGGCAACTACCATGCCGAGTATGTAGTTTGTAAATGTAGCAACTACAGCCCAGATTAACGTCCATTTTGTAAGCTCAATAAAAGTTGTAGCCTTTGTTGCACTGTCAACGAAGTTGAACAGTGAAGCAAAGTTGTCAAATCCTACCCAAGTAAACAATGTTCCCGGAGGAAGATGCTGCTGGTCGTAGTTTGTAAACGCAATCAAAATCATAAATATCATTGGCATAATATTAAAAATACCAATCATAAGCGTTGGGAACGAAAGAAGAGTCATGTGGTATTTGCCATCGAGGAATTCCTTTACATCATGCTTAAGCGATGTAGGCTTCTCTCCCTCTGCCCTCATAACCTGATGACGATATGCGTCTTTTATGTTTGAAATGTAAACTGCAAAAACAAGAATTGTAATTACAATTGAAAGTACCGAATAAAGCAGGATAAGCATTGAATTATCGCCGTAAACAGTTTCAGGCATACCCAGCTCATTAAAGCCCTGCGTTGTTTTAACAACACCAAGTGTGTTGAACTTCTGTAAATAAGTCCAACCAAAGAAAATCATATAGAGTGCATAAAGCACTTCTGTTAAGAAAAAGAGGATTCCTTTATAATATTTACCCTTGTGAATATCACCAATACCAAATATTAAATAGGAAAGTTTTGTAGCCCAGTCACCTTTTACAAAGGTAACTCCATAGTTTTTGAAGCCTTTGCCTATACCTGTGAAAAATCTGACAATTGCATGACCGATTGCCTTGAAAAACTTAGCAATAGCGTGCGGAACGTTCAGAATAAACTTCTTGAAATTATAGGCAAACCTCTGAAACGGATTGAGCTGTTTGTATTCTACATATGTCATATAAGCTCTCCTTAGTTTAAGTCTGCAAATCTCTCTTAAAATAATCTCAAAACATATAAATTTGTTATGTTGTTATGAAATTAATGTCAATACACCAAACGAATAATATCTTTTACTTACGCTTTACATAATAACAAAACATTATTTGTTTGGTGTATATTTACGGAAATATTCCGCCGTTGTTACAATAAAGCGTAATTACCTTTTTTGGGGCACTTTGCTTTTGCAAAGCGCCCCGCAGAACATACGTAAGAAATCAGGTCAGTAAGAATTAACCTTCGTCACGAATGTTAGTAATTGTATCCTGGAGAAGCTTTCTTGTTGCATCTGCATCATCAGGATTCCACTCTTCAGCAACGAGCTTGTTACCAAGGTTGCCCATAGGAGTCCAGAATGTTGAAGCAATGTTAACCTGTGTGCAGGAATTCTGAGACTGATCCTTAATTGCGTTAAGAACAGGGCTTTCTGTAACAACCTTATCCTTCTGAACGTTTACGTTAGAGGGTCCCCAGCCGAGTTCTTCTGTTCTCTGCTTCTGGCACTCTTCGCCTGAGAGATAGAGAGCAAGAATCTGAGCTGAGTTGGGATATTTTGAAGAGCCGTTAACGCCGATATACTTGTAACCGAACATTGAAACAAGCTGCTTGTCCTCGTCGCCGACTTTGATTGTAGGAAGCTTAGCTGCGCCGAACTTGTCGCCGAGTGAATCCTGGTTAACCTTTGTATCCCAAGAACCGTCTACGCCGGCACCGCAAGTACCGTTCTTAAAGCCTGAAGCAACGTTCTTTACGTTAAGCGAAGTAAATGTGCCCTTATATTCTTTGATGAGCTTTGCGAAAGCCTGTAATGTCTTAACAGCTTCGTCCTCGTCATATTTAACAAATTTCTGTGTGATGCCGTCCTCTTCAAGACCGTCAATCTTTGCACCGGCTGTGAAAGCAAAAGTACAAGCATAGAAACCATCGCCTGCATCAAAGATAAACTTCTTGCCAGCCTTCTTACAAGCCGCTAAAGTACCCTCAAGAGTCTTAGCGTCTTCCTCGGTAACTACTGTGTTATCATATACCATATAGTAACCGTTGTCGTTTGTTTCAGGATAAGCATAGAGTGTATTTTTTGATGTGCCTGCCTTGATTGTATCTTCTGAGTTTGAAGAAGTTACATAATCAGTAAATCCCTTAGCAACAGGAGCAATTACGCCTGCATCAACGAGCTTGTTGAGCTGATCACTCGGGAAGCTGAATACGTCAGCAGCAGCAGAAGCGTCGTTAAGCATCTGAGTAGCTGCATCACTTTCGCCCTGAGCAACAACAGTAATGTCGAATTTCTTATCAGAATAAGTCTTCTTAAAGTCTTCAATCTGCTTTTTAACAAGGTTTACAGCTGCGTCAGGAGCCCAAACCTTAAGCTTTACGTTGTCCTCGTCACCGAAGTAAGCGTAGTCAACTGTTGAAGCATTGACACCGGTTGCATTTGAGCCTGAGTTCGAAGATGAACCTGAATTTGTTTTTGATGACTCACCGCCACCGCCGCAGCCTGCAAATGCAGTAGCAGTAAGAACACCAGCCATAAGAATGGCAAGAATCTTTTTCATTGGAATATCCCTCTTTCAAAAAAATTTTTAAATTATTTTTTGGAGCAAATTGCACAAAGCAGATTTGTTCCTCTATATAAATAATATCAAAAACGCAACGAAATTTCAACTACCTTTGTACTTTTTATCTACATTGTTAAATTTCAATTAATTTTTTGTGTAATATTACATAATTAAAAATTTATTTTTACTTATCATATAAAAATCAGCTTTGATTTTTGTTTATTTTGCTTATATAGTCATTGTGCAATTTGCTCAATCACATATGCTTTCAATTAATAGAAACGTCATATCAGTACCCTTTGCTCTGCAAAACTCACGCACGAAAACATAGTTTTTTAATTTTTATAGTGTATTTTTACCAATTATCGGTTTTGACTGAAAAATCCGGGATTTTTTCATTATAAAGTTGTATTAATCGGGAAAAATTGGTATAATTAAATGTAGCAAATTTATATATTTGAAAACGGAGTGTTGTTATGAAACTGTCTGATTTGCTTGTAAAAATTAAATACACTGCTAAAAACAGCGTAAATCCCGAAATTTCGGACATAATTTACGATTCACGAAAGGTCGCTGACGGCACTGTCTTTGTTTGCCTCAAGGGCTATACAAGCGACGGGCATAAATATGCAAAGTCAGCCGTAGAAAACGGCGCCGCCGCACTCGTTATCAGTGACGAGCTTGATTTTGACGTACCGCAAAACATTGCCGTAATCAAAACGGACGATACTCGGCTTGCGCTTGCGCTTATGAGTGCCGAGTTTTTCGGAAATCCTGCAAATGAGCTTAAAACCGTCGCAATAACCGGCACAAAGGGTAAAACCACCACAACAGCTATGGTGGCGGAAATTTTTGAACAGGCAGGAATAAAAGCTGGAACAATCGGCACTCTGGGCATTGTTTACGGCGGAAAAACCTATAAAACCAACAATACCACACCTGAATCATATGAAATTCAAAAGGCAATGCGTGATATGATTAACGCAGGCTGCGGAGCAATGGTAATTGAAGCGTCATCAATCGGACTAAAGCACAACAGGCTTGCAGGCATTGAATTTGACGCAGGAATTTTCACAAACTTTTCTGACGACCATATCGGCGGAGTTGAACACAAGGATTTGTCTGAATATCTCTACTGCAAAAGCCTTTTGTTCCGTCAATGCAGGCTTGCCGCTGCAAATATTGATGATGAAAAATGGAAGGAAATTACAAAGGACGCAAAATCGTCCGTTGTTACATTCGGATTTTCCGAGCTTGCAATGCTCCGCGCAAAAAATGAGCATCTTGTTTCCGAAAACGGATTTCTCGGCGTACACTTTGACACAGTGGGAATGAAAAATCTTTCTCTTGACGTAGGAATTCCCGGTAAGTTCAACGTATATAATGCTCTTGCGGCGATATGCGCCGTTTCTTTCTTTGATATTCCCGACGAGGCGGTAATCAAAGGGCTTAAATCTGCAAAGGTCAAAGGCAGAGTTGAGCCTGTCAAGGTTCCCGGCAACTACACCTTGCTTATAGATTATGCGCACAATGCGTTATCTATGGAAAATGTACTCACAACTCTGCGCCACTATAACCCTAACCGACTTATCACTATGTTCGGCGCCGGCGGCAACAGACCTAAGGTGCGCCGTTATGAAATGGGTGAAGTTTCGGGCAAGCTAAGCGATTTATCGGTTATCACCGAAGATAATTCACGTTTTGAAAATGTAATGGACATTATCGAGGACATTAAGACGGGAATCAGCAAAACTGACGGAAAATATGTTGTTGTCCCCAACCGCAAGGACGCAATAAAATATTGTATAGAAAACGCTCAGGACGGCGATATTATTGTTCTTGCAGGCAAAGGTCATGAGGATTATCAGGAAATCAAAGGCGTTAAGTACCATATGGACGAACGTGAGCTTATTACGGAAATTATTGAAGAACTTGCAAAGAAATACAAAAAATAAAATTTAACTAAATCAAGCAACGGCTGTTTCAGAACTCATCCTGAAACAGCCGTTTGATTATTTAACTATCATACCGTTTGGTTTTAAATTTATTTAACCGTCACCTTGCATTGTGCTGTTTTTCCGTTGTAAAGCGTTATCTTAATATATGCAGTACCCTTTGCATTTGCTTTGATAACAGCTTTGTTGCCGTTTCCCTTTGTGACGGTTGCAACCTTTGTATTTGAGCTTGACCATTTAAGGTTAGACGCATTTGCATAACTTCCGCTGCTAGTGCCTTCGCTGATAGTATAGCTTGCGCCCTTATTAAGCGTAAGATTTGTTTTGCTCAGCCTTACGCTTGCGGGAGCATTTTTAACAGTCACCTTGCATTGCGCTGTTTTACCGTTATACAGTGTGATTTTTACATATGCAGTACCGACACCCGTTGCTTTGATTACTGCCTTGTTGCCGCTTCCCTTTGTAACGGTTGCCACCTTTGTATTTGAGCTTGACCATTTAAGGTTAGACGCATTTGCATAGCTTCCGCTGTTAGTGCCTTCGCTGATAGTATAGCTTTCGCCCTTACCCAGCGTTACACTTGAAGAACTCAACTTAACGCTTGTGGGAGCCGATTTTACAGTAACCTTGCAGACTGCTGCTTTACCGTTATACAGTGAAATTGTCACATATGCAGTACCAAAACTCATTGCTTTGATAACTGCCTTGTTGCCGCTTCCCTTTGTTACGGTTGCAACTGAATTATTGGAACTGCTCCATACAAGATTTGACGCATTTGCATAGCTTCCACTGTTAGTACTTTCGCTAATTGTATAGCTTTCACCCTTGCCGAGCGTTACGCTTGTCGGATTAACCTTTACGCTTATAGGAGCGGGTTTTACTGTAACCTTACAAGTTGCAGTCTTGCCATTATAAAGTTTAGTTTTAATATACGCAGTACCTGTACCCTTTGCGGTAACAACAGCCTTATTAGCACTTCCCTTTGTAACGGTAGCAACTGAATTATCGGAACTGCTCCATACAATATTTGATGCATTTGCATAACTTCCGCTGTTGGTGCTTTCGGAAATCGTCAGTTTCTCACCAACCCCGAGCGTTACGCTTGTCGAATTAACCTTTACGCTTGTCGGCGCAGCCTTTACGTTCAACGAACAATCTACAGTCCTTCCGCGAGGAGAAACGACCGTAAAATACGTTGAACCTGTTTTCTTTGCAGTAATTGTTCCATCGGACGAAATACTTGCAATTTTAGAATTATCCACATAAAATCCGTAGTTACTCAAATCTGTAATCTTTTTGTTATCGCTTGAATACACGTCAATTTTGATTTTTTCGCCTACACCCAATGTAATCTTATCGGTTTTTAAAATTGGAATATCGTCTGTCGGGTCGGTACATTCACTCAGAATATTTGCTATAACCCGAGTAATTCTGCTATTATCACAGCGGTTTAATACTTCAACATATACATCTATCGGAGCTACATTAAGCTTGTTTATAATGCTCTGTGTTAAATCAGTCTTGGCAGGATCATTGTAATAACAAATCAGGTAATTTGCCAATAAAGATTCATCGCTTTCGCCATCGGGCAATGCAGAACCAACGATGTTACCTCTTGAAGTAATTTTCTTTTCAGGGCCGCAGTCGGAATTGTTCTCCCAAACAGCTACATTTGCCTTTTTCTCAGAATCTTCGGGATTTTCAATCTGCTCACCTGTGCAATACATTGTATCACCGATGCAAGCACCGCTCATAATTGCGTTATAAGTCTGCATACCTGTGTTAGATGAGAAGATAACGCAGTAAACTTTTCCGTCAGAAGGACTGATTGTATTTTTTGTCTTTGAAAGGTCATATGTAGCAATACCTGTTTCCTTATCAAGAGTACACTGCTCAGACCTTGTCTGCCATTCCGGCCATAATCCCGAACCATCAGTTCTCCAGATATGGCAGTAGAACTTCTTGTTTGTGTTAAGATCCCAACCGGATTTCTTAACATCAAAGTGAATTTCTCCATTAGTATATGCAGGAGTTGTCGGATTTACCGGTATCGGCGTAGTAACACTCGGGATGGTAGTCTCGCTTCCCGAATTCATGTTATAAAGTACACATTTTTCGGCAGCTTCTTTTCTTGTAGGATATATTCCATATTCGCCGTTACCGTAGTAGAAGTACCACTCACCAATATATGCCATTTTACCTTCAAATGTTTCTGAAGTCTGAGAAGGATCAATAACAAAAATCATATTATCCATTTTGAAAGTAAAGCTTTCAAAGCCTTCATCATCAAAGTTTACGAGGTCATAGAAGAAGTTGTCAGCAAAGGAGCCAAGCTTAGCCTTATCCCCTTTGAAGCTTTCATACATCTCTTCAAACCACTCTGTTGTATAAAGATCACTGTCACCGTCACAGTAACCTTCAAGCTTTGCATCGTTTGCCTGTTTAGCCGCTAAATAGATAGTAGCATTTTTATCTGTACCGCCATTTATGTAGTTATTCCAAACTATAACAGAAACATCTGTCGGACAGTCAATGTAGTAGAGATTTTCAATATCACCTCTTTGCGCCCTGTAACCAGGCCAAGATACGTCACCGCCTGTACCGTCAATAGCACCGCAGGCATCTGTTCCTGTCCACCAATAAACACCGGCAGTATCAGTATTTGAACTATACCAATCATCCGGCATTGCAAAGTAATATCTGTAAGTTTCTTCAACATTATCTCCGGGTGCATAACAGCCGTTTGCATCAATAACAGCCGAAACGCTTCCAAATGAAACAGTCGTTACTGAACATACAAGCAGCACTACAAGAATAAGAGATGTTAATTTTTTAATTCTCCTCATAATTATTGCCTCCTGTCAATATTTTTTGTATATAATATATGATTGTATCATTATTATAGCACATTGTAAAATAATGTCAACACTTTCAAGAAAAAACAAAGGCAGGGAATCAACCCTGCCGTAATTTAAACACCATAAACATTTAAAAGTATATTTTTGATTTCGTAAAGCTTCTTTGACAAATCCACATAATAGGTATGCGGGTTTTCAAACCTCTTGACCTCGTCCCACAACAAATCAATCTGTTCCTTGCAATATTTTGCAATCTCCTGAATTGACGGCGACTCATAAACACACTCGCCGTTTTTGAAAATCGGTACAAGCAGCTCTTTTGCCGTAAAATTGGTAAGTGTCTTTGTTTTCCACGTTGCATTGTAATCAAAAATTGTGTGCGGATTTAAGCTGTCAACCACCTCGTCATAAACGCAAAGCTCATCTGCAAGCGCCTTGCCGCTCTCGTTGTCAAAGTAGCGGTAAACCTTTTTGAAATGCGGATTTGTAATCTTGGCCGTATTCTCGCTGACCTTGATTTTGGGCACAATCTCACCGCCCTCGTTTTCAACGGCAACCAGCTTATACACTCCGCCGAACACAGGTGAGCTTGAGGATGTAATCAGCCTTTCTCCCACTCCGAACGTGTCAACCTCTGCACCCTGCATCATAAGGTCACGAATCAGGTACTCATCAAGCGCATTTGAGGCGGTTATTTTGCAGTTCATAAGTCCTGCCTCATCCAGCATTTTTCTGGCTTTCTTTGAAAGATAAGAAATATCTCCCGAATCAAGCCTTATGGCGCACTCTGTTTTCCCCTGCGGCAAAAGCACCTCTTTGAACACCTTAATCGCATTCGGTACGCCGCTTTTAAGAGTATTGTAGGTATCAACAAGAAGCGTAGGATTATCGGGATAAAGCTCACAGAAAGCCTTAAAAGCATCATACTCGCTGTCGAACATCTGAATCCACGAATGAGCCATAGTTCCGCCTGCAGGAACACCGTATAGTTTGTCTGTCAGCGCACAGGATGTCCCAACACACCCTCCGATATATGCCGCTCTTGCGCCATCAACCGCACCGCTTGTGCCCTGCGCACGCCTTGAACCAAACTCAATTACAGCTCTGCCCTGCGCCGCACGTACAATTCTGTTAGCCTTTGTCGCAATAAGCGTCTGATGGTTTAGTGTGAGCAGTACAAAAGTTTCGATAAGCTGAGCCTCAATCGCAGGAGCTTTCACAGTCATAATCGGCTCATTCGGAAAAACAGGAGTTCCCTCGGGAACAGCATAAATGTCACCGCTGAATCTGAAATTTCTCAGATACGAAAGGAAGTCCCCGTCAAAAATCCCTTTGCCTTGCAAATACTCAATATCGTTCTCATCAAAATGAAGATTCTTTATATAGTCAACAACCTGCTCCAGACCTGCGGCGATAGCAAATCCGCCGTTGTCAGGCACCTTGCGAAAAAACACATCAAAGTATACATTCTGTTTGTAAAATCCGTTTTTGAAATAGCCGTTTGACATTGTAAACTCATAAAAGTCGCACAGCAAAGCCATATTTTTATTTTTCATACGCTGACCTCCGAAATTTTATTTTATACAGACCGACTGTACCCGATAAAATACTACTTTTTATAGTTTATCCCTTTTTATAAGTTTTGTAAAGAAAAAATATTTACACGAGCGGTGTTTGCGTAGTATAATAATAGAAACTATAAAAGAGGTGTGATTATGAGCAACAGCAAATTAAAATTCTGTCCATTCTGCGAAAGCCCTATGCTTTTAATTCAGGACGACAAAAACAACGGAGAACCGTATTTTGAATGTTCAACCTGCGGATTGAGATTCAAGGTTGAGGGATTTGATGAAAAACCTGTTGAAATAAAGGAAAACTGATATGAAAAAATGTCTGATTGTAGTTGATTACCAGAACGATTTTGTCACGGGCTCACTTGGTTTTAAAAAGGCTGAACAGCTTGATAACAGAATCGCAGAAAAAATAGAAAAATACCGTAACGAAGGCTGGGAAATTATCTTTACGTTTGACACTCACGAGGAAAATTATCTTAATACAAACGAGGGCAAAAATCTGCCTGTTGCGCATTGCATTAAAGGTACAGACGGTCATAAGCTGTACGGCAAAACGGCAAAAATGCTGAAAAAAAGCGACAGGTGTTTTTTTAAATCAAGCTTTGGCTCAACAGAGCTTTTTGAGCACCTGAAGGCTGAAAAATTCGATATAGTCGAGCTTTGTGGAGTAGTGACAAACATCTGTGTAATTTCAAATGCTATACTTGCCAAAACCGCACTCCCCGAGACAGAGGTTTCGGTTGACTCTGCCTGCGTTGCATCAAATGATGATAGTTTAAACAAATCTGCCCTTGACGTAATGCAGAGCCTGCAAATCAATGTTTTTTAACAATTTTTATTTCAGCTATTGACAAATTATCGCTTTAATGGTAGAATAATTCTTGCGTTGAATTTTGCGTAGCAAATTACATTTCAAACAAAATTTCAACAAGTGAATATACAGGGGTATAGCTCAGTTGGTAGAGCAGCGGTCTCCAAAACCGCGTGCCGAGGGTTCAAGTCCTTCTGCCCCTGCCAAAATATCCTTGAAATCTCGTGGTTTCAGGGATTATTTTTTATATTCAATGTAGCAAAATGTACAAAATTTACGGTAACAGTCAAGATTTATAATTTAAAAATTTCAACTGTTTCTAATAATTCTGTTGTTTCCGTCTGTTACATCATCAAAATAGCATCAATTATTAACCGATATTGGCAAGGAGGTTTAAGTTTATGCAAGCAATTAAATGTGAATTATGTGGTAGTAATCAGCTTATCAAAAATGATGGTTACTATCAATGCAAACATTGTGGCACAAAATACACTCTTGAAGAGGCAAAAAAATTGATAGTTTCAGGTACTGTTGAGGTTGTAACGGGAAACGCTGAAAAAGAGAGATTAATTAAAAACGCAGAAATGCATATGAAATTAGGAAACATAACATCTGCGAAAGAAGTTTGGCTCAAAATTACCACTGATTTTCCAAATGATTATCATGGTTGGGTAGGATTGGCTAAAATAAATCAATTAAATATTTATTCTACCTTTAGAAAATTAGAAGAAAATTTATCTGATCCTTATAATTCAAAAGATATTTCTATATTGTCAGAACTGCAATTAATAAGTAAAAATAAAGGTATTATCAATGATATTTCAATTGAACACGCGAATGAAATTAATTCAATAGAAAATAGTATCATAAATCAATATAATAGCATCAGAGGTTTACCTCTAGTTAATGCAATTTCAAGTGAAATTATTTGTAATTATAAGAAAATGCAAAATTTCTCTAATACAATGCGCTTATGGGCTGATAATTTAACAACTGAATTTATTAATGCTGTCTTTAGTGGTAAATCATCGTTTCAAATGTTATTTCAACTTAGGGGCGATAAAGAGAAACTATTATCTCCAAAAAGCTACGATGATGGCAATCAAAATTTCAATAAATTGTTCCTTAT
Organism: uncultured Ruminococcus sp.; assembly: GCA_958403905.1. GTDB lineage: Bacteria > Bacillota > Clostridia > Oscillospirales > Acutalibacteraceae > Ruminococcoides. The sequence continues at coordinate 27,358 of CATXZD010000020.1, forward strand.
AGGAAAACAATGTGCTCAATTCTTAAACAGTCATAAGTATATATTAGAAGATATTCTTTTGGAAGATATATCTATTTTTAATTATGAAAAAGAGGTTTTATTCGCATTTGGTAATACATTGTCAATAATTACTGATAGAGAATACGGTATTGTTACCACCGAATACAAAACAATGCTAATAAAAAACATTGAAACTTTACAAAAAATAGCTGAACAAAAAAATCCGAATAAGTACTGTCATAAATGTGGTGCCAAACTTCAGGGAATATTTAATAAAGTCTGCTCAAATTGTGGCAAGCCTAAGGATTATTAATAGTAATGACTCATTTATTTTCAGCAATAATTCTTGAAGTTAAAAATTTAAAAAGGTAAATTATCATGTTAGATGAAGCATATAAAATATTCCTTGATATTTTCGGAAAAATAAAAAAATCTAAAACTAAGCCTAAAAAGTTTTTTAAAACACTAGTTTTTATTATACTGTTAGTGATAGTTGTAAGCGTAATATTCCAAAATATGGTATTATCAGAAATGAGGACACAAAGTGAAATAATAAAGGATATTTCACTGACAGACACCAATAATTTGGATTATGAAATGCAAATTAAATACAACGAACTTGTTGAAACAGTGAAAGATAATGGGTTACCATATACTTCTATAAAGAATTATATTAATTCATTCCTTTTTGGGGTATCAGATATATGGGAAAATAATGCGGCTAAAAATATATCTTTTATAGGCTTTGGATTTAAATATGATGTTTTTATTACCGTATTAACGCGCCAATTGATTCCATTTATTATATATAGTGTTATTGTAATTATAGTTTGTATTTTAGCTAATATAGATAACTATAAAGAACGCAAATTTATCAAAGGAATAATATATGCGATTTTGGGGTTTATTATAACAGAATTTGTTTTATTTCTGTTACTTTCGTTTGTTTGTTTTATTATATCTATTTTAACTTTTTTAATGATAGTCTCCTCAGAAATAACAATATGGATTTCAACATCTATTGTCTGGATTTTCCAAGTAGTCTTAATAATCATAGGCTTTAAAAGAACAGTAATGGCTTGAAATATTATCTATAACTCAAACCCATTCGTAATTCCATTTAGCTTTGTTAAATCTCTTTTCACATAATACATCTCTGTGATTTCGGAGGTTGTGTGGCCGAGCAAATCAGCAACCTGTCGTGGAGTTAAAGATTTGATTGAACCGTCAGGTTGCTTTATACCATTTACAAGGTTTGTGGCGAAGGTATGGCGGAGCGAGTGTAAGCCTTTGGTTTCAATGCCTGCGGCTTTTAGAATTCTGTAATAGCGTTTCCTAAAATTTACCGGTCGAGTGAAGTTGCTGTTTTCATCGGGTATCAGCGGTGAATCCTCTCCGAAGTAAAATTCTTTTCTAAGGTCGAGTATCATTTCTATTGCAGTATCGTTCAGCGGAACATCTCGCTTGCTTGTGGCGCTTTTGAGCTTGCCGACTTTGACCTCTCGTCCTTTTTCTGCTGTTACTCCGTCACGCTTTGATATTTCCTTTACACCCCTGTTCAGGTGCATAACCCTGTTTTCAAGGTCAATGTCGCTGTTGAGCAGTCCGAGTACCTCGCCTGTTCTCAAGCCGGTATTCAGCATAAGAATATATGCGGCGGCTTGCTGATATTTTCTTTTGCCGTTTGAGAATGCACTGAACGCTTCATCTTTAAATTTCTTAATCTCTTCTGGCGTGAACACCGTTATGGTTTCGCTCGTCGGAAGATTTTCTTTGTCCTGCGCCGCCAGAAAGTTGCTCTTCTTAATCATCGGAGCACTTATCATAGGATTTCTGTCAATATATTCTTGCTGTGTCAGATACCTAAAATATTCGTTTAGAACATTATGAACTTTCTTAACCGTAGTGTATGCATAACCCTCATTCATTTTATCATTCAGTAACTTTTTGATATCCGCTGACTTAATATCTCCGACTACCTTATCGCCGAGGTACGGATAGATTTGATTTTTCGCCGTACATTCATACCGGTCATATGTAGTGCGCTCAACGGAAGGGAACTTGAATACCTCAAGCCAGTTCTACATACTATCCCTAAGCCTTTTCATTGTTTCTTGCGACTCAATTATTGAGTTGTTGAACGCCGCAATATATTCAGTCATTTTCTTATTGACTTCGGCTTTTGTCGTACCTGAAAAGCTCTTTCTTTTACGCTCGCCGCTTTCATCCATATACCAAACAACACCGCCCCAACGATTATCTGTCCTTTTAAAAGCGTTGCCGTTTGTAAGTAATTTTCTTGTTGACATAGATATCAGCTCCTTTTCAAGTACAACAACATACCATAAATCTATCTGAATATCCAGACTCAATTTTAAACTCTCAAAAATCGTCCGTGCCGGTTTTATTCATCTTTTTCGATTACTTTCTTGCTGATTGCAACAAAATTGCAACACGGGCGACACACGGCTCAACAGGAGGTTTACATTGACATTGTAAATTCCTGCTCCTCGTCATTTTCGATTTCATTCTGATTAACCGTTCTGTCGGTTTTAAGTCCGTGGGCAAGCTTTTTCTCCTCAAGCTTGGAGTTTAATTTGCTGTCAACCTGACCGAATAATTTAGCTCGTTTACGCTTGCAACTGTTTGCAATCAATTTTGCAAGAGCAAGGAGTATTCCTGAAACAGATTGTTCAACACTTGATTTATCAATTTCCTTTGTCGGAGTTGCTTTAGATAATAAACTAGTCGACTTCAAAATATAGTTTTTGATACTTCTGAATTCTTTATTATCTTCAAGTGGTATATCGGGCTTTTCTTTATCGTAGTACAGCGACAACTTTTCTCGGTTGATTTCATTCCACTTTGAATAGAGCTTTGCAAGATTTTTATCCTTTGCAAGTTCCGCCACAATATTGTTGACGGTTTCTTTGATTGATTTAGGAAGATAGCCGTACATCAACCTGCCGTTGTAACTTTTGAGCTGTTCAGCAAGTTTTCTAAACAGCTCAACCATTTTATCAGAAACATAAACATCCGAATCAATATTTGAAATTAATTCATCAATTACATTCTTTGCTTCATTTTTCAGCTCGTCACGGATTTCCGTCTGCATTTCAAACAGCTTATACTGTTCATTTCTGAATATATCATTACCGAACGCACTTCGCATACTTTCTATGCCTTTGTTGGTCAGATAACCTTGTCCTGACTTTGAGTAAACCATTAGGTGTATATGGGGATGATGTGTTGTGTTATGAAATGCTCCGTACCACTGCAAGTCACTTGGTGCTATTTTATGAGCCTTGGCAATTTCTAAAACATTTCTTCTCACAAGACTTTTCCAAGCATTTGCGTTGTTGTAACCGAGTCTTTCAGCATCCTCTCTTTTAAGGCTAACCACATGAGTCCAAACAATTCCGTTGTGACTTGAAACTTCGTCAGCAACATCATCAAGATTTATCTTGTCATCAGTTTGAGAAAACAATCCGTGTTTACCTATTTTCTCAACACTGGGTCTTTCGGCATAGTAATTAACAAGTTTTTTAACACCGTCTATCCTGTCTGCGTTGCGTTCTAAAAATTCGTTGAGGAATTCTGTTGCGTTAGCCTTAGTTTTGTTTTCAAGATAAGACTTCATTTCAGGATAAACCCAAACTTCGGGAACAGTTTTAAGTGCAGTACAGATTAAATTATTTTGCTTTTTAGTCGCAGGAGTGTTATCAATACCGTTTGGCAGTTTTTCAACACCCTCACGAGTACCCATATATTTTATTAGTTTGCCTGCATTTGAAGATGCAGGATTTTTTATATATCGGCTTGTAAAAATAATCTTCGGCATAGATTAACCTCGTTGGAATTTGTATGCATCTTCAAAGGTGATGATACCGTTATTCCTTGCAACTTCTTCTGCACAGAGATTATTGAGTGCTGACAACGAATGATTATCAATCTGATTTGTAGCTGCAACGACATTACTCAGCTTCGCTTGTTCAACAGCCACCTTGAACAGCATTTCAGAAACATTTTTCTCTACACTTTCAACTTCACTTTTAATAGTCTGAGCAAGGATAGGTGAGAGGTAATCAATGCATTTTTGCTGATGCAGATAACCAATATAGAACTGAACAGCCTGACAGACAAAATCACTTTTTGAAGTCGCATTTGCATCATCAAGCATTTCTGTTATTTCTTCAACCATTGAAGGTTTCATCCAGTAGGCATATTTCTTTTTATTTTCGCTCATTTTTGATAGACACCTCAAAATATTATTTTTGACATCTTTGAAAATCCCAAAACAGTCGGCTCTGCCGTCTGATGTGACTCCGTGCGGAGACGCCCCACTTTAACCTGCTATAATATAGACCGTAGATATTTAGTGCAAATTTATGCATTTTGTTTGAA
>CATXZD010000021.1 GCA_958403905.1 uncultured Ruminococcus sp.
CGTATCCGTGTGGGATAATAACACAAACGTTTGTATTAAATCCGTAGGGGACGGCATCCCTGACATCCCTATGTATAAAATGTTTCACAATTTATACATTATGGCGAACACAGTTCGCCACTACACTAAAAAACGTTACCTATATATCAATTTTAAATTCGGGCAACCGTTTTATCCGTACAATACGGTTTTTGAACTCGATTTGCCCGCAGGGGCACCCTGCCGAGGCACTCGACCGACCATTAATTATTAATTGATAATTGTAATTTGTTATTTGTTAATTGTTCAGGCATTGACGCTATATAACTTTCGTAATCTGTTACTTTCCACTCGTCCTTTAACTCGTCCTTTACGGGAAAAACACGCAAAAGCATTACACTTTTTTCGCTGTCAGTCTTGTTTTCCTGCGTGCTGAGCGAGAAAATAAAGCCCTGATACCACAGCGAACTGCTTGATTCAAACGTTGTGTGGTAAAAAATATCCTGCAAAACATCCAGGCTGTCTGTCGGGAACTGGCACACTGACGCCGCCATAATTGCAGATTTTTTCAATATCATATCGCTGTTGCTTGAATTTTCGTCCTGTGCAACGAAATTTGACATTGTTGTACCACAGCCCATATTCATAATTTTTCCCGTCCGGGCTTCAACCGTTGCAGTAAAGTTGGTGTCGCTTTCATCGTAGTAATAATAGCGGATTTCAACGCCGTTTGAGTCGGTTTTCACATCTCCGTTTACTTTCCACTTATCCTTGCTGATTGCGAGAATCCCGTCGGTTTGTCTGGCTGTTTCGTTGTATTTTTCGGTAAACTCGGGCAGTGTAAGCGTAAAGCGCATACCGTTAACGTTGTCGCTTTCTTCAACCGCATTTTCATTTTGTGCCGAAAAAATCTGGTCGCCCGTTGCTATTTTTTCGGGTTGTTCGACATCTATTGAATTGTTGTTGTCATCACATCCGCACATAAAAATTAATGTGCAGACGATTAAAATAAGAGATATTCTTCTTAAACTTTTTATTCTTTTCATTTTTTATATTTTTAAATTTTTCACTTAGCAAGATTATCTATATATGCCTTAGGGCGGATAAAATCCGCCCTTCCTGCCTGTAACTTATTCATTTTCTTCAGTTTTTGTTTCCTGCTGTTCGGAATTATTCTGTGCAGAGTCTTCCAAATTATTCTCAGATTCGGAATTTTCTTCCTCTTCCTCGTGAGGTGCACGTGCAATTGTAACAACCTTGTCCTCACCGTTAACCTTCATAACGGTAACGCCCTTTGACGGACGTGAGCATACTCTGATTGATTCGGCGGCAATTCTTATAATTATTCCGTCCTGCGATATAATTATGATATCATCATCAAGGTCAACAACCTTGATTGCGGCAACGTCGCCGTACTTTTCAACGTGATAGTTGGTAAGACCCTTACCGCCTCTGCTTTGAACACGGTAGTCGTCGGGGCTTGAAAGTCTGCCGTAGCCTGTTTCGGAAACAGTAAGAACAAGTCCGCCCTCACGCACAACGCTCATTCCGACAACGCAGTCGCCGTCCTTTAGCTTGAGAGCCTTAACACCTCTTGCCTGTCTGCCCATTTCACGAACGTCGGTTTCATTAAAGCGAATTGCAACGCCCTTCTTTGTTGCAACAATGACCTGCTGATTGCCGTCGGTCATTCTTACCCACGCAAGCTCGTCGCCCTCGTTGAGTTCAAGCGCAATAAGTCCGCCCTTGCGTGCGGTATTGTATGCGTTAAGCGCAATACGCTTGATGATACCCTGTCTTGTAACCATAATAAGGTACTTGTCCTCGTCAAACTCAGGTACTCTTATCATAGAAGTTACCTTTTCGTCAGGCGAAATCGGCAGAAGATTTGCAATGTTAATTCCCTTTGACTGTCTTGAACCCTCGGGAACTTCGTAGCATTTAAGCCTGTAAACTCTGCCCTTATCGGTAAAGAACAGCACGTAATCGTGAGAATTGATTATAAACATTTCGGTTGCAACGTCCTCTTCACGGCGTGACATACCCGAAACGCCCCTGCCGCCTCTGCGCTGAATCTTGTAGGTATCAACTGCAAGTCGTTTTACGTACCCGAACTGTGTAAGCGTAAGCACACACTCTTCCTGCGGAATAAGATCCTCAATATCAACCTCTCCGCTGATTGAGCAGATTTCGGTACGTCTTGGGTCAGCATATTTATTTCTGATTGCAAGAAGCTCTTCCTTGACAATTTCAAGTTTTCTTGTTTCGCTTGCAAGAATTTCCATAAATTCCTTGATTTTTGCCTGCAATGCGGCAATTTCATCCTCAATTTTGGCACGCTCCATATTTGTGAGCTGTCCAAGACGCATCTGAACTATAGCCTGAGCCTGAACCTCGTCAAGACCGAAACGCTCCATAAGAGCAGCCCTTGCAGACTGCAAGTCCTTGCTGTGTCTGATAATTGAAATTACCTCGTCAATAAAGTCGATTGCAATTTTCAAACCTTCAAGAATATGAGCTCTGTCCTGCGCCTTTTTTAAATCAAACTCTGTGCGGCGGCGGATAACGTCCTCCTGAAATTCTATGTAGCACTTGAGCATTTCCTTGAGCGTAAGGATTTTCGGCTCGCCGTCAACAATTGCAAGCATAATTGCGCCGAAGGTTACCTGTAGCTGAGTAAACGAGAAAAGCTGGTTAAGCACAATCTGCGGAGAAGCGTCACGCTTTACGTCAATTTCAATGTGCATACCCTGACGGTCGGAGTGGTCTTCAATATTTGAAATACCCTCCATTTTCTTTTCCTTAACAAGGTCGGCAATATGCTCAATAAGCCTTGCCTTATTAACCTGATACGGAAGCTCGGTAACAATAATTTTAAATCTGCCGTTCTTTGCCTCGACAATTTCTGTCTTTGCACGAACGGTAATTTTTCCCTTACCGGTTGCATAAGCTGCACGAATTCCGCTTCTGCCCATTATAATACCGCCTGTCGGAAAGTCGGGACCGGGCATACACTCCATTAAGCCTGCAACCTCTATGTCGGGGTTATCAATAAGAGTACAAACCGCGTCAATTGTTTCGCCGAGGTTATGGGGAGGAATATTTGTAGCCATACCAACAGCTATACCGCTTGAACCGTTTACAAGAAGATTCGGAAAACGGCTCGGAAGCACAACAGGCTCTTTAAGACGGTCGTCGTAGTTGGGAATAAAGTCAACTGTGTTCTTGTCGATATCTGTGAGCATATCCATAGAGATTTTGCTCATTCTTGCCTCGGTATAACGGTAAGCAGCAGGCGGGTCGCCGTCTACAGAACCAAAGTTACCGTGACCGTCAACGAGCATATATCTCATTGAAAAGTCCTGAGCAAGTCTTACCATAGCGTCATAAACAGACCCATCGCCGTGGGGGTGATATGCACCGAGAACAGAACCGACTGTATCGGCGCACTTATGGTAAGGCTTTGACGGTTCAAGACCTCTTTCATACATTGTGTAGAGAATACGTCTGTGAACAGGCTTTAAGCCGTCACGAACGTCGGGAAGCGCACGTGCTACGATTACGCTCATTGAGTAATCAAGAAAGCTCTTGCGCATTTCGTTTTGCAGGTCTACATCAATAATTTTTGCATTATTCAATTGTTCATTGCGTTCATTATCCATATTTTTACCTCTTTTATTCGAGTATAGTTATCTTCTTTGAATTTTATTCCATATAGTATTTATCAAGTTCCCATTTTATCGGGTTTGTGTCGATATATTCCCATATCCTGTCATAATCCTTTTGTGTTCTGATTATGTGGTCGTGAAATCTTGATTGCCATATTCGGTGTATATCAGAATTTTCGTAGGGACACGGCGTGCCGTGTCCTTCCATCAGATTTATTCGTCTGGTTACAGCTGATTTATACGCTCCGACTATCGTTGATATTGACTGAGGCACCGGCTTTGAAAAAGAGTTGTGCTTTTCTGCGGACACGGCACGCCGTGTCCCTACGTCAGATTCATCTGATTCTTTCGCCAGTTCGATTATCAAATGTACGTGATTCGGCATAACTACATATTTATTGATTTTTACACCGTATTTCTGCCGAATTTTTATCGTATTTTCAATTTCCTCATTCGCAATTATTCCATAGCCACTAAGATGTATTTTTTCGTCTTTCACATAGCCGAATATACACTTTTTCTCATATGTGCAAATCGTTATAAAATACGCTCCGTTTTCCGAATAATTGTAATTTTTCAAACGTATTTGCCTGCGGTTTTGATTTAGCATTATTCAAAATTAAAAGTGCTTAATATTATTATTAATCTTCTCAAACAAATCGGGGAGTCTTTTTCTCACATTGCATGGTCTGAAGTTTTTTGAATCGACAAAGCCGTGTTCTGTTGAACCGTAGCCAAGTTCGGTTTCGCTTCCGTCAGGTTCAATGCGCTTTATCGTGTAGGAAAACTCAATTCTGGCGGCTGACATTGCAGTACACCAAGTGCGGATAATAAGCTCGTCCTCATAGCGGGCGGGCAGCTTAAAATGGCAATTGAGATTTCTTAAAGGAGTCATAACTCCTGATTCTTCCATTTCGGTATAGCTTGTTCCAAACATTTTTATAAAGTCAGACCTGCCAACCTCGTACCACACGGGATAATTTGAATGATGTGCAATTCCCATTCTATCGGTTTCGGCATATCTTACGGTAATTTTTGACCTTGAATGCATTTTTAATCCCCCTTTTAAAAGTAGTTGCGAACTATGTTTGCCATAATGTATAAATTGTATCGCAATTTATACATAGGGACGTGTGGGAACCCGTCCCCTACGGAAATGTTTTTTAAACGTCCTATGGGTAGGACTTAAATTGTAGAACGGTATCTCGGGAGTCAGACATTCTTCTAAGTCTTGCGCAAGATACAATTTTACTTCATATTAACTAAAATAAATTAATCTTTGTGATTTTTTTAAATTTGCCTGCGGAGGCACTCCGCCGGACACGGCTGATGTGTCCCTACGCAGACGTTTATATAATACAATAACAATAGATGATGTAACGTGATAATCTTGCGTTAGATTTAGAAAAATGTACAGGTACCGAGATACCGACTTATAGTGGTTATCCGCCCCTTATGACGTATAAAAATCACACGTCCAGATTCTGAACATATTTTGCGTTCTTTTCAATAAAATCTCTTCTCGGTTCAACCTTGTCGCCCATAAGAATTGTAAAGGTTTCGTCTGCGGCTTCGGCATCGCTCAACTCAACCCTTAGCATAAGCCTTGTTTCGGGGTTCATTGTTGTTTCCCAAAGCTGGTCGGAATCCATCTCACCAAGACCTTTATATCGCTGAATTTCGCTTTTACCCTCAATCTGCGCCAAAATCTGGTCACGTTCAATATCGGAATAAGCGTACTTATGCTCCTTGTTTTTCGTAATTCTGTAAAGTGGCGGCTGGGCAATGTAAACGTGGCCGAGCTCTACAAGAGGACGCATATATCTAAAGAAAAACGTAAGCAAAAGCGTTCTGATGTGTGAGCCGTCAACATCGGCATCCGCCATAATAATTACCTTGTCATATCTTAGCTTTGAAATATCAAAATCGTCGCCGATACCTGTTCCAAGTGCAGTGATTACGGGCATAAGTTTGTCGTTGCCGTAAACTCTGTCTATTCTTGCCTTTTCAACGTTAAGCATTTTACCCCAAAGAGGAAGAATTGCCTGAATTCTTCTGTCACGTCCGCCTTTTGCGGAACCGCCTGCGGAGTCACCCTCGACTATGAAAATTTCGGTTTCACTGCTGTCCCTCGACTGACAGTCGGCAAGCTTGCCGGGGAGCTGAGCGGATTCAAGCGCAGACTTTCTTCTTACGCTCTCTCTTGCCTTTCTTGCGGCCTCTCTTGCCCTTGCGGAAGCGAGTGATTTTTCAAAAATTGCCTTTGCAACGGCAGGATTTTCTTCAAGATAAACCGAAAGCTTTTCACGCATCAGCTTATCAACCATTGTTCTGACTTCCGTATTGCCGAGCTTCGCCTTAGTCTGACCCTCAAACTGCGCTTCTTTAAGTTTTACGCTGACAATTGCAGTCAAACCTTCTCTTACATCCTCGCCGCTCAAATTTTTATCATTATCTTTAAGCTTGCCAAACTTGCGTGCATAGTCATTCATAACGTAAGTGAGCGCACGCTTGAAGCCTTCTTCGTGAGTACCACCGTCCGTGGTATGAATATTGTTGGCAAACGTTAAAATATTTTCGTTGTAGCTTTCGTTATACTGCATTGCAATTTCAACTGCAACTGTATCCTCGTCATTCTTTGCGGCAAAGTAAATTACGTCGGGATGAATAACCTCAAGAGAACGCTTTTTGTGAATAAAATCTATAAAGCTTCTTATTCCGCCCTCATAAACAAAGTTATTTTTGATTATATTTTCAGTGTCACGCTCATCTCTAAGTTCAATATGCACTCCTGCATTCAGAAAAGCCTGTTCACGCAGACGTCTTTCAAGCACTGAATAATCATAAACGGTAGTTTCCTTAAATACCTCGGGGTCAGCCTTAAATCTTACCTCTGTACCCTTAACGTCTGACTTGCCTATTTTTTCAAGCGGAGTAATTATTTTTCCTCTTTCGTAACGCTGAAAATAAACATCCTCGCCGTCGCATACCTTAACCTCGAGCCACTCGGAAAGTGCGTTTACAACAGACGCGCCAACACCGTGCAGACCGCCCGAAACCTTGTATCCGCCGCCGCCGAACTTACCTCCTGCGTGGAGCACGGTAAATACTACCGTAACGGCAGGAAGTCCTGTTTTGCTGTTAACTCCTACGGGAATACCTCTTCCGTTGTCGGTTACTTTTATTATGTCGCCGTCCTCAATTACTACGTCAATTTTGGTGCAGTAGCCTGCAAGAGCCTCGTCAATTGAGTTGTCAACAATTTCGTATACAAGGTGGTGAAGTCCTCTCGGACCTGTTGAGCCTATGTACATACCGGGACGTTTTCTTACAGCCTCAAGTCCTTCGAGAACCTGAATTTCATCTGCGCCGTACTCCTGCTCAACCTTTGTCATTTCAATTTTTGATTCGTCGCTGAAATCTTCAATAACTTCGGAATCGGCGTCAAGCTCCTCTTTATTATTATTTTCCATCTTTTCAATCAATTCATTTACTTCATATACTTCTTTATCCAAAATAAAACCTCCCGCCGATATTTCGGCTCGTATTTCAAGGACTAATCCTCAAAATCAATTTTAATGTTAAAATTGTATGAGCTATTTATCCTTTTTAAATTCAATAAAATACGGTACAAGCAAAAATCCTGCTGTTACTGCAATTATGTTTGTAATCATCAGACCTGCAAAGTTTGTACCTGCTATCATATACAGTGCAAAAACGTCAAAAATTGCAGTAATTAATGCAATTATTAAAAATAAAATTAAAATTTTCTTTTTTGATACTCTGAATTTTTTACCACAGTGATAGCAATTACATTCTTTTTCAACTGATTTCTTTTTAACGTCCTTATATCTGTAAATTGTCTTACAGTGGGGACAAACGGGTAATCTAAACATACTTATCAAAATTTCCTGTTAGCCGAATATTTGTTGCCGTCTGGCTTTTTCGATTCTTTTTCTTCCTGCGTCGGAATGTAGTGGCGATTTCTTGTCATACTTGCAGTGCTGTCAGAATGAATCTTTTTGAGCGGAACGTCATCAGACGAATGTTTTTCACTTACGTTTTTAATTACGGGAACGTATTTTTCGTTGCTTTGGCTTTCCTCAGTATTTTTAATTTCTGATGAATCTGAAATTATTTCGCCGTCCATAAGCTTTTCACGTGCGGCATTGCGTTCAGCCTTTATTGTATTGAAAACATCAGAATTTATATTAAATACGGAACCTGTATCTGCTGAAGAGCCAAATGTATATCCCTCGTTTTCTTCAAGCTCAAAAGTCGTAAGATTATCTGAATACTCAATTCCTGCTTTTCTTGCTTCCATAGATTTTTTGTATTTTTTAAGCGGAACAAATTTTATAAATTTCGGAGAAATTATCGCAAAAATTATTAACGGAACGGCTACAAGCAAAATTCCTAAAGGATTGTACGCAAGACCTCCGATAATCCAGCCTGCCATAATCACAACAGAAATTAGCGCCGCAAGTATAAAAGCAAGCAAAACCTTTCGATTAACAACAACCTTGCTTTCTTTTCCGCATCTTTCGCAAACGTATTCAGCCTTTCGTCTGCTTGCGTATGCACAAACATATGAAATTCTTTTTGAACAATAAGGACATTTCCTATTTTTCATATAATCACCTTTTTTTAAACGTTATATAAGTCGGTTTTGAATTATAGGGCGGTATCTCGGTAACTGTACATTAATCAGACTCGACCGTTCCTAAACGTTATCTATATATCAACTTTAAATTCTGGCATCCGTTTTATCCATATAAACCGACTTTCCCACTCGATTACCAGTCGAGGTACTCGACCGCAAGATACAACTTTACTTCATCTATATTTATCTTATAACTATAGAACTTTTTCTTTAAAATTTACCCATCGAGGTATTCGACAGAACAATTTACAATTATCAAATAACAATTGTTGGTCGCTTCGCTCCGAATTTTTAATAGTGCGTATTGTTATTAAAAATATGCTCCTATTTTTATGTTGATATTAATTTTTTTTACCCCTGCCGTAGGGACACGGCGTGCCGTGTCCGTTGTTAACTATGAATTTTTGCCGTTTATATTATCATTATCTTAACATACAAACTTTTCCGTAGGGGACGGGTTCCTACACGTCCCATTCACAAAATTGCAATACAATTTTGTGTGGACACGGCTGATGTGTCCCTACGGCAGTAAATTCAACGTTGTATTTATATTCATACGGGCAATAACGGAAATGTTTTATTTATATCCGTATCCGTGTGGGATAATAACACAAATGTTTGTTTTAAATCCGTATGGGGTAATAACGAAACATTTGTATTAAATCCGTAGGGAACAACCCCTGTGTTGTTCCTAACTGACATTCAGCTAACCCATAATAGGAACGACACAGGGATCGTTCCCTACACATTTCAAAACACTTCCGGTATATTAAAATTTGTTCAGCAAATAAACTTATCCAAACAACACGCACTATTATAAATCTGGAAATTTGCCAGTTGATGCACTCGACCGAATGTTAATTGTTAATTGTAATTTGTTAATTATTAATTGTTCAGGCGCTCGACCGATTTTCCCGCCTCTGTTCTTGACAAAAGCGTTTTTGTTGAAAGCTGGGTTATATATACAACAGTTTTTCCCTGCTTTCGGCACACTACAAACGACTTTGGCAATTCGTACGAAACGTTTACAACCTCGCCGTTTTTTTCGGCGCTTGCAAGAAAATCCCTCGTCTTTTTTGAAACGGTGCACGCGTCAATATCAAACATTGCAACAATGCTTTCGGTTGTGATAACCGTATCCTGTCCCAAATGAAGATACATCAGCAAACCTCCCCGTTTTTCAGAAAAAATATTTTTCCTTCTTTAAGCTGTTCTTTATTGGATTTTTCACAGCAGGTTATAAAAACCTGACAGTCTTTAAGCTCGTTAAGCAAAAAATCCTGACGTTTTGAGTCAAGCTCAGATAGCACGTCATCAAGCAGAATAACAGGTTCTTCACCCATTCTCTCTTTAAGTACCGAAGCTTCGGCAAGTTTTAAAGAAAGAACCGCACTTCTTTGCTGTCCCTGCGAGCCGAAAGCTCTGGTATTTTTGCCGTTTATCAGAATTTCAATATCGTCCCTGTGCGGTCCGAAATTGGTAATGCCTGTACGTATATCATCTTTTCTGTTATCTTCAAGCTTTTTTCTGAACTTTTCCGCAATTTCGTCAGTGCTGTCAGATATTTTCGCTTCAATTGAGGAAACATAATTTATCTCCAGATTTTCGCTGTTTTTTGAAATTCCGTTGTGATAATTCTTTGCCCTCTGCGAGAGCATTTCAACATAATCCATACGCTTTTTTATGAGCATTGCGCCGTTCATAATAAGCGGTTCGTCCCACACTGACAGCGTTTCCTCAAGTGACGGACGTCTGTAAATATCTTTTAAAAGCGAATTTCGCTGTACTAAAACTCTGTTATATTTTGATAAAATTACTGCATTTTGCAGTTTTTCTCTGCAAATTGCGCTGTCAATAAATTTTCTTCTTTGAGAAGGTCCTCTTTTTATCAAATTGAGATGTTCTGGTGAAAACACAACTGCGCAGAATTTTTCAATCAGCGCCGCCGCAGATTTCTTTTCAACACCGTTGATTTCCACCTGCTTTTTACCGTTGTTAATCAGTATTTTTGCGGTCTGCTCACGCTCCTGCCCAAAAAATCTCATCTCAAGTCTTGCATAGTCTTTATCCCATTTAATTGTTTCGCTGTCCTTAGAGGATCTGAAAGAATGTCCTCCGCAAAACAGCCATATTGCTTCAAGCAGGTTGGTTTTACCCTGAGCGTTGTCACCGTAGATAATATTAACGCCCTCGCAAGGCTGTATTATATCATTTTTAAGATTTCTGTAATTTTCAAACTTTACTGATAATACTCTCATTTTTTAAACGCCCTAAGGGTCGGTTTTGAATTATAACGCGGTATCGCGGGAGTCAGACATTAATCTGACTCTAACGCAAGAAACTACTCGCCTTCATCTATTGTTATTGTATTACATCAACATTTTCGTAGGAAGACGGGTTTGTTTTCATCTATAAATATGGTTTAATCGGAAAAATCGGATAACCACTGCGGACACGGCGCGCCGTGTCCGTGTTGACTAATAAGCGCAACCGATTATATCAACATTTATATGACAAACAAACTTTTCTGTTATATTGTTAATTTTATTCAACCTCTAATTTTAAATTGTTAAAAACTGCAAAGTCGCCATGACGCATTTTTTTTCCACGCATTGTACATACCTCGCCATTCACCTCAACCTCGCCGTTCTGAATAACAATTTTCGCCATTCCGCCTGTATCAACAGCTCCGCCGAGCTTGAGCAAATCCTGAAGTTTAATAAATTCGCTGTCGATTTTAATTTTTTCAGTTCTCATTTGCAAGCCTCATCGGAAGAACAAAGCACAAAAAGCTGTCGCCCTTTACAGGTTTAATAATCATAGGAGCAGTAGGCCCGTTAAGTATAAGTTTTATTTCGTCTGTATCAGTATTTTTAAGTGCGTCAAGCATATATCTGTTGTTAAAACCGATTTCAACCGATTCGCCGATTATAGGAACCGACATAACGTCGTTTGCCTTGCCGACTGCCGACGCACACGAAAGCTTTATTTCATCATCTGCAAAAATGCACCTTACGGGACTTTGCACTCTGTCGTTATTTAAAAGCGACATTCTCTCAATTGCGTTGATAATACTTCTTGTATTCATAATAATTTCCGTTTTGGATTCTTTTGGAATTGCTGTGTTATAGTCGAGGAACGTGCCCTCAATAAGACGTGAAATTACACGATAGTTTTTTACCTTAAAGGTTATGTGGCGCTGACCGATGATTATTTCAACATTTTCCTCATCATCTGTTAAAAGCTTAAGAACCTCTTGTTGAGTTTTGCCGGGAACAACAAAGCTTGTTTTGCTCTCGCTGTCAACATTTTCGTTTCTTATAGCCATTCTGTAGCCGTCAACAGCGACAATTTTGAAATTACCGTCCCCAATCTCGAACAACGAACCTGTGTAAATCGGCTTCGCTGTATTTTCGCTTACGGCATAAACTGTTTGGCGAATCATTTCTCTCAGAATTTTGGAATTTACTGTGATTCCGTCGGTCTGTTCAAAGCTCGGCAAATCGGGATATTCAACAGACGACATTCCGACAATCTGGTAGTCAACGTGACCGCAGGTTATGTAGGTAACCATTCTGTCGTCAGTTTCAATCATTACTATTTCTTCTGGAAGCCGACGCACAATATCTAAAAACAGTTTTGCACTTACAACAATTTCACCTTCTGATTGGATTGTAGCTTCCATATCCGTGGTTATTCCTATTTCAAGGTTATAGCCTGAAATGTTAAGTTTGTTATCGTAAGCTTTTATTAACACACCTTCAAGTGCAGGGATTGCAGCTTTTGTAGAAACAGCTCTTGAAACGTTTGATATTGCGTTTGCAAGATCGGTTCTTAAACACGAAATTTTCACGGCAGTTTTCTTCTCCTATCTTAATAATATTTATTTTTTCGTAGTAGTAGTAGGTAATGTTAAATTATAGAAAAACTGTAAATTACGGCTTGTAATCTGAATTATTGCGTCCACAAGCAGAATTTGACAAATGTTTAGATGTGGTAAACAAAATTCAACAAATTTTTAACATTTAACATCACGTTTAATAATGTTAGTGGAATGTTTATTAATATGTTAATTTTAAACGTTCTTTTTAAACGTCCTAAGGGTCGGAGTATAGCTATAGGTCGGTATCTCGGTACCAATACATTTTTCTGACTCTAACGCAAGATACAACTCGCCTTCATCTATTGTTATTGTATTACATCAACATTTTCGTATGGGACAGGTTTGTTTTCCTCTATAAATACGGTTTAATCGGAAAAATCGGATAACCAATGCGTACACGGCACGCCGTGTCCCTACGATGATAACGTTTTATTTATATTCATACGGGCAATAATAAAAACGTTTGTTTTTAATCCGTAGGGGACGGCTTTTCTGCGAAAACGGCAACCCTTTTATCGCTTTGCGACATTTCCCCTAACAGGGGAATTTCCCAGACGTCCCGAAACGCTACCTTTATATCAATTTAAAATTCGGGCAACCGTTTTATCCGTACAATACGGTTTTTGAACTCGATTTGCCCTCAGGGGCACACCGTCTAGGTACTCGACCGACCATTAATTGTAATTTGTTAATTATTAATTGTTCAGGTACTTTACCTTTATCTGTCTCTTATATTTTTAATGGTATCGTCAATAATTTCCTTAACCTTGCGGTCTTTTTCCATCATTTCCTGAACCTTTTTAAGCGTATAAATAATTGTTGAGTAGTGTCTGTTGCCGAACTCCTCGCCTATTGCAACCATAGAAAGCGTTGTAAGCTCTCTTGTAACATAAATTGCAATGTGACGTGCGTTGCTGATATTTGCGCTCCTGTTTTTCTGAGAACGGATTTCATCAGGTGAAACGCCGTAGGTTCTTGCAACTTCGTCAATAATTCTTTCAACCGTAACCTCGGGAGGAACATCATTATTCAGAATGTCTGCAATAACCTCCTGAACGGAAGAAATAGTTATCTTTTCATTATTCAAAAGTGATTTTGCTTTTAACTTTTTAACAGTGCCCTCAAGTTGGCGGATATTAGCTTTAATTTTTGAAGCAATATACTCGCAAACCTCATTTGAAAGGTCAATTTCAAGAAGCTCAGCCTTGCGCTTGATAATTGCAATTCTCGTTTCAATATCCGGCGGCTGAATGTCGGCAATTAAGTCCTGCTCAAAGCGCGAGCGCAGGCGGTCATCAAGCGTTTTAATTTCCTTAGGCGGACGGTCAGATGTAAGTACAATCTGTTTTTTTGCGTCATAAAGTGCGTTAAAGGTGTGGAAAAATTCTTCCTGCGTACTTTCTTTTCCGCCGATAAACTGAACGTCATCAACAAGCAAAATATCTGCTTGTCTGTATTTATGTCTGAACTCGCTCATCTTTGCAAGTCTTAAAGATTCAATAAGCTCGTTTGTAAAATCGTCGCCCTTTATGTAGCAGATAACCTTTGATGGGTCGTTCTTTTTAATTTCATTGCCTATTGCATAAAGCAGGTGAGTTTTGCCAAGTCCGGAGTTTCCCCATAAAAACAGAGGATTATATGCGTGTGAAGGATTTGTTGCAACCGCAAGACACGCTGCATGAGCAAATTTATTTGACGAGCCTACGATAAAAGTATCAAACGTGTACTCGTAGTTAGTGTCTTTTACTTCAACCTGAACTTCAGGTTTTTTTATATGATTCTCAACCTCTTCGGGAGTTTTAAACGAAACAATAAATTTATTGTCAAAAACAGCCTCAAAAGCCTCGTTTAAAAGCGGAATATAACAGCGCGTCAAAGTCTGGCGGTGAAAATCGTTAGGAACAATTAAATACGCCGTGTTGCTTTCAAAGTCCAGCTTTAAAGGTTTAATTCTGCTTATCCATGTATTATATGCAACGTCGGTTATTTTGGTTTTGCAATATGAGCAAATTACCTCCCAAGCGTCTTCAAATGAATCCATCAAATTCATACCTTCCTCTCAAAAAATGCATTAAAAAATGCACTGTTTCTAATTTCCGTATTTTATCCCATTATTAAAATACCATTCCCTATAATTATACTCCAAAACCGCTTATAATGCAAGTGTTTTATACATCCTCAGGGAAGAATTGTAGGGACACTGCGCGCCGTATCCGCACACAAATTGTATTGCAATTTGTATGAATGGGACGGGTTCCTACACGTCCCAAAACGTTACTGAAATATCAATTTATAATTCGGACACATTAGTTATCCGATATAGCTAACTTATCCGTCATGATTTACCCGTCGAGGTACTCGACCGAGTTAATCTAATTTTAAATATCTTATATTTTGTTGAATAATCTTTTTTTGTGTAAAAATATATTGACTAACAAAGCATAATAATATATAATCAAGTTACCAAAATTAGGAGGTAGACAAATGGTAAAAAGAAATATTGGATTATGTATAGTACTTTCAATTATTACTTGCGGTATTTATGGTATTTATTGGTTTATTGTACTTGCTGACGAAACTAATGCTGTATCAGGTCATACTCAGGACGGAACTTCGGGAGGAATTGCTTTTCTTCTTACACTTGTAACTTGCGGCATATATGGTATATACTGGGCTTACAAGCAGGGAGAAAAACTTAACGAGGCTAAGGCTATGAGAAATATGCCTACTGATTCAAATTCAGGTATTCTTTACCTTGTTCTTGAGTTATTAGGTTTAGGCATTATTGCTTATGCTCTTATGCAGAACGAGCTTAATAAAATGTAATGAATATGTCTGATGAAAAAGAGAATAAAAAAATTAATTACGGCTGCGGCAATTCTGCTTGCAGCCGGAATTTTATATTATGTAATTAACCGTTTAACAGGTTTTGCAATTCCGTGTCCGTTTCATTTATTAACGGGATTTTATTGTCCGGGGTGCGGTATTTCAAGAATGTTTATAAGTCTGTTTCAGCTTGATTTTATTACGGCTTTTCACCAAAATGCAGGTGTTTTGATTTTATCTCCTCTTTTAATAATTCTTGCTGTTGTTTCAATTATTTCCTACATTAAAACTGGTAATATGCCGAACAGCAGGTGGTTTAATATTTTGGCAATATTTTTAATTTGCTGTTTCGTTTTATTTGGAGTGCTGAGAAATATACCTTATTTCAGTTTTCTTGCGCCGATAGGCTCTTTTTAAACCGTTTTTTAAACGTCCTAAGGGTCGGAGTATAGCTATAGGTCGGTATCTCGGTAACTGTACATTTTTCTGACTCTGACGCAGGAAACAACTTTACTTCATTTTTAATCCGCCCTATAAGTCGGACAAATAACAAATAACAAATAACAATTAACAATTAACAATTAAAAAATAAACATTTCCGTAGGGGACGGGTTCCCACACGTCCCATTCACAAAAATTGCATTGCAATTTTTGTGTGGACACGGCTGATGTGTCCCTACGAAAGTAAATGCAACAGTTTATTTATATCCGTATGGGGCAAGAACGGAAACGTTTTATTTATATCCGTATCCGTGTGGGATAATAACACAAACGTTTGTATTAAATCCGTAGGGAACAACCCCTGTGTTGTTCCTAACTGACATTCAGCTAACTCATAATAGGAACGACACAGGGATCGTTCCCTACATATTTCAAAACACTTCCGATATATCAAAATTTGTTCAGCAAATAAACTTATCCATACAATACGCACTATTATAAATTTGGGAAATTGCCAGTCGAGGCACTCTACCGACCCTTAACTTCACATTTTACACTACTTAAAAAAGGAGGCTGTTATTTACAACAGTCTCCTTTGTCATATATTAATTTTGCGTATAATATTTGAGCAATTATTTAATAACTTCTTTACCGCCCATATAAGGTCTTAATGCAACGGGAATATTAACCGAACCGTCCTCGTTTAGATTATTTTCAAGGAATGCAATAAGCATTCTCGGAGGAGCAACAACGGTGTTGTTGAGAGTGTGTGCAAAGTACTTTTTACCGCCTTCGCCCGATACTCTGATTTTAAGTCTGCGAGCCTGAGCGTCGCCGAGATTTGAACAAGAGCCAACCTCAAAATACTTTTTCTGACGCGGTGACCATGCCTCAACGTCGAGTGAACGAACCTTTAAATCTGCAAGATCGCCCGAACAGCACTCAAGAGTTCTTACGGGAATGTCGAGTGAACGGAACAAATCAACCGTATTCTGCCAGAGCTTATCAAACCACATTTTGCTTTCTTCGGGTTTGCAGACAACAATCATTTCCTGCTTTTCAAACTGGTGGATTCTGTAAACGCCTCTCTCCTCAATACCGTGTGCGCCCTTTTCTTTACGGAAACAGGGTGAGTAGCTTGTTAGGGTGTAGGGCAGATTTTCTTCCTTATTGATTGTGTCAATGAATTTACCAATCATTGAATGTTCGCTTGTGCCGATAAGATAGAGATCCTCTCCCTCAATCTTGTACATCATAGAATCCATTTCGGCAAAGCTCATAACACCTGTTACAACGTTGCTTCTAATCATAAACGGCGGTACGCAGTAAGTAAAACCTCTGTCAATCATAAAGTCGCGTGCATATGAAATTACTGCGCTGTGAAGTCTTGCAATGTCGCCCATAAGGTAGTAAAAGCCGTTTCCTGCAACCTTTCTTGCAGAGTCAAGGTCAATGCCGTTAAGCTTTTCCATAATGTCTGTGTGGTACGGAATTTCGTATTCGGGTACTACAGGCTCTCCAAAACGCTCAATCTCAACATTCTGAGAATCGTCCTTTCCAATCGGAACGCTCTCATCAATCATCTGCGGAATCTGCATCATAATTTCAGTAACCTGCTCGGAAAGCTTTGTTTCCTTTTCTTCAAGCTCAGCAAGAAGCTGCGCCTGACGTGTTACCTCGTCTTTAAGAGCCATTCCCTCTTCTTTTTTGCCCTGGGCCATAAGTGCGCCGATTTGCTTTGAAATCTTGTTGCGGTTTGAGCGCAGTTCATCTGCCTGTTGTTTAACCGCACGGCTTTCAGCGTCAAGCTCAATTACCCTGTCAACAAGTTCAAGTTTTTTGTCCTGAAATTTCTTTTTTATATTTTCCTTTACTGCATCGGGATTTTCCCTTAAAAATTTAATATCAATCATTTTATTTCTCCTTTTTTTAAACGTTATATAAGTCGGCTATAAATTATAGCTCGGTATCTCGGTAACTGAAATTTTTCTAAATCTAACGCAAGATACAACTGACGTTATCTATTTTATTATATTAAATGCGGACACATCAGCCTTGTCCGTAGTGATTACCAAACGCAACCGATTATATCTATATTATCGTAACGAACAAACCTTTGTGCGGACACGGCGCGCCGTGTCCCTACGAATGTAGTATATATTATTTTAATTTATTTGACAGTTCAGTCAACTCTTCGTCCGAGTAAAACTCAATCTGCAAAATTCCCCCCTGCTTGCCCTTATTTTTTGAAACTTTGATTTTTCTGCCGAGGCTTTCATTTAAGGCAAGCTCCACCATACTGTAAAATGACGGCTTCTTTTCGGATGCTTCTTCTTTTTTAGGCTTAGGTTTCTGTTTGCAGATTTTTTCAACCTGACGAACCGATAAATCTTTTTTGATTATCTCTTCGGCAAGTTCCTGCATAAGCTTTTTGTCCTCAAGCGTCAGCATTGCTCTTGCGTGACCTGCCGAGATTTTTCCGTCAGATACTAAATCTAAAATGCTTTGAGGGAGTTTTAAAAGCCTTAATGCATTTGCAATAGCCGGTCTGGATTTTCCTACCGACTGCGCTACCTCTTCCTGAGAAAAATCGTGCTCGTCAATAAGAACCTGATAACCGAGAGCTTCTTCAATCGGGGTTAAGTCCTCACGCTGTAAATTTTCAATCAGCGCAATTTCCATTGTTTCTGTGTCGCCAAGTTCTCTGATGATTACGGGCACTTCTGTTATTCCCGCCATTCTGCACGCACGGTAACGCCTTTCACCGGCTACAATCTGATATCCGCCCAGGGGTAACGGGCGTACAAGCAAAGGCTGTAAAAGTCCGTGCTTTGAGATGCTTTCAGCAAGTTCGCTGAGCGCTTTTTCATCAAATTCTTTTCTCGGCTGAGAACGGTTTGGCTCAATTTCAGAAATATTCAGCTTTACGCTCCCGTTGTTATCTTCGCTGTCATTTTCTATAAAAATAGCGTTCAACCCTTTTCCGAGTCCGCCTAATTTTTTAGCCATTATGTCGCTCCTTTGCTATAATTTCCTTTGACATCTCCATGTATGATTGACTGCCCTTGCAGGATTTGTCGTAGTAGATTACGGGCATACCAAAGCTTGGCGCCTCTGAAAGTCTTACACCTCTTGGAATGACGGTTTTAAAAACCTTGCCCGGAAAGAATTTTTTGACTTCATTTACTACCTGCTGAGTCAGATTAAGTCTGCCGTCATACATTGTCAGCAAAACACCTTCAAGCTCAATTGAGTAGTTATACTGACGTTTGATTCGTCTTACGGTATTCATAAGCTGTGACAGTCCTTCAAGTGCGTAGTATTCGCATTGAATCGGCACTAAAAAAGTATCGGCAACTGTGAGCGCGTTTGCGGTAATAAGACCAAGTGACGGCGGACAGTCAATTATTATGTAATCATAGTATTGCTTAATCGGTAAAATTGCGTTTTTGAGAAGTGCTTCACGGTGGCTTTTCTCTGCAATTTCAAGCTCTGCTGCCGCTAAATCAAGGCTTGACGGCAGTATGTGAAGATTTTCGTAAGGCGTTGTAAGAACACAATTTTCAGCCTTTGCACCCTCAACCAAAATGTCATATGTTGAGAATTTTACCTTGCTTTTGTCAATTGCAACACCGCTTGTTGCATTTCCCTGAGGATCTGCGTCGACAAGCAAAGTTTTTTTGCCCTGCGCACCCAGGCAAGCCGCAAGATTAACGGCAGTTGTGGTTTTGCCTACACCGCCCTTTTGATTTGATATTGCTATAATTTTTGCCAAAAAAATCACCTTAAAATTTATTAACATTTTATGATACCGCTCAAAAGCAGTCGGCATTTATAATACTTTTAAATTATAGCATACTTGAGTTGTGTTTTAAAGCATATTTGAAAAAATTATGATATTTTTTGATAAAATGTTTCACGTGAAACATTTTTATAGATTTAAATTATATTTTTATCTTTATACGCTAAAAAGGACTGTCACAAACATCTGAGCGTTTGCGACAGTCCTTTTAGCAAGGGGTTTAGATAAGGAAATGGGTATGAGTGGAACGGATGCTTGCGCATCCAACTGGAAAGTAATTTTGTGCGGTGTTTAGTTACACCGAATTAAGCAGTTTTTTCTTCGTCAGGTATTTGCTTTTTGGGAATTCGTATTGTGTATTCGATAAAATTTTCTGTATCGGTTTTATCCGCTTGTGCGTCAATTCCCGCAAGACGCATTGTATCAACAGCTTTGTTGATTGTATTTACAAATATTCTGACGTCCTTTATCACCGCTTTACTGAAACCCTGCTTTTTTTCGTCTTTAGGGTTGGAATTCAGCAACAGATTTATATAATTTTCTGCTTGCTGTACATTTAAATTTTCGGAGATGATTTTAGAGAGAGCCTCTCGTCTTGCACCCTCATCGCCGAGCTTTAACAGCGCTCTTGCATGGCGTTCGCTCAGTCCTGCGTTTTCAATCCACTCCTGTTCTTCATATGTAAGTCTTAATAAACGAAGCTTATTTGCAATTGTGGACTGTGTTTTGCCGAGCTTGACAGCCGCCTCCTGCTGGGTCAGACCATATCTGCGTATCAGTCTTGAAACTCCGCGAGCTTCCTCGAACATTCCGAGGTCGCTTCGCTGGAGATTTTCAAGGAGAGCATATACTGCTGACTCTTTTTCGGAGCACTTGATTACTATACAGGGAACTTTTCTTAGTCCTGCCATCACTGAAGCACGAAGTCGCCTTTCTCCCGCTATCAGCTCGTATTCCGTTGCGCTTACCTTGCGAACGGTAAGGGGTTGAAGAATACCGTTTTCGGTAATTGACAGCGAAAGAGCGTTGAGGTCATCTTCATTGAAAACCTTTCTGGGCTGAGCTTTGTTAGGTCTGATTTTAATTATTGGTATGTCAGAGATTTTGTTTTCATTTTTTAGCAATAAATTCAAACCTAATCGCTCCGTGTCTTCATTTGTGATTCAGGGGTTGTCCCTGTGCTATTATAATAACACTTATCCTTTGCGATGTGTGTCGGTTTGTGAGCAACTTTTTTATATTGTTTTGGTAAAAAATGGTAATATTATAAAAACATTGTCGATTAATGCATTAAAAAAGGACAGCTCCTGCTGTCCTGATAATTATAAGGGTTTTGCTTTTATCTTGCCATAGCTTCTTGGGTATTTGTCGGGAGTCGGCGCGATCTTTTCAATCTCAATAATTGTCCTCTCTCCTCCGTTAAGCAAAAGTGAAAATGAATGTATATTTTTAATTTTTCCGCCGAGCATCTGAATTGCTTTTCTGCCGTCTGCAATTTCATTCTCGGCGTCCGGCCCTTTCATTGCAACAAAGCTTCCTCTCAGCCTTGCATAAGGAAGGCAGTACTCTGCAAGAACATTCAGTCTTGCAACTGCACGGGATACAACAAAGTCAAAGTTTTCACGCAAATCAATGTTCTGACCGCCGTCCTCTGCCCTGCTGTGAATAAGCTTTGCATCAAGTGAAAGCTCCGACAACACAGTATCTAAAAAATTCAGCCGCTTTTGCAGACTGTCAAGCAGAGTTAGTTTAATATCGGGACGTGCAATTTTAAGTACAATTCCGGGAAAGCCTGCACCTGTGCCAACGTCAATTAATGTCGAATTTTCAGGAATTTCAACATAATTTAACAGGGCAAGACTGTCGGCAAAGTGCTTTACAGCGACTCCCTGTTCATCGGTTATTGCAGTAAGATTAATCTTTTCATTCCATTCAACCAAAAGTTTAAAATACTTTTCAAGCTGTTCAAGCTGAAAATCTGTAAGCTGAATTTTATAGTCAGCAATAGCTGATTTTATTATTTCTTTAATATCCATTCTTTCACCCGATTATTTGTTCTGCGCAAGCCAAATCAGTAAAACACTGATGTCGGCAGGCGATACACCCGAAATTCTCGAAGCCTGACCAATGTTAAGCGGCTTGATTTTGTTAAGCTTTTCCTGTGCCTCAAGGCGCAGACCTTTTATTTCACGATAGTCAAAATCCTTTGGCAAAAGCTTTGATTCAAGCTTTTGCATCTGCTCAACCTGCTTGAGTTGTTTTTGAATATAGCCCTCATACTTGATTTCGATTTCAACCTGCTCAAAAATATTCGGGTCGAGCTGTGGTCTGTTTGTGTCAACAGTTTTAAGCTCCTCGTAGCCAAGCTGCGGACGTTTGAGCAAATCAATCAGACGAACACCCGTTGTAATTTCAGATGTTTCACGTGAAACAAGTATATTGTTAACTTCTTCTGTCGGTGAAATTACAGTCGATTTCAGGCGTTTAATTTCAGCTTTTTTCTGTTCCTGCTTTTCAAGAAACTTATTATAGCGCTCCTCACTGATAAGTCCGATTTCATAGCCAAGCGGTGTAAGTCTTTCGTCGGCATTATCCTGACGAAGTACAAGCCTGTATTCACTTCGTGAAGTCATCATACGGTAAGGTTCGTTAGCGCCCTTTGTCACAAGGTCGTCAACAAGTGTGCCAATGTAGGAATTGTCGCGGGTGAAAACAACCTGCTCTTTGCCGAGTACTTTTAATGCGGCGTTGATTCCGGCAACAAGTCCCTGTGCGGCGGCTTCCTCATAACCTGAGCTTCCGTTGAATTGTCCTGCGCCGTAAAGATTCGGAAAGTCCTTAAATTCAAGCGTTGCGTTCATAGCAAGCGGGTCAACGCAATCGTATTCAATTGCGTAGGCAGGGCGCATAATTACGCAGTGTTCAAGTCCTTTGATTGTGTGGTAAAATTTCAGCTGTACTTCCTCAGGCAGTGACGAGCTCATTCCCTGCAAGTACATTTCTTCTGTGCCGAGTCCGCACGGCTCAATAAAAAGCTGGTGGCGGGGCTTGTCCTTGAAACGCATTATTTTATCCTCAAAACTCGGACAGTAACGAGGACCTACGCCCTCAATTCTGCCTGCATAAAGCGGAGAACGGTGAATGTTTTCAATAATAACCTGCTTTGTGTTTTCGTTAGTCCAGCTTATGTGGCAGTCAACCTTGTTTTCACCGAGGTTTTCGGTTTCGTACGAAAACGGCTGGGGAGGTTCGTCGCCCTTTTGCACTTCAAGCTCAGAAAAGTCGATTGAGCTTTTTAAAACCCTCGCAGGAGTTCCTGTTTTGAAACGGCGAAGCGGAAGTCCGAGATTTTTAAGACTTTTGCCAAGCTCAGTGGCAGGAAAAATTCCATCGGGTCCGCTTTCATAGGAAACCTCGCCGACAAAAATTCGTCCGCCGAGGTATGTGCCCGTAGCAATGATAACAGCCTTGCACTCGTAAACAGCCAACATTCTTGTTGTGAGGGTGTAGCCGTGTTCGGATTGTTGAATTTCAGTAATTTCAGCCTGACGAAGCTCAAGATTCTTTTGAAGCTCAAGTTTGTGCTTCATTGTGTCGGAATATTTACGCCTGTCAATTTGTGCACGAAGTGAGTGAACGGCAGGGCCTTTGCCTCGGTTTAACATTCGGGACTGCAAAAAACATTCATCGGCAGTCTTGCCCATTTCACCGCCGAGAGCATCAATTTCACGCACAAGGTGTCCTTTTGCAGTTCCCCCGATAGAGGGATTGCATGGACAGTTGCCTACAGCGTCCATATTTATGGTAAAAATAGCAGTTTTACATCCAAGACGTGCAGACGCAAGAGCCGCCTCAATTCCGGCATGACCTGCGCCGATAACGGCTACGTCATAATTTCCTGCAAAATAAGTTGTCATATAATCAACTCTTTTCAATTAACAAATTACAAATATCAATTAAAAAATAAACATTATTGTAGAGGACATCTGAAAACCCGTCCCCTACGGAAAAGTTTGTTTGTCACATAAATGTTGATATAATTGATTGCGTTTAATAATCACTGCGGACACGGCGTGCCGTGTCCCTACGAATGTAAAGGTAACGTTTTATTTATATCAGTGTCCGTGTGGGATAATAACACAAACGTTTGTATTAAATCCGTAGGGAACAACCCCTGTGTTGTTCCTAACTGACATTCAGCTAACCCATAATAGGAACGACACAGGGATCGTTCCCTACGGAAATGTGTGAAAAAGTACTCGGTTTTACTTACCTACGCAGAAGTTGTGGAACACCCGGTCTATTACTTCGTCACTTGTCTTTTCACCTGTCAGCTCCAAAAGCTCGGAAATTGCGTCCTCAAGCGAAACGGTTACTGCGTCAAAAGTCATACCCAAAGAAAGAGCGTTTTGCGCTTCCTCAACAGAGCTGAGCGCATTGCTTACCGCCAAACGCTGACGTTCATTTGAGAGTATTCCCTCACTTGGATTCAAACTTGCCGTTCCTGCAATTTCTTCAACTGCTTTTACAAGCTCCTCGTGTCCTTCACCGTTTACGGCTGAAATATATACTATCTTGCTAATATTATTTAAAATATAGCTTATATCAAGCCTTTGCTCAAGGTCAGTTTTGTTTATAATCGCAATTGATGGAACATCCTTTGCCGAATTGAGCAAGGCTCTGTCCTCATCATCAAGCTCACGGCTGTTGTCAAACACTGCAAGCAGAAGTCCGCATTGTGAAAGGCGCTTTCTTGCACGGTCAACTCCGATTTTTTCAACTGCATCCTCTGTTTCACGCAAGCCGGCGGTGTCGCTCAGACGAAGAATTACGTCACCGACAAGCACTGTATCTTCGACAATATCCCTCGTTGTTCCCGGAATGTCGGTTACAATGCTCTTTTCACAACCCGACAGCAGATTCATAAGCGTGCTTTTGCCGACGTTCGGTTTGCCTGCAATTACAGTGTCTATTCCCTGCTTTACAGCCTGACCGCTGTCGTAGCTTGAGAGAAGCTTTTCAAGCGTTAGTATTGAAGATTTGCACGCGTCAATAATCATATCGTCTGTAACTTCGGAAATATCCTCCTCAGGATAATCCGCCCACGCAGACAGGTGAGCCGCAATAGAAAGCAAATCATTTTTTACACCGTCAATCTTCCTGCGGAGAGCACCGTCCTTTACAAAAAGTGCGGCTCTGGCGGCTGATTTGCTTTTTGCGCTGATTAAGTCGATTACAGCCTCAGCCTCGGTTAAATCAATTTTGCCGTTCAGAAATGCTCTTTTTGTAAACTCGCCCGCCTGTGCAGGATATGCGCCTGCCGAAAGTGCGGCACGCAAAACCTGCTTTGTCAGGTAAATTCCGCCGTGACAGGATAGCTCGACAACATCCTCGCCCGTGTAGCTGTGGGGCGCACGGAAAACAAGTGCGACAGCTTCGTCAATTTCTTCGCCGTTGTGACAAATTTTGCCGAAAGCGGCTGTGTAGCCTTTCATCTCGGTGATTTTCTTGTTATTTATATTTTTAAATATTTTGTCGGCAATTTCAAGTGCATTTTCGCCTGAAATCCTTATTACGCCGATTCCTCCCTCGCCCTGTGCAGTGCTTATGGCGGCAATCGTTTTTTCACTCATACAACATCACCCTTAGAAATTATGAAATATAAAAGATGTTTTTGGCACAAAACCGAGTATAAATTAATATGATAAAATTTACGGCAAAAGCGAAATAAAATAAACCCTTTAACAATGTTTTATAAAACAAAAAGGGCGGATAAACCGCCCCTTAATTATTTGTCTATTCTTCCGTAAAGACCGGTGCCGTCGCCCTCGTTAAGGGGCTTTCTGTCAGGATTAACGGCAGGAGTATTATTATTACTGCGGTTTGCGTTATACGGACGTCTGCCGCCTCTGCCCTTGTTGTAACCGCCCCTGTGGAAATTGTTCTTTACCTTTGGGTCGGGACCGATAACAACATGACGGTTAGCGTTTTCACCCTCGCTCCACGAAATAGCTCCGTTTACCTTTTGAACGGCTGTGTGGATAATTCTTCTCTCGTAGGGATTCATAGGCTCAAGGTTTGTTCTTCTGCCTGACTTAACAGCCTTGAAAGCAAGCTTTCTGCCGAGAATTTCAAGAGTTTTTTCTCTTTTTTCTCTGTAGTTGCCTGTGTCGATTGTAACCTTGAAGTATCCGCTGTCCGCATGATTTGCAACAAGACTTGTAAGATACTGGAGAGAATCGAGAGTTTCGCCTCTTCTGCCGATTACAAAACCAACGTCCTCGCCTGAAAGGTCAAATTCAACTCCGCCTTCAATTGGCTTCTTTTCAATTTCAACGTTTGAAAGATTCATTTTATCGAGGACATTTCTCAAAAATTCCTCAGCTTTATCTTCGGGAGCAGCCTTAAGTGTTACCTTAACTTTTGCAGGAGCGCCGCCGAAAAGACCAAACTTCTTTTTTTCGGCACGCTGGATAAGTTCAAATTCAACCTCGTCTGTATCACTAAGACCAAGCTGTTTTTTTGCGTCGTTAAGAGCGTCAAGCTCTGTTTCACCAACGCCGATTACTTCTTTAATCACGATTTTTCACCTTTATTTCGTTTGAATATATTAAAAATTATTTTTTCTTTTTCTTCTTTGCGTTTGCACCCTCGCCTGATTTAAGCTCGTGAGGTGCGTAAACATAAGGGATTTTTGCTTCGTTTTCGAGCATTGCGGCAACGTGTCTTGCCTCTGAATTTGCAGTAAGCTGAACCGGGCTGAAAATCTTACCCAGCACAATTGACTGAACAAGGCTGATTACAGCTGAAATAATCCAGTAAAATGCAACTGCGGCAGGAACGGTGTAAGCGATATATGCGGAAAACAGCGGCAGAATAAACAGCATAACCTTCATACAGCCCTGCTGCTGAGCCATCTGATTTTTGTTGATAGCCGTCATAACAAGCTGTGAGCCGATGTTTGAAGCAAAGCAAAGAACCGGGAACAGAATGTACCAGGAGAAAAGACCGAAATCCTTAGGGATTGCAAGCAAATCAACGCCGAAGGTGTTAAAGCCTGCGGTAAACATCTGGATTGTAGAAATTTCCTGTGCATTAAATATTCCCTGAATAGCCTCTGTATTCATAATATTGGGGAAAATTTTAAGTAAGCTGATTTCCTGATAGGTGGGATTTGCGCTTGCGGCATATCCCGGAATTGTGTTGATATAGGAAATTGCACTGCTTACGTCATTACTGTTTAAGTGAAGAGTATTGGTAAGCGGATAGGCAACTGCGTAGAAAATACCCAAAATTACAAGTAGCGGAATAATGGTTGTAAGACAACCGCCCATGGGTTTAACGCCCTCTTTTTCGTAGAGCTTGTTAAGCTCCTCGGAATATTTTTCTCTGTTGTTGCCGTACTTTTCCTGAAGCTCCTTTTGCTTTTTGGAAAGCTTTGCAGTACCCGCCATAGACTTTTGCTGTTTAACGGAAAACGGGAATAAAACAAGCTTAATAATGAGCGTAAATACGATAATAGAAAGACCGAAATCTTTGAGAATATAGAAAGCTCCCCAGAGTATGTAGCCCAGCAAGCTTCCGAGAAATCCGAAGATTTGCATATTGTTACCTCACTTTTGAGTAAAATGTGCAATCACAGCAAATACAATATGCGTGTTGCTAATTTCTCCTGCCTGTTCTTTTTTCGGGAACAGGGTCATAGCCGCCCTTTGAAAAGGGATTGCAGCGCAGAATACGCCAAAAAGTAAGTGCAAAGCCCTTTAATGCGCCGAAACGCTCAATAGCCTCGATTCCGTACTGCGAACAGGTGGGAATGTACTTGCAGTTAGCTCCCAGATGCGGAGAAACGGCGGCTTGATAAAATTTAATCAGAGCAATCAGTATTTTTTTCATTTTTACCTTAAGTTAAATTTACAATTAACAAAGAACAATTAACAATTTAGGTCGGGAAAATAACTTATAATATATGAAAACTTCGTTTCCCGAATTTATTTATAATTCGGACGAAAGCCGCCGCAATTGATAATTATTAATTTTAATTGATAATTATTTAAAAACATCTGCTGCTTTCAATTGCTTCTTCATAGCGTTCAAAACAGTCTGCGACTTAACATAGGGGGTTTTGCCCCTTGCTACAAAAACAAAATCGTACCCCTGCTTTAAATCGGGATAGAGTTCATAGTAAGCTGCCCTGATAACACGCCTTGCTCTGGAGCGCTTGACAGCTTTGCCGACCTTTTTGCCTGTGGTAATTCCGAAACGCAGGTTATTGTTTTTATTTTTCATTACATAAGTTACAAGTACAGGACTTACGAAGGATTTTCCCCTTTTGTACAGACGGGAAAAATCCCTGTTATCCTTTAAAGTGATATATTCACTCATTTTTACACCACCGGGCAGCCGAGCACTCTAAAAAAGAAAGACCACCGAACAAAGTGGTCTTTTTTTCTTAATAAGACAACCTTTTTCTGCCTTTAGCTCTTCTTCTTGCTAAAACTTTTTTACCGTTTGATGTAGCCATTCTCTTTCTGAAGCCGTGCTCCTTTTTTCTGTGAAGCTTCTTAGGCTGATATGTTCTCAACATAGGTGAAAACCTCCCTTCAAAATATAACCTTGCAATATAGCATTATACCGTAGTTTTCAAAATTCGTCAAGTGTTTTATTTTCGTATAGAGAAAATTTTGTTCGGCGCATAAAACTGTTTTTAAACGTCATTTTAAACGTCTTTTTTAAACGTCCTAAGGGTCGGAGCATAGCTATAGGTCGGTATCTCGGTAACTGTACATTTTTCTGACTCTGACGCAGGA
>CATXZD010000022.1 GCA_958403905.1 uncultured Ruminococcus sp.
TCAAAGTCATTACGGGTTTCTTTCTTTTCTTCGTTGTTTAATTTTCAAGGTCCTAAGTTGTTCACTTTGCACAAGTTTAAAACTCATTCTTTAGTTACGTTTCACACTCTAAATAAGATTTTCTCTTGCGCGGAACATTGTCTATTATAATGCGTTGTTATTAAAATGTCAAGCCTTTTTTTCAAATTTTTTCTATTTTTTTGAAAAATTTTACACGCTTGTGGTTTCTTCGACTTTATTTATCTTTTACCACCATATATTGTGTATACTCTTTCAGTTTTTTTCATCTTAATATTGTATTTTTCCTATTTATATTATAAAATAATAACATCAACTACTAATTTAATTCGTTTTCGGAGGATAGATATGAATCAAATTAACCCTTACAGGCGCAACTGCGAGGTTATGCGAAAATTCTTTGCAAAACCGATTTTTCTTATTACAGGTATAGTTTTTTCTATTTGCGTTATAGTAAATTTAATTTTAGGACTGCTGATAAAGCAAAACATTTACTTTGATTTTATGACTGTTGCAAGCTGCATTGCATTTTTTATGTTTTATTTCACAGCACGAAGCAAAAAGGAATCCGTTTCTTTCAGAGTGCCGACTGTTATGTTGGACATCGTTTCAATTATAGGAATAGTTTTCTCGGGTCTTGCTTCGGCTTTTTGCGGATTTTATACTGTTCTGACGATATTTACCAATATTTTCTCAGCTGACTCCCCCGCGGTTGAGTACCATGGCTACGATGCGATTTTAGCTTCAATAGCAGAAGGCTTACATACAGCATTTCTGGTTATTTTTCCGATATTAACAGTAATAAGTTTGCTTTTGCTTTTCTATTTTATAGGAATGCAAAGAATGTGTCTGTCATTTAAGAAAAGCCTTTCTAATATATATTTGCAAAGAAAAGGCTCTGTATTATTCGGCATAATGTCGGTTGTCTTTGTAATGCTTTCAATCGGCGCTATGTTTGTTTATTTTATACCTTTTGGCTATCCGCTTGACATACCTGCTGTAATAACATTTTTAAGTCCGGCAATAAATTTTATCTGCATGGCTGTGCTCGCATTTATGTATAACTCGTATATCAAACGGCTTGTTAATTCGCTTGAAACAGGCAAAGACGAGCAAATCACTACAGCCATTTCCGAAAAATCAACCAAAGAACAATCTCCCATAAAAATATGGGAGCAGGCGGAAGCCGACAATCAACTGCGCCAACAGGCAACCGTTACACGTACCGTTGAATTTACTCCGCAAACTGTTTTCGGCAATAACAACACTGTTAGAACCGAAACAAGACAACCGGAAGTTTACATACCTGACAGCAATATGCAAAATCCGTATGCAAAACAAAGCGTACCGACATCAAAACGCTGTTCAAACTGCGGTAAAGAAAATCCGAAAAATAATCTTTTTTGCGGCAACTGCGGAAACAGGCTGTAAATAAATTTGGTTCATATAACTGAAAGCCCCCTATTTGTTAAAAAACAAATAGGGGGCTTTCTGGTGCCGGTGACCGGACTTGAACCGGTACGGTCGCAATGACCGAGGGATTTTAAGTCCCTTGTGTCTGCCTATTCCACCACACCGGCATTTAGTAAAACAACACCGCACTTTGTAACGGTGTTGTCTTAGAAAATGTTTGGTGACCCGGACGAGAATCGAACTCGTGTTACCGCCGTGAAAGGGCGGTGTCTTAACCGCTTGACCACCGGGCCGTGTATGGTAGCGGAAATAGGACTTGAACCTACGACACTTCGGGTATGAACCGAATGCTCTAGCCAGCTGAGCTATTCCGCCGTTTCTGCCAATACTCAAAATCAGCAAGACTAATTATATACTATCTTTTCCTTTTTGTCAATACCTTTTTTGATTTTTCTTTTTTAAATGTTATATAAGTCGGTTATAAATTATAGAACGGTATCTCGGTAACTGTACATTAATCAAACTCTAACGCAAGATACAACTTCACTTTATCTTGTATTAAATAAAATTAACCTTTACAATTTATTTATTTTGCCTGCGGAGGCACTCCGCCGCAAGATACAACTTAAAATTTACAATTATCAATTAATTGTAACGTGTAAAAATAACGTTACCTTTACAGCCGTAGGGACACGGCGTGCCGTGTCCGTATTAACTATGAAACTTAACCGTTTATATCATCATTATATTAACAAACAAACACTTTGCGTAGGGGACGGGTTCCTACACGTCCCTTTCACAAAAAATTGCAATGCAATTTTTTGTGCGGACACGGCTGATGTGTCCCTACGTCAACGTTGCTATAATTACAACGCTAAATTATCGTTTACCTCACAAAAACTATAACCACTTTTATTGTGTTGCGCTATCAATAATGCTCTGCTCAAAACTGTTCTTTGAGAAAATCTACGATCTCCTCAAAACGCATTGAATGCGAGGCTTTTACAAGAACGGTATCGCCCTCGTTTATAAGCGCAGGAATTGCAGATTTCATCTGCTCAACGTTTGCAAACCACTCTCCGTCAGCACCCTTTGCAAGCTCTTTTGCAAGCTCTCCTGCCGCAATTACAAGGTCAACACCCTTTTCCTTTGCATATTTTCCTGCTTCAAGATGGAGTTTAAGCTCATCTGTGCCCAGTTCTTTCATATCTCCGAGAATGGCAACTTTTCTTCCCGAAAAATTTACAAGCGTATCGAGCGACGCTTTAACCGACGTTGGATTTGCATTGTAGCAATCGTCAATTATCCTGATTTTTCCTGTATTTATCACGTTCGCACGACTTCCGACCGTTTTGTAGGACTCTACGCCGTTTATAAGCTGTTCATCGCTCAAGCCGAGAAGTCTTCCTGCCGCAACAGCCGCAAGCGCATTGCTGACCATATAACTGCCGATTGCAGGAATTGTCACGTTCAGTTTTGTATTATCAAAGCAGAGAGCGCAGGAAATTCCACCCTCGCCGTTGTTTTTAATATCCTCGGCGAAGTAGTCGTTATCGCTTGCGAAGCCGAAATATATCGGCTTTTTGCCGTTTACCTCAGTCACCGAATAGAGTTTGTCATCGTCGCCGTTAAGGATGTATTCCGCATTTTTGGCGGCGTTTTTGAACATCTCAGTTTTTGCTTTTAAGACTCCGTCACGGTCAACGAGATTTTCAAGGTGACAGCACCCAATTATAGTAAGCACGCAAATTGTGGGCTGTACCATTTCCGAAAGCCTTGTCATTTCGCCGAAGTCGGATATTCCCATTTCAATTACTGCTGCCTGAGCATCCTCGGGCATTGAAAGCAGGGTAAGCGGAACGCCAAGCTCATTGTTGAGATTGCCCTGAGTTTTGTGCGTTTTGAATTTCTGCGAGAGAACTGCGTATAGCATTTCTTTTGTTGAGGTTTTACCCACACTGCCCGACACCCCGACAACGGGAATATCAAATTTTTTGCGGTACGCCTTTGCAATTTTTTTGACAGCGTCAAGCGTTGAGTCTACAAGAATGTAAGGCTTATCCGCATTAACAGGCGGTTTTTCGCAAACCGCACAAACTGCTCCGCTTTCATAGCACTTTTCAATGTAGTCGTGACCGTCAACACGTTCGCCCTTGATTGCAAGGAAAAGCGAGCCGTTTTTAATCTGACGGCTGTCACGCTCAACAGAGGTTATCTCAATATTTTTATCGCTGTCGCTTCCTGCGAATTTTCCGCCGCAGGCTTCGGCAATCTCACCAAGTGTAAATTTTTTCATATTTTACCCCGAGAATAAAGGTCGGTTTTCAAATTTAAAATACGCCCGACCTTTATTTTGTTATGTAAATCACTATAATTTCTCTTATGTTCTGCA
This sequence comes from uncultured Ruminococcus sp., assembly GCA_958403905.1. Classification (GTDB taxonomy): domain Bacteria; phylum Bacillota; class Clostridia; order Oscillospirales; family Acutalibacteraceae; genus Ruminococcoides. The sequence continues at coordinate 3,824 of CATXZD010000022.1, forward strand.
CAGCACTGTTTGCTGTATTGCAAATCATTCTTCCTTTGATTTGTATTTATCTAATGAAATTTCGATTATTTTTTCGCAGAGGTCGGCATAGTTAAGTCCGTCAACAGCCGCCTCCTGCGGAAGCAGGCTTGTGGGAGTCATACCCGGAAGGGTATTTGCCTCAAGGCAGAATGTTTTACCGTTTTCGTCAAGGAGAAAATCAACCCTTGCGTAGCTGTCAAGATGAAGCGCATTATAAGCAGCAACCGCCGCGTCACGCAGTTTATTGTCTGTTTGACCGTCAATATCGGCAGGACAGATTTCAACCGTTGCGCCTGCCTGATACTTCGACGCGTAGTCATAAAATCCCGACTTAGGGATAATCTCAATCGGCGCAAGCGCCTTGCCGCCGAGTATTCCGACAGAAAACTCTCTGCCCTTTACAAACTGCTCAACAACAATTTCATTTTCATATCTGAAAGCATCCTTGGCGCACTCGACATATTCTTCTTCGTTTTCAGCCTTTGCAATTCCAACGCTTGAACCGCCCGAGCAGGGTTTTACGACGCACGGAAAAATATTCCAGCTTTTTGCGTCCTCAAGGCTTTTAAAAATTTCACCCGCGGGAGTGCTGATTTTATTCTGAACAAAAACACTCTTTGTAAGTCCTTTGTTCATTGCAAGAGCCGAGCCGAGATAGCCCGTACCAGTGTACTTGATTCCGAGCAAGTCAAACGAAGCCTGAATTTGTCCGTTTTCGCCCTCGCCGCCGTGTAGCGCAAGAAAAACTATATCAGCCTCGCTGCAAATTTCAATTACGTTTGTGCCGATAAATCTGTCGGATTTGTTCAAACGGTTTTCCTTAACCTCACTGAAATCGGAAACGGTTTCGCCTACTTTTACCTTGTCGGTAAAGCTGTAATTCTGCTTAAAAAGTGCGTCAATGTCGCAGATGTTTTGCTCATAGCCTGTAAAAACGTCAAGCAGCACAACCTCGTGTCCCTTTTCACGAAGTGCAGAGGCAACGAGTATTCCAGATGAAATCGACACGTCACGTTCAGTGCTTAGTCCTCCTGCAAGTACAACAATTCTCATAATCAATATTCCCCCAAGTTATTCTCCGATTATCTTAATAAGCGCATGCTTGCTGCGCTTGCCGTCAAGCTCGTAGTAAAAAATCTGTTCCCATGTACCGAAGTCAAGTCTGCCGTCGGTAATTGCGCATACAACCTCTCTGCCCATAATTGTGCGTTTAAGGTGAGCGTCGGCGTTGTCCTCAAAGCCATTGTGAGCGTACATATCATACGGCTTTTCGGGAGCAAGCTTTTCAAGCCAGCGTTCGTAGTCGCTATGCAGTCCGCTTTCGTCGTCGTTTATAAAAACCGAGGCGGTGATGTTCATTGCGTTTACCAAAACCAAGCCTTCCTTGATTCCGCTTTCATCAATTGCGTTTTGCACATCCTCGGTAATGCGTATAATTTTTCTGCGCTGAGGCACATTAAACCACAGCTCCTTGCGATAGCTTTTCATAAAGTCACCCTCAAATTTATACTTAAACTATATTATAATATTTAATGCCTTTTATTTCAAGTACAATATTCCACAATAAAACAATAACGCACACCGTTTGTTTTTGCGGTATGCGTTACAAATAAAGATAATTAGTTTAACAAGGATGTTTTTAAATTAAAAAATAAGCATTATACCATTTCCTGATTCAGCAGATATACGCCAAAATTAAGATACGCCGCAAAGGTTACCCACAAAAGATAAGGCAATTGCAGTAAAGCTGCTGTTTTGTTTATAGGATAAAACAATTTAATCATCAGAATTATCAACAGCCACAAAAGTATTATCCATATAAAAGAAAACAGATATGCGCTCAAATTAAAAAAGAATATCGGCCAAAAGAAATTTACAACTAACTGTACCCCATACACAATTAACGCCTTTGTTTTTCCCCGAGCGTCGCTTTGGTAAATAACATACGCCGAAATGCCCATCAAAATAAAGAGTATTGTCCACACAATCGGAAAAAGAAAATCAGGCGGAGTCAGCGGAGGTTTATTTGCAGTTTTAAAATTTTCCATTCCATGCATAGTTACAAGCCCCGACAAAAATCCCGTGCCAAGACTTATAGCCAGACTGATTGCAAGTTGTTTTAGGTTTATTTTGTGTACACTTGACATATAATTGTCACCTCTGATACTAAACCCAATTAAAAGCTATATTAAATTTCCCAAAAACAATTTGGATTTAATCGGGCGTCAGTATAAATATTCTCTGTTATATTTTATGAACAGAAATATTTTTTATTCGGTAAATTTTAAAGCAGATTATATCTAATACAAGCGTTGCACTTATACTTATACATCAGGCAAAATATAAAGCAAAAAACGCACACCGATTGTTTTGCGGTATGCGTTAGTTGTTTGTTTATTATTCCTTGTTTTTTTCTTCTATAGAAACACAGTAAGGATAAAGCTGTTCATACGCTTCAATTTCGCTGTCGCTCATAATTGCCGAGGGAATAAGCCCTGTGCAGTCACAAGCCGAAAAGGCATTCATACTTTTATCGTGAATATCGTCAAGCTTTTCACTGTCGGAAATTTCCTTTTCCACTCTCTCACCCCGCTTTTATTTTATACAGCAAGGTGCAAGGTTATGAATGTTTTATTTTACCGTTAGCTTTTTAATTTTGTAAACGTCACCGTCCATAACGGTGTAGGTGCTTCTTAACTCGCCCTCAATTTCAGGTGAAATGCTCTGGTGAATGTACAGGCTGTCGATTCCAAAGTCAGCCGCTCCGCCGATGTCGGAGAGATAATCGTTGCCAATCATAATTGATTCGCTTTTATTAAGTCCGTAGCGGTCGAAAAGCGTTTTGAAGTAGCAGGAATCCGGCTTTGAGCATTCCTCGTCAGAACTTATGCAGATTCCGTCAAAGTACTGCGTTAAGCCAAGCATATTAAGCTCGTTTTCGGTAAAACTGCGCTGAGCGTTTGAAAGAAGATAAATCTTCTTTCCTTTTGCCTTGAGCGTGTCGAGCAAATCAATTACACCGTCATAGAGCTTTATATACTTTGTCGAGTAACAGCGGAAAGCCTCGGCAACAAACGCAACCTGCAATTTTGTCACCTTAACACCCTTTTGTGTAAAAAGCTTTTTGAAAACCTTTTCAATTTTAATATCAATGACCTTGTATTCTGGATGGCGCTTTTTTACAGCCTTTTTTTCAAGCTCAACAAGCCTGCCATACTCGCTGTTCAGCTCGTCAAAGGTGTAGTGCGCGCCCTTGTAGCCGTACATAACAGCCATTTTTTTCCACAAATCGTCGCACCACTCATCGGTGTTGATGTCAATAAGAGTTCCGTAAAGGTCAAAAATATAGTTTTTATACATAATGCAGTCACCGCCTGTAATGATAGTGTAATTTGATTTTATTTTACCAGTTTCCGCACACAATTGCAATAGAAATCGGTATATGATAAAATAATATATAATTTACAAGTTACAATTAAAATTTAACAATTGCTGTGGCGGCTTTCAGTCGCAATATAAAAAATTCAGAAAACAAAGTTTTGTCTCTTGCAAGCTATCTTCCCGACCAAAATTGTTAATTGTAATTTGTTAATTGAAAAATGAGGTGATTGTTTGACTAAAAAACAAATTGCGGCAAATGCCGTAAACGCTTTGAAAAAGGAATACCCCGAGGCAATCTGCTCGCTTGTTTATAAAGACCCTTTACAGCTTCTGATTGCAACCCGACTTGCCGCACAATGCACCGACGCAAGGGTTAATATGGTAACGCCTGCGCTGTTTGACAGATTTAAAACGGTTGACGATTTTGCGAAGTCAACAGCCGACGAGGTTGCAGAATACATTAAAAGCTGCGGACTTTACAAAACGAAGTCAAGGGATATTGTGGAGCTTGCAAAAATGCTTCGTGATGATTTCGGCGGAGAAGTGCCCGACAATATTGATGATTTGATTAAACTGCCGGGAATCGGCAGAAAAACTGCAAACCTTGTGTGCGGCGACATTTTCGGCAAGCCTGCCGTTGTTGTGGACACGCACTGCATACGCATTACGCAAAGGCTGGGCCTTCACGAACTGAAAGACCAGAAAAAGATTGAGTTTGCACTGCGTGATTTACTGCCGCCCGAGGAGAGCAACGATTTTTGTCACAGACTTGTACTGCACGGCAGAGCAGTGTGCACGGCACGAAGTCCGAAATGCGAAAAATGTTGTATGAAAGATTTTTGCAAGTCGGCAGAGCATTTAAAGAGTAAAGTGTGAAGTGCCTGAACAATTAACAAATAACAAATTACAATTAACAATTAATGGTCGGCCGAGTACCTCGGCAGGGTGCCCCTGCGGGCAAATCGAGTTCAAAATCCGGATTGTACGGATAAAACGGTTGCCCGAATTTTAAATTGATATTTTGGTAACGTTTTTTAGTAGCGGCGAACTGTGTTCGGTCGAGTACCTCGATGGGTAAATTTCCATATTTATAATAGTGCGTATTGTTTGGATAAATTTATTTGCTGAACAAATTTTAATATACCGGAAGTGTTTTGAAATGTGTAGGGAACGATCCCTGTGTCGTTCCTATTATGGGTTAGCTGAATGTCAGTTAGGAACAACACAGGGGTTGTTCCCTACGGATTTAATACAAACGTTTATGTTATTATCCCACACGGATACGGATATAAATAATACGTTTCCGTTATTTGCCCATGTGAATATAAATACAACGTTACCTTTACATTCGTATGGACACGGCGCGCCGTGTCCGGCGGAGTGCCTTTGCAAGCAAATTAAAAAAATCATAAAGATTAATTTATTTTAGTTAATATGATGTAAAGTTGTTTCCTGCGCAAGATTTAGAAAAATGTCTGACTCCCGCGATACCGAGATATAATTTCAAACCGCCCCTTAGGGCGTTTAAAAAAGAAGTAAAGTTGTTTCCTGCGTCAAAGTCAGAAAAATGTACAGTTACCGAGATACCGACCTATAGCTATGCTCCGACCCCTAGGACGTTTAAAAAACGTTTAAAAAGAGCCGGTTGATCCGAAACCGCCCTTGCCTCTTTGGGTGTCATCAAGCTCGCCTACTTCAACAATACCGGGCGTGAGGACAGGCGCAATTACCATTTGGCACACACGTTCGTCAGGCTCGATTGTATAGGGCTTGTCGGACACATTGCAAATACCTGCGCAGATTTCGCCGCGGTAGTCACTGTCGATAACTCCGACGCCGTTTGACAGGCAGATTCCGTGCTTAACGCCAAGACCGCTTCGAGCGTAGAGAAATGCCGCACAGCTGTTGTCGGGAAGTGCGATTGCAATGCCTGTCGGCACAACTGCAAGCTGACCGGGCGCTATGGTAATCGGCTCGTCAATACAGGCGTACAAGTCCATTCCTGCTGAGCCGCTTGTGGCTCTTTTGGGCACTTTTGCATTTGGGTTAAGCTTTTTAATTTTAATTTCCATTTTAATCTTCCTTCATTTCCTGCAAATTTTGAATAATTTATTCACGAAAAATTTTTAATTCTTTTTTAAAATTACCTTTGAGAATATTGCCGTGATTTAATTTTCGGCAGAAGAATTTTTTATAATTCCTTTTTAAAAATTAAAGCCTTTCAACACTTTTGACATTTTATTCAACACCCCTTTTATATAAACCACGTGTGAATTTGTCTTTTAACATCGAAAACCCATTGAATACTTTAATGTTTTCCACGTTTTCCACATAGTTTTCCACAGTGAAACGTAAAACGTTAAAAGATGTTGAAAGTTTTGAAATTTCTTCCTCAGCAATAAAAAGAGGTACGCAATTGAGCACTTCCGTGCAGTTTCCGTCACATTTAAGATAAAATCGTTTGCCTTTTCTATCCTGCATTTTTGAATGATTTTTGCAAGTTTTGCAGTCAATTTCTCTGCTCTTGTTCGGGCAGTTGCGGCAAAGCATAAGCGGAAGATAGCCGTAGCTGATTATTCCTCGGTCAATTTCTGCGCCAAGACGGTTAATACGCTCAAACGTAAGCTCAAAGCTTAGCTCAACGCTCTTTAACCCGTATTCCTGCGCCCACAGCAAATCGTAGGTGTTGACAAGATTCAGACCGAATCCTCCGTGAAGAACCATTTTGAGCCTTTTTGCCTGATACAGTGCGCCGATATTGTGGCAAAGCACATCGTTTATTCCGATTTTCTGTACGCTTTTGATGGCATTTTCAATCTGCTTTTCACGTCCGAACATTCCCCGGGGAATTTCAACGCCGATATTAAATCCCTCGTTTTTCAGTCTTTCAATTTCACTGATATCGGAAAACAGCGGAACAAATACAAGCTCACATTCCTTAAAGCCTTTTCCGATTTTCGTACCTGCCGTTCTTGCACGAACGGCTCTTTTTTTGCCGTTAAACGGCGGAATATCCTTGAAAATTTCTACATTTTTATTAACAGTATAGTTGTGACGTTTGCTCCTCATCTCATCAAGCGAAGAGAGAGCTTCTCGTCTGAGTAAGTTAAGCGCCGACAGCGGAAGCGAAATGCCGCTGTCAATATCAATTTCAAGATTTTCAAATTTATAAGCCGTACCGCCTGTTTTTAAAAGCTGATATTTGCATTTTTCACTGTCAAGCGGTGTTTTTATCGCCTTTTCGCAGAGCAGGTCGGATTTTTTTACCACGGTGCGCTCTCCGTCAGTTATTTCAAGCGCAGGATTTTCACCGAGCCTTGCGGTAAATTTTCCGCTGATTACAACATTCTGAATTTCGTCCTTGTACGTCTGTCGGATTGACGAAAACAGCTTTTCGTCAGCAGAAACAACGTCGGATTTTGTACGTGTGCCAAACATCTCTTTACCGAGCTTTCCGGTAAAATAGCCGTCGGTAAAGCCTGTTCGTGAAAAAACGCCCCTCAAAGCCTTTAAGGTTTCGTCACTGACAAAGCCAAGGTCGCACTGTTCCCTGCACGCTCTTACGGCGGCAGAAACGTATTCGGGACGTTTCATTCTGCCCTCGATTTTTGCCGAGGTAACGCCGATTTCTTCAAGCTCGCTTATGCGGTTTATCAGGCTGTTGTCCTTAAGGCTGAGGGCATAGCCATCCTTGTTGCTTCCGACAGAAAACGGAAGCCTGCACGTCTGCGCACAACTGCCCCTGTTGCCGCTGCGGCTGCCGAGCATTGCGCTGAAATAGCACTGCCCCGACACGCTCATACACAATGCACCGTGAACGAAAACTTCAAGTTCAACAGGAATTTCGGCGCATTTTCTGATTTCTTCCCTGCTCATTTCACGGGACAGCACCACACGCTTGAATCCCATTTCGTACAGCGCACGCACTCCCGAGGCGGTATGAACGCTCATCTGTGTTGAAGCGTGCAAAGGAAGCTCAGGCGCAATTTGCCTTGCAAGACGGGCAACACCGTGATTTTGAACTATCAAAGCGTCTGCGTCAGCCTGTGCAGCTGAGACAATCGCCTGTTTAAGCTGTTCAAATTCATCGTCAAAAATCAGCGTATTTATTGTTACGTACACCTTTACGCCGTGAATGTGGCAATATGCAACAGCCTTTTTAAGTTCGTCATCGTCAAAATTTTTTGCGGAGGTGCGAGCCGAAAATGACTTTTCGCCCAGATAAACTGCATCTGCTCCGCTCCTTACCGCCGCAACAAGGCTGTCATAGCCCCCTGCGGGAGCGAGAATCTCAATTTTTTGCATTTTTCTTTTTGTCGTCCTTATCAAACAGAGAGTATTGCTTAAGCTCGGCGCTGTTTTTTGATTTATCCGTCTTTTCTTCCTGCAATGCCTTTTCAAATTCTTTTAGCTTTCCGCACTTTTCAAGCTGATTTTTAAGCTGTTCATTCTCCTTGGAAACAACTCTTAACTGCTCCTCAAGCACTCTGGTTCTTCTTGTAAGGCTTGTGTTTTCGTTGATTGCCTCGGCGAGTCTTTCCTTGTACTCCTTGCATGACTTGCTAAGCTCGTTTGTGCTCTGAATAATTTTGTCTGCCTTGCCGACAATATCCTTGTTCTTTTTCTGCGCCTTGTTTCTGTCGTCGCACAAATCAAGTGCAGCAAGTACTGCGCAGTCACGTGTATCAAGGTGCTTGCTTGACTGAGCCGCCTTTCGTATGCGCTTTGTAATTTCCTCGGCAACCGACTCAACGTACTTTTCATCATCAGTGGTTACAAGAACATAACTTCTGCCCTCAATCTGAACGCTGACTCTTTTTTTTACCATTTCAACCCCACCTATACCGTTATTATTGCATAAAATACAGATACTATTAATTATAATATATATTTGACAATTATTAAAGGGCATTTTGAATTTTTCTGATATTTTTTGTAAGCAGAGCGCCTTTTTGCTTTGTAAAAGCAGGATGTTTGATATTAAAAATCCCTGTTTGAATCAAATTTCAGTTGTTTTGCGGTGAAACAAGCCGCATTATATTGAATAAATTGCCAAAAATCTCTAAATATTATTTGAAATATTTATATATTCGTGGTAAAATGAATGGTAACAGATTATAATTTAACTCGGTAACAACTGATAATAATTACGAATATTATTAATTACGAGGAAGTGATTTTATGCCCGTTCCTTTTGACTCACAAAAAAAATATTACCGTTCGCCCTTTGGCGCAGTTGAGCAGGATACTGCCATTTCTCTGCGCATACTTGTTCCGCGAAGCCTGCACACACAAAAAGCCGAGCTTTGTGTAAAGTATGACTACGATTACAACTGGGTTTTTACAAACTTTCTTTGGGCAGGCACATTTGACGATGATACAGAAATCTGGGAAGGCTCGTTTACTCCCGACAAAATCGGTCTTTACTGGTACGGATTCAAGCTTCACACCAACGAAGGAATCCGCTATATTGTGCCGTCAGACGCATACAACATAAGCACAATTGAGCCTTCACCCGGCAGAAGCTGGCAGATTACTTGCTACAAAAAGGGATTTACCACGCCGCAATGGCCTGTAGGCGGAGTTATGTATCAGATTTTCCCCGACCGTTTCAATTTCAGCGGTGAAGAAAAAGATCTGAAACGCACCGACTTTACACGCAACGAGGACTGGTACGCTCTTCCTAAGTGGAAGCCCAACGAAAACGGAGAAATAACCAACAGCGATTTCTTTATGGGCGATTTAAAGGGAATCACTCAAAAGCTAGACTACCTTGAGGACTTAGGCGTAAGCTGTATTTACCTCAACCCCATTGGCGAGGCGTATTCAAACCACCGCTACGATACGGGCGACTACTCTCACGTTGACCCTATTCTGGGAACGGACGAGGACTTTAAGGAGCTTTGTACCGAAGCCAAGAAGCGTGGAATCCACATTATAAACGACGGCGTGTTCTCGCACACCGGTTCGGACAGCGTTTACTTCAACCGTTCGGGCAGGTACGGCGACGGCGGCGCTTACCGTGACAAAAACTCGCCGTACTACAGCTGGTATAAATTTAACGAATGGCCTGATAACTACAACTCGTGGTGGGGATTTTACACACTGCCCGAGGTTATTGAAACTTCCCCCGATTTTAACGAATATATCAACGGAAAAAACGGCATTGTCCGCAAATATATGCGCTACGGAAACTCCGGCTGGCGGCTTGACGTAGCCGACGAGCTTCCCGATGAATTTATGGAAAACCTGCGCAAATCCGTCAAGGAAGAAAACCCCGAGGCATTCATTGTGGGCGAGGTCTGGGAGGACGCAAGCAACAAGGAAAGCTACGGTGCAAGGCGAAAATTCCTTCTCGGCGAACAGCTTGACTCGGTTATGAACTACGTTTTCAGAAACGCAATTTTAGATTTCTGCAAAGGTCAGGACGCACGTTACACTATGAGCACGATTATGAGCGTAATTGAAAACTACCCTCGTCCGGTACTGCGTGTGCTTATGAATTCGCTTTCAACTCATGACACCGAGCGTGCGCTCACCATTATTGCAGGCGAACCGCTAAACGGACGTGACCGTTTCTGGCAGGCGGAAACTCATCTTTCAGCGCAGCAGCGTGAAATGGGCGAAAAGATTTACAAGATTGCCGCCGCAATGCAGTACACTCTTCCCGGATTTCCGTGCGTTTACTACGGTGACGAGGCAGGAATGGAGGGTTACCGCGACCCGTTCAACCGTTGCTGCTACCCGTGGGGCAGGGAAAACAAGGAGCTAATTGAGTGGCACAAAAAGCTCGGCAATCTGCGCAAATCCTGCTCTGCACTCTGGGACGGAGAATTTATCAATGTCTATGCAAAACAGCGCAGACTTGCGTATATCCGTTACGATGACCATTCGTCAATTTACTGCACGTTCAATCTGTTTGACAGCGAAGTTGAAATTGACCCTCCGCCGGGATATGCAAATGCAAAACCGCTGTTTGGTTCAAAGCTTGAAAATGGTAAGCTATACGTCGGTCCGTTAAGCTGTGAAATGCTTATTATAGAATTTTAGAAGGAGAAAAGTATGGACAATAAAGCATTATATAACATTGCCTGTGGTCTGTTTGTGCTGACGGCGGCTGACGGCTCAAAGCAAAACGGCTGTATAATCAACACCGTTATGCAGGTTACGTCAAAGCCTGTCAAAATTTCAATCACCGTTAACAAAGAAAATTTTACAACCGATTTAATTTTAAAATCGGGTAAGTTTAACGTAAGCTGCATTGACGAGTCAGCAAATTTCAGCCTATTCGAGCGTTTCGGTTTTACAAGCGGCAGAGATACCGACAAGTTCAGCGGTTTTGCAGGGTATAAAACTGCGCCCAACGGCATAAACTATGTAACCGAGGGCACAAATGCGTTCTTCTCTGCAAAGGTTGTTGACACTGTTGACACAGGCACCCACTATGTTTTTATTGCCGAGGTCGAAGAAGCAGAGGTTCTTTCAGACAATCTAAGTGCAACTTATTCATACTACCACAAGAACATAAAGCCAAAGCCCGAAGTTAAGAAAAGCGAAAAAATCCGCTGGGTTTGCAAAATCTGCGGATACGTTTACGAGGGTGACGAACTGCCCAAGGACTATATCTGCCCGCTTTGCAAGCACCCTGCATCGGATTTTGAAAAAATGTGAGTCGAGTGCCTCGACTGGCAAATTTCCAGATTTATAATAGTGCGTATTGTTTGGATAAGTTTATTTGCTAAACAAATTTTGATATACCGGAAGTGTTTTGAAATGTGTAGGGAACGATCCCTGTGTCGTTCCTATTATGGGTTAGCTGAATGTCAGTTAGGAACAACACAGGGGTTGTTCCCTACGGACTTAGTACAGACGTTTGTGTTATTATCCCACATGGATACGGATATAAATAAAACGTTTCCGTTATTGTCCATGTGAATATAAATACAACGTTACCTTTACATTCGTAGGGACACGGCGCGCCGTGTCCGCAGTGGTTATCCGATTTTTCCGATTAAATCGTATCTATAGATGAAGTAAAGTTGTATCCTGCGTTAGAGTCAGAAAAAAGTCCGACTCCCGAGATACCGATTTATAGTTAATAACCGTTTTATATAACGGATTAAAAAAAGGAGTATTAAAAAATGCAGTTAAAAGGTTCAAAAACCGAAAAAAATCTTGAAGCCGCTTTTGCAGGCGAATCAATGGCAAGAAACAAGTACACATACTATGCTTCAAAGGCAAAAAAAGACGGATATGTTCAGATAGCTAACCTGTTTGAAGAAACAGCCGCCAACGAAAAAGAGCACGCTAAAATGTGGTTTAAGCTCCTTCACGATGGTATTCAGGGAACTGAAGTAAACCTGAAAGACGCCGCCGCAGGCGAAAACTACGAGTGGACAGATATGTACCCAACCTTTGCAAAGGAAGCAAGAGAAGAGGGATTTGAATACATTGCCGATCTTTTTGACAAGGTTGCCGAAATTGAAAAGCACCACGAGGAACGCTACAAAAAGCTTCTTGAAAATGTTAAGGGCGACGTTGTGTTCTCAAAGGACGAGGACGTTATCTGGCAGTGCATAAACTGCGGTCACATCTGCATTGGCAAAAAAGCGCCTGAGGTTTGCCCCGTTTGCGCACATCCTCAGAGCTATTTTCAGATTAAGCCCGAAAACTATTGATTTTGTAAATTCAAGTCGGAGCATCGTTAAAAAACGGTGCTCCGTTTTTTTAGAGTGAAGAGTGAGAACAATTAACAATTAACAAATTACAATTAACAATTAAGGGTCGGTCGAGTGCCTCGGCTGGCAAATTTCCAGATTTATAATAGTGCGTATTGTTTGGATAAGTTTATTTTTTGAACAAATTTTGATATAAAGGTAACGTATAATTTTTTAGTGTAGGGAACAGTCTTGACTGTTCCGCAGGACTACAGCTAACCTACAGGTAATCGGAACGGTCAAGACCGTTCCCTACATTTGTAAAAATATAAATTAATTCGGGAATTAAACTTTTGATTTATAACACGCTGTCCTCTCAACCACAACTCCACTCTCAACACTCCAAACTCCACACTAATAAATAAAACATTTTGCTATAAATGAAATAAAACAGATGTATTACGTGTTATTATATAGAGGAATATAATAATACGGGAGGCAGATAATTTATGTCAGACGTAATAAGATTATTTGTTGAAAAAAAAGACGGTTTTAATGTCCTTGCAAAACAGACATTGTGGGATATCCGCCACAATCTGGGTATGAAGTCCGTCACCGATTTGCGCTACATTGTGCGCTACGATATTGAGGGACTTACTAAGGACGAATACGACAAGGCTAAGGGTATTGTGCTTTCAGAGCCAAATGCAGACGTTATCTACGAAGAAACTCTGCCCGTTGAGGACGGCTGGAAGGTTTTTGCTATGGAGTATCTTCCCGGTCAGTACGACCAGCGTGGCGACTCTGCCGAGCAGTGCGTTCAGCTTCTTACTCAGGGTGACAGATGCAAGGTTCTGACTGCAAGAGTTATCGCACTTAAGGGCGACATAACAAATGACGAGCTTACTAAGGTTGAGGAATACCTTATCAACCCCGTTGAAAGCCGTCTTGCCTCTCTTAACAAACCTGAAACGCTTGATATGGAAATCCCCGTTCCCGAAGATGTTAAGCGTGTTGAGGGTTTTATAAAATGGAATGACGAAGAAATGGCTGACTACTACGGCTCAATGGGTTTTGCAATGACGCTTTCAGACCTTAAATTCTGCCGCGACTATTTCCGTGACACAGAAAAGCGTGACCCGAGCGTTACAGAGCTTCGTGTTATAGACACCTACTGGTCAGACCACTGCCGTCATACAACTTTCCTTACACGATTAAGCGAGGTTGAGGTTGAAAAGGCAGCCCTCGGCAACGTTATTGAGGACGCTTTGCAGGAATACTACAACACTCGTGACGAAGTTTACGGCAAGGATACAACAAGGATTGTATCGCTTATGGATATGGCTTTAATCGGAATGAAGTCGCTCAAGAAAAAGGGTATGATTCCTGACCTTGACGAGAGCGAAGAAATCAACGCCTGCTCAATCGAAGTGCCCGTAACAATTGACGGCAAAACAGAAAAGTGGCTTGTTCAGTTCAAGAACGAAACTCATAACCATCCCACCGAAATTGAACCGTTCGGCGGTGCGGCTACTTGTTTGGGCGGTGCAATCCGTGACCCGCTTTCGGGACGTTCATATGTTTATCAGGCTATGCGTGTAACAGGCTCGGGCGACCCGACAATTCCGTTTAAGGACACTATGCACGGCAAGCTTCCCTCAAGAAAAATTACAACCGGCGCGGCTCAGGGCTACAGCTCCTACGGCAACCAGATTGGTCTTGCAACAGGACAGGTTGTTGAGCTTTACGACAAGGGCTACGTTGCAAAGAGAATGGAAATCGGCGCAGTTGTCGGCGCTTCACCCAAGGAAAACGTAATTCGTGAAGTTCCTGCTCCTGATGATGTAATCGTACTTCTCGGCGGCAGAACAGGACGTGACGGCTGCGGCGGTGCAACAGGCTCGTCAAAGGCTCACACTGAAAGCTCAATTGAAACCTGCGGTGCAGAGGTGCAAAAGGGTAATCCGCCTACAGAGCGTAAAATTCAGCGCCTGTTCAGAAATGCCGATGTTGCAAAGCTGATTAAAAGATGTAACGACTTCGGCGCAGGCGGCGTTTGCGTTGCAATCGGCGAGCTTGCAGACGGTCTTACGGTTGACCTCGACAAGGTAACAAAGAAATACGACGGCCTTGACGGTACGGAGCTTGCAATCTCGGAAAGTCAGGAAAGAATGGCTGTTGTTCTTGATAAAAACGATGTTGAAAAATTCATCAGCGAAGCTGAAAAGGAAAACCTTGAGGCTACCGCTGTTGCTGTTGTAACCGAGAATCCCAGACTCACAATGAACTGGAGAGGCGACAAAATTGTTGATTTAAGCCGTGAATTTTTGAATACAAACGGCGTTACTCAGGTTGCAAAGGCTTATATCACCGCTCCCAAGGCAGAGGACTGCTACAGAGAAAAATGCCCCGAAGTTCTTAAGGATATGCCGTTTGAAAAGGCAGTATCTGAAAATATGGGCAGGCTTGAGGTTTGCTCGCAAATCGGTCTTGCCGAGCGTTTTGACGCGTCAATCGGTGCTGCTACTGTAATTATGCCGTTCGGCGGCAAAAACCAGCTTACTCCGCAGGAAGCAATGGCAGCTAAGATTCCGCTTGAAAAAGGCGAAACAGACGATGCAACCGCAATGAGCTTTGGCTTTATCCCCGGAGTTTCACGCTGGAGTCCGTTCCACGGCTCGGCTTACGCAGTTGTTGAGTCGCTCTCAAAACTCCTTGCAATCGGTGCAAACCCGATGACGGCGCGCCTTACATTCCAGGAGTATTTTGAAAGATTAAAAGACGTTCCTTCACGCTGGGGCAAGCCTGCCGCCGCACTTTTGGGCGCAATGGAGGCACAGCTCAAGCTTGGACTTCCGTCAATCGGCGGTAAGGACAGTATGTCGGGCACATTTGAAGATATTGACGTTCCCCCCACGCTCGTAAGCTTTGCAGTTGCAATGACAAAGGCTTCAAAAACAATCTCAACCGAGTTTAAGAACGCAGGCTCAAAGGTAATCTACGTTCCTGTTCCCGAAAACAAGGAAACTCTTATGCCCGACTGGGACAAGCTTATTGAAATGTATAACGCTGTATTTGAACTCTGTGAAAACGGCAAAGTACTTTCAGCTTCCGTTGTTAAAGAGGGCGGTGCCTGCGCAAGCGTTTGCAAGGCTTGTTTCGGCAACGGCTACGGCTTTAAGTTTGCAAAGGTACTTTCAAACGACGAACTTTTTGCTCCGCTTTCAGGCTCGCTTGTGCTTGAGCTTGCAGACGGTGCAGAGCTTTGCGACAGCGTATTAAGCTATGATTTGGGTGTTGTAACAGATGACGGAAAAGTTACGATGGGCGAAAAGTCGGCTGAAATTTCTGAAATCCTTGAAAAGTGGACTTCTCCGCTTGAAAAAGTATTCCCAACTCAGGCAGAATGCCCTGAAATTGAAGTCAATGCAGGATTATATACAGAAAGAAATACAAAATCTCCTGTAATTAAAACAGCAAAACCAAAGGTATTTATTCCCGTATTCCCCGGCACAAACTGCGAGGTTGACACGGCAAGAGCCTTTGAAAAGGCAGGCGCCGAGGTTGAAATGCTGATTGTAAAGAACCTCACTTCAAAGGGCATTGAGAAAACAATCGACAAAATGGAGCAGATTATTAAATCATCACAGATGATTATGCTTCCCGGCGGATTCAGCGGCGGTGACGAACCCGACGGTTCGGGAAAGTTTATTGCGACAACCTTCCGCAATCCGAGAATTGCCGAGGCTGTAAACGAGCTTCTTAAAAGCCGTGACGGTCTTATGCTCGGTATCTGCAACGGTTTTCAGGCTCTGATAAAACTCGGACTTGTTCCCTACGGCGAAATTCGTGAGTTAAAGCCGACCGACCCGACTTTGACTTTCAACACAATCGGCAGACATATTTCACATATGGCATACACAAGGGTTACTTCGGTTAAGTCGCCGTGGTTTGCAAACGTAAACGCAGGCGATGTGTTTGCTGTTCCTGTGTCACACGGCGAGGGCAGATTTATGGCTGACATTGAAACTGTTAAGGCGCTTGCAGAAAACGGACAGATTGCAACTCAGTACGTTGACCTTGGCGGCAAGCCGAGTGCAGATATTGCGTACAACGTAAACGGCTCTGTATGTGCAATAGAGGGTATCACTTCTCCCGACGGACGAGTGCTTGGAAAAATGGGACACAGTGAAAGAAAGGGCGAAAACCTCTACAAAAACGTTCCGTTTGCAAAAGACCAGCAGATTTTTGAAAGCGGCGTAAAGTATTTTAAGTAAGATTAATATCGCATAAAAAAGTCGGAGCATCGCTAAACAGCGGTGCTCCGATTTCTTGTAAAGAGTGGAGTGGCTAAACAATTAACAAATTACAATTAACAATTAATAATTAATGGTCGGTCGAGTGCCTCGGCAGGGTGCCCCTGCGGGCAAATCGAGTTCAAAAACCGTATTGTACGGATAAAACGGTTGCCCGAATTTAAAATTGATATATAGGTAACGTTTTTTAGTGTAGCGGCGAACTGTGTTCGGTCGAGTACCTCGACGGGTAAATCGTGACGGATAGGCTAGCTATACCGAATAACTAATGCGTTCGAATTTTAAATTGATATTTCGATAACGTTTTGGGACGTCTGGGAAGCCGTCCCCTACGAATTTAGTACAAACGTTTGTGTTATTATCTCACACGGATAAGGATATAAATAAAATGTTGTATTTTTTTCGTAGGGACACGGCGTGCCGTGTCCGGCGGAGTGCCTCCGCAGGCAAATTTAAAAAATCACAAAGACTAATTTGTTTTAGTATATGTATCTTGCGCAAGATTTTGAAGAATGTCTGACTTCCGAGATACCGTTCTACAATTTAAGTCCGACCCATAGGACGTTTAAAAAACATTTCCGTAGGGGACGGGTTCCCACACGTCCCATTCACAAAAATTGCATTGCAATTTCTTTGTGGACACGGCGCGCCGTGTCCCTACGTCAACGTATGCTATTATTCCAACGCTAAATTTTCGTTTATCTCTTTAACATTCAATAAATCAAGTATAATCAAAACAAAGTCGGGCTGACCAAAAATGGTCAGTCCGACTTGTTCTTCATTGCGAACCGGAACGTTCGACAAATTATTTCTTTATATTCTTGTAGGAAGTATGCCAGATTTCCTTAGCGTACTCTACAATTGCACGGTCTGATGAGAACTTGCCTGCGTTTGCGACGTTCATCAGGCACTTTTTGCCGAATGCCTTTCTGTCTGCATAATCAGCGTTAGCCTTGATTTTTGCGTCAACATAAAGGGGAAGATCGTAGATAAGGAAGTAGTGGTCAGCCTCCTGCCACGATGTGCCCTTAAGGAGTGCGTCGTGGAGTTCTTTAAAGCTACCCTCACCCTGAGCGCCGTCATCATCAAATGTGCCGTCAATAAGTGTATCGACAACTCTCTTGATTTCGGGGTTAGCGTCATAAAGAGCCTTGGGATTGTAGCCCTCTGCCTTAAGCTTTTCAATATCCTCAACTCTTGCGCCGAAGATATATTCGTTTTCTTCGCCTGCGCACTCTGCAATTTCGATATTAGCACCATCATATGTGCCGAGTGTAACTGCACCGTTGAGCATAAACTTCATATTACCTGTACCGGAAGCCTCAAGACCTGCTGTTGAAGTCTGTTCTGAAATATCAGCAGCAACAACAATCTTTTCAGCATAAGATACGTTGTAGTTTGAAATGAAATAAACCTGGAGAAGATCCTTTGTATCGGGATCATTGTTTACAAGGTCAGCAATCTCGTTGATGTACTTAATGATTGCCTTTGCTCTTGCATAACCGGGAGCTGCCTTTGCACCGAAGATGAATGTTGTGGGAGTCCAGTTAGTGAGCTTCTTCTCTTTTAATCTAAAGTAGATTGTCATTATGGAGAAAGCATTTAACAGCTGTCTTTTATACTCGTGAAGGCGCTTAACCTGAACATCATAAATAGAATCGGGGTTTACATCAAAGCCGTCCATCTTCTTGATGTATTCGGCAAGCTGAACCTTCTTCTTCTTCTTGATGTTGTTAAACTTTGTGATTGTTCTAGCGTCCATACAGTCGTTGAGTTTTGAGAGAAGCGAAAGGTCTGTAAGCCACTCGTCAGAGCCAACCTTTTCTGTGATGAGAGCAGAAAGCTCAGGGTTGCAAAGACCTAACCAACGGCGCTGTGTGATACCGTTTGTCTTATTCTGGAATCTCTCGGGATATATCTGATACCATTCCTTAAGAACATCGTCCTTAAGAATCTCTGTGTGGAGCTGTGCAACACCGTTTACATAAGTAGCGGCATAAGTTGCAAGTCTTGCCATATGAACAACATTGCCGTCAATAATGCGCATTTTAGCCTTCATCTCTTCGGAAACGCCCTTAGCAGTAAGCTCTTCCTGGCACTTATTGGCAATAAGGCAGATGATGTGATAAATTTCGGGGATAACCTGAGTCATAAGGTCAGCAGGCCACTTTTCAAGAGCCTCGCCTAAAACTGTATGGTTAGTATATGAGCAAGTCTTTCTTGCAATTTCAAATGCTTCGTCAAAGCTTAAGCCTTCGTTCTGAAGAAGTCTTACAAGCTCGGGAACGCATGATACAGGGTGAGTATCGTTAAGCTGAATAGCGTTTTCCTTTGCAAAGAAGCTGAAATCATTGCCGTGCTTTGCCTTGTAACGGCGCATAATGTCCTGAAGTGAAGCCGAGCAGAAGAAGTACTGCTGCTTTAAGCGGAGCACCTTGCCCTCGTACTTGTTATCGTTGGGATAAAGAACCTTTGAGATGTTCTCAGCGTCGTTCTTTTCCTTAACAGCTCTGTCGTACTCTGTATCGTTGAAAGCAGTAAAGTCAAAATCATTTACAGCCTCAGCCTGCCAAAGACGGAGTGTGTTGATGTTGTTTGTCTTGCAGCCGATAACAGCCATATCATAAGGAACAGCCTTAACTGTCTGATCCTTGAAAGCAACTGTTACAGCATCGTCCTCAACACGGAGACACCAGGGATCTTCAAATTTCTGCCAGTTGTCGGCAACTTCTACCTGATATCCGTCCTCAATAAGCTGTTTAAAAAGGCCGTATTTATAGCGGATGCCATAGCCGTCAAGCGGAACTTCCTGAGTTGCAGCACTGTCAAGATAGCAAGCTGCAAGTCTGCCAAGACCGCCGTTACCGAGGGCTGCGTCATCGATTTCCTCAAACACGTTGATGTCAACGCCTTTTTTCTTGAGCATCTTCTTAACGTCCTCAAGAATTCCGAGGCAGTAGAGGTTGTTGTACATCATTCTGCCCATAAGGAACTCAGCAGAGAAATAGTAAGCTCTGCGTTCGTTGTTGTGTTTAGCCTTGCTCTTAGCCCAGTTGTCTGCAATTTCGCCCATAACAGCCTTGCCGAGAGAAAGATGAAGCTCGGAAGGATTAAGCTCTTCAACTTTTTTGCAATACATAGACTGTGCTGTAAGTTCAAGCTTTTCCATAATATTACCCATTGTTTAGTCCTCCAGTCGTCCGCTATTTACAGACATTGTTTTTAATTTATCTGCAAGCTCTTCTGTAAGAGCATCGCTTTCAAGTCGCCATGTCCAGTTTCCGCCGAGAGTTGACGGAGTATTCATTCTTGCGTCTTTACCAAGACCCAGAATATCCTGCATAGGAACAACAGCCATTCCTGCCTTACTTTCGTAGGCAGTGCGGATAAGTCCCCAGTTAAACGGCTCGTCCTCAGGCATTTTGCAGTAGCTTCTTGCGTAGGCAACATCTTCGGGGTCAGCTGTTTCAACCCAGCCCATAAGGGTGTCGTTGTCGTGCGTACCTGTATAAACTACGCAGTTTTCTGTATATTTATGCGGAAGGTAGTCGTTTTCCTCACCGCTGTCAAAAGCAAATTCAAGAACCTTCATTCCCGGATAGCCTGTCTGCTCCATAAGCTCGGTTACATCGGGAGTAAGAGTTCCGAGGTCCTCAGCAACAATATCGATTTTACCGAGAGCTTCTTCCATCATTTCAAAGAACTTGATTCTCGGACCTACAACCCATTCGCCGTTGATTGCGTTTTCGGCAGGGTATGGAATTGAATAGTAGCTTGCAAAAGCTCTGAAATGGTCAATTCTTGTAATATCATACAGCTTGGAAGCCGCCTTGATACGCTCAAACCACCAATCGTAATCTGTCTGCTCAAGGTAGTCCCAGTCATACAGAGGGTTGCCCCAAAGCTGACCTGTTGCTGAGAAATAGTCGGGCGGGCAGCCTGCAACCGCAATCGGATCACCGTCATCATAAAGCTGGAACAGCTCGGGATTTGCCCAGGTATCTGCGCTGTCCATTGCCACGTAGATAGGCATATCTCCCAAAATCTTAATACCCAAACCGTTTACATATGCACGGAAAGACTCCCACTGCTCATAAAATTTAAACTGAACAAATTTCCAGAAGTCAACGTCATTTTTAAGCTTGCGTTCGTAACGCTTAACAGCAGTTTCTTCGTGCATTTTGATTTCTTCGTCGGGCCATTCAGTCCACGAAACCATATTAAAGCTCTTTTTAACAGCCATATAGAGAGCATAATTTTTCAGCCAACCGCTGTTTTTACGCTTGAATGACGAAAAGGCTTTCTGCTCATCCTTGCTGAGCTTTTTGAAGTTATCATAAGCAATCTTTAAAACTTCAAACCTGCTGTTGTAAATTTTTTCATAATCAACCTCGGCATTGTTACTGCCCCAGTCAAAACTTTCAATCTGTTCTTTTGTAACAAGACCCTCGTCACAAAGAGTATCAAGGTCAATCAGATAGGGATTGCCTGCATAGGTTGAAAAGGACTGGTACGGTGAATCGCCGTAGCTTGTCGGACCAACGGGAAGAATCTGCCAAACAGTCTGACCTGCTTTTTTGAGGAAGTCAGCAAATTTGCGCGCTTCTTTGCCTATAGTGCCGATTCCGTAGGGGGACGGAAGCGAAGTAATTGAGAGAAGAATACCTGCGCTTCTAGCCATAAAAATCAACTCCATTCTGACGGATATTAAATTTTTAACTCTGCAAAGCTTGGCGTTGCTGCGTTTTGGGCGCAACACACCCACAACTCCACAGTATCAATATAATATTAGCACATAATAATTTTTTTTACAAGTTTTTTTTGGAATTCTTACTTTATTATAACTTTATTTTACATTTGCTCGTAAATAATGTTCAAAATTGTGAATAAAACCGCGTCAGATGTGAGTTTCCTGATGTAATTTCTTGAATTCGCCCTGTTTGAAGCAAGGCTGAAATCAAACTTTAATGCATAAGTTTTGTTTTTTGTACATACTCCGCAGTACACCAAGCCCACGGGCTTTTCGGGAGTGCCTCCGGTTGGGCCTGCAATACCCGTTGTGCTTATTCCTATATCGGCGTTTGACAGCTTTTTTACGCCCTCAGCCATCTGTATTGCAGTTTCTGCCGAAACTGCGCCGAGCACGCTCAGCGTTTCTTCGTTTACGCCGAGAACCTTGTGCTTTATCTCGTTTGAGTAGGAACAGATTCCGCAGTCGAAAACCTCGCTTGAACCGCTTACACGGGTTATGCGTTCGCTTACAAGTCCGCCTGTACAGCTTTCGGCAGTCGCCACTTTAAGCCTTTTTTTTTCAAGCGTTTGGACTACGTTTTCCTGCAAGGTGTCGGCATTTAAATTATTTTTTCTCAAAAGCTGAATTATATCAGTTTCAGTCAAAGTTATCATATATATTACCTCTTTTTAAACGTTTTTTAAACGTTATATACGTCGGACTTAAAATAAACCTCGGTATCTCGGGAGTCAGCCATTCTTCTAAGTCTTGCACAGGATACAACTCGCCTTCATCTATTGTTATTGTATTACATCAACATTTTCGTAGGGGACGGGTTCCCACACGTCCCATTCACAAAAATCGCATTGCAATTTTTGTGTGGACACGGCACTCCGTGTCCCTACGAAAGTAAATGCAACATTTTATTTATATCCGTATCCGTGTGGGATAATAACACAAACGTTTGTATTAAATC
>CATXZD010000023.1 GCA_958403905.1 uncultured Ruminococcus sp.
TTAAACACTTTCATGTCTATGTTCAATTATTTTTCTCATTTTTCAGCATTTAATATTTTTGTTTCGACTTTTATTTCGTTTTCAGAATTAATATATGAAACAGAAAATTCTTTATTACTGTCTGAGAAAAAATTATTGAATATGGATAAAGAATTCATACTCAGCTCTTTGTTTTTATTCTTGAGCAGAATTAAATGCTCTTCCACTTGCTTTGGAAGCATCTTATCTTTTACAAGTTTTTCTGTTAAATTTTCATCGCATAATGTTACATACATAAGAGGAGAAAAATACGGCTTTTCAGACATATACTTTATATCGTTTTTAAGAGTATTACCCATTATTTTCTCTTCTGTTATAAACAACTCGAGCTTTGAAAGAGAAAGGTTGGGAATATACTCGCTTTTAGCTTTTTCACAAGCTTCTTCAAAAGACTTTGCAAATACAGAGGTAAACACGGGTGAATCTGAACTTGAAAGCAGAAAAAACGTGTAGCAGGTTTTTCCACCCTTTTCACCTACCGTTATTGTTTCTGCAATTGACGCCTTATCAATCTGCTTAGAACCAGAACAGCCCGTAATTAGAATTGATGATATGCAGAGAAGAATCAAAATAAATTTCTTATTCATTTAACTTCCTCCCGAAAAAAAGATAAAACGTAGGAATTACCACCGCAGAGATAAATGTAAGAATATTCAGAATATAATGATTTGTTAACAACACTTTTACCTCATTAAAATTATAAGCACATATAAAAAGCACGAAAATGATTACCGCAAAAGCAAGCACAATCGGAAATGAACTGCTTTTACCCGTTGATTTACAAATGCAATTTAGAATGAGTGAAATCACAAGAAACACTGTAAGCACCGATATTGAAAGATAAAGGCTGTCAAAACCTTCTACATTGCCAAAATGAGCTGTTTTTGAGAGCAAAAAACAGCTGTAGTCCTGTGCAGAAGCGTATTCTCCCAGCACGAAAGATGTAAAAAACATAATCAAAGCGAACAAAACGGCCGTAATTCCTACAGAAAAAGCAATTTGTCTTGGTCGGAAATTTTTTGTAAAGCCCGAAAGCACAGCAAAAATTACAGCAGTAAATGAAGTTGTAAGAAAAAAAGACATATTGTTTATAAAATCGCTTTTTTGTCCTCTGAATAGAAACTCTGTAGTGTTTATTTCTAAATTAGAAATATTTCCTGATAATATAAGCAGAAAAGCTACAAAAGAAAATAAAAATATAAAAATTGAACATCTCCCGATTACGTTTGTACCTTTATACCCTGCATATACACAAACAGCAAGCAACACCAGTGCAACTGCAAAAATATCAGCTTCACTGTTGAGCTTTTTGTAAAACATATCACAGTATTTTATTAAAAAATACTCCGCTGTATATACAAAGTAAAGGCAATAAAAAGCCGACACAAAAATAATTGCATTTGGTGTTTTTATATGGGCATACGACATAAAGTCAAGGTCTGTTCTGCTTTTAATAATTGCAGAAGGGATGAAAAACAAGGCAGTTAAAGAAAATGCACAAAGCAGCGTCAACAGATTGAACAAAAATGAAGCGTCATTTGCTATATCAAAGCTTTCAAGCAACATTACAGAAATACCGGCTAAGGATATAAGTAATAACAATCGTTTTGACGGAAATTTAATTTTTGTCTGCATAGCTGTCCTCCGTTTCAGGAAATTTTTGTACCTTTATCGTTCGCTTAGAAAGGCTCTTCCAATCAGCACGAATAAAAACATCACGCATACTTTTTAAGGAAAACGGCGCAAGTGACGACATATAAGGTACTCCAACGGAAGTTTTTGCACACATATTAATTAATACAACACACGAAGCAAGCACTATACCCCATAATCCGAAAATCCCACCTAATATCACAAACGAAAAACGCAATACGGTTATCGGAGGATATAGAGGCGATGTAACGTAACTGCAAATAGCGGCAGTAGCAACAACCATAAGAGTTGACGAACTGATAAAACCTGCACTGACTGCGCTTTCACCGATTACAAGCGCACCCACTATACTGACTGCGTGCCCGAGAGGTTTAGGAATTCTAAGTCCTGCTTCACGCATAATTTCATACACAAAGATAATAATTACCACTTCAAGCGTAACGGGCAATGGTGTTGACGAAAGGGACTCAGACGTTTTTATGAGCAATCCTGTCGGAAAATATTCAGGATGATACTGCGCGAAAGCAGTATAAATTCCAGGAAGGTAAACTGCAATAAAAAAAGAAAAATATTTTAAAATTCTGATAAATGTTGCATAATACGGACGGTTTGAATAATCGTCCACGCTTTGAAACTCCTCGACAAACAAGTGGGGCAAAATTATTACCGCCGGTGTGCCGTCAATGAGTATGGCTACCCTTCCTTCGGTCAGCTTTCCGCAGACAGTATCAGGACGTTCGGAAATTCCTACTCCCGAAAAAATTGACTTTGAACCTTTATCCTCAAGATATTCCGTAAGATAGCCCGAAGCAAGCACCGTTTCGAGATTGCAGGCATTTAAACGACTGCGTATTTTTTTGAGAATTTCGGGAGAAACGCTTTTTTGAAGATAGCAAAGCATAAGCTGGGTTTGTGATTCGCTTCCGACTGTCATTGTTTCAAACACAAGGTCCGGACTTTTTATCCTTCTGCGGATAAGCGTCATATTTATTCGCAGAGGTTCAGTAAATCCCTCTCTTGAACCCCGTTGAACAACCTCGCTTTCAGGCTCACTCACACCTCGAAACGAAAATCCCTGAACGCCTATTGCAATCATTCTGTCTGTTCCGTCAACAGAGAGTAAGGCAAAACCGGATGTTGAAAACATTATTGCTTCGTCAAATGTATTAAATTCAACAATCTCACTTGAAGTAAGGACAGAGGTTTTAATTTCTTCAAAAATTTCCCCCGGTGAGATATTAGAAAAGCGGTAGGAAAGCAAAGGGTTTATTACAGACAATGCAATTACTTCTTTGCTGCACATTCCCTCAATTGTAATTATAGCCGCTTTTACCGGATTTTGAGCAGACAAAACCATATCACGAACTGTAAAATCCGCTGATGAGGCAAACATATTTTTTAAAGTATCAAGATTTTTTGTCAACGAGTTGTACATCATATCACCGATAATTAGTTTTTGCCGCAATTATATTTTTATTCGGCAGAATATGTAAGAGTTTTTTGCAAATATTAACAGTGGTGATTCTATGATTATTTCAATTATACGTACAGTACTTCTGTATGTTTTCGTTGTGCTTGCCGTGAGAATTATGGGTAAGCGCCAAATCAGCGAAATGCAGCCGAGCGAGTTAGTTATAACTCTTATAGTATCTGAAATTGCAGCTATTCCTATGCAAAACACCTCTCAGCCGTTACTTAGCGGAATTATTCCAGTTTTAGTGCTTGTTGCTCTTGAAATTGCGGCAAGCGTGCTGATGATGAAAAGCGGGAAATTTCGAAAAATTATGTGCGGTAGTCCGATTGTAGTAATACGTGACGGTAAAATTTTGCAAAATGAAATGCGCAGACTCAGGCTGACAACTGAAGATTTATGCGTTCAGCTGCGACAGCAGGATATTTTTTCAATTGAGGACGTTCAATACTGTATTGTTGAAACAAACGGAAAAGTCAGTGTGCTTGAAAAACCGCAGAGCAGAAAACCAAGCGCTGACGATCTTAAAGTTAAAATTATTGACAATAAAATTGAAACGGTTGTTGTAAGTGACGGTCAGGTGCTTGAAAATTCACTTAATCTTTGCGAGAAAAGCAAAGACGATGTTTATAAAATTCTTAAAAGCGAAAATATAAGACTGAAAGATGTTTTTATTATGACGCTTGACGCATTGGGAAAATACAGTATTATACGAAAAGAGGAAAATTTATGAAAAGGATATATATATCACTGTTATTCATTATGATAGTTGCAATATGTGCCGCATTGCAGCTTGGATACATCAGTGCTGAGGCAGATACATTTATTTTTATGATTGAACAAAGTGACAAATATATGAGAAAAAGTGAGTTTGAAGATGCAATCAACGTATGTAAAAATATTGAAGAAAAATGGTGCGATTCATCTAAAAAAATTGATATGCTGCTTATTCACGATTATGTAGATGAAATCGGAAATAAAATTTCTAATATGCGCTGTTATGCTGAAAATTGCAGTCCTGATATGTACTTTGCAGAAAGTACGACCGCAAAAAAAGAACTCGCTTCCATTAAAGAAAGCGAGTATCCGTTAGCAGAAAATATTTTATAATCAGCTAAGCTCATTAGCCTTTGAAATTTTTGTTCTTATTGTTTCTATTATCAAGAAAATCAGAAATACAGCCGCATTTACAATTACAACACTTGCGCCTGCCGGTGTATCAAGTGAATACGAAGCACACATACCGACAAAAAAGCAGCAAACAGAAAGTACACCGGAACATAAAATTACCGATTTAAATTTTTTGCAGATTCTCATTGAAGAAAGTGCAGGGAAAATTATCAGCGCTGATATAAGCAGCGTCCCCATTATTCTCATACCGATAACAATTGTCAGTGCAGTTAAAAGCGCAATAACCGTATTATAAGCTCCTGTTTTCAAGCCTGTTGCCTTTGAAAAGCTTTCGTCAAAGGTTACGGCGAAAATTTTGTTGTAGAAAATTACGAAAACCACTATAACTACAAGCGCGAGCACGGCGCACATTATTGCATCGGCATTTGTCGTTGCAAGTATACTGCCGAACAAATATGAGTTAAGATCGGTATTTACTCCCGAAACGCTTACACAAACAACACCAATTGCAAGTGAAGTGCTTGAAATGATAGCAATGGCGGCATCGCCGTTGATTTTGCTGTTTTCGGAAAGTCTTAACAACAAAAATGCCGCGATAATTATAACGGGAACTGCGACCTCAAGCGGTGCAAGGTTAAGAGAAGCAGCTACTGCAAGTGCACCGAAGCCTACATGGGACAGTCCGTCACCTATCATTGAATATCGTTTAAGTACAAGCGTTACTCCGAGAAGAGATGCACATAGCGATACAAGCAACCCTACTATAAAAGCTCTTATTATAAAATTATAAGAAAACATTTCAGCAAGCATTTCTATCACTGCAAAGCACCTCCTCTATGATTGTGACGGCAGTCATCGCACGGACAGTCGGTAATCATAAACTTCCTTCCTATATCAGAATGGAGATACTGATGAGCCGTACCGTAAAAATAGGTATTCTTCGCCAGATGAAGAATTTTTGAAGCATTGTTCACTGAAGCTGTAATATCGTGCGATACCATAATTATTGTTATGCCGTTTTTATTGAGATTTTTAATCAGAGCGTACATATCAGAGGAGGCTTTTGGGTCAAGTCCCGTTATAGGCTCATCAAGAATAAGCAGCTTATGAGTAGCACAGAGTGCTCTGGCAAGCAGTACTCTCTGACGCTGACCTCCCGAAAGTTCTCTAAAGCACTTTTTTCGAAGCTGATAAATTCCCGTCAACTCCATATTTTTTGCAGCGGATTCCTTTTGCTCCTTTGAATAGAACAAGGTATGTTTTTGGTTAAGACAGCCTGAAAACACTACTTCTGAAACCGAAGCAGGAAAATCTTTTTGCAGTACAGTCTGCTGAGGAAGATATCCGATTTCGCATTGCTTTAAACCATCTCCATATGAAATTGAACCGCCTTGAACCGACATAAGGCCAAGCAGACACTTCATCAGAGTAGTTTTACCAGAACCGTTTTCACCTACTATGCAGACATAATCACCTTCATTAATTTTCAAATTAATGTCAGACAGTACTGTTTTGCCTTCATAGCCCATAGAAGCATTTTTAATTTCAATAAGCGCCATCAGTTTAAAGCCTCCCTTAGTGCGTTTGCGTTTTGTTCCATTAACGAAATATAAGTTGCTCCGTCAGCAAATTCATCCTTAGTTACATTGTGACAAGAAGAATAACGCATTGTTTTTGCCCCTGTGTCCTCCGAAATTAGCCTTGCAACTCTGCCGTTTGAAAATTCAAGATAGAATACAACAGGAATTTGATTGTCACGTGTAAAATCTATCATATGAGTTACGGTTGAAATGCTCGGCTCAGTTTCACTGCTGCACCCCGGAAACGCACAATCATAATAAAGTGAATAGTCGGTTACAAAGTAAAGAAACGGAAAACGATCACCGAAAACTACGGTATTTCTTTTTGCGTTGCTCACTATATCAGAAAATTTGGAGTCAAGTGATTTAAGCTTGGATATATATCTATCTCTGTTCGAAGAATATATTGATTTATTAGCCGAATCACAAGCAGACAATTCATAATATATAGCGTCTGATAATTTTTCAGCATTTTTAACCGAAGTCCAGATATGTTCATCATATTCCTCTCCGTGCTCGTGTTCGTCAACATGATTATGTTCTTCCCCATGTTCATGCTCATCATGCTCAACGCTTTGCTCGTAAAGCAAATCTACATAATCCATCATTCGTATAATTTTCATATTCTTATTTTCGATTGAATCAAGCACGCTTTCAACCCATTCGTCACTCTCTCCGCCATTGTAAATAAAAATATCACAATTTTCAATGGCAACTATATCTGACGGTGAGGGGTCGTAGCTGTGCGGCTCGCTGCCCGGAGAAAGCAAAAGCTTAATGTCTGCTTTATCGCCTGCGATGCTGCGTGTAAAATCATAGTAAGGAAAAATTGTAGTAACAACACTTATTTTCCTATTGTCCTGTATTGCAGAATTGCTTTTTTCAGACGAACAAGACGATAAGGAAAATGCAGTTAATAAAACTATGAATAATGAGAGTATGAATGATAAAAATCTTTTCATTTATTACGCTCCGAAAAAACAAAGGGTTGCACAGAATATAATTATTCTGAACGCAACCCCTGTAAATATAATCTTAAAGAAATTACTTTGATACTTTCTTTGCTCTCTTGTGATTCTGCCACATTACCCAAAGAGGTCCTGCAATGCAAATTGAAGAGTAACAACCTGAAATTACACCAATCATCATCGGCAGAGCAAATGACTGTACAGATGCAATGTTAAAGAAGATAGCAACAATGTATACAACCATAATAGCAGAAAGCGTTGTAACTGATGTCATAATTGTTCTCTTGATTGTCTTTGTGCAGCTAAGATTGTATACCATACCTGTATCAGCCTTGCTGCCGAGAACCTTTCTTTCTTCACGCACACGGTCATAAATAACGATTGTATCATTAAGTGAATAACCGAGAATCATAAGTACAACTGCGATGAAGTTTGAGTCAATCGGCATCTGGAAAATAACATATAGGAAGTAAATCATTGCAATATCGTGGAACAGCGCAACAAGCGCCATAACACCAGCAGAAAGACCGCCTATTTTCTTGAATCGAATCGTAACATAAAGCACCATAAGAATTGACGCAATTGCTACAGCAGCCAAACACTTTAACAAGAAGTTAAAGCCCATTGAAGCATCTACAGAGTTTGACTCAAGACAAACAAAGTTATTGTCGGGATACTGCTTCTGAAGATCTTTTTCAAGGTTCTTCTGAATATCAGTTTCAATAGCATCATTGCCTGAGAACTGTACAGAAACGTTATTTCCCGAATTACCCATAATATCTGTTGAGAAAGATGTGGTAATCTTATCGGTAGTCTTATTCTGTATGTAGTTATAAAGCTCATTATGGTCAATCTCTCCGCTATAACTGAAACGAAGTGTTGCACCACCTGAGAACTGAATATCAAGAGTTGTTCCGAAAACAAAGTTGCAGACTATACCGATTAAAATTATTGCAATTGAAATACCGAAGAAAATTTTTCTCTTGCCGACAAAATCTATAATCTTTTTGCCACCATTGTATTTTTCGCTGATCTGCTCAACAGTCATCTTTGAATTTGCTTTTGTCTGAACATCATTTGTCATTCTTAGCACCTCCAAACAACCATTTTTTGCGCAGGAATTTGAAGCCCGCAACGCTTCTCAGCATCACTCTTGTAAGGAATACACCCATTACAAAGTTAGAAATAACGCCAACGAGAAGTGTGTAACCGAATGAGTAAATTGTACCTGTTGTTGATTCGCCGAATATAATTGAAAGAATATTTGACGGACCAAATACAAGCATAAGAATTACTGAAACGATAATTACTGTCATATTACCGTCTATAATTGCAGACAGTGAGTTTTTGGTACCCTTGTCAAGCGCACCGTCAAGTGTTCTTCCTGCTTTAAGTTCTTCTTTAATACGCTCGGCAGTAATTACGTTACAGTCAACACCCATACCTATTGACAATATCATACCGGCAATACCCGGAAGAGTCATTGTAAATGAAGGAATTGTTGTAAAGAAACCTGAAACGGCTGCAATTGTAAGTCCCATCTGACCAAAAAGTGAAATAACAGCAATAAAACCAGGCAGGCGATAGAAAATTATCATAATAAGTGCAATTATGATAAATGCGATAATGCCTGCATAAGCCATAGCGGTCAGCGAATTTTCGCCAAGTGTAGCGCTGATACTGCCGTTGCTTACAGTTTCAAGCTGGAACGGAAGAGCACCTGCATTGATTTTATTAGCAAGGTCTGTTGCTTCCTTAGCGGTGAAATCTCCCTCAATCTGTGCCTTACCGTCAGTAATTGCGGAATTTACAGTAGGAGCAGAGAGCATAATGTCATCCATCCATATTGAGATGGTATTGTTAACATACTGTGATGTGATTTCTCCGAAAGTCTTTGCACCTTCATCAGTAAACTCAAGGCTTACAACGTACTGTGATTCACCTTTGTCATCCTGATAAACGCTTGCTCTGGCAGACTTAACCTGTGAACCGTCCATAAGTATGTTTTCTGTGTCACCTGTCGGTGTTTTATAAACATAGCTGCCGTCAGAACCGACCTCGGTATTTGCATACTCTTTGCCGGGACGGAATGTGAGCTTTGCTGTTGAAGAAATCTCGTTGATTGCTTCTACGGCATTCTGCTCTTTGTCGTCTGATTTCCACGGAAAACGTACAATGATTCTGTCACTGCCCTTATCGGCATACAGCTCATAATCTGTGATACCCTGTGAAATCATACGAAGTTCAATGATTGATTTAGCAGATTCTAACTGCTCATCAGTTGCGTCGTAATTATCGGCAGGCTTAAACGTTGCCTCAACACCGCCTCTGATGTCAATTCCCCATCGTATATCGCCGATGCCTTTTAATACTGTGTTTTTGTTGTCGCCTGTGTAGTAGGATACTCCGAAAATCGCAGTAAACGAAAAGGCAAGTATCAGCAAAGCTACAATAAAGAACATAGGCTTTGGAACTCTTTTCATGCCTTTGAAACCTCCGTAATATAATTGTCTGATTGTATGCGAAAAAATAACTCTGTTACTAAGCATAAATACAGACGTAACAGAGTTATTATAAAATTTTTTTCAAAAAATGTCAATGGATACAGAAATATTTAATAAAAAAATATTTTAATTTGACAAATTTTATATTTTAAAATTCTATTTAAGCAGATTTTAGACTAACTAAACCTGAAATTCTAAATATTTTCAAAAATTATGCTTCAAGCAACTTTTCACAAGCGGCAAGCTTTGTGCAGATACAGAATACATCCATAGCTGTTTTGAGCTCATCATTTGGAGGGAAAGTAGGTGCAATTCTGATGTTCTTGTCATCAGGATCTTTACCGTAAGGGTAGGTTGCACCTGCCCCTGTCATAACAACGCCTGCCTCTTTGCAAAGCTGAACAACTCTTTTAGCTGTACCTGAAAAGACATCAATGCTCAAGAAATATCCGCCGTTAGGATTAGTCCACTCGCCTATTCCCGCAGGCTTGAGGTTTGATTCAAGTGCATTGAGAACAATATCAAACTTTGGTCTTAATATAGCTTTATGCTTCTGCATATGCTCCATAATACCGTCAAAATCTTTAAAATATCTGACATGGCGCAGCATATTCATCTTATCATAGCTAATAACCTGATAGTTGTATCTTTCCTTTAATACTTTCATATTATTGTCGGACGCTGCCATTGCGGCAACACCTGCACCTGGGAAAGTAATTTTTGAAGTTGAACCGAAAATAATAGGCATATCCTCAGTGCCATTCTTTTTGCACTCATCAAAAATATTATAAAGCTTATCGGGCGTATCGCTAATATCGTGAATGCAGTATGCGTTATCCCACATAATTCTGAAGTCAGCAGCTGCAGGTTTTAATGCAGCAAACCTCTTCACTGTTTCATCGCTATAGGTAATTCCCTGAGGATTTGAATATTTTGGTACACACCAGATACCCTTGATTGAATCATCGCTTTCGACGAGCATTTCAACTAAATCCATATCAGGACCGTTTTCTGTCATAGGAATAGGTATCATCTCAAAACCGTAATACTCAGTAATACCAAAGTGGCGGTCATATCCCGGAACCGGACAGAGAAATTTTCTGTTCTTAACTTCATACCAAGGCTTGCAACCATCTGCAATAGATTTTGTCATAAGGCAGGATATTGTATCAAACATCATATTAAGGCTTGAACTTCCGCCGACCATAACGTATTTAGGGTCAACTTCTAGAATATCACCAAAAAGCCTTCTGCATTCGTCAATGCCCTCAAGAACACCATAGTTTCTGCAATCCGTTCCATCTTCACCGATAAAATCAGACTTGCTGTTTAATACATCAAGAAGTTCTAGCGACAGGTCAAGCTGTTCTTTACCGGGCTTTCCCCTTGCCATATTGAGATTTAAGCCCTTACCCTTAACTTCCTCGTATTCTTTTGTAAGTGCGGCATATTCCTTTTCAAGTTCTTCTCTGCCACAGTTCAAATAATTCATTTTGCTATCCCCTTAATATATAATTGCAAAAATTCTTTTAAAACCTTAATATATTCTATAACACAAGTGGATAAAATGCAAGTCTTTTTTATAAATCTTGCATTTTTAGTTAAACAAAAAAGAACAGACTTACAAGCTTGTTTTTGTTCAAAACTTGTAAGTCTGTTATATATTGCTTTTTATTAATAGTATTGATAGTAGTAATAACCCTTTTTATTTCTTTTCTGACTTAATTCGCATCCAACTTCTATAAGACCTAAAACCTTTGAATCTGCAAGCTTTGCACTGTCAAGAAGCTTTTGTAAGTCACCATGAGTCGTTGAACGTTCTCTGACAACAACAACAAATCCTGCGATTAAATCTTTCAGCAGCAAAGCATCTGCCACTACGCCAATAGGCGGAGTATCAAAAATGATATAGTCATACTCTTGCGTAAGCCTTCCGACAAGTTCAATAAAAGTAGCAGAACACATAAGCTCGGAAGGGTTTGGCGGGATAGTGCCCGACGTAAGAATGTCAAGATTGTTAAGCACGTTTCTCTTGACTGTTTCTTCAAAGCTTACCATCTTACCTATAATATTTGACAAACCGGAAGAGTTGTCGATTTTAAAAATATTATGAATATTGGGACGTCGTAAATCACAGTCAATCAAAAGAACTCTTTTCTCCATCTTTGAGAAAGAAATTGCAAGGTTAGCAGAAACCGTACTTTTACCCTCTCCTTTAGAATGACTTGTTACTGCGAAAACCTTTTTATCAGTTGCGGAAAGTGAGAACATTATGTTTGTTCGAGCTGATTTGTATGACTCTACAATTGCAAATTTTGATTTATCCGACAAAGTTCCACCGGAAGTTTCTACAGCATTCTTTTTATTTTTTCCAAACAGCTTTATTTTCATTGCAATCACCTACTTTGAGATTCAAAATCAGGAATTTCCGCAAATACTGGCAGACCATAAATTTCCTGAATGTCATCATCAGCTTTAATTGTTGTATCAATAAGTTCAAGGAGAATTGCTATAATGCAGGAAGCAGCAAGTCCTACAAACAAACCAATAAGTGTATTTTTAAGATTGCTCGGCTCATACGGGCTTACAGGAACTTTCGCCTCACGTATACTGCCTATCTGACCGTATTGTAAAAACTTATTAAAAACGTCGCTACACTTATCTGCAACCTGATTTGCGACATTTGCACATTTCTGAGGATCATCACCCGAAACCGAGATTGTAATAAAAAACGTAGACTCGTTAACAGATATATTAACATGGCAGCCGTCATAAAGTGATGTGATTTCATCAGAATTTTGAAAAAGAGTGACGCATATGCCCGCAAGGTTTGACGAACCGCTGATATCGGCGCTGTATATTTTACCGCTTTCTTTATTTGCCTCGCTCTTTCCGTTATAGTTCTGGACATATATCATTGCAGAAGTGCTATACATTGGTGTAATGATAAATTTAGAATATAAGAAAAATAAAACGCCCATTAATAACGTAGCAAGCAAAATAAATTTAAGCCTGTGCAGCAAAACACCGATTATTTTTTGTATAGTAATATTTTTAGGCATTACGCAATACTCCTTTATCACATAAATTTATGTTAAAACACTTAGAGCCTATTAACTTATTTTCTTTTTTTAAATTATATTATATTACGATACAACAATAATTCTTAAATAGAATTATCTGACAAAAAAATAAAGGAAGCTAATTCACTTCCCTTATTTTTTGTTATATTTTACAAATTATCCTACTACATTGAGTAGAACACCTGCTGCAACAGCAGAACCAATTACACCTGCAACGTTCGGACCCATAGCGTGCATAAGCAGGAAGTTACCGGGATTCTCCTGCTGACCTACTTTCTGTGAAACACGTGCAGCCATAGGAACGGCTGAAACACCTGCTGAACCAATAAGAGGATTAACCTTGCCGCCTGTGAACTTATACATAAGTTTACCGAAAAGCACGCCGCAAGCAGTACCCATACAGAAAGCAATAAGACCTAAAACAATAATCTTAATTGTATCCCAAGTGAGGAAGTTCTGACCCGACGCTGTTGCGCCGACAGTAGTACCAAGAAAAATTGTGATAATATTCATAAGCTCATTCTGAGCAGTTTTTGCAAGTCTTTCAACCACTCCCGATTCCTTGAAGAGGTTGCCAAGCATAAGCATACCAACAAGCGGAGCGGCATCAGGAAGGAATATTGCGATAAGAATTACAACGATTACGGGGAACATAATCTTCTCAAGTTTTGATACCGGACGAAGCTGTTCCATAACAACCGAACGTTCCTTTTTGGTTGTAAGAGCCTTCATAATTGGAGGCTGAATAATGGGAACCAGCGCCATATATGAGTATGCGGCAATAGCGATTGAACCTAAAAGATGAGGAGCAAGCTTTGTTGTAACATAAATTGCAGTAGGACCGTCGGCACCGCCTATGATACCGATAGCACCTGATTCAGCCTCAGTAAATCCGAGGAAAATTGCGCCTGTGAATGTGATGAAAATACCTATCTGGGCTGCTGCGCCGAGAATAAGACTCTTTGGGTTAGCAATCAGAGGACCGAAGTCTGTCATACATCCGATTCCAAGGAAAATAAGCGGCGGATAAATGCCAAGCTTTACACCCTGATAAAGATAGTAAAGAAGTCCGCCGTATGTCGGATTTTCATAATAAGTAACACCGTCAATTACCATTTGCGCATGCCCTGACGTTGCGACACTTTTCGCAGCGCACTGTTCTGCCGTGAGCAATTCAGTAGAAGGTGCAGCCATAATGCTGGGATAGAGGTTTACAAGCAGCATACCGAATGCTATAGGAAGAAGCAAAAGCGGCTCATACTGCTTTTTTATAGCCAGATATAGCAAAATAATTGACACGCCGATCATAACGTAGTTCTGCCAGTTCAGGGTAAACAAACCCGAACTCTGCAAAATGCCGTTTACGGCATCAACAAAACCCTGTAAAATTTCCATAAATAACGTCCTTTCCGAAAAAATTAAGCCTTAAAATGGGCGTGTATTATCAAGAATACCGGCATTTGCCCATGCGCAACGACCTGTATTTGACTTTTTAATACTCTTTATTCTTGCTTTTCCGGAAGAACCGTACATTGTGGCAACGGCTGCGGAAATTACGGCAACTACCTCTTCTGTTACCCCGTCCTGAACAGACATATCTGGCGAAGCAGAAGAAACAGGAGCAGCTTTGGGAGCCGAAGCAGAAGATATCTCTTCCTTGACCACAATCTTTTCTTTTTTCTTCTTTCCGCTTTGCTGTGCTTTTTGAACTATAGCGCTATAAAGCTTGATGATAAGAATCAAGAGGATAAGCACCGCAAAGACAACCACAAATCCTGTAAGAATAACCTTTGCCGAAGAAATACCCTTTTCAGACAGGGACATTCCGGCATCTGCGAGGACTGAAGTTACATTGGATAAATTCATAAAACGACCCCCATATTTGTATATTACATATAGGTTAATTATACTTTATTCGCCACTTTTTTTCAACAAAAAATAAAGGGCGAATATTATTTTGTTGATATAACTAAATTTTATAGTATATTGAGTAAATATTTATATTGATATTTTTTCGGATAATTTAATTAAATTACATATTATATATGCTCTATTTGATAAGACCGAGTTTTTGTTTCCACCTTAAAATACGCTTGACTGAGTCATCAATTTGTACAATCGAAATTTTATCTGATTTTACTGATGAAAGCACTGCTGGGTACTGCTTTTCAACATCACTGCAGCAGAGTAAGTCATTTCCGCTTTTTATTGCAATAACCGCAGCGTTTTCAACACCTGTATAATCAGTAATTGCACCCATAGACAAATCATCTGTCATTATTACTCCGTCAAAATTTAATTGATTTCGCAAAATATTATGAACCTCTTTTGATAAGGATGCCGGGTATTCGCTGTCCATACAGCTTACGATATTATGTGAAACAAGGACACAATCAGCTTTGCTTTCAATTCCTGCCTCAAAGGGCTTAAAGTCAGTTTTCAAAAATTCTGAAAAATCACGATTGTCATAGGCAATTCCTGTGTGGGTATCTTCATTATTGCCATAACCCGGAAAATGTTTAAGTACAGTGCCAAGATTTTTCTCACTGCTTATTTCTACAACTTTTTTGACAAATCGGTTTACTTCACCGACATCGCCGCTGAAAGAGCGTTCATACATAAATGCATTACAATCTGACGTAACATCACAAACAGGAGCTAAATTGACATTGATTCCGAGAGAAAGCAACAAATCGGCTTTCTCAATGCTGTCTTCTTCTATTGCACTCCAGCCGCCGTTTACAAAAGTATCACGTGGTGATAAAAACGGAATTTCACGCAGATTTTTGTTATCGCTTACTCTGACAACAGTTCCACCCTCCTCATCAACTCCGATAAGAAGCGGAATTTTTGCAATGTTCTGACAAGCGTTAATATTTTCTTTTATTTCTTCACGTGTTTTACTGTCAAAATCCCTTCCAAATAAAATAAATCCTCCGAGATTATACTCCGAAATCTGTTCAGCGGCATCAACATCCGGATATCTGGCAAAAAACATCTGCCCTACTTTCTCTTCAACTGTCATTTTAGAAAGTATGGTTTCAATTCTGCTTTCAGCTTTTTCCTCTTCGGAAATTGTTGTAGGCTGCGCAGTTGTATCCTGCTGTGATGTTGTACTCTCGTAGCTTTTAGATGATGAAGAATTACTAAAATTACAAGCAGCGCACAAAAGTGCAACAGAAAACAGAATTATTGATGATAAAAACTTTTTCATAATTTATTTTCTCTTTCAGCAAGCTTTCTGCCCATAAGCACACCCATTACGGACGCCATCATAAGGCCCCTCGTCCATCCGCTTGAATCACCAAGGCAGTATAGCCCGTTAAGATTAGTATTAAAATCTTTATCCATTTTTACACGGTTCGAATAGAATTTAAGTTCGGGTGAATAAAGTAGGGTTTCTGTAGAAGCAAAACCCGGCACAACGTGGTCAACTGCCTGTATAAAATTAATTATATTCACCATTGCTCTGTATGGCATGGCGGCAGTTATATCGCCTGCAACAGCGTCGGGAAGCGTTGGACGAATGTTTGAACGTGAAAGCTCGTTTTGCCATGTGCGTTTACCATCAAGAATATCGCCGAAACGCTGAACAAGAATATGACCTGCTCCAAGCATATTCGTAAGCTCACCCACCTTTTGAGCATAGGCAATCGGCTGATTAAACGGAACATTAAAATTATGTGAAACAAGAATGGCAAGATTAGTGTTACTGCTTTTATACTCTTTATATGAATGTCCGTTTACTACTGCAAGGTCATCGTCGTAGTTTTCCTGACTGACAAAACCGCCGGGATTCTGACAGAATGTGCGCACCTTATTTTTGTAAGGCTTTGGATAGCCTATCAGCTTTGATTCATAAAGAACTTCGTTTACCTTTTCAATAATTTCATTTCTGACTTCAACTCTTACTCCTATATCTACTGTGCCGGGAACATGTTCAACGCCATGCTCTGTACATATTTTTTCAAGCCAATCGGCTCCTCTTCTGCCGGTTGCCACGACAATATTTTTTGCACAAAGCTTAAGCGAATCTCCTTTTGCATCATTTGCATACACTCCGACGCAGGTGTTGTTTTCAATTAATAAATCTTTGCATTCGTATCCGAAATATATTTCAACGCCGTTTTTAATAAGGTGTTTTTCAATTGCAAGATAAAGCTGTTGTGCTTTTTCCGTCCCAAGATGTCTTATCGGACAATCAACAAGCTTTAGTCCTGCCTGAATTGCACGCTTACGAATAGCTTTGACTGCTTCAGGGTTTGATATGCCCTCAATATGCTCATCTGCTCCGAATTTGAGATATATTTTATCTGTATATTTTATAGCATCCTGTACCAAATCGTCACCAATAAGCTGTGGTAAATCTCCACCAACCTCGCTTGACAACGACAGCTTCCCGTCGGAAAATGCTCCTGCGCCTGAAAAACCTGTTGTTATATGACAGTAAGGCTTGCAATGAACGCATTTTTTCGTTTTAATTTTCGGACAATGACGATTCTCAATTGATTGACCCTTTTCAATTATCATTATTTTTGAATCAGGTTTATTTTTTATAAGCTCAAGAGCAGTGAAAATTCCTGCCGGACCAGCGCCAACAATAATTACATCATATTTCAATGTTAATATTCTCCCAAAAGCTGTTAATCTTATTGCACCGTAACGGTACATTGCGCTACTACTCCGCTTGGAGTTTTGCATTTTATCACGGCTTTTCCTTTTCCGACAGCTGTAACAACTCCGCTTTTGTTTGAAACAACGGCAACCGCGCTGTCTGAAGAAGTAAAGCTGATGTTATGTGCCGTAGTTCCGTTTAAAAAGCTTGTACCGATAACACGACTTTCACCTGAAATTAGATTCAATTTAGCTGAATCAAGAACCAAATCCATAGCCATAAATTTTACTGTTACGGAAAAAGACGATGTTAATCCGTCGTTAGTACAATATCGAATTTTTGTAGTTCCTATACTTTTTGCCGAAATCTCACCATTGCTGTTTACTGTTGCAACAGCAGGGTTATCACTGCTCCATCGCGTTGAATAACCATAGTACTGTCCTGTTATTACCGGACTTTGATGATAATTTTCACCTAATCCAAGCTCAATTTTTTCATCAGTAAAACTAATGTCCACGTAATCAAGGAAAAGCCCATTAAGCTTTTCAGCAATAAGAGGACCGTAAACTTTCTTTGCGGCATATTCAAGAGGATGAATTCCGTCACCCTTTTTCATTTCATTATTATACTTAAAGTACTGTGTTGAAATTTCATCGTTTGCGTCGCAAAAATCAGTTTCACTGCTTATGTCAACATAATCTATATTCCATTTATCAAGTACATTGGTGATTGTATTCCAGTATTTATATTGATTGGGGTTTGCTTTTCTGGTATGACAAAGTACAAAAAGCTTTACGGAGTCAGCATAGTTTTCATTTAAAAAATAGCATATGCTTTCAAGCGCACCGGCAGTAGTATATTCATTATAGTTTCCTGATTTGTCATTTATATCAGTAACTTCGCCGATTTCTACTTTTTTAAACAGGTCATTAAAACCTCCCTCAAGCAAAACTATGTCATAGCTTCCCTTCATCTCTTTTACTCTTTCAAGAATACTCCTCTTCTCAGGCGACTTAACATCTTTTCGCTTTGCAAGTGTTGTTCCTGAAACTGATTTATTGACAGTTGTCATATTGTAAGTTTCAGTAAGATAGTTACAGTATGAATAATAATCATTTCCAAAAATGTTGGTTCCTATTCCCTTTGCTACACTGTCACCGTCGCAGTACATAGTTTTGTTGTTTAAAAAAATGGTTTTCTCCTCAATATTCGCTGCAACAGGAAGCTCGCTTAGCGAAATTTGATTATAAACGTATTTTTCAATAAGTTTTACATCCGCAAGTGTTATTTCAGCGTCACCGTCAACATCACAATTTCGTTTTTGACTATCATTTATTTTTACTTTGTTGTCTATATATTTCTTAATAAGAATAATATCATTTTTATCAACTGTACCATTCAAATCTGCATCACAAAAATCAACTCGTGACTTGCTGACAAACATAAGATTATTATCAGCTGCATACTTTTGTGAGTAAGTTCCGTTGAAAGATATAATTGTAAATTTTTTATTATAAGAATAATGCTGTTTGCTTACAGTTGTTTTGGAATAATGATCATTTATCCCTTTAATAGATGAACAGCTTACACCGAACGCATCTTCGCCTATTGAATACACTGTGTACGGCAATGAAATTTGTTTCAGGCTATAGCAATTTATAAACGCACCGTTTTCAATTGTGTTCAGTCCGTCGTTAAGCACTACAGAAGAAAGCTTTTTGCAACCGTAAAAAGCCCACCAACCAATGGAATCAATTGAAGGAGGAAACATAACCTTTTCTATGTCAGAATTGTAAAATGCCGCCGTGCCGATTGATGTAACGGAGTAATCATCAATGTATTGCGGTATTGAGATATTCTTTTCCTTGCCCATATATCCTGTAATTTCAGCATTATTATCATCGGAAATTATGTATTGCCAAAGTCCGTCATCGGTAATCTGCGCTAGATTATCTTGCCGGCTTAAAGCACCGGCAGATAAGCACGGAGAAAATATTATTAAAAAGGAAAGTATGTATAAAGTCAGTTTTTTCATTAAATTCACCATTTCACAAATAAAACATTGAACCTTAAGTATAGGTTCTTATAAAACTAATACTGAGATATATCGTTTATATTTTACTATTTTCGGAAATTTTTGTAAAGCCACAAATGTTACTTTTTGTATTGAGTTTACAAAAATCATCTCTACACAAAAACAGTCGACACATAAACGTGTCGACTGCTCTTGGGGTATATTGGGTTATAGAAGGAATATATCAAATTTCAACGAAATAAGCATTGGAAAATGTGTTCCTCTCCATATCACATTAATTTCAAAACTCCAAAACAAAATTACCTAAAAACTAAAATTATAAATTCCAATGCTTATTTCGTAATGCTTTTAAGCTTTCTGTTTTTATTTTATGAGTATATTCTACAATAATAAAATTATATATTCAATTGCATTTGCAA
This sequence comes from uncultured Ruminococcus sp., assembly GCA_958403905.1. Classification (GTDB taxonomy): domain Bacteria; phylum Bacillota; class Clostridia; order Oscillospirales; family Acutalibacteraceae; genus Ruminococcoides. The sequence continues at coordinate 19,499 of CATXZD010000023.1, forward strand.
CGAAACAGAATTAGACATGTAAAATAATGCGCTGATTTTTTATGAAAGAATAACAAAATTTTTGCAAAAAATTAAAATCAAGGTAATAATGTTATTTTAAATCAACATCATATGATATGATTAATGATTATTGAAATAATAACGGACAGTTAAGATAAACTGTCCGTTAAGTTATAAAAATTATTATGCAAGAATTTCGTCAGCAAGCTGTTCAAGAAGAGCCGTTGAGTCTTCTTTAAGTGAAGAACGGATTGAAATTTTTGTCGGTACAATCTCAACATTCTTCATTTTTTCAAAATAAGAAGTCATAACCTTACCTGCCATGGGCGCCCATGAACCGTTCTCAATAATTCCTACCTTGCGGTTCTTGTATGCTTTGATTTCAAGGTGATGAAGAAAATCGTTCATTATCGGGAATACTCCGCCGTCATATGTAGGAGCAGCTACAATCATTTTGCTATAACGGAAAGCATCTTCTACATCCTCTGCAATATCACTTCTTGAAAGGTCAGCAATAGAAATCTTTTTGTCTGTTTTTGACTTGAGAATATCATACAGCTTTAAAGCAGCTTGTTTTGTATTGCCATGAATTGAAGCATAGGCAATGAAAACGCCATCAGTTTCGGGCTCATATTTGCTCCATTTATCATAGAGGTTGATATAATACTCAAGATTTTCACTAAGAATAGGACCGTGAAGCGGACAAATTGTTTTAATATCAAGAGTTGCTGCCTTTTTAAGCAAATTCTGAACCTGAACACCGTATTTACCGCAGATGTTGAAGTAATATCTTCTTGCCTCACAAGCCCAGTCCTCGTCAGTATCAAGTGCACCGAATTTTCCAAATCCGTCAGCAGAAAACAGAACTTTTTCTGTACTTTCATATGTAACCATAACCTCAGGCCAATGCACCATTGGAGCCATAAAGAAATTAAGCTTATGACAGCCCAAATCAAGTGTATCGCCCTCTTTGACTGTTACGGTTTTGCCGTCAAGGTCAAAATCATAGAACTGAGGCAGCATATTAAAGGTTTTTGCGTTTCCGACAAGCTTCATTTCAGGATATTTCTCCGAAAGTGTTTTTATGTTTGATGCGTGGTCGGGCTCAAGATGGCTGATAACAAGATAATCGGGAGATTTTCCGTCAAGAGCTGTTTCAAGATTTTTGTACCACTCGTCTGTCTTGCGCTTATCAACAGTATCCATTACCGCAATTTTCTCATCAAGAATTAAATATGAATTATAAGCTATACCGTTTTCAACAATGTATTGACTTTCAAATAAATCAATATCTTTATCATCTACTCCGATATATTTAATACTGTCTGAAATCTTTACTTCCATTATTATCTCTCCTTATCCTTAGTATTTAGTATTATACTATGATTCAGGCGATAAATCAATATTTTAAGAAATTTTTCCTTTATCTCGGTGCCATACCTCTCGGACCGCCTCTCATTCCTCCCTGACCGTCTCTCATTTCTCCGCCATTCATAAAACCGCTTGAACTGTAGTTTTCTTCGCTCATTGTGATTTCGTCTATTTCAGTACCCAAAGTTGATATTCCGTTGTCTGAAAATCTGTTTTCACCTACTCCGTCAAAAGGTTTGACTGTTAATCGTTTGCCTATTTCAATCCACACCCTCCGTGTGGAGGGTGACGGGCTGCGTGCATATCACCGTTACAATGTGCGTCGGATTTCAATCCACACCCTTCGCGTGGAGGGTGACTCTGTTTCTTTACAGCTTGATAATGTCATAACTATTTCAATCCACACCCTCCGTGTGGAGGGTGACACGGTATTCCGCTTATCAACGGATTGCCCGTATCATTTCAATCCACACCCTCCGTGTGGAGGGTGACATTTTTTACGTTACAAGCTACGAATCCTATATGTCGATTTTAATCCACACCCTCCGTGTGGAGGGTGACGTTCGGTGCAGACTTTAATGCGTGATAAACGTCTATTTCAATCCACACCCTCCGTGTAGAGGGTGACGGTGTAATACCATTCGCCTTTGCACTGCTGGTCAATATTTCAATCCACACCCTCCGTGTGGAGGGTGACTCCGAGTTGAGATACTGCATCAAAAACTTTCTGCATTTCAATCCACACCCTCCGTGTGGAGGGTGACCTGTTCACCTCGTAATCGTTTATTAATAGCATCGTTTATTTCAATCCATACCC
>CATXZD010000024.1 GCA_958403905.1 uncultured Ruminococcus sp.
GCTGGTTTTCTTCGGCGATATTCAGAGATTCTTCCGGGCTTCGTTCTCCGCAGCCGATATCAAGGCTTCCGATTTTTGCTTTTCTGATCCTGCCGTACAGCGTATTTACAGGGATTTGAAGTTCATTTGCTGCATTTACCGCACCTATCTTTTTTGCAAGCTTTACCGCCTGCACCTTGTACTCATTTTCATATTGTTTATTTCTGACATTTCTTTACATCCATTTTTTTCTTTTTATTTTACTTCTTTGAGGTTAGGGTGTCAAGTTTTATTATACAGGATCAATTTTATCCGATGCGGTCAAGTCTATCCGCTCAAACGAACTGCATTTTGATAAGTACGCAACGTTCTTTTTTCTAGTGCCGATCTCGCAGTACCTGCTGTTCGCCTAGAGCACCTTAAATACCCGCAAAAAGCCTGAAGTCTTTCAGCAGATGATAAATAAGCCAATGATGTATGCGGGCATCGTGATCACAGTTGTTGCGGATATTCTGATATTTAAAGCTCTGCTCGACTACTCCACCGCTCGTCACAACAAGCTTCGCTTAGCCGAGCTGGAGTATGAGCAGAAGCTTTCGCAAAACTACTACGACAGCATACGCGAAAATGCCGAGCAGCTTATGAAGTACAAGCACGATTTCAACAACATCGTCAGCACGGCGTACAGCCTGCTTTCCTCCGCTGACCCCGAACAGTGCGAGCGCGGTATGCAGATACTCGGCGAACTCTATCAGAAAAATCTGAAAAATCCCATTATCCCGCATTACTGCGCAAATTCCACCATCAACGCCGTAATTTTCGATAAAATGAACGCCGCCGACGAGCGGGGAGTCGAACTTTTCACCGACATAAACATACCAGAAAATATGAACGTTGAGTTGACAGACTTGTGCAGCGTTTTCGCAAATCTTATAGACAATGCGTTTGCGAGTGCGGATAAGTCTAAGAACAACAGAGTTGAATTGTCAGCACATACCGACATTGGCTGTCTGTTCGTGCTGGCAAAGAATTATCCCGACGAAATGCCGCAAATGCCTGTGAAAAAGTCGCACTTCAAGAACGGCAAATTTTCAGAGCACGGTTATGGTCTTGATATTATCCGCGGAGTTGCAGAGAAGCACGACGGCAGTCTTGAAATGCGCACGGAGAACGGCTGCGTTGAAATATTGGCAGTTTTGATGCTTACATAGAATAAAAAAAGCCCGCCGTAAAGCGAGCTTTTTTCTGTTGTCTTGCTGATACCAAATGGATGCTCAGTTCAAACATCCAATTTTACGCTGCCAATCAATCTTCGTTATACTCATCTATCATTCTGCAGTACTCTTTTTCCTCGCAGTCAATATAATCCTTAGCGAACTGCTCCGCTTCTTCGAGACTGTTTTCCAGCAGTTCAAAATCCACAGTAGCCGAAAAAATATCTATCTCAAGCTGTTCGGACTCATCTGCAAAAACTTCAATAGTAAAACCCTCACAACGGACATCATTTCCATCCTTATCCTCCCGAAGCAGATCACTGTCGGGAGTTATTTTTACATGAAACCCTTTGTATTTCAAACCGCAAACCTCCTTAAAATTTCATCTGAAAATCATCAATGTCGTAATATCCATCATAATCTTCCGCACAATATTCTTCGTCAAATTCATCATTTACCATATGTTCAATCTGCAGTGAATTTTCCAAAGCTGTCTGAAGATAACTTTTATCTAAACCGTTTTCTCTATACCCCTGCAAAATCGTATTGTAATACTGTCTACTCGGAGGAGCGATCTCTCCTTGGTTCATCAGATACGCCATACCCTCAACTTCTTTGCCGTCCAGCTCAAAAGACATTTTTTCTTGCCTGTAAAGTCTCGGATAACCCTCATAGCGATTTAAAGCTGGCAAATCTCTGTCGTCAAGCTCCCAGATCAGAACAGGAACGCTTGCTCCTTTTTTCGGAACAATAGTCGCAACGCCTCTGAATTCCAACTCAAAATCCTTAATCTCAGATGTTCCCGCAACCCTTGAATGCGGACATCTGTATGCCATCTGTTGCAAATTAATGTTGCTGCCGTATGCAATATATAACTGTTTGTTTTTCATCTTCGACCTCCGATCTACATAGCCATTTCTATGTCTAAATCTTGATCTTCTTCAAAGCCCTCACATTCGCTCTCTGTCGGCTCAGAAATCTCATCGGGTACATTTTCGTTTAACTCCCGAATCTCGCTTACAGGCTCAACACGCTGCTCACGGGCGGCGATACGCTCCTGTCTGAGCCTTTCTCGCTGAGCTATGGCTTGCTCGGGATTTTTCCAAGCAATATTGCCCTCAAGATGAGAAAGCAAGTGTTTGCGGCAGTTCTTGAATTCCTGTCCGTTCAGTCCTATCCGGATAAGCCATGTTCTGAACGTATAACGAGGATTTTCACTTTGCGTTACCCGTGGGCTTGCAGATTTCTGCGTTAACGCCTGATTGCTGACCGCCAGAACCAGCGAAATATACGCCCTGAGCACGCCTGCATTCAGGCAGCTGTTGAAAGCTCTCACTTCAATATTGTTATCCGTAAAGACGGGATGTAAATTTAAACACCTGTACCGTGACGGATCGTAATGTGAGTGATAATCGGCGTCATCTCCGTACCAAAGCCGTTTTATGGTCTGTAAACTCGTCGGCTTTCTTCTGTTCAATTCTTCAAGAAAGTGCTTATCTACCTTTTTGCAATAATTCCGTTCACGGTTTGAATCTACCTGTAAAGCCTGATACAGCATATCCTCCTTGCTTGCAAAAATATTTACAAGATTTCTAAGCTTTTGCGCGTCATACGGAGAAAAATCAATGTGAATATGAATTCCTGTGGACTCGTTGCAAATGCCTCCGCTTCGGCGAATAGAACGAACGACCTCCTGAAGCGTCGGCATATCCTCGTATTCCAGAATCGGAGTTACAAGCTCCACAGAATACAGCTTTGAAGCCGAAGAGCCGTTCTTCGTTGTACATCGTATACTTGCGTCGGACATGATCTTCCATGTTCTGTTTTTACTGTCTTTAACATCATATCTGTCATAACTGCCGCCGTAATGCTCCGGCGAACCGCCCAAAACCTTTGCCACCGCCTTTGCCGCTGACGATCTTGTTAAGCCGGTGCATTCAATTTCAACTCCGTAACGTTGGTTTTTTATTCCCTCAAAATTTTTCGCCATTTAATTTTCACCTCGTTTCCGAAAAAAACAGCCTGCAGATTTCTCCGCAAGCTGTTTTCACATTATTCAATTTCCGTTCTGACTTCATACCCGCCCTTGAAGATCACCAGTATTTCGGTTTTACTTAAGACTTTTACACATTCGATGAGCTTTCTGATCAACACATTATCAAAGGTTTCCAACTCGAATTTTTCATGCTCTATCATGTCCGTGATCTTATCAAGCTTTTGCTGAGTTTCGGCAGAAGTTTTATTCTGCGATTTGAGCATTTCCAATCGTTCGCTTAACTCTTGTTCCTCGGCATAAAGCTTTGCAAACTCACTGTCAAGCTTGTCCTCGTCACAGCCGCCGGAAACTATCAGTCCGACCAGATCCGTTCTTGCTTGGTCGATCTCTTTCAGTCGCTTTTCAATCGAAAGTATTTCCTCCTGCCCCTGGCACTCCAACACCGATCCGATATTAGCTTTTAATATCCGAACAATATCGTCACGGCAGGAATAGTAGTTATTTATCGAACGAATAATTCCACGGTGCAGGTTTTCTTCCTTGATCGTAGGCGAATCGGGGCAGTATTTTTTACCGTGTTCCAGACGGCTGATACACCGCCAGACCACTTGCTTTTTCCCGTTTTTTGTCCATATTCTGCGCCTGTACGGAGTTCCGCAATTTCCGCATATCAACAATTCGGACAATGCATATTTTCCACTGTATTTTCCTTGCTCTGTTTTGGTATGATCGGATATTTTTCTTTTTGAACTTCGCCTTGCAATTTCCTGCTGTACTCGGTTAAAGGTATCACGATCGATTATGGGAGTATGATGATCTGTAATAAGATACATCGGGCGCTCTCCGTTATTTTTCACAACTTTGTGTGTAATGCAATCGACCGTGAAAGTTTTTTGCAAAAGTGCATCTCCCACATACTTCTCATTTTTCAGAATTCTCTGAATTTCACCCTTAGACCACTCACTTTTACCAGTTGCGGTAATTCTTTTTTGATTCATTAAGGTCTGAGCGATGTTATGTAAGGTATATCCGTCAAGATAAAGACTGAAGATCAACCGTACAGTTTCAGCCTCATTGGGAACTATCTCCGGCTTGCCGTCTGCACCTTTTTTGTAACCCAGCAGATATTTATACTGAAAGGACACCTTGCCCTCACGGTAGGCTTTTTCCTTTCCCCATGAAACATTTTTGCTTATGGATTCACTTTCAGCCTGTGCGAATGAACCGTACAAAGCAATCATAAACTCGCTTGTCATTGTCAGCGTGTTTATGTTTTCCTTTTCAAAAATCACGCCAATACCCAAGTCTTTAAGCTGTCGAACATATTCAAGGCAATCCACCGTATTTCGGGCAAATCTTGAAATTGATTTCGTTATCACAAGGTCGATCTTTTTGTTTTTGCACATTCTTATCATTCGGTTAAACTCTGTCCTTTTCTTTGTCTGAGTTCCGCTGATCCCTTCGTCGGCAAAAACTCCGGCAAGCGTCCATTCCTTTTTTCGGTTGATCAAATCGGTGTAATAGGCGATCTGTACCTGATATGAATTCTGCTGTTCCTCTTGTTCTGTGCTGACACGGCAGTATGCGGCAACTCTTAATTGGTGATATTTATCACGGTTTTCCGTTGTCTGCACTTTCGCAGGGATTACCGTTACATTCGGAGCTGTGGACATTTTTGTCATTCCTTTCTGTGATATTTTTGATGTGTACTCCGTTGATAAATTCAACCTCTATGGTACAAAAATGGCTTATCCAGATTCGTGAAATACACGCTTTGAATAAGCCAATATCTAATGTATTTAATTGCTCGTGGTCTTTAAGAACAGCCTTGATTTTCTCTGTTTTTTGCGGACTGTCGCTGTAGGTACAGCAGTCGTATTTCATTTCGGCAAGCTTGAAGATCTCAGATTTTATTCTTTCAAAATTGATCTGAGATACATCGGTCATCCGATTTATCTCATTCTGCTGACTGACTATGTCTGATGTCGGGGAATATGTGCTGACCTCTCCGCCGCATTCAATTAAACTTGGGTTTGCAGCAGCAGAGTTCAGAACAGTGATCACTGCTCCCATTATCATCTGATCTGTCATGCGATATTCAAATTTAAAGCAGTCGGGGTTTTCACAATTCCAGTATTCACGACCCTTGCCGTTGGTTTTTCTGAAAACCTTTTCTCCGCATTCGGCGCAGTATGTAACCTTTCGGATTTCCGATAGGTCTTCTGAAATTGTGCAAAGTGAATTTGCTTTTCTCACTCGCTTTTCATTTGCTTGTCTGAAGATATCCTCATCGATCAACTGCGGATATTTGTCAGTTCCCAGATACTTTTCATTTTCTATGATCCGCTTGACCATGTTTTTGTTCCAATGATCGGAATCACTGTTGTATCGGATTTTTTCGGACTCCATAAGCTTTGCAATCTGCAAAAGACTTTTGCCATTAAGATATTCGCTGAAAATTGTTGCAACTGCGTAAACCTCTTTAGGCTCGGTGGTTATTTCGCCGTTTTTCATGCAGTAGCCGAATGGGATTACTCTGTTTTTGAGCATATTAATTTCACCTCCGAAAACAACAATACCATAAAGCCTTTGAAATAGCTATATCCAAAGGCAATAAATTTATGATGTAGAAATTGTCTATTTTATCTTCTCATTAAATTTTAAACCGCCGATTAAGTGAAATTCCAGCTCATGCTGATTTATCACAACGATCTTTTCAACTATGCCCTCAAACGTCGACTCGTCAAATTCTGTTATTGGATTACTTTGTTTTTCAAAAAAGTCTATCAGCATTTCTATTTGGTCAATTGTTTCGTCCTCGTCATCGGAACGGGTAAGCTTTTTCAGTTCGGCCTGCAGCTTATTGATTTTTGCTGTAAGCTCCGTAGTCTGCTCAATGTATTTTACCTCGTCCAGAAACCCTTTGGTTTTCAGTCTTGCAAGGACGTGTGTCTGTTCACGAAGCTTGGCGGTTTGCTTGTGAATGTCCATTACCTGAGTTTTACTGCTGAGTTTTCGGAGTTTCAGATCATGCAGCGCTGTTTGAAAAGGTACAAGGATTTGTTTGTAATTGTACCAAAGTTTATTGCATAATCTGATAAAAGCAGAGTGGATATTATCTTGATTTATTGGTTTTACCGAGCACTTTTCTATTTCATCGGTATGAAGTCTGCAAACCCAATATATTTTTCCTCTGCAATTTTTCATACGGAAAGTAGTTCCGCATTCACCGCATTTGATTTTCTTGGACAGTATATTACCGCGGCTTTCATTCCGCTTATTTTCACCCCGAAGACGTATTAATTCCTGCACTCTGTCAAATACATCTTTTGAAATGACGGCTTCATGACATCCGGTGTAATAATACTGAGGTAATTCTCCTCTGTTCGGCAAATTTTTACGAGGCAAAACGGTTGTTGTAAACCGTTTCTGAAACAGCTGATCTCCGATGTATTTTTCATTTTTAAGCATAACTCTCACGGTAGGTCCTGTCCAGTGGCATGATCTACCTCTTTTTCCAATTCCCATTTCATTTAACATCTGAGCGATTTTTTCACTTCCGTATCCGTTCAGATACCAATCAAATATTTTTCTGACTATCCGGGCTTCATCCTGATTTAAGATCAATTCACCGTTGACAAGTTCATATCCAAACACCGAGTTGCACATTTTCATTGTGCCGTTTTCCATTCGCTTTTTTATGCTCCACCGCATATTCTGCGAAATCGAAGTCGATTCCTCCTGAGCCAGACCGCCCATTATTGTTATCATCATTTCATCGGTCATATTAGCTGTATCGATATTCTCTTTCTCGAAAAACACCGTAATACCAAGAGATTTCAGTTCACGAACGTTTTTCAGACAATCTTTAGTGTTTCGGGCAAATCGGCTGATAGACTTGGTGTATATCCTGTCTATCCTCCCTTTGCGGCAATCTTTTATCATTCTCTGAAACTCGTCACGCTTGTCCTCACGGGTACCTGTTATACCCTCGTCGGCGTACAGATCGATCAGTTCTTCCGTTTCGGAGTTCTCAAAAAACTGACTGTAGTATCTTGTCTGAGCCATAAAGGAATTAAGCTGATCTTCGCTGTCTGAACTTACTCTGCAATATGCGGCACAACGGATCTTCGTATTTTGTTCTTCTGTGATTGTCGGCTGTATTACCGTTACTGTCGGCATTTCCTCACACTCCTTTCAACCAACAAGGATACCACAAATTTTTTAGGAATGGTATCATCAAACTCAATGAATTTCTTTGTCCGAATCTGTGCAGTTTTCATGTTTGTCTGCTTGCCCTGCCGCTGTGCAAAGACACATTGCGGTCATGCCGATAAAAGCTCCGACAAACAAGCCAATAAAAAATCCTAACATCTTAATACCTCCTTAAGCTGCATCTTTTGACGATACAAATTCTTTGTAAATATCTTCTGTGTTTCTGCGGTTGAAATTCTGTTTTTCGGTAGTTTCAAGAATTTCATCAAGCTTATCGGCAAACATTCTTGCCATAAAATCGCCGTATTCTGCTTGTCCGAATTTAGTCATCAAAATCCACTCCTATACTTATTTTCATTGCCTCATCGATTTTATTTATTATCCCGCTGTCCAATGAGCCTATATAGCTCCGAAGTCTGCTGCGGTCTATTGTCCTAATCTGCTCGGCAAGAATGACCGAATCTTTAGGCAGTATTTTTGAATTTCTTATGCAGATATGCGTAGGAAGCTTGTTTTTCTTAACTGTTGACAGCGGCAGAACCACAAGCGTGGGACTATGCCTGTTTCCGATATTGTTCTGAACCACCAGCACGGGACGAACACCGCCTTGCTCAGAACCGACTACGGGATCTAAATCTGCGTAAAAAATATCTCCTCGTTTGATCAGCATTTCATTTCGCCACCTTTTGCGGAACTTCAAAGCCTTTTTTGTTCCTAACGCAGTTATGAAACGGGCAGAAAAGAACATCAGCATTCTTGTCATACCACACACAACCATAACATGGGTGTTTGTTTGATAACCTGACTGTTGGTACAGGAATGTTTACTCCAAATTTATAAAAATCTGATTTCTCAGGAATATCGTTATCTTTCATATATCAGCCTCCTGACCTTTTATTTTTATATGTAACAGGCGGTCTGCAAAAGAATGCAAACCGCCTTATTAATTCGTTTTGCCTTCGTCTGATTCGTAAGTTTCAGACGAATTTCCGTGATATTTATCCTAGATACCCGTCACGGCGGAACATCGGGAACGATGAACAGCTTATTCATCTCATGAGCCTCTCACTCCACTATGGTTCTCATAGAGCCGCCCCCATTGCTTGAGTCTGTGGCTGGGCGGAAGTATCATTATCCTCCTGCGTTTCATCGCCTGCTTTGGTTGCTGTCCAAAGGTCTGAACGTCATATTGATCGCTCGCTCAACTGAGGTCGTGGCGTATGGTTCATGCGGCTGCCGAGATTTTATACCGGCCGCAGGATTAACGTTTTCCCGATGCTGTTATTCTGTTGTCAAGATTCTCAGGGATTTGGATCGCTCCTTTTTCCCTTTCACCTTGTAGCCGATGAGAACACCCTTTTTATGCGTTTGAAAATTGACTTCTTAAAATTTCAGCAATTTTATCAATTACGCGGGATATATTCGACTGATTTCTTAGTAAAATTGACGAAATTTCATTTTGAGTGTACCCGTCAAATATGTACATTGTAAAAGCTTCACGCCAGATTTCCGGCAAGGACATGATCTGCGAATACACTTCCATGTCCTCAATCTCATCGATCCAGCCATAACGATTGTTTGTCGAATAATCATCATAAACCGTCAGCGTTCTGCTGTTTGAATTATCAAACAGTCCAACTGTTTTTTCTCTGTAACGCCGATTGGAGTTGAAAACCTCACGGTCAAACTCATAAATTTCCGCTATCTGTTTCTCAGTCATCCCTGCTTTTCTGTACTCCTCAGCGGTTTTCTGCCACTGTTCTTTAAATTTCTTTTCCTCCAAGCCATGATTATAGCTCATATTTTTACCTCCGTTTTGATTTTTCGTTCTGAATCAAAACGAAGGCTTATGGGTATTTGGCAATAAAACATTGCCAATAATTAAAAATGGGCATAAAAAAGACCTTTCTGCTTTTAAAACAAAAAGGTCTGTTAAGAAAAAGGAGTATAACTTTCGGCTTTAAAAGCTTTTGTTATACTCCTCATGTTATATTATTCCAATAAGTTAGCCATCGTTAAAATCATAATTTAAATTATAACTAAACTCATATTCCCCATAATTGGAAGAATAAATTCTTATATAGTACCTACCAGGTTCTAAATCGTACTCAATAGTTTCTATTTCACCACGACAGGTAGTATAAGATAGAGTTTGCTCTCCATCTGTACCAATCAATCTTATTTCGTATTGAAATGGCTCTGGTGAATTTGTGTTTATTATGATATGCTTCCTTTCATTAATATTAAACATATACCAATCATATTGATCGTATTCTTTTTTATCGTTTACAAAGCCTATAGAACCATTAATTGTTTCATCAGCTTTTGTTTCAATTGAATTTTGATATGTATTATTAGGTTCACTGTCCAAATTTTTTATTTCAACAGAATTCATCTGCAATTGATAGCCGCCATAGTTTTCCAAACACTCTATACGAATATAGTAGGTTCCTGATTGTAGCGGACAAATAAGCTTAATTTCTTTATTCTTGCCGTAATCGCTATATATTTCTGTTGCGCCATCAGAAGCAATGACAAATATCTTTGCTTTTAAATCTGAATCCATAGGAAGATTAAAGGTATATAATTGAAAAGAATTCAAAATTAGTTTATAAAAATCATCAGTATCGGTTTCGTTAGGCTGGTTACTTTTATATCCTATATGGCCATTTAAAGTATTGGATTCAATCAGTTTAGCATTTTGATATGGTGAATTTATTTCCTCATCTTTACTATATCCGCTTGTACTAAATTGACTATTTAAAGAATATGTACCTGATTGCTCATAGGATATTTTTATATAATATTCACCCGCTTGGATAGGCGTGTTAAGATTTAGTATGCGATCCTGTCCGCAATCATAATTAAGTCTATCATTTCCATTGATACATATTAAATTAATATTGCAATACACTCCAGCAGAAGCATTTAACGTTAATGATAATAAACCGTCTTCGGAAATATTTATAATATACCAAACACAATTATCATTATCCTCTGAATATGTAAAAGTTTTTTCATATGTTTCACCTATTGTCAGCGATATAGCATCAATGTAAGTATTACCGCTTTTTTCTGTAGGGGGTTCAGTTGTAGTGGTATTATTAGTAGTAGTGGTAGTAGTTTTCGTTGTTGAAGCGGTGGTAGTCTTATTAGTAGTGCTTGATGTTGTTACGACCTCAGAATATGATGGTTCGTCATAATATTCTTCAGTATCTTCATCAAATATCGGAGAAGATATCCACGGAAATATAAATGTTAAAATCGTTATTACTGTTGTAGCAACATTGGTTATTATTCTACCCCATTTCCGTATAAATCTTTTGATGTTTGAATCGTTTGGAATTCTTTTTAATACAAAATTTACTATAATTGCAATAATAATTATTACCACTATTCCTGCAATTCGTGCCATAATTTCTTTTAACATATATATCACCACTTTTTTGTTTTATTACACTCTAACAATTGTATCATACCATTTTAAGACAATATATTCAACTTCTTTACCCGAAATAAATTTATTCGACGTAAACTGTAAGGCTTGTTCTTGATTTATTAATATTTTCTTTTTGTAATTAAATAATGAAAATTCGCAGTAATATTCTTAGTTTCAAGTGAGAGAAAAATGGGACTGTTGAGCACACGCTGCAGCAGTCCCATGATTATGCATATTAATATGATATTTTTAGGTAGTCAAAAATCATGCCGATTGTAAAAAAGATACCACTTTCCACTCATCATTAATTTTTTCAAAGTATAGTCTATCAAGGATGGATCCGTCTGTAACTATTTTACATTCAATTCTATTGCTGCTCGATTGCATAGAACAATCCTTAGTAAAAAATACAATAGCCTTATCTTCACTACATAGGCATTGCACATCCACGCTGATTAATTCAAAATCGAACTTATTTCCTGTATTATTTGGATTCAGTCTTTTAAAAATATCATTAGAAACAATGGTTGTATATTGATCATTAAATCCATTATTATAATAGGAATCCAAAATCATATTTTTTGCTAATTCTTCTAAAAGATTTTTTTCATCGTCATCTATAAATATATATAATTTTCTTAAGTCCGATACTTCAAGATATTCAGCATCAGATATCGATGTTGATGAACCATCATCTAGATTAACGATACAAGTTAATTTGATTATTACACATACCAATAAGATTATAATAAAAATGCTAGAGGCTACACAAATTATGTTTTTTCTCTTCATGCTGGAACCCTACCGTTTAAGCAAACAATGATGACATTTGTATAATCTTCATTTTCGTCAAATGTTTCTGATAGTTTCTTGTTCCATCTTGGTTTGGTATGACCAGCATAAAGAATCTCATCTTTCTGCACACTGGATATTATTGCTGTATGTGTTGGTCCTTTTTCTTTACAAAAGTAAATCAAATCTCCCATACGTATATCATATTTGGATATAGCTTCCTCAATAGATTCATCTCTACCTATAGATACCTCATACATCGCGTATTCTTCAGAACGAAAATAGTTATAATTATCAACTACAACAGACCATGATTTAGTCCAGCCATAATCCCATGTTCCTGTATGAGAAAATAATCCATGAATATGCGATGCTAAGCCTTCAGCTTTCCCAAAATACCAATCATTATTCATTTTAAATCCACCTGCACATAAACATTGAGAAGCAAAATTAGTACAATCAGTCATTTTATCGCTTAATTCTGAAAAGTTAGGATACTCACTATAATTGTACTTTTCACCAACTGTGTCATAATCTCCGGACCACTTCTTCATGTAATCATATACGGCATTTCTATCATATGATTCATTTACAATCCAAGGTTCTAAGTCATACTTATCATAAATATCATCTCCATCAGAATCCTTAGAAAATGGTGATGATACATATAGTATTAATGGATCGGTATAACCTGTATATATCACTTCTTCGTGATCTAAAAGACCATCACCATCTGTATCTGCATCGCAAGGATTGGAATGAATCGGCAATATTTCAGCGTTTAAAAAAACTTTCCATATTGTACTTGGAGCATATTTTAAATATGTCTCTAAAACATTTCTAACATAAAATTTATTGCTTGCTTTCTCTAAGCAATCCTTAAAAGTTGGCAACTGAATATTGCCATCGTTATCCCATGTAATAAGCCCACTTTCAGTATCAACTTCTTGCCAGTCTGTTAAATCATCATTATCTGAGTTTGCTCCGTTATTAGGGTCTAAAATATTTTTTAGGGTTATCGTTTCCCAATTTGTTGGCAGTACGGCTTTAAATTCAACATGAGGTGGAGCAACATTACCCACAATATGATTATAA
>CATXZD010000025.1 GCA_958403905.1 uncultured Ruminococcus sp.
TCGCAAAGCGACAAAAGGGTTGCCGTTTTCGCAGAAAAGCCGTCCCCTACGGAGAGGTTTGTTTTCCTCTATAAATACGTTTAATCGAAAAAGTCGGATAACCACTGCGGACAGCGGATGTGTCCCTACGGCTGTAAAGGCAACGTTTTATTTATATCCGTATGGGCAATAACAGAAACGTATTATTTATATCCGTATCCGTGTGTGATAATAACAAAAACGTCTGTACTAAATTCGTAGGGGACGGCATCCTTGACGTCCCTATGTATAAATTGTGAAACAATTTATACACTATGGCGAACATAGTTCTCTGCTACACTAAAAAAACTTTACCTTTATTTCAGTTTAAAATTGTAATTATATTTCTTCGTTAGAATAAAAATTGCTTTTATGTTTATGTTTTTATCATAAATTTCTTTATATGAAAAATTATTTATTTTCTCCGACTTTATTTTAAAAAATAATGCTTAAATTATCATATTTTTCAGTTGACAAAGGCACAAACCTTTTGTATAATAATAAACAGCGTTTTAATATGCGTTATGCGGTCAAGAGGTGCAATTATGCTTTTTGAACTAAAATCAGTCTTTCAGAATGAAGGCGAAGAAAAACAGGTTAATTATAAGCTTGATATTGCAGATATTGACATTGACGGTGTTTTTCCATTCAGAACTCCGATTGATGTTACCGCAACAGCAAAGAACAGGGCAAGCCTTGTAAGCCTTACAATAAGAGCCTGCTTCGGCTATTCTCGCAGCTGCGACAGGTGTTCAACAGAGTTTACAAGAGAAATGGATATGCTTTTTGAGCATAAGCTTGCGCAGACTTTGGTTGATGACGGCAACGACGATTATATTGAAACACCTGATTTTAAACTCGAGCTTGATGATGTTGTCATTTCAGACATTCTTCTTTCACTTCCGCAGAAAAATCTCTGCAAGGAAGATTGCAAGGGCTTGTGTCAGACTTGCGGCAAAAACCTTAACGAGGGTGATTGCTCCTGTGACAAGCGTGAAATTGACCCAAGGCTTGAGATGCTTAAACAGTTTATGGATTAATATAAATTTTGTAAGGAGGTCTTTGTAATGGCAGTACCCAAGAGAAAAACATCACACGCAAGAAAGAGCTCAAGACGTTCAACAGTATGGAAGCTCAACGCTCCTACACTCACAACATGTCCAAACTGCGGTGAGTTAATGGCGGCTCACAGAGCTTGCGGTAACTGTGGTATGTACAACGGCAGACAGGTTATCGTAAAGAAAGACGAGCAGTAATTTTAAACCTACTAAACACTATGGGCGGCAGTTTTCTGTTCGCCCTTTTGTTTTGCGAATTTTTCTTGATTATTTACACTGATTTGTGTAAAATATAAATACTACTAAAATCTTGATATTTTGTTGAGGTGAAAGTGTGGCTGTAAAAATTTATAACGTGACTAAAGGCAGTCATGCCGAAAAATCCGGAATAAAAAGCGGAGAAACTCTGCTTACTATAAATTCAAATGAAATTGTTGATGTGCTTGACTACAGGTTTTATCAGGTAAACAGATGTTTGTCACTTGAGGTTTCCGACGGTGAAAAGACAAGAATTGTTGAGATAACAAAGGGCGAGTATGAGGAAATCGGTCTGGAGTTTGAAACTTACCTTATGGACGAGCAACATTCCTGCCGAAATAAGTGTATTTTTTGCTTTATTGACCAACTTCCTAAAGGACTGCGCAAGTCGCTTTACTTCAAGGATGATGACAGCAGACTTTCATTTTTGTTCGGTAATTATATTACCCTGACAAACATTACCGAGCACGAAATCGAGCGTATAATTAATATGCACATAAGTCCTATAAACATCTCGGTTCACACTACTAACCCCGAATTGCGGTGCAAGATGATGAATAATCGTTTTGCAGGCGATGCGCTTAAAAATCTCAAACGCTTTGCAGACGCAGGTATTACTATGAACTGCCAGATTGTAGCTTGCCCCGGAATCAATGACGGCGAAGAGCTTTTAAGAACAATGCGTGATCTTGAAAATCTAGGCGTTGAAATGACGGCTATTGTTCCTGTCGGACTTACCGCCTACAGAGACGGATTATATCCTCTTGTGCCTTATAATAAGGAAACGGCTCAACAGACGCTTGATTTAATTGAGAACTACGGCAATATGTGCAAAGAAAAGTACGGACGTAGAATTTTCTTTGCAGGCGACGAATTTTACATTCTTGCAGGGCGTGAAATTCCCGCTCCCGAGTTTTATGAGGACTTTTCGGCGCTTGAGGACGGTGTTGGTATGATAGCGTACCTGACCGATGATGTTAAGTGGACACTTGAAGAAGTTGAATATACCGAAAAGAAAAGTCACACCGTTACGGTAGCCTGCGGAACAGGTGTTTACCCGTTTATGAAAAAAATTATGGCTATGATAAATGAAAAATTTCCGAATATCACGATAAATACCCAAGCTATTAAAAATAATTTTTTCGGCGGAGGGGTAAACGTGTCGGGGCTTGTGACAGGCGGAGATTTGATAGAACAGCTAAAAGACAAAGATATTGGCAAAAGGCTGATAATTCCGTCGTCAATGCTTCGTTTTGAAAACGATTTATTCCTTGACGATGTTTCAACGGACGACGTTGAACGGGAGCTGAATGTTGAGCTTGTCGCGGTAAACAACAACGGTGCAGACCTTGTAAATGCGATTACTGCTTAAGACATACGGCAAACTGTTGTATAAAATACGGAAGGCGATGATAATATGAACAAACCCGTAATAGCAATTGTAGGAAGACCTAATGTGGGAAAGTCCACGCTTTTTAACAAGCTTATCGGTCAGAGACTTTCAATTGTTGACGATACACCCGGTGTTACACGTGACAGAATTTACGGAGAGGTCGAATGGTGCGGCAAGACCGCATTTATAGTTGATACAGGAGGTATCGAACCGAAATCAGACGATGTAATTCTTGTGCAGATGCGCCGACAGGCACAGCTTGCAATAGATACGGCAAATGTAATTATTCTCGTAACCGACTGCAAGTCGGGAATGGTGGCAACCGATATGGACGTTGCGCAAATGCTCCAAAAGTCAGGAAAACCTGTTATTGTATGCGTAAACAAGTGCGACGGACTCGGTGAGCCTGCGCCGGAATTTTACGAGTTTTATAATCTCGGCCTTGGTGACCCTGTGCAGGTTTCAGCCGTCCATGGTCACGGTACGGGTGATTTGCTTGACCGTGCCTTTGAATGTTTTGAATTTGACAGTGAGATGGAGGAGGACGAAACCGTTATCAACGTTGCTGTAATCGGTAAGCCGAATGCAGGAAAATCATCTCTTGTAAATAAAATCACAAATGAAGAGCGTTGCATTGTATCCGATATTGCAGGAACGACACGTGACACAATAGACACGCTTGTTGAAAATAAGTATGGCAAATTTAATTTTACCGATACGGCCGGACTGCGCCGTCAGAGTAAAATTTACGATAATATTGAGAAGTACAGCATTATCAGAGCAAAAATGGCGATTGAGCGCAGTGACGTCTGTGTTATTATGATTGATGCAACCGAGGGAGTAACCGAACAGGATACAAAGGTTGCAGGACTTGCGCACGAAGCAGGAAGAGCCTGCGTAATTGCAGTTAATAAGTGGGATGCAATAGAGAAAAACGACAAGACAATGCAGGAGTTTCGCAAAAAGCTTGACGCCGATTTTGCATTTATGTCATATGCTCCGCAGGTTTTCATTTCTGCAAAAACAGGTATGAGGCTCGACAAGCTGTTTGAATCTATCGTAAGCTGTAATGAATCTGCAAACCGCAGAATCAAAACGGGTATGCTCAACGAGCTTCTGGCTCAGGCTACAACTCGTGTTCAGCCGCCGTCCGACAAGGGAAAGCGCCTCAAGATTTTCTATATGACGCAGGCATCAGTAAAGCCGCCGACATTTGTATTTTTCTGCAACAACGCTCAGCTTTTTCACTTCTCGTATCAGCGTTATCTTGAAAACAGAATTCGTGAGGCTTTCGGACTTGAAGGTACACCAATCAGAATAATTATCAGAGAAAGAGGGGATAAGTAAATGGACTTTTACTTGAGTTTTCTTGCTGACAATTGGTGGCGAGTTTTAATTACCGCTCTTGCGGCATATTTGCTTGGAAGTATTAACACCGCCGTTATGGTAACAAGTATCGTAACAAAGGGCAAAAAGGACATTCGCCGGATGGGCAGCGGCAATGCAGGCTTTACAAACGTACTAAGAAGTGTGGGCAAAGTTCCTGCAATAGTAACAATTGTTTGCGATGCTCTTAAATGTGTTGTAGCAGTTTTGATAGGCGGATTTATCTTTTCTTTCGCTTCTCCCGATTCCTTGAACACAGCATTGACAAATGAAGTTGTTAACTGTGGAAAGTACATAGCAGGAATTTTCTGTATTCTCGGTCATTCATATCCCGTGTATTTTAACTTTAAGGGCGGCAAGGGTGTTGTAACTGCCGCAGCTCTTATGCTTGTTGAGGACTGGAGAGTATTTCTCTGCATTTTAACAACATTTTTAATTATTTTTCTTGTAACGAAAATTATTTCAGCCGCAAGCATTACCTGTGCAGTACTTTATGCACCCTACACTTTTGCCATAACTTTTATTTTTGATTATATAAACGGAGGATATTCGCTTGCATACGTTTTGCTTTCGACTTTTGCGGCACTTGTTATAGGCGTATTTGTAGCAGTTAAGCACAAGGATAACATCAAACGATTGCTCAGGGGAGAGGAAAAGAAAATTACCTCCAAAAAAACCGACAAATAATATAATATTTTACAAATAAACATTGACCTTATTTTAAATTAGAGTTAAAATATATTTGTACAATTTGTAACTTTGAAAGGAAGGTTGACATGGCTGATTGTATATTCTGCAAAATAGTTGACGGCTCTATTCCGTCCAAAAAGGTTTACGAGGACGATAAAATTCTTGCATTCTATGACCTTGAGCCGCAGGCTCCCGTACACGTTCTTGTAATTCCCAAACAGCACATTTGCTGTGCAAACGCAATTGACGAATCAAACGCTGATGTTATTGCATACATCTTTACAAAAATTCCCGAAATCACCAAGACTTTAGGCCTTGATAACGGATATAGAATTGTTAATAACTGCGGCGATGACGGATGTCAGAGCGTAAAGCATATGCACTTCCATATTCTCGGCGGTAAAAAGCTTAACGGTCAGATGGCGTAAGAGGTATAGTGTAAAAATTCACACTATAAAAATTATATTGCCCGCTCAGTTTGCCGCAAGCGGCAACGAGCGATGGCTAAATTGCCATTTACGCCTTATTCGCCCATAGTAAGGTTGTAGGAAATTTTAATTACTATTTGTGGGCAGAAAGGCTAAGGCAATTAAAATGAGTACATATAAGATGAAGATTGCAGGACTTGAGCGTGAACTTGAAAAATTTCCAGTAAATGATAAGCTTGAAATTGCTGCGTTCATTATGTTCGGCGATGTTGAAATGACTGAAAAAGCTGCGTCGGAGCTTCTGAAAATCTGTCCTGAACACGACGTTGTTGTAACGGCTGAGGCTAAGGGCATTCCGCTTTGCTACGAAATGGCAAGGCAGGGCTGTAGAAATTACGTTGTAGCTCGCAAAGGTGTAAAGGTTTATATGCGTAATCCGATTGAGGTTGAGGTTGATTCAATCACAACAACAAGTCACCAAAAGCTTTATTTTGGTGAAGGAGACGCAGAGTTTCTCAAGGATAAAAGAGTGCTTATTGTCGATGATGTTATATCTACGGGAAACAGTATAAATGCGCTTGAAACTCTTGTTAAAGAAACAGGTGCAAATATCGTCGGCAAAGCGGCTGTGCTTGCCGAGGGTGATGCAAAAGACCGCGAGGATATTATTTTCCTTGAGGAGCTTCCTCTTTTCTTTACTTGATAGGAAGTGATTTTGAAACAAATCGGCAAAAGAGGTGTCTTGCGTTAGATTTAGAAAAATCTAAAACTCCCGAGATACCGAGGTATGGTAACTGCCTACTTATTTACTTGACTAAAAAGGATGAAATTTATGAAACGACTGTTAGCAACGGTGGGACTTACTTATCTTTCCGTGCTTGCGGTCGTTTTTTATTTTGCAAACGGCACATTTTCTAATATAATAATTATTTTGTCGGCATTGTCTGCATTTATTGGAATATTTTTAAAACTGCTAAAAAGTAAAATTAAAATCAAAGTATCTGTTGCACATTTTCTGATTACTGTAGGTGTAACAGCTTTTGCAGCCTGTATTGCAATTGTTATGTATTCCAATAATATTTATCAGCCGATTGTTGACAATTATTCAAATAAAGAATTAAGCGTTGAGGGATATATATGCGATGAAGTTCAGAAAAGTGAAAATAGTTATATTTATATAATCTCTGCCGATAAAATCAACGGCTGCCATGAAAATGTGAAAATCAGACTGGTTTCAATAATTGACTTGCAGTCGGATGATTTCGACCGAATATCAGCAAATTTTACTGTCGATAGAACTGATGAAGGCTACAACCTAAGTAAGGGAATCTATCTTACTGCATTTTATAATGAAGAAAGCGACAGTTTTAAATTAACGGGAGAAAAGCAGTTTACGTTATACAGCATTGCCGTCAGCATAAGAAAATCAATGAAAAGCTCGCTTGACGCACTTTTGCCCGAAAGCACCGCTTCGCTTTGCAAGGCGGTTTTGCTTGGCGATAAACAGGCGCTTTCACGAGATGTTAAAGATGATTTTTCAAAAACAGGAACAAGCTTTTTGATCGTAGTTTCGGGTATGCACTTGTCTATAATCGTAGGATTCATTTTGTTTTTTATTAAGAGAATAATAAAAAACAGATATGTTCGTGCTGCTGTCGTTTTAGCAACAGTACTTGGCTTTATGGCGGTAACGGGCTTTACTCCATCAGTTGTGCGTTCGGGAATTATGCTAATCCTTACATATTGCTCTAAAACTGTTTTCAGACGAACAGATGGTCTGAATTCGCTCGGTGCATCGGCAATTGTGCTTACTGTATTTAATCCGTTTTCTGTCGGCGATATAGGAATGTTGTTGTCCTTTTCTGCTACGGCAGGAATAATACTTTGGGCAGGCAAAATTGAAAGTTACTTATTACGAAAGTTTAAATTTAAAGGAATACGTAAATTTATCAGACCGATAATAAATCTCCTTGCGGTTTCTGTTTCGGCGTCACTATGGACAATTCCGGTTACTACTGTGGCTTTCCACAGGATTACACCCTTTGTTGTTTTGACATCGTTGTTTGCCGAACCTATTGTGAGTGTTGTTCTGGTTTGCGCAATGCTTTCAGCACTTTTGTATCTCTGTTCGATAATTTCATTTTTAGCTTACCCTTTTGCATTCGCAGCGGATATTTTCGGAAAATTACTTTTAAAAATAATTTCGCTTTTTTCATCTATTCCATATTCCTGCGTGAACTCTGATAAGCCGTATTTTTACGTCTGGCTAATCTTTACTGCATTGCTTGTTGTAATCGGTTATGCGATAAAGACAAATGGCTTTTATGTGCACTGCGCAGTTACAGCGTCGACAATAGTTTTGACAGTCGGTTGGGCGATTTATGCTATAATCGGCAGCAATTCGGCAATACTCAAAATTTACAATGTCGGCAGCGGAGTTACAGCTTCGGTTGAGTGCGGCAGTAACATTTCGTTTATCTCCTGCGGAGGTACAAACAGCAGTATATATCAGATAATTGAAGATATTTCGGGGAACTTTTCATCAATTGACAGCATTGTAATTCCAAACACAAAATTAAAATATTCAAAATATCTTCCGCAATTAGTTTCTGAATTTGACGTATCAAATATTTTAGTATATGATAATAATACAGACAAAAAATTGATTGATAATTACAGAGGTGAGATTAACACATTCAGCGGCGACTGTTGCTTTACAATAAAACTTAACTCACTGACCACCCTGAATGTAATAAATATTGAAACGGTTACATATCAATACTTAAACATAAACGGCAGTACGGTTTTGTTTGTCCCCAGTAAATCGGATATTTCAAAGCTCCCGGAAAAGTATAGGGTATGCGATTATCTTCTTATTGATTCAAATGTAAAAAACAGGGACCTGATTACCTGCAAAAATGTGATTTTTTCGGGAGAAAAAGAATTGCTTGAAAGCAGATATAGTTCTGTAAAAGAAATAAGTGATAGTATTTATACAACTTCCGACGGTAATGTGAAGTTTGTATTCAGCGGAGGCTACAATGTCAAAGATAAGTGAATCTGAACTCAAAAAACAAATAAAGTCAAGACAGTTCTCGCCGATTTATGTAATCTACGGCACTGAGCAGATGTTTGTGCGCCGTTATTCGGAACAGCTTGTAAATGCCGTGACAGGTAAAAATCCTTCTGATTTCAATTACCATAGATTCAGCGGAGATATAAATCTCGACGATTTTGCAGCGTCGCTTCAGATTGTGCCGTTTATGAGCGAGTACAACTGCGTTTTCGTTTCAGATATATTTTTTGATAATATGGATGCCGATTCACTTGGCCGTTTTAAGGAAATTACCGACAAAACAGTTGATACAACAGTGCTGATAATTTCAATGCCGACCTATGTTCCGACAAAGAATAGTGCCGCTTTCAAGTCGTTTGTAAAAAGGGTAGAAAAAAACGGCTCGGTTTGTGAATTTAACAAGCTTAATCAGTCGATGCTTGAACGCTATATTGCAAAGTGGGCGAATGAAAACGGCAAGATGATTTCACATCTAAACGCCTCAAAGCTTATTTCTTATTGCGGTGACGATCTTAATCTGCTTAAAAACGAGATTGCAAAAATTTGTGCCTATGCACAAGGCGAGGAGGTCACAGCGCAGGATATTGAAAAGCTCGCAACACAAAATCTTGAAACAAAAATATTCGCATTGTCTGACGCTGTGTTAAACGGAAACGGCGACAAGGCTTTTAATACGCTCGATCAGCTTTTTTATCAGCGCGAAGAACCTGTTGTAATGTTGTACGTGCTGTCGGCTTCGTATGTTGACGCATACAGAATCAGAGTTGCCGACGAGTGCGGTGTGCTCAAAGATGATGTTGCAAAGGATTTCGAGTACCAAAACAGAGCGTTCACTCTGAAAAAAGCACGTGAGGCTACTGCAAGGGTTTCAACCGATGCCTTGCGCAAAAGCCTCAATCTGATTATTGATGCAGACGAAAAATTTAAAAGCTCGTCGATTAACGAAAGGCTCTGTATGGAACAACTAATAGCTCAGTTGTTGCTTGTTTCGAAGGAGGGCAGGATATAATTGCTGAAAATTAAAGAGGCGGTAATTGTCGAGGGAAGATACGACAAAATCAAGCTTTCTTCATTAATTGATGCGCCCATAATAGAAACTAACGGCTTTCGCGTTTTTTCTGATAAGGAAAAGCAGAATCTAATTCGTCAGATTGCCGACTCAAGAGGAATCCTCATTCTTACCGACAGCGACTCGGCAGGTTTTGTAATACGTAATTTCTTAAAAGGGGTAGTAGATAAAACAAAGATAGTTCATTGTTACATTCCGCAGATTGAGGGCAAGGAAAAACGTAAATCACAAAAAGGCAAGGAAGGGCTTCTCGGAGTAGAGGGAGTCAGCGATGAGGTTATAATAAATGCCGTTCGCAAAAGCGGAGCAACAATTATCGGTGAAAGCAGTAAAAAGGAAAATGAAATCAAAAAATCCGATTTATTCTTCCTCGGATTAACAGGCACCGAAAATTCCGATAAAAACAGAAAAAAGCTTTTAAAGCACCTCAATTTGCCTGCATATCTCACGACAAACGCAATGCTTAGCGCACTTAATTGCTTATATTCTCTTGAAGAATTAATTGAATTATTAGAAAAAATCGGAATTATATAATTTAATTTATTTGAATAATCCACCGCCTTTAGCCAAAACTAAAGGTGGTGATTTATGTTGAAAAACATTAGAGACAATTGCATTTTATTTTCAATAGGCGGAGTAGGATATGCGTTGCTTGAAATTCTCTGGCGAGGGAAAACACATTGGTCAATGGCGCTGACAGGCGGAACATGTTTTGTATCACTGTTTAAATTCTACGGAAAGCACAAAAAAATGAAAATGCCTGCAAAATGTATATTTGGCAGTGCAATAATAACCACGCTCGAATTTTGCTGCGGATGTATAGTTAATCTAAAATATAAACTTAATGTTTGGGATTATTCAAAATGCCGTTTAAATGTCAAAGGGCAGATTTGTCCGTTTTACAGTATGCTGTGGGCGTTGTTGTGCATTCCAGTAAGTGCTTTATGTAAAAAACTTTCTGATATAAAGACCGATTATAAATAATTTAGAGAAAAAAGCCAAAAAATGAAGAAAAAGGGGTTGCAAAAGTAAGAGAAGTTTGATATA
>CATXZD010000026.1 GCA_958403905.1 uncultured Ruminococcus sp.
ATTATATCAGTCCTGAATCTCCTACATCATAGTTGCACCGTCCTTGAAGCCGACTGATTTTGTCAATAAAACTTGACACATTGACCGCAAGGATTTTGAAGTTAAGCAGCGATGGTCATAGCCGAATAGTACCTGCGCCGCTTTACAGCCGGCGGGATACCGCCGATCGCCGAGCAGATCCTGCGGTTGCTCCAGTAGCTCATAAAATATCGCCAGATCATCATTTTTAATGCTTCAATCGTATAATTTTCAGTTTTCCTTCCTCGGTTATAAAACAACTCCTCCTTCATTCTTGCCCATATACTCTCGCATCTCGCATTGTCATGACATCTTCCTCCGGCACTGTTCATGCTCTGCACAATGCCGTATTTTTTGATAACTGCCCGATAAGCAGAGCTTGTGTACTGGCTGCCGCGGTCGGAATGTATGATCGCTCCGCGAATCTCCGGATACTGCAAGCCCGCATTTCCGTCTTTTGCCTTGATCTCGGTGATGTCTGTAACGCATTTTTTCAAAGGCGCAGCTGCTGTAAAATCACGTTTCAGAAGATCGTCTGATTTGCGGGCTTCACGGTCGGCTTTGGTGATCCCGTTGGGCTTTCGTTTGGGTTTATGGATCAGGTTTATCTGCTCCATCACGCTGCGGACGGTTGCTTCGCACGGAATTTTAATATCGTCAAGCTTGCCGACTTCTTTTTGATACCGCAATGCCTGATACATACGTACTCTGCCGTAATCCGCATTTTCCTCGTCCTCATCATGAATTTTCAACATGGCGTCAGCAAGCGGCTGATACTTCCATGGGGCGTCCTTACGTCCAAGATAGTCGTAAAACGCCTGCCTGCTGACTTCCAGAGCTTTGCAGTAAAAGTAGATTTTTCCGATGTTTTTGCCGTCATCGGTTCGGCATGCGATATATCTCAATCGCTGCTCTTTCCGGACTTCCGACGGCATGCAGCGAAAAAAGCCGCCGCATCCTCCAAAAACTCATTCATTTCGCTTAGCCGCTTGTTTTCCTTTTCCAATGCTTTGATCCGCTTTCTCAGCTGCTGGTTTTCTTCGGCGATATTCAGAGAGTCTTCCGGGCTGCGTTCTCCGCAGCCGATATCAAGACTTCCTATCTTTACTTTTCTGATTCAGCCGTACAGCGTATTTACAGGAATTTGAAGTTCATTTGCTGCATTTACCGCACCTATCTTTTTTGCAAGCTTTATCGCCTGCACCTTGTACTCATTTTCGTATTGTTTATTTTCTGACATTTCTTTACCTCCATTTTTTTCTCTTTTTATTTTACTTCTTTGAGGTTGGGGTGTCAAGTTTTATTATACTAATATCATCTTGACATAAAATACCCCCTTAGAGTTTTTACACGATTTTTGTTTTTTCGTCTCTTTACTCTTAGGGAGTCATATCAATGCATAGGCTGTCTTTATTCTTCAAATTCGACGAAAATGCGTTTTTTTCGCCAAATATGTGCCAGTTTCGCTTTAGAAAATAAAAAACGCCGGATATATGTTATAATTAGTATATCTATAAATGTTTAGTCAAAGGGGAATTGTATATGCCGGTGTATAGATGTAAAATGTGCGGTGCAACGCTTAGCGTAGCGGAAGATTCAACCACTTGTACTTGTGATTTTTGCGACTCAACGCAAACTATACCACTGTTGAGCGATGAGAAGAAGATCAATTTGTTCAATAGAGCAAATCGCTTGAGAGCTAAGTGCGAATTTGATGCGGCTGAGGCTGTTTATCAAAATTTGGTTTCTGAGTTTTCAGAAGAATCAGAAGCGTACTGGGGTCTGTGCCTTTGCAAATTTGGAATCGAATATGTTGAAGATCCATTGTCAGGTAAAATGATCCCGACGTGCCACAGAACCATGTATGAAAGTATATTTGAAGATGTCGATTATCTATCTGCTATCAAATATTCCGATTCACAGTCGCAATTGCTTTATCAGACAGAAGCCCGCCATATTGATGAGATACAAAAAAAGATACTTCAAGTAGCAAAAAACGAAACGCCTTATGATGTTTTTATATGCTATAAAGAAAGCGATGAAAACAAAGAGAGAACGGCTGACAGCGTGCTTGCTCAAGAGATATACGACGAGCTGACGAAAAAGGGGATAAAGGTATTTTTCTCCAGAATAACGCTAGAGGATAAGCTCGGAGTGGATTATGAGCCATACATATTTTCAGCCCTGCAATCTGCGCGGGTAATGCTTATCATTACGTCAAGTATTGAATATGTAAATTCAGTGTGGGTAAAGAATGAGTGGAGCCGTTATGCAAGACTTGCTTTAAATGACCACGGTAAAACCATAATACCTTGTTATCAAGATATAGACCCGGAGGATCTTCCGGCTATCATACGGAACAAGCAGGCACAGAATATGTCGAAAATAGGCGCTATGCAAGATCTTATTCGCGGAGTTTGCAAGGTGTTAAATATAGATACTGTAAAAACAGTATCCGTTAGAAAAAATGATTATCATGAAAACAGCACTTCGTCACTTTTAAAGAGGGCGTATATTTTCCTTGAGGATAGTAACTGGAAAGACGCTGATAAATACTTTGAACGAGTACTTGACGCTTCGCCCGAATGTGCAGAGGCGTATCTAGGAAAACTGCTGGTCGAACTGAAAATAACCAAAGAGCAAAGCCTGACTTTGGTTTCAGGTGATTTTTCTCAGCTTTATAACTATAAGAAAGCCTATCGCTTTGCAGATGATAAACTCAAAAAGTAGCTTCAAGAATATAAGAATAAATCAGTATACAACAGAGCCGCTAGCATAATGAAAAGTGCCTCTACGGCTGATGGCTTTATGAATGCGAAAGCGATTTTTGACAGCCTAGACGATTATTCTGATGCTAGAGCGCAGTCTTTGACTTGTCATGACAAGGCGCTTGAAACTACTTATCGCAATGCGATGAATGTTTACAATAATTCGACTTCGGTAAAGGATTATGAGAAAGCGGCTGAAATATTTGAGAAGGTAGGTACATATTCAGACGCAGTTGAAATGATAAGCAAGTGCGATGTTAAGGCTCACGATCTTAAATATGACGAAGCGTATAAACTTTATAAAAGATACGAAGATCTTACAACAGATAAGAATATAACGTTTGAGTACTGTCAGGCGGCACAAACTGATTTGAAAAAAGCAATCGAGCTTTTCAATCGAATTATTGATTATTCAGATTCCGAACGTATATCAAATTCTTGTGCTGAAAAATTGAAGATAGCTGAATATGCGTATGCGAGCAGTTCATTGAAAAAGGCTGAAACAGCGGTTGAATATAAAGAAGCCGGCGAGCTTTTCGAAAAGCTGGGTGATTATCTTGATGCTCCTTCGATGAGAAAAAAGTGCAGAGATAGCGAATTTGAATACAACTATAACAAAGCGTATAAACTTTATAAAAGATACGAAGATCTTACAACAGATAAGAATATAACGTTTGAGTACTGTCAGGCGGCACAAACTGATTTGAAAAAAGCAATCGAGCTTTTCAATCGAATTATTGATTATTCAGATTCCGAACGTATATCAAATTCTTGTGCTGAAAAATTGAAGATAGCTGAATATGCGTATGCGAGCAGTTCATTGAAAAAGGCTGAAACAGCGGTTGAATATAAAGAAGCCGGCAAGCTTTTCGAAAAACTGGGTGATTATCTTGATGCTCCTTCGATGAGAAAAAAGTGCAGAGATGGCGAATTTGAATACAACTATAACAAAGCCTGTGATATCCTTTCGAAACAGACAACAAATTTGAAAAATTCTACTGGCAGCAATGCAGATATACGCAAAGGAATAAATGTTTCTAAATTAGTCTTTGAAAAGTTGGAAAATTACAAGGATTCAAAAAGTAAGCTTATTGAATGTGAGCACGCTTTGATGGATATAGAGTATTATAAGTTGAAAAACTTTTCAATGTGTGAAAATAATTCACGAAAAGATTGGGAGAGTTTGATTAAAGCATTAGGCGAGTTAAAGTATGGAGAGTACAGAAAAGATGATATAAATAATATAAGAGAATTAGGCAAAAAAAGAATTAAGAAAATTGATGCTTTAGAGAGAAGAAATAAAAGAAAAGAATCTGTTAGAAATTCGCTCCCAGCAATAGGCACGATTTTACTTATAGCTTTCTTCATCTTAGGTGAGGTATACGTTGTGAACTCTATAAATGCTTATAATACTGGAAAAGTAATCAAATTCATTTTTTTCCTTTATTTTAAAGTCGCAATTTTTATGGGGCTTCCACTTGCGTTAGTAAATTTAAATAGTGATGACGGTAATGGATTTAAAGAGTTATCAGATTTGGCTTTTGGATTGGCTATTATCAAAGACTCAATTTTTATAATAATCAGTTTTGCTATTACCGGATTATTAGAATTCTCATTAAGTTCTATCTTAGGTTCAATAATACCATTCTTAATTGTTGGAGTTGCTTGTATTATTGGAGAGATAATAGGAAGTTGGGGTGGTTTAATTATTAGTAATATTATTGTTTCGATTTTAAAAGTAGATAAATAAAAACATATGGAGTTGATAATATGTCAAAATTCGTTATGAAGTGTCCTACCTGCGCTTCTGAAAAAAATGAAGATGTTTATGTTACTGTCAGCGGAGGTTTGTTTAATACGGGGCTGTTCGCTAAGAAAATAGTTAAATGCCCGCATGGACACGAGATCAATGTGAAAACAGACAGAATGGCTGTTAAAATCTGCCCGCATTGCGGAAATAATGTTGTTTACGATCAGTCTAAGGGCGAGTCGGCTTTGTGCCCTGTCTGCAAAACAAAGATAAATACGCTTAATGAAAACACCTCAGCGGTTCAGATCTATTGTCCGCAGTGCGGCTGTCAGCATACTGTTGCAAAAGACGCTGCGTCGATAGAATGCCCCGTGTGCAATGTAACGATAGATGTTCAGCGCGAGATAGGCAAGCTGAATATGCAGAAACAGAACGCAGTAAGCGTGTTGAAATATGAGGGCGATAACAACACTTTTGTATGGAAGCACCCGATAGAGGATTTCAAGCTTGGCTCGCAGCTCATAGTTCACGATTCGCAGGAGGCTTTATTCTTCTGCGGTGGTCAGGCGCTTGATCTGTTTCCCGGCGGTACATACACTCTGACTACCGAAAATATCCCTTTGCTCAGTAGTGTTTATAAATTGCCGTCAGGTGAAAAGACTTTTCACAGCGAAGTTTACTTTATAAATAAAACAGTACATATGGGCATCAAGTGGGGAACTAGTTCCCGCATAAAGATACCCGATCCGTATTCGGGAATGAATCTTTCATTGGGTGCAAATGGTATATTCAATATCAAAGTCACAGATTCAAAGCGTTTAGTATTAAAGTTGGTAGGAACAACAGATATTTTTTCTCATTCTAATAACATAAATGCTGATGCTGAAAAATCTAAAGCGGGCGATTCCTCAGGCGATATATTAAGATACATAAAAACAGTTATTGTAAATAAAGTTCGCACGATCTTTGCTGCTGTCATTAAAAAGAATAATTGGAGCGTATTTGAGATCGATGCCTATATATAAGAGCTTTCATCTCAGATAAAAGAGCTTATAAACCCAGAGCTTGAAGAGTATGGACTTACTCTGCCCGATTTTCTTATTATAAGCATCTCTACCCCGGAAGATCTGCCGGCGGAAACTAAAGCGGAACGTGATGAACGAGATCTGTACATTCAAATAAAACAGCAGGCAGGAAACAGATTTTTCAAGATAAAAAATGCGGAAAATGATGCGGATATAGCTATCGCTCAGCAAAAAAAAGAACTTATAGAGGCTGAAACGGCTGCTAAACTCAAAGTAATACGTTCTCAGGGCGAGGCTGAAAGCGCAAGAATAAAAGGCTATGCAGACGCTGATGTTATGAAAGCTAAAGGCTATAATGCAAAAGACGAGATGAATTTTGAAGTACAGAAAACATTTGCGGAGAATATCGGCAATATCGGCGGAACAGGCGGAAATACCTTCGGAGATCTTGTAAGCCTTGGCGCTGGTCTTGGAATGATGGGCAAAATTGGAAATCAAGTTGCGGAAATGATGGATATGCCGAGTAATTCTGTAAACGCAGAGCCTAGTGCAGATACATGGGACTGCATCTGCGGAAACAAAAACGTTGTCGGAAACTTTTGCAACAATTGCGGCAAGTCTAAGCCAAAACCAGATGAAACATGGGATTGCGTTTGCGGAAATAAGAATACAATCGGAAAATTCTGCAATAAATGCGGCAAACCAAAGCCTGAAAAAGAAACGTGGGATTGCTCTTGCGGCAACAGAAACATAACGGGTAATTTTTGCAATAACTGTGGAAAAGCAAAGCCTAATAATAACACATGGGATTGTACCTGCGGAAACAAAGGCATAATAGGTAATTTTTGCGGAAAATGCGGCAGAAAACATGAAGATGGAGGTATTTGATCGTGAAAAAGAATAAATCGTATATAGTGGTATTTGCATTGATTTTTGTTATGTACAATATAATAACTTTCATTATTGCAGGCTTTTCTGGTCATGGGGCTGCTTTTTGGTTGTCGTATTTATTTGAAGTTTTAGCTTTTGCAGCTATTTTTGCAGTATGCACTTTTTTTGATAAAAAAGCGCTTGGCTTAACAGAAATTTTTTTCTATAACTATCCGATGATCGTTTGGTCATCAGTATACGCAATAATAGAAACAATAATCTCAACAGTTTTCATGATAATAGATGACGGTACGAAAATTGGTATTGTACTGCAAATTCTGCTGTTTACTGCTTATGTCGTAATAGTTTTCATGTGTAAAAGTGCAAAAGAAGCAATAAAAGAAATACGAGAAACAAGAGCGGTGGAAACATCTAATATGAAAAACATGATAATGACGGCGAATGTTATCGCTTCATTTGATCTTGATGCCGATTTGAAAAAATCTGCTATATCATTAGCGGAAAATTTCAGATTCAGCGATATTGTTTCAAATGATATGACTTATCAATTGGAAGAAAAGCTGAAATATGAACTGGACATGCTTAAAGAAAGTTGTATGGTAGATGTGGAAGGTTCGAAAGAATTTATAAAAATAATAAATGATCACCTAAAAGAAAGAAACGAGATATGCATAAACTATAAGAAAATGTGAAAAAAGCCGCTGTAAAATAAACGCACAATGAAAAAAGACTGCAACTGCCCCTGAAAAGAGTAGAAAGCAGTCTTTTTTTGTGGTATAATAATATTATTGCCTTTGTCAATAAAAAACTGAGCCACTTCGCTAATAAAAAAGTGAGCCAGATTTGATAAAATAATTTTGAGCCACTAATCGTGATTCAGGGTCGAATCAATACGGTAAGACGAGCTGCAGTTCATATTCAGAACAAAAGATCGGAAGGGACTCTGGTTCCGAAAAATAAACCGTGTAAACGCAATAATCGCCAAATTTCTGACAATACTAAAATTGCAGCCAAACATGGCAACGCTGAGGAGCGACCTGACGCAGGCTGTGAGATAAAACGATGGAAAGCGGCGGCAGAAATGTCGTTGTTTTTCAATATTCCACCGGATATCTCCAAAGCGGATAAACCTCAGGGGTTTGGGGACAGAGTCCCCGACAGCCGTTAGGCTGCAAATCTGTCCTCAAAATATATCGCAAACTGAGAATACGCCAGTCCCCAGTCTCTGATAGGCATAGTCCACTTCTTGGCTATCTCGTGGGTCGCCAGATACAAAGCCTTCAAAAGCGCTGTATTGCTTGGAAATACGCTTCTCTGCTTGTTCAGACGACGGTAGCCGCTGTTAAGGCTTTCAATGGCATTGGTGGTGTAAATGACCTTTCTGACCTGTGCGGAAAATTTGAAGATCGGCGAGATCACATTCCAATTTTTGTACCAGCCCTTCATAGCGTTGGGATAATCTTTCTCCCACTTTTCCGTTACACGTTCAAGCTGCTCAAGTGCAGCGTCTTCGGACGGAGCGTGATAAATGGTTTTCAGGTCACTTGCAAACTCTTTCTTATTTTTCTCACCAACATATTTCAGTGTATTTCTTACTTGATGAACTATGCAGCGTTGCAATTCTGTTTGCGGAAATGCCGCATTTACAGCCTCTTTCATACCGCTCAGACCATCGGCACATATCACGAGAATGTCCTTTACGCCACGATTTTTCAGCTCATTCAGCACTCCGAGCCAATACTTTGCACTTCAATTTTCGTCGATTTTTTTTATAGAAACAACAATATTGCTATCTGTATAGTATATTATTTCATACTTTGATTTACTATATTTTTCATAACAATCTATTGCATCTTTATATGGAATTAGAAACTTCTTTCTATGATCATCACTTTCAACAGATGTTAAAAGTTGAATTGCCAGACCATTAACTTTTTTTTCGCCTCGCCAATATGTTTCACAATATGGAGCCGACTCAAATAGTTCTATTTCTGTTTCCGATTCTTCGCTAATATTTTTATCTACGCAAACCAACATTTTCATTTGTGCAAATGCACTAAAATGTTTTAAATTAAATTGTTTCGATATATTCATCAAAAATATTATAGGGATCATTAAAATAATAGTAATTACAAATGATTCTATACGATAAAATCTCATTTGATATTTATTATAATACTCTTTATTAATTGACGAATCGGGGTGCCAAATAAAGTGAACAATAGGTGTTAAAATACATGATATAGCAAACGAAACAGCAAAAAAGGAAATCAAATTTGCAATTAAAATTAGTTTAACCTGATGAAGATAATCAGCATCGGATACACTTATATTTTCATAGGATTTAGTAATATACAATGAATAAATGCTGGCGGCTAAAATCGAAAACATAGCGATTGCAAATATGTACCATGATTTATTACGCTTTTTATTGCTTTGTTGCATTTTATTCATTTCTTTCTCCCAAAATATTGTTTTTAATGTACGTAATTACTTTCTCAGAATAAGTTCTTTCAGAATTGAAGCTATCACTAGGAATGATTTTGTAAATTGTGTCATTGTTTTTCCTTCTTATTATTCAACCGTGTATTCAATCGTGTTACTAATGGGAGTATATTCTCCTGTAGCATCATCATAATCAATCACTAAAGTAACTGTGTAATCGCCTTTATCAGCAAAAGTCAAAAAATTAGTCCAAGTTTTACGGTATGCCTGAAAACATTTGCATAATTTGCCATTTTGGGTTACATACCAAAATAAGTTTTTATCAGTTTCTTTCTGCGGTATTTCGGGTCTGTTTATAAGAATAATATTTTTATTTTCTTCAATCGTAATTTCCGCTAATAGAATTGAATCATCATCTTTTAAATCAGAAGAGGATACAACGCTCTGATTTTCTTTAATATTTGTTTGATGTTCAGGCGTAATTTCATAATCAAATGCTTTTAAATTCATATGAATGAGCATACAGAGAAAAAAGAGCAAAAACATTATAAAAATGCGAAAAAATTGTTTTTTATAAATTGCCTTAAAAAAATTAAATTTATTCCTGTATGTATAATGCTCACCCTTATAGGTTCTGTACGGAAACTCAACCAGCGTCAAAATGAGTTTAGAAGCATTATAAGAACATATAAAAATCATTAAAAAGTATAATATCTTTGTTAAATGAAGTTCTGCCTTAAATTCACAAAATACATTATTATAAAAATAATCAAATCCTGCAAATGCAATTATGTATAGCATCAAATTCGGAAATATCAAAAGAGAAAGGTAATTATCTTTCTCTTCTACATTTCTGGGATATTTACGCATCTGTCAACACCTTCTCAAGCTTTGCTATCATTATTTTCGCAGAAGTTATGTCAGAATTATCACGCAGTGCTGAAAATAGTTCTGGAGCACTCTCTTTAAAATCGACATATTTCTTTTCAGATAATAATCTTGCATAAGCTAACCTATAATAATAATTTTGAACATCCACTAGTCGAATATTGGTACCCGCCTAATAACATACCGCCCCTAAATAAAAGATCCCCAAGCTGCGGTTCG
>CATXZD010000027.1 GCA_958403905.1 uncultured Ruminococcus sp.
CGACAATAAATCTGTTTACGCTTTTCGGCTGGGCATTGTTCGTCGCAGGAACGGTCGTTGCCGTATTCGATGTTGCAATAGAATATCAGAACGGCAGAGCAAACATAAAGACAACCGCAATTAATGTGCTTAAAGGTTTCTTTGCTTGTTCGCTGTTCGGAGTTGTACCTGTGGAGCTTTACAAGTTCTGCATCAGCCTGCAAAACACATTCTCAAAGGATTTGTCATCCATAATGTCAGGACAACAAAGCCTTGATTTAGCCGGGCAAAGCACAAGTGTTTTAGAGGGCAGTTTTGCAGTCGCAACACAGACAACATTCGGATTACTGAATCTTTTATGCTTGATAGCCTTTGCTTACTGCGTAATAAAAATCTTTTTTGCGAATATCAAACGCGGAGGAATTCTGCTAATTCAGATGGCTGTGGGTGCGCTGTATATGTTCAGTGTTCCGAGAGGTTATCAGGATGGCTTCAACCAGTGGATGAAGCAGATAGCGGCGCTTTGCCTGACAGCATTTATGCAGACAACTCTGCTGTTCCTCGGGGTGCTGACATTCCCCGGCAATATGCTTTTGGGACTTGGAATAATGCTTGCATCAAACGAAGTTCCGAGAATTGCACAGCAGTTCGGACTGGATTCATCAGTTAAGGTAAATATGACGAGTATTGTTCATGCTACTACAACTGCCGTAAATCTGACGAGAAGCGTTGCAAGAGCAGCCCATTAAAGGAGGAATTTAAAAAAATGACCACTTATTTATATCCGCAGAACCTTAAAGCTACTGCAAACTTATGGCTGTGGAGTTTAAGAGATTTTGCGATTATGAGCATAGCTTTGCTGTTGTCAGTGTTGATACTCGCACAGACAACAATAATACTTCCGCTTGCAGTAACACTGTGTTTCGGATTTTTATCAATACGACTTGAAGATACAACAATTCTGGACTTTATCCGCTATGCAGTGAAGTATTTTATTTCAACACAACAGACTTATTTTTGGGCAGAAAGGGGCAAATAAATGAAAAACAAGCAGAAAAAAACAAAACAAAAAGGCAAATCAGTGCAGGACTTGCTTGGAATAAAAACCTTTACGAAAAACGGCTTGAAGGTCGGCAAGGAAGAACTTATCTTCTATATGGTTCAGCCGACAAATATTTCTGTGCTTTCTCACACGAATATTGAAATCAAGGTGCGCCACCTGATGATGGTACTTTCTGCTGTGCCGAATATTGAAATTACCTGCACAGATTCCTGCGAGTGTTTCGATACCAACAAAAGCTATATTAAAGGCAGGATTGAAGCCGAGAAGAACGAAAAAGTCAGAAAAATTCTTAACAAGGATTTGGATTTTCTCGACAGCATTCAGACTGAAACCTCAACCGCAAGGCAGTTTCTGTTCATAGCAAGATGCAAATCATCAAAATCCGAAAATGTTTTGCAGAAAGCAAACAGGGTTGAGAAGATTATATCCGATCAGGGTTTCGAGGTTACAAGAATGAAGAAAGCAGACATCAAGCGTTTTCTTGCAATCTACTTTGAGGCGAGTATGGACGGCGATTTAATGCCTGATTATGACGGTGAGCAGTATTTTGAAAAGGAGCAGACCTATGAAGAAACATAAAGGGAAAATCCAAATGGGAATTGTGATAGGCATATTTTCTGTAATTATAATTGCCTGTCTGATTTCAATATTTTCACGGATGTACACCGAAAACAAGGAAAAGGAAGAATTCAGACAGCTTGCGGAAATTGTTACTGAGGAAACAACTGAGGCAACCATTGAAGAAACAATTAAAAAGCCAAATCTGTTAAAAGTCAGTGATTCCGATAATGAAGTTCAGGCTGAACAAACTGTGTATTACACAACCTATTATGAACCTCATTCAATATCAGAACTTATTTCAATGAATTCCGAATGCTTCGGCTGGATAAGCATATCAGGTACAAATATAAACTATCCTGTTATGCATACACCGAGTAATCCGCAGAAGTATCTGAACAGGAATTTTTACGGAGAGTATAGCTATAGTGGTACACCTTTCATGGACAGCAGATGTTCTGCTGACAGTACAAATTTAATCATATACGGTCATCATATGAACAACGGTACAATGTTTGCAGACCTCTGTAACTATACCGATTATTCTTATTTTACAGAGCATCCGACGGTTGTGATTGAAACGAAAGATGGGGCATTTGCTTACTCCGTCTTTTCAGTTATGCAAGTAAAATCCGATGACCTTTGGTACAGATTAATAACAGCTGAAACAGAAAAATCATATGAAAAGAAAATATCGTATGCAAAAGAAAAATCCATATACAACACAGGAATCACACCTGTTTACGGTCAGCAGATTTTAACGCTTTCAACCTGTTATGGTGTTGAAAACGATGACAGAATACTTATATTGGCTATAAAAAACAGACAGTAAAAACTGCCCGTTTAAAATTCTATATTCTGTTTTTGTCGCCCCATTCACACATTGAATCGAGAATCGGAATCAGCGATTTGCCTCGTTCTGTAAGGCTATATTCAACCTTAGGCGGTATTTGCGGATACTCGTGCCGTATAACAAGCTTGTCCGCTTCAAGCTCTTTTAAATTTGCACTCAGGGTTTTATATGAAATCTCGCCTATGTATCTTTTCATTTCATTAAAACGAACAACGCCAAACTCCATAAGAGTATACAGTATCGTCATTTTATATTTTCCGTTAATAAGCGACAGAGTATAGCTGAAGCCTGTGCTTTCAAGGCTTTCGTTAGAAATACAGCGATTATTCATTTTACACTTTCCTTTGGGTAAGTATTGTACCTTAATGTGCGTACTTGATTAAATTATAATTCTTGTTAAAATTATAATATCAGATGACATCAATGTCAATATTTAATTAAGTAAGGAGAATGATTTATGAGTAAGAAAATTGTGATTTTAAATGGAAGTCCAAGAATTAAAGGCAACACAACTGCACTTACAGAAGCGTTTAAAAGAGGTGCGGAGGAAGTTGGAAATACAGTAACCGAGTTTTATCTCGGAAAAATGTGTATTAACGGCTGTAAGGGTTGTTTTGGCGGCGGGAAAAATCCCGATAGTCCTTGTGTACAAAAGGATGATATGGAAAAAATATATCCTGTTTACAAGGAAGCCGATATTGTTGTGCTGGCAAGTCCGCTGTATTACTGGACAATCAGCGGTCAGCTCAAAACCGCATTTGACAGGTTGTTTGCCGTAGCAGAATGTGACCCTGATTATCGTAATCCAAAGAAAGACTGCATTCTTATTATGGCGGCGGAAGGACACGGCTTTGAGGAGAGCGAATATTGGTACGACAGGCTTGAAAAGCACTTGGGATGGAAAAACCTTGGTAAAATTCTTTGCGGCGGTGTAATGGCAATAGGCGATATTGAGAACAAAAAAGAGCTTTCCGATGCTTATAACTTAGGAAAGTCGATAAAGTAAAACATATAATTATATTTATAAAAATCAGTCGTTTTGCAGAGCAGAACGGCTGATTTTTTATTTTGCAAACACAAGGAGGTAACATGAAGTTATTTAAGCGTAATCAAAGGATGCTCACACCCGAACAGTCAGAAGAAATCTACACCAAAGATTTCTTTGATATGATTCTGCCATCAACAATTAAGTTTTTCACCGATTATTACATTGTCGGTGATTCATACCGCAGTGTATGGGCAGTCAGAGAATATCCGCCGTCAACTGAAGAACAGGCAATTCTCTCACAGCTTGCAGACAGAAACGGCGTTACTCTTCGCATCTACCACAGACTTGTGGAAAGTATGGAACAGAGAAAAATAATTCAGAATGCCACACGCAAAAACAAGCTCAAGTCAAACGGCAATGATGTAAACGAAACCATTGAAGCACAGGGCAACTTGCAGGATGTTGTCACGCTGATGGCAAATCTGAGGAAGAACAAAGAGGCTTTGTTGCATTGCTCTGTATTTATCGAGCTAAAGGCAAAAAACAAACAGAAACTTCGTGAATTGCAGACCGATATCGCAATGGAGCTTACTCGTTCCAAGATTGATGTGGACCGTCTTACTTTACGGCAGAAAAAAGGCTTCTTGTCAGTAAATCCTATCGGCAGCAATCAGTTCGGAAGTTTATATGAGCGTGTTCTGCCTGCAAGCTCTGTCGCTAATCTGTTCCCGTTTAACTTTTCAGGTAAAACAGACCCTAACGGCTTGTATATCGGCAGAGATAAGTACGGAACGAATATCCTCGTTGATTTCGACCGCAGGACTGAGGACAAGACAACTTCAAATATTTTAATTCTCGGCAACTCCGGTCAGGGTAAATCGTATTTATTGAAACTCATCCTTACAAATATTCGTGAAAGCGGAAAGAAAATCTTATGCCTAGATCCTGAAGCCGAGTATGAGGATTTGACAAATGCCCTTGGCGGTTGTTACATTGATTTTATGTCGGGTAAATACAAAATCAATCCGTTAGAACCAAAAGCATGGAACGATGGACAGGATGAGATCGATAAGGACGCACCGCCTGCATTTAACAAAGTAACCCGATTATCACAGCACATTGCGTTCTTAAAAGACTTTTTCAGAACCTACAAGGATTTCACGGACGCACAGCTTGATACAATCGAAATCCTGCTTATGAAGCTGTACGCACGATTCGGTATTACAGACACGACAGATTACAGCACAAAGAAACCGTCTGACTTCCCTGTGATGAGTGATTTTTATGACTTGTGCGAAGAAGAATATATGACCTATGACCGCAAGCGGAAATATCTCTACACCGAAGAAATTTTGCAGGAGGTTTGTCTGGGTATTCATTCAATGTGCGTTGGTTCTGAAAGCAAATACTTCAACGGTCATACAAATATTACCGATGACAAATTTCTGTGCTTCGGCGTAAAGGGTTTGCTTGACACTAACAAAAGACTCAAAGATGCAATGCTGTTTAATATTCTCTCATATATGAGCAACAAGCTCCTCGGTGAGGGAAACACCGTTGCATCAATAGACGAGCTCTATTTATTTTTGTCTAACCTCACTGCAATTGAGTATATCCGCAACGCAATGAAGCGTGTACGAAAGAAAGATTCAGCAGTGATTTTAGCCAGTCAGAATATAGAGGACTTTTTGATTCCAAGCATCAAGGAATTTACAAAACCCCTGTTCTCTATCCCTACTCATCATTTCCTGTTCTTCCCCGGCAATATCAATCCAAAGGACTTTGAAGATGCACTTATGGTTGAGCCGAACGAGTATGACTTGATAAAGTTTGCAGAAAGAGGAACTTGTCTTTACCGTTGCGGTAATGAGAGGTATTTGCTTCTTGTTCAGGCACCCGAATACAAAGCCGAAATTTTCGGTAGTGCAGGTGGAAGATAAAAATATTTTACAAGGCAGTTTTGCCGTGGTATAATTTTATCAATTTAATTAGTTTATCACATTGATAAAAAAGGTGAAAAAATGGATTGGAAAAATGAATTTTTAAAACTATATATGTCATCTACAGCAGGAAGTCTTGATAAAGCGCTTGAACTTAAAAGAAATCATTTGCCACAAAAATTGTACCGATACCGTAAAGCTGATAATCTTGAACATCTAAAAGATGAAATTTGTAAAGGACGGATTTTTTTATCTTCGCCGTCCGTAATGAATGATCCTTTCGATTCTTGCTCTTTGTTAAGTGAACACAATCCCTCAATGTATGCACAAACTAAAATCGAGTATGCAAAACAATATAAGAATATACTTGATGATAAAACATTTAAAAAGATTTTTGACAGTGATAATTGGTTAGAGGAACTTGTTGCTTATATTGCGGATAAATATGTTTCTATTGAACAGGTAGACAGTGCTAAAGGAAAAGTACTTGAACTTATAATGAGTGGCATGGAAGAGATTAATTCAGATATCAATGATATTATAAGCAAAACTTCTCGTATAGCTTGTTTTACAGAAAAAGCTTTTAATTTGCCAATGTGGAATCACTATGCAAACGGTCATAAGGGGGTATGTTTAGAATATAGTATAGACAGCATTCAAAATATACAAAATACCAACAGACTTTTTCCTGTAAAATATACTGATAAGTTGCCAGACGGATTATTGCTTTTAAAGAAACAAAAATCGTCTAATTCAGTGTTCTTAGAATACTTCCTTATGCATAAATTAATTGATTGGCAATATGAGAATGAATGGCGTTTAATCTATGATATTGGGGCATGGCATAATGATCCAAATAAAGATCCTTTTGAATTTTTGGAAAAAGCAGTGCCTATTAAGTTTCCATTACCATCAACGGTGTATTTAGGTGCTAAAATATCTAAAACGAATGAAAATGAAATACGAAAATGGTGTAGTGAACATAGCATATCCGTACAAAAAATGAAGTGTACAGAGTATGGTTTAAAAGCTACCCCATAGATTAATAACAAAAAGCTAACTGAAAATAACCAGTTGGCTTTTTCCTTTTCCGAAAGAAGGTGATTTTGTGAGTGCTACCATAGGTGCAGCACTGAAGAAAATAGCAGTATATCTGCTTACAAATCCAAAAGTATTAAAAACAATAGGCGGTATAGTAATCGGCATAATCATAATTGTGGTTATGCCGATTGTTGCTGTTGTATCAATTTTTAATGGCGATATGGAGATTGATACTGACAAACTCAATCAGTCTATAAAAGAAAACATCTCAGCAGAGCAGATGGAAAATCTACAGCTTATCGACGATACTATGACCGAGGTTGAAAAACAGCTTGATAAAAAGAAGTTGTCCTCATACAATACGCAGGCAGAGGTAATATATCTGTTTTCTTTGTCCGATAAATCGGAAGAAAAAGATTTTGTAAAAAACTTCGTATCCTGTTTCAAGAAGAATCAGTCTGATGAGGATTTGATAAAAG
Source organism: uncultured Ruminococcus sp. (assembly GCA_958403905.1). Lineage (GTDB taxonomy): Bacteria > Bacillota > Clostridia > Oscillospirales > Acutalibacteraceae > Ruminococcoides. The sequence goes on from CATXZD010000027.1 coordinate 6,902, forward strand.
CCGTCAATCAAAAATTCGGAACAGAGATAAAATATGACGAGTTTCAGAAAATGATGCAGTCAATCAAGGGTGCGGAAATCAGCACTGCTGGCTTTACCGACACAAGTACAAAAAACAATCTCGACCTTGTAAAGTGGTGCGAAAACGCCTATGAAAACGGTTGGGGTTATGTTTACGGCGGTTACGGTCAGATTTGTACAGAAAAGTATCTTGATCAACAGGCAAGTCTGTTCCCCGGTAATAATGAAGCAGGCGGTGAAATGCGAGAGGTTGGTGAAAAGTGGCTTGGCAAGAGAGTATGCGACTGCATCGGCTTGATAAAATCCTACGCTTGGTACAACGCTGACAGCGGAGAAATCGTTGCAGGCTCAAACGGTATCACCGACTGCGGAGCAAATTCTATCTGGAGCAATGTCACCGAAAGCGGACCGATTTCTAATATGCCTGATACACCCGGACTTGCTGTCTGGATGGACGGACATATCGGTGTGTATATCGGCAACGGAGAAGTTATTGAAGCACAAGGCACAGCCTACGGAGTTGTCAAAACTCAGCTCTCAGGGCAAGGTTGGACGAAGTGGCTGAAAATACCGAATATCAAATATGTAAATCAAACCAACAAGAAATGACGAGGTGATTTTTTATGAAGAAAACAAGCGTAAGCATAATGTACGATGATGAAAAGCTGAATGCAATCAGACTGTATATGTCACAGCGTGATTTGGATTTCAAGGAAGAGCTTGAAAAATCTGTTGACTCTCTGTATGCAAAATATGTCCCTGCAAATGTCAGGGAGTTTATTGATATGAAAGGGTTGCAGACAAAACCGCCCAAGTCTAAAAAGCCAAATCCGCAGGAAGAAAATACCGAGGTGGTAACTTGAAAAGTCAGAAATTCGGAATAGAAATAGAAATGACCGGCATCACTCGCAGTACGGCGGCGAAAGTGATTGCCGGTTATTTTCATACAGAAGCAACTCATGTCGGCGGCTGTTATGATGCGTATTCTGTTCGTGACAATGACGGCAGGATGTGGAAGATTATGCGTGACGCAAGCGTTCGTTGTGAAAATCGTTCAGGGCAGAATGCAAGCTCTCTCTACTCGGTGGAGTTTGTCACTCCGATTTGTAACTATGATGATATAGAAACGATACAGGAGTTAGTAAGAAAGCTTCGTGGTGCAGGCGCAAGAGTCAACTCAAGCTGTGGTTTGCATTGCCACATAGACGCTTCAAGGCACACCCCGAAAACACTTCGCAATATCGTAAACATTATGGCGGCGAAAGAGGATTTGTTATACAAGGCTTTGAAAGTGAATGTGTCAAGGGAGCATTACTGTCAGAAGATGGATACACGCTTTCTTGATGAAATCAATAACCGTCCTCCGATATCAATGGAGCAGATGAAGTCCATGTGGTATGACGGAGAGGATTACAGCTACCGACACTATGACGATACCCGCTACCACGCACTGAATCTCCACAGTGTATTCAATAAAGGTACAATCGAATGGAGAATGTTCAATTCTACCTTACACGCTGGTGAAGTCAAAAGTGCAATTCAGCTGTGCCTTGCAATCAGTCATCAGGCTTTAATTCAGAAGTCTGCAAGACACGCTAAAACTCAGTCGGATAATGAAAAATATACTTTTCGTACTTGGTTGCTCCGACTTGGCTTAATCGGTGACGAGTTCAAGACAGCTCGTCATCATCTGCTAAAAAATCTTGATGGCAATATTGCGTGGAAGGATCCTGCGCAAGCTGAAAAACAAAAGGAAAGACTTGCTCAAAAACGAGCCGCAGAACTTAATAATACAAACGAAAATATAAATATCAACGAATCCGAAGTCAATCCAGCTTCTAATGATGAGCAGGAAGAAACTTCGGGTTTTGTTATGAGTATGTAGAAAGGGTTTTAAAATGAAAAAGAAATTATACATTGCCTATGGCAGTAATCTCAATCTTAAGCAGATGAAATACCGTTGCCCCACAGCAAAGCTTGTCGGAAAGGGTGTAGTCGAAAATTACGAATTGCAGTTCAAGGGTATGCCTCACTGTTCCTATGCAACAATCGCACCTTGTGTTGGCAAGTCCGTTCCTGTTGCATTGTGGGAGCTTCAGCCGAGAGATGAAAAACTGCTTGATCGCTACGAGGGCTATCCCTCTCACTACTTCAAACAGAACTTGCCTGTGAAATTGAATAACGGTTCAGAACTTACTGCAATGGTTTACATTATGAATCTTAAGCAGAATTTCGGATTGCCCAGTGCAAGCTACTACGATACAGTATCGCAGGGCTACAAGGACTGCGGTTTTGATTTGAAAGTTTTAAACGAAGCCGTAACTAACAGCGCAGAAAAGTTCTATGAAAACCTTGAACAAAATAATCTGTTTGATACACCCGATGAAGATGAAAATATGGGAATGGGTGGTATGAGTTTATGAACGAGAGAAAGAAATTGAAAAAGCAACTCGGTGATAAATATATTTTCAGAATGTATTTGTCGGTGAACGAAGTTAAAAAAATACTTTCCGAAAATCCAAAGGACAAGCACGACACTCTTTTTGCTTCACTCACAGTTGGCTGTGTAAAAATCAATGCTGTGATATTTCCGACTCCCGATAAAATGCTCCTCGGCTTTGATGTTCTCGTAAAAGATAAACCCGACAGTTCGGAATGGATTTGCTATGACACATTGAGTGATGAAATCAAGTTATCCTCTCGCAGTATTGAACAATCAATGTTCGATATTCTTAACCGTGAAGTCAAGGAGTACGGACTGTCATATACTGAGTGCAATTTTGAAGTGATAAACGGCAAATCAATAAAGTCAGAATAATGGCGGCGTTTTCGCCACATTCGCCCCCGTGTCGGCTTTTAAAGGAGAAGTCGGAACGGTATCCGAAATCAAAGAATAATCGAAACAGGGCGGTTTGTGGCAAGGTGTGAAAAATCAGAGTTACGGCAATTCGGGCAGTTTTTCAAGGGTGGAGAAAAAAGCAGCCGGCTATAAATTTGTCAAGGGAAAAATAAAGAAATTTCTTAAACCCAA
>CATXZD010000028.1 GCA_958403905.1 uncultured Ruminococcus sp.
TCTGTGTTTGTGCAGAGTTCCATGTGCTTTCGATTGCTGATGATACATCGCCTGCAGCAAAAACTGTTACTGCCGATATTCCAAGCATCAACAGTATTGCTGATATTCCTGCTATCCACTTCAATAACTTAATTTTTCTTGACTTTATCATTTTTTACCTCCGATTTTCTTAAATCATTCTCCGATATATATCTGACTTTGATGTTCAGCTTTTCAGCAAAGTGAATTTCCGTTTTCATACCCTCGGTTATTTCATCACCGAAAACCCATACCACATCACACACCCAAAGCATAGAAAGTCCTGCAAGCATTCCGAGGTTTCTTTCTTCTTTGTTGCTGTCATCTAAAATCAGCGCATAAAAATGCGGTATGAACGGAGCCATACCGCACTCTAACACATATCGGGCATATCGTTTTGCATTTTCAATATTTGCAGATACATTTCCGCCCAAAGGCGAACAGATATATGCCTTGAGCATTATTCATCGTCCTCATCTTTCTTCTTGAATTTGATGATGAGAAACGCAATCAAACCGCCGACAGCGACTGAACCTAACCCAATGAAGAAGCCGAGATTTGAGTTATCGCCTGTCTGCGGTTTTTCAGGTTCAGGCTGCGGATAAATTGTTACAGTCTGATCCATATCATTAATGTCAGCATGAACGGAAATTTCCGTTCCATCATGATACAGGGTTTCAAATACTACAATATCTGTGTCTTTTGTGATTTCAGAGCCGTCAAAGGTGAACGATACTGTAACTTCTCCGTTTGCTTTTTCTGCTGTAAAGGTTACTTCTGAGATAATCTTCTTACCGTCAACAAGAAACGGCTTGCCTGTCTTTTTATCCATCAAAATACCTTTTATTGTGTATTCTTTGCCGGGAACAAGGTGTTTGTAGGATACAACATCATCAATAGTTATATCGCCGTTTGCCGTAAATTCCTTCTTCCCGCCAATAGCAGCTGTGGTTTTCAACTCAGGAATTTTATCGTTCTCAACTTTGATTTCAATAATTTTCTCATCTTCTGAAATTTCTACCTGATAGTTTTCTTCATTGGGAAGATAACCCTCGGCAGGCTTTAACTCACGGACAATGTATTCGCCGTAAGGAATCTCGGTAAATTCAAAAATACCTTCCTCATTTGATTCGGCTATCAGAATTGCAGTTTCTTCTGTAAACGCTGTATCATCTCTGCCGAATAAACCGAATAATGCGCTTGAGATGCTTTCGCCTGTTTCACGGTCAATCTTCAAGCCTCGGATTGTGCCGTAGATGATTTCATTTTCAATCGGTTCACCGTCATTAACCGAGATATGAACAGTTGCAACATCCTGTCCTGCGTATTCAAACACAACAGGATATTTTTTATCGAAAAGAATGTAGTGGCTGTCAGTGCTGATTTCCTTAACATAGTAACTGCCGATCGGAAAGTCAGTTGTAAACAGTGCCTTGCCGTTTTCGTCACAGGTGATTATTTCAATAAGTCCGTCCTTTGGAATGGCTGTTCCGTTTGCGGCTTTTAAATCTTCATCAGCGTAAAGTCCGAATGAAACATTCAGAATTTCGTCATTGTTTCCGATATTGAATTTCTCGTTCTGTTCAAGCACTTTTATAAGGTCGATTTCTACCTTTTGTCTGTCATTTGCAAATGATGTTGATGTGTTGGTCACCTTTTCGTTCTGTCCTGCATAGGTGAGCTTAACTGTATGGGGTTCGAGATTAATTACTGTACCGTAAGGAGCTGTTTTTTCTACTACACGATATTTTCCGAGATAAAGATGTTTGCTTGTTGCTGTGCCTTTCGAATTTGTTTTAGAGTTGCAACAAGCTCGTCTTTCTTTACTCTTACCGTTCCGTCAGGAGTTGTGATGTCCTCATCAGCATAGATTTCAAAGACTGCACCAGACAAACCGCTTACAGAATATTCAGGCTGATAGAATATATCTTCTTCTCCTGATGAAGTTACATTTGAGAAAATCTCACCTGTTTTTTCTACAGTAATTGTGCCTTTCTGCGGTGCGTTTTTCTTTTCGGTTATTACGATTGTAACGCCGTTTTCTTCACTTGTGTTTTCTGCCGTAATATCAAAGTAAATCGGTGTTGAATCAAGCACATATCCGTAAGGAGCCTGCACTTCAACGACTGAATAGCCTTTGCCGTAGGGCAGAGTTTCGGGTGTGATGAGGTAACCGTCAGAATTTGTATAGAAGGTGTCAATAGTCGTTACCTCGGGATAGGTATAGGTCATAGTCACGAGCTTGCCGTCAGGATTATAAATCTGAAAGCCTGCGCCTGCATACGGTATCTGCTTTCCCGTTTCACTGTCAACCTTTACAATCTTTACATAGCTTTCAAGGCTTGCGTTGTTGATGAGGTACTTGTAAGTCTTATTATTTTCAGAAATGAATACATCAAAATCGGCAATGAACTCTGTGCCATTCCAGCCTTTGGTCTGATGAACTGTGTATGTTCCGTAGGGCAAATTCTTTGTTTCTGCAAAACCGTACTCATCACAAATAAGCGTATCTCTTTCAGTTTCTTTTGCCTTGCTGTAGCTTCCCGATGATTTTAAATACACCTGAAATTCTGCACCTTTTTCGGGAGTTTCAATTTTTGTACTGCCGTCATCTGTATGTTTGATTATGGAGATTTTGCCCTTTATAACATCCTCGGTCACACCCATAGAAATGCTGTTATTTTCAAGCGTATAGTTTTTTGCTTCTGCGCCGATATGATATTCGGTTTCATCAAGGAGATAACCCTCGCTCGGCTCAATTTCTTTTAAGATCCAGTTATCTCCGCAAACATAGTATGAAGTTGTAAAACTACCGTTTTTGTCAGTGGTATATTTATCTATGAGCATACCATCGTTGTATATGCCGTATATTGCCCCTGCAAGAGAAGCGTCACCTTGTGCTGATTTAGTTTCTGCATCCGTTTTAGTAACAGTTAAATTCCACTTTTTAAGCACATTACTGAAATATACTGTTGCAGTTTTTCCGCTTTCAACCTTAACAGTCTTTGACTTTTGCTCTGCGTATTTACGCAGTGTATTTTCTGTAACCGTATATGTGCCTGGAACGAGATCAGTCAGTTCAAACTCACCATTTGAATTTGTTTTAACCGTTTTGCTGTAATTATCGCCCTTGACAGTAAACTCAATATTTGCAACATTGCCGTCCTCTGAAGTTTTAATAAATTTAAGATTGCCTGCATTGGTTTTTACTTTAAAATATGCTCTAACAGGATCGGCGTCATTTTCAACGCCTGTGATTACATCTTGGAGTGATGTATCACCATAAGGAATAAGCACAGCTTTTCCCACATCTGGCATCGACTTTGCACAGTTGAATGTTACTGCGTCGTTTATTGGTTTTGAAGAAGAAAGGGTAAGCTTGTTGCTTGATACAGATGCACTCACACCACCTGTTGTCTTGAAGCCGAAATCTGAAAGAATATTGTTGCTGTCGGTAAGGGTTAATGTGTATTTTCCGTCCGAGTATTTCATTTCATAGGTTTCAGCCTTTGAAGCGATTGCCGATGCAAAGCTTGGAACGGTTGAATAATTTGCAAGGCTTTTTGAAATTGCGTTATAAACCGACTTAACACCGGGATTTGCACCGCCTGCACAGATACCGTCAATGAACTTTGTATTTGTACATTTATAGCCTTCGCTTGTGGAACGGCATCCTGAAACAAACTCCCATACAATCAGCTGTGTTGCCACCCATTTCTGATCCTCTGTTCCGCTTAAGCTTTTTCCCGAACCGGGTTTGCCGTAGAGCAGAGCAAGATTGATTGCTTTCTGCTTTGCCGAGCCTAAATTTTTCCAAACAGTTGAACCGTCCTCGGTCAGCGTATTGCCTGAATAGAGAGTATGACCGGGTTCAATGCAGTAGGCTTCTTTTCCGTCTGCAAAAATCTTGCACAGCTCTTCGCCGGGAGTTCCGACTGTATATCCGTCGCTGACCGTTGTCTGCTGAAACTTGATTGTATTGCCTGTACTGTCATAACAGTAATCAAAAGTGATTGTCACCTTATCACCGCTTGCCGCACTTACGGGGAATGCAAACATTGTTCCGAATATTACTGCAACCGCAAGCAAAAGTGCCGTTATTCTTGTGAATTTTTTGTTTGACATTAATTTGTTCATTAAAAATACCTCTTTGCAAAAAAATAAGGCAAAGTCGCTTGACTCTGCCTGCTGATAAAATATTCCGTTTTCAGATAAAGTAAATCATAACTTCATCGCCTGCCCTTCATTGAAATCTTCATCTATATCATCAGACTGCTCAGGTTCAAAACCACCGAGTTTGTTGTCCACATAATCGGACAGCCATGTTCCTGCAAAGGCTGTGTAGGACTGCAATCGCCACATAGCCAGCTTTCCGATGTCAAGGTGAACACCTTCAAAAGGATAGAGAATACAGGTAACGCCGTCACTCTTGAACACCGAAACATTCTCAAACTTTGTATTGTCAAGGAGTATTCCTTTATCCGTGAGCATTTTATTGATACCGTCCACCCATTCCTGTGTTTCACCGCCGCATCCCTGCAAAATGAGTCCTTCCTTGCCGTTCATACGGCGGAGATCCGAGAGTGTTATACTATTGATTTTCATTTACATTTTCCTTTCATAAAAATAAGCACCCACAATAAAGTGAGTGCCTTGCTTAATTGTCTGCTCAACAGTAGACTACATATATTTTGTTGTTTTCTGCAATTACATTGAATGATAAGTCGCTTGGAGCTATGCCACTGCCTTGGTAGTAGCAGGCTACATACTCAACATCACCATAGCAATCCGCCGTCAGTTCCGAAGTGCTGTCATAGTATGATGCGTTTGTGGGCGAGAACCAACTTGCGTTGCCTGTATTAAGCGAGGAATCGTATTTCATTCCAAGCTGCTGACCATAGGCTATGCAGGCACTCACAGCATACTGAACATCAACCGTTTTTGCTTTGGTAGGCGGTTGCGTCGGTTTTTCTGTAGGTTTCTGCGTTGGCTTTTCAGCAGGCTTTTGAATAGGAGTTTCAGTTTCTTTTTTAGCAGTTGATTCCGATTTTTGCTGATTACTGTTCGCTGTATTCCTGCTGTTGTTCTGAACTTCTGATTGCGTTTTCTGAATCGGATCTGTTGCCGAAACAACCGCCGAATTTTGCTCACTGTCGGCTTTTTCTTCGGTTTTGGTATTCTGTCCCGGAGGCTCTGTTTCTTTTGAAACGGTGGCTTTTTCGGTGGTGGTTGTTTCCTTTTCTGCCGTTGATAAGGTGTTTGTCTGCGCAGAAGTTTCCTCAGATACAGAAACATCCGCAGTCTTTGAAACTACGGATGTCTTAATATCGTTATTCACTTTTTCTTCTGCCGTACAAGCTGTAAATGTTCCTGCTGCTAAAATCAATGTTAACATTATTGCGATTTTCTTTTTCATACTATCGCCGTCCTTTCAAGCAACAAGTATATCCAAAGAATTTGAAATGTCCAGACTTAATTTTATTTATCTTCTATCATCATTCCCTTCATATTGCTTGTTTTTAATGTTCCCCTATGAACTACAGCATTATCACTTTCTTTTCTTATACGCATATTATTAAGTTGTTCCTCCGAAAAATCTTTTATAACAATATAACAATCAACACCTGACCTCTTGCCTTTGCTTTTTACAATACCAAGATTTTTCTCATACTCTTTAGGATAATTAATATAGAACCAACAAAGATTTTTTTCTTTTCGATACAAATATTCTTTTCCAGGCATTACGCCATTTTTCAAAATCTCATTAATGTTTTCCGAAAAGGTAAAATGTATAAGTCCATATTTCTTTATGTCGTTCCGATCTTGAACATTTAAAAGTGATTTTGGTGTATGATACAAAAAGCCCATCTTGATAAGTTTATTTTTTAAGTATTTAAATACCGTTTTTTCTCTATTCATACTTATTATACCACCTTTCAAATTTAATTTGTTATATATTATACATTAAAAAAACGGTATTTCAAATATTATTTACAATCTTTGTGTAAAACCTTCTTACTTTTCATTGTATCCTCACTCAGCGTTTGATGATGCACCTTCTGTTTCTCCGCCCACAGCAGAGAAAGGTGCATAAGAGCCTCTCTCTGTTCTTCCCCAGATAAGCTGTCGAGGAAATCTTCAAGAGTGATATTTTCACTGTAATCCTCTACAATATCAATGCAGTTGTCGCAGATTTTCTCTCGTTTGACAAGCACTGAGCCGTCATCCTGCTGTGTAAATGATAAAACATCGTTGTATCTGAATCCTATTCGCTGACGAATTTCATACGGAATAGTGATTCTGCCTCTTTTACCGAGGACTCTGTACATCGTAAGCATTACTAAACCTCACAATCTTCAAGTTCATTATCAAGTCCGAGCTTTGCCCTGCACTCATCGCATATACAGTCGCAACAACATTCTTCGCAATCATCATTGCACCTCTCAATCAGAATTGCTCCGTCCACAGCTGAAATCTGCACAGCACAATCGGATGTGATTCCTGATACAATAAGTGCGTCAAGCGGTATACTTACATAAATTTTATTTTCCATGGTTAATAATACACTCCTTCAAAATTTGTTCTAAATCAATTTGTTGTTCGATTGTCAAGTCAAGCAGGCTCAACTGTAACGGTTTGTTTCTCTGCCTTTCATACATATCATAGTTGCTGATAAGCAGTTCGGGGAATTGCTCGCCTGCGTTGATTCGCTGTTTCATATTGTGAAGCCTTGTAAAATCAAAGAATGAATATCCGTCATATAAATTACGGATTTCTTCACAATCGTTGTATGATACAAGCCATTTGCCTTTTGAATTTGCAAGCGTGTTTTTCAGCCTCAGATGGTCTTCCCAAGTGAATCCGCACTGATAAACATACTCGCTTGAATAGTAAGGCGGATCGCAGTAGAAAAAGGCATTATCTCGGTCGTAATGCTTTATCAGGACTTCAAAATCTTGATTTTCAATCACAGTATTTTCAAGTCTTTTGCCGACTTGCTCTATCAGTTGAAAAAGGCTTACTACTGAAAATGGCTGACAGGCAAAGGATTTTCCTCCGCTTGAATAGCTGTATCGCAGGAGTTTAAGAAACATTACTGCTCTGCGCAAGTCGCAGTCCTGTTTCATTTGTATATACAATTCAATGATTTCTTCATCTTTCAATTCGGGGAGAATAATCTTCGTCAGTTCCAATTCCTCATCAAGGTATTTATCCTCAAACTTCTCCTGCCTAAAGAAATTCTTTATAGCATTGAAATCATCCCTTGAATTAAGCGGATAAAATCCAAGCTCTTTAATGAATGCCATAGGTCTGTCACGCATACAGCGAAAAAGGTTTACAAGATTATGGTTATAGTCATTATACACTTCAAACTTATCAGGCTTTTTCTTGCCTAAAAGTACAGCACCCGAACCTCCGAACGGTTCAATATATCTTTCATAATTCAGAGGAAACAGAGCATACAAAATATGAAGGATGGATGTTTTATTACCCATCCAGCTCACAGGGGTTTTGATTATTTTTCACTCCTCTCGGAATATCAATCGCCCCCGAAACGACAAAAAGCCGTTGATTAAGTTTTTAACTCAACCAACGGCTTATATATGAAAACCAATATCAGTCGTTAGGAACGATTGATATTAGTTGTTGTTATTTAATTTTTATCGTTTACTTTTTTAATAATCTGACCAATTGCAGAGATTACATTCACTGTCACAGCATTTCCAGCCATTTTGTATAGCCTGCTGTCGGATAGTCCTGTCGCTTTTGCCTTGTCGAACTGTTCGTCCGTAAAGCCCTGCAATCTCCAGCACTCTCTCGGAGTAAGCCTCCTTATTCTGCCGATGTGAACTTCTCCGTTCGGCTCAACAAAGGCTACCACGAATTTTTCATCATCTGTAAAATTTGTGCTTTCAACGAAAACTCCCGAATGTTCAGCCTTTCGGTTACTGATTCCCGAATCGTGTCTTGCAGTTATGCACCTTGCTATTTCTGTCAGCTTCGGATCGGGGTTTAGGTCTATGAAATAATACGACTGCGTTGCGGAAGTTGTCAGAGTATGTGCTATCTGACTTCCTACTCTACCTCGTCTTGAATTTTGTCCCGAAAAAGCAGTATCAATGCTGTCACCGGGATATGCGATCTGATAACCGTCTTTGGTTTTAGATTTTATCGGCAAACCAAAATTTTCAGTATCTTCAATAAGATAAAGTCCCGAATGACCGCCGAAACCGCCCGAACCGCTTGTCAGCGTACAGCTTAGTCCTTCAGATGAGTAGATTCGCTCACCTTGTGTTGGCTTTTCTTTGTATAAGAGCTTTTCCGCTTGTTTGCGTGAAAGATAATACT
>CATXZD010000029.1 GCA_958403905.1 uncultured Ruminococcus sp.
TTTAATTCCTATGTCGGGAAGTGCAAGGAGCTTGCTTTGTATGATACAGGTGTGACCGCTGAATACGGCGACAGGCTCATTACCCTTTCCACCTGCGAATACTCCGCACGGAACGGCAGGCTCGTTGTAGTGGCAAAAATGGTCGGCTGATTTGAACGCAAATTCTCTGGGAAAGGAGGTTTTCTATGGCTGATATAAAAACCAGAGATGCGGTCAAAGGCACAATAAAGACCATAGATAAAGCCGCCATAGCCAGTGAGCGTATGAAGTCTGCCTATGTGGAGATAAAGGAAAGGGCAGAACAGGGATACTACGCTGACGAAAACTCTGCCACAGAATATGCTGCGGATAGGATTTCTTATGCGGCAGACCGTGTAAAGGACGAAGGTATCCACCAGTTCAATAAGCAGGGGCAAAAGGCAGTTAAGACAACGCAGGAGAATATCGGTAAGGCAAAAGATAAAATAACCGATTTCAAGCAAAGTCGGGCTGTCAAAGCCGCAGAACAGAAAGCAATACAGAATATGTCAGAACAACACGGCTTGCAGATCCGTCACGGGGCTGCAAGCCGTTCCACTGCATCCGATGTTTCCCAGACAGCAAAATCGCAGTTGATAAAGACCCGACAGCAGGGGCGAAAAATGATTAAGACCACAGCCCGAAATGCAGAAAAAGCGGTGAAAGTAACTGCTAAGGGAACGGTCAAGACTACCGAAAAGGGAATTAAAACCGCACAGGCAACTTCTAAGGCGGCAATCAAAACGACGGAAACCTCGGTAAAAACGGCACAGGCAGTGGCAAAGGCGTCTGCGAAAACTGCTCAAAAGGCAGCACAGGCGGCAAAAGCCACCGCAAAGGCAACCGCTGAAGCAACAAAAGCTACGGTCAGAGCCACCATAGCTGCGGTCAAGGCGATTATTGCAGGAACAAAAGCTCTGATTTCCGCTTTAATTGCAGGTGGTTGGATTGCAGTTGTGATTATTCTCATTGTTGTCCTGCTCGGCTGTGCTGTTTCCCTGTTTGGTAGCGGAAGCGGGAGCAACGCCTATACGCCTGTCAGTGCGGAGGTGGAAGCCTACACGCCGCTGATACAGAAGTATGCGAAGCAGTACGGCATCCCCGAATATGTGGAGCTTATCAAGGCGGTGATGATGCAGGAAAGCGGCGGGCGTGGGCTTGACCCCATGCAGGCGGCGGAGGGTAGCTTTAACACAAGGTATCCCCACGAGCCGAACGGGATACAAGACCCAGAATATTCGATTGAGTGCGGTGTACAGGAATTAAAGGCTGCCCTTATCTCTGCCGAGGTAGAAAACCCGATTGATATGGAGCATATCAAACTTGCCTTGCAGGGTTACAATTTCGGCAACGGCTATATCTCGTGGGCTAAGACCAACTATGGCGGTTATTCCTATGCCAATGCGGTAGAGTTCTCCACCATGCAGGCGGCACGGTTAGGTTGGGACAGCTATGGCGACACGCAATATCCCGCCCATGTGCTGCTGTATTATCCATACGGGAGGGCGTTCACAAGCGGCGGTAACCAGGCGATTGTGGAGGTCGCTTTGACACAGCTCGGAAATGAGGGCGGTCAGCCTTATTGGAGTTGGTATGGCTTTGATGGGCGTGTGGAATGGTGTGCCTGCTTCGTATCGTGGTGTGCCGACCAGTGTAGTTATATCGAAAGCGGGATTATCCCAAAATTCGCAGGCTGCGTGGACGGTGCAAATTGGTTTAAGGGTAACGGACAATGGAAAGACCGAAGCTATGAGCCGTCGACAGGCGATATTATCTTTTTTGATTGGGAAGGCGACGGAGAAACCGACCATGTAGGCATTGTGGAGAAATGCGAAAACGGTGTCGTTTACACCGTGGAGGGTAACTCTGGCGACGCTTGCAGGCAAAAGCAATATACGGTTGGAAGCAGCTCCATCTATGGTTACGGTGTTCCTGCCTATTAAAAATGGGCAAAAGAAAAACCAGAGGTTTATTCCTCTGGCTCTTTTGCCTTACATAGTCCGCTGACAGTTGCTTCAACTATGGACAGCTCTTTATCGTTTAGTTTGTCGAGTTCTGCGTCTAAGCGTCTGCGGACGGAACTTCTTTTGACCTCATTATCTGGGAATATGTATTCATCAACCGATACACCGAACATTGTCACAAGCTGAATGAGCAGCTCCAGACTTGGCTTTTGTCCCTCATTTTCAATCGCTTGAAGATGTCTTGGGTCATAATCTACAATACGAGCAAGCTGCTCTCTGGTCATACCTTTTGCTGTCCTTGCTTTCTTGATTGCCTGTCCTATCGGTGTAAAATCGAAGTCAAAATCATTGTTTCTTGTGTCCATAAACTCACCACCTTGTATCTGCAAAATGCTACTATTATATTTTACAGAAATGTGAGTTCTTATAGAACGATTTGAAATCTCTGATATTAGGATATAAAATCTCTTATTACAAGCGGTCAAAGTTCATAATTGCACACTTGATACTGTTCGTTCAAACGGCTATAATATATACAGTACACCTTAGGAGGTCAGATATGTTTGAATATATGACAGCACAGGAAGCCGCTGAAAAGTGGAACGTATCGTTAAGATGGGTACAAAGACTTTGTAAAGGAAACCGTATTGAGGGGGTTATGAATATTAACCGGTGTGGCTTATTCCGAAAAATGCTGAAAAGCCTGCTGATGCAAGAAAAAAGTTGATGAAAAATTGAAAATTTTTCGTTAGTGTTTATTATGGAGGTGTTATATGTGAGGTACAGGATTTTAATTTCCGATGATGAAGTTGATATAGTTGAAATGCTTACAGGATTTTTTAGAAGCAAGGGCTATGAGGTCTTTTCTGCTTATAATGGAGTAGAAACCCTCAAATTAGCAGAATTACAACCAGATATAATCTTATTAGATATAAATATGCCGAAGCTTGATGGGATGGAAGTCTGCAAGAAAATTAGGGATTATGTTTCTTGCCCTATACTCTTTTTAACTGCCCGTATTGAAGAAAATGATAAGGTACAAGGATTTTCCGTAGGTGGTGATGATTATATTGTTAAGCCGTTTTCTCTTGTTGAACTTGAAGCCAGAGTGCAAGCACATTTAAGAAGAGAAGAACGACATCAAACGAATACAAAAGTTAAGTTTTCAGGAGAACTTTTAATTGACTACTCTGAAAGAACTGTTTATATACAGAACCAACCTATTGGTCTTGTAAAAAAAGAATTTGACATTGTTGAGTTATTATCTCAAAACGCAGGACAAGTTTTTGATAAAGAGAGAATTTATGAAAGAGTTTGGGGATATGACAGTGAGGGAGATAGTAGTGTTGTTGCCGAGCATATTCGCAGAATACGAACAAAAATTGCAGCATACACAAATAAATCTTATATTGAAACAGTTTGGGGGTGTGGATATAAGTGGATAAGATAAAGAAAATGTGGTGTAACCTGTCATTGCGAAAAAGTATAATACTTTATATCTCAGCGTTTGTAATTCTTGCCATTCTATTAAGTGCAGGAACAGCTACTTTGTGCAATAATGCTACAAAAACGATTGAAAGCAAATATCCCCCAACAGGAGAAAAATATTATTTAACAAATGAAAATGGAGAAAGACTCGGTGATGGCAATTATATTGGAGTTGCACCTGTTGCAATGTCTGAAAAAGACCAACGGTTACTTTCAATATGTGAAGTTGCCCCAATAATTGCAACTCCGATTTATTCAGCGTTATGTATTATTACGGCGACCTTGTTATTCTATAGAAACAAGTTAAAAAAACCGCTTACAGAATTAAAAGCCGCTTCTGAAATGATTTCTAATAATAATTTAAACTTCTCAATTAAATATGACAGCAAAGATGAATTAGGAGAATTGTGTTCATCATTTGAAACAATGCGTTTTACCCTTGCTAATAATTTCTCTGAAATGTGGCGGCAAATGGAAGAACGAAAACAACTTAATGCTGCTTTTGCTCACGATTTACGTACTCCACTTACCGTATTAAAAGGGTATAATGAAATTTTACAGTCCAACCATGACCCAATAACCAAAAGCACCGCTGTAACAATGGGAAAACATATTTTCCGTTTGGAAAGATATGTTGATAGTATGAGCCACTTGCGTCGTTTAGAAGATGCTCAACCCATAAGTGACAAGTCTAATATAAGCGGTTATGTGACCGCAATAGCTGATAGTGCAAGAATTTTGTGTGAGCAAAGTGGAAAAACTCTTTCTATTCAAAATAACATTTCCGATATTCCTATTGGCATTGATTATACTTTTGTTTCACAAGTTAATAATAATTTGATTTCAAATGCAATCCGATACGCAACATCAAAGGTAAACATCACTTACACAAGTAATAATGATGGCTTTTATCTCTCTGTTTCAGACAATGGATGTGGCTTTTCAAAAAATATTTTAAGCAAAGCAACCAATCCATATTTTACGGAAGAAGAAAATCACTCTGAGCATTTCGGACTTGGGCTGTATATCTGTAAAATTTTATGTGAACATCACGGTGGTTATCTGAAAATTGAAAATTGCTCAATCGGAGCAAAAGTGACTGCTTTTTTCAAATCTCTCGATTAGTAGATAAAAAGTAGAAAATTGCATTCTATACTCTCTATGTAAACACATGGATAGTATTTTTTTGCTCCCTAAGACGAAAGGAGTTTTTGATATGGAACTTAAAGCAATTCAACTAACAAAGCAATATGGCTCAAAAACAGCCGTAAACCATTTGAACCTCTCATTATCAAATGGCGTTTACGGTTTGCTTGGTGCAAATGGTGCGGGAAAAACTACCCTTATGCGGTTACTCTGCGATATTCAGACACCGACCTCTGGGAAAATTACTTTGGATGGGAAAAACATATCTGTACTCGGAGAGAAGTACCGTAATTTATTGGGATATTTACCGCAACAGTTTGGATATTATCCAGACTTTACAGCTTGGGATTTCCTTATGTATGTTGCGGCATTAAAAGGACTGAGTGAAAAACAAGCTCATAAGAAAGCAACAGAATTGTTGGAAGCTGTTGATTTAGCAGAGAAAAGAAACCTCAAAATCAAAACTTTCTCTGGTGGTATGAAACAACGTTTAGGTATTGCACAGGCGATGTTGAATAATCCACGCATCTTAATTTTAGATGAGCCGACAGCAGGTCTTGACCCAAAAGAGCGTGTCCGTTTTCGTAATCTGATTAGTGCATTTTCTAAAGATAGAATAGTTATTCTCTCTACGCACATTGTTTCTGATGTCGAGTTTATTGCTGAGGACATTATTATGATGAAAGACGGTCAGATTCTCCATTTTGGAAAAACGCAGGAAATTACCACAGAAATTGACGGACAGGTATGGGAATGTACAGTTCCGACCAGTCGTGCGGAGCAATATTCTGAAACTCTGAATATAAGCAATTTGCGAAACATTGAAAATAATTGTACGGTTCTGCGTGTGATTTCTGAACAGTCGCCTATGGAAAATGCGATAAAGGTAGAACCTACATTAGAGGATTTGTATCTATTCTATTTTAAAGGAGTGAACGAATAATGAAAAATCTAATCAAGTTTGAATTACGAAAAATATTGACAAAACGCTTTGCGGTTATTTCTGTTGCTGCCGTATTACTATTGTCCTTGATACTGTCTTTTTCCACGCTTCACAGTATGTACGCATTTGACGGAAACGGTGCAGAGGAAACTGGAAAAGCTGCGGTAGAAATTGATAAGCAAATTGCATTGAAGTATGAGGGAAAGTTAACTGACAATAAAGTACAGCAGATGATGTCTGAGTTTAAGCCTACTCAAGATTTACATGGAATGAACGCAAAATACATTTATCAAAATGCTTTGCAGTCTTCTGTATTCTCCCATTTTGCTGATATAGATGGAAATTGGAACGGGTTAAGCGTAGCAGATGTATTTGGCGATAAAGAAATAAAAGTTGGGTATGTAAACGGTTGGCTTAGTACAAGCCAAAATATGGCGAAGATTTTTATTGTCCTTTCATTAGTAATTATTTTGCTAATTGCTCCTGTTTTCTCTGGCGAGTATGGTGGAGTGGATAACATTATTTTGACAAGTAAATACGGAAAGACAAAATGTGCCACAGCAAAAGTATTAGCAAGTTTACTTTCAGCCGTTTTCATAACGACTTTGGTTGTTATTTTCAATTTGCTTATTGCGGTTGCTATTTATGGAACAGAGGGGCTGGACTGCTCTATCCTTTTTGCTCCAATAGATTTTTTAGAAGGGTATATTCCGTTTAATATTACTTGCGGAACAGTATTAAAGTATCAAATCCTGTTGGCGTTTATGAGTGCAATCAGTGTAACAGG
Organism: uncultured Ruminococcus sp.; assembly: GCA_958403905.1. Classification (GTDB taxonomy): domain Bacteria; phylum Bacillota; class Clostridia; order Oscillospirales; family Acutalibacteraceae; genus Ruminococcoides. The sequence continues at coordinate 6,347 of CATXZD010000029.1, forward strand.
AATAGTTTTAATTCTGTCTGCTGTTTGTAAAAGTCAAATGATAGCGTTTGTAATTTCAGCAGCTATTCATGTGATACCGATAATGCTTCCTATCTCTGAAACAAGTGCATTATATCGAATTATTGTGCTGATGCCCCTTTTCTATTCACAGTATATTTCCATAATGTCTGTTGAACAAATGCACAATGGTATGCTTTATGCAGTATGGTCTATTCCTGTTGCGATTGCTTTAGTAGTAATAGGTTCAATCATTTCCCATAAGGCATTTTCAAAACATCAAGTAAGATAAGCTTTAAAATCAATATGAAGCAAGCCCACCAAATAAAAAAAACGGTGCTTTGGTGGGCAGTATAAACACGCCCAGACGAAAATTCAACTTCCCTCCGAACCCGTTTTCGAGTTTGGAGGAATTTTTTTATGCGATGGTCGAATATGACCGCAATGCTGCTCATCAGAAGCAGCTGCTATTTACGGAGTGTCACAGTGGAGTGAAGATTATCTTTTAGAAAAAATCATCACTCACTCGTGGCACTCTTACATTTTACAAGTAGAGATTACATCTCTTAATTATAGATATGCTTACGCTTATTGCCGTAGAGGTCTTAGTACCTTTGCGGCTTTTTGCTTTTCTGTCGGTTGCCGTTCACCGCCTGCCAATCTGGATTTTTCAAAAATTCAGATTGGAGGAAACGATATGGCATACAACAAAGCCAAAGAAGAAAAGAAATGGCGGCTCTGGAAAGAAGCCGAGGAAAAGCAGTTGCGGAACTTAGGCGTTACTGAGGACGATATAGAACAGCTCCGTATTCACGATTGGGCGATTTTTAATTCAGACAGACGGTATTATCAGCGAGTGCAGGAAACAGGTACATATCTTGACGAGCTTGCTGAAGATACTACACAGCCCGAAGTCAAAACGGTTGAGGATTTTCTGGACAGCATCGAAAATCAGCACCTCTATCAAGTTTTGATTAAGGTGGACAGGCTTACATTGCAGATTGCTTTGATGAAGATACAAGGATATTCAACCCGTGAAATTGCGGTGTATCTGGATATTACTGAAAAAGCTGTTTACAGAAGAATGGATAGGCTCAAAGAAAAATTAAAAAAGTTTTTTGAGTAGAGGGGAAAATTGAATATTCCCACGGGCTACAGGGTGAGAGGACAAAAAACTCTTGCCCTGTTTTCCTTTGTGTGGCGAAAACGGGATTGCTCCTTGACAAATGAATACCCATTCGCCAAATACTTTCTCTTTGTGATTGTGATGAGCATAAGCGTGTG
>CATXZD010000030.1 GCA_958403905.1 uncultured Ruminococcus sp.
CAGGAACAACTGATCGTATCCGGCAGGTTTATGCAAAGCTACAATAGAAAAAAGGCACCATGTATTTAAACGTGATGCCTTTTTGTTTTTCATACGATGCCGGCGGTCAATTTACGGATTTCATAGAACCTGTTCTGCATTTCTGAACTGCGACGGGGTAATACTCTCGAACCTTTTAAAAATCTTGCAAAAATAACTGCTGTCACAGAAGCCTGTTTCTTCAGCTATCTGCTCGACAGTTTTCTGTGTTTCCGCCAGAAGCATTTTAGCCGCCTGTATCTTGCGTTTTGTGATATATTCCATCGGTCGGCAGTTCATGGTCTGCATGAATAATCTGCACAAATGCTGCGAAGAAACGCCTGCTGCTTTACTTATGAATTCAAGACCGGGCTGTTTCATATAATTTTCGTCAATATAAGCGATTGCCTTCGTTACCGCAGGGGCGATTTGTACACTGCCTTTTCCTTTCGCCGCAAGACAGCTCAATTCAATAAAAAAGCTGTACAGATAGCCCGACGCTCTGAAATTTCCGTCAACCTTGTCAGAGAGAAGTGCCTCGTGCATACATCTGAAACAGTGGTCAAGATATGTAATTTCTTCCTTTGGAAGAGGGAAGATTTTCGGCTTGTCAAAGCCGAGTGCTTTAAGCATATCAGGGCAGGACTTTCCGGACGGTTTTATCCAATGCGTATCCCAGGATTCGTCCGTTGAATAGTACTCATGCGGACAGCCGGCAGGGATAAAGAATGCGGTGTACGGATTTATTATATGTTTCTCTCCGTTCATTATAAGTACGCCGCTGCCTTTTGTACAATAAAGAGCCTTGGAATAATTGTCACCTTTGTCGCATTTAACATGATACTGCCATTCGTTCAGCCCTACGCTCACCAAAAAGACGGGAAGACTGCTTTCTTTGCTGATTATCGTATAATCGTAGAATTTCAAAATTAATTCACCGCCAGTGCTAAAATCGTTATATCTTAATAATATCATTCATTGACTTGTTTGTCAATAAGCGTTATAATCTATTAAAACAAGAAAGGGTGATTTTTTTGAGAACAGTAAAGGAACTCAACGATTTCTGGAGATTCACAAAGCTTCCCGCAGGAATGAATATATCGAAAGACAACGTTATCTCTCCCGAATATGAAGATGCGTCATGGCAGCCTGTTGTACTGCCGCATACATATAATTCTGAAGACGGTGCAGACAGAATGGCAGCTGCAGACGGTGGGGACTACTACCGTGGAACTGTATGCTACCGCAGAAACCTTGCGCTGAGTTTTGAAGAATGCAGCTTAAAAGAACTCTATCTGGAATTTGAAGGTGCTAATACTGTTGCGGAAGTCTATATAAATGGCAGATTTGCAGGAGAGCACAGCGGAGGGTATTCAGCATTCAGATTTGATATTACGGACTATATATACCCGGACAAAGACAACCTGATAGCTGTTATCGTATCGAATGCTCCCACCGATTATATTGCGCCGATAACCGACAATGGCGATTTCACGAAAATGGGCGGCTTGTACAGGGGTGTAAAGCTTATTGCAGTCGAGCCTGTTCATATTGCTCTGAAAGACAGCGGCTCCTGCGGAGTATATATAACCCCACGCAATATTTCAGAAACATCTGCGGATATAGGCATACTTGTCAAGCTGGATAAAGCCGAAACCGCAGAGGCTAAGGCTGTGATATTTGATCCGCAGGGAAAGCCTGTAACGGAGTTTTTCGGCAGAGCGGACAAAGACAGGATAACGCTTTCGGGAAAAATCAACTGCCCGAAACTCTGGAACGGAGTAAACTCTCTCGCCCTTTATCGTGCGGAGATAACCTTATTCTGCAACGGGAAACCTGTCGATAGCATTGAACAGGAATTCGGAATACGCTCGTACCGCATAGATGCCGCTAACGGCTTTTTCCTCAACGGCAAGCCATATCCGCTCCATGGGGTGAACTACCACCAGGACAGTTACGAATCCGGCTGGGCAATGACTGACGCTCAGCGTGAGCGAGATTATCATATCATTCGTGACATGGGCTGTACCGCTGTAAGAATGGCTCACTACCAGCATTGTGACCATGAGTATTCATTATGCGACAGGCTGGGTCTGTGCGTTTGGACGGAGATAGGCATAATCAATAAAATGTCTGCCGATGACAGCGACGCTCATGTTCTTTCAGACGGCTTTGGAGATAACGCAAAACAGCAGCTTCGTGAGCTTATCAGGCAGAATTACAATCATCCGTCAGTTATTGTCTGGGGATTGTCCAACGAACTTCACCAGATGACCGATGAAATATTCGGGCTTTACAGCGAGCTTTATGAAATTGCCTGCAAAGAGGACGATACAAGGCTGAAAACCTTTGCAGACAATCAGTTTTACGGCAGATTTCTGGAGCTTTCCGCTGATGTGGTCGGGTATAACCGTTATTTTGGCTGGTATAAGGATGCCGGCAGTGCGGAGAATTTCGGCGAATGGCTTGACCTATACCATAACGAAAAGGAAAAGCGCCCTGTCTGCCTTTCCGAATACGGCGGCGGTGGGGCAATTTCGCAGCACAAGGACAATGTGAATTGGAAAAGCGATATAGACCCTGTCGGAGTACGACATTATGAGAACTATCAGTCGCAGCTGCACGAGATATTGTGGAAACAATTCTCGGTCAGAAAGTACCTATGGGCTGAATTTATATGGTGTATGTTCGATTTTGCGTCCTACGGGCGAGTAGAGGGAGATACAAAGTCGCAGAACGACAAAGGACTTTGCACAAGGGAGCGTATTCCCAAGGACGTATATTTCTTTTACAGATCCGTATGGAGCAGCGAAAAAACCGTTTATATAACTGAACGCAGGCATGAATACAGGAATTGTGATGTCCCTTTTGTAAAGGTTTATTCAAATGCGGACACTGTGGAGCTTTGTATAAATGATGTTTCGCACGGCAGGATACCCCGGTGCGAACTTCCCGATGACGAGAGCACTGTTTTCGTGTGGGAAAATATAAAGATAAAACCCGGCACGAAAAACAAGATATGTGCTAAAGCATATTTCAGCGACGGAACATCAAGGACCGACTATGCATTCTGGACAGGTAAATAAACGTGTCAGTATGTTTTATTCATCATAATAGAGGTCGATTATGAACGTTGTTATTCTGATGCTCGCTGTGACAGCCTGCTATACAATATGCTCGCTGAATGACAAATACGCCGCTGCCAAAGCCAACTTCTCCGGCGATGAATTTACATTCCTGATGTGCTCGTCGATGTCAGTGTTCCTTGCTGCAAGCCTGCCTTTCCAGAATCTGAGTTTCAGTTTTACATGGCAGTCGTTTTTAGCGGTATTACTGGTTGCAATGTGCAAAATGCTTGAATTCCAGATGAGCGCACGGGTGCTGAAACAGCTTTCCGCTTTTGAGTTGAAAGCGTGGCTCGGGATAACCCTGTTTGCGTCTTATTTCACCGACATTTTTTTCGGGTCTGAACTCAGTGTTTTCAAACTGATTTGTATATTTGCAACAGCAGCAGGCCTTGTATTTATTGCAAAGTCGTCTAAATGTGGCAGTGTAAACTATAAAGAGATAATTCTGCCGTTGGTGTTATATCTTGTTTCAAAATACGGGTACGGGCTGGTTATAAGGAGTTTCTCTCCATATGCTTCATCAACCATGCAGCTTCTTCCGGCTATGGTGATAATTTCGCTGATAATGCTGCCGAGAGTTCATATCCGGGAACTTATTAAGAATAATCGAAGCGGCGTTGTTAAGGTAGTGCTTGCCAGAATTCCAAATACGCTCGGAATGCTGCTTGAAAATGCGGTTATATCTATAAGCCTTGCAAATTACTCGTTCATTCAGCCAATGATCCTTGTAACGCTTTTCGTAATAGGGCTGATTCGCAGAGAAAAGCGTTCACGGCTCAATTTGATCGGAAGTATGATCTGCATTGTGGGTATAGTGGCTTTTCAGTTGGCGTAAATCTTAAACATTCTACATCAAACTTACTTCTGAAAAGCTTTGATACTTATCACCCCAACTTTATACATTGTTAGCGGCTAAATTTCACAGTTCTGAAGCACAAATTGAATTTTAATATATGCAGATGTTGCTGCAATAGGTTAAAAGTAGATGTTTATGGAAGCGGCACTAAGGTTAGTATCGTAAAATAACAGAGCCATAGGACTGCTCAAATTTTAATGAGCAAGTCTTGTGGCTTTTTGTTATTTTTAGGAATAATTAAAAAGTGCACACCCACCTGCTGAAAATGCACACCCTTACGACCTTTCGTTAAAAAGTATAAAGGTAAAAAGTGAAAAGGCTCTGATAAGACCTATTTTAGGTCAGCTCAGAGCCTTTAATCGTTAAATATTGCAGAAAAGCCTTTAAAATCAAGGGTTTTCGCATAAAAAAATTGCACACCGTTCTGATAACGCATCGTATCAAAATCAGTGTGCAGTTTTGGTCGAGGTGACGGGAGTAAAAATAGCCCAATTCTCCCCATTTCAACCGCTTTTCTAACACGCACAAAACCCAGCAAAACCAACGGTTTCCGCGCTTATCGCCGTGTGCAGCTTTGCATACATAATTTTACAAATTGGTTTTATCGTGTACAAATCGTGCATGGTTTCAGATTTCATAATAGGCATTTAGGAACTCCCATTGCTCAGATTCTGACGGAGTATAATCAAGCGAACTGCGAAGAATCGTCCAACTTATCAATGCGCAGACTTCGGATCTCATAGCTGCCATGTCAGCACCTTGTATTTCTGCGTTAACGATAGCAGAATATATGCTTCGAAATGGTTTGCGCGCCGCCTCGTCAGCAGGTCGGAAATAGTCCGTCCGCTCACATATATGCCGATACACACGCGCCAACTGTTTGTAATTTACTTCCATAAAACAATAAACATAAGTTTAATTTATTTCTTTTTGAAAATGAAGCTATGAATCCATGAGGTCTTTAAATTTTTTCTCTGCACAATGAGGTTGAATTTTACTCTCAAAATCAGTATCATATTTCAACATAGTAATTTTATCTTCAATTATATCCAAAAAATTCGAGCCATTACTAATCATCTTAAAATCATTCATATTAAAATCAATAATTGTACAACAATTATTGTTAATTTGTGATTTCATATATATCTTTTTTACTAACCCTGCTGCTGAATTCCATTTTTTACCTGTTACTCCGGAATAAGAAAACAAAACTCCGAAACTAATTCCGCATGATCTCATTAAACTAAAAAGTTTTCCAACGTAGGTTACACTGACTTTACTTTCAAAATTTTTACACTCACATATAAATTCCTTATAACGATTATCAAGCACCCCATGTGAATTTAAAATTTTTCCCTTAGGTTTTAATTTTATTAGTTGATCTATTTCGTTCGTATTTGTTCTAACATTGCTATATACTTGAAATAAATCTCCTGACACTTCTAAAAGATAATTAACTAAATTTTCTAAAGCATTCCCCTTCTCTTTTTTTGAAAGTGATTTACTATGCGATTCTTCTAATTTAGAGAGTAAAGTATTGTATTGTTTTTTTTGTTCAGTTTTTAATTGACATATTTTCCTATTGGAACAAATTTCATTTGCATTGTCCAATAATTCTAAAAATGTATATTCGTCACTATTATTCATTCTACAATTACCTTATAAATAATGATAGCATTTTCAAGACCAGAAAAAGTACTGCCACAATGATCACATTCATATTCATCCGGTAATTCATTAAATGCTTCAAAAACCTCTCCCGCCGAATGTTGACAGTTATTGCAGTATATTTCATAAAAGCTTTTTAAAATTCCATATTCCTCCATGCAAGACAAAACACTATAAACTTCAATAATAGGAACTTTAAGCTTTCTTTTTATAACGCCTGGATAAATCCATCTTTCCTTATCATAGTATTTAAAAATATTTAGATACAATTTAATATGCTCATCATTCATTTGAAGATTTTCTTTGATCAATTTTTCTATACTCGCTAATGTATTTAATAACATCATTCATCCTCTCCATCCCGATTAAAGCATTATTACTATAATGTTGAATCAAAGTATAGTTTTCGCCCTTATAATTAAAAATGAATTTAACACGAATGCTTCTTGTTTTTACTTCAGCAGGCCACATCACTTCAATCCATGTATAGTCAGATAACTCATCATTTTCAAAAATAAACTGTTTTAAAGAATTGTATAGTGAGGGTACTTTATCTAACTCTAATTGATGTTTTTTAATAATATCTTTTAAATCGCCAATTATGGGCAATCTATAATCTTCATTTTTTCCTACCTCAAGTTGTGCATTTCCGCCTGTTGGCAATTTTCTATACTCAGCCATCACAACTGCATTTTTAACGTCCATTTTTGGCAAATTTGTCATAAACTCCATATCGATAGGTGTGAGTTCCAATTGATATTGCTCTTTAAGTATATTTCTAATATTTTTTACTAAAATCGAATAAATATTTTGTTCATCCTTTTCAGACAAAAATACCCTCTTTATTGCATCAAATCTAAACTCTATGGCTTCTATTTTTTTATTCAATACAACTAAAAAAGGATACTTTATCAAGAGTTCATTTTGATTCGTTGGATCAAGAACTGATAAAAGCATATTATACTTAAGCATTATCATATCATTCGTTTTATAACCAACTGCAACATCAAATGATTCTGATATTTGGCTACTTTCATCATGCTCTTCATCTGACTTTAGCTTTTCCTCAAGAGCTCCGAATATTTCTGAAAAGTTATCACAATCAAAAAGTACAGAATACTTGTAATCCTTTTCAAATTCCCATTTTTCAAATATCTTCACAGCATTTTTATTAGTTTTAATGGCATATTTTAAAGATTCTGCAAGAGCCATCTCACTAACATCTACACAGTCTTCACCAATATTTTCAAAAGTAATCTGAGAATCTTTTTGAACAATATTTTGCTCTATAAAAAGCTTACGTAAATGTTTCTTTGCTTTTATCGTATAACTATCTACCGTTCCTAAAACGTAGAGTAAATAATTATCATAATTCATAACGATTTCTCCTTTTATGTTTTTTACATTATATCATATAATATTAGGAATGTAAATGATTTTATACTTTTTTGTGAAAAACGAACAAAAAAAGCCCGTTAAAACTTCACATAGACAGTTTTAACAGGCTTTTTATACATATTTACTTTTTTATTTTAGCATAGATCTTACCCATCAATCGCTTACCCGCGACCCCGTTCTGCTTGTACCCCAGCTTCCCGAGCACCGCATTGGTAGCCTTCTCCGTACCCCCGCCGAAGCCGCCGTCGTCCGCGAGGTTCTCAGCCACACCGAGCGCCGCACAACCCAGCCGCAGGAGCTGTTTGTACGCATACACGCCCACGCCCTTGTCGCCGCGCTTGAACCCCTCGCTGTCCAGCGCTTTCAAGGCTTTCGGAGCGGTGAAGCCGTTCAGACCCGCGGCTTTAATTTGCTTCGGATAGTCAACATAACAGTAGTTGCAATCCACCGCCGAGCCGATGCCCGCGACCGCGCCGCCGTCCGTGTACTGCCACATTCCGACCTCGCCCGACCAGT
>CATXZD010000031.1 GCA_958403905.1 uncultured Ruminococcus sp.
GAACCTGCGGCATCTTGGTCCCAAACCAAGCACTCTACCAAACTGAGCTACACCTCGATATGCCGCCGCTGTTGCGACAGCCTCATTATTATAACTTAGATTCTATAAATTGTCAACCTTTTTATTTGCATTAACTTATAGCTGTTTAATATAACTTTTATATGCAAAACTAAGTCAATCTTCAAAAAATGCAAAGCAACTGTTGACCGTACAAAACTAAAATCCATAAACCAATTATCAGCAATTTATAGCATAGACAGTTTTAGGAATATTTCATCTGCGGAATTAAAACTCGTCTTGCAGTTATACTTTTCGGCTTCCTCTTTTGACCTAAAGCCCCAACCGTAAAGTGCTGCGCCGAAGTCAATTCCAACATTTCTCGCACCCTCTGCGTCAACGTTGCTGTCGCCGATTAAAATTGCATCCTCCACACTGACACCTGTTTGCTCACAAGCCTGCAAAATCAAATCACTCTTCATAAGATTTGTATTTACATCGGTTGCACAAACTGCGTCGAATAAATCCGCAATATCGTAAACCCCAAGCATATCAGCGGTGAACATTCTGTGTTTCTGCGTTGCAATCGCAATCTTACAGCCCTCTTTGCGAAGTTGAGCGAGTGTGTTTTTTATGCCGGGATAAAGAGAGAACATCTCCTCACCCTTTTGCGAATAAAGTTTGCTGTAGTTATTCGTAGCATATTCAATTTCGTCATCTTTCATATTGAAAAGCTTTCTGAATCCATCCTCAAGCGGAATTCCGATAACACCGTAAAGAGCGTCATGGTCAACAGGCTGATAGCCCATAGCTGTTGCAGTTGTGTTAAAACAGTAAAGTATTCCCGGCGAGGTATCTGCAATAGTTCCGTCAAAACCAAAAATAACTAATTTTTTCATATTATCACCCAAATATACACACAATACGGTCAATAAACAGACCTTTTCCAAATAAATTTTCTATATATGAAGTATTATTCTTTATGGTTAATTATACCACTCAAAGCCTACAAATACAATAGTTATTTTGTTTCATAAAATGCTATATTAATTGATATATTTGTTCATAAGTCTTTTCAATTATTATTAGTTGTCAAAATGTTTAATGGATTAAACATATTTTCATTTTTATTGTAAAAGCATTATTTTGAAAAATCTGCATAAACAGAATATCTCTGACAATAATAATTGCGGAGGTGCTTCTATGAGCGATTATTATAACAGAAACAACAGGCGCAAAAAACGCAGCCGCAGAGAAAAAATTGGCTTTTATACTGCGTTTTCAATCTGCCTTATAGCCGTCAGTATGGCGATTTATTCAACATACAACACCATGTCCGTTCCGCAAAAAGCCACTGAACCGCAGACCGCAACCACACAGGCTCAGCCGGTAAATCAACTTGTCACAGGAGTTACGGAAACACTTGCCGAGCCTAAGCTTGACTCGACTATTCCTAAGGTAACGGCTGTTTCGCAGGAAAACACAACTCAGCCATCAACAACCGAAGCGCACGAAGACGCACTTAAGACTATGCTTTCAACCAATTTGTCGCTCACCTATCCGCTGAAATCGAACAATATTCTCCGTGAATTCAGCAAGGACAGTGTGTATTTCAAAACACCGAACGTGTGGAAACCTCATCTCGGAGTTGACTTTTACGGAGAGCTTGGCGACGATGTTTGTGCCATGGCTGACGGAGCAGTAACAAAGGTCAGCGAGGACAAAATGTATGGCAAAACCGTTGAAATATCGGTAAACGACGCGGTTTGCATTTACAGCGGACTTGGTGACATAAGCGTGAGCGAGGGTGATTCTGTTACGGCAGGCGGTAAAATCGGCACTGTAGGTTCGGTTCCGTATGAAGCAGGCGACAAAAACCACATTCACGTCGCCGTAAAGGTAAACGGAAACTACGCTGATCCGCTTTCATTTATCGGAAATAACAGCTGACTTTCAATGCATAATTTATAATGCATTGCGCATATTTATTAATTAAACTATCGGTTTTAGGAAACTGAAATTATAGGCTCGGTTTTCATATAGAACGTTGCCTTTACAGTTGCAGGGACACATCAGCCGTATCCACACAAAAATTGCAATGCAATTTTTGTGAATGGGACGTGTGGGAACCCGTCCCCTACGGAAATATTTGTTCGTTACGATAATATAGATATAATCGGTTTCGTTTGATAATCACTACGGACACGGCTGATGTGTCCCTACGATTGAAAATTATACGTTATCGCTATAATATAAAACGTTACCATTATATCAACTTATAATTCGGGCGACCGTTTTTATCTAAACAACCGATTTTTCCGCTCGATTTGCGTGTCGAGGCACTCGACCGTAGTGACCCTCAATTGTTAATTGTAATTTGTTAATTGAATTATCGTTTAGCTTACTAAAATGGATAACCGTAATTATTAATTTATAATTATTATTTACTAATTGAACACAAGCCCTCGTTTCGTTCAGGGGCACAAAATAAGCGGAGGATACTATCTTGTGTCCTCCGCTTTTTGTGTGATATTTGTATGATTTTATGTCAAATGAAAATAATCAAATTATATTTTCAAAATTAGAATTCCTTAAAAAAATGATTATCTTTCACTCTCGTGCCATTCTTCGTTACCAAAGATAAAATCATCAAGATCCATAACGATGAATTTCATATTCACACCTCCTTCATAAACATTATAGTATATTCAGGAAATGGTCATATATGCAGGTTATTTTTTGTCAAGAATATTTAGATAGCTCAAAATAAGCTCAACTGCCTGATCGGCTGAAATATGTGTGCTGTTAATACACAGGTCATAGTTATCAGCCAGACCCCATTTTTTGCCTGAATAAAAACTGTAGTAATTTGCTCTTGCTTTATCTGCTTTGATAACCGCCTGTTTAGCCCTTGCAGGATCTATATCACGTCTGTCAACAGCTCTTTTTACTCTGCTGTCAATATCTGCATAAATAAATACCTTCACAATATTCGGATTATCCTTCAAAACATAATCGGCGCATCTTCCGACTACTACAAAATTTTCCTTCTCTGCAAGCTCTTTAATAATCTTATGCTGTAAGATGTAAAGGCGGTCGTTTACGGGCAAATCACCCATTGACGAAAAACCGTTTCCGTAGTTATATAGTCCCACCGACAGCGAATACAACAGGCTGTTGGTAGCCTTTTCGTCAACCTCTTCAAACACTTCGGGACAGATGCCGCTTTCCTTAGCGGCAAGCGAAATAAGCTCTTTATCATAGAATGGAATTTCAAGTTTTTGGGCAAGGGTTTCACCAATTTCGTGTCCACCCGAACCAAATTGTCTTGTAATAGTGATAATTTTATTGCAGCTCATTTCATCAGCTCCTTAGGTATTTGCGTTGTAAACATCAAAGCACTTAAATATTATTCTAATACGCAATAATGTTTACACTTATATAATAACACGTTTTCAAAAAAAATCAAACACTTTTCATAAGTTTTACAAATTTTGTAAATTATTTATAAATATTCTTGTTACATATTATACAAAAACACAATATAATTATTCCATTTTTCTTAAAATTTCAAAGATAAGAATTTTTGCTGTTAAAAAAGAGCCGACTTAAGCCGACTCTTTGAAAAATATGTAATTAATTACGGTTCATATCCGTTCTAATTACACCATAAATAATAACCGAATATTATCTCATATGTCTGGTATCTGTACTCATTTCTGATACGATAAATTTGAGGACTTGCTTTACGAGGACAAATGTTAAAGTTTAATGTTCTTTCATACACTAAATCTTCATCAAGATAATTTACCCTTTCATCATCAGAAAAAAATTACCATAGTCAGGGAATTCGCTTATCTGTTCTGCAGCATACTTCTGAATTAAAGTAGCCTCTGTTATTTTCGGATTTTCGTACTCCTCTGCATTGGCAAGCATTTTCTCTGTGCGCCGGTCAGGTTTTCAGTGCCTGCAAGATATTTTTGAAGAAGCGTAACATCTAAAACGTTTACTTCGCCGTCTTTATTCAGGTCGCCTTTTAAGGTGTATGCGTTTGTCATCTTATTATAACTGCCCATCAAAGCACGATATGCATTTGCTAGCTCTGACTCAAAAGATTCTTCCACTTTATTTCCTTTATTTTCGTCTAGTACAACCTTTAACTGAGCAAGCTTATTCTGAAAATCAGTCCAATCTTCGTCTGAATACCAGTTGTTGTAATTTTCTTCTTTTAATGCAAGCTCATATGTAGCTTCGGCATAATAATAATACACAAATACATTATTTAATGCATCGTTTTTTAACATGTCAAGGGCATTCTGATAGTCAGCTTCGGTAGCGTTTTTATTACTTAAAACACTTTCAGCTGCCTTCCACGCATAAATATATTGATAATGCACTATTGGTATGCCCATAATACCGGATGCCCCTCTATAATATTCTGTTAATAAATTGATGTGATTATCTTTATTGGCGTCTGCCGTCAATAACTGTCTTTCAGTAAGAGTTACCATATCTGCTAAGTATTTGCTTAATTTTGAATATTTTTACATAATATAATCAGAGAGTTGTCAAAAGCGGCTTGATTAGTCATAATCTGCATATTAATTATGCAAAATATGTTTTCAAGCGCTTTTCAGACAGCTCCCTGTTCGTTTCTTTTTATTGTTTTTCATTCGTAAACGGGCATATATTGCTCATATCTGAGCGCATATTCTGCACAAATCGGCAATTTGTCAAAATCTGCTACGAGCGAATTTGGCTTCTTAACACAGTCATCCTGCTTCATCGGCACGAAAAATATATTCTTTGTGTTCATTAACCTGCCGATGTTCTGAGCAGATGCACCGAGTGCGTCGTTTGTTGCTACGCACAGCAGTACAGGGCGAAGTATTCTTAAATGTGATTTTGCCGCCATTGTCACCGATGTGTCGGTAACTCCAAGCGAAAGCTTTGCAAGTGTGTTTCCCGTGCAGGGTGCAATGACTAACAAGTCGCACATTTTTTTTGGTCCGAGCGGTTCTGTCTGAACCGAAGTATGCAACACCTTTTCCCCTGTAATTTCTTCTGCTTTTTTTACCATTTCCTCTGCCTTTCCGAAGCGTGTGTCGGTTGAGTAGGCGTTCTGCGACATAATCGGTATCACCTTGCAGCCCGAGTCAACTAACCTCTGCATCTGCAAAAAGGCTTTTGAAAAGGTGCAAAAGGAACCGCACATTGCAAAACCTATGGTTGCTTTTGTCACCTGTAAACCTCCTCTATAATATTGAAAATTGTTGTTTTTATTATTTCTCCTGCGGTTTTTGGCGCACATTTTCCGGGGAGAGACAAGGCTCTTACCGCATCAAGCCTGAATTTGTGCGCCGCCTCAAAGTCAACTCCTCCCGGAGCTGAGGCAAGGTCGATTATCAGTGTATTTCTGTCGGTATTCATAAGCAAGTCTTTGTCAAAAATTAATGACGGCACTGTATTGAACACAATGTCATAACCTCTTATGCTTTTAAGCTTTCTTGTGTCCCGGCTTTTGTAACCGAGTGCCGAGATATATGCAAAATCACTTTCACAGCGGGCGCATACAGTTACATCCGCTTCAAGCGAACGAAGGCTCTTTGCAAGGATTTTTCCTATTCTGCCATACCCTACTATAAGGCATTTACTACCCGAAATTGTACCTTCAAATTTATTCATTGCACATTCAATTGCCCCCTCGGCTGTTGGCAATGCGTTAAGAATTGCAAATTCGTCTTTTGCGGCATAGTCAAAAATACGAGCATTTTTTAATTTTGGATAAGCCTTGATAAATTTGTCGCTCATTGAAACAAAAACAGGCTTTTTCATTAATTCATCGGTTTCTTCATCGGTAAGAATTACATTTCTTTCTGAAAACGGAGTATTTATACTGCGGTCTGCACGAACAGACGGAAGAGGAAAAATCACAGCGTCGCTTTCAAAAATCGTTGTATGAACATCAGCAAGAGTGAGTGCGCCCATACCCGAAAGCTTATCAAAACCGCCTAAAATCACATCACAACAACTGTCGGATACCGATTTTGCAAGAAAAAGCTGACGTTTATCTCCGCCTACTATACCAAACGCTTTTATATCGCTTTTTTTCATATAAAAACACCCGAAATATTCGTTGTAACGGCATAAATAATTTCGCCGTATGGTTTTAATCAAGTTTATATCATATAATATGCAGAGCTTTTTCAAGCGTGAATTTTTAATCAGTTATAAAAAATATAATTATCCCGTTCTATAAATTAAACGATAATTTTGCAGAGTGTGGAGTTTGGAGTAAGGAGAGTGGAGTTAATGGTCGCTACGCTCCGAATTTATAATAGTGCGTGTTGTTTGGAAAGGTTTGTCAGCTCAACGAATTTTTGCAACAATGTAGGGAACGGTACGGCAGTCGCCCAAAGCCATTCAATCCTATAATAAATTCAAAGTCGTTCCCTACGAATTAATACAAACGATAAATTAGCGTTGGAATTATAGCGGCGTTGACGTAGGGACATGGCGTGCCGTGTCCACACAAAAATTGCGTTGCAATTTTTGTGAATGGGACGTGTGGGAACCCGTCCCCTACGGAAATGTTTTTT
>CATXZD010000032.1 GCA_958403905.1 uncultured Ruminococcus sp.
AGCTAATTCGCTGCTTTTCTACTTCACCGGTATCTTCCAGCGGATAAACTCCGGGGTTCGGGGTGGTCTCCCCCAGTGGGGGAGGTGTCACGAAGTGACAGAGGGGTTGACCGACAGATAGAGCCCCGAGTTGATCCTAGGCTGCAAATCTGTCCTCAAAATAAACCATGAACTGGGCGTAAGCCAGGCCCCAGTCGCGAACCGGCATAGTCCACTTCTTCGAAATCTCGGAAACGCTCATATAAACAACCTTGCGGATAGCGTCATCGGTCGGAAAAATCGACTTGGATTTAGTGAATTTTCTGACCATTCTATGGTAGCCCTCGACGGCATTCGTCGTGTATATTATCTTACGAATTTCCTGGGGATATTCAAAAAATACCGTTAATTCAGCCCAGTTTTTATCCCAGGATTTCAGAATATTCGGGTACTTTTTGTTCCACTTCTCACGGAATTCCTCTTTCGCAAATTCGGCATCATCAAGGTTCACAGCGCCGTAGATTTTCTTCAGATCAGCGCATACTGCCTTACGATCCTTGTACGGTACGAACTTGCAGCTGTTGCGGATCTGGTGGACTATACAGAGCTGATTCTTCGTCTTGGGGAAAACCGAGTTTATCGCATTACAGAGCCCTGTGAGGTTATCGTGGCAGGCAATGAAAATGTCCTTAACGCCGCGGCTTTGGAGGTCAGAACATATGCTTGCATAGAAGCTCGCGGACTCGTTTTCCGATATCCAGGTGCCGAGGATTTCCTTATGACCATCCATGTTTATACCCAGCACAAAATACACGCATTTCGTGACAATTTTGTTAACCTTGCGCGAATTGAACACGATCCCATCGAAGAAAACGACCGGATAAACTGCATCAAGCGGGCGGTTCTGCCACTCGTTGACTTCCGGCAGAATTTTGTCGGTTATACGTGAAACCAGGCCTTGTGAAATTTCGGTTCCGTAGATCTGCTTTAACGTATCTTCAATGTCACGCTGAGACATTCCTAAGCTGAACTTGTTCAGCCGGCGTACGGTATCTGCATGATTTTCTGTTCGATCTCGTCGGTTCTTGTCTGTCGCTTTTCAATGACTTTAGGCTCAAAATCGCCGTTTCTGTCGCGCGGAACAGCGATTTCGCACTCGCCACAATCGCTGATTATCGTCTTTTTCCCGTAACCATTCCGGCTGTTTCCGGAGTTATTCCCGGCTACGGAGTTTTTCTAGTAGCCGAGATGTTCGTCCATTTCTGCTTCGAGCATATGCTCTATTGTCCCGGCAAACAGCTTTTTCAGCTTTGCCTGAATGTCTCCGGTGGTCTGGCAGTCTGCCATCAGCAGCTTCACCAGTTCCATCTCTCGCTCGTCTAATCCGTGTGTTCTTTTCATGTGCTCATACCTCACTTCCTGTGGGTATTATTGGCATTTACACGGTTCGGTATTCAGACTCGATAAGTCCGAAACAAAGCGGCGTGTAATTTATATCTTCATTGTAAGCATAAGTTCAAAAAAACCGTTTTCACATTTGACTTTCATCTGACCGTCGTATTTCTTCACGGTGCTTTCAATATTGTGCAAACCTATACCGTGCTGTCCGCTGTCAGACTTGGTGGAGGACGGTATATAGCTGTAATTCTCAGTGCAGGCGGTAGGATTTTTTATTGACAAGACAAAATACCCTTGCTGCTTACTTGCCTGAACCGAGATTACGCTGTGTGATTGGATTTTCTGACAGGCTTCAGCGGCGTTATCCAATGCATTTGTTAAAATAACGCACAAATCAACGTTTTCAATAGACGAGGGAATTATTCCAGAATATTCAATGCGGCAGTTATCGCCAAGCGCAGACGACTTGTCCGACAAAATCGCGTCGGCAAGCCTGTTTCCTGTATAGAACAGCACAGTATCGGTTTTGTACTTTATCTTTTGCAGCTTTTCAATATATTCCTCCGCCTGAACGTATTCATTCATACGGATTAGTGATAAAATGCTTCTTAAATGGTTGTTGTAATCGTGACGGAACTTACTTATTTCGCATTCCGATTTTACAAGACTGTCATAATGACTGATTTGAAGTTCCACCTGTTTCTCCATCATTTGCGTTGTAGATGTAAAATACTGCTTGGCAATTACGTTTATAAACAATGAAATAACAATACTGGCAAAGATGATAGAAAGCAATATAACCATTGCAATCAAGAAATTCGCTTTTAGCATATATTCATCGGTGTTGACGCATATCAATGAGGTCATTGCGCTTAAACACACAAGCGTGAGTAACAGCAAGGCAAAAATACGTTTTGGAATAATCTCAAGAACAGGTATAACTTTTTGGGAGTCCAGTTTCCTCCTTAATATCAAGAACGAGAACAATACAACCGCCTGAACCGCCAGAGTGACATAAGGCGAAATATTTCTTGAATTATTCTCGGACAGATTTGCTGAAACGCAGGACACACATGACGACAGAAAGGATATTGCTAAATCAATAAAAATTGTAGAATATATTATCTTCAAATTTATATGTCTATACAGTATAAGCAAAGAAATGATATTTTTGGCTGCGTATAATAAAGCCATAAAAAATCCTGCAGAATTATCCAGCGTATTGTTTAATAATAAAGTTGCGACAGATATTGCTGTATGTACAATCAGTGCAAGTACAGCATGGGGCTTTTTTACATTGAATTGTTCATCTGTTCCCAAGAAATCAATGCACACGACAATTGCGAGTATTTCAGCCAGTCCGCCGACTATTTGTGATATATCAGCCGCGATGTTCATAATCAATGTACCTCGTTGTATCTCATAATATAATTCTGAAATTCGGTTTTGAAACGTGCGGCGTAATGTGCGCCAATGCACGCCCGTTCGCCATTATCAAAGAAAATCTCGGTGCTGTTGTGATTGCTTATGTGCGAAAATCCTACAACATAAGATTTGCTGCAGCGTATAAAATTTGAAGTCGGAAGTTTAATTTCCAGTTGTTTCAGATTTATATGAATGCGAAGTACTCTGTCTTTGGTGCGGACAGTTGTGTATTTCCCGTCAGCTTCAAGATAAATAATTTCGGATAATCTTATTTTATAATCTCCCCCGTGGGTATGAAGTAAAAGAAGATTATCATAATCTATCGACTTTATATAATCGTCAAGTGCTTTGAAGAACTTGGACTCATCAATGGGTTTTACGAGAAAGCGGAAAGTTTTAACTTCATAAGCGTCAAGTGCTGCCGCAGGATAAGCACTTATAAAAATAATTACGCTGTCCAAATTTGTTTTGCGCAGTTTTTCGGCGGTTTCAATGCCGTTTATACCCTCCATCTGATAGTCAAGAAAAATAATGTCGTACTTCTTTTGAGAACGCAATAGTTCTTCTCCGTCCTCATAAAAGTCTGTATATATTTCAATATTTCTGGCTCTCATATATCTGCGTACTAAACCGGAAATTTCCTTGTGAAATGTTTTTTCGTCATCGCATACCGCAGCTTTCATATTAAGCATTATCACACCGCCCTTCAAGAATTATTATACATCATTTAGTATACTTTTGCAATAATTTTTTCGTTTCGTTCTTAAAAAAACGCCTTTTGTCCAAAATCCATTGATTGAAGATGTTTGGTTAAATATAATTAAGGCATAATCCTGCGGATAGTATTTGCGTAGGATTTATAGATTAAGTTACTGTTTGATTGTATGGATGTATCAAAGTTTGTATATTGGGGAAATGGAACATATTTATGCCCTAACACAATTGAATTTACTCCAATTTTAATTAAACAGCAAGCTTTATGAGAGGAGGAAGAAAAATGGGCTTTTGGGATTATATATGGTACTGGATTTTTGGTTAATAGGGTGAGAGAATGAATGTAATCGAAAATCAACAGCTGTGGTTTGATAATGTGTTGTCATATCGCACAAGGGTTGAAAAGGATTCCCTTGGCGATATGATAAAACACATTTGTGACAACATCTCGGTTCTCGGTCTTGAGATTACTGACAATATTGTCTTAACTGTCAGTGAGGAAACGGAAGAATCCAAGCAAACTATACTCGGGGTAGAGGTAATCATTCCGGTGAACAAACCCTTTAAAAGTAATTGTCATTATATCTTTAAACCACACTTCAGATTAGAAAATGCGGTATTGTTTACATATTGTGGCAATGTAGGCGGATTACCGAAGATGAACAAAAGACTATGTGAGTATGCTTTGAGCAGGCAATACTCACCTTTGACCGGTGTTTATTTCTCAATAAAGCAAATATGCGGCAATGAAATTGTTGCAAATGCATATATGGGGATAAACGGTAATTTGCTTTGATATGTGAAAGCCGAAACGCATTCGGCTTTCTTTTTTATCTATATTTTTATTTCGTTCCCTCAAAACGCCCTTTTGTCTAAAATCGATTGAAAAATATGACGTTTTATGGTAATTTTTCTGCAAGTGTATATTAACATTAAATGTGCTTGGGAGGTATAAATACAATGAAAAAGAAAATAGCAAGTTCCTTATTGGCTGCAGGATTAGTTTTATCAACGGCACAGGCAGACGGTTATGCCACAGGTTCAATCTCCAACGAATCTGTAACGTCCGACTTGACCGATGAAAATACTAATAAAATCAGTTTCGAATCGTCCTTAAGAGTAACCGGGCAAACCGATAATAGCATTTCTATAAAATGGGATAAGCCGGAGCAGGCATCTGAATATTCCGTTTTTGTAAATGGCAATGTTGTTGCGGAGAAAATCGAATCTACCCATTATAATATAGATGAACTGGAAAGCGCAAACGAATACTTTATTTGTGTAAGTGCTTTTGACGAAAATGGAAAACTGCTTTTGGAAAGCAATGAGATATGTGCTCACACCAATCTTACTGTTAACTCAAATTATACTTTGACAAAAGATATTAAAGCGGCAAATATCTTCATCAACGGAGGTACATTTAATCTGAACGGCTACACCCTTAATGTAGACGGTGACGTATGGCTGAGCAACGGATACTTGAACGTGAACAAGGGCAAACTGTATATAGGTGGAGATTTCAACCTCAAGCGTACAAATTACAATTACGGCGATGGATATCTCACAATGCAGAATGACGAGGATTATATCCTTGTCAACGGCAATATGCTTGTCGTTCCGTGTTATAGCAACAGCAAACTTTCTGCCGGAACTATCGAGTTAAAAGGCGATTTCACGCAAAAATATTACCACAGCAGCTATCAGAACAATTTCTACTGCTCCGGCAGCCACAAGGTGATTCTCAGCGGCGAGAAGCTTCAGACCGTATCTTTTGCTTCAACCCAGTCGCAGTTTAATGTGCTGGACGTTCAGAATTTCTCGGAGGACGGCGTAGTGTTTTCAACGGCGGCAACTGTTGTTGAGCTTCTGGATAACGGCTGTAATGTATCTTTTGCCAACGGTGAACGTTCGGGCTGGACGCTTGA